>PBEC01000014.1 GCA_002717515.1 Flavobacteriales bacterium
CATAGACCCTCCATTTATTTGTGCTCCTAATACAGTTGATTTAACGGATTCAATCTGGACAGAGGGCTCTATTAATGCAACGAATTTATTGTATTATAAGGATGCGGCTGCTTCCGTATTAATAGGAAATCCAACATTAGCTGATTCTGGTAGGTATACTGTTGTGGCGATAAATGATGTGGGTTGTTCAGATACAGCAGATATCCATGTTGGTCAACATCCTCAACCAAATGTTTCGTTAAGGCAAGATACCAACTTCTGCCTAGGAGCAGAGGTTACTCTTGATGCTGGATTATTTGATTCATGGATATGGAATGTAGGAGGAGAAACCAGCCAATCCATAACTGTAGATTCCAGTTATGAATACAAGGTAACTGTAGCCAATAGCTTCGGTTGTTTGGATAGTGATAGTGTTCAGGTTACGGTCCATGCATTGCCTACCGTTACGCTCAGTGACACGACCATCTGCCCAGGTGATTCCGCGCAATTTATAGCTGTTTCAAGTACTGCTGAGGAATACTTCTGGAGTGAAAATGCAAGTGGAGTACTTCAAACATACACAGGTTATACGGAAGGGACATACAAAGTTGTTGTCACCGATGTAAACAACTGTAAAGACACCACCCAGGCCACCTTAACGCATCATGAACCACCAGTAGTAACCGTAAACAACGATACGATTTGTATTGGTGATCCAGCGGCTGTTTTTACAGCGTCCTCACCTACTGCTGCGCAATATTCATGGAGTGAAAATGGACAGGGAAATCAACCTGCCGCATCGGGAACAACTGCTGGAAACTACACCGTGATTGTAGAGGATATAAACACCTGTAAAGATACTGCAACAGGTATTTTATGGGTAGACACTTTACCCGTTGTTGTTGTAAACGATACAGTTATATGTTCTGATGTCACCAGCATACTCTTAACAGCGTATTCCGCTACCGCTGTTGGATACGAATGGGGAGGTTTAGGTTCTGGAACAACTTCATCCATTTCAGTGAGTGATGCAGGAAGCTATACTGTAATGGTTACCGATGAAAACGGATGTAAACAACAAGACGATGCGCTTGTACAAACAGTTCAACAGCCGGAACCTTTTGATATTGAAGGAGACTTGTTTGCGTGTGAAGGAGAAGAAATTGACTTATCGGCAGATGTAAATACACAGCTCATTACCTGGAATACAAACGAAACAACTGAAAACATAACCGTAACTACCACGGGAGTTTACAGTGTTGTTGTAGCCAACCAAGCTTTTGGAATCACCTGTTCTGATTCTGCCTCATTTACAGCTACCTTTTTACCGTATCCTGAGCAACCCGGCATAAAAGATTTTACGAATTGTTTTGAGTACAACAATCCATTTATGATCGACATACCTACTGATGCGGATGTGGCATGGGATGGGTTTGAGAACAGGGCAGACAGTACACTTCTTGTAACAAAAGAAGGAACGTATTATGCTGATTTATCAATTTTTCCGCAATGTTCAATTACAGTAAGTGTTGATGTAGAAGATTTTTGTCCGATGACTTTTTATGTTCCAAATGCATTCACGCCAAACAAGGATGGAGTCAATGAAACATTTGAACCCAAAATGTACAATATTGTCAGCTATAAAATCATCATTTACAATCGCTGGGGGGAACGCATTTTTACCTCAACGAACCCTGAAAATCAATGGGACGGAACTTACCAAAACAAAGAAGTTCAACAGGATGTTTATGTGTATAAAATTATATACAGCGGATATGGCGAGGATCAAAGCATCGACAAAAAACAACTCGTGGGTACCGTTACCTTGATTCGATAAGCTATTTGAGTATAAAAAAGCACACACTAGAAATAGTGTGTGCTTAACCAACTTCTACCAAATTAATTGTGTGGTGTAAAGTTTATAGGTTTAATTGGCAATATTTATTTCTTCACTATTTGAGTAAAGTGGTTTAAATTTTCTCCTATAATTTCTAACGTGTATATTCCACTGGAAATATTCGATAAATCAACTTGGGGATTAGAAGAATCAACAGTTCTCTTTAATACCAACCTTCCACTCTTATCAAAAATATGGATAGTAGACAATTGAGTTATTTGAATAGTTAGAAATCCTTCAGTTGGATTTGGAAAAATTTGAATAGCTTCTTTTTTGTTTTCTAAAGTTGAGGTAATTACTCCATCATTACCTGTAATTGTAGCATATAAATCGAGTAATGAATACATCAAATCTGCACTTCCCATTTGAGCATCGTATGGGGGTTCCCAAGTATCACCGTTGGATGTTGAAAGTGTTGAAACACCATCAAGTCCAAAAGAAACACATTTTGGCAGAGCAGAAGTTTCATCAAAGTAATTATTGATTGTCCAGTCGGCAAATTCTCTGGCTTTGTTCAAGTACTTGTCTTCATCAGAGATTTTATAGGCATAAATCATATAGTCAATCATTGTTGCCCATGTTCTTGCATTATAGTCGGATACAGTAATAGAACCATCTTCTAATCCATCTGCATAGTACCAATACATAGAGTCTAGTGCTGTATTGGTTAAGCCTTCATCTGGTTTGTGTAGTTCAGTGTGTGCATATTGAATACTGAAAATATCACCTAAAGCATATTTACTCGCCCAGTCAGACCCTTGATAACCATTCTCAGGTTTCACCCATTCAAAGAACCAATTCCATTGTTGAGTAGCAAAATTTTGCATTTTTAGTGCTAAACCTGGTTCGTCATCTGCTATTTTGTTTGCTGCGTCCTCAATGCCGTGAATCATGGAAAGGTATTGTCTTGGTATTTGAGGTTTATTACCATTATTTCTCCTATCAAAAGCAATAGCAACACCATCGTAATTTGTTCTGTCTAATATTCTGCCGTCTATTAGTTTTGTTAAATATGAAATCATATCGTTTTGGAAGTTAGTATCGTTTGGAAATGCTATGTAAGCATCTGACCAAACTTCAGAAAAAATTCTAGCCATACGCGGAAAAGACCCATAAAAGTCGTCTTCATGAGCGCCCCAACCATCATTGTCATAAATGTCTCCATGTCGATTGAAATAGCCATTTTCTTTGTCCCAAAAATGTTTTTCCCATAATCCTCTACAATACGATTTGAATCGTTCGGGATGATTTTCTTTTAAATAAGAATAAAAAGGCACGAATTTCTCATACGCACCATTAGGTTCATGTTCCCAAGAATGATACAATGGCGCATCATCAGGAGATTTCCAGGTATATGGAATACTGCTGTTAAGTGTGTTTAAGTACGCTGGCCCGTCATATCTAAAGTCCCACCCAGAATGTTCTCCTGCGGGATATAAACCCGTTGTACTTTGTTTGTCACTGAACCAGTTTAAGGCCGTATTTACGGCATCGTTGTATTTTGAATCACCGGTAACCGCACTTAACTTTTCAAAAGTCATATACATCCCTCCATTTTCCAAAGGATCTGCACCAGTAACGGTTTGTTTATGAGCTTTGTCTTGTCCATGGTTCCCATTGTCTGGATTTTTCTTGCTCATCATTGGAATATTGGTAAAAGCTCTATAAGCCCAACCTCCCGGGTGATCTAAATCATAGAAAGTTTCCCCGGTTATTCTAAAAGTAGGGAAATCAGGAAGGCTGTTAGTTTCCCTACGGAGGTAAACAGCAAACATTGGACAGGTATCTGCTCCGTATTGACTATCGTCTCGACCGTCTTCCAGCATGGCGTTGGCATAATCAATAACCTTGTTTAGATACACATTAGCGGATGTGTCGGTAATTTGAGCATTAAGTTTATAGGCAAATAAGAAGGGCGTAAGGGAAAGTAAAAAAAGTTTCTTTTTCATTTTCCTTTAAGTTTTGATGGCTTTAAAATAGTATTTTTTTTCTAGTAAAAGTCTTGTAAAGACAACAACAAGAATTCTTTGAACTTTTGTTGTTTTGTCAGCCTTAGTTTATTTAGGAATTTATAGGACTTTTTTAGTTATCATAAAGCACAAATAAAAAACGTTTTTTGTTTGTGTAATTAATTGGTAATGTGTTTTTTAATTTGCTTTTAATCGTTTTTTAAATTTGTTTTTGTTGTTTTTATTTATCAAGAGAGTTAAATTTATTTGTATTATTGAAAGCCAATTTGTTTATATGGTATCAAAAAGTAATGTCATTTTATTTGCCTTTCTATTATTTCTGTTTTCTAAAAACAACATTGTTTTAGGGCAGGCAACACCTAATCCTTGTAATTTTTCAAAAATTAATTGTGGTGAGGGTCCAATAAACACTCTTTACACTTCTTTTTCTAGTGATACGATTTTTTATACTCCTCCGGGACGATCGATGCCGTTTTGGTTTGCTTTGGGGGATTCCGTTACAGAAATTATTGACACTACGGGACATTATAATTTTTCCCTAAGTAAGATTTCAGGCCCTGGAGATATAAAAGGTATTCCAGGGACGTTAAGTGGATACTACTCTTATTTAACCGACATTTCATTTTCAGCTATAGGGACTTATGAGGTGGCAGTCAATGTAAGTGGTTTTCCTGGTTCCTTTGTTGGTAGGATGGTTTTTGTTGTTCCGCCTGAAATTGATTTTTGTTCAGAAGCCCCCGGAGGCGATTGCGGTAATGTTATTGGGAATCAAATTTTTCCAAAACAAATTTCAGGGGGAGTAGTTCCTGTAGATGAAGTTCTTCCTGAGATTTTGGTGGGGGTAGTCGATTCTGTTTCTGGTCTGTTGGACTCGTCATTTTCGGGTACAATTTATATTGAAAAAGCGAGTGGTCCAGGCGAAATTTATGGTATTTTAAGTATGTCAGGAGAACGTTGGTTTAACTTTAATTATTTGAGATTTAGTGAGCCTGGCAGTTATGTGCTTCGTTTTTTCACAGAAGACAGCTTACTTTATAAGGAGGCTTTTGTTAATGTAGAGGTGATTCAAACAACAAATGGTTTTATTTTTTTGACTGGAGAGGACCTTTCAATTTACCCCAATCCTTTTCAGGATAAAATTACTTTAACGTCAAGTTATGATTTGAAAGGTACAAGAATAGAATTGTTGAATTGTTCTGGTCAGCAAGTTTTCTGCAAATATGTTTTAGCATCCAAGAAAAGAATAGTTTTAAACGTTACTGATTTAGCAAAAGGGATATACGTTTTAAATGTTTCAGGAACCGAAACTTTTCAAAATAAGACATTAAAAATCATCAAGTGAAATAATTAAAAATGAAAAAGCTTCACGGTTTGATACAAAGTTTATCTCAAGGAGAAAAGAGGTATGTAAAAATTCGTTTAAAAGGTAATAAGTCATCAAGTTTACTTAACACATATTTCGATTTCATTGGTAAACAAAAAAAATACTCATTTGAGGAGGTGCAAAGCTTTGTAGGGCAAACAACAAAATTGACACAGTCCAATCTAAGTTTACTTTATGAAGTTGTGCTCAAACATTTAAGAGGTCATTACAGCTTAAGAGATATGGAGTATGGTTTACGAGGAGATTTATCGGGTGTTAAAATCTTAAAAGACAAGGGTTTTTACAATGAGGCTAAGAATCAATGCAGGAAGTTAATTCAGAAAGCAGAATTTAAAGAGGAATTTGAGGTTGCAAAGTCGGCTTACAAGGAGTATTGGAATTTATACTTGCTAAATGGGGACTTAAATGATAAAATAAGCGAAACGATACAAAGCCAGCTCAACAGTATATGTGAAAAAGAAAAAGAGATTCTTGAACTGGAAGAATTGTATCGAACAGTAACAAGTCTTTATTATAATTATTTCTTTAAAAAACGAGATAATCACTACAAAAAACTGATTAAGCAGGTTACCAAGGTTCTGGATGAACCACTCCTTTTATCGGATAAATCTCGACACATTTGTTACGAAATTCGTTCAATAGAAGCGGTTGTCAATAATGATCTAGAGAGCCACCATTCTTTCAGAAAAAAACAACTGAAGCACCTACTAAAATCCCCTGTGTTTGAAAGTGAAAATCTTTTAATTCTGATGGTGCTTGCAAATACCTTCAGTTATTTAAAATCGAATGGTTTTGTAAATGAACTAGCGGCTTATTTAAATTTTATGGAAGACTATTTTCAATCGTATTTAGAAACGGCTTCTGACAGTGTGTTTACCGAGAAATACTGGGATATCTATTTTAGAAATCATTGTTTTATTCAAACGTGGCTTCCAAATGAAAATACATTAATCGAACTTCAGAATTCTTTTGAAAAAATTATTTCCAAAGGTTTTTTGTCTAATAAACTAATTATCGGAAGGATTTACTTAAGCCTTGTAGAGCTTCAAATCACAACAGAAAACTATAAAAACGCAGGGCCCTTGCTTACTGTGTTTTTTGATTTGACAAAAAAAGAAAAATACTCAAAGCATTATATGGAAGGAGATTTATTGTTTTTAATTAACAGTTATCTACAGGATAAAATCGACACTTTCGATAATGCTCTTCAATCCTTTAGTAGAAAAGTAAGGAGAAATGATATTGAATTGGATGCTGATCAAAAAGTACTTCACGAACTTTTGAATGATATGTATAAAGATTCGGTTCGAGATACTTTATATTATTTAGATAAAATTAGCAATAAGCAAACGTATAAACTTTTTATACATAAACTGGTGAATCCAAATTCTTTCTCAGCCATTAGAAGAGAGCATTTCCCTATTAATGACTTTGATTTCCTTTCTAAAAAGGATGAGTTTTTATGTTTTTTGTAAATTATAAAAAACATAAAAAATAAACGTAAACACCTGTTTGTTAGTTTGTTGGTGGTTTTTTTTGTTTTTTTAAAACCTGTTTTCTTTTTTCTTTTTTAGTTTAAACTTCACTTTTTATCCGTGTTATTTGCAATCAGTCTTTGCTGTCTTTTTCACGAAATCATTGCAAGAAGCCTTTTAAACACTTCTGATTTTGAAACAAAAACGCAGATAAAATGTTAAAAGATAATGACCCTTAGATTAACCTATTTAATATTTCTCATTTTTCTTTCGGAAAATCTTTTCGGTCAGTTCATTATAAACGGTTCTGCTTTACATAGTGGTAACGGGGATTATTTGCTAACACCCGCTCAAGGTGCTAAAGCGGGATCAATATGGTACGAAGAAAAAATTTCTTTAGAAGAATCTTTTGAACTTAATTTTGAATTGTATTTCGGGACTAAAGATAATGGTGCAGATGGAATCACCTTTTGTTTGCAACCGCTTAGTAATAATGTTGGAGTCTCCGGTGGAGGATTGGGCGTTCAGGGAGTTCAACCGTCTTTTTTTGTTGAGTTCGACACCTATAGAAACGGAGGAGACCCTTCTTATGATCATCTTGCACTACAAAAAAACGGGAATGTTCAAAACAACGGAAATAATAATTTGTTTGCAGCGACCCATATTAAGGCAGGTCAAAATAATGTTGAAAACGGGCAATGGTATCCCATGAGGGCAATATGGGATGCCGCGACAAAAAGATTTCAACTTTTTGTCGATTGTAATATGAGAATAGATTATACAGGAGATATCGTAAATGAGATATTTAATGGAGACCCTATGGTTTTTTGGGGATTTACAGCATCAACAGGTGGTGCGAACAATGAGCATAGAGTCAGAAATGTTCGTTCAACTCTTCTTGACATTGATGATAAAACCACCTGTCGAGGAGAGGGTGTTCAACTTCAGATTCCTGCAACAAGCAGTTCTTTTTCATGGAATCCAACAACTGGAATAGATGATGTTAACTCACTTACCCCTACTTTTACTCCAGCCCAAACTACGGAGTATATTATTTCCTATGATGGTTTTTGCAATACACAATTGAACGACACTATACTTATTGTTGTCGACAATTGTGGTTGCGAGGATTTTGATCTCGATGGAGTTTGTGACGATATTGATTTAGATGATGATAACGATGGGATTTTAGATGATATTGAATGTCCTACGGCACAAGTAAGCACCACATTTGAAACCAGTAATGGTGCAACAACTACCTTTAATGCCCCAGCTGCGGATAAAGGGTTCCAGTTTAACATTTATCAATTGGACAATTCATTTAATTTGAATGTGAATGGAGTTGACTTGGTGCCTGGTGAAATACAATGTCAGGGAACCGGTTCTACAGGAGAATCTCAATTGGTGTTTCTCTCGGACAACTCGGGTTATGGACAAGCAGGAAACGACAATATTTGGTTGATTCAAGGAACTAAAGCATCCCCTGTAATTCAGTTGAATATTGATAAGGATGGAGTGGTGTCTTTCTTAGGAAAAAGAAATACTGGTGCTGTTTTGGAACCCATGAGATTGAGGTTAGGTCAACCTCAACCACAGAATTTGACTTGGAACGTTAATGGAGCAAATGTTGTGGTTTTATCTCAAAGGGTATCAGGACCAACAAATATTTCTGGAGAAGGATTCGGTGTTATTACCTGCTCAGAAGACACAGATGGAGATGGTGTTTTAAATTATTTAGATACAGATAGTGATGGCGATGGGTGTTTTGATGCCTTAGAGGGAGGGGATAGCTTTGAGGAAGCAGACTTATCCGGAGAAGTGTTGATTGGAGGTGTTGATGCAAATGGAGTTCCAATTATTGCAAATGGAGGTCAAGACAAGGGGTCCAGTGCTAATTCTAATGTTGCTTCATCAGTTTGTAAAGAACCACTTTGCGGTGGAGATATAAATTTTAATTTATGGAATCAATCAGGTCTTAAATCAGAGGGGAATTGGGTTGTCGCCTCAGATGGTAAAAGTGTAAATCAAACTATTAATGGTGCTCCAACATTTTTTATTGGTGAAAAGGACTACTTAAATGTTAATTTTTCGGGGAAAATGAGAACGGATAATGGAGATGATGATTGGATCGGAATGGTTTTTGGTTTCCAGTCATTAGAGTTAAAAGAAAATTATCCAATTACACTAAAAACATATGTGTTTTCGTGGAAACAAAGAAATCAAGGCTCTTGGGAGGAAGGCTTTTCTTTATATGAGGTTAACGGTACATTTAATAGCAGATCAGAGCTAGAGAATGCTTTTAGAAACCCCTCTTCAGGATCTGGATTTTTAGCTTCTGAATTTGGAAATAATTTGGGATATCAAACGGGACAAGATTATGAGATTTCAATCAGTTATACCTCAACAAAAATTACTGTTTACGTAAATGGTGTTTTGGTGTTGGAGAAAAACGGGTGTTTCGACCCAGGTAAGATAGGTTTTTTCAATGATAGTCAGCCTAATGTAACATATTCGGACTTTAAATACCAATTTGTTGGAAATATTGATATTTCAAAGGATACACTTTGTTTGGGAGATGAAGTTGAAGTAGCGGTATATGATGGTCCAAGTTGTGGCAGTGAAAATTATTATCCGCAGGGCACATTATTTGAATGGGATTTAAGAGACGGAACATTAAGCAACCAAAATAAGTTTATTTATGAATATTTGGATACAGGTGCTTACGATATTCGTTTGGTTGTATCTGATGGGATAGGTTGCTCTGATACTTCTTATAGAAAACTTTATGTTTCCGATTATCCTACTAAAAGCCTACCAATTGATACTACAGTTTGTCTTGGCGATCATTTTTTATTGGATGCTCAAAACGATGGGAGCGATTACTTATGGAACATGGGTCAAACCACTCAAAGCATTGAAGTGACAAATTCTGGAGAGTACTCAGTTGAGATAGTCAATTGGGGAAAATGCATAACAAAAGATACAACATCTATTGTTTTTGATTCAGTTCCAGTTGTTGATTTAGGTGACGACATCCAAATTTGTCAAGGAAATTCAGTTTCATTAGATGCTCAGAATTCCGAGTTAGATTTTTTATGGAATACGGGGGATACAAGCCAAGAAATTGAGGTTTTTTCTTCTGGAATATTTGGGGTTGAGGCAATCAATTCAAACGGTTGTATTGGAAGCGATTCTATTCTTGTTAAGATTAATCCATTACCCATCGTTAGACTTGGGAACGATACTGTCTTATGTTCGGGTCAAATTTACTTATTAAATGCTGAAAATCAGGGAGCCAATTATTTGTGGAGTTCGGGAGAATCTTCACAAACAATTAGTGTTTCTGAAGTGGGAGAATATATTGTTTTTGTAACGGATGATAATGGTTGTTCGTCATCCGATACTGTAGAGGTTGCTTTTAATGAATTACCTGAGGTATATTTAGGTGAAGACACAACTATATGTGAGTACCAATCGATCATTTTAAACGCTCAAAATGAGGGGTTGTATTTTTCTTGGAATGATGGGTCAGAATTGCAAAGTATAGAGGTAAGTGATAATGGGTTATATGCTGTAGAGGTAAGAGATTCTATTGGGTGTTTGGGTACAGGTGAAATATATATTACAAAAGAGATTTTGCCCGACCCATTTCTTAAAAAAGAATATCAAATTTGTGAGGGGACTTCTATTTTTTTAACTCCTGACCCTGGCTATGAATCGTATCAAATATTCTGGGAAAATAATATGCAATCATCCAAAATTGAAGCATTTGAAACCGGAGAATACATAAGTTATATCCAATCACTTCATTGCAAAGATACGTTTGTAGTTAAAGTTGAGAAAATAGACACTCCAGATGCTGAAATTGTAGATTTAAGAGGAGAAGATAAGTATTGTTTTGATTTAGAATCAACAATTTTAAAGGTTTATAGCTCAGAGTCAAATCTGGATTACGATTGGAATGGTTTGAGCAGAGATGAGGATTTAGAAATAATTGAAGAAGGGACTTATCAAGTATATGTTACTAACGATTATTGTAAATCTTCTTATGAATATTCAATTAAAGAGTACTGTGAAGGTAAATTATATCTTCCGAATTCTTTTACTCCAAATAACGATGGGTTAAACGATTATTTTACTCCAGTCATCAATGAATACATCACGAACTATGATTTTAGAATTTATAACAGATGGGGAGAGTTAATATTCCAAACTACACAAATGAATCAAGGTTGGGACGGTAGAGTAAACAGTCAAATAGCTGAGATTGATGCTTATGTATACAAAATAAGGTACCAATATCTTTCTGAAACCGGAGGTGCTAAAAATGAGTCGTTGGTTGGTACGGTTTTACTCATGAGATAAATTATTCTTATTAACGTAATAAACACATTCTGTTTAATCTTTTTTTATTAAAGTTAAACATTTAGTACCTTCAAAAAAATTCAAACTATGGGGGGTAAAGAAAAAAACTTTACTGAATTAGAACTAAATCGCATAATTGAAATGGCATGGGAAGATCGAACTCCATTTGAAGCCATATTTTTTCAGTTTCAACTGCTAGAAAAAGAGGTCATTAAAATTATGAGAAAAAACCTCAAAGAATCAAGCTTTAAGAGGTGGCGCAAAAGGATGAATAGCGGTGTAAGTCAAAAACATCAAAAAAAAAGAAATTCTAAAATCAACCGTTTCAAGTGTTCACGGCAAAGAGCTATTACTGGAAATAAAATAAGTAAACGATAATGGATTTATTCGGTCATTCTATTTCAATGTTTCCCACTAACTACAGTGAGATTATTGATCGAGTGGATAAAATAAACCCCATCAAATATTGTTCTTCGAGAAATTATATCAACGGGGCGGTAACTTATTTGTCTCCATANATATCAAGGGGTGTNATTTCAACNAAATTCGTCTNTGATANAGTCCTGAAAAGAGGGTTTCAACAACAAAAAATAGGTAAATTCATACAGGAGCTNGCNTGGAGAGACTANTGGCAGCAAGTTTGGATATNTAAAGGAGATTTAATCAACGAAGANCTTAAACATCCTCAGCAACCTATTTNAAATACTTCTCTGTCAAAGTCAATTGTAGATGGAAAAACAGGAATAGAAGCTATCGACAGTGCAATCCTGGAGTTCTATCAAACGGGTTATATTCATAACCACATAAGAATGTATATCGCTTTTTTGGCTTGTAATTTAGCCCATAGCCACTGGAAAAAGCCCGCTCAGTGGATGTACTATCACCTTTTAGATGCAGACTGGGCAAGTAATGCTTTGAGTTGGCAGTGGGTATCGGGAGCAAATGCTAATAAAAAATATATTGCCAATCAGGAAAACATAAACCGGTATTGTTTTACACGTCAAAAAAACACGTTTTTAGATGTTGAATATGAAGAGCTTAACATACTAGAAACACCCCAAATTCTTGAGGAAACTGTTTCTTTAACGTTTGAGATAAACTTGCCAGAGAGGAAAAAAGTAAACATAGATAAAACAAAACCAATACTCATTTACAATGCTTACAATATTGATCCTGANTGGAAAAAAGGAGCACCAGCAAATAGAATTTTACTTTTAGAGCCTTCTCATTTCAAGGAATATCCAATGTCAAAAAAAACTATTGATTTCATACTTAAAGTTGCTGAAGAAAACATACCTACTATTCAAATATATGTTGGGGAATTTGATGAGTTAATAAATACATCTGATACAACTCCTGTTTATTTTAAAGAGCATCCTCTTAATAAGAATTATAAAGGAATCGAAGAGCCGAGGGATTGGATGTTTGAGGTGTCGGGTTATTTTCCATCTTTTTTTGCTTTCTGGAAAAAATGTAAAAAAGAACTGAATTATTAAAAAAAAATCCATCAATATTGTTTGGTTGAAACGTGATCTTCGTTCGCAAAATCATGAACCGCTCAATTGTGCAGAGAAATCTGATATTCCCTACTTAATTGTTTACATTTTCGAACCCAAACTTATTCAGCACCATGATACAAGTTTGAGACATCTACAATTCATCTATAACTCCATAATTGAACTCAACAAAATCTTGAACAAAAAAGAAAGGTTTGTTGACGTTTTTTACGGGGAGGCAAAAAATGTCTTTCAATTTTTAATGAATGAATTTGAAGTAAAAAACGTTTTTAGTTACCAAGAGTCAGGCATTCAAATCAGTTGGGAAAGAGACCGCTTAATTTCAAAGATGTTTCAGAGAAAAGGAGTTTCTTGGAAAGAATTCCAAAGAGATGGAATTATAAGAGGAATAAAAAATAGAGACCAATGGCGCAAGAAATGGCATCAAATAATGCGTTCACCAATAGTTTTCAATGATTATTCAGTGTCAAAACAGGTTGAGCTGAACCACCCTTTTAAATTGCCTGCAGAATTGAAAACAAAATTAGAGGACTACCCTATGGAATATCAGCCTGCAGGAGAGTTTAATGCTTGGAGGTATTTAAAATCCTTTGTTAATCAAAGAGGGGAAAATTATCATACTCACATATCTAAACCCACAGAGAGTAGAGTCTCATGTAGCCGATTGTCACCTTATATTTCATGGGGTAATATAAGTATTAAAGAAGTTTATCAGTTCGTTTCCAATCATGAAAATAGAAAAACAAATAAAAGAGCTTTTTCAGCTATGTTAACAAGACTTCATTGGCACTGTCATTTCATTCAAAAATTTGAAATGGAATGCAGTTACGAAACGATTTGTATCAATCGAGGATATGAGCTTCTTTCTCATTCTAAAAATGAAGTACAATTAAGTGCCTGGAAAAAAGGAGAAACTGGATTTCCATTGATTGATGCATGTATGCGAGCGCTTGAAAAAACAGGATGGATAAACTTTAGAATGCGTGCTATGCTTGTTTCTTTTTTAACACACAATTTAGACCAAGATTGGAGAGAGGGTGTTTATCATTTAGCCAAAATATTTTTGGATTACGAACCAGGGATTCACTATCCTCAGTTTCAGATGCAATCGGGTACAACAGGTATAAACACAATACGCCTATACAATCCTGTGAAAAACTCAAAGGATCATGACCCTGATGGCGTATTTATCAAAAATTGGGTTCCAGAATTAAAGGCTGTTCCGGAGGCATATATACATGAACCATGGAAAATGACTAGGATGGAGCAGGAGTTTTACGGTATTATTATAGGTGAAAATTATCCGAGTCCTATTGTCAACTTGGAAGAAAGTGCCCGATTGGCTCGAAAAAAAATATGGGGGCACAAAAAACACCCTGCTGTTGTTAAAGAAAAACAACGTTTACTAAATACACACGTAAATAAAACTAAAAATGCAACTTAATAAAAACGATATCAATCAACTGGACCGAGTTAAACGATTAAAAATCATCAATTCCATCACAGGAATTAAACCAGGTAATTTAATTGGGACAACAAGTGGAGAAGGTGTTTCCAATTTAGCTGTTTTTAGCTCTGTTGTTCACTTGGGTAGCAACCCTTCTTTGTTGGGTTTTGTATCAAGACCTCAAACCTCAGATACCGGACATACTTTAACTAACATACTTCAAACGGGAGTTTACACCATTAATCACATTCATCCGGATTTGGTGGAAAAAGCACATTTTACCTCGGCAAAATTTCCAGCAAGCACTTCAGAATTTGATGTGTGCAGCTTAACAGAGGAATATGCGAATAATTTCCAGGCTCCTTTTGTAAAGGAAAGTAGTTTTAAAATGGGTATGTTTTTGAAAGAAGTCATAGATATCGAATTAAACGGTACTGTTTTAGTCATTGGTGAAGTAAACCAAATAATAATTCCGGATAGTGCATTTGTTGATAATGACATTGATTTAGAAGCTTCCTGTAGTGTTGGTATATCTGGTTTAAACACCTACTATACATTGAAAAAAATAGGCAAATTTCCTTATGCTCGGTTGGGCGAAATACCTCAGTTTTAAAATGAAAAAAGAACATCTTCCAAAGAAAATATGCGTTGTTTGTAAATTGCCTTTTACGTGGCGTAAGAAATGGGAGAAAAACTGGGAAGAAGTTAAATATTGTAGTCAACGCTGTAGAAGAAAAAAATGAAAGAAGTTAATATAGTTTTTCCGCATCAACTCTTTAAGGACTCACCGCTGTTAGAATCGGAGGCGCCTTTTTATATTGTAGAAGAATTTTTATTCTTTAGGCACTATAAATTCCACAAACAGAAAATTCTTTTCCATAGGTGTTCGATGAAAAAATATGAACTGTTTTTATTAGCTCATAAAAAGACGGTTAATTACATAGATGCTGACAATATACTTGCTGATGTCCGTCAATTAATTACTAAAATGAGTAAAATTGGTGTGGATAGCGTAAACTACATTGATCCAACAGACAATTGGCTGGAAAAACGAATTTTAACTGGGTTGAATCAAAACGGAATGTCTTCAAAGTGTTTCGATTCTCCTCTTTTTTTGAATCAAAAAGAGGAACTGTCCGAATTTTTCAAGAAGACCAAAAAAAAGTATCATCAAACCAGCTTTTATATTGACCAGAGAAAAAAAAGAGCTGTTCTCATTGATGATAATAACCAACCAATTGGTGGGAAATGGACTTTTGATACCGAAAACAGAAAAAAATATCCATCAAAAAAAATTCCACCCAGCGTTACTTTTCCTAAAAAAGATGAAGTTTATGATACTGCTTATGAATACACTTCTAAACATTTTGAAAGTCATTATGGAGAATTAATTGATCACCCTTTATATCCTACTTGTCATAAGACAGCACAGCATTGGTTGGATCAATTTTTAAAAAATAGGTTTGATGAATTCGGACCTTACGAAGATGCTATTCACAGGGATTATTCAATATTAAATCACAGTGTCTTAACCCCAATGCTTAACGTAGGCTTACTGACTCCAAATCAGGTGTTGGAGACCAGTATCAATTATGGTTTGAACAATAATATTCCTATCAACTCGCTGGAAGGTTTTATTCGGCAAATTATGGGGTGGAGGGAGTTCATTCGTGGAATGTACGAGGCTAAAGGAACTCAAGAGCGAACGTTAAATTTTTGGGGGTTCAACAGAAAAATTCCTTCTTCATTTTATGATGGAACTACTGGTATTCCCCCCGTAGACGATACCATCAAAAAAGCATTGAAAACAGGATATTGTAATCACATAGAGCGACTAATGATTTTGGGAAACTTTATGCTTTTGTGTGAGTTTGATCCTGATAAGGTTTATCAATGGTTTATGGAACTTTTTATTGATGCTTATGACTGGGTAATGGTTACTAACGTCTATGGGATGAGTCAGTTTGCTGATGGTGGTTTAATGGCTAGTAAACCTTATATAAGTGGAAGTAATTATATTATAAAAATGAGTAATTATAAAAAAGGAGAGTGGCAAAAATATTGGGATGGTCTTTTCTGGAGGTTTATGGACAAACAAAGAACGTTTTTTCTTTCCAATCCTCGTTTGGGAATGCTGGTTCGAATGTTTGATAAGATGTCGCCTGAGAAACAACTAATCCATCACGAAAATGCTGAACACTATTTATCTACTTTATCCGTTTCATAAAATAGATAAGCTTATCGAATCAAGGTAACGGTACCCACGAGTTGTTTTTTGTCGATGCTTTGATCCTCGCCATATCCGCTGTATATAATTTTGTACACATAAACATCCTGTTGAACTTCTTTGTTTTGGTAAGTTCCATCCCATTGATTTTCAGGGTTCGTTGAGGTAAAAATGCGTTCCCCCCAACGGTTGTAAATGATGATTTTATAGCTGACAATGTTGTACATTTTGGGTTCAAATGTTTCATTGACTCCATCCTTGTTTGGCGTGAATGCATTTGGAACATAAAAAGTCATCGGACAAAAATCTTCTACATCAACACTTACTGTAATTGAACATTGCGGAAAAATGGATAAATCAGCATAATACGTTCCTTCTTTTGTTACAAGAAGTGTNCTGTCTGCCCTGTTCTCAAACCCATCCCATGCCACATCCGCATCAGTAGGTATGTCGATCATAAATGGATTGTTGTACTCAAAACAATTCGTAAAATCTTTTATGCCGGGTTGCTCAGGATACGGTAAAAAGGTAGNTGTAAATGAGGCAGAATCAGAACAGGTGATTCCAAAAGCTTGGTTGGCTACAACAACACTGTAAACTCCCGTGGTAGTTACGGTTATGTTTTCAGTTGTTTCGTTTGTATTCCAGGTAATGANCTGTGTATTTACATCTGCCGATAAGTCAATTTCTTCTCCTTCACACGCAAACAAGTCTCCTTCAATATCAAAAGGTTCCGGCTGTTGAACTGTTTGTACAAGCGCATCGTCTTGTTGTTTACATCCGTTTTCATCGGTAACCATTACAGTATAGCTTCCTGCATCACTCACTGAAATGGATGAAGTTGTTCCAGAACCTAAACCTCCCCATTCGTATCCAACAGCGGTAGCGGAATAAGCTGTTAAGAGTATGCTGGTGACATCAGAACATATAACTGTATCGTTTACAACAACAACGGGTAAAGTGTCTACCCATAAAANACCTGTTGCAGTATCTTTACAGGTGTTTATATCCTCTACAATCACGGTGTAGTTTCCAGCAGTTGTTCCCGATGCGGCAGGTTGATTTCCCTGTCCATTTTCACTCCATGAATATTGCGCAGCAGTAGGTGAGGACGCTGTAAAAACAGCCGCTGGATCACCAATACAAATCGTATCGTTGTTTACGGTTACTACNGGTGGTTCATGATGCGTTAAGGTGGCNTGGGNGGTGTCTTTACAGTNGTTTACATCGGTNACNACAACTTTGTATGTCCCTTCNGNATANCCNNTGTATGTTTGAAGTACTCCACTTGCANTTTCNCTCCAGANGTATTCCTCAGCAGTACTTGAAACAGCTNTAAATTGCGCGGAATCNCCAGGGCAGATGGTCGTGTCACTGAGCGTNACGGTAGGCAATGCATGGACTGTAACCTGAACACTATCACTGTCCAAACAGCCGAAACTATTGGCTACCGTGATTTTATACTCTCCTGTGGCATCTACAGTTATGGATTGACTGGTTTCTCCGTTGTTCCAGTTCCAGACTTGAGCAGAATCGCTTTGTGCTACAATTTCAACGGACTCTCCTTGGCAAATTCCTGTATCTATTGGCGCCACAACCTCTATAGAATGTGTTTGTATGTGTATCGTATCGTTTATTTCACAACCACCAACACTGGTAACTTCAACCGAGTATTCACCTGCAGAATCCACTGAAATAGTTTGTGATGTTTCGCCTGTATTC
>PBEC01000015.1 GCA_002717515.1 Flavobacteriales bacterium
TTGGCACCTCGATGTCGGCTCGTCACATCCTGGGGCTGGAGAAGGTCCCAAGGGTTGGGCTGTTCGCCCATTAAAGTGGCACGCGAGCTGGGTTCAGAACGTCGTGAGACAGTTCGGTCTCTATCTGTAGTGGGCGTTGGAATTTTGAGTGGACCTGACTCTAGTACGAGAGGACCGAGTTGGACGTACCTCTGGTGTATCTGTTGTGCCGCTAGGTGCATTGCAGAGTAGCTACGTGCGGATGAGATAAGCGCTGAAAGCATCTAAGCGCGAAACTCGCCACAAGATGAGAATTCCCTTGAAGGTCGTTGTAGACGACAACGTTGATAGGATGCAGATGTAAAGGTGGTAACACCAAAGTCGAGCATTACTAATTACCTGAACGGCTTTTTTATCGATCGACATAAATTCGTATCTCTCTTCTTCTTTTTTCGATATGTTTTTTTAAAATATTAAAATTCGCAAAAACGAATTGACAATTTTTGGTGACTATTGCATAGGGGCCCACCTCTTTCCATTCCGAACAGAGTAGTTAAGTCCTATCGCGCTGATGGTACTGGTTTTTCCGGGAGAGTAAGTCGTTGCCTATCTTTAAGCCCTGCAGTTCTTGTAGGGCTTTTTTTATGTCATCATTTCTGAGAACCAAATATTAATGTTGTTTTCGATAGAACTAAATTTTATCTTTATTTAGAATTTATTAAATGGAATTTAAATCTCTTTTAACTGATTTTTTAAAATGGCGTGTTAAGCACATCAGTGACAAGAGATTTCTCATTATATTATCCGTCTTAATTGGCGTTTTAATGGGCCTTGTTGGAAGTTTACTCAAGTTCCTAATTCGATTAATTGAACATGAAGTAAGAGAAGGTCTTCTTATGAAGCATCTGAAGCTTCTATACTTTTTCTTTCCTCTACTGGGGATTGCTCTCGTTATTATTTTTATTAGATATTTTGTCGCTCAAAAACGACTAAGTCAAAGTGTACCCTTTGTATTGTATTCTATTGGAAAGCGAAAAGGGTTCATAAGAACTGTACATATGTATGGACATTTAATTGCGAGTTCCATTACCGTTGGACTTGGTGGATCTGTTGGTCTTGAAGGTCCTTCAGTTGTTACGGGATCAGCTATCGGTTCAAATATTAGTCAGTTGTTTCACCTGAATCATAAAAGAAAAATATTACTACTTGGTTGTGGTGCAGCTGCAGCAATTAGTGCCTTATTTAACAGTCCTATTGCTGGAGTCATTTTTGTACTTGAAATCATTTTAGTTGATTTGAAAATCACTTTTCTCATTCCACTTATGTTTTCTTCTGTGTCCGCTTTTATTATTGCATGGGCTGTTAGTGATCAAGAAAAATTATTTGGTGAAGTACCAATAGAAAAATTTACAGCAGGAGATGTTCCATTTTATATTGTTTTGGGTTTACTTACGGGATTGGTTTCATGGTATTATATAGCCACAATCAATAAACTCGAAGATCGATTCATTAAGTTACAAGATAAACCATGGGTGAAATTTATTTATGCAGGGCTTCTTATGGCAATAGTTATGTTTCTATTTCCGACTTTATATGGTGAGGGTTATTATACTCTAAGAAAATTATTGGATGGTAAAGAAATTGATTTATTCAATTCAACCTTCTATACATCTATACCTAGTATAGGTGAAATTTCTGGAGAGTCTTGGGTCCTTATTATTTTTTTAATAGGTTCAATTCTAGTAAAAGTTTTCGCATATTCTTTTACGAAAATAGCAGGTGGTAATGGGGGAGTTTTTGCACCTTCCTTATTTACCGGAGGTACCATTGGNTTTATTTTAGCTCGTTCCCTAAATAATTTAGGACTTAATCTTCCTGAGAAAAACTTTACGCTTGTTGGAATGGCAGGAATGGCGGCAGGAATGATGCATGCTCCTTTAACTGCAATATTTTTAATTGCTGAAATAACTGGAGGATATGCACTTTATATACCATTAATGATTGTTGTAGGGATCTCTTACGGAACATCCCACCGCTACAATAAATATTCTTATTTTACCACAAGGTTAGCTCGAAATGGTGATTTGGTTGCTCACGATAAGGATCATTCGATTTTAAGAAACATTACTGTACAAAGAGTGATTGAAAAAGATTTAATTTGTGTCAATGTCAATGGAACCATTTCCGATTTAGTTACAGCTATTTCAAAGTCACACAGAAATATTTTTCCTGTCGTTAATGACGACAATGAATTAAACGGTGTCATACTACTGGATGACGTTCGTCATTTGATTTTTAATCAGGATAAATATGATATTCCATTATCTGCAATTATGCATCCTCCACCTGCAGTGGTAAGCCGAAATGACAGTTTGGATTCCGTAATGGAACATTTTGATAAAACCCAAGCTTGGAATCTACCCGTTGTTAAGGATGGAAAATATTATGGTTTTTTATCTAAATCCAAAATTTTTAGTGCTNATCGAAAACATCTGGCAAAAAATGATGAAGATGTCTTTTAGCGGAATAACTAAATTCAAAGCTATAATAGTTTATTCTTATTGAAATCCATTTTCTTTCCACTAAAAAATAGAGTAATTTTATATTACAAACAAAATGATATGAATTTTCAATCAAAAACAGCTCAATCCAGTTGCGTATATTCTTTTTGAAAGAGTGACTCGTGAGTTTTTTGATGTTTTCATAATAAATTTGCTTTCGCCTTTTCACGTATATACGATAAGGCTTTTTGTTTATTTAACAGAAAATAAATTTGATTAACAATGCAAAGTTTTAGATCAGAATTAGAAGACTTAAATAATCCAGTAGTAGAGAAAGATATCCTGGAATTAGGACAAAAGATTGCTCAATTCAAAGAAGGAAAACTCGATGAAGAAAAATTTAGAAGCTTACGATTAGCTCGTGGGGTTTATGGTCAACGTCAGCCAGGCGTTCAAATGATTCGAATTAAAATTCCTTATGGAAAAATGACTACAAAGCAATTGAGAAGATTGTGTATTGTATCAGATGAATACTCAAAAGGGAGGTTACATACAACGACACGTCAGTGTATTCAAATTCACTATGTAAGTTTGGACAGAACCCCAGAATTATGGGCGGAGTTAGAGAAAGATCAGATTACTTTAAGAGAAGCCTGTGGTAATGCTGTTAGAAACGTGACAGCGTCAATCGATGCCGGAATTAATCCGGATGAAGCTTTTGATGTATCACCATATGCACATAATTTATTCGAGTATTTCTTAAGACAACCTTTCGGTCAAGAATTGGGTAGAAAATTTAAAATTTCCGTTTCTGGAGCAGAAAATGATAATGCCTTTTCTTTTATGCATGATGTTGGTTTAATTGCCAAGGTCAAGGACGGGGTGAAAGGTTTTAAAGTTATGGTTGGTGGTGGATTAGGTGCACAGCCAAAACTTGCAGAATGCGCCTATGAATTTCTGCCTGCAAATGAAGTAGTTCCTTTTATAGAATCTTGTGTTCGTTTATTTGACAGATTTGGTGAAAGAGCAAATAGAGCAAAAGCAAGATTGAAATATTTAATATCCGAATGGGGAATAGAGGGTTTAAAGGAAAAGATTGAAGAAATAAAACTGTCTTTAACTCATCAAACGTATGAATTAACAGAAGATATTCCAAGAGCATACAGTGGTCCAAATCCAAATTATCAAACTGCTCCTGAAACTATAATTGAAGATCAGGAAGCATATGATTTGTGGTATAAAACAAACGTTAGAGATCAAAAACAGGAAGGTTATAAAAGTGTTTATATTCGTTTGACTTCAGGTGATTTTTATACTGATGAAGCAAGAAAATTGGCCGATTTGGTAGACGGATATGCAGGGGATGACATAAGAATTTCGATTAATCAAGGCTTACAGTTGCGTTATGTTCAACCTGAGGCCTTACCATATTTATATTCAGTATTAAAGAGTATTAATATGGTTAAACCTGGTTTTAATTCGACATTGGATGTAACAGCTTGTCCAGGGACTACGACTTGTAATTTAGGGATTTCGGATAGTACAAATACTGCAATTGAAATGGAAAAATTTATGGCAGNTAATCATCCAGATTTATTACACAATGAAGAGATTAAGATTAAAATATCAGGATGTATGAATTCATGTGGCCAACATTCTTTGGCTCAAATTGGATTCCACGGTAGTTCCACAAAAGAGAAAGCAACAAAAAAAGTTTTGCCTGCTCTTCAAGTTTTACTTGGAGGAGGGGTTACTCAAGATGGAGGTGGAAGAATATCAGATAAAGTAATCAAAATTCCTTCAAAACGTGCTCTTATTGGATTAGATATGATTCTTAATGAATATAAAGTAAATAAAACAGAAGGGGAGGGATTTAACGAATATTACGATAGAACAGGTAAAATGCATTTCTATGAATTATTAAAACCTCTTGCAGATACCACTAATTTGAAGGACTCTGATTTTGTTGATTGGGGAAATGATGAAAGCTATGTAAAAGCAATTGGTACGGGTGAATGTGCTGGGGTTGTTATTGATTTAGTGGCAACGTTACTTATGGATGTAGAGGAAAAAATTGGATTAGCACAGGAAGCATTAGAGCAGGACTTATATCCTGATTCTATTCATCACAGTTATGCCTCTATGGTAAATGGAGCGAAAGCATTGTTGACTGGATATGGTGTACGTAACAATCAATTGAATAAAGTGGTAAGTAACTTTGATGAGACTGCTGTTAGCACGAATGATATTGATTTGGGAGGTTCTTTTGCTGAATTAGTTTATCAAATTGACAAAAATAAACCTTCGAAGGAATTCGCTGAGAAATATTTAGGAGAAACTAAAATATTCTACAAAAAGTTAGTAGAATTAAGACAAAAGCAATTGGTCGATAATAAATAGNAATTAAAGCTAGAATCAAAGACTTAAAGTAATTTTTGATACTGAATAATAGAGCCTGAGAATTGGATATAAGAACCAAACATATTGAGCCTAAACTTACATTGGTTGGAGCCGGACCAGGTGATCCTGAGCTTATTACTGTAAAAGGTATGAAAGTTATTGCTGGTGCTGATGTTATTCTTTACGATGCCCTAATTGATAAGACTTTGCTTGAATATGCCCAATCAGATGCAATTAAGGTTTTTGTTGGTAAAAGGGGAGGAAGAGATTATATTAAGCAAAATCAAATCAATGAACTTATTGTAGAGTATGCTTTTCAATATGGTCATGTTGTTCGTTTGAAAGGAGGTGATCCGTTTGTTTTTGGACGAGGTCATGAAGAATTGGATTATGCTCATTCTTTTGGAGTAACTACTGATGTAATACCAGGAATTACATCTGCTATTGCAGTTCCTGAGCTACAAAGAATTCCAGTTACCCGGAGAGGTATGAGTGAAAGTTTTTGGGTAATTACCGGTTCAACCAAAGAGGGGAAGCTAAGTAAGGATTTAGAATTAGCTGCTCAAAGCACGGCAACTATTGTCGTTTTAATGGGTATGCGAAAATTACCTGAAATAGTTGCTCTATATAATCGATTAGGAATCTCAGAGACTCCAGTTGGTATTATTCAAAATGGAACTACGCGTAAGGAAAAGATTGGCCTTGGAACAATGGAAAATATTATGGATGTTGTTTCAGAAAAAGGGTTAAAATCTCCTGCTATAATAATTATTGGAAAAGTAGTTGAAGCCCATCCAAGGCTTTCAGAACTGTTAGCCGAAATTAGTCATTACTAGAGCATTGAACTACGAAAATCAAAATACATTATATCCAATATTTTTGAAGCTCAATAAGCTTGATTTATTAATTGTTGGAGGAGGGAACGTAGGTTTGGAAAAGATTAGTTTTATACTTAAAAATTCACCGGATGCCAGGGTAACTATGATTGCTACTTACTTTTTGGAGGAATTAAAAACACTGGTTAAAGATTTTAATGTCAAATTAATTGAAAGAGCATTTGAAGAAAGCGATTTAGAAGGAAGAGATATTGTAATTTGTGCGACGGATAATTATGAATTGCATCAACAAATCGTTGCTTTAAACAAAGAGACAAAAATATTAACAAATGTAGCGGACACCCCTGAATTGTGTGATTTTTATCTAGGCTCAATTGTTTCCAGAGGAGATTTGAAAATCGCAATATCAACNAATGGTAAATCACCAACGTTAGGAAAAAGAATACGTCAGTACTTAGAAGATGCTTTACCCAATAATACACAGTCTATAATCAACGGATTAAAATCTTTCAGAGACACTCTCAAGGGTGATTTTGCCAGTAAAGTTACCGCTCTAAATGAAGTGACGAAAAAACTTAGTGATCGAGAAGACTGATCTTTAAAATGTAATCTAAATAAATCTCTCAAATCATTTTTCCTTTACTCACCGTAGAAAAGGTTAGGGATTGATGGATTTAGAGGGATTAAATAAAAAGTATAAAAGGTTAACACCACGAGGTCGAATTATCGAGTTGTACAAGGATTTCGATGAAACTAAAATTCTTTATACATCTTCTTTTGGTACAACAGCAGCAATATTATTAAAGCTGATTCATGAGATCAATCCAAATCAAAATATATTCTTTTTGGATACGACCTATCATTTTATCGAAACTATTGAATATAAGAATCAATTGATAAAAAAACTGGGTATTTGTGTAATTGATGTTCTTCCTGAAGAGTGGAAAAATGAATTTACTACCACTGATAAAACATGGACTGTCGACCAAGATTTATGCTGTTCAGTAAACAAAGTTGAGCCAATGGAAAAGCTTAAGAAAGGTCAGGAGGTTTGGATTTCAGGTTTGCTATCGTATCAAAATNCTCATCGAAAAGATTTAGAAATATTCGAGGAAAAGGAAGGTATACTTAAGTTTTATCCTNTTGTAGACATGACAGAGAAAGCGGTCGCTCAATTTTTTAAAAAGAATAGCTTACCAAATCATCCTCTTGAAGCTCAAGGTTATAGTTCAATAGGTTGCGCTCAATGCACCGTTAAAGGAAAAGGTCGTTCAGGTAGATGGAGTAATTCGAGTAAATCAGAGTGTGGATTGCACCTTTAACTTTCAGAGTTGTCTAATAAATCAGGTCTTCTTTCTTGAGTTCGTTTAAAAGATTGTTCTTCGCGCCATTTTACAATTTTTGGAAAATCTCCGCTGGTTAGAATCTCAGGTACTTTATGTCCTCGGAAATCTGCCGGACGAGTATACACTGGAGGCGCGAGTAAATTATCTTGAAAGGAATCTGTGAGGGCAGATTCTTCATTATTTATAGCACCAGGTATAACTCTAAGAATAGCATCCGTCAAAACCGCTGCTCCCAACTCTCCTCCAGAGAGTACATAATCTCCTATTGATATTTCTCGAGTTATGTAAATATCTCGAATTCTTTGATCTATTCCCTTGTAATGACCACAAAGAATTAATATGTTTTTTTTAATACTGTAGCCATTTACAATTCCTTGATTGAGCTGTTCACCATCAGGAGTCATATAAATAATTTCATCATACTCTCGCTGAGATTTCAAAAAATCAATACAGTCTGCAATAGGTTGGCAGGTCATTACTAATCCTGCACCTCCTCCGTACATGTAATCGTCGACTTTTTTATGCTTGTCAGTACTATAATCTCTTGGATTATGAATATGAATTTCACCAATGCCTTTATCAATTGCCCTTTTTAGGATAGAATGAGAAAAAGGCGAACTAAGAAGTTCAGGTACTACAGAAAGTATGTCAATACGCATAGATAGTAAAAACCGACGCGATTAGGTTGAAGCCTTTTTTAAGACTTATTATGGTTAAACGGTCTATTTCATACAAATATCAATAATTTATACAATTACAGAATCATAAATTTTAAATAGTTCGTATTTAATCTAAATTTTATGAGGTTTTACTGTTGTAATTGCATTATTTTATTGCTGATATTTTGACCATAAATTCTATTTCATCTGATATAACTTTATCCTTCGCTAAATCAAAAAAGTTATCCGATTTATAAACAATACCATACTCAGTTCTGTTTATTTTGAAATTAGCGCTTCCTGTTAATGAGTTTTCAGAAACTGATAATTTTGCAGGGAAAGAAATTTCCTTAGTAATTTCTTTTATGGTTAAGCTACCGTTTAAAGTATTACCATCGAAAGATTTTATTACCAAGTAAGCTTTAGGGTATTTATCAATGTCAAAAAAATCTTCACTTTTAAGATGGGTATCCAATTTTTGTTTGCTTTTACCGCTCAAGTCCTGCGTATTTATTGTTCCTAAATCAAATTCTAAATTCCCTGAAATAAGTTTTTTTTCTGAAATTCCCAACGAACCTTTGAAATTAACTGTTCCAAAGTGTGATTTTCCCAGTGCCGATCCCGTCCATTTTAAAACAGACAAAGAATCTTGAGAAACAGTTAATATGGTATTGCCTTCAATTGGATTTAAATTTGTTGTATTTGTTTTGTTTTCTACTTTTTCGGTTGTATTGTCTTTTGATTCACTGCTACAAGCGGCAACGAAAACAGTAATCGCTAAGAGTAAGATGATTTTTTTCATAATTTCTTTTTTACATGATTGTACTTAATGCAAATATGTTGTAACAAATATATATCTTTTTTTACAGGTTACTTTGAATGCGTTGACATTAATTTTATCAAGCAGGATAAATTAAGTAATAATTCACTGATTTTGTTTGTTCGACCATAAAAATTAACTATATTTGCGAACCTCTTAAAATTCGTTTTTAAGAAAAGGTCTGGTAGTTCAGTTGGTTAGAATGCCTGCCTGTCACGCAGGAGGTCGCGAGTTCGAGTCTCGTCCAGACCGCATTAAGACGTTAAGCTCAGAAGTTTAACGTCTTTTTTTTGCAATAAAATACGCTCCTATAGCTGGGAGATAACTTAGTAAAACTGAAATTTGACTAATGGAGGCAGGAAAAAGAACAATCAATGACATTTTTAATGGGAACAGAATATTAGAGATCCCATTTTTTCAACGTGCGTACGTATGGGGCGAGGAACAATGGGAGCGCCTACTAGAGGATTTAGAACACGTGAGTCAATCAAATAAGCCATATTTCCTTGGTTCTGTGATTTTAAAACAACAACCAACCCCTGCTGGAAGTCAAGTTGGTGATAAGAGAATTCTGATTGACGGTCAACAAAGGCTCACAACACTCAATCTCTTAATGAAGGTATTATGCTTAAAGAATAATCAGAATGCCAGCTTTGACAGAGTATTCAGGTTAATGAGTAATGATCTAGCATTGTGGCATAACCATAATGACATTGATACATTTAATAAAATTCTAAACCTTGATTCTCTTGAAGAAATTGAAGGAAAAGATAGTATCACGGGAGCTTATAATTTCTTTAAGGAAAATGCGGATCCTACAAAACTTAACCTTAACAATATCCTTACAAACATAATGTTTGTTGGGATTGACTTGGGTACTGATGAAGATGAACAACAGATCTTTGACACCATAAACTCTCTGGGAGTTAGATTAACAACTGCAGAACTATTAAAGAATTACTTTTTCAATAGGGATGATATCTCCAATTACAATGCAAATTGGAAGGATGTTTTTGAAAAGGATGATGAAACAAAAGACTTTTGGGATAGGGCTATTACAGCAGGGCGTTCTAAAAGAGAAAATATAGATCTATTCTTTTATTCATTCCTTCAGATCAAGGTGCAAGAGCCTGAACTAGATGTCTCTTCAGAAGACAAGAAACAGTACACCAAGGTGGAAGGTTTGTTTGAGTCATTCAAGCACTTCATCACTGATTATGGAGTAGATAAAGACGCTCTGATTCAAGAGATAAAAGAATATGCCAAGCTCTATAGGGATAACATAGATTTTTCAATCACAGGCAGAGAACTATCAAATACTAATTCTGTAGAGAGAATCAATGCTATAATGTTTGGTCTGGAGACCACTACTATCATCCCTTATGTTCTATATGTCCTAAGGAATGTCTCAGATCAAAATGATAGGGATTCCATTTTTAGTTATCTAGAATCATACCTAATGAGAAGAATGGTATGTCATGCGTCTACAAAGAATTACAACCAGTTCTTTACGGAAAGACTAATAGCCAACAATATCACTTCTCTAGATTCACTGAAATCACAAATAGCAACTCAGGAAGGTAAAATTAACTACATGCCTACTAATGATGAACTATTGGAAGGATTTCAGAATTCAAGGCTTGTGAACAAACAGACTCTTGGAATTATATACATGCTAGAATCTAAAATCAGGGACAGGGCTAGACACTCAACGGCTCTTTTAGGAATGTCCAACTATAGCCTAGAACATATTATGCCTAAAAAATGGCCAAATAATTGGCCTGCATGTGCTTCTGAAGAAGATAGAATTAAAAGAAATAGAAAGCTTCTAACCCTTGGGAATTTGGCTATTATCACAAGCTCTCTTAACAGTTCAATTAGAGATGCTAATTGGAATGATAAAAGAAACGGCAAAGGGAATAAACATGGCTTAAGACATTTTGCCGCTGGATTAGAAACACTTTCAGATAGCTACCTGAATAAAGATGTATGGGATGAATCTATTATAGATGAAAGAGCAGTATTCCTTTTTAATAAGGCAAAAGATATTTGGAATTTGTAAACTAGAATAATGGAAGAAAAATTAGCAGAATGGAACTTTGCAAAAAAAGTTTTTGAATTGATAAATGAACAAGGTATTGCTATGTTTAAAATAGATGAGGAACACACCTCCAACGTTGGTCCGTTTGCTTTTCAAGGAAGAGTGATAGATGAGGAAGGCAATGTTTACTATATTGATAATGATGAGTCAGCCACATTGTTTAAACACCTTATGGTAGAACATTCTCTAGAATTGAGTTTTGATAACATTAGAAAAGAAATTTCACTCAAACCTCAGAATGAAGAATAACCAACCCTTTCAAAATTGTAGGTGGAGTGTCTATGCAAAAAAGGTAGGCAAAAAGGTAGCAGTGAGTATTATGCTGTGACCCTATAATGAAGAAAGAGAGCTTTAATGCGTGGTATTTCAGTTGGTTAGAATGCCTACCTGTCACGCGGGAGGTCGCGAGTTCGAGTCTCGTCCAGAACGCAGAAATAAAGAAAGGGTTGTCGGCAACGACGACCCTTTTTTATTAATAGCCCTTAAGTTCCAAGAGAAAAGTTAATATCCAATAAATGGTTACATGTCAGAGTTTCGAATATCAAATAACTTTAAATAAAATTTACACCAGATTAAACATAAGTAACCAATTGAAGAAAATGATGTATTGAAGTTTTGGCTTCTAATTTTACAGAGTTCTCATTTATCGAATGAGCGAAACTCTTCCAGATTTTTGCTCTTTTATTCTGTGACCACTTCCATCTGTTGATTCAACAGAATAATATATTTTCCAGACGTAAACATCAATTTGACAATCATTATTTAAGTAAGTGCCGTCCCAACCGTCGTTTAGCGATTCAGATTTGAATATTAACTGTCCCCATCGATTATAAATATACATTTCATAATCTTCAAGGTTATATCCTTTTGCGTTAAATGAATCGTTTTTCCCATCTTGATCTGGCGTAAAAGCATTCGGGACATATATCGTGCTTGGACAATAGGCCTTAAATTGAATGTTATCTTCGATTGAACAATTTCCAACACTTATTTGAACGAAATAAGTACCTTCCTGATAAATGTTAATACTGGCAGTGGTTTCTTGAGTGCTCCATAAGTATGAATATGCGGGGTTCGTTCCAGCAAGCAATGTTACTCCCCTGTCGTCTTCTTCAAAACAAATTGGTTCTGAAGCTAAAGATTGATTAAGACTACTTGTGGGAAGAGGCACAACGTTAATATCAATAGTATCTTTTGTTTCACAGCCTAAATCACTTACTGTAACAATATGAGAATATGTTTGATTGACACTTATTGTAGATGTCGTTTGACCTGAATTCCATGATATGTCTAAGTTGGCATTTCCTGCATCAACAATAGCAGATTCTCCTTCACACATATTAATGTCAGGGCCTAAATCTACTGTAGGAATAGGAATGAATTCTACTAAAACGTCATCGTTACCGGTACAACCTTCAGCGGTGGTTACCGTCAGGCTATAGGTTCCATCGGATGTAGGGTTGATTAGAGGGGTAGTTTCTCCGGAACTCCATGCGTGAGAAGCGACTGTTTGTCCTGAATTATCTTGAAGGGTTACAGGAACTCCTGTACACACTTTAATGTCATCCCCTAAATCTGGAGTTGGATTTGAATGAATGGTTACATCAAAATCCCCTGAACCTATACATCCTGTTGTTGTGTGTGTTAAGGTTTGTGTGTAAGTACCACCAGTAAAAACAGATATTGTTCCAGTAGTTTCACCATTGTTCCATAAATAATTGTAATCGTTTCCTTGGTTGTCCCCAATTGATGCGGGTAAACCGTCACAAACTGCAGCTGTTCCGGGAGTAACAACAGGGTTAGGATGTACAAATATTTCGATAGAACCGTCTCCTTCACAACCACCACCATTATCTACATGTAGGTTGTATATTCCAGATTGCGTGGCAGTTACAGTTTCACTTGTTCCAGAGCCTTGACCTGACCATTGGAAAAAATAACCATTTACTGACTTATAATTAGGAACAAGTAAAGCACTTTCGCCTTCACAAAGGTGAACATCGGGGGATGCGGTTATATCTACTGTTAAATTTGGATTATCGGTAACTGCACCTAAATCACGTCCAGTACAACCATAATTATCTGTAATGTCTACCCAAACATTTTCTGCTGCTGTCGTTGCGTAAGTAGATCCGGTAGATCCATCTTGCCAAGCATAGGTGTAAGGCCCATTGCCATTATCATAAGGTCCTACATCAAAAGTATGGTTGGCCCCAGGGCATTTTGTATAATCGCCAATAACATCTGGTGTGGGCATCTCTATTACAAGAAGAACAACCTCATCGGTTTGTTTACAACCATTTGCATCCGTAACTTCTACCTCAAAGGTTCCAGATTCATGCTTGGAAATAGTTTGAGATGTTTCGCCTGATGACCATGAATATTCATCATAAGACCCTGCATCAAATATTACATCAGGATCAGCATCACAGATAATTGAGTCGTTTCCAAGGTCTGGAGTAGGTAGAGGGTGTACTGTTAAAATTACAGTATCATGACCTACGCATCCGTTTGCGTCGGTAAATATAACAGTATGTTCACCATCTACATCAGTGGTAAACGTTTGACTTGTTCCTGCACCTGTATTGTTCCAATCGTAGGTATCAAATACTGCACCAACATCAAATGTAACTGGGGCATCACCAATACAAATTTCGTCATCCGCCATATTTACTGTAGGCATCGGGTAAACAGTTAAGAATACGGTATCGTAGCCTATACAGCCATTGGTGTCTGTAACAATTACCGAATATTCATCTTCAATTTTAGTGCTGATGGTTTGGCTATTTTCTCCATTGCTCCAAACATATCCGGCAGTAACATTACCTGCATCAAAAACGACATCAGGTTCTATTTGACAAATTGCTGAATCAGGTCCTAAATCTACAATTGGCATGGCGTTTACAGTTAAAACAACGGTGTCTGTATCGCTACAAGTATTTGCGTCCACAATTATAACGGTGTATTCATCGTCAATTTTGGTTGTGATTTGTTGTGAAGTTTCACCATTACTCCAATTGTAATTTACACCAGGGTTCCCCGCATCAAATGTTACTGCTGGATCGTCTGCACAAATTACTTGATCGGTTCCTAAATCAACTACTGGCTTAGGGTGGATGGTATAATTAAAAGAAGTGTCTTCTTTACAGCCGTTTGTGTCGGTTACTTCTATAGTATAATCTCCAGATAAAGTAGGCTCTATGGTTTGTGTGGTTTCTCCAGTTGACCAATCGTATTCAAAATAATTTCCCGCATCAAAAATAATTAAAGTGTCTCCATCACAAATCGTGTCACTTTCAATGTATGGTTCAGGCAATGGATTGACAAGAAATTCAACAGTATCGCTCCATATACAGCCTTCTGATGTAGTAACTTCTACTGAAATTGTTGCTGTTGCGTTTTTAGTAATTGTTGGACTAGTTTCACCGTCAGGTCCCCATTCGTAAGTATGAAAAGTTCCTGGATCGAAGGTTACAGGACCATCTCCTTCACAAATTGTGTCTCCTGTTAATATTGGGTCGGGTATTGAATCTACTACGATATACACAGAGTCATAGCACGTTTCACCTGCATCTGTAACACTGAAAAGAACTTTGTACGTACCCCATTTTGTTGTTAAGTCGGTTGCATCAAATAATGTATCGCTTATACCATCTTGAATTTCTGCATCTTTTCCTGAACTGGAAGGAAAAGAGTCTATTGTCCAAACTCCTTGTCTTGATGCGTCAGTGACTAAAGTATCTAACAAGTAATCATTTCCTGCACAAAATTTGGGGGTAATGTCTTGTGTTTCTGCACGACATGCGGGACAAAATCGAACCTCGATTTCAATGGTATCGTTAACATCACAAAATTCAAAAACAACCTTATGAAAACCAGGTCCAGCTTCTTTTGGATTAAAAACACCTGTTTTTTCATCAATGATTATGGATGAACGCAAGTTTTCCTGTGTTTCGTCAAGTGAATCTAAAATAAAATATCGATGTCTTTGTTCACCAATTGGTTTTCCACCAATAGTATCTTCAGCGCTCAAACCATTACATATCCAATTGGTGTGTAAGTCAGGTAGTATTACATTAACAGTGTCGCAAAAAGGTCCAACTTCTTGTATGTCGGGTTCTTCAGCGGGGGGTATATACATTGTTGGAAGACCTTGTGCATCAAGATTATCAACCTTAGTGAAAGATCCGCTTCCTGACCATCTCCACAACCCGTCTTTACCATTGAAATAGTAATTTCCATCTCCTCCGATTTCACAAGAGTGATGTAAATTAAGTTCATTGAAGCCCGTTTTTTTAGTATGAGCACCTGTGGACAAATTTATTGAGTGAACTCCTCCAGCATTACCACCAGTAATAAAAACCTCTGAATTATCTTTCGAAAACATAACATCATACGGACCTATACTTGCTGTTGTTGGACCTAAGTTGGTTCGGTTGCTAAAAGTTCCTGTTAAATTGTCAAAATCATAAAGTACAAGTTGTCTATCTGCATTTGGATAGGCATTAGGGAATGCAGCTGCAAAATTTTGGCCATCGTGGGAGAAAGCAATACCACCTCTTCCTGCATCAAGTGTTTGGTTATAACCAAGGTTTGTTTCAACGGGTGGATCAACAAATCCATCACAGGTTAATAAAAAAGAATAGAGAGTGGTTGAATTGTAACCAAGAACAGTGACCCAAATGTCAAGTTTGTTTTCATGGAAAGTTGCAGCAATTCCTTCACATGCGTTTACCCCCAAAGAGGTAGCACCTTGTATTTCAGCTCCATTTTCATTGAATATATTGTAGCTTACAGGAGGGTTTGCTCCTCCAATTACATCACCAGTTGTAATTATATAAAATTTCTTGGGAGTTAGGGGGTGTCGAACGCATATCACACCTTGCGAAGCAGATCCAACAATACTTGATCCTCCTTCATTACCTTCTTGTAGATCGGTAGATACTCTATTGCTGTTTTTATCCCAAGCCCATCTTCCATTTGTAAAAACTACAAGTTCTCCTAAATCGTTACTTGCAGTTGTAACACCCTCATAAGATGGAGTTCCTTGATTAATAACAGGAGCACCTGTTGTTGAAAAAGTAAAACCAGCTTGAAAATCGAGCATTTTACCTGTAACATTTGAAGCACCGGAAAATTTCCCTATGAACCAATTGTTATGACCAGGCCATGTCCAAGGTTTTTCCAAATTAGCAATGTCTATTTGGCAAGTTTGAAACTCGAACTGAGACTTTGATGAAAAAAAAGACAAAATAGCTATTACAGCTAATATTAGCTTGAGGTGTTTCATAGGTTTGTTAAAGTATGTTCTAAGTACTCTATATTTTGAAACTTAATATAAGAACCTCCCAATTTCTTTTAAGTTCCAACAATGTTTTAAGTTTCAAAAAATCGAAAGCTTAAACCATTTAAAATGTAAAAGGTTACAAGGTACGAAAAAAACGTAAAATTTTTATTTAAAACAAAGCTAAAACCTTTCGATTAAGAACTCACAAATTGAACGTTTAGAAAACACTAGAGGGAGCTGAATATACTTTATTTACTTCTACACCTTTTGACTAAGGTGTAGTGATTTTAGAAATGAGAAACATAAAAAAGCATAGCTCAAAGCTATGCTTTTTTATTACAATATGTATTATATTATTTTACCCTTACTTTAATTTGTTGGTTTCCTAAGTCACTTAAGATTCTAACAAAATAGATTCCTTTTGAAATTCCCGATAAATTGATTTGNTCNTGGCTTTGNACCTGATTTTTACTGAAAATCAATTTNCCTTGAACATCTATAAATTCAATATTAACATTCGAAACACCATCCAAGTTTAAGGTTATTGAATTTGTTGTTGGATTAGGATATAATTGAACCTGGTAACTAGAGATTTCACTTTCTGCAATACTTGTTGCAATGTCGTTATAAAGTTCAATTCTTTGTATGAAAGCCTGACCACCACCGGCAATTCCCCAAGGAGCTCTAACACCAATTCTTGCTATTGTTCCTGTATAAGATCCATTTGAAGTAAGATCAATTTCTGCCGTTTGGAAAGTAGATGTGTTTGCCGCATCTCGTACAAAATCATAGGTGGCAAATTGTGTGTTTCCACCATTTACATCATAAAGATAAAACTTACCATATCCTTGTCCTCCCATAGCGTATGGAGTTTTAAAAGTTATTTTTGCCCTGTTGTAATTTGCGGTATTTAAAGCCAAATCTTGGCTTAAATCTCCGGATCTTGCAATTGGAGTAGTATTGGTNGCATTAAGAACCATACCCTTGTCATTCAGTCCAAGAGTGCATCCACCTCCACTTACCCAGTTTTCTTTCGAGTCATGGAAATCATAAACGAATCTTTTGTTTGCGCACGATGTACATATTATTTTCACTTTATCAACATTTAAAACTTGCCCTTGAGTTTTTTGAACAACAAATTTTGCAGTTTCATCAGCTGAAGGTGTATATGAAATGGAAAGTTCTTCCCATGAGTAATTGGCACTTACATTACCGGATGTGGCTACATCTGTTCCACCAACATTGATTCGTATTGTTGAGTAAATTTTATTGTTGGTTGTTTTTAAATAAGCTTTAAAAACATATGTGTCTCCCGCTTTTAACTCTAACTCCTGATAGGCTGTAGCAGCACCTGTTGTGGCCAATTGACCAAAACAATTTGAGCCAGAGGCTCCAAAAGTTGAATTAATTTTATTAGTAAAATCACCAACACCTGTCGCGTTCCATCCGCTGCCATTTCCAGATAAACTCTCACCATTACTGTAGGCACCAAAGTTATCTGTAAATAGGACTCTTTGTCCTTGACTTTTAGACGTTAAATATCCAAAGCAAATTAAAAATGTTAAAATGTAAAAATTTTTCATGACTACAATTTTATTAGTTAAACACAAATGAACTTGATTCAATAAAATTTTAGTAGTAGGTCGAAATTGAATATAGTGAATTAAAATATTCCAATCAATACTTCAAAAAGGATATATTGTTCAAGCTATTTATTTTTTTGGTTCGTTGTAAATTCTTGTTATTATAGTATCCGTCATTAATTTCATTTCTTCTAATGAACCGTTATCCATATAGTTTTTTTGTGATTCACTTAGTTTAGTTTTAAGAAATTCAACCAAACTATCTGAAGCAGTTTTGTATATATTATTCATTTCTTGAGGGTCATTTTCTAAATCATACAATTCCCATTCATCCATGGAATAATAAAAATGGATGAGTTTGTAGCGTTCTGTTCTTATTCCATAGTGGGGTTGTACTTTATGCCATATTGGATATTCATAATAGTGGTAGTAAACGGATTCTCGAAATGTCCCGCTTGCATCTGAAAATGAACTTTTAAAACTTTTTCCCTGCATTTCTTCAGGTGATTTTAATTGCGCAAAATCTAAAAGAGTAGGGGCAAAATCTATATTCATAATTAAATCATTGGAAACTGTTCCTGGTTTTATTTTTCCTGGACATTTGATTAAAAATGGCATTCTAAACGATTCTTCATACATCCATCTTTTGTCAAACCAACCGTGTTCACCCAAATAAAAACCTTGGTCAGATGTATAAACCACCAGGGTGTTTTCACTTAAATTATTTTCTTCCAAATAGTCCAGAACTTTTCCTACTGCTCTATCTACTCCTGCGATGCAACGTAAATAATTTTTAATGTAAACTTGATATTTCCAGTTCTTTAGAGCTGCGCCTTGTAAAGTGTCATCAGGGGACCAGAATTGTCCACGATCTCCATAGGCCAGCCAGCGCATCGAGTCTTTACGGGATAGTCCTGAAGGAGCTTTTTGTTTCATATCACGGCGGTTGAGATGGTTTTCTATTTCCATCATATTTTCACTTGCTGCCAATCTTCCTGTATAATCATCGTTAAATGTAGGTGGCGTTGGAAAATCAAAATCTGTAAAAAGAGTAT
>PBEC01000016.1 GCA_002717515.1 Flavobacteriales bacterium
TGTTGTCGTAACTTGAAATCGTGTTGCCATAATTATTTGAATTGTTGTATCGATGTCTCGATAAACTTACACTCCAGCCTGTTCCGGTATTATATACCACCGTAGTAATTTCTTGCCCTTCTTCTGGGCCATCCACAGGGACAAAAGTTTTGGTTCCACCATTGTATGAAATCTGATAGGGTACGCCGTTTATTACGTTACCCATTTTCACCCAACCTGCGTTTTTAGAATCAATCGTTCCTTGTGTTTGAAAGTTACAATCTTTAGTATCTATATCGGTTGCTGTGTTATTATCTGGAAAGGTATCGTTATCCGCTGTAATGGTTACGGTATTCTCCAAATCTCCCACAAAGTCTAAGGGGACAGATATATTTACAGTATAAACTACGCTATCATTTACAGGGATATCAACGGTATCAACTAAAGCTCCGTTTTGAACTCCTGAAATTGTTGAGGTGGCACCGCCATAGGCAGTAGCAGTCCACGTTATATCTCCAGCTGAAATTCCTGAAGGAATAGGATCTTCCACTATTCCTTTTTTCACTGGGCTGGGACCTGAATTTTTAACAACAATTGAATATATTGTTGTAGAACCAGAGTAATATTTATCAGTCCCATCTGTTTTGGTAACCCCTAAATCAGTTTTACAAAACTCTACCTCCACAACAACACTATCCGTTTGCTTAACAATAGCCTCAAAAGTAGGAGCGTCAATAAGATTTGCAGCAGCATTTCCATCATTCGCTGAAAATAAAAATCGAGTATTAATTTGCCCATCGGGCACAACGTACTCCCCAGAATAATACCCCCAAGCAGTTGGACCATCTGTAAAATCACCAATCACTTCATAAGGACCTCCCACAGGACCAATTTTTAACTGCATGGTCTCATCTGTATTTCTACCCCTATGCGCAAACCCCCATTTTATAATTTCTCCAGGAGTTGTTTCCACATCCTGATAAAGTGCAGAAGGTTGAGTTGCGTTTAATTCCGCAAAAAAAGTTCCAGAATAAGCAGGATGATCAAGAAATCCATCTCTCCAAATTTCAATTTTATTATCCGTAGCGGTAGTATTCCAACCATTCACTAAACTAGCATCTAACTGCGCATTCGTACCTGAAACAGGCACATCTTCAAAGTCGTTATTCAACAATAAATCTTGCCTTGCTAAAGATCGTTCTACTGTGTAAACACTTCTTGAATTAGGATACGCTTTAATGGTACTATCGTTTATAACCAAAAAAGAATCTCCAGACCAAGTCGTGTTAACCATATGGATTCCTTCAATTAATGCCGTATCTCCTTGACATATTGTTAACGTATCCGAAAAAATCAAATCAATCGGACAAAATTGTCGAGTAGAATCCTGACTAGTATACACAGCCTGACCACCATTTGCGACTATTGGAACACCATTCGCATCAACTGCTCCAGTTAATCTTAAATCACCATCTAAATCATCGTATAAGAAACTTGCCCCACCTTCTATAGCATCTGGGCAACCATCATTGTCTGAATCGGTATCTGTTGCATCAGGAATACCATCTCCATCCGTATCATATAAACATGATCCGTCTGTTCCAACATATAAGGATTTACCACCGTCATTTTTACTAACATTACCTGGACCATTGGCAATTTTCTTTGCCGTATAAGGCGTGATATTCATATCTATTTCATAGACACCACCACTATTATTTTCAGAGAAATAAATTTTACCGTCTAATGTTGAATAAGCTGCTCCGTATGTTCCATCTGCAATTATACCTGGAAGATCACCAAGGTTGGTAGCTGTTTCTGTGACAGGATCGTAAGAATAATATTTTCCATTCCTAATTCCATAAAATTTTCCATCAAGCGGGTTCAAAGTAAGATCAACAACATCAAAATTGTCGTTAGTGTTAAACTTTTTTATTTGTTGACCATAAGTCCCTGAATTAGGATCACCATCAAATAATTTTACGAGCCCATTACCACCTCGAAGCATATATGTTTTGCTTAGTGGGTCATATCCACCTGCAACCCACCCTGTCCCCTCTCGATTAAAAGAGAAGGTATGAGCAACCGACCAATCATCAGGATCAAGAACATCAATTGCAACAGCATTGAGAGTGTTTTGGTTAATTCTTATTGCCCAAAAGTATCCATCATCATCATTAAAACTAACAGCATTATAATATTTAGTAAAAGTATGTACATGATTAAATTCACCAGTTATCAAGTCGACTGTATAAAGTTTTGAAGGGGTATCTTGGAATAAAAACCCTAACCTTGGGCTTAAACCTCCTATAGATTGAGGACAACTTTCATCCTCATCTAAAATACCATCATTATCATCATCTAAATCTAACCAATCTGCCACACCATCACCATCTGTATCTGTATTACAATCGTTTAAGTTAGAAGTATAGGAAATCAATACACTATCACTATCGGCGCACCCAAACTCATTTGTAACAGTAACCTTGTACTCGTATGTTGAATCAACAGTAATAGTTCTACTTGTTTCATTTCCTACATTCCATTTATAGGTAGTATGCTCACCTGGATCTAATTCTACTGGATCTTCTCCTTCACAAAACGTTTCATCATCCTGCAGACCAACATTTGGATAAGGATTAACTTGAACTTCAAATGTATCTTTCAATTCCTCGTCACAAAAACTTCTGTAAGTTACCTCGTAAGTTGTTGTATTATTTGGTTGAATAACTGGACTAGTAGAATTAGGGTCATCTATTCCGGTAGTAACATCCCAAGAAGCAGATGTATAGTTTTTCCCAACCATTGGAAGGTCAAATGAAACTTGTTCTCCATGGCAAATACTATAATCTGAAATTTTTAATAAATCGGTAGCATCAATACACACCTGGTGATTATTAATAGCAGCTCCAGTACCAGCCCCAAACCCCCAATAAACACTATCATTACCTCCAAATATATCGTTTATAATATCACCCGTATACGTTAATCTTAAATCACAATTTACTTCTACAGAAAACGTATTTGTTGGTTTATCCCAGGTAAACTTAACAGGATACCAATTCCCATCCTCAACATTATTTTGTCCATTCACAATTTGGACAGGCCCAGCTAAAACAGAACCTCCAACACTATGATTTAACTCACCATCTTGTATAAGATGCATATGGTCATAGTTAGGGTCATAACCATTCTTCCACGTATCCATTTCAACAATTAATGAAGGAGTGATTCCTGAAACCCCCATACCGCCTCCGGCACCTCCCGTAGAATTGTTTACAGGTTGAAGTCCAAATGCAATACCATCTGCACCATTTGCATCAATAGTTCCAAAATTTAATCGCGCATGTATTACAAAAGATTCTTCCAGTGATATTTTTTGAGGAGACCAAATTGTTCCTCCTTGAAATGTTTGTGCTGTTGTTAATTCGTAACAACCGTCACCAGAGGAAACCGCATCACCATTAACATTGAAATATTGGGCATGAGCCACATTAAGCAACATACCAACTGACGAGATTAAAAAGAAGAGTAATACATGCAACTTTCTTATCATTACTAGAAGCGCAAAGGTTTATAAGGTTGTTTTAGTTTCGGACTAAAAATACAAATTTTAAAGTAATTGTTGGAAAGATTTGTTTCTATGTGTTTGGTTATGAATTACTTTACATAAGTACAGTGGTGTTTAATCATTGTTTTTGATTGAAAAAAGTAGTTATTTTGTTTAACAATCGTTAAATTTACTTAAACATTATTATATGGGTTTATTTTCATTTTTTAAGAAGAAATCAGAAAAAGAAAAGCTACAAGAGAAATATAAAGCTTTACTAAAGGAATCTTACGATTTATCAAAAATTGACAGAGCAAAATCTGATGCCAAAAGATATGAAGCCGAAGAGCTTGCGAAGAAAATAGATAAGTTGCCTTAACAAACTTTTGCAATCATAATGGATGCTTTTTATTCTAAAGAAGATTTGAATTCCTTTGATAAAAGGTTTAAAGCCAATTTTATCAATACGATAAGTGGATACAAGTCAGGTAGTTTAATTGGAACAATCGGCTCTGATGGGCTAACCAATCTAGCGGTTTTTTCATCTGTTGTACATGTTGGTTCCTACCCTGCATTACTGGGTTTTGTCATGCGGCCTTTAACTGTGCCCAGGCATACGTATTCTAATATAAAGAAAAGCAAAACATTCACCATCAATCAAATACATACAAACATTACCGGTAAAGCTCATTTTACTTCGGCTAAATTTGATGATAACGAATCCGAATTTAAAGCACTTAAATTAACTGAAGAGTTCATAGATGGTTTTTCTGCTCCGTTTGTTAAAGAATCTCACATAAAAATAGGTTTGCATTTTCAAGAGGAACATGAATTAAAAAACGGGTGTCTTTTTATTGTTGGTAGTATTGAGTTTGCTTACGTTAAACCCTCTGCCGTTAAAAAGGATGGATCAATTAATTTGCAGGCAATTGATACCGTTGCTATTTCGGGCTTGAACAAATACTATACTGGTGATTTTTACGAAGAATATCCCTATGCTAAAAAAGAGGATATTGAAACGTATCTCTCAAAGAAGCCAAAGGATCGTTCTGACAATGTAGTTTTCAATGAAGAAACCAATCAATACGATGCTTCATTGAAAAAATACAGTACGGATCTGGGAGCCCCTATGATTGAATATGAAGATGTCAATCACTGGAAAAACATAGGAAAGACAAAAGTCAACAAGAATCTGGAGGCTCGATATAAGGCCATTAAAAAAAACTACCAAGAAACCTTGGAGCTTTATGAGTTAAATCAAAAAATTTACAACTCTAAATTTAATTTTGAACCCATAGTTGGAGTATGTTACCACCTCTACAAAAAGGAAAATGGTGAATTTTTTCTCTCTTCTATCGCTCCAGATGAATGGAATAAAGATTATCAGGGTTCTTTTGAGTTAAATGTTGAACGAATTTTTGAAAAGGTGGATTTTCCAAAACAAAAAGGAGGTTTTAAAATAAATTTACCGCATTAGAAAATATATACTTTTCGTTTAGCAAACGAGCTTTTAAAACAATAAAATCAGTTCTCGTATTAATTCTAAAGTGAATGAAATGCCCATTCGAGTAACAATTTTCAATTTTAGTATCTTTATTCCTTTCTAAATGTCCTTTTTGGTTATGAACAACAAGGTTTGGTACCCATATTCTCAAATGCAACTCAATGAATCTCGCTACAAGGTTGTTCATGCAGAAAAGGAATACATAACACTCGATAATGGTCAACGGTTAATTGATGGAGTCTCTTCTTGGTGGGCAGCTATTCATGGCTATAACCACCTTGAGTTGAATGAAGCATTATCGAATCAGGCAAATAAATTCGCCCATATTATGCTTGGCGGACTCACACACAAACCAGCTGAGTCTTTTGCAGAAAAATTGGTGCAAATTACGCCTAAGGGATTGAATCACGTGTTCTTCTCGGACAGTGGTTCTGTGGCTGTTGAAGTTGCACTAAAAATGGCGATTCAATATTGGTCGAACAAAGGTAAAAAGGCAAAATGTAAGTTTGTCTCGCTAAAAAAAGCATATCATGGTGACACCTTTAAAGCAATGGAGGTAGGGGACGATTCAGATTATCAAAATTCATACAATCACATTTTAAATAAAGGGTTTTATACCTCCATTCCAAAAGGTGGTTTTAACTGCACAAAAGAGGAGTTGCAAGAAGCCTTATTAGAATTGGAATCCATCTTAAAAGCTCACGCCAATGAAATAGCCGGTTTTATTGTTGAGCCAATTATGCAGGGTGCAGGAGGTTTTCAAATTTACTCACCCGAATATTTAACTGAGGCAAAAAAAATGTGCTCAGATTTTAATGTTTTATTTATAGCGGACGAAGTAGCAACCGGTTTTGGTAGAACAGGAAAATTATTTGCCTGCGAGCACGCGGGAATAACTCCCGATATTTTGATTTTAGGCAAGGCACTAACAGCGGGATACATTGGACACGCTGCAACCTTGTCGACAGACATCGTTTATGATGCTTTTTTAGGTTCAACTTATGAAGAGGCGTTTATGCATGGCCCTACGTTTATGGGAAATCCACTTGCTTGTGCTGTAGGGTTAAAAAGTTATGAGATTTTTGAAAGAGAGGATTATTTAAACAAAATAAAGCATATTGAAACCCAGTTTAAAGTAGCTTTTTCCGATTATCAGCATGAAGAGATTTATGAAATAAGAATTCTTGGTTGTATGGTTGTTATAGAAACTAAAAGTGAAAAAACTGTAAAAGGCTTTAAACCTTATGCCATTAAAAAAGGTCTTTGGTTAAGACCTTTTGGTAAATACATATATGCAACTCCTCCTTACACCATTTCTGAAAAATCTTTACAGAGTCTTATACTCGGACTGATAGAATGGTTTGAAATGAAAAAATAAAAAAACCGAAGTGATTTTACACTTCGGTTTTTGATTAAAATTTCAACTCAGTTAGGCTTATTTTTTAACTAATTTATCGTAAAATACAGAGCCGTTTAAATCTTCCATTTTTACAGTATACACCCCTGTTTTTAAGTCGCTTATATCAACTTGATTGGATGAGTTAAGAACAACTTGTTTTACAAGGTCTCCTCTTAAACCAAATATTCTAACCGTCCCTTCTGAAAAATCATCGAAAAAGATTTTTTGAGATGATGGATTAGGATAAAATAAAGATTTATTTAAAATAGTGATATTGTCTGATCCCAGAACACTCCAAAAATGAATCCAATCCAAATGAACCCAACCGTCTACTAAATGTAGAGAAAAGTTATGCTTTCCTTCTGTGAGTTTAACATTAAAACTTTGGTTTTCCCAAGTTTGCCAAGCAGTTTCACTTTTTATTTTGTTAATACTGTTGATTCCACCGTCAACTTTTAAAATAACTTTATGAGTTCCTGCAGATGTCCTGTATCTAAAATCTGCAACATAGTCTCCGGCTTCGGCAACATCGACTTCGACTTCAATCCATTGTCCGTTGTATATCCTTGTAAATTTTCCTCCATTACTCATGTTAACTATCCCTGCTCCTTGATATCGGATGTATTTTTCAGGTTGAAAGATTCCCGGGAGGGTTGTTACCGCAGGTTTTAAAACTACTCCATTGTTTCTGCTTAGATTTTCAGTGGAGTTTATAAGTTCTAAGCTATCTATTGTTAAAGTAACTTTAAAATTTGTGTGGGTATAAGGAGCGGATGCATTTCCTTTAAATAAAATGTGAGCAACAGTATCACTGATTCTTTGAATGGTATCAATTTGGACGCCTTCAGGAAGGTTTACTATTGTCCAGTTCGATGAATCTAAACTATCCGAATAAACATCGTTGAAGAGTTCGACCTTGATGATTTTACCGTCTTCTTCTCCTTCGTATACCTCACTGATATTTTCTATTTCAATGTAAGGTGCGTCTGTAAAAACTTTACTGTATGTATCTACAAAACCATAGGAAGGGCTACATTTTTTATCTGAATTTATTGACCAGGTCATCATCCCTCTTAAATCGGGGTAACCTCCAGATTGAATCAGCGTATAAGACCCAGGTTGAGGCCCTTCTCCGATTAAGTAACGCATCGCCGCCTCCATTTCTTTATGAGGTACAGCATCGTAGCTGTGACACCCTGGTAAAGCAACACCAACTTTATAAGCAGGTAAGCCACTGTAGGTTCCTAAACTATCGGCGCATTCAAATCCTTGGATTACAGCTTCTGTCATTGCAAGAATCCAATCTGCGTTCCCTTGGTTGTAAATAAGTCCATCAAGCCCGAATTGACTTCCGCTATTATACAATTGAACATTTAACATGTCAATACTGTCTCGTAATGTTTCGATCAGAGGCAAATAAGCCCCTCTTTTAACACTGGCTGTTGAGAGCCCTCCCTGAACATACAGGGTTTCTGGAGCCATAGTGAGCAAAAGTTTTACTCCGTGCTTTTCATAATGATTTTTCATAATCATCCCGATAGCTTCAATTAAGTATTGGTGTCGAACATCTCCAGGATTTTGTACGTGAATATCATTAAATCCAAGTGAAGCACCTTCAAGATCAATATCTAAACCATCGAATCCCCACTCATCAATCATTTCATTAACAGAGGATATGAAAACATCTCTTTCTTCAATAGAGTCAAGCATAAGTACTGCGTTTTGCCCACCGATACTTATTAAAACTTTTTTCCCTTCTGCCTTAAGGGCTTGCATTTCCGCTCGAAATTCCTGCTCCGAATATGCAGGTTCGAAGCCCAAATCATAATCTCTTCCGTTTTGTCTCTCCGCAAAGGATATTTGGATAACATTGTATCTAGAATCAATATTTTTAAGTTTTACGAATCGGTTTCCTTGCCAATTTTCCCAATAACCAACCATAGCTGGAGTAGGTATTTGGCCAAAAAGATTGAATGAAAGTATTAAGCCAAATAAGAGTAAAATAGATTTTTTAAGTACGTTTTTCATCATCATAATATATTTTGTTCGTCTCGGATTTTTTTTACAAAAAATTGAATCAAGACACAAAAATACGAGATTCTTACGAGATTTGCCTTTTACGTTTTACAATTAATCTTCAAAAGAGGCTGAGAACCTTTATTTAGAAATGATTAATTCTTTATGAGTGGCCTTATTCATGATAACGATATAGTTTCCAGAGTTTAACTTCGAAATATCCAATTTAGTAATGTTGTTTTTATGCACAACCAATCTTCCTTGTAAAGTATATATTTGAACTTCCTTAATGTTTCGGTTAAAGGCGATTGATGTGTTTGCAGGATTTGGGTAAAAGTTTAATTTTTCCAAAAGAACAGAATTGTTTTCAGCGCTTGTAATTATATTATCTATTTGCAGGTATCCTGAGTTGGCCTCCGATTCTGGGGTTAAAATATGATTGCCACTCTTTATGTAGATTCCTTCACCAATATAAAGCCCAATAAGTGAGTCTTGACCATCAATACTCTGGTATTTTCTAATAATTCCAAACCTTCCAGTAAATTCAATTTCTTCTTCATTCGACGTGAATGTTTGGTTGTTGTTGTCGTGATTGATTACAAAATCAACTACATTGATTCCATTGACACGAGATGTGATTTTCGCTCCTACAATTGAAGAATCAGCTGTTAAATGTTCTATGGATTGAATCGTTGAATTTGATTTTGAGGGTTCGAAAGCAACAATAAATGGGCGATTCCAGGCTTCTCCATATTGACGGATCACAAGCACTTGAGCTGAATCATTTTTGGAAGGGTCAGATTGTTCTGCTTTATAATCGCTTTCTGTTTCTAATATAGGAGGAGCAACGCATGCTGTATAATCTCTGTTTACCCCGGATGGTATTTTAAAATGCATAGACGCTCCAATTTTATCGACATGAAATTGCCCGGTTATGGATTGATTTATTGTATTGGATGCATTTAAATTTGTGAAGTATTGCCATCCTGGGAAATCAATATAAGCTGAACTGGTTGATGTGTAGCTCCAAACTCTGTTTAAATCAGAAGTATACTTCGCCTGATCGGTAGAACCAATACCGTTTGTAATTGCACTTCCCTCAGATGTTAGAGAGAGGTGCTCTCCATAGTTGTGATAAATGTAATCGTGGAAATTATTTAATTCATTGGATTTTGAACGAAAAATGTCTAAGTAATAACCCGTTTCATCACTGGTTCTGATGATAGAGAGTGTACGTTGTTGTAGAGCATCGTTTACGTTATCATCCAATTCAACGGTGACAAATGAAAAGTTATTAGATACAGGGTAAAAAGGACCATCTGAATTGGTTTGGTCCATGTTTATGTTGGGTTCAATGCCTATAATTTCACTTTTATCTTGGTAGAGAATATTATCCCATTTCCATGACCCCGGATGTGTTCCTTTAGAGTCGCCATTAATAATTACGGTATTGTGTCCTGCATAAATACGGTGATAGTTTCTGTAAACATCAGAACTTCTTGCTGATGTAGCTTTTGGATCTCCACTACCGGCACCCATAACCATTCCACTTCCATACAATTCCATTTCAATTCCGGTTAAGTGGGAGTGGACATAATGCGCACCACCTATAAACCCCATTAATCCGTGCTCTTCTTTATTTTCACAATTATAATTTCTTAAAACACCAATTCCAGCATGAGGGAATTTTGCACTGGAGTGATACTCTACAGTCTCAGAATGATTTTCCAAATCGATATCAATACCCCAAAATAACTTTGTTGGATTCTCCCATTCCAGTCCTTGGTTTTCTATTGATGGGATAAAAGATTGTTCATCATTATACAATCCCTGTATTCTTTGAATCGCAAGGTTTTTATAAACGTTCATACTCCTCCTGTGTGCTATTGCCAGAACTTTAAGGTACAAGTTTTCACAACTTGTTTTTTTTACTCTTCTTGAATCGCCCATTCGAATGGCTGCTGTTTTGTTGGGGTATTTCATGTTTTGGTACAAAAAAGCACCCTTTAATGCGCTTCTATGGCTGTTCACTAAATTTAGAGAGTCCCTGTATCTGTCAACAACATTTAAAAGGTGCAATACAACCTCATGAGTAACTTTACCATAGGTAAATGATTCTGGCCACAAATAATCATTTGTTTTTATGGTATTTAAAATGGTATGAAATCCATCTTGATTTGGGGTTCCGTTCATGAAAGTATCAAAATAAACATCTCTTATGGAATCGTTCTCAATACAAAGGATGTTAAATAATGCTCCGCTCGCCTCGTATGCAGAATGGTTTGAACCTGTTCCTCCGTGATCAAATACTTCGTCTGCCAATCTTCTAAAGGCCAATTCAGCAGTATCTAAATCAAATGATCTTCTAGTTCCGCTATGTACATCGTAAACTGTATTTCCTTCGTTTTTTAGGAAGGGCTGAATGAAGTCGTAAATCATTCCGACTTTTGGATATAAATCTCTGCTTTCAATCCAGTGTCCTGTTTTTGAAAAGTATAAATCACCCGTTTGCTCGGCTATTTTTGGTGTGTAATAGGAAAGTATGTCGGCAGCAAATTGTGCGTAGTCTTCGTCCTCATCTAAAAAGTATAAAATCCCTGCTTGTACCGCATTATACAAAGCATCACTGTGGTCGTTTCTGGAATTATCATTATTATTTAAATCAGGTAGTTGAGAAAGGTAACTTTGAGGGGATGTTTTATGTGCAGACACCAAATCATCGACAGCATTGTGTAAATCATTATATAATTTACCCGACCATTTTAACGCAGTGTCGCTATTTATTTTATTCAGGACATCGTTTCTCTCAGATGGAGATGTCCAAATGTGTGGATGTGTTAAAGATTGGGCAACAGAAAAAAAAGCGCTGAATATAAAAACGTATGTAAGGTTTTTCATAAGCAATAACTTTAACGGCAGCACATTATTATACTGTTAGAGCTATGCTAATGGTTACTGTTTTATAGTGTTAATTACAAAGGGTAAAACTTATGTTCCTGATTTTCTAACCAGTTGGACGTATCCGTTAAGTTTTTTCGGTTCCCCATAAATAGTTCGATAATCAACTATCCAAAAATAAGTCCCTGAAGGACATGGTTCCCCTGTGTCTTGATAAATACCTTCCCAATAAGGCAGTTTGTCTTTGGACATGTAAACGATTCTACCCCATCTATTGTAAACAATAAATTGAATGACACTAAAGTAGGTGCTTAATGATATTGGATCTTCAATTGGTATAAAGGTTTCGTTGGTTCCATCATCATCAGGAGTGAAAATATTAGGTAGAGTAAACGTTTTTTCTTCACATTCTCTATCCACAAAAACAGAATCTTTTGCAGAACATTCAAATTCATTTGTCTTTGTTGCTTTAACCCAGCCTGTATCGGATACAGTAGTTGTTTCTCCCGATTCTCCAGTACTCCATATAATATCCATATCTTCAGGATTAAGGACAGATGCACTGCTTGTTTCTCCGATTAAGTCGCATATGGCTGAGTCTTGTTGAGTTAAAGATAGGGACGGAGTGGGGTTTTGAGTGACAATCATAGTGTCTATTCCAAAACAACCTTCTGAATCGATGGCAAGAACTGTTATGGTATCTGATTGATTTACACTTAATGTGGAACTTGTGTCTGACGAATTCCAAATTTCAGTTACAAAATCTCCAGCATCGATAATTACTGAATCACCTTCGCAAAACGAAGCATCTTCCCCTAAGTCAATTAGCAATGTGTCTTCGTAAACAATTGTGGTGTCCGATAATTCACAGTTTTCAGCAGTTGTAACCTTGACCCAAAAAGTATCAAGAGTGTTTACTATAATTTCCCTATCCGACTCTCCCGTACTCCAGGCATATTCAGCACCAAACTCATTAGCAGACAAGGTTAACTGCCCGAAAGAACAAAATTTAGACGAATCTTCTAACCCAATTGTGGGTAGAGGATTTAAAGTTAGGGTTAAACTGTCTATACCGTTACAGCCATCGTTACTTATGACGGTTATAAAATATTTACCAGCTAATTTCAAAACTGCATGGTTTGAAGTACTTGTATCATTTGTCCAGGAATAACTTTCGAATCCTGTACTTGCAGAAACTTCTACTGAATCTCCCTCGCAAATTGCTGTATCTGGTACATTCAGGTTTGGCAAAGGGGTTATAAATGTATCAATTTGAATAGAGTCAATCGCAAAACACCCTGTACCAAGTGTAACGGTAACAAGATAAATCCCGGCTTCATTTGGTGTAATGGTTTGGGTTTCTTCTCCTGAACTCCATAAGAAGGTTTCCCCTGAATTTCCTGCATCCAATTCATATAAATTTTCTAAGCAAACAGTTGTGTCGGCTGGACCTAAATCAATTGTTGGAAGAGGTGCTAAATTTATTATTACACTATCGCTGTCTGAGCAATTAAAAGTATTAAAAACAGTTACTTTATAAAGACCTGAAGTATCAACGTTAATGATTTGACTATTTTCACCAGTATTCCATATCCAGGATTCAAATGGTCCAGCATCAATAACTAAATCATCTCCTTTACAAAGTGTAGTGTCCTGTCTTAAATTAACATCGGGCAGAGTGTCAATTGTGAGAACTACTGTATCAGAGTTTGTACAGTTGTTTGTATCTGTATGTTCAACGTAATAGATTCCAGCAGTATCCGTTGAAATAGAACTTGAGATTTCATTAGTACTCCATATGGAACTACCTCCTAGCGGTCCTTCAAATAATATTGATTCACCAGAACAAATTGATGTGTCTTCCCCTAAACCAATGATAGGTAGTGCGTTGACCGTAATGTTGATTGTGTCCTTTTCACTCGTGCAGCCTGAGGAATTTGTAACATCAACAATGTACTCGCCCGTTGAGTAGATATAAATTGTTTGTGCATCATCTCCAGTATTCCAGTTCCAACTTTCGGCATCGGGGTTTCCAGCGTCTAACAATAGCGAATCTCCAAAGCAAAAAGAAGTGTCGTTTCTTAACTTCACAATTACTGTGTCAATTGTAACATTTATAGTGTCTTCTACAATACATCCTCCTGCACTAGTAACTTCAACTGAATATTCACCCGAAGACTCAGCTTGGATAGTTTGAGTGTTACCTCCTGTATTCCATTGCCAACTCAAAGCATTAGGATTTTCAGCATCTAATTCAAGCGTGCTTCCTGCACATAGAGTGGTGTCTTCACCAAAATCCAAAGAAGGCGGTATTATGCTTGCATCAATATTGATAACTCCATTATTGTCGGCATACGAGCCATTGTCATAAAAAGCCATGTATAGCTCTCCCGAATTATCAGGTGTTATTGTGAGTGAATTAATGTCTCGAATAAAATCATCTGTACCTGAATTGTATGAGCCGTTTCCATTTCGATCGATAAAAGCCATAAAGCCTAAAATTGGAGCATTTTCAGGAGCGGTTCCTGATAAACCCGTCCATGCATGAGGAGAATTGTCGTAAGTACCAGTAATCGTTTCTACATAAGAATTAGCGTTGTTATAACGGTTTCTTGCCATGCTTATACTCCACCCTGTACCAGTATTATAGACAACTGTTGTGATTTCCTGGCCAGCTTCAGGACCATTTGAAGCGGTAAAGGTTTTTGTACCACCAGCCGAATTGAAGTTGTAGGTAAATCCACCCACTACAGTTCCGATTTGAGTCCACCCTTGAGTTTTTGAATTTACTACTCCTGAAATTGCAAATGTACAATCTACAGTATCTGTATCCGTTGCAGTATTATTATTTGTGATGGTATCCCCAACAACATTAATTGAAACAACATTTACCAAATCTCCAGTTAGATCATCAGGAGTTGAAATAGTAACCGAATAAACTATACTATCTCCTCCAGGAATGTCCACTGTATCTTGTAAAGCACCATTCATCGTTCCAGATGCTGTTGTGATGGCTCCTCCGTAAGTAGTGGCAGTCCAAGTAACATCACCAGCGCTTATTCCTGAAGGTAAAGGATCCGAAATTATTCCACCTGTAAAAGAGGGGCCATTATTTCGAGCCACAATTTCATACGTTCTAGCTCCTCCTGGGATATAATGTAATTCTCCATCGTCTTTAGTAATGGCAGCATCGTAAGGACAACCAACTTGCGCGTTAGCTGAGTTATTAGAACTATCACATTCTTCTAATAAAGTTGTTGGATATCCAAATTCCCCAGTTCCACTATCATTCGCGAAAACAAATAAGTTGGTTGGCAAATGAGGAACATTAAAACTGAATTGGTAGCAGCTATCCTGAGTAGGAGTTGAATTCCCCATCGTCACAGTTCTTGTTATAAGTAATGTTCCTCCCGAATTTGGATCTCCATCGTAAAAACTCACTGGGTAATCATAAATAAGAGCAGCTGCATCATCATTACAAACTGTTAAATAAACTAACATCGAATCATCGTTACAATCGGTAATTACAGTTGAATCGATATTAATTTCAAAATCGGGTAATGCAGGATACACAATGGCTCCTGAAGGGTCGGTAATATAAGCTTGAGCAGCATAGATGTCCAATCTTGGAATATCAGCCTTATTTTGTCGTTGAGCTGGAATAGTTAAATCATCATTCACGAAGGTTGGAGTATAGTGAAGACTATTCCAAACCCTACGCGTTGGCATCCAAGGCGTTTGATTCGAAGTATAAACTACTGTACTTCCTCCACAACTAATAACTATTTCTGCTTCACCATCTGCATCCACATCAGCAATTACAGGCATTTCTACTCTTGTTCCTGAAGTACAACTTAAAGAGTCTTTTGTCTTACCTGTAACTCCGTCTATTATTCTTAGCCAAAACTGATCTCGATAAATAACTTCAGTTTTACCATCTCCTTCAAAATCAAAAGCCGTGGCAGAAGTTTTTTGAGAATCATCATAACCAGGGGAGTACCATTTTAAAGAACCGTCATGTTCATACATATTCAATCTATGTCTACTTACAATTGCAAATTCATTAACTCCATCCCCATCAAAGTCTGCAACTGTTGCTCTTCCGGCCCCCCAATCTTGTCTAGTAGGATGTTTGCCCGAATTTGGAATTATGGTTTCATCAATTATAAGCGTATCTTCTCTTGGGTCCCATATATAGAACCTAGCAGACCCAGCTCTATAACCTGTTACAATAATATCCATTTGTCCATCCCCGTCCCAATCAGCTAAACTTGTAAGTCCGTCTGTATAAGTAGCAGTTGGCGTTAATTGAGTGGCCAATGTTATTCCTGTTTCATCATCTGTTGGGTCAGATAAATCAACAGCATAAACAGTATTTCCACAAACTAATTCAAGTCCATCACAATTAGGACAAGAATCAGCTGGTAATACATCATAAGCAGCGGACATGTTATCACCATAAGGTCTTCCTGGATCGTGAGGGGGAATCCTACCTCTTGGCCAGCTGTTTCTTTGAGCAACTGTAGGGGATGCAATTATGGCTCCAGTTACTGAACTCATTACATGATTACCAATAAATAATTCTGTTACACCATCTTCATCGAAATCTGCAAATTGAACAACAGCCCATTTTTGATCACTGTACTCTGTAACGTTTATTCTACCGAACGATTGCTTCCATGTTTTGCTTAAAGTCCTGTTATCGTAATCGAAACGAGTAATATACTGTCTCGCATTGTTATTATCTGCCCCACTTTGTGCATTTCCTGTTACTAAGAAAATCTCCGCTGTTCCATCATTATCAACATCTGCAATTGCGGCTCCTCCTGAGAAAATGTTGTAAGTATTTTCATAGGCAATATTATCTATTGCATCCCCTGTTCTACCGTCTATTACATGTAGTCTACCAGTAGTGTAATCAACAGTAACAATTTCAGGTATTCCATCACTGTCCAAGTCTCCAACAGCCGGAGTAACATAGGCTTCACCAGCAGAAGAACTCCATTGCTCTCGCATACTAAATAAAGCAACATTAGGCGTGTCCGGACAATCAGGAATTACTCCGTTGGTATAGTGGGAAGCACAAACTGATACTCCAGCACAATCTCCATCAAAACAGTCAACTTCTCCATCTCCATCGTCGTCGAATCCATTATTACATTGCTCTGCTGAAGCAGAGAAAATCACATCAGTATCCGTTACAAAATTATTAGCCATTAAAGGATCAGCAACTACAGTAGAAGCAGTAACAGAAGCAGTATTTACTAGATTTCCTGTGAATCCAGGAGGAACTACAATTTTTACCGTGTAAACAATGCTATCACCTACACTAATATCTACAACATCTTCAAGAGCTCCTGAACCACTTGCATTATCTGAAACAGCAGTACCTGAAGTTGTAGATGTCCAATTCATAATGCTTACTCCTGCTGGAAGCAAATTTCTGACAGTATCTCTGTATGATCCCCAGGGACCATTATTTTTTACAGTAATCGTATACGTTTGAGTTGTTCCGGGAGTATATGAAGGACGATTATCATTTACTGTAATATTTACATCGGCTTCAGCTTTAATTTCACCACACGCACAACCATCAACCCAAGTTCCATTTCCCCATCCTGGATTTGTTCCGATTTGTTCGATGCTTCCATTAGTTAAATCAACCAAGTACATGGAATAAGTTTGGGACATCATGTATACTGCTCCATCAGCACTTCGGAACATGGCAGCATAAGTTAAATCTCCATCTCCGCCAATGTAAGTAACCGTTCCGTCATTTGGATTAACAGATACTAAACCATCATGTGTTGCACCTGCGCTGAATCCGTATAAAAGACCATCATCTGGATTGTAAATTGCGCCACGAATATAAACGGGTTCAGATAATGTTATTGACTCAGCCAATTGAGATCTTACATTAATTTTTCTCAGACTACTTGTAGCATCTTGGTTATAAAAAGCATACAAATTATTGTTATTATCGAACGCTCCTGCACTAGCGTGTTGTCCCATATTATTGGTAATACCTGCTCCAGAAATGAATCCTACAAATTGGGCATTTCCTGATCTGTCGAAAGTGTATAATTGATTTCGACGCTTGTTACCTGCAGAGTTGTTATAAGCTACGGCGTAAATGTAATTATCAATTGGGTTCAACCCCATCCCATCATGACCGTACCCCCAGCCATTATTAATTGTGGTTCTTGTTGGAGGTTGATTTCCGTAATTCCATTCTTTTAAATCAGTTTTTCCATCTCCTCCTCGGTGAGAAAAAAATATACGCCCTATAGAACAATCAAAAGCAGGGTTTGATGTGGCAACTCCAGATATTCTAAAGTCGTAAGTGGGTTCATCAGAATCATCGGTATCAAATGCAGCAACACAAACACCACTACCTCCGGTAGTTCTACCATGAGTTCCAGCCGCTATAGGTGCGTATACTACATTAAAAAAAACACTATCTCCTGGAGAAACAACAAGATTGGATGGAGTTGTAATGCTAAATTGGGTGTTATAAACCGCAGTAATACGAAAATTACTCAAGGTTAAGTCGGATGTTCCTGTGTTGTAAATCCAATAAGTTTTGGTAACTGCACCAACATTTGCTTGTACAACTCCAAAAGATTGTCCAGTAGAATCCGGCCAAGTGGCTGCTCCATCAAGAATTTCATGTCCTTTACCTTTTACGGTAACCTCAGGTTGGGCTACAGATATAACTGCAACCATAACCAGCAATAGGAATAAGAAACTATTTTTTTTCGCCGACATTAACATAACTATAATGCACAAGTATTAAAAGGATACTAAAATACTTAAATGCTTCATACAATGATGATTAAAAGCTTTAAAAGTTGTTTTAAAACTGCTTTTTATACTTTTTTAGTTCTCGTTTTAATGGGTGGAATTATGTTTTTACGTAGTTTCATGTGTTTTGGTTTTTGGTAATAAAGCAGGGGTAAGGAGTGGTTTTCAAAAATGAAGGCTACTAAAAATACGAAGAATCTTTTAAATGATAATTCCCATTCCTTTGTAGGCTTAAATTTCTAATTTAGTTCCAAGATTAAAGGAAATGGAATATCGACAATTATTACTATACTTCCTGGGGTTTTTATTGGTAGGATGCTCTTCGGAAATAAAAGAATCAACCAAAACAAAAAAGGAGCAAAATCGTCCCAATATTTTGTTTGTAATGACCGATGATCACTCACGTCATGCCATAAGTGCTTACGGTAGTGAAATCATTGAAACACCTAATATTGATTATCTGGCAGAAAATGGGGTGTTGTTTTCCAATTGTGCAGTGACCAATTCAATTTGTGGGCCCAGCAGAGCTGTGGCTTTAACTGGGAAATACAGTCATATCAACGGGTTTAAAGACAATCGATCAAAGTTCAATGGCAATCAACAAACTTTCCCCAAATTATTGCAACAAGTAGGGTATCATACCATGATGGTTGGAAAATGGCATTTGCATTCTATTCCGCAAGGTTTTGATTATTGGAATGTTTTAATTGGTCAGGGACAGTATTACAAACCGCGTATGATTGAGATGGGAGACACCAATGATATCGAAGGGTATGTCACGGATGTTGTAACGGATATTTCTTTAAAACAATTGAAAAACCGCGATCAAAATAAACCGTTTTGCTTGATGTATCATCAGAAAGCTCCCCATAGAAACTGGATGCCCAATGTTAAACATTTAGATCTATACAAAAACGATACTTTACCTCTTCCTGATAATTTTTACGACGATTATAAAAACAGAGGGAGTGCTGCAAAAGAGCAGGATATGGAAATTAAAAATATGTATATGTCTTTCGATATGAAGCTTGATCCCAATACGTTTGTTGACTCAACGGAAACGGGTACAGGAGGAAGTAAAACATGGGATGCTGTATACGATTGGAAGTATTCTTATAATCAGATGTCCGAAGAGCAAAAAAAGGAATGGGACAAGCACTATCAACCAATTTCCAAAGCGTTTTATGAATCCAGTTATTCTGACTCTGCATTTGCAGAGTGGAAATATCAACGATACATTAAGGATTATTTGCGCTGTATTGTTTCGGTAGATGAAAACTTGGGAAGAATGATTGAGTATTTAAAGAGCACAGGGGAGTGGGACAATACATTGGTTATTTATACTTCAGATCAGGGTTTTTTCTTGGGGGAACATGGATGGTACGACAAGCGATTTATGTATGAAGAGTCTTTGATAACACCTTTTATCATGAAACTTCCCAACAGGGATTCTTCGTTGGTGAATTCCAATTTGGTCATGAACCTGGATTTTGCACCTACTATTCTGGATTATGCTGGGGTGGATGTTCCTGAAGATATGCAGGGAAAATCGTTAAAACCCGTGCTTGAGGGCGAAGGGTTTAATCGGAAAGGGCAGTATTATCATTACTACGAGTTTCCACACGGATGGCACAGTGTTAAAAAGCATTATGGAGTGAGAACCAGTGCGTTTAAATTGATTCATTATTATGATGAGGTAGACGAGTGGGAGATGTTTGATTTGAAAAAAGATCCTGGTGAGATGAATAACATTTACGGATTAGAAGAATATCAAATTGAACAAGAAGAATTGCACAGCCTTTTAAATGAGTTAAAGTCTCAGTACAAAGATTCGATACCGTAAATTAAGAGTTTAGATTTTACTTTTTGATGATTATCTGGTTCTCATATTCTAATTGCAAGAAATAAATCCCAGAAGATTCATTGCTTAAATCAACTTTAGAATCTCTTCCTGAAAACAAGATTTTTCCATGTATATCCATCACCTTAAATGGTTTCTTTTCATACCATTGTATTAATCCATTGGTTGGATTTGGCCATGCTTGTGTTTTTAGGATTTTCCCTGGGTTTATTGAAGTTGGTGTTCCACAATCGAAATCATTGATGATTCCATAAGCGAGAGATTGGTTTCCAGTTTGATTCAAATGTACATCATCATTTAATCCAGATTCATCTGTGTAATCGTTTCCGTTCAGATAATATAGGTTGGAGTAGCTCTCTTGTAATTGTTGAATAATTTCCAGTTGACCATTTTTTAAACTGTCGATGGTTCTTGCTGTTGTGTTGGTTGGATTTGTTGTGTAGGTGGGGAGTATAGCCAAAACACATGCATTCGGATAATCATTCAGTAAAGTGGTTAAGATAGTTTCGTATTGTGGAAAGGAATTATTGGCCAAATAGGCGTCCGACCCGGAATAATGTACGTCATTATATCCCCATAAAATTGAAACCAAATCCGGTTCCAGTCCGGTGGAAAAGTTATTTAAAATCCCATCGTAAATTTTTGAACCTCCAATTCCCCAGTTGTACAGTTCATAACCTAAGGAATCTGCAAGAATATAAGGGTACGTTAAACGTGTGGAGTAGGTATTGATTCCCATTCCATGGGTAATGGAGTTACCTATGGCTACATACACGGGTTTGTTTTTGCTGATGGGACTTAATGAAAACCCATTTATTATTTCCAGTTTTAAAAACTCTGCATTCGAAAAAGAGGGAAAAGTAATGGACCATTCTGTCATTTTTTGTGATGGATTTTCCATTTCAATTTCCCATCCTTGGGAATCAAACTGGTATTCTCCATTTTTAAATACATCAAAGGTATGCCAGAATACATCGTCGCTTATGGATGTGTTTTCCTGGAAGTAGGCTTTTATTTTGGGACTATTGGTTTTAAATCGAAGCTTCACTCCACTTGTTGCTCCTGCTCTTTTTTGCAGATAATACCCTGAAACTTCATCTAATGCATATTCTTTTTTAAAGCGATATAGCGTCGCCTTATTTTCCGAAATATCTACATCATTTACACCTTCGAAAATCAAATTGCTATTTGTAGGAGGTATCGATTGAAANGAACAGTCGTTTATTGGAGTTANNCCTGTGTTTCCCCCGGAGCAAATTCCACAGTTGTCTAAACTNGCTGAACCANCAGAGTCACCGTTGCANTCCAAACNGTTTAACTGNATATNGTCNACGTAGTATGTCCCTTCATCCTTGAAAATGAGTTTAATTCTGCCTGTAGATGAGTTNANCNCGNCTTCAAAAGTTNCGGTATATAATTNCCAATTGGNGGAACGNATNANAANATCCTCATTTTGANNAACAGTAGTGTTNTTCATTATAGATACGTTAATTGCATCACCAATTTCTCCTTTGGCATAAAACGATACAGTATAAGACTCTCCTGAGGCTAAATCGAAGTAACACGTTCCGGTGTTAAAAACCCTTACCTGCCATGCACCGGCAACAGAAACAGTGGCTTTTAAAGATTGATTACCAGAGTGTTTATCCTCGGAAGTTACTTCCAGAGTTCCGTTTCCTTGCGTTCCAGTCACGAATTGATTGAGCGCATTTTCCCCTTCAAAATCACCTATTCCTCCCGAGTCAAAGCACTGAGAAAAAGCAAAAAGATGAGCAATGCAGAGTATCGTAGTTAAGNAGCCCCTCATACTTAAATATACTACTTAATATCACATAGATTTTACTAAACTCCACGTAAAATTTCTTTCGGAGAGGTTTTAATAATTTGAATGTTGTTCACTATTCCAATGATTGCAACAGCAAAAGTTACAATAAGAGGAACTAACACAACGGGGAGCCATGACACTACGAAAGGCGTTCGAAAAGAGTAGGTTGAAAGTAAATAAGCTCCTATTACAGAAAGAGCTGTTCCTGAAAGTGTTCCTATAGCGCCCAGTAAAATGTACTCAACTGTAGTCATATTGAATATTTGTTTACTGGTAGCTCCAATGGTTCTTAACATTGCATTTTCTTTCAATCGTTTATACTTACTGGTTCTAACGGCTCCAATGAGGACAATAAAGCCNGTTAATATGCTGAAAAGGGCAAGGAAATTAATTACCCATGCAATTTTGGAAAGTATGTTTTCCACCAGTTTCATTACCGANCGCACATCAATTACGGTTACGCTTGGATGATCCATNACNAGTGTTTGTTGCATTTTTGCGGCAATGGAATCNGTTGGAGCCCTTGTNGTTAAAACGTTGGTTTGAGGGGCGTCGTTCAGCGAACCTGCNGGAAATAAAACNGAGAAATTCATTTTCATTTGTGACCATTCAATTCTTCGAATGCTTTTAATCTCGGTATCGATCAATACACCTTGAATATTAAAAGTAACCTTATCACCTAACTCCAGATTAGCGTCTTTTTTAAAGCCAATGTCCAAGGATATTGGTATTACATCTGGATTATTTACTTTACCTATCCATTCTCCATCAATTAACGCTTCGGATGAAATAAGAGAATCTCTGTATGAAGACCTGAACTGACCTTCCAGTACCCAGTCCTTTATTCCGTTTAAAGAGTCGGTTTTTAGTTCCGCTGCTCTTACACCATTTATGCTATATACCTTCATGGCTATAACGGGAATTTCATCGAGCACAGGTTGATCAAAAGATTCAATTGTATTCGCAACAGAATCGATGATTTCTTTTTGTACGTCCAGCAAAAGGATATTGGGAACTTCTGTGCTTTTTTGAAACGAGGTACTGCTGATTAGGGCATCTTTTGCCAGATACAAAGTATTGATCAAAAATACACCAACTCCAATACAAAGGATTAAAGTGATGGTTTGGTTTCCTGGACGAAATAAGTTGGAAAGTCCTTGCCGAGAGGAAAAACTCCAACCTTTTGGAAATGATTTTTTAATAAGTATAATGAAAGCCCCTGCAATTAATNGGATTAAACCAAAAACCACTAAGATTCCCAATAAAAAGATTAAGGAATACAGGAACTCACCAAGCAATAAATAAGAAAAAAGAAAAACCGTAAGCGCAATGGCTGGTCCGACAATAAAAAATAAGGTGTTGTTTTTTTGCCGATTGGTTCCTTGATTTCGTAAAACTTCATTGGGTGTAACAAACCAGGTACTTAATAGCGGGTACAGTGAAAAAACCACCGACATAATTGCGCCTATGGTTAAACCGAGTATGATTACATTTGGAATAATTGAAAAGGATACGTCAACTGGAAGGAAATCACCCAAAAGAATCGGGAAAAATTGTTGGAAACCTATACCTAAAAGAGTGCCCAGTAAACTGCCTAAAAAACCTATAAAAACGATTTGAAACAGATAAATTAAAAAAGTCTGTTTTCGAGTAAGCCCTATACATTTNAGCACAGCAATCGATTTCTTTTTTTCTTTGATGTAAATGTTTGTAGCACTTGCAATACCAAGACAACCTAAAAGTAAAGCTGTAAAAGCAACTACATTTAAAAATTTACCAAAGTTATTATACCCTTTTCCCAGTTGACGTCCTGCGGAGAGATGCGTGTCCAGATCGGCACTTTCTTTATCCAGCTCTGGAAGCAAGGCAGCTTGAAGTTCATTTAAATCTGTTTTAGGTTCCGATTGAAAATAATACAGGTATTCAACTCTACTCCCTTTTTGAATCAGGCCTGTTTTTTCAATTAAGCTGTAGGGAATAAAAACAGGAGGGATAATCGATGTGGAAATTGCTGATTTTCCTGGAATGGATTCCAGAGAGCCTAAAATGGGTAGAGAGATATTTCCAATTTTGATGGAGTCACCAACCGTTAAGTTGAATTGCAATAAAGTGGTTGCATCTACCAGAGCTCCCTGGTCTGTTTTGTAGGTTTTTGCTGCGTTTTCGGGAAGGGATTTTACTTTCCCATAAATAGGGAACGCACCTTCATAAGCACTTACTTTGACGAGTTTGGAACCTCCGTTTTTAGAAAAGAAAGCCATGGAAGCAAAGTTGATCTCACGGGCTTTATAACCTAATGAGTCGGCAATTTGTTGAACTTTTTGAGTGGGCTTTTTGCGGATGTTTATGATGTAATCTGCACCCATTAAACTTTTTGAATCTTCCTTTATTTTAACTTTTAAATTGTTGCCAAAGGATTGAATGGCAACAACTGCCGAGATACCCAAAACAATAGAAGCAATAAATAGGTACAGTTTTTTACGGCTGGCGCGCCAGTCTCTCCAGGCCATTTTAATGAGCCAAAAAACTTTAGTTCTCGTTTCCAGTTCAAATTTGCTCATCTACGGTTGCTTCTGTTTCTTCGTGATAAATGGTACCTCCTTTCAGGATAATTCTTCGTTGGGTTTTTTGCGCCAGCTCCAAATCGTGGGTGACAATAACTAATGTTGTTCCCGCTTCCTTGTTTAAGTTTAAAAGTAAATTAACAACTGTTTCTCCACTTTCTTCATCCAGGTTACCTGTTGGCTCATCTGCAAAAAGAATGGTGGGTTGGTTAGAAAAAGCTCTGGCGATAGCTACTCTTTGCTGCTCTCCACCTGAAAGTTGAGAGGGGTAGTGACTCATTCGGTTTTCCAGTCCGACTTTTTCCAGCAAATCTTTCCCGATTTGAGTTGCATTTTTTTCTCCCTGTAACTCCAGGGGTACGATTACATTTTCAAGAGCTGTAAGCGATGGAAGCAATTGAAAATCCTGGAAAATGAACCCTACTTTTTTGTTTCTTAAAATTGCACGTTCATCTTCGTTCAGTTGCCCCAGGTCAACACCGCACAACTCAACCTTTCCTCTACTTGTATCGTCCAAACCGGCACACAATCCAAGTAATGTTGTTTTACCGCTTCCTGAAGGACCTACAATAGAAAAAGTTTCCTTTTCCTCAATGCTGATGTTGATGTCTTCAAGAATAGTCAATACATTATCTCCGTTTGTAAAACTTTTGCTTAAGTTGGTGATGGCAAGTATCGATGACATATTTTGTAGTTTATCTTTCTGTTTTGTTACTTTATACGCTAGCTAAAGTTAACGTATTATGCATCGAAACGAAAGTTATTCTCCACCAGCGGTAATAAAGCTACTTGCGTGTATACTTATTCTTACTTTATTCGGTTGTGGAGATCCGGTAAAACCTGCTGAAGGACAATCAAAATNATTTGAAAAAGANCAATCGAAAACTAAAGAAAAATCAAAAGTTATTCTTTGTTTTGGGAACAGTTTAACCGAAGGGTATGGCTTAAAACCAGAGGAATCTTATCCCTCATTACTTCAAAATAGAATTGATTCCCTTGGACTGAATTACCGAGTGGTAAATGCAGGAATCAGTGGAGAAACAACAGCAGGAGGAAAAGGTAGATTAGGATGGGTACTTAAAAATAAAGTAGACATATTTATTCTGGAACTCGGGGCCAACGATGGTTTAAGAGGTATTCCAATAAAGGAAACTAAAAGGAATTTACAAAGCATCATTGATACGGTACAATTAAAAATTCCGGATGTGAAAATTGTACTGGCAGGTATGCAGATTCCCCCAAATTTAGGAGAAAAGTACACGCAAGAATTTAAAGCAATTTTTCCTGCTTTAGCAAAGGATAGTTCAGTTTATTTAATTCCCTTCTTATTGCAGGGTGTTGCGGGTGAAATAGAACTCAATCAAGAAGACGGTATTCACCCAACAGCGGAGGGAACTAAGCTTGTATTAGAGAATATTTGGAAGGTTTTAGTGCCTGTTCTGTAAAATGAGTTTTTAATTTGTGAGTTTCTTAAAAAGGGCGGATTTTTTTCCGCCCTTTTTAGTTAAATATTTAAGTATTCTTTGAGTGCTTTTGTTGAGGATAGCTTCGAGGTCATATCCGTCATTACTATTGTAGGTTGAGCAGAGTCTTTGTTCATTTTTTGATATGCTTCTTCACTAAGGACAAAAAGTTTTTTGTCTTCTGTAAATAATAACAAAACATTTTTCCCTTTTTTGTCGACCGTAATTGAGTTGGGATTGTAACTAAATGATCCGTTGTACTTTAGGTCTACCACACAAAGTACATGTTGGTTCTGAATTTGATTGCCGTTTTCATCTACATACTTTGGGAGAAGGGTTGTTCGGTTAGCAATCCTGTAAACCTGATCACAGTTGTAAACTCCGAAAGAACTGGAGTTTAATCCTTTCACTAGTGAAGGGTAGGTGTGCCCTTTATCGGCACCCTCAGCGAGTAATGTTCCGTCCGAATCTGCCAATCGCAAAAAATGTCTAGGGATTTTATTCCCTCTAATTCTTTGGTTAATCAACTCAATACTTTTCGGAGATAAGACAACTTCCTGTTTGTCCTCGTCCCTTTTTATCTCTTTAATAGAGTCTCCTATTTGATTCAGTACTTTATTGTAGCACCCCCAGCTATAATCTCCAAAGGTTATTTTTTCTTTTTTTTCTGCTAACATCTCTGATGAAATCCATGTTTTGTTGTGGTTGACGGGAACAGGAATGTAATTGCCGTTATCTGATTTTACTGTTCCGCCAACTATTCTATATGAACCGATTGGTGAATCAAGTTGAATTTCCTTTTTAATTTCAATATTCTCTGCTTTGTTTTTGGTTATTTGTTTCACTTTTTCCCATTTGCTTGAGCTTTCGTCCAGATGGTAGAATCCTACACCTGCGTCCCCTTTTGTGCATTGAAAATTGACGACGGCAGGTTGTGTTAGTTTTAATGTTTTGCCATTCTGTTCTCCACGAATTTCATACATTCCAACAGAGTTGAAATTTTGACCGTTAAACGTCATTGGAATACCCGAAAAAGCAATTTCAGCAGCGTTTCGAAATTCTCTGTATTTTATTTCAAATTCTCCTTTAACTGGTGTTCCATCTTAATAGGTGACTGAGTTGGGTTGGATTTTAATTTTTGTTCCTGAGTTATAGTGTAAGATGCCTCCTGAATTATTCATTGGGTAGGCGTTAAACTCTTTTTGTATTCCTGAATAGGAATTGCTTAGTGTTTTATAGTTTAAACTTTTCCCAAAGTGGACTACGAATCCATGAAAATAGTCTTTGGCTTCTTTAAAATCGGTTGCTCCCTCTTGTTCAATGAATTGCCATTTTATGTTTTTGTTACTGAAAATAGAGTGCTCTTTTTTTAGTTGAGTAATGCGCTTTTTATTCAATGCCAATTGATCAAAATTAGCGTCTCTTTTAAAACTTGTATACACCAAGTCAACTTGTAGTATTTCGTTATTTTGAAGAGCGTTCATGTTGGATTTGGATACGAATGTATTACCAGCGTAATTCATCTTCAGTTTTATGGTGTTGGGTTGTTTGGTTTTAAGTTGATGAATGTGTACTTTTTCATATTCATCAAATTGATTGGATGCGCCCAATGTTCCTGTGAATAATGTTGTGATTAACGTCAAATAAGGGATTAACTTTTTCATGTTTTTTCTTTTGTAATGTCAAAACAATAAGAAGGTAACTTTCAAAAATTGTTAAAAAGTCTTAAAATTATTTATACATTACTTGGAGAATGATTTTAGTTACTTTCATTATTTAATAATTAAATGTGAAAAAGCTTAAGCTTATTTTTCTTCTTGTTTTTTTATTTCCGATTGGAGTTAAATCTCAAATCCAGCAATTCCCCGATTCGATTAATTGGAAAAAGGTAAATACTTTAATTGCTGTTGAGAGTGCTTTTTATATTGGAGGATTAAGTTATTTACAATACATCTGGTATGCCGATAAAGAAAGGGTTCCTTTTCACTATTATAATGATAATAAGGGATGGCTTCAGATGGATAAGTGGGGACATGCATTAACGGCTTACAAAGAAAGTTTTACAGGATATTATGGTCTGAGAAGAGCAGGGGTGAAAAAGAAAAAGGCTTTAATTTACGGTGGTCCATTAGGTTTTTTCCTGCAGGCTCCAATTGAGGTTTTTGATGGTTTGTACGAGGGTTGGGGGTTTTCCTGGGGCGACATGTGGGCAAATACTGCAGGATCTGCACTATTGGTCGGGCAGGAACTGGCATACAGTGATCAAATTGTAAAACTAAAAATGAGCTATCAGCGTTCCAAAATGGCGGATCTAAAACCGTGGTATTTAGGGGAAAATCAATTTGAAAGTTTTTTTTATGATTATAATGGACACACGTATTGGTTAAGTGCCAACCTTAACAGGGTTGTTAGGGATAAAAAAATCCCGGATTGGGTCAACTTTGCTGTAGGTTANAGTGGTGAAAATATGTTCGGTGAGTTTGAAAATTCAGNTAGCTTTTCATCCTATCAGCGTTATCGCCAATATTATTTTTCTTTTGATATTGACTGGACTAAAATACCTACTAAGTATAAGTTGATTCGAATGGTTTTGGACGCTATGATGATTGTAAAACTTCCATTTCCTGCTTTGGAATATTCAGTACCTAAAGGGTTTAAAGTCAAATCATTATATTTTTAGTTTTTCAAATAGAGTTTATTGTCAATCANGTAAATAATGACTTGAATAGCTCCTTCTTTGGTATATCCGTATTTTTTTATCAAGTTCTTTACCAAATGTTTAATGCCTTTTTTCAATCGTGCATCGTATTTGGAGAATGCGTTGGAGTCATAGTCCAGAAGTGCCCTTCTGAAATTTTCATTCTCAACAAATGGAGTAAGTGCATTTTTCTTTAAACTGCGTGTATACTTATCGAGTATTTTTTTATAAAGTGCAGTTTCTTTAATATCAAAACCTTCAATTTTAATTTCCTGAGCTAGGGTTTGAGAAATATAAGTTGTTTGGACATCTTTTCTAAAACTATTAACATCATCAGAGTCTGGCGTCAAAACTATAGATTCAAATAAGTTTAAAAAATTATCGTCTACTGTGATGTAATCTTTTGTGTAGGGGTTCACAATTTCTTCTCCTTGATCAAAATTCAAGGCATAGATGTAATTGAGTATGTCTTTTGATATTTGAGATTTATTATAATAGTAGATGCATTCCTTGATTTCCTGTAACAAGTTATAATCGTACATCCTTCTCATGAAAGTAATGAAATCTTTTGTAATGAAGTCTTTGAAAAGTTTTGTTTTATTTTTTAGAAAAAAAGCTTCTACTTCTGTCATTGTAATAAAGTGGTTTGGTTTTTTGTGCTGAGTTAAAAAATTTCTAAAAATATTAATGCTTTGCCTACCTGTGAAGCCGGAATTTCCTTCTGTATCGGATTCTCTTAGAAGCCCTCTTTTGATGCTTGAATCAAACGATTTTACGTCAGTTTCCTTTAGCCAAAATGGAATTTTACCGGTGTATAATTCCATTTTTAATAAATGAAAATTATTGTCGACGTAATTTTTGTAGTCGTTTGGTTTTTTCAGCCAGCTTTTTATTGTTTTTGACTCACCATTCAATCTCGAACTGATAATTGTTTTTGCAAAATTGCTTAGTACACTTGGTAAAAATAAGTTCTCAATAGCGTCGCCAAATTGATTTTTATATATTGAAACTTCAATATTGTAGTCCAGAACATAAGGGATTTTTACTTCAATAACTCGATCGTTGAAGGATGGTATGTCTGAGTAATGGACCTTGTCTCCCGGGTTTACTAAACCAACAAATAAGGATTTAATACTTTCTTCAATTAGTCCTACTTTGTGGATACCATCACTTATTATCCCATGAAGCTGAATGAGCCGTTTAATGTTTTCTTCTTTTATATCCATTAGAGCGAAAACACCATTATTGGTTTTTGCCAAAATAGAATAAATGAATTCTATGTGTTCGGTTTTGAAAAGGTTGTTGATTTTTTGTTCTAAAGATTTATTGGAGATTGCTTTTTGGTAAATTTGATCTCCAGGATTGAAGAGACTAATTCCATCACCAAATTGGCGATTGAATCTCATTTTTCGAGCATTAACCATACTGTAAACTGCTTCTGCATTTTCCAGTTTGTCTAAAAGAGAAGTGTAAACAGACTTGCAGATACTGCAAGGCACCTCATTAAAAATCCATTCAAATTGTTTTTCATGAAAAAGCTGATTTTTAAATTTATTATCTTTAATCAGGTTATTCATAAACGTTTTTCGATACTCTTTAGGAATTAATAAAATTGGATGGTCATGACTCGGACATGAAAATTCTAAATATCTTTCTTCTGATAATTTCAACTTGTGATTCTCGTCTTTTTCAACAACATTAATTATTTCTTGAGCACCGGAAACGCCCCCCAATTTTTCAATATCAATTTTCCAATATATGGAATACATAGATCCGTTACTCGTTTGAGTATATTCTTCTAGTTTTTGAAGNAGATTATTTAAAAAAGTACTTTTTCCACTTCCCGGGGGACCTTCAAAAAGTACGATTTGATTGGTTCGCGTTCCATCTTTAAAACCATTAACCAAATTTATAAATCGATTGGCGAAAAGTCGATCGGCAAAAAATGGATTGTCGCAGCCCTCTTGTAAGAGCCTAAAAAAGTCATAGTTTTTAAAATAAGATTCCGTGAATAAATTTTTACTTTTTTCCTTTCGTTCCTTCACATAAAAATGCACCATATCATAAAACACTTGAAAAATGTCCCTGTATATACCATAAGGGTCCAATACAGAGAGCTCAAGGAATTTTGAAAAACTTATTGGTTTTCTTCTCTCCATTTCTATAAGATGTTCACTGAGTTTTTCCAGTGCATCATACAGGCTTTCTGAGTTATTATTTTCGAGTGGTTCGCTCATTAAAGTTCTTCTTTCGTGAGTTTTTTATTTTTGTAGGTATATATTACTTTTTTATTCCATTTTGTTCCATCTGATTTGTTTAATTTTATTTCTTGAGTAATTAGTTCTACATTTCCTCCCCATAAAAAAGAAATTCCCATCATAGTACTTTTTATATGACTTTTCAACAACTGTTTTCCCTCGAACTTATGATTAAGGCATAAACATTTGTCGTTTGTTTTTACCTCGTCAACAGTAATAAATGGTGGATGGTAAAGGTTGTCGAGAAGCATTTTTTTGTAATCTTCTGCCTTTTTACTTTTAACGTAATACTCTGTTGTCTTTCTTTCTTCATTTTGTCGTTTGCCAATCACCATAAGGTTGTGTTTGGATACAAAATCTTGACTCACAAAAGCATTAATTAAAGTGAAGTCTGAAAAATGTTTTCTAAGATGAAATATGGCATCTAAACCTTTACTCATCTTGGTGTCGAAAAGATTTCTTTGCTCAATGTTTGTGATTTTTTCAAACTCATAACTCAACATTCCTCGATTCCCCAACTCTTCAACTTCTTGTATTAAACGTAAACCAATAGCATATGGATTATGACCTACTCTATTAATAGATGTAACAGATGCATTTATTTTAGCATACTGAATTTCATTTCCTTTTATTCGATCGTCCATTCTGAACAATTTGTCGTGCCAAAAAGAGGCCCACCCTTCATTTATTATTTTTGTTCTGATTTGAGGGCTGAAGTAAACGGAAGATTCTCGTATGATGTTTACAATTGTCTTCATCCATTTGTTTTCATCCTTGTTTAAAAAAGGAGAGTGATCTCGAATAAATTCGACAATATCCTTTTTATTGGACTGATTGTTTTGAGTATGTTTTTTAAACTCTACCTCAAACTCAGGGTGTTTTTTAATGACATCATTAAAAAACAATACTTTTCCTACTTGAGGATTATTATTAATTAGCTTGTTGTACTGTTCAATCTGTTTGAATACGATGTGTTCATTTAATTTCAGCTTTTCCTGACAAAATATGTTGAAATAATATCCCGCCATATCGGCTCCTATGGCGGGAGCTATTTTTTGATGCAGAGCAGGAAAAAAACCAACTAAATTATCAATGCTTCTTGAAAATTCGATAACATAATCTACCCACCTTCCGTGCTTTGTTCTTAAAAATGCAATTTGTCTTTTATCAGCTAATGCTTTTCCCACAAAATCTTCATTCCAGGTATTTGAAAAAAGCTGATTATTTTGAAAAAAATCAATGTGTGCTAAAACATGGTAAAATATCATAACATTCAACCAATCTGGATTGTTATCGTTATAAAAAGAAATTGCAGGTCGAGAATTTATGACAGTTTCATAGGGGTTATGCGGGAAAACTTTATATTTCTCTTTCCCTTGTATTATTTCGATGTCGTTTACCCAAAAATCATACATAGTGGGTATCATGATTTTNGGCTGAAGCTCAATTAAGTCGGAATTGGTGACAATATATTCCAAGCTTTCCTGGTCAAATTTTAAACCTGCTTCTCGGGCTCTTTCTTTACAGCCTTCCATAATGTTTTTAGTATGTTGACTTACTAATTTCATACGGCAAGAAAGAGCTTTATAGATTCGATGATTTGATTTTCAGTAAAATCTCTTGAGTTTATCTGTGAGATTTTTAATGTGTCGTGAAGTTCACTTAATATGTTTGATTCTTCAATTGTGCTCTCAAGACTGGTAAGGTTGTCGTTTCCTGAGTTTCTTGCAACAAATATCCCAATACGATTAGCGTATTTGGATAGTTTTTTGATTTCTCCAACTAAACTGTTTTTATTGTCTTTCCAATCATCTCCGTCTGATCCATAAAAAACGTAAATGTTTTTGGTTAGGTGAAGTTGTTCATTTTCGATTGTATTATTAACCAATTCAAATGCTGGAAATATCTTTGTTCCACCTGCTACGTTGGATCGATAATATGTGTTGAAGTCATCTACTTCGATGGCTTCTGTATCGTGAAGGATAAATCGTGTTTTTACTCTTTTGTTGTAATGAAACATAAGCCAACTGTATAAGAAAAGATGTTGGGTTAAGACTGCCTCTGAGGGAGCCCCCTGCATGGAACCAGAATAATCCCTAACAAAAAAAACAAGAGCTTCCGTTTCGTAGCTTATTTCCTTTGATAGGATCTTATAAACAGTGTCTTGAGGAGAGTGAATTAATTTTGTTAAATCAGGAGCTGTTTTATCGGGAATATTGTTGAGTAAAATATTGGTTTTTATGATTCTTTTCAGTGTTTGTTTTTTGTCAATCAGTTGTCCAAAACCTCTGTTCAAGTCAGTCAATTCGTAATTGTATTGTGACAAACTTTTTTTCATTCCTTTTTTCTTCAATCTGGGTAGGTTAAAATACTCTGTAAGTACCTTTCCAAGGTTATAGGCATCCGAATTCAGGTCATGACCTTTTTCCGCTCCATCACCTGGCCCCTGTCCTTCTCCNTCCTGATTTTGAGGTTGATTTTTTTGCTCACCTATAACCGTTCCTTCTTCCTCTGTTCCGGTTCCTCCATATTGCTCTTCATCATTGCTTGAAGAGCTGTCGTGATAAAATTTGGTTTCAATTGTACTCGGTACGATAACTATTTCATCCGATCCGTTTTTGCTGGGTCTAATGACTTTTCCCAATTTTATTTTTCGTTCAAATCCGTCCTCTTCACGCTGATTATCCCGAGCCATTAATTCATCAAGAGTTTGCAAAGAAACGTAGAAAGATTCCGAAGAGTTATTTAGAAATAATTCTTCTATTCTTAAATAGGATTTTTCTCCATCTAAGCGATCGATATTTTTTTTGCGACCTTTCTTCATTGTTGGGTTTAATTTTCATCATCGTGCGTACAGAAATATTCTATTGTTTTTAATGCACACGTTTTGCAATAACCAAGTTTATTGCTCATGGTGTTTAAAACCCTGTTGTATAATTTTTGGTTTTCTTCGTTTGTTCTGTTTGAGAGAGCTCCTACTAAACTTCCTGCCCCCGCAATGTCAGATTTTAACCTGACTTCAGTTACTGCTTTTACTAAATCGTTATTGTCCATGAAATTATAATTTGGATCTTTCACGATTTTTTGACCGTATATTTTTGAAATAGTCGTTCTAAAGCTTTGTTTTTGCTCTTTATTACCTAACCCCAACCTTGATTCAACACTATCAATAAAAGCTTCATCAATTTTAAGAGGTATTAGTTTCCCCGTTTGAGGGTCTTGATAGGTCCATATTTTATCGGGACCTAAATTTTTCGCATCAATACCAATAACCATATTTACATAATTAATTACATCTTTTTCAATAGCATGGGGTTCGTCCATATAGGCATTGAAAATTGTAGTCATTATATTTTTTCGATGAAGACCTCTGGCAATTTTTAAATCGTTTAGGAATTTTGTTCGGTCTTCGGGTACTGTTACATAGTCTAAAATGACACTTTCAAGGGCAATAAAAACATCTCCCGCATACATACATTTACCCTCTTGCGTTTCAGATCTTTCCAGTAAAACCTGTAAGGCTCTTCCAAGATTTCTGTGTCCTAAGCCTTTTTGACCAAATCGATTTGTTATATCAGGATCTTTGTTTAGCTCATTGATGACTTCGCTCAGAGTTTTTATGCTTTTTTCTCCCGCTGTTTCACCTGCGGCTAATTTCATCATCTCAACAGGATTTAATTTGTTGGATTTAGGCATTCTTGATAACGTTACAGCAGTCGATATTGCATAGTTAAGATTTGGATCAACATGCATTTTCTCATTTAGGAAGTTTGTTTTGTTTTTATTTCCTAAAGCGTAGTCCGTTAATTTTTGTTGAAAAATGTAGTTGGTGTTGTGCGACATGTACGTTATTCTACATCGGTCAACAATTGGAGCCTCCTCCTTTTCCGCTAAAAAACGGCTGAACTCCGCGTTATTACTTGTGGCTACGATTAATGTGTCCAAAGGCCATTTAAAACCTTCCATTTCTATGGTCCTGTTTTGAATGACACCTAAGTAAACTTGTACTAAATCTTTTTTGTTTTTAAATATTTCATCCGCAAAATGAATTCCCCCCCCAGCTACTCTTGCTAAAGCACCTCTTCTCAAGTCAAATCTGTAAGGATTATTTGTGTCCGTTATGTGTAATAGTCTCGAAATTGATTCTTCACCCAATAAGTCAACTGCAGAAGATGTTATTTTATCTTTTGCCGCATATTTTCCTGTTAGGGTTCCTCTTGATTCGCTTATAGGGATTTTAACAACTTCAATATGATTTGAAAGTAATTTTTCAAAATCATAGTCAGTGTGTTCCTTTAATTCTTGAAGAATATAGTCGCTACATGCCCCAAGGGGCCTGTAGTTTTCGTAAAATTTATCAATTTGTTTATCCGTTGCACCGAGCTTTTTAATGAATTCAATATTTTCATTTTTTGTATCGAATAAATTCATTGCCAATATCATGGGATCTTCAAAAGTTTGAGATTCTGCTCTGTTGAGCTGACCATATGTTCCAAGATCTATTAGGTTTTTAAATTGGAAAGTGAAACGATTATTATCCGGTTGAGATATGAAATTTCGATACATTGAGCTCAAATAGTCAACGAAAAAAGTTTTTCCATTTCCCGGTTCACCAATTAAGACAAACGACATTTCCTTTGAGGATCCGTTCTCTGCTGCATCTTTTATATAAGACACGAAACTATTTAGTTCATCGTGCATTCCAACAATATGTCTTTTGCCATTTCTGAATACTAAGAAATCAAAAGTTGATTTACCGTTAATGTTTACTTTTTTTAAGTTATCTGGTGAACCCAGAATCAACCTTGTAAGTGATTGATAGATGTTTTCAAACCTTCTTTTCCCAGAAATCACGTCCTGAACGTGCCCCTGTAGACTATTATTAGACTGGTTGTTAACATCGTTATCCATTAAAGGAATTTTATAAAAGGTTATCTATTATATATAATGAAAAGACAATAAATTGTCAATTATTTTCTTTAAAAAGTTGTTATAACTCGTTAAATATTAGTGTGTTATGTTCTTTTTTGTTTGGGGGTAAAAACAATTGAAATTTGAATTATGCGGCCTTTGAGAAAAGACGTTCAACTTTATTTAAAGACTTATAAAGCTCTGAGAAAGATTCAATTACATAGTAAGCAGGTTGAACGGTATCGATGTTAAAAGGACGATTTAAGATTTCGTTTATGTCGTATTTATTAAAATCGCCTATTCGATTGTTTACTTTGTTTACTTCTTGAATTGATGAAATAATACCTGCGCCGTAACTCTTAATTTTTCCTTTGCGACGAATTACGCCAAACTCGATAGTGAACCAATATAGTCTTTGAATTTGTGAGATTTTATGTTCGTCTTCTCTCCACTTTATTGCTAAATCCCCTATTCTTTGAGCAAAATCAGCATAATCCTGATTCATGAAAAGAGGTATGTGTCCAAATATATCATGAAACATGTCGGGCTCCTCGATATAGTGTAATTCATCCTCTGATCTTAACCATGTGGAAGAACAAAATCTTTTGTGTTTTAAGTGGTTGAAAAAATCAGTCGCTTCTATTAATCCGGGCACTATGTGAATTGTCCATCCTGTCTTTAAGTACAAAAGAGAATTGAGTTTTTCAAAATCAGGAATTTCATGAGGGTTTAAGGCTTCTGAAAGTTGTTGAAGGCAATCCAGGTATTCCCAACAAACTTTATCGTGAATGTTTGAGTACTGATGTTCAAACAGGTAATTCCATGTTTTTAAATCGTTTTCTGTGTATTTTGACATCTCTTGCTTCATCAATCAGAACTTTAAATTTTTGTTTGATAAAATCAATTAGAACTATTTTATCTAACGAGGCTCTTATAGTAAAGGTTCAAAAGCATTTGGTTTCATTAATGTATCTGTTTCAATATTTCTGCCGTATTTAAAATGTGTCAGAAATCAAAGAGTTAATAACAAAGTATGAATCAACTTCTCCCGAAATAATTTTCGAATGGAACGATTCTGAGACAAATGCTAAAGGTTGGATGGTTATAAATTCTTTAAGAGGAGGTGCTTCGGGTGGAGGTACTCGAATGAGAAAGGGACTTACATTACATGAGGTAAAATCTTTGGCTAAAACAATGGAAGTTAAGTTTACGGTAAGTGGTCCTCAAATTGGTGGTGCAAAATCAGGGATTGATTTTGACCCTAAGGACGTGCGTAAAGAGGAAGTTTTGAAGCGCTGGTTTAAGGCGGTAAGTCCACTTTTAAAATCCTATTACGGTACGGGAGGAGACATGAATATAAGTGAAGCTAGAGATGTTGTTCCGCTTACTGAAAGTTTTGGGTTATGGCATCCACAAGAGGGTATTGTTGAAGGGCATTTTAATCCGAATAAATCTCAGAAAATCTCGAAAATAGGGCAGCTACGAATGGGCGTTCCAATGATTATCGCAAATTCTGATTTTAGTCCGGATGTCAGCAAAAAGTATTCTGTTTCAGATATGATTACAGGCTATGGTGTTGCAGAGTCGGTTATTCACTATTATTCTATTTGGAGAGGTGGATTACAAAAAGGTAAGAGAGTTTTAATTCAGGGATGGGGAAATGTTGGTTCTTCAGCGGGGTTTTTTCTTTCCAAAGCAGGATTTGTAATTAAAGGAATTATGGACAAGGAAGGGTTTGTAGTTTCTGATAGCGGCTTTACCACTGAAGAGATAAAAAAAATGTTTTTAACAAAGGAAAATAATGTATTACATAGTAATAATAAAAGTTTTTCTAATGAAGTAGATTTCTGGAATCAAGAATCAGATGTCTTTTTACCTTGTGCAGGTTCCCGATTAGTAACTAAATCTAATTTGGACAGTTTGATTTTAAATGGGTGTGAGTTGATTGCATCAGGTGCAAACGTTCCCTTCGATAATGAGGAAATATTGTATGGAGAAATTATGGAGTATGCAGATAAAACGATATCTGTTATTCCTGATTTTATTGCCAATTGTGGAATGGCAAGAACTTTTGGCTATTGTATGCAGGATGACAATGAAATTTCTTCAAAAGCAATTTTTGATGATGTTTCAAAAACAATATATAATTCATTGAAAAAGGTATTTGAAGTAGATGAGGAAGTCACAAAAATAAGTGAAAAGGCGATTGCGATTGCGATAAAAAAGATTTTGTAAACATGTATTATAAACTCGGGAAAATACCACCAAAAAGACACATTCAGTTCCGAAAGGAAGACGGATCCTTATATCATGAAGAGTTATTCGGTTGTGAAGGATTTTCCAGCGACTCTTCTTTGATATATCATATTCATCCACCTACTCAAGTTAAAGAAGTAAATTTTATAAAAGATGTTTCTCCTGAAGCTTTTTGTCATGAGAATATCACATCTCGAAAAATTAAGGCAAATAAAATCCCCACTAATTTAATGTATAATGAAGGTAAGGTTCCTTTATTATTTAATAATGACTTAACACTCGGAATATCAAACCCTAAAGAATCTTCGGGTGAGATTTATTATAAAAATGCGTCTTTCGATGAATTGATTTTTATACATCATGGTAACGGACTTTTGAAAACTTTTATTGGTGAAGTGAGTTTTTGTGAGGGAGACTACCTGGTTATTCCAAGAGGAATTATTTATCAAATTGAGTTTTTTTCAAAAAAAAATAAAACGTTATATCTGGAATCAAATAGTCCAATATCCTTTCCAAGGAGGTATTTGAGTAAAAAAGGTCAGTTTTTAGAGGGGGCTCCACTTTCTGAAAGAGACATTAAGCTGCCTAATAGTTTGAANTTTTACGATGAAAAAGGACTTTTTAAATTACATGTGAATAAAAACAATAAAATTCATGAGGTTGTTTATGCCAGTCATCCATTTGATGTAGTTGGATGGGACGGTTACTGTTATCCGTATGCTGTTTCCATTCATAATTTCGAACCCATCACAGGAAAGATTCATCAACCTCCTCCAGTGCATCAAATTTTTGAGGGAAATAACTTTGTAGTGTGTTCATTTTGTCCGAGATTATTTGATTATCATCCACAGTCGATACCTGCTCCCTATAATCACAGTAATATTGATTCAGACGAGGTGTTGTATTACGTTGAAGGTGATTTTATGAGCAGAGATAGTATTGAGTGTGGAGATATGACATTACATCCATCAGGTATTCCTCATGGACCTCATCCTGGAACAGTAGAAAAAAGTATTGGTCAACATAAAACGGATGAGTTAGCTGTAATGGTTGATTCATTTAATCCTTTAAAAATTACAAAACAAGCTGTAAAAATTGAAGATAAAAATTACCATAAATCGTGGTTAACATAGCAGATATGAATAAGGAAGATTTTTTACCCTTATATGGGACAGATTATATTGAATTTTATGTAAGCAATTCATTGCAGGCAGCTAGGTATTATCAAAGTTCCTTCGGTTTTCAACCTTTGGCTTATTCTGGTTTATCCACAGGGAATAACGAGTTTCAATCCTATGTTGTTCAACAGGATAAAATCAGATTGGTGTTTACATCCCCATTAAAGGGAGGTTTGGAAATCGGAAAACATATTGATAAACATGGAGATGGGGTTAAAGTTATTGCTCTTTTAGTGGATGATTCAAAGAATGCTCTTGAGCAAACAGTTACAAGAGGTGCCGAGTGCGCGCACAGGTACAAAAAATATAAAGACGAAAATGGAACTTTAGAAGTGAGTGGCATAAAATCTTACGGAGATACGGTTCATTACTTTATCAATCGTTCAGATTATCGTGGTGTATTTTTACCGGGTTATAAAAAATGGAAATGCAGTTACTCTCCTAAGCAGGTAGGGTTAAAATTTGTAGATCATATGGTGGGTAATGTTGGCTGGAACGAAATGAATATATGGGCAAAATTTTATCGGGAGGTAATGGGATTTTCGCAACTGGTATCCTTTGATGATAAGGATATTTCAACAGATTATACCGCCTTAATGAGTAAAGTTATGTCCAATGATAATGGACGAATAAAATTTCCAATTAATGAGCCTGCTGAGGGGAAAAAAAGTTCTCAAATTGAGGAATATCTCAATTTTTATGAAGGTCCGGGCGTTCAGCATATTGCAATGGCTACGGATAACATCATTGAAACGGTAACTCAACTGAAAGATAGAGGTGTTGAGTTTTTGCACGTTCCGAGTGAATATTATGATACGGTCATGGAAAGAGTAGGCGAAATCGATGAAGAACTTGAGCCTTTGAAAAAACTCAGAATATTAATCGATCGTGACGATGAGGGGTATTTACTTCAAATTTTCACAAAGCCGGTTGGTCCTAGACCAACTGTTTTTTATGAAATTATTCAAAGAAAAGGGGCTAAGTCTTTTGGAAAAGGTAATTTCAAGGCGCTATTTGAAGCAATTGAATTAGAACAATCTAAACGAGGTACATTATAAAAACCTGGATAAATATATCGCCAAATTCTGATTTTAGTATCTACAACTTACCTTTTGGAATTTTTTCAAAAGGCAAAAAAAAGCGCGTTGGGATAAGAGTAGGGGATTATGTCCTCGATTTAAAAGCAGTTTTTGATTCGGGTTTTTTAAAAGAGATTACATTGGAGGATGTGTTCGAGAAGAATTACTTAAATGATTTTATAAACCTAGGAAAGGTTACAACAAACCGTGTGAGAATTTTTGTTCAGAATGAGTTGATTNGCCGCGACAGTTCCTGGAAAGAAACATTTGACGCTTATTTCTGCGATGTCAATTCGGTTTCTCTTCACTTGCCACTTAAAATTGGAGATTATACAGATTTTTATTCCAGTAAACATCATGCGGAAAATGTAGGGAAGTTATTCCGGGGAGAAGACAGTCCTCTAACTGAAAACTGGCTCCATATGCCTATTGCCTATCACGGTAGATCGTCCTCAATAATTGTTTCAGGCACTAATGTAATTCGTCCAAAGGGTCAGTTATTGAAAAATAATAAAGTTGGTTTTGGAACCTCTGAGAAAGTTGATTTTGAATTAGAATTTGCCTCGGTTATTGGAAAGTCAAACCCATTGGGTACTACAATTGATATTGAGGATTCTGAGGATTATATTTTTGGTTTTTGCTTATTAAATGATTGGTCAGCAAGAGATATACAAAGTTGGGAATATAAACCTTTAGGCCCTTTTTTGGGGAAAAATTTTGCAACTACAATTTCTCCGTGGATTGTCACTTCTGAAGCATTGGATCCATTTCGAATTGCTGTAGTCAATCAAAATTCAGTTTTACCTTATCTTAAAAAAAGAAAACTCGAATCTTTCGATATTAATCTGAAGGTACATTTAAACGATATTGAAATAACGAACACTAACTTTTCTAAACTTTACTGGACAGTGCATCAGCAAATAACTCATCACACAATCAACGGCTGCAACTTAAGAGTTGGAGATATTATTGGTTCAGGAACAATAAGCGATGACAAAGAAAAAGGAAGTTTACTTGAGCAAACTTATAACGGAACTAAGCCTATAATTGTCAATGGTGAACCCAGAACTTATCTTGAAAATGGAGATAAGGTTTCTTTGAGTGGTTATGCTAAAAATAAGAATTTTAGAGTAGGGTTTGGTTTTGCTGAAGGGATACTTAAACAAGAAAAAGAATGAAGAGAATTAGCCCAAGCGAAATAGAACCAAGATTGTTTTATAGACTTTTGTCAGGAATAATTGGACCCAGGCCAATTGCTTTGGTAAGCTCGNTTAATTTGAACGGAGAGGTAAATTTAGCTCCATTCAGTTTTTTTAATGTAATGAGCATCCAGCCTCCTGTACTCGTATTTTCCCCCTTAAGAAGGTTGAGAACAAATACAACAAAAGATACTCTAAATAATGTGCATGAGCATAAAGAAGTAGTAATAAATATATTGGATTATGAGCATGTTGAACAATTATCGATAACGGGTAATGATTATCCAGCTAAAGTCAATGAATTCATAAAATCAGGATTTCATGAAATTGCATCAGATTTTGTTAGGCCTCCAAGAGTAAAAGAGTCTTTAGCAAGTTTTGAATGTAAAGTCAAATCAATTATTTCTTTAGGGTTGGAGGGTGGTTCCGGAAATTTAGTGATATGTGAGGTTTTAACGGCTCACTTTAAAAACGGGTTAGTGCAGGAAGAATTTTACATTAATGTTGAAAACGTGAATTTAGTGGGGAGGTTAGGGCAAAATTATTATTCCAAAGTTAATGGTGATTCTCTTTTTCAGGTGGAAAAATCAAGCGATAAACTAGGTTTGGGTTGGGATTTACTTCCAAAAGAAATTTTAGAGAGTAAGTTTTTAACCGGTAATGAAATTGCCAGGCTTTCAAATATTGATGAGATTCCTTTTAAAATATCACATAAAAAAATATCGTTAGACCCACAGGTTTATAAAAAAGTTAAAAAACTTATTAAACAGAATTTAATTTTAGAGGCTTGGGTTTTACTTTATAATTAAATGGTCAAAAAAAAATATTTTTTCTTGAAAAACAACTGTTTAGATATCTGTTCGTTAAAAGAAAAAATATAACAATGAGAAACGGTTTAGGAATTATTATAATTGGATTATCAACAGCTTTTTTTTCATGTAATACAGAAGAAAAAAAAGAAGAGGAAATTGTATCCGGAGTATTGGATTATCAACTTAGGTTAGAGCAGGATACTTCAGTAATTTCTTTGAATGAAGATGATATTTCTCAACGTCTTGATAGTATTATTAATGGTCAGTTAAATACAAGGATTATTTCAACAGGTCAAAAGAATTTTGACTTGAATGACGATGGAATATATGATATTGGTTTCGAAATAATTGATTTAAGAGACTTTAACGGTAGAGATTTCCCTAGTTACTTTGACACATTAGCTGCAAGAGTTTTACCTTACACTGTTCAAATTTCTGATAACTCAACCTATGGTTATTGCACAGCTTTAGATACGGATTCTGATATTAAAGAGGACGAATATTGGAGTGACAGAGAAAGTTTTGTCCTAGGAACTATTGGAAATGCCGGGCAGTTTCAAGGGGAAGGACAAAAGTACTTGGCTTTTCGGTTTAATGAAAACAGTTATGGTTGGATAAAATTGTCGTGTTCGGCTAGTAGTAGTGAACTTATTTTATATGAATACGCTTATAATAATAATGGGAATATTAAAGCAGGTCAGAAATAAAAAATATAATTCAGTAATTAAAGGAGTGTAATTTACACTCCTTTTTTGCTTTGAAAAGATTTAGAAAATTACTTGAAATAAATCTTACTGAAACAAATACTGCCTTAAAGCCAATCAACATGTTTACAGAAATGAATAATTTTCATTGCCAAAAAATCTGAATTCAAAGTAAATGAAAACAGATGCTGTTTTAGTGCTCGAGATTCTCGTAGGAACGACATATTTTGATGTATACTAAATACAAAAAGACTGTTTTTTAGTTCTTCATATAGCGATAAAAGCCGATTTAAGTTTTAAATTTATTTTTTTTAAAAAATAATGTTCTGATTTTTTTGTTTTAAACAAAATTCAATATACATTTGATTTGTGCTGCGTTTTGTAGAAATAAAAAACGAAGAGCTTATGTTAATGAAAGTAGTCAAATACAAAAATTGGTCGGGAGGAAATTATAAATAGTTTCTAGCCATTAAGATATATCTTATGCCCGATCAGCCGATCGGGCTTTTTTTTGCCCTTGGTACATTAAGTGATTTTTAAACGAAGCCATAATGGTCTTCACAAGGGATGTTTTTTCCTGGTATTAACTGTAAATAATATTGAAATGGCAAATAATAAATTACGGGGTAAAGACCTCAGTAAATTAGGATATACAACACCAAAATCTAAAAGCATAGCATTAGATTATTGTAATAGAATAGCGAAACACTCAACTAAAAAAGAGAAGATTAGCTTGTTAGAAGACGTTCTTTTAAACNCAGAAAAATATAAAGATCATGACATCTTGGGTAAGTTGGCAGAGGAGTTTATTGTTGTAAGTAAACTGGCTTCTAAAAATAACATTGAGATTAAAACAGAAAGTGGAGAATTCAATGTTTTTGGCAAGGAACATGTTACCTCAAATACCATTCAGCAAATGGATACAGCAATGCGTTTACCCATAGCTGAAAAAGGGGCGTTAATGCCGGATGCTCATGTGGGATACGGGCTGCCAATAGGTGGTGTGTTGGCGAGTAAAAACCATGTTATCCCATATGGAGTTGGGGTGGACATCGGCTGTAGGATGAGTTTAAGTATTTATGATGTTCGTCCTGCTTATTTGGATAGATACGAGTACCAACTTGTTGAGGGATTAAAAGGCAATACTGCATTTGGAAGCGGAAAGGCTTTAGAAAATCCTATGACAGATGATTTGTTTGAACGACCAGAGTTTAAAGAAATCTCAATTGTNAAGAGCTTGATGAAAAAAGCTATTCAGCAAATAGGGAGCTCTGGAAGTGGAAATCATTTTGTGGAGTTTGGAAAAGTGGTTTTTGAGCAGGATTTTCAAAACGAACAAAACGACTTAAACATTCCATCAGGTGAGTATATAGGCGTTCTTTCCCATTCCGGTTCAAGAGGTTTTGGTGCTGGAATAGCCGAATATTATACTAAGTTGGCTAGGCAGTTGTGTTTACTGCCGAGGGAAGTTCAGCACCTAGCTTGGTTAGATATAGAGTCCGAGGCGGGAGCTGAGTATTGGATGGCTATGAATTTAGCTGGTGACTATGCCAGGGTTTGTCATGATCATATTCACTATAGATTGGGAAAATTGTTGGGTGGAAAACCGATAGCAAAAATTGAAAATCATCACAATTTTGCTTGGAAGGAAAAAATAAAAGGTCAGGAATTGATTGTGCATCGAAAAGGAGCAACCCCTGCTCACAAGGGTGAGTTGGGGATTATTCCCGGATCGATGATTCACCCAGGATATATTGTAAGTGGGAAAGGAGAAGAAGCCAGCTTGAATTCTGCTTCACATGGCGCAGGAAGGCAATTGAGTAGAAGCAAAGCTCGAAATATTGTTACTAAAAGTGAACTAAAAAAAATACTCAGACGAGAAAAAGTAACACTAATTGGAGGAGGTGTTGATGAGGCACCAATTGCTTACAAAAATGTTGATGATATAGTTGGCGCTCAGAAGAACTTAATAAAAATAGAAGGTAAATTTTATCCAAAAATTGTACGAATGGATAAAGGTTAAAAAACAGTGTAATGGAAACTAAATTAATTCATATAACAGCCGGAAGGGGCCCTGTAGAGTGTGCTTGGGTAGTTGCACAAGTATTAAAGCAGTTCTTGAGATCGGCCAGAGATAAGGGTATTGTCGCTAAGGTGATAACACGAGAAGAGGGTAATGAAAAGAATACGCTTTTGTCTGTCACAGTTCAAATAGAAGGTAATCAAGTTAATTCCTTTTTATTTGGATGGGTTGGAAGCATTCAGTGGATTGGAAAAAGTCCCTTTCGAAGATTTAACAAGCGTAAAAATTGGTTTGTTGGATTTAATGAAGTCACCTTCAATCGGGCTCAATTTAGCCTTAAAGAAAGTGATATTTATTATCAAACTTTTCGTTCAGGAGGACCTGGTGGACAACATGTTAATAAGGTTGAGACAGCAGTCAGAGCGGTGCATGCTCCATCAGGAGAAACTGCTGTATCAAGAGATTCGAAGTCTCAATTACAAAACAAGCGAGAAGCAAAACGAAAATTGTTAATCGCATTAAAACAAAAAGAAATGAATTCAATAATAGATATGCAAAAGCAAACCTGGACTCAAAATATAGAAATTGAGCGCGGGAATCCAATTAAAACTTTTGAAGGGAAAGACTTCAAGCCCAATCACAAAAAAACAAAATATCGTGATGATAGAACAAAGGTTAAGTTGTCTTTAAAAAGTATAATTAAAGGAATAGTTGAATAATAACTGTATTCTATACTCTAAGCGCCGATGCCGGAGTATGGAACAGTATAACAAAAAGTTAAAAAATGGGAATAACAATAGCAGACACCTACTATATTAAGGCACTAGATAACTATCCATATAACTTGGAAGAGATGCTAGAGAACGTAAATTATGCATTGAGTTATGATAATGAGCACCCAGAAGCGAATACATTAATGGCTCGATTTTATACGAACGAAGTTCCAAAATACGATTTGGCTAAAGAGTATGCTCAAAGGGCTTTGTCAAGTGATCCAAGTTGTATTGAAGCTTTTAAAGCTCTAGCTGTTGTTTTAATGTATAGTGGTGAATTACAGGAGCTAAAGAAGGTTGTTGGTTATGTNAGCACATTAAGAGAAGCAAATAAATATTATTTTGAAGGGTTATTGGCACAAACATATGAGGCGAAAGGTAAACTAAGTAAAGCAAAAAAAATTCTTAAAAACGCCACTCATTTGTGTGTTTATGATGATACTCTTGAAAGCCTACAAAATCAACTCAGTCGAGTTAAAAAGAAACTGAAAAGATTTAAGAATTGAGGTGGAGAAATTCAAAAGTTGGTCACTAAAGGTTCTTTATAAAGTATAAGAGGCACCATTTCTCGGTGTCTTTTATGTTTTTATTTATGGTTTGTGAATATTATTTAGGGTTACTTTTTTTTGAAAAAGACATCTAATGATAAATAAAACATATAAATATGAAACATTTAATTTTCGCCATCATGATTGTAGGTTCCACTTTGGCGACGGGGCAAGAAGTTGTTGATTCGGATTTCAGCATGAATAAAAAAATAGAGGAACAAAATAACTTTGTGACGGTAAATGTAAATTTCACAAAAGATTTTGTTCCCGATTATTATGAGGTCAGAGTAATCATTCAAGAATACGATCATATCAATCCAAATAATCAGGAAACGAAGCTGATAACGATTGGAGAAATAGAGAAAACATTTTACGANAAGTCAAAAATACTTGGGATTAAAAAAAAGGATATAAAACCTTTGTCGGTTTTAGAAACCAGACTGAATAATAATTACAACAATTACAACTATAATTCTACACAAAAGAGAAAAATATCTAAATCTTTTGCTTTTACTGTTGTTAAAATGGATGAATTGGAAGAGGTTTATAAAGTAATGAGAGTTAATGGTTTTTTGAATGTTATTGCTACTCCAAAATTGTCTAATGAAAAAGAAACTTTATCGGATAGTGAACTGATTAAGGAGGGTATTGAAAAGGCAAAACAAAAAGCAACTTTAATATGCTTAAAAACAAACAAACAACTCATTAGAGTTTCAAATGTTTTAGAGAATAATTATTACTCAGGTCAGTACAATAAAATAAATGCGGGATTCAATAATAATTACGTGAATATTTATCAAGATTTGAGTAAAATACAAAAAACTATAAGTCTCTCAGTTACTTTTAAAACTGAGTAATTGCTGAATTAGAAAAAAAGCATCATTTATCTAAAACACCTTAACAGACAAATGTAGTGTCTTTTAGGGTGTTTTAATTTTAAGTATAATAGTAGAAAGTCGGCGGANTTTATCAATTTAAAGCGGATTAATAAGGTTATATTTTCTATAAACAACATTATAATATCTATGAATAACCATTGTTTATAGAAACTTATTAACCATATTTGCAGTCCCTTAAATACTCATTTCATGCCTCATATACACTTAAGAAATCTAATTTTCGTATTCGCTTTCTCGTTGTGCTTTAAGAACATAACGGTCTCTCAAACTTTAACAGGAGTTTACACTGGAGATGGAAATCCTACTCAATCAATTTCTGGTTTGGGAATTCAGCCGGACGTTTTACTTGTAATACCATCAGATGGTGGGACAGCCGGTGGAGAAATTCAAACATGGATACACTCTTCGACTATGCCGAGTAATCAAGTTAAGTTTACTAATGGAGCGAGTTCAGTTGCGAATGAGTTTAAATCGGATTATCTGAATTCTATAGATTCAGACGGATTTACAGTTGATTCTAAATCTAACGTTAGTGGAACTGATTATTATTATGTAGCGTTCAGTGACAACGATGGAAGTATAACAACAGGAACTTTTACGGGTTCTACATCTTCACAAAATATTGCTGTAGGATATGAGCCCGCAATGGTATGGGTTTGGGCGGATAATGTTAGCAGTCCAGATTATGTTAAATGGACCAACAGCGATCGTCCAAGTGGAACCTATCGGTTTAGTCATGGTAATGGTGGGTGGAATGAATATGTTTTTAATGGTTTTTCACCTGTTGGGTTTACAGTAAATTCAAGTACTAGTTCAGGGTCTGGGATTGTTTCTGGAGGGACTTATCACTATGTTTCTTTTCAAGGGACGCTTGGTACGGCTAGTCCAGGATGGGGCTCTGGTCCAGATAAAATAACAACGTCTTTCNAACCTGGATTTTTAATGACAAGACATAGCTCTACATATGGAAACAGTACTTATATAAGGACTCACGATATGCCAAGTGGGGAGTCTTTTATTCCTGACCACAGGGCTGCTCAAACAAATGGGATATTGGATTTTTATGCTGACGGATATGATGTTGGTAATACAGGTCAGTTGAGGAGTCAGCACACCTATTTTGTTACAGAGTATGTTAACCCTTTACCTGTTGAATTGATTCGTTTTCAAGGTCAAGAAATACAAGGAAACACTTATTTGAACTGGACCACCGTTTCAGAGATAAATAATAATTATTTTGAAATTCAAGGTTCAATCGATGGTCAAAATTGGAAAACACTTGGTTTTGTAGAAGGAGCTGGTAATTCAACATTTGAATTGCACTATCAAGAAAATTTAGGAAACGATCAAAATAAATATTATCGACTTAAACAAGTTGATTTTAATGGTTCATTTGATTATTCAAATGTCATTTTTGTCAATAGAAAAAACGTTTCAATTACTGAATTAATCGTCTATCCTAATCCTGTTGAAAATCAAATTAATATCGTTTACGACAANACAGATGATGTTGATTATTCCCTCAAAATCATTGCTGTAGATGGATCTGTCGTTCAATCGGAAAGAAGTTTAAATTTCGTAACTGGAAACCTGGTGTCAATTGAAACAAGCGATTTGGCAAAAGGTGTATACACCTTGATGTTTTCCGATGATTATGGACTGGTGTTAGTCAGACAATTTGTGAAAAAGTAGCTTTTGTTCTCGGTTTAGTTTTTTTGCTGTCCTCCAATTATTGATTTCAATTGGGTAGATGCTGTAAAATTTAGTAAATTGTTAGTGGAAACTAATATTTGAATATGCCGTCACTATCTCCTTACAGTCAGCCTCTCGGTCGTCGCAAGGCAAAACATCTTCTTAGAAGATCTTGTTTTAATTTTTCTCCCGAAAAGATAGATGAGTTTGCCAATCTAACTCCCTCTCAAGCTTTATGGAGCTTGAGTGCGCCATCGGTTTCAAAATTGTATGAACCTATTGATCCAAAGGGCGAAGATTGGGATGAGAAGCATTGGACAAGTTCAATGAAAGACCCTAGGGACTTTAGTCGTCAGGGAGCTAAAAGGGTAAGCATTGCAGGATGGTGGTGGTACAATGCCTTTAATGAGATTACTCTGGAGCATAAACTTACGCTTTTCCTTCATACTTGTTTTACCACCTCAAAGGACTCTGGAACAGGAGCGTCAACTTATTTTTATGACCATCTAAGATTGTTGCAAAAACATGCCTTTGGAGATTTAAAATCATTGGCTAATAAAATAACAATTGACAATGCAATGCTTTTTTATTTGGATAATAATGTCAACAACAAATGGAATCCAAATGAAAATTATGCCCGAGAGTTTTTGGAATTGTTTACCATTCTCAAAGGAGAGCAACAAGGAGAGGGGGACTATACAAATTATACTGAGCATGATGTGCAGATGGCTTCCAAAGTGTTCTCTGGATATAAAAACAAAAACGACAGAAGTATAATTGATTCGGATACAGGACTTCCTATGGGGTATATAAACGTTAATCATCATGTTCAAGAGGATAAAACTTTCAGTNCGGCTTTTGGAAATACGACGATATCCGGAGGTACTGATGTAGCTTCTATTTTAAAGGAGCATGAAGACTTTGTTGATATGATTTTTGCACAGGATGCCACGGCAATTTCATACGTCAGAAAACTGTACCGTTTNTTTGTTAAAAGCGAATGGGAAGCCTCTGTTGAAACGGATATCATTGAGCCTTTAGCCTCAGATTTAAGAAACAACGGATACCAGCTTTTACCTGTGTTAAAAAAATTATTGGAGAGCCGACATTTCTACGATGAAGACGATGGTCAAAACACTGATAATATTGTGGGTTCGATAATTAAACACCCAATGCAGCTTTGGACAGAAATAGTTTCCGCTTTTAAGGTCAATCTTGTTAATGCAAACCAACAGGATAAGTGGGAAGAATATTACCATTACTTCTTTAAGAATTTCGCNCATAACTCCTGTTTTTCAGGCGCTGGTTTTGATATGTTTGCTCCCGATTCTGTAGCGGGTTATCCTGCTGATTATCAAGAACCAAATTATGATCGTCAGTGGTTTACTTCCGTGAGTATTATTGCTCGATATAAATACATGGATTCTTTTTTAATGGGTAAAAATTTAATTACTGGCGGCGGGAGATTCGAATCGGTGGTAGATCCAATTACATACGTTCAATCAACCATATCAAACCCTTATGATGCTTCAACAATTGTTGAAGAAATCGCACAATACTTATATCCCGAAGAGATTGATGAAAATCGTGTAAATTATTTTAAGGAAATTTTAACAGGTGATCTTGGTGATGTTTATTGGACAGGCGCTTGGGGAGATTACATTGGGGGTGACGATACTACTGCGCGTATTCGTTTAAATGAATTATTGGTTGCCATGGTAAATGCTGCTGAATTTCAAGTTATGTAAAAGTTATGGAAAGAAGAAAATTTATAAAATTAAGTGCAACTGCTTCTGCTCTCGCTCTTACACCTTTTGAAATGAAAGGAGTTATGGAGATGCGTGAACTTCAGGATTGTGATTTTAGTGGAAGGAGACTTGTATTAATAAATTTAGATGGTGGTAATGATGGTTTGAATACTCTTGTTCCCATTAATCAATATGATCTTTACAGTAACTTCAGGCCTACCATAAGAGTTCCGGATACGGGTGTCAATAAATACATTTCTTTGGATTCAGGACTTCCTGAAAATAAGCAGCTTGGACTTCATCCTTCCCTATTTNAGTTTAAAAATTTATACGATAGTGGGAAAATGAGATTACTTCAATCTGTTGGATACCCCTCTCAAAATAAAAGTCATTTTGCTTCNAGTGATATTTACATGACGGGTAATGACGGCAACGGATGGGAAAACGGAAAAACCTCGGGGTGGATTGGACGCTACATGGAACAGATGTATGCTGATTTATTGGGGAGTTCTTATCCTTTTGCTGTTCAAATGGGTAATGTAAAGAACTCTCTAGGGTTTCATGGACTTCATGAGCACGGTATGAATATGAACATAACCAATCAAGATGCTTCCGGATTTTACTCCATAATTAACGGCTTAGGTGGAGAAGCTCCTCAAAATATCCCGATGGGAACCGATTTTGGGATTGAGCTTGATTACATTATTAAAACGGATAAGTTAGCGAATGTATATGCTAATGCAATTTCCAATGCATTTAATGGTGGAAGTAATTCCGTTACTTATCCCGATACTGATTTATCCGATCAGCTAAAAACAGTAGCGCGATTAATTAGTGGAGGGTTGGAGTCAAAAATATATATGGTTCGAATCAAAGGTTTTGATACTCATGCCAATCAATTAGAAACTGGTAATGGAGACATATTGGGTCGGCACGATATCTTATTGCAANAACTTAATGGAGCCATTAGTGCATTCATTTCCGATTTGGAAAATTTAGGATTAGAAGATGATGTTATAGCTATGACCTATTCAGAATTTGGTAGAAAAGTCGCTGAAAATGGAAATTTAGGTACGGACCATGGTGAGGTAGCTCCTATGTTTGTTTTCGGAAAAGCAGTGGAAGGNGGAGTTTCNGGAAACAATCCGGATTTGAATGAAGCTTCTCAAGAGAACAATTGGCAAGTTGAGACCGTTCAGTATGATTATAGAGCTGTTTTTGGAACTGTTCTCAAAGAATGGATGGGAGCCAGTGAGTCTATTATCGATCAAACTTTTTTTGATCACAGCAATTCAGCCAGTTTCAACGAATCTATCGTTTCGGAGGTTATTAAAAACGAATATAAAGTCGATTTAGGTTGTGTAAGTGGAAATNTTGATGATTTGAATATTGACAACCATGAAGCAACTTGGTTTGCTTCTCCAAATCCATTCCACGACAATATAGTTTTAAGAAGCGATGATGATTTCGAAACTGCACACATAAGAATTTTCAATCAAACAGGACAATTGGTTAAGGCATTAAATNTTGACTATGTTAACGGATCTGTTCGTCTTGAACTATCAAGTTTGTCGAGAGGAATGTANAAATTTGATATTAGCGTGGAAGGTAAAAAATCAGAGACAATAAGTGTNATNAAGAGGTAATTGATTCAATTAAGTTTTCTAAAACTTCAAGTCCCAATTCTGCCATAGCGTTTCCTTTATTATCAATGGTGGGATTGATTTCGACAATTTCAAAGCAACATAATTTTTTGCTTTTTGAAATTTCGTTGAATAATGAAATAATTTCGTTTAAAAACAAACCATTCGGCACAGGGGTTCCTGTNCCTAAACTTAGAGACGAATCTAGAACATCAACATCAAAAGAAACGTATATTAAGTCAGAATTGTTAAGTTTTNTCATTATTTTCTCAGTCGACTGAAGAATGTTGTTTTTTCTTACGAAATCAACGCTTAATAAAGATATTCCTAAGTCGCTTATTACCTTTTTCTCTTGCCATTCCATATCTCGAACCCCTACATAAATTAANTTTTCAGGTAGTAAATTAGGAGTGATTCCTCCTANTTTTTTAATGTCTCTCCATAGTTTTATTACTTCAGGTTTTGGGTTGTTTGAGTCGGGCAGTATATTGTCAATTCCGAGGGCTGCTCCTATGGGCATGCCGTGCATATTTCCAGAAGGTGTTGTGAATGGAGTGTGGATATCTGCATGAGCATCAACCCAAACAACTCCAATTTTCTTATTTGGATATGCAGATTTTATACCTGCTATTGTACCGATAGCAATTGAGTGGTCTCCTGAAATTAAAATTGGGAAATTTTTTTTGGTTAATTGGTCTTTAACCGTTTTGCATACTCTGTTAAGTACNTCGTAAATTGATTTAATTCTTTTTGCTTTGGGATAATTAATATTCTTGAATAGCGATTCGTTTTCATCTTCGATTGAAATGATTTTATGGGTTTTGAAAATATTACTTCCTTTTTTTTCAGCCGCAGAACATAATCCCTCAAAACTTTTTGAAGCTCCTCTTGTGCCAGCTCCCAATTCAGACAATATTTTTATAAATTTTATTTTTTTATTTGCCGACATGCTAATTAGCTTAACGGGGTAAAGACATAAATCGTTTTAATTCCTATCTTTGTAGGGCTTAAATCACCTGTTTTGAGAAATAGATTCATCCTTGCATTCTGCACCATTTTTTTAACCTTGTTCTTTGATCAATGGATTAAACTCTATATCAAATTAAATTTTTACTACGGTGAAACGGTTACTTTGATTGAAAACTGGTTTGATCTCCACTTTGTCGAAAATGCAGGTATGGCGTTTGGTTGGGAAATTCCTTTTTTAGGTCCGGACGGAGCAAAATTACTCTTAAGTGTTTTTCGGATTGTTGCTGTAGGAGTGATTATGTACTATCTATTAGGCTTAATTAGAAGAAAGGTTTCAAAAGGTTTGATTGTTAGTATATCTCTAATCTTTTCGGGCGCATTTGGTAATATTATTGACAGTTTATTTTATGGTTTAATATTTACCAAGAGCCCTCATCATTCATTTCCTGCTGAAATGGTTCCTTTTGGTGAAGGNTATGCCTCTTTTTTGACGGGCAAAGTTGTTGATATGTTTAGCTTAAGTTTTTTNCCACCAATNTTTAACCTAGCGGATGTAGCAATTTCGGTTGGTGTCGGTATGATTATTGTTTTTCAAAGAAATTCCTTCCAGAATGAGTTTTTTAAGAAGAAAAAAGAAAAACCTCAAGATTCTGAAAAAGGTCAGGAATTGGAAGGTAATAATAATTTTGTTGGATAATACCACTCACGTTTTCTCTTAAATAAAGTCGGTTCATAAAAAGAAAGAATCAAATCNTTTTCATTTTTTTGCACACGTTTAATTGGTTATTTTTGTGACAAATTCAATTGTGAATGGGATTAAAGGCGAAAATCGCAAAAATTTACGCAAGGAGACAGGCAAAAAAAGTGCGTTACTGGACAAATAACGCCATAGTTGTTCAGGAAAAAACGATGAAACAACTTGTTTCAAAAGCTTCGAAAACTCAATATGGTAAGGACCATAATTTTTCGTCCATTCAGAATTATGAGGACTTTAAAAGAAATGTTCCAGTTCATGATTATGAAGGAATAAAGCATTATGTTGAAAAAGTAGTTGATGGAGAACCCGATGTTCTCTGGCCTGGTTTGCCTTTATATTTTTGTAAAACATCCGGAACCACATCCGGAGTTAAATACATACCAATATCTAAAGATTCTATGCAGCACCATATTGATGCGGCAAAAAATGCTTTGTTAATGTATATGGATGAAACGGGCAGAGCAGAGTTTACTGAAGGGAAAATGATTTTTCTTCAGGGTTCTCCTGAATTGGAAAAAAAAGGAAAAGTGCCCTTTGGAAGATTGAGTGGTATTGTTGCGCATTATGTTCCTAATTATCTTCAAAAAAATAGAATGCCCTCGTGGGAAACGAATTGCATTGAGGATTGGGAAACCAAGTTGGAGAAAATTATTGATGAAACCATCAATGAAGATATGAGATTAATTTCTGGGATTCCTCCATGGGTTCAAATGTATTTCGAAAGGATTGAAGCGAGAACAGGAAAGGAGATAAAAGATGTTTTCCCAAATTTCTCATTATTTGTACAAGGTGGGGTGAACTATAAGCCTTATCAACCCATTTTTGATAAATTGGTGGGGAAAAGAGTCCCAACGATTGAGGTTTATCCTGCCTCCGAGGGGNTCATAGCTTTTCAAGATTCTCAAAGCCGAGAGGGTCTGTTATTGAATGTGGATGCTGGAATATTTTTTGAATTCATTCCTGCCGACAGTTTTTTTGAAGAGAATCCTCCAAGGTTAAGTTTAAGAGATGTTCAACAGGGAGTTAATTATGTGATTATTCTTAATACAAATGCCGGTTTGTGGGGGTATAATATAGGTGATACAGTAGAGTTTGTATCCTTAGATCCATATAGAATTATTGTTTCCGGAAGAATTAAACATTTTATTTCTGCTTTTGGGGAGCATGTTATTGGAAAAGAGGTTGAAGCTGCAATGATAAAGGCCTGTGTTAAAACAAAATCGGAAGTTGTNGAATTTACTGTTGCTCCACAGGTTGATGGTGGACAAAATAGTTTGCCTTACCACGAATGGTTTGTTGAATTTTCAAAAGATCCCAATGATTTTGATGAGTTTACAAAAATAATTGATGATGAGATGCAGAATCAAAATGTTTATTATCAAGATTTAATTCAAGGCAACATATTACGTCCGGTTGTGCTTACAGTTTTGAAAAGGGATGCATTTGTTGAATACATGAAATCTATTGGTAAATTGGGCGGCCAAAATAAGGTTCCCAGGCTAAGTAACGATAGAAAAATTGCAGATAAACTTTCAAACTTTAAAGCTTAAATGTCTAATAGAATTCAACAAAAAAAAGTAGCTGTTTTAGGTTCGTCTGGTTCAATTGGAACTCAAGCCTTGGAAGTAATAGAGGAACAATCTCACCTTTTTCAAGTTGAGGTTTTAACGGTTTTTAAAAATGCCGATTTATTAATTAGTCAAGCCAAAAAATTCAAGCCAAATGCTGTTGTAATAGTAGATGAATCTAAATATTCTCAAGTTAATGATGCACTTTTTCATGAAAATATTTCAGTTTATTCCGGGGTTGATGCTTTGGAACAAGTTGTTCAATTTAAAGAAATAGACATTGTTTTGACTGCTTTGGTTGGATATGCGGGGCTGAAACCGACTATTGCTGCTATTAATGCTGGAAAAGATATCGCTTTAGCCAATAAAGAGACTCTGGTTGTAGCTGGAGAACTCGTTACGAGATTAGCGAAGGAAAAAGGTGTTAATATCCTGCCTGTGGATAGTGAACACTCTGCGATATTTCAGTGTTTAACGGGAGAGTACATGAATCCGATTGAAAAGATTATTTTGACAGCCAGTGGTGGTCCTTTCAGAGGAAAATCTAAAGATGAGCTGAAAGAAGCTACAAAAACTCAGGCTCTGAAACACCCCAATTGGGATATGGGAGCTAAAATCACTATCGATTCTGCAAGCATGATGAATAAAGGGTTGGAAGTAATTGAAGCAAAGTGGCTTTTCAACTTAAAGCCCGAACAAATAGAGGTAGTTGTTCATCCTCAAAGTATTGTTCATTCTCTTGTTCAGTTTGAAGATGGAAGTATTAAAGCTCAAATAGGATTACCTGATATGAAATTACCCATCCAATATGCAATGGGTTTTCCAGAACGAATTAAAAACAATTTCACAAGATTTAACTTTTTAAATTATCCTGAACTAACGTTTGAAGCTCCTGATAAGAAAACTTTTCGTAATCTTGTACTCGCTTATTCAGCACTCGAGAAAGGNGGGAATGTTCCCTGTGTATTGAATGCNGCAAATGAAGTGGCTGTGGAAGCCTTTTTGAAAGATAAAATTGGCTTTTTGCAGATGAGCGATGCAATTGAGAAATGTATGCAGGAAGTTGCCTTCGTTGATAAACCAGATTTAGAAGATTACATAAAATCGGATAAAGAAGCTCGAATCGTCACTCAAAGAATTATTGAATCATTATAATGGAGTTTTTTACAAAAGCAGTCAGTTTAATATTTAGTCTTTCAATACTTGTGGTACTCCACGAATTAGGACATTATATCCCAGCAAAATTATTTAAAACGAAAGTTGAAAAGTTTTACCTGTTCTTTGATCCATGGTTTTCGCTGGTTAAGAAAAAGATTGGAGATACGGTTTATGGTATAGGTTGGTTGCCTTTGGGGGGATATGTCAAAATATCCGGGATGGTTGATGAGTCAATGGATAAAGAACAAATGAAAGAGCCTCCAAAACCATGGGAGTTTCGATCTAAGCCNGCATGGCAAAGGCTTATTATCATGATTGGNGGGGTTACGGTAAATATTATTCTTGCTTTTGTAATTTATTCTATGATGCTTTTCACTTGGGGAAAAAATGTTTTGCCAGCATCAAGTGTTGCCGAGAACGGAGTAATTGTGAGTGATGTGATGAAGAAATACGGGTTTAAAGATGGAGATAAGTTAATTTCTATCGATGGAAAAAAACCTTATTTATTCTCTGAATTTCAGAATGGAATTCTTTTGGATAATGTTGAAATTGTTGAGGTAAATAGGAATGGAAAAGATACCGCTATTAACATTCCTAAGCAACTTCCTAAAGATGTAATTGCGAGTAAGACAAAAATGTTTGAGCCTTTAATTGGGTTTGTGGCTGGTAAATTTTTGGAAGAGTCGATAAATAAAAATTGTGGCATTCAGGAAGGAGATAAAATTATAGGAATCAAGGATCGAAAAACTCCTTATTTTCAGTATTTTGCCAGAGAATTAATAAAAGATTCCTGTCAAGAATCTTCCATTAATNTTTTGCGAAATGGTGATTCTTTAACATTTAATGTTAAAGTTGATCAGTATGGTCGGATAGGTTTGTACAATCAGCAGCTGGATAGTCTTTTAAGCATGGATAAAAAAGAGTATTCATTTTTTGAGAGTATACCTGCTGGCTTCTTTGAAATGACTGCTAACCTAAGCAATTACGTTAAGCAGCTCAAATATATGTTTACATCCGAGGGAATTAAGCAGGTGGGTGGTTTTGGGTCAATTGGTAATTTGTTTCCCGAAAGTTTTTCAGATGAAGATTATTGGCAAAAATTCTGGACAATAACGGCTCTTTTGTCGGTGATTTTAGCCATCATGAATTTGTTGCCCATACCGGCTCTTGATGGAGGACATGTATTGTTTTTATTTTATGAAATAATATTCAGAAGAAAACCTGGAGACAAATTTTTAGAATATGCTCAAGTAACAGGTATGATTTTGCTGTTGAGTTTGATGGTTTTCGCCAATGGAAAAGATGTTGCTGGATTGTTTACNGGNGAAGATAANGAAGTTAAATCAAGTTGTTGGGAAGAAAGTTCTTCCCNATAATATTAGAAGACAGATAAAAAAGTAAAGTCAGTTTCTAATTTGAGGATAGGAGAAATCTAATTATTATATTTAAATAAAAAATTAATCTACAATGAATGTTCCTGTTGAATTAAAATATACAAAAGATCACGAGTGGGTAAAATTGGAAGGTGATCTGGCAACTGTTGGGATAACCGATTTTGCTCAAGGGGAATTGGGTGACGTGGTTTACGTAGAAGTTGAAACCTTGGGAGAAACCCTTGAAGCTGAGGAGGTTTTTGGAACAATAGAGGCTGTTAAAACAGTTTCAGATTTATTTATGCCTATATCAGGGGAGATTGTAGAGTTAAATGAAGCTATTGAAGACGAACCAGAAGTAGTAAATGATGATGCATATGGAAAAGGGTGGATGATTAAAATCAAGGTTTCTGAGGAGTCAGATTTTGAATCGTTACTTTCTGCTGAAGAGTATAAGAGTTTAATTAGTTAAATAGATTTATAATCAATACTTTCATCTAAGTATCCATACTTCTTAATTTTCACCAAAGAGTTATTCTGTATTTCTCATTATCAATTGTTATATCTGCACTGACATCACACGTTTCCTCACCGTAATCTATTGTTTGATGATTGCTGTAAGACTCGTCGTGTAGAGTTAATACNCCGGAAACAATTCTTGGACAATTTAATTTAAACTTGAGNGGTGAGTTTGTTGTTATTGTGTATTTNGACCCGTAAGAATTAACTCCATTCATATTGCCCTCAATACAAACTAAAAGCTCTCCATCAATAACATTGGCTTGACGAACTCGGTCTGAANTCCAACTGAAAATATTCAATCCATCTACTCTTATTAGTTCTGCATTTTCAATTTTAACATGGTCTGTTCCAATCCAGATGCCAGAGTTAATTTGAGTTTCTATTCTCTCTATTCTTTCTAGTCCATTGATAAAGTAATCGTCGATTTTGAAATTAATGAGTTCAACTTTTGTAACCGTTCCCACTTCATTTCTTTTGCCGTTTTGAGTGATTAAAATTTGTCCTGTTTTTGTTCTGTCTTTCCATTGTCCACCTTGTTCCCCATAATCAATCCAAACGGAATCTATATGAGAGAAGTCAGTCGAATAACTCCAGGAAATATTAGGAAAGGTATCGTGCTCTTCACTTAAAAAATTATTTTTTTTATNACTCTCAATTTGACTTTCTAAATATTCAAGTTCAGTATCTACAACTGCATTAATATGATTGAAGGCGGCATCAGCGATATCATTTTCCCTTGAAGAGATAAAGCTAAAACCCTGATGTTCTCTTTCGCAAGAAATCAGCAGGATTGTTCCGAGGAACAATTTAAAAAGGAGTTTACATGTGGCACTATGCATTAATAAACATTTTTGACGATGAACTTTTCACGAAATGCATCTTAAAAATTGTGCAACCAAGACAACATAAAAAGTTAAAAGTTGCCCTAACTTACTAAAAAAATCAATTTTTTAGTACTGTTTTTTTAGTAAGGAATTTAAATTATTTGACAATAAAGTTTTGTGAAACGATTTCTTTCTTGCTCTGAATAGAGAGATTATAGATTCCTTTGTTAAAGTCAGATACATTTAATAGGGTTGAAATGGTTTGAGTTCCCTCCAGTGATGTTTTTTTGATTAATTTGCCTTGTAAGTCTCTTACAAAAAGTTGAACCTCACTACTTCCGTCGTAGTCAAATTGAACCGAAAGAATTGATTCAGCTGGATTAGGGTATACATATAAACCGTATATGCTTGAGTTATCATTTGCTGTTGAAGTAACCTCTCCTGGTAAGTAAATATAAACACTGTGGTCTTCAACTTGACCGTATTTTGGTTCATAGCAAGGCCCGGTTATGGATAATAAATCTAATGATGTTCTAAGTCGTATAAATTCGTTTTGAACAGCATCAATGGGTATGGTAAAATTAGTAGAGTCATAACTTTCGCCAATATGATTTCCTTCAAAGATGAGTTCGTCATCGCTAAAAGTTCCACTGTTATCATAATCTATCCATATTTTTGAAGTAGAGGGGTTTAGCCCCGCAGGAAGAACTTTGACTTTATATGTTGAGTCGGGACTCAAAAAGGCAGTTACTGAACATTCTGAGGTATTATCTACATACCCTCCATCTAAGGATGCAAATGAACTCGTACTTATGATTTTATTTTCAATTTCTAAAATTTCTATTCCAGCATAATTTCCACTCAGTCCTTCCGTTTGTGTCTGAGGAGTACACGATGCATCAATAGGGTCGATACAGGCTGCAATTGGCTCTTCGAGAGCTCTTGATATCAAGAGGCTTTTTCGATTTGTTAAAAGAGTTCCTCTCATTCTGTCTTTTTGATCGGGAGAAAAGAGTACCTGACATTCCTGTCCGGAATAATCCATATAATTTCGAACAAGATTACCAAGTAGTGTTCCTGTACATTGATTGATTTCAGCAGTATCACAGGAATGGCTGGAGCTTTGCATGTGTGGGTCGGTATCGCAACAAAAATCTCCTTGAGAAGAGCAATCTGTATTGTCGGGACAACCGTTGGCCGTGGTGTCACCGTCATTGTAAACGTGGAAAGTATGATACAGTCCCAGGCCGTGTCCCAGTTCATGAATTATAGTAGTTCCCAGATTATTCCAAGTATTAACCGATCCCTGATCTCCCCAAGCTGTATTTTGAATTACAGTTCCATCATAAACAGCAGAGGCGCCGGGTAAATATGCGAAACCTTGGGTTCCAAACCCTCCGTTGTTACCGTTTATTTCACTTACAATCCAAATGTTATAGTATTGATCTTTGGGCCATTTACTTAATGCTTTTAAATCTATTTCATCAAGTCCAGGACCGGTACCTGTAGATATTCCGTCTGAAACGTATTCCGCTTGACTCGATGCATCGTAACGAACAATTCCGTTTGTACTTGCGCCGTTCGGGTCTTGAATGGCAAGAGCAAACTCAATTCCCATATCTACTCCAAGACCATTTACATTTCTGAATGCATCATTAAGCTGTTGAATCCCACTTTCAATTTGACTGTTGGAGATGTTGTTTCCAACTCCCTCTGCTTCACCGATGTGAATGATGTGAAGAACGAGAGGAACTTTTAATATTTCTTCAGAGCTTCTAAAATTGAAATATTGGTTCTGAATGAATTTTTGAAGATTTGCTTCATTTTTTTTAATTTTTACTTGCAGTTCAGGATTGTTTTTAAGTTGTTTTTGGTGCAGATAATCGGTAGCGCACTTTTCGTTATATTGAGCAGTTGAAAAAAATGTGCAAATCGTTAAGGCGGTTAAAAGTAGATTCTCAATCTTCATATATTAAATGTTGGCTGAGTGTTTTTTTACTTATTTCGTCATAAAAAAGTTTCGCTAAAATGTCGTTAAAAGATAAAAAATGAGTGTTTATATAAAAAATAATACCTTTTATATGATTTAATGTGCTTTAAGCATGTATTAATTCTTATCTTGCATTAAATCACAGAAATGGATTTCGTTCCACCGAAATATAATACAAAGTCTACAGATTTTTTTAAAGCTTTAAAATTAAGGACAGACGAATATTTTAAATCCAATGGCATTGATAAGCACGGTAATTTTCGAATGTATTTAAAAACATTTGTAATGATTGTTGGGTATTTGGCTCCTTACTTTCTGCTGATGTTTGGTTACATACAAAACAATTGGATTTATTTAGCGGTTTCGATAGTCATGGGTGTATTTATGGCTGGAATAGGTTTTGGGGTAATGCACGATGCTATTCACGGATCTTATTCAAAAAATAAAAGATTAAATAATATTCTTGGAGAAGTGATTAACCTTGTTGGTGGTGCGGCAATCAACTGGAAAATACAACATAATGTTTTGCATCATACCTACACAAATGTAGAGGAATATGACGAGGATATTGATTCTCCCTCTTTTTTGAGATTTTCACCAAATTCCAAGAGACGCTTGATTCATCGTTTTCAATTTCTCTACGCATGGTTTTTTTACGGTTTCCTAACCTTAAACTGGGCCACCGTTTCAGATTTCAGTTCCTTATACCGGTATAAGAAAATGGGGCTGATTCGTTCGGCTTCAAGTCGATCTTTCCTCTATCATTTGGTAAAAATAATAGTATTCAGATCTGCTTATTTTATTTACATGATTGTTCTTCCGGTAATATTCACAGAGTTTAGTCTTTTGGCGGTCGTTGGCAACTTTTTAGTAATGCATTGGATTGCTGGGTTTATATTGAGTTGTGTTTTTCAACCCGCTCACGTAATGGAATCTTCCCCTTATTCTGATGTTAAGGGGGGTGATGACATACCTAATGATTGGGCAAGTCATCAGGTTATGAACACAGTGAATTTTGCGCCTAAGAATAGGCTTTTAACATGGTACGTTGGAGGGTTAAATTACCAGGTGGAACATCACCTTTTCCCAAGTATTTGTCATATCCACTACAGTAAAATTAGTAGAATTGTTAAAGCTACAGCAGAAGAATTTAATTTGCCTTATAACGTGCAGCCTACCTTCAGATCTGCTTTGTGGTATCATATGAAAATGCTCAAACAGCTCGGTAGGGCCTGATTTTATTTGTATTGTTGTATATTTAGAAGACTATTTCCAAATTAGGTTCGTTCAAATACTATAACAATACCAATCAAATGAAAAACATCTTAACATTCTTCGTTGTTTCAGTATCAATCCTTTTAGTTTCTTGTAAAAAAGAGCAAGATTCTTCTAAAAAAGGAAATGTAAATTTGTCCTTTAATCATAAAGTAGGAACAGAAAAATTAGAATTCAACATAATTAAATATACAACTCCTGCTGGTCATGACTATGAGATTAGAACTTTGAAATACTTTATAAGTAACATTACATTTTCTAAAACCGATGGTAGTAAAGTGGTGTATGAGAAGCCAATTTATATAGATGCAGAAACGCCTTCTACATTAAATTACAACAATATTCGTTTACCTATTGGTTTTTATGAGTCAATAGGAATTACTTTTGGAATAGATTCACTTATGAATATTACGGACACACTAACTACTGTTGAAGAAGCGTCAATGGCGTGGCCGGAAGGGAATCAAGGCGGTGGGTACCATTATATGAAGTTAGAAGGTACATACGACTCTTTAGGAGTAGATTCTATAAATAGAAACTACAATATCCACACGGGTCCTATGATGGGTAATTCTTTCGATGTTAAAGTTACTTTTGATAATTCAGCATTTACCATTAATGAGGACGGGTTGAATTTTGAAATTACTATGGATATAAATGAATGGTTTACAAATCCTCATAATTATGATTTTGCCGATTATGGACATATGATAATGATGGATATGACGGCACAAATGCAACTAAAAGAAAATGGTNCTTCAGTTTTTTCAATATTGGTTGATTAATATGTGAATTTTTGATACTATGTGTTTCTAAGGGGAGGTCCTTTCGCTATAAAATCAATATGAGAAAGAGCAGTTGTTTAATTGCGGTAGTATTTTTATTTTTCTCTTGTAGAGAAAAAATTACAATTGAATACTTAGGAGATAACCACGACCATACTCATACGGATTTGGGAACAGATGGATTTCCTCAAATGCCTATTNCTGAAGATAATCAGACCTCTCTGGAAGGTATAGCATTAGGTAGAAAGTTGTTTTATGATCCAATTCTTTCTGGTGATGAATCTCAATCTTGCGCAAGNTGTCATCGACAAGAGAGAGCATTTTCGGATGAAAATAGATATAGTGTAGGAATAAATGGAATTTCGGGAAAATTTAATGCTCCAGCATTAGTTAATGTGGGTTGGCAATCTTCTTTNTTTTGGAATGGAAGAGCAAAAAGTCTAGAAGATCAAGCATTGGAGCCTGTTGAAAATCCGATAGAAATGCATTTAAATTGGGAAGAGGCTGTTGTTCGATTAAAAAACCATGATGATTACCCAGGTGAATTTGAAATTGCTTTTGGAACAAATACAATTACCAAAGAATTAGTAACAAAAGCTCTTGCTCAATTTGAACGAAGTTTAATTTCAAATCAGTCGAAATTTGATAAGTTTTTGAATGGAGAAATCGAATTAGATCCAATTGAGCTGGCAGGTTATAATTTATTTCTTTCTGAAAAGGCAGAGTGTTTTCATTGTCACGGCAGGCCTTTATTCACAGATGATAACTTGCACAATAATGGTCTGGATACGAGTCCTGATCCTGGCCATTTTTTGGCGACTTTAAATATTCATGATAAAGGAAAGTTTCGAACTCCAACCCTACGAAATATTGAGTTTACATCTCCCTATATGCACGACGGAAGATTTCAAACCTTGGAGCAAGTAATAAACTTTTACAGCGATAGCATAAAAACTTCCCCCACAGTTGATCCCTTAATGCCAAATCATAATGGAGGGTTTCACTGGACCGAAATTGAAAAACTTCAACTTATTGCATTTCTGAAAACTTTGTCCGATACAACCTTTATAAATAATACTGAATTCGGTAATCCTTTCAGTGAGTGATTTATTTCCAAACAAAGCTTTCAACAAGGGTGTCCATGTCTGCTCTTATGAAGTCAATTGCGGTTGCTAAAGAATCATTGTTTGGCGAAGTGTTGAAATATAAAGTTCCCCTAAAAAAATGTTTGGTGCTGTCTGTGATAAAAAATTGAAGAGGAGTAGCTGCTTGGGTTCCTGAAATGTAGAACAATAAAGCATGTACATTGTTTAAATTATCGTGATAAACTCTTTCTCGAACTCGAGTTGAAAATTGATTGTGTTTCTCTCTGAGTTTGTATTCTTGATCAATAATTTCTTTAAGATGTCCGTTAACAGGAATGTAGGAACAATGTACTTTCGCATTTAATGAAGGGTAGAAAATATTAAAAAAGCAGGAGTCTATTTTTGAATACTCTATTTTTGCTGAAATCGGTTTATGAAAGGAAAAACCACAATTATCACTCCATTTTTCGTAACCAACTTGTGGTAAATCTAATCTGAGAAAACCGTATGGTTTGAGGAGGGGTTCGTCTTTACACCCTAAAAAAGTTGTAATTATAACTAAGAATAGAGTTTTTTTAATCATTTAACTTCAAGCTTTATTCGGTGAATTCGTTTTTCGTCTACATGTTCAATTGTAAACTCATAATCGTTTAAAGCGATAACCTCTCCTTTTTTTGGAAACCTTCCTTTAATTTCTAAAATAAGTCCGGCAAGAGTTTCAGCTTCACCTTTTATTTCTTCAAATTGTTCTCCTTCGACATCTAAAATTCTGTATACATCCAACAATAGGATTTTTCCACTGAAGAGATATTTTCCTTTTCCCAAAACAGAGTATTCAGGTTGCTCATCGTCGTCAAACTCGTCTTTAATGTCCCCCACAATTTCTTCAATAATATCNTCCAATGTAATTAGACCCTCTACACCACCAAACTCATCAACAACCAAGGCAAGATGGATTTTTTTTGTTTGAAATTCTTTTAGCAGGTCGTCTAGTTTTTTGGTTTCGGGAACAAAATAAGGTTGTCGTATTAAGTCGAACCAGTTAAAGTTGATTGAATTTTCACTGAGCGACGGTATTAGATCTTTTGTGTATAGAATNCCCTTTATATTATCGATGTCTTCATCATAAACAGGAATTCTTGATACTCCCTTTTTATTAATGGTGTTTAAAACTTCTTCGTAGCTTGCTTTTTTTGGAACGGCAATCATATCCACTCTTGGAATCATAATTTGTTTTGCATCCGTTTGTCCAATTTCTAAAATACTGGTAAGCATTTTTTGTTCCTGTTTATTGGATTTGTCTTGAACAATTTCATGAACTTCGGAAAGCTCATCTACACTTAAGTTCTTGTTTTCTTCTCGAACACCTTTGTCGAATATTTTGGATAGACTTACCAGGAGTTTTGAAGGCAAATAAAAAATTTTATCAAAAAAGTTAACGGGTCTAATCATAAGTTTAGACAAGCTTTGTTTTTTTTGCGTTGCATAAACCTTTGGGATAATTTCACCAAAAAGCAAAATTAAAGCAGTTATTCCTACCACTTGAATTAAAAAANTAAGCCACTCAGGTGATTGTATGTTTTCTTCAAAAAGATCTACAATTATTGTAGACAACAAGACCATACCTATGTTTACCGTATTATTTACAATTAATATTGTTGCAAGAAGTCTATCTGGGTGATTAAGAAGTTTGGTTATTTGTTTTGCTTTGCTTTCGTCTTCAATTTCTATTTCATTTAAATCTGTTTTTTCAAGTGAAAAAAACGCAATTTCCGATGCTGAAATAAAAGCTGATGCAGCTAGTAAAATNAGCATGCTGCCAAATAAGCCTAGAGCGACAAGCCAATCCGACATTGGCATAAAACCAATTTGAGATAGAATGGAAAATTCTAAATTAAAACTCTCGAGATCACTCAAATGCTATAAGTTAAAAAGGTAAATCATCTTCTTCCTCTAATTTATNNTGAGAAGAGGTTGTAGGGTTGTTCGATGGAGTAAATGAATTTTGTGCATTTTGTGAACTTTGGCTCTCTTCCTTTTTTCCCAGCATAGTAAATGTATCGGCCACAACTTCTGTCGNATACCTTTTATTCCCTTGCTGGTCNTCCCATGATCTTGTTCTAAGCTTTCCTTCAAGATATATTTGGCTGCCTTTCTTTAAATAAGTTTCAGCTATCTCTGCAAGCTTCCTCCAAACAACAACATTATGCCATTCCGTTTGGTCGATTCGTTTTCCTTCTTTGTCTTTATAACTCTCTGAAGTTGCAACCGTAAAATTCGCCACTGCGGTTCCATTTTCTAAATATTTAACCTCAGGGTCCTTCCCTAAATTACCAACCAAAATTACTTTATTTACTCCGGCCATTTTATGAATGAATTTAATAAATGCTAATATAGAAAATGCTTGCTCTTAATTGAAATAATGCTTTAAAAATTTACTAATAACAACAGGNAATGCATAATTTTCAATTTCGNCAATTTTNATNCGTTTTCTTCCTTTTTCATCAATATCATTTGATTTGTAAAATGAACAAATAAGTTTTTGATGAGAAAGCAAATGTTCNGTTTCAAAAATAGGTTTTGTTTTTCGTGATAACTCTACGTCTGATTCAATTAAGGGAAGTTGATATAGGTTAGCCCATATGTCTTTGTCAGATCGTTTTTCAATTAATATACCCCCATCTTTTAAGTCGAGATGGAAGTGAAAATACCTTGTTTTCCTTTTCGTTTTCTTTGATTTTACAGGAAGTGATAAAATATTATTTTTATTATAAGCTTCACAGACATCACCAAAAACACATTGGTTGCATAAGGGGGCTTTAGGGGTGCATTGTAAGGCCCCAAACTCCATAATTGCTTGGTTGTGAATAGCGGGGTGTTTTGGTGAAATTAATGCATTTGCCAATGCACTGAATTCTTTTTTTCCATTTGAAGAATCAATTGGAGTTTCAATGCCAAACAATCTTGATAAAACCCGGTATACATTTCCGTCAACAACGGCTATCTTTTCGTTATTCGAAAAACTGGCAATTGCTGCAGCACTGTAATCTCCAATACCTTTAAGCTTTATTAGTTCTTTAGAGCAAACGGGAAATTTTCCATTGTATTCTTCCATAACCTGAATGGCTGCTTTCCTAAGATTTCTACCTCTACTGTAATAACCCAGTCCCTGCCACATTGATAGAATTTCTTCTTCCGGTGCTTCTGCCAAATCTTTAACTCCCTCAAATCGATTTGTGAATTTAATGTAATAGTTGAGTCCCTGCGACACTCGTGTTTGTTGGAGGATAATCTCTGAAAGCCATATTTTAAATGGATCTTTTGTACCTCTCCAAGGTAAATCGCGCTTATTTACCTGGTACCATTTGCGTATGTTTTTACTAAAGTTCTGCAAGTCAAACAATTCGTTTTGAAACAGTTAACTAAAAAAATCTGTTTTTTTCTTCCATAAACGAAAGAAATCATATAAATTTGCACCCCCGTTTGAAACACGGGCGATTCATTAAAAATAAAAATAAAAACACAGAAGAGATGACCAAGGCGGATATCGTTAATGAAATTTCAGAGAAGACCGGAATTGAAAAAGTAGCAGTTCAAGCTACAGTTGAGGCGTTTATGAAATCAGTAAAAACTTCTTTAACAGAAGGAGAAAATGTTTACCTAAGAGGGTTTGGAAGTTTTATCGTTAAGAAAAGAGCTCAAAAGACTGGGCGAAACATCTCAAAAAACACAACGATTATCATACCAGAACATTTTGTGCCGGCTTTTAAACCAGCGAAAGTTTTTGTAGACAAAGTAAAAAAGGAAACATCGGTTAAGTAAAAAAATATTTATAAATCTATAAAGTAAAGTATTATGCCAAGCGGAAAGAAAAGAAAAAGACATAAAATGGCTACGCATAAGCGTAAAAAAAGATTGAGAAAAAACAGACATAAGAAGAAGTAANTTACTTCTTCTTATTCTTTCCTTAATTAATTTATTGCCGGCTAAAAATTATAGCTGGCAGTTTCATTTATAAAAATCTGATTATTGTGTACGAATTAGTATTAAGTTCTACACCCTCAGAAGTTATAATTGCATTACTTAAGGATAAGCAGTTAGTTGAACTGCACAAAGAACCTAAAGATACCAAATTTGCTGTTGGAGACATATATCTGGGTAAAGTAAGAAAAGTACTTCCTAGTTTAAATGCTGCATTTGTTGATGTTGGGTATGAAAAAGATGCGTTTTTGCATTATTTTGATTTAGGACCACAAATTTTATCCTTAAATAAGTATATTAAAAGAACTAGAGAGGGTAAGGAGAAAACCAGTAATCTGCTTTATTTTAAAGGAGAAGCAGATATTGAAAAGACCGGTACTATGACAGAGGTTTTGGACCCAGGGCAGGAAGTCCTTGTTCAGGTTGCGAAGGAACCCATTAGTACCAAAGGACCAAGAATTGGTTCTGAGCTTTCCATTCCAGGAAGGTACTTAGTATTAGTACCTTTTTCAAATAGAGTTTCCGTTTCTCAGAAAATAGGAAACAGAAAAGAAAAAGAGAGGCTTAAAAGACTCATCAAAAGTATAAAACCCAAGAATTTTGGGGTCATTGTTAGAACAAATGCTCACGGGAAAAAAGTAGTAGAATTAAATAAAGATTTGGATGATCTTTTATCGCGTTGGAATAATATCCACTCAAACGTCCAAAGAGCAAAAGTTTCCGATAGGGTTTTAGGTGAGTTGAGTCGAACATCTTCTATACTTCGAGACATTTTCAACAATTCCTTTGAATCTATTCACGTTGATAATCAAAAGTTATTTGAAGAAGTTAATGATTTTATTGCTGAGAATTCTCCCAAAAAAAAGGGGATCGTAACTCTTTACAATGGAAATCTACCAATTTTTGAGCACTTTAAAATATCCAAGCAAATAAAGCAGTCTTTTGGTGAAACTGTAACATCAAAAAGTGGCGTTTATTTGGTGATTGAGCATACTGAAGCATGTCATGTAATTGATGTCAATTCTGGAAATCGTTCCCACAAAAATGCAAACCAAGAAGAAAATGCTTTAGCTGTTAATCTTGAGGCGGCGGATGAGGTTGCTCGTCAGTTGCGTTTGAGAGATATGGGAGGAATTATAGTAGTTGATTTCATCGATATGAAAAAGCCAACACATAGAAAGCAGCTTTTTAATCGAATGAAGGAAGCTATGAAGGATGATAGGGCAAAACACAGCCTGACTCCTCCCAGTAAGTTTGGCCTAATTGAAATTACTCGACAAAGAGTTCGACCTGCTACTGAAGTTGTAACGACTGAAGTTTGTCCAAGTTGTAATGGAACAGGAACAGTTGATGCCAGTATAAACGTTATTCAGACAATGGAGGGGCAAGCCAACTCTTTGGTGAGGTCGAAAGGTTTGGCTAAGCTTAGAATATCCGTTCATCCTTATGTAGAATCTTACTTAACAAAAGGAATTTTTTCAAATGAAAAGAAAAAATTACAAAAAAGAATCGGGGCTAAAGTTGAGTTGATGCCTATGTTTGAAAATGAAATACTGGAATATCACTTTTACGATTCGGACGGTAAAGAATTACATTTAGATTAAATAAGGTTCAATTTAAAAAAACAAAGTAATTGTTCTATTATTGTCAAAATGCTATATTTTTTTGTTTAGGATAGAAATATGTATTAAATTTGCGCCCGCATTAGTTTGCCCGATGGTGTAACGGTAGCACTACAGTTTTTGGTACTGTCTGTCGGGGTTCGAATCCCTGTCGGGTAACACAAGAGACGCAGTTTTTACTGGGTCTTTTTTTGTTTAAATAGGTTTTTGACACTAAGTTGAAAACACCAAATCATTCTAGGGTCGGAACTTGGGACAAATCATAACTGAACTCTACCCAATTCATCACGAATATTCTGACCGTAGTTAAACATCAACAATTTTCCGTTTGGTAAAAGTTTAAAGTACAACTCCATTTCTTTCAAAACTTCGTCGTCAACGGGTTCAACGGGTTCAACTTTTACTTTTTCAAGAATGTTACGAATCTCAGATTTACCTACCCTGCCCTCCCTTTGAAGAGTTTGGATGTTTTCGAAAATCTTGTTCTTGATGGTAGAGACTAGAAATGTAGTTTCATCATCTTTCTTTACTCGTTGATTTTTTACATCCCACGATTTCTTAGGGACGGAGATACCAATTGTACCTCTTACTCTGATACCCGATAATGAAATGTCAGCATACAGGTATTCCACTCCACCTTTTTGGCGAATTGTTACTTGCATATGATTTGAATTAATTGGTTAATTTTGGTTTATGAAATTACTTTCACTTTTAGCCTTCCTTACTTTGTTTACTAGATGTAATGAAGATAATTATGGACTTGTTTATAAATGTGATAAGACTGAATTGTCAGTACCAACAAAGATTGGCACTGAAATCCCAAACTTTACACTTCCTGAAGTAATTCAAGAAAGGATAAACAAATACAACTTTAACTTCATTAAATATTTAGAATTCGATTGCTCTGGGAAGGTTTATATCCTTGTGTTTGAAAATGAAAAATCTAGATACTCTATTCATCTAGACAATGAGGAAAAGGTGAGACAGGAAAGTTTTATCCGTATATATTAAATAGGGTCACTCTCTGGAACAGTTAGGGACAAAACATTACTTAAGTTACTAAACATTTCATAGTGGCTCCCTTTTATACTCCTATGGTCTTGTATATATTAAATTTTCGCCCGCATTAGTTTGCCCGATGGTGTAACGGTAGCACTAAGTTTTTGGTACTGTCTGTCGGGATTCAGCATTAGAGTCAATGAGAGTTTCGCATCGAATAATCCTTGTAGATAAAAGTAAGAGGTGCTGTTCAGTTTGCTTACTGTTTTATTGAACAATCAAAATCAGATTTTCGACCACTTATTATTACTGCTAACAGTATTTAGTTTTTTGTGAATTGAAAATTATTTAAAGGAATTAAAACCTTTCAAAATTCAAATAAAACGGGGGTGAGTTAATTAATAGTTATTAAAAATTAACATTAAGTTAACAAAAATGTAACTTAATTATTTTTTAAAAGTAGATTAAACAAAGGGTATTTGGTTTTTTTGAGACTTTCAAGACGTAACAAAATTCGAATTCGAACGTAACTTAAGAACCTCCTATGTTAATTTATTATTAATTTAAAGATGACTGTTATGAAGAAGTTGAAGGGAATTTTAGCCTTAATTGTTTTGTTTGTTTTTGTAGTTGGATGCGAAAAAGAAATGTATGTCGATCATGTCTACAACTACGAACAGGGGGATTTAAATATTTCTGTTGAAGAGGTGAATGGAGAAGTTTTCTTTTTTGTTAAAGGAGACGTTACCTCTGAGTTTAATATGACTTCTGAAAAAAAATGGGTTTTGAATGGAGCCGTTGGCGTTGTTGGTAAAGGCCATCTTATTATTCAGCCAGGAACTAAAATATATGGAAATGTATCTACAGAACCTTCTTATTTGGAGGTCAAAGATAACGGTAGATTGTCAGCAATTGGAACTTCAGATAATAATATTGTGTTTACCTCAATTAATAAGAAAGTTGGTGTGCCTTCTCAACAGGATTGGGGAGGGATTTTTATGAATGGTGTGAGACCAGTTGATGTATCTGGAAATTCGCATCAAGTCGATAGTTTTGAAGTTTATATTGAAGAGGATGGCTCTGGTTCTTTAGAGCATGTTTCCATCCAATATGCTGATAAAAATGTGTCGATTGATAATTAATGTTAATTTTTAAAATTGTTCTGTAAAGAAGCTTCGGTGGTTATTCCGAAGCTTCTTTTTTGTATGATACAATGATCGGAAAAAGCTTTATTAAAAGGCCCGTATATTCTCCATTCTTTTTGTTATTTTCGTGTGTTAATTAATATTTTCAGCGCATTTTATACTCATTATAAGGGTTAAATAAACTTAAGAAGCGTTAAATGGTTTTTTTGGTGTAAAATACTGTAAGTAATTTTAGAACATGGAGAAGAAATACTCGTTTATTAATAATGTTACAGGATGGTCTGTTTTGTTGTTCTCAACCGTAATATATGTATTAACAATTGAATCAACTGCAAGTTTTTGGGATTGTGGAGAATTTATTGCCTCTGCCACGAAATTACAAGTAGGTCACCCTCCAGGAGCTCCGTTATGGAGTATGAAGGCCAGGATGTTTGCATTTTTGGCAGAAATTTTCACAGGAGGTACCGAATACATTGCGTTTTCTGTAAATGTGTTTTCAGCACTTTGTTCATCGTTTACTATTTTGTTTTTGTTTTGGAGCATAACTGCATTAGCGAAAAAAATCACATTAAAATCCGGTGAATTAACGGCTGGTCATACATGGGGAATAATGTTTAGTGGTTTGGTTGGTTCCTTAGCTTTTACTTTTTCCGACTCTTTTTGGTTCTCTGCAGTTGAGGCTGAAGTGTATGCAGCTTCATCACTTTATACTGCGGCAGTTTTTTGGTTGGCTTTAAAGTGGGATGCAAATGCATCAAAAACATATGCTGATAGGTATTTGATATTGATTGCATATTTAATGGGGTTATCAATAGGTGTTCACATTCTTAACCTGTTGGTTATTCCTGCAATAGTATACATTTATTATTTTAATAAAAAGAAAGCAACAGTAAAAGGGTTTTTTATTACCGGTGTTGTAGGTGTTTTGATATTAGGCGTTATTCAACAAGTTGTTATATCTTATTCTGTTGAGTTTGCCACGAAGTTTGAGCTGTATTTTGTAAATGAGAAAGGTTTAGGTTTTGACGCAGGAATGTGGATTTATTTCCTGTTAATAGGAGCCTTTCTGATTGGTGGAATCATTTTAACAAAAAAGAAAGGTTTCCCCCAGCTTCAGAAAGCTTTTTTGTGTGTGATGGTTATTTTAATTGGGTATTCATCATTTGCAATGATTGTTATTCGATCAGCAGCAAATCCTCCGATGGATGAAAACAATCCAGAAAATATTTTGACTTTATTACCTTATCTGAATAGAGAGCAGTATGGCGATAGACCGTTAATGTTTGGTCAAACTTTTGAAAGTATTCAGGACAGTGAGGATCCTTATTTAGATGGTAGTCCAGTTTATTATCGACCGAACAAAACAAAAGTCGGTTATTTAACAAAAGTAAAAGTAGAAAAACGAAAAGACCAGTGGCTTGTTGTTGAGGAAAGTAATTTATATGATTTTTTTGAAAAAAAGGATGTAATTAAGGCAATTAATGGTGAGAAAATTCAACCTCAATCTTCGAGGAAAAGATTGGATTTGATTGAGTTAGGTTTGTTTCAGGATGCTACAAAACTCGAAATCGAGTTCGAAAGAAGAGGTGTAACCTTGACTAAGAAAATTAATCTTGCAAAATACTTTGTGGCTGATGAGCGAAAGAACAGTGTTCCAAACTACAACCCAAAAACCTGCATGTCTTTTCCAAGAATGTATAGTACTCAAGGGCATCATGTGAATGCCTATAAAACTTGGTCGAACTACGATCAGGAACCTGAAAGAGACAGAAAAGGAAGAGTCATCACAGTAAGTCAGAGATCAGGTGGTAGAAAACCTTTAATTGTTCCTTCGCAATTAGAAAATATGCGGTTTTTTATTAACTATCAGTTTAATTTCATGTATTGGCGATATTTTATGTGGAATTTTACAGGTCGTCAAAACGATATCCAAGGTCATGGAATTGCTCGATCGGGAGATGCTGTTTTAAAAGGGAATTGGTTGAGTGGGGTTCCCTTTGTGGATAATTCACATTTGGGAGACCAGTCAACTCTTCCGGAGTCCTTAAAAGAGAACCCAGGGAGAAATGAATATTATTTCCTTCCTCTTATTTTAGGTATTATAGGCATGATATTTCATTTTGTTCGTCATAGAGAAGATGCCTGGATAGTTCTTTTACTTTTTTTAATGACTGGTGTTGCCATTATTATTTATTTAAATCAAACTCCTTTTCAACCCAGAGAGCGTGACTATGCTTATGCAGGATCTTTTTACGCTTTTGCCATATGGATTGGCCTGGGTGTTCAGGCACTGTACTCTTTTATGTTGGGAACAAATAAAACGGTAGAGGAGATAAAAGAAGAAAAAGGGAAAAAAGGGATAGAAGCAAAACTAATGTCAATGGGGATTTATGAAATATCTCTATCTGCTTTGGTGTTTGTAATTGTTGGAGTATTTGCTGTTTCAATCATGGAAAACGCTAAGCCGTTTGGATTCTCATGTGTTTTTATTGGTCTTGTTATTTTTGGTTATGTTTTTGTCTCGGTCTATTTGGGTAAGTTAATCAATAATAACAAAGGGAAAGCTGTTTTTTCTTTTTTACTAACAGGGTTTATACCTGTAATAATGGCAAGCGAAGGCTGGGATGATCACGATAGGAGCGACAAATATACGGCCCGTGATTTTGCTAAGAATTACTTGGACAGCTGTGATAAAAATGCAATCATATTTACCAATGGTGATAACGATACGTTTCCTCTGTGGTATGTTCAAGAAGTTGAAGGTTATCGAACTGACGTCAGAGTAATTAACCTCAGTTTATTAAACACCGATTGGTATATTGATCAAGCTAAAAGAGCGGCTTATGATGGAAAGCCTGTTCCTTTTTCTCTGACTCAAGATCAATATCGAAGAGGAAAGAGAGATTATGTTTTTGTTAAAGAAGAATGGGCAAATGCCTATCATGACCTAAAAAAGGTGATGGAATTTGTTAAATCTGATCATGCAGCTACAAAAATCCCAGTAAGTTCAGGCGAAAAAATGGATTATTTGCCAACGGATAAGTTTTCCATACCAGTAGATTCTGCTAAAGTGTTAGAAAATGGAACTGTTCCTCTTGAATTTGCTAATCAGATACCAAACAGAATGGAGTGGAAAATTAAAAAAGGAGCAGTTTTAAAGTCAAAATTGATGATTCTTGATTTACTGGCTCATAACAATTGGAAGCGACCTGTTTATTTTGCCATTACGGTTGGTAATGATCATTATATGAATTTAGAAGAATATTTTCAATTGGAAGGTCTTGCGTATCGAGTTACGCCAATTAAACGTGATAACAAAGAAGGAACAGGTTGGATTAATGTTGAAAAAATGTATGATAATTTAGTCAATAAATTTCAGTGGGGTAATATGGAAAAAGAAGGTGTATATATGGGAGAACAAGTTCAAAGAATGAGCACAAATTATCGAAGTAATTTCGCACGTTTGGCAAGATTACTCTGTGAAAAAGAGGATACTGTTCGAGCAATTAAAACATTAGACAGGTGTATGGAAATTATGCCTCCTAGTAAGATTGAGGTCGATTATTTCAGTGTTTATTTAGCTGACGCCTACTATAAAGCTGGTGGGAATCAAAAAGGAAATGAACTTATGAGGATTATAATCAATAAGTATATTTCTGAGGTGGAATGGTATATTGAACAAGAAGATCACATAGCAATGAAATTGGGAAGTGAGGTGAATAAATCTTTACAGTACATAGGAAACATTAAATACTTTCTTGATCGAAACATTAAATACATCAAACGTAGAAATGGAAGTGGTCTTAAGGAAGCTGAAGAATTGGCTGAAATAATTGAAAATTTCGAAACAACAAACGATAGAGATATCAGAAAATTTTTAACTAAAGTTGATAAGGCTTCTAAAAAATCTCGAAGATAATAATCCGTTTCCATGAAATACATCTACAAGACAAGATGGTGGATGAAGTGGTGGTATCCGTCACTCATATGGGAGATAAAAACAAAACGAAAAGAGGTTTTTTTAACCTTTGATGATGGTCCGGATCCAGAGGTAACTCCATGGGTTTTGGATCAGTTAAAACTGTACAATGCAAAGGCTACTTTTTTTTGTGTAGGACAAAACGTTGAAAAACATCCAGACTTATATAATAGGATTTTAGAGGAGGGACATTCTGTTGGTAACCACACCTACAATCATTTGAACGGTTGGGAAACAAATTATGAAAAGTACATTGTAAATGTTAAAAAATGTGGTCATGTTTTTGGGTCGCAGCTTTTCAGACCGCCTCATGGAAGGATAAATCGAAAACAAATCCAAAAACTTAAGTCCCGATATAAAATAATCATGTGGACCCTTTTAAGTGGAGACTTTGATCCGGATATATCGGCAACAGAGTGTTCGTATAATACTGTTCAATATACTGAGCCGGGCAGTATAGTTGTTTTTCACGACAGCAAAAAGTGCAAGGATACTCTTTACAAGGCATTGCCGAAAGTTCTCAATCATTTTTCAAATACGCAATGGGAACTCAATGCAATTAAGTCACATCATTTATCGGCTTCCTAACTTTTATAATTTTGGTGGTTAATAAGTTGTTCATGTTTTTCAAAGACAAAAACTTGAAAAAAACTTTATCTTTGGGCCGAATATTTACTAAACTAAAATGAAAAATCTACCAATTAAAAATGCATTTATTGCTGTAGTTGCTTTGGCTTTAGCTCTAACTTCATGTAACACATCAATAGAAATTGCAAAAAGAAAACACAGAAAAGGATATCACGTTTCCTTATCGAAAGAAAAAAATCAAAAAAGTCGTACTTTGGAACTTCATTCAAAACAGGATGTTTCTAAAAATTCAGTTCAGTTGGCGATGATTGATTCTCCTGCTGTTGATACAACTGATATCGAAGAGTTTCTTCCTGAAAATGTAGAAACGTTCGTTTATAAAATGGATTCGCCGGCCGTTGATACTACTCAATATATGGATTTAAAGACATCAAGCCGTAAGTTTACATTAGCTCAAAAAATAAAAAATGTTAAGAGTATAAAGAAAAAAATAAGACAATTAAAACACCAAGAGGGATTTAAATCTGCCTCTGATGATGATTGGGAAATTGATAGTGATGTAATGTTTGTTGTAATGATAGTTTTAGCAATTATCCTTCCCCCATTAGCTGTATACCTTATAAAGGGAAAATCAAACGCTTTCATCTTAAACTTACTATTATGGTTGGTTGGTATCGGAGTTGGAATAGCCGTGTTTGGTGGATTAGTTTGGTGGGCTGGTTTGTTGGCTTTAATCCATGCAATTCTGGTTGTTTTAGGACATTCTTAATAAGCATTCTGAAAATAAAAAAGCCCAGTATTTACTGGGCTTTTTTTATTTGAAAAGGTTTGCAATAAATCCATTAATAATGAAAGGCTTAATTCTACATATGAATTTTAGTGATTTATGCCTAAATAATCTCATTTTCTCATTCAGATGAGGATGTGCTAACAGTTAGAAGGCTCATCCCTACAGTAGTTTTACTTTTGATTTAATTCTTCTTTAGTTGCTTTCCTAACTTCAAGTACTTCAACATCGAAAATCAAATCGTATCCTGCCAAAGGATGGTTTAAATCAAGAACGACGTCTTTTTCTTTTATTTCGCTTACAAAAGCGAGTATAGGTCCATTTTCTGATTGCAACTCGACTTCCATCCCTACAATTAGTTCCTCTCCATTTTCAGCTCTGAAACCACTTTTGGGTAAAGTATGCATAGCCTCCTCATTTCTTGTACCGTATGCATTTTCTGCAGTTACATTCAGCAGAGCTTTAAATCCAACTTCTTTTCCATCAAGTTGTTTTTCAAGGCCGGGAATAAGCATGCCTAAACCAAAAATAAAAACAATAGGTTCGGTACCAATTGAACTTGCTATAGTGTCTCCTGATTTAGTAGTCACAGTGTAGTGCATTTTAATCAGAGCATTTTTTTGAATTTTCATATCTTGGTATTTGACTCAAAGGTAGAATTTTAAGATATATAATGTTTCAAATTCATTAAGACTTAAATTTTTAATTTACAATATGAAAAGAATAGTTTTCCCTTTCTTTTTTCTGATTAGCATTAATACTTTTTCGAAATACTACGAGATAAAGTCTTCTTCAGATCTTTTCAGATATATCGGCAGGTTTGATTTAAGTGATACACAAAACGTTAAATTTGCTCATTCAGGCAATCAAATTGAATTTCTATTTAAGGGCAAGAATTTTAGAATAGGTCTAAAGGATACTTTGGTAAAAGATGGTGGAGAAAACACCAATTATTATAACATTACTATAAATGGAACGGTTAAATATGTTGTTCAGGGAACTTCTAATTTAAAATATCATGAGATTGAGGTTAATTCCATGGATTCGTTTTCTCGGGTAGAAATTTTTAAGAAAACAGAGGCAATATGTGGAACAGCTATTTTTTATGGAATTCGATTTAAAGAGGGAAAAATCAAAAAAACAGAGGCAAAAAAGAGGAGAGTTGAATGGGTAGGAGACTCTTTTTTAGTTGGATATGGTAATCGGGTTTCAATAGAAATTCCTCCTGAAGGAAATCCAAACACAGGATTTCATTCGATTAATCAAGATGGATATTTTGCCTTCGGTGCAATAGTATCACGTAATTTGAATGCAGACTTTTCTTGCGTAGGAGTTTCGGGTCGAGGTGTTTACCGAAATTTTGATGGTAGTCAAAACGGCACCATACCAAAGGTGTATCGTAAATTATACCCTGGACATGAATTAGAAAAAGAGTATGATTTTTCATTCAATCCTGATTTAATTGTGATTAAAATTGGAACGAATGATTTTGGTGGAGAAATGAATGTGCCTCCGGATATGACAGATTCTTTAAGTTTTTCAGATGCGTACATGGAGTTTTTACAATATGTCACTCAGAAAAACCCAAACGCTAAAATCGTACTTGCGGTAGGTGGGGGAATCACGGATTTTTATCCCATTGGGTTGAAAAGGCTTTCGAGGTTTAAATCTTGGGTTAAAATAATAAAAGAAATCGCAGATAAAGAGTTTTCTAATAAATTTGGCTTTTTTGAATTTCAACCTCAAAACCCACCTTATGGAGAAGACTGGCATCCAACTCTCATTTCTCAAAAAAAGTTTGCGGCAGAGATTACGCCTTATCTAATTGAGTTTATGAAATGGTAATTTAATACCAATATCGGTGTTAAATTTACAATCGTACAGTATCTTTAAAAAAACTACAAAAATATGAGGAGATTAATCGTCTTATTTTCTTTTCTGTCGCTCTATACTTCGGCAAATCCTTTTACTTTTTATACTGCAAAATCGGGGTTGATAAATTCGAATGTCTATTGTATTGAAAAAGGATCAAAATTCATTTGGGTTGGCACCAGCACGGGAATAAATAGAATCACTTTTAAAAAGAGTATTCCGATCGAATTTTCCAAAAGAGGAACCTCTGTTCCTGTTACGGCACTGGAAGATGATGGAGAAATAATCTGGGCGGGTTTAAAGGGTAAAGGTGTTTATCAGATGCTTAAAAAAAATTACAAACTAATTGGTTTTCGGAAAGATGTTTTAGTAAATAAGGAAATTTTAGAAATTAAAAGGATAAAAAAAGGGATAATTGTTTTAACATCGAATCAAAAATTCACATTCAGTTTTGGTAAGTCTGAATACTCTGTTTCTGAGATAAAAACTGAAAATCATCACCCTGAAATTAGAGTGGGAAGGAATACTATAAAAAATAATAATGGTATTTTATCGAGATATAATCCTGAAACGAAATCTTTTCGCCCCTTTAAAAATCAAATCCACTCCAGAGACCATTTAAATTGGTATAACGGGGTTTTATTAGCGACATCAAAAGGCCTGGTTTTTTATAATCCAGATATGGACACTATTCGATTTGGAAGTCCAAAATTAGAGCTGTTAAGATTTCAATTAAATGGATCAGATACTATTCCAAACAATTTAGAATTAAGTTGGAATGAATACAAATTTAATTATCAATTTCATTTTGAAGAATTGGGTGGGACCAACCAAATAATGCTTGCATATACTTTAAATAATGGGAGTGAGGTTATTGATAAAACGGTTGCAGCTTCTGAAGGTATAGAGCTGAGCGATTTAGAATATGGTAATTACCAGTTAAAAATTAGAGCTAAAAATCAAAAGGGTATTGAATCAAAAAACACGTTGCAGTATTCTTTTTCAATAGCGAACCCCTTAATGAATTCAATATGGCGGTATATTGTTGTTATATTTTTAATAGGCATCTGGACTTTTCTGGTTGTTTTAATTATAAAATCCAGACATAAAAAAGAAATGAAAATTTTGGAGGATGCGCTCTTGGAAAAAACAAATAAGCTAAACCAAATCGAGAAGAGTAAATACGGACTTGTAGATGAAGATAAAGTTCAGTTATGAGATTTTATTAAAGAATACTACAGGTAGTAAAGACATTATTTTTCAAGAAAAATTTCCTTTGCCATTTTCATGGGAACTGAAATATATTTCTTTTCAATATAAGCCAGCATTTTGTCTAATACTTCCTTGCTGTCGCTTGTCATTGATTCAAGTTCTTTAGAAAAAACTTCATTAACGGCAACTTCTTTTATCTCCTTAATTTTTCTTGGAACTTGACTCATTGCCAGCTCAATTTTTCTTTCTTTAAAAGCCTGTTTGAAGTCAACAATTTGATTTTCAATTAAATCTTTACAGGCAGAAAGTTCTTTTTCTCTCTTTTTTAAGTTTATTTCTGAGATTTCTTTTAATCCCTCTATTTCGATATAATTAGTAGGGTTTTTTTCGATTACTTTAGGGTGAACATCATAAGGTATTGCCAAATCTATAATTGTTTTTTTACTGGTTTCTCCAGCGAGCAACGATTTGTATATTTCTGGAGTGATGATATAGTCTTCACTTCCTGTACAAGTTACTAACAAGTCAAATCCATTACTAAAACTTGACAATTTATCAAGGGCAAGAGCGGTTCCCCCAATGTGGCTGCTAAGTGCTTTTGCTTTTGAATATGTTCGGTTGAAAACCGTTAAATTTTTTAAACCATGTTTACTGAGAAATTTACACATTCGAGTATTTGTTTCTCCAGCTCCGATGACTAAGATCCTTGAGTTATCTTTTATTCCTAACTCCCTAAGTTTTCGATAAGCTAAAGAAACAATCGATATGGGATTTGCTGCAATTTGAGTGTTTGTATATACTTCTTTTGCAGATTCTATGGTTTTATTAATTAAGAGTCTTATTATGGGGCCAGTTAATTCAAGTTTTGAACACTCATCAAAAGCTTTACGAACTTGTGTAATTATTTCTCTTTCCCCCACCACAAGAGAATCGAGTGAAGATGCAATATGGAAAATATGTCTTACAGCTTCTTCTCCTTCAAATGTGTTGCAATTTGTTATTGCCCAATTTATATCTTCTTGATTCCAGGATTCAGAAAACGAGGCGAAGAATGATGATAAAAACTTTTTAGTGATAATTTTTTCGGATACAAAAATGAATTCCACTCTGTTGCATGTGGATAAATACATTAATTCAGAAATATTATTTCCCTTTAGTTTTTCGAGTCTGGTTTTTCGATTTTCAGAATCGATATGCAATTTACCTATGTTGGAAATATCGGTTGTTTTATGAGTAAATGCTATGATTTTTAAATTCCTCAATTCTCGAAAAAGTCAATTTTAACAAATTTCCCCAAACAGTGCTTTACCTTTGTCATAGTTTTGTCACATACCCTGTCTTAATATTTAAAAACCGTATTTAGAATGAATATAAATTAGAAGGAAAGAAAAGGATTTTATTGGGTTTTCAACATCTGAATTTTAACCTTTCTTATTAAAATATAATCTTTTTCAAAAGAGGATTTGTTTAATTTTACGATAATGTCTGCATCGGAAGGGAAATATTCAAATTGGAGAACTACCGCATCTTATGTGTCAACTGCCATAAGCATTGCTATGGTTATTTATGTTGTTGGTTTATTGGGGTTAGTTTTAATGAAAGGAAAAATACTGGGAGATTCCTTTAAGGAAAAATTTGCTTTCGAAATTTATTTAAAGGAAGGTGTCGAGGACATAGAGGTTATGCAATTGAAAAAGAAGCTAGATGCCGAGGATTTTGTGAAACAAACTATTTGGAAAGATAAAGAAGAAGCTCTTGCTGAATATTTGAGTGAAGTTGATCCTAAAGAAAACTTTTCAATGACTCTCGGTGCTAATCCCCTGCCTCAAAATATTGATGTATATTTTACGGCAGCTTTCAATCATCCTGACAGTATTAATCAATTAAAAACTCAATTGCAAAAAAATCCAATTGTTGATGACTTGCGATACCCACGTGATTTGCTCTATGTTGTTCATGAAAACATCAATAAAATTAGTTTAGGCCTACTAATTGTAAGTTGCCTATTACTTATAATAGCTATTGGATTAATTACCAATACGATTAGATTGAGAGTTTATTCACAAAGGTTTATTCTTAAAACAATGCAGCTTGTTGGAGCCAGTAATTGGTTTATAAAACGACCATTTATTTGGCATGGTATGGTTCTTGGTTTTTTCAGTGGAGTCATTGCAGTTTTTGCTTTAGCGGGAACTTTAAAAATAATTTACGATTTTTGGCCTGCGTTTCAAGAGGAATTGCAAGATGTCGCAATGGATTTATTCCTTTATGGAGTCATGTTGATTGTCGCAATTTGTATTTCGTGGTTCGCAACTCAAGTTGCTGTTGGTAGATACTTGAGGTTAAAAACAGAAAAGTTATACTATTAAATTATGAGCAATAGAGAGGAAAGTTTTGTTTTTGGTAAAAAAAATTACATTGCTATTTCGGTTGGATTTTTTTTGGTCTTATTGGGTTTTATTTTAATGTCGGGAGGGAAATCTGATGATCCTAATATCTTTAATGGGGATGAGGTGTTCTCTTCAACGCGAATTACGCTTGCGCCTTTTACTGTTTTATTAGGATTTGTTACAGTAGGAATAGGTATTATGCTTAAACCCGACAATTCCAAGGATGAAAACAATTCTATTATATCCAGGGATTAATGGGTGTTCTTGAGGCTATTTTAATTGGAATTATTCAAGGTCTTACAGAGTTTTTACCCGTCAGTAGTAGCGGTCATATTGAGCTTTCTAAAGCAATCTTAAAAACGACCATTGAAGGAGAAGATAATGTAATGTTTACAGTAGTTTTACATGCTGCAACTGCTCTAAGTACGATTGTTGTTTTTCGAAAAGAAATACTTCAAATTTTTAAAGGGTTGTTTCAATTTACCTGGAATGACGAGTTTAGATTCTCCGTTAAAATTATTATTTCAATGTTCCCCGCGGCTATTGTTGGTATTGTTTTCAAGGAAGAGATCGATAATTTTTTTACAGGGGAAATAATGTTGGTTGGATTAATGCTTTTAATCACAGGTGCTGTTTTATTTTTAGCAGATAAAGCAAAAAATACGACAAAAGATGTTGGCATTATTGAATCAATAATAATAGGTGTTTCTCAAGCGGTAGCAATTCTTCCTGGGATTTCAAGAAGTGGGGCTACAATAGGGACATCAGTTCTATTGGGTATTGACAGAACAAAGGCTGCTAAGTTTTCTTTTTTAATGGTAGTTCCTTTGATTTTTGGTAAAATGGCAAAGTTGGTTTTAGATGGAAAGATATCTTTTCAATCTAATGACATATTTGCCTATATTGCTGGGTTTTTGGCTGCTTTTGTTGTTGGTTTGTTGGCTTGCACTTGGATGATAGCCTTGGTTAAGAAAAGCCAGCTAAAATATTTTTCTTTTTACTGTTTTATAGTTGGAACAATAGCAATATTCCGCGCATGCTACCTTTTAATTTAATTTCCGACAAACCTTTAGAGTCATACTCTGAAGAGGAGCTTCGATCCGGTGTGGTGTTTTTAGTGGATAAACCTTTAGAGTGGACTTCTTTTCAAGTGGTAAATAAACTAAGGTGGGTTATTAAGAAAACACACAAAATAAAAAAAATAAAAGTAGGTCACGCTGGAACGTTAGATCCATTAGCGACAGGGCTTTTAATTGTTTGTGTTGGAAAAAAAACAAAAGAAATTGAACTGTTTCAAGGTAAAGAAAAAGAATATACGGGAACAATAAGTGTCGGATCAACAACCCCTTCTTTTGATTTAGAAACTGAATTTGATCAAACATTTTCAGTTGATGGAATTACTGAAATAGATCTTCAAAAAGCAGCAAAATCTTTAACGGGAGATATTGAGCAGTATCCTCCTGTATTTAGTGCAGTTAAAATTGATGGAAAGAGAGCTTATGAAAGTGCGCGTAAAGGAGAGGACGTGAAAGTAAAACCTCGCAATGTGAAAGTTTCAAAATTTGAAATAGACACATCAGAATTTCCAAAAGTTCATTTTACAATTGTTTGTAGTAAGGGTACCTATATTCGTTCCTTAGCTTCAGATTTTGGAAAGGCATTAAATAATGGTGCGCATCTCTCTTCATTACGAAGAGAAAGAATAGGTGAATATTCTCTTGCTTTTCTAGAATAAATGTTTTTTCGTTTTTAAAATTATCTCTTAAATAGGAGGAAATATGAAAAAATCGAAATATTGGATTGAAAATTTAAAACTTACTCCACACCCTGAAGGAGGATACTATAAGGAAATTTATCGCTCTAAAAAATCTTTTCAACCAAAGGGTTTTTCTGGTCGTAGAGATTATATGACGAGTATTTATTTTCTCCTGGAAAAAGGAGAAGTCTCTCATTTTCACAGTATAAAATCAGATGAGCTCTGGTCTTATCATGCAGGAGATTCGTTAACAGTTTTTGTTTTACATCCCGATGGTGATATGAAGAAATTAATAATTGGTCCAAATCTCGAAAAAGGAGAGGTTCTTCAAGCTGTTGTTCCAGAGGGATCTGTTTTCGGTTCCAAAAGCAACGGAGCTTATTCTTTGGTCGGATGTACGGTCTCACCTGGATTTGATTTTAATGATTTCAAATTGTTTAAAACCTCGCAATTGATCGAGGAATTCCCTGATTTCACCGATACAATAAAGGAGTTTTCTAAGGAGGAGTACTAATTGATTTTAATTCATTTATTTATTCATGTTATTCATTAACTTTGGATAATGAGAAATTTACTTTTACTACTGATTTTAGCCTCTTTTCTAACACAGTCCTGTTTGTCTTCTAAAAAAGATTCTGATGATGGGATTGCAAAGGCAAAAATCACTACTCAAGTTAAACGAAATAAGGTTTCGTATCCTTACCGCCCTTCAAAAACAAGAGTTTTCGACCTAATTCACACGGACTTGTCCGTTACTCCAGTTTGGGAAAATCAAACCTTAAAAGGGACAGCTATACTTACACTCAAACCATATTTCTATTCCTCTGATTTATTGGTTTTGGATGCCAAAGGAATGGTTTTAAGTAGCATATCTTTAAAGGACAATCAAAGGACAATTCCTCTTAAGTATAAATATGATTCTTTACAGTTGACTATTCAATTAAATAAGGAGTACACTAAGGAGGATACAATAACAATCGAAATTGAATATACAGCGCATCCCAATAAGTTATCGGGAAATGGAAGTAGAGCAATTAGTGACGATAAAGGTCTTTACTTTATCAATCCATACAGAAGAGACAAAATAAAGCCTCGTCAAATATGGACTCAAGGTGAGACAGAAGCTTCTTCCTGTTGGTTCCCTACGATTGATGCCCCGAATGAAAGATGCACTCAAAAAATTTCAATTTCAGTCGATACTTCTCTAATGACCTTATCCAATGGGATTTTAACCTCATCGATTACAAATGGCGCCCAGCGTACAGATACTTGGGAACAAAAGAAACCTCATGCTCCGTATTTGTTTATGATGACGGTTGGAGAATTTGCAGTCATTAAGGATTCTTGGAAAGGAATGCCGGTGCATTACTATGTTCCGAAAAAAGATTCAGCTAATGCAAAAGGTGTTTTCGGAAATACACCTGAAATGTTGTCTTTCTACTCAGAGAAATTGGGCTATCCTTATCCATGGGATAAGTATCATCAGGTTGTTGTTTCTGATTATGTTTCGGGAGCAATGGAAAATACGGGAGCTGTTATTCATGGAAGATGGGTTTTTACATCCGCTAAAGAGAGAATAGACTATAATCATGAGGATGTCGTTGCTCATGAGTTGTTTCATCATTGGTTTGGAGATTTAGTTACTTGTGAATCGTGGAGCAATTTGGCCTTAAACGAGAGTTTCGCTACTTATGGTGAATACTTGTGGTTGGAATATAAATATGGAAAATATAGAGCCGACAAACAGCTGAGAGGAGATTTTTTAGCGTATTTATCCGATACTCCTAGAGTTAATCTCATTCGATATCATTATAACAACAGAGAAGACATGTTTGACCGTCATTCCTATCAAAAAGGAGGAAGGATATTACATATGTTGAGAGATTTAGTAGGAGACGATGCTTTTTTTGCCTCTTTGAATTTATATTTAAACAATCGAGCTTTTAAATCAGCTGAAGTTCACGATTTGAGAATGGCTTTTGAGGAAGTCTCTGGTCAGGATTTAAATTGGTTTTTTAATCAGTGGTTTTTAGATAAAGGTCATCCGATTTTGGAAGTTAATTGGAATTATGTTGGAGATTCATTACTTCTAAATGTCTCTCAAGTTCAGCCTTTGAATCAGCCTACTTTTAAATTGCCAGTTGACGTAGATGTATATTTTTCGGGAAAGGTTGAAAGAAAAAAAATATGGATATCAAAACGTAAAGAAACATTTGTTTTTGAAAACCTTGAAGGAGTTGAAGCTGTAAACTTTGATGCTGATAAAGTTTTGTTGATGGAGCTAAACCAAACACTCACACCTGATGAAGCTTTGGTTTTATTTAAGGAGTCCGATAACTACAGAACAAAGTTGGAAGCAATGTTAAAAGTTGTAAGAGATACTTCTCTTACGACTTGGGAACTTATGCGTCTTGCCTCAAATGATGATTTTGATTCATTTAGAAAACTCTCGTTTTATTTCAGTACAAAGATGGAATACGCTAAAACGGAAGAGAATAAATCTTACTTGATTGACAAGTATAAAAAGGATTCTTCGTCCGATGTAAGAGTGGCAGTTGTGAGTACCCTATATAATATTTGGAGTGAAGACAGTAACTTGATTTCTTTTTATAAGGATGCACTATCAGACTCCTCCGTTAACGTTAAGCTTACAGCATTGGACATTATAAATGTTTTAGCCAGAGAGGATGCTTTGTTAAGAGCGTATGAAATGGAAAAAGATACAGACCCAAGAATAATCAGGTATTTATCTCGAATGTATACCTCTGTAAAGGATGAAAGTAAATCCAAATGGTTCAATTGGGCCATTAAACAGGTTGAATACAGAAATAAGTCTTATGTGATTTCTAAATATCTGAAATATTTATTGGAAAAGGATAATCAAATTGTTTGGAAGGCTTGTAAAAAACTTGAGGAAGAGGCTATTTATGAAAACAACAAGGATGTCCGATATTCTTCTGCAGTTGCAATTCATAGGCTGAGACAGAGAAATATTGGAAGAATTGAGGATATCCGAAAAGACATCGTAGATAAGAAAGAAGCTTCTACAGGTACTCCATATGACCTTAAGCTACTAGAGGAAAAGCATCAAGAATTGCTGGAACATGACAAAAATCTGGAGGAAATGATTAAAAGGATTTACGATTCAGAGATTAATAAAAACATTAAAAGTAAATACGAGGATCGAGGTTTTCTGAGTACAAAAGTTCCTTCATTTAAGGAGAATCAAGCCGTCGTAGAGCCATGAAAATGTTGAATGATAACCGGATTTTGTGAAGCATTATTAAAAGTTATGGAAGAAGAGAGATCATTAAACTTTATAGAACAAATAATTGAACAGGATTTAGCTTCTGGAAAGCATACGGGAATATATACTCGTTTTCCACCAGAACCAAATGGTTATTTACATATTGGACACGCTAAAGCAATATGTTTAAACTTTGGTTTGGGTGAGCAATACAATGGGAAGGTGAACTTGAGGTTTGACGATACGAACCCTACGGCAGAAAAGCAGGAGTATGTTGACGCTATAAAAGAAAATATAACGTGGTTGGGATTTAAATGGGAAAAAGAACTGCATACCTCAGACCATTTTCAGCAATTGTATGAATATGCAGTTCAATTGATAAACCAGGGTGATGCTTACGTGTGTGAGCAGTCGGCTGAAGAAATGGCTAAATCGAAAGGTACGCCAACAGAACCTGGTCAGAATTCTCCGTTTAGAGATAGATGTGTTGAGGAAAACTTAGAGCTTTTCGAGAAGATGAAGAATGGTGAAGTAGATGAAGGCGCAATGACTTTAAGAGCTAAAATTGATATGGCTCACTCTAACATGCATATGCGTGATCCTTTGATGTATAGAATCATTAATGAGCGTCATCATCGCACAGGGTCAGATTGGGTAATATATCCAATTTATGATTTTGCTCATGGTGTTAGTGATGCTATTGAGGGAATTACTCATTCGATTTGTACATTAGAGTTTGAAGTTCATCGACCATTATACGAGTGGTTTAACAATAAAATAAATACCCCTGCTAAACCTCAGCAAATCGAAATGGCACGACTAAACATTTCCAATGCTGTAACCAGTAAAAGAAAGGTGAAAAAGCTAATTGATGAAGGAGTTGTATTTGGTTGGGATGATCCAAGGTTAACTACGCTTGCTGGAATCAGAAGAAGAGGTGTTCCGGCACAAGCAATACGTGATTTAGCAGAAGGGATTGGGGTGTCTAAAAGAAATTCCATAACTGAAATGTCTCGCTTGGATTATTACACGCGTCAGGTTTTGAATAAAACTGCTAATAGAGTTATGGCTGTTTTGGATCCGTTGAAAGTGACCATTACCAACTTTGATGAAGGAAAAGTAGAAATGTGTGAGGCAAAGAATAATCCGGAGGACGAATCAGCAGGAACAAGGGATATGCCTATCAGTCGAAATTTATACATTGAAAAAGCGGATTTTATGGAAGACGCGCCTAAGAAATTCTTCCGATTAACCAATGGAAAAGAGGTTCGCTTTAAGCATGGATATTATATTACTTGTAATGAAGTTTTAAAGGATGCTCAGGGAAATATTACGGAACTTTTGTGCACTTATGATCCAACAACAAAAGGAGGATGGAGTGATGATGGAAGGAAAATAAAAGGAACCATTCATTGGGTAAGCGCGGAACATGCTTTAAAAGCAAAAGTGAATCTTTACGAAGGATTATTCAACTCTGAAAATCCAGAAGAAGGCGGGAAAGATTTTATGGAAGATGTTAACCCGAATTCTTTAGAAGTTATTGAGGCTTTCGTTGAGCCATCGGTAAAAGATTTAGCTCCAGGAACAACTGTTCAGTTCGACAGAACAGGATATTTTTGTGTGGATAAAGACTCAACTCCAAACAACATCATTTTCAACAGAACAGTAACTTTACGCGATAAGAAAAAATAAAATAGAAAGGGGATTTGTTACCTCCCTACCTTTTAATTATGAGTACAATTTGTTTGAACAACATTGAGGTATATGCTTACCATGGAGTTTTCGAAGTAGAGCAAAAAGTAGGGCAGTGGTATACTGTTAATCTCGAAATCGATGTTGACTTCTCAGAAGCGGCAATAAATGATGATTTAAAAGGAACAATTGATTATTCAATGCTAAACGAGATCATTCGAAAGGAAATGGCTGTTAAATCTAAGCTAATCGAACATGTAGCTAATAGGATTGCTAACGGTGTTTTAGAGACTTTTCCCAACATCGAAGGGGGAACACTTTCCATAGCCAAAAGGAATCCACCGGTTCAAGGGGAAATGGAAAGTGTTGAGGTGGTAATTGAATTGTAAAAAAGGCCAGTATCGAATGCTGGCCTGTTAAATTTTATAATACTAAATGAAATACTTTTCGAAAGTAATTCGAATCTTATACTTTGATTAGTCCACTAGTTTTTCAATTTCATCTACCAAAGCATCTATGTTAATTAAGGTTTTTATGTTTTCGTCATCAAATGTCATTTCCTCTGCAGCAGTAATTGTTTGCGTTCCAAATTTAATTGACTCTCCATCTTTGTAATATACTAGGAACATAAGGTCATAGCTTTCAGGAAGTCTTGAGGCTACAAAACCATCGTCGGAAAAATCACAGGATATAGCACCATTAAGATCTTTAAAAATAATTTTTACTTGAGCATGATCCGGAAAGTTTCCTTTTAATTTACAACTGTTTATTTGACCATATTCCCAAAGTAATTTATCTATATTGCACCAAGAAAGTTGAGAGAAGGTAATGTTAATAACATTAGGATCGAAACTGTATGACTGCAAAGAATTAGGACCATTAAGGCGTTGCAACAACATACAACTACTCATGTCTACTTCATAACGTACCGGAGATTCCAACTCGATATATGAATCGCTATTATAATTAGGACCATTCCCTACTGTACTAAGCCAATTATTATTCCATGTTAGAGTATCTCCTTCCTCATAAAATGACCATACATCACTAGAATTATAGACAGAAAGATTTTTTTCTGTTTCCACGAATGGATTTTCAAAGCGGTCTTTGTATATGATTACTCTGAATAGTTCATCGTTGAGTGGGGAAATTTTGTTGATTTCTTTGAAAACCAAATCTTTTAAAGGTTTGATGTCTTTCCATAAAGAGCTATGTTCATCACTAGTGTTACTCTCAAATTCAGCCCAAAGAGATTGCATTCTTTTGCATGGGTTATTTTCATCAAATTCATTTCTAACCCATTCTCCAATATTGTTTTCAACTGCTTCTCCGACGGTTTGATTCTCTTTCCAAATCCAACCTTTCATATCTTTATCGACATCAGTATTTTTATTTTCGATGGTAAATGTACTTCCTTCAGCGAGTTTTAGCGGCTGATCATTTTGTGAAACTTCTACTTTAAATTCTCCTTGTGAGGAGAGAGGTCCCTGATCTGAATTGGTCATCATACCCGATAAAATCATTTCAGATATGTTCGTGATTTCAGTTACTGAAACATCAATATTACCGGTTACAGGGTTTCCCGAACCATCAACAAAAGCTTTTGCGGGGAAAATAAGTTCATTGCCTTTTTCAGTGGTAAATGTGATTACATTATCAGAGTTTTTAGTTTGTATTTGAGCTAGGGGAGCATAACTTTTTAGCTCATTGACAAGTTCTATGTTATCGACTGGGTTTGACGAGTTAGAATTGGTGTTGGTGTTTGTTTCGACAGGATCTTCTTTTTTACATGCGGTCGATAATACTGTGAGAGTTATAACAGATAAAAATATTTTTCTCATTATTTAATGTTTTGTTTTCATTAATAATGTAGAAATAGAAAAAGGATACGTATAGTTGAAAAAATATTTTTTTAACTCTAAAGTGAGATGGATTCAACCCCTTTTACTTCAGGGAACATCCTCATTAATAAACCTTCTATACCTTGTTTTAGAGTAACTGTTGATGATGGGCATCCAGAGCAGGCCCCTCTTAAAGCGACTTTAACTATACCGTCCTTGAATTCAACAAAGTCTATCGAACCTCCATCGTTTTCAACGGCAGGACGAATGTATTCATTTAAAGCATCGATTATTTTTTCGTCCAGCTCACTAGTGGAGATGTTGAATTTAACATCGTCTCCTTTTTTCTCTTTAAGTTGTTCTTCTTTTATGGCGTGAGGTTGTAACGCTCCTTCTTTGATGATTTCTTTATCATCCCTTAAATAGTCAGAAATAAAGTTACGCGTTTCCATAACTACCATGTCCCACTCAATTTTATCATTTTTAGTAACAGAGACGTAATTATTGGAGATGAATACGTTTTCTACGAAGGGAAAATTCAATATTGCTTCAGCCAACGGAGAACTGGAAGGATCATCGCTGCTTGAATAGTCGAGAGGAGCACCGGGATTTAGAACTTTATTTACTACAAATTTCATAACATCCGGATTTGGAGTCATCTCTGCATAGACTGTTATTGGAATTTTTCGCGCGGGCATAGCTTAACTTAATTATACTTAAAGATAAAAATACTGCCTTTGGAATGCCAATTTAAGTCCTACAAATTAGTTGCTAATGTATTTTAAGATTGTTTTTCATGCAGTAAAAAAGAAATTTATTAAGTAAAAGTTGATCTTGAATTAAAGTTTGTAAGAAAAACCAAGTCCAAAAATCTCTTTAAATTGAATTCTTGGTCCATTAATTTCATTAATTCCATCATTGTTTTTATCTCTCGAAATCACAATGTCGTCATCATATATCAAGTTGGTATTTATACTCACAGTTATGAATTTATTTACTTTCATTAATACCAATAAGTCCCAGTTAATGTCAATATTTTGAGGGTTTTCTTTGTAGTTTGAAAAAAGTCCAAGCGACATCGTCATTTTTACATTTTTCATTACTTCTTTTTTGAAATCACCCCGCAAATAACCTCCTATTTCATTTCTAATGATTTTTTGGGGAGTGACTCCAAAAGCACCTGATTCTGATAGTGTTTTGTCCAATACAAAAGTTGTTTTTGATGTAATTGGAGAAACAAAAAGAGTAAAAAAATCTTTTAATTTATAATTCATTCCTGCTGCACCCAGCAAGTACCCTGGTGCAAGAAAAGTTGAGATTTTAATGGAGTCGTTAGGATAATTAAAACCATCTGTGAATTGACTCTTAAAGTTAATTAAGCCTGAATAAAACCAATTGTCCGATGCTTTTTTTCCAAAGGTTGAGGTAAGTTCAATGTTGTCATCTGTTTTTTGAAAGGCCTCCAGGTCTTGTTTTAGTATTCCATAGCCTAAAATAAGTGTGTTTTCCCATGAGCATTTTTCTCCTGTATAAGTTAAATGAAAGTTGGCTATTCCATTCCCTGAAATTGAATTGTTTCCTCCTGCTGCCCAGTTTGTAAGAGTTACTTGACTGAAACTTAAGTTAAATAACGCCCCCTTTTTCCAGGATTTTATGGTATCTGTTTTTGTTGCGTTTTTTAGTTTAGCTTCAGCATCTGTGACTTGGCCAATCAAAATTCCAGAACAAAAAAACGTGATTAGAAAATATAAAGTTCTCATTTGAAGTAAATAGAGTTTAAGAATCCTTTGAAATGTAAATATCCATTTTAGGATAAGGTATATTCAGACCTTCTTT
>PBEC01000017.1 GCA_002717515.1 Flavobacteriales bacterium
AGGCTTTTGGTGAATACACCTTTGATGGTGAAGAATTTATTATTGAAACTTCTTATGATCCAAACAATCAATTATGTTCTAAATATATTCTAAACACAATTGAAGAAGTTCAATGGGCAGTTCCAGTAAAGAATAACTATAATGAAAAGGCTTATAAAAAAATACGGTGTATAACACATAGGTAATTAGTTCGAACAAGTTCTCATGAACTACGTTACTTCGTGAAAAACTCAGTTGTTCGCAAGCACGGTTGCAAACCTTTTAGTTCGACTTTTTTAAATCTTTAACGGAATCTCATGATTTCGTTTCACTTCAGTTGTGGGTCTTCAAATAATCTTCATAACTTGAATCCCATTAGCTCACTATAATATATTTTATTTGGTGTTCGTGTAACAAAGTGAAGTCTCGCACTTCCGACACATCTAATACCGAAAGTTTTCTTAACTTTCTCCTCTAAATATCATTTGTCTAACGAGTCAAAAATTCAGAGTTCAAACCACCGCTTTACACGAACACCATAAAATATTTTTAAATTCGTGAGATAATTACCTTAAACTTTGTGCTTAATGATGAAGAACATAATATACATATTAGGACTCTTATTCATTTCTTCTAATTCAAGTTCCAAAAATGATGTATCTGATACAGACTCAAAAGATAATAATGGAACTTATGGTGTAAATATTCCACAAGATGAACCTGACTTAAATGGTACTTGGGGCTTGACAAACTATTTCGATACAATTATTACTAATAAAGAATTGGCAAAATATCGACTTCAAACACCGACTTGGTTCGCAATTTTACTAGAGATAGAGAATGATTCTCTTAAAAGTTTTGGCTCAATTGATAAAGCCCAATATTTGATTAAACGCACAGGTGATACTATAACAACTTTGACGTCCAATGTTTCAGGAGATAAATGGTTTCTAATTCTTAAAGAACCAGAATTAAAACTAATTCAATATGCTAATTCAAAAAGAGTTGATTCGACAATTTATACTTTCAGAAAAAGAGATGACTTAAATTATTTTTCGAAAGACAGCAAGGACTTCTTTGTTATCGGAAATAATGTAACTAATTATTTCAATAAACAATTATTTGAAGGAAAATACATTAATACAAAAAGTAAGAGCGAAGTCATTTTTGAAGAGAATGGACAATTAATGGGAGTTGAAGGGTTTGATTCTTATGAAGTAAGAAACTATTTTGGGACTTTACATATGCATAAAAACCTTGACGTTATTACATTTAATAACAAACACAATAACGAGTATAAACAATATAATTGGGTATTTTCAGATGATGAATTACTTCTGACCGAATTTGTTCATGAGAAAGTAACTTATAAAGGAAAAACTTATGATGGCGACCACTTAGTTTTAGGAAAAGAAAAAATAAAATTGAAAAAACAGTAAGCGCAACATGGTTTATAGTGCATATACCCTTCGGGATACGAACCATATACAGAACGTTTGTAACAATTAAAAAAAATGAAAAATCAACTTATTATATTCATAGTAGTAATTGCAGGAATTGCTTGCAACTCAATCAAAAAAGACAAAAACTGGAAAAAAACTGAAGAAAGTCAAACTTACATAAGTGACAAAGGGGAATGTGCTTTTACTACTTTAAGTTTCGAGAATGACTCTGCGGGAAGGTATTACTGTCAAGCAACCAAATTCATTAAGTCAGGAAAATACAAAGAAGCTCTATTTTCAGCAAATATTGCAAAAAAAATGGAGCCAAATAATAAAATGCTACTTAAAGACATTGCTTTACTACACACGATAATGAATCAGTATGATTCTGCAAAATACTACTTAAATATGGCCTTAAAAATTGACAACGAATATTCGCTAGCATTTAACCAACTTAGTGCCGTTTACCTTAAACAAGACAGTATTCAAAAAGCTCTCTCAGCATCAAACAAAGCTATATCACTTAGACCAAACTATAATCCATTTATTGTAAATAAAATTCTTGCTCTTGAAAAACTAAATCAGACGGACAGTTGTTGCCTCTATTTAAAGAAACTCAAAGAAAATGACACGCATGGTTCATATGACAGATTCAAAAAGAGGTTTGCAAAACTAGATTGTAAATAAAACTATCGCCATCACATGTGTAATTTGTTCGGCTTAGGCCTCATATGCCCTTTGGGGAACAAAAGCTTTGGGTAGGTTCTCCCATTTTATTTATCTTCGGTGCGAAAGCAATTTTCCTACGCCATAGACAAGTTCCCCTGCGCGTCACATGTCTAAAGCTTCAGAAAATTAGCCTAAACGTTAGCTACAATTAAGCTATCCTTTTAAAACAATTACACATTAATAAAACTTGTTATGAAATATAAAACGATATTAACCTCATTAATACTTTTAACGCAAATTACTTTTGCGATTAATGATACAACTTTCACTTCTCTTGAAAATAGACTAAATATCAAATTACCATCTGACTTCGAAAAGAAATTGCAACGTCAAAATTTAATGGGTCCAAAACCCTCTGAGAGAGAATATTTGGAAATTCAAAAAAAACAAAATGATGATATTTTTTCTATTTCTTTCAGAGAGACCTATGCTGTTAGTGACAAAAGAACAGAGAATGAAATTGAAGAACACATTAAAAATTGGAATTCTTTAGGTACGACTTTTAAACTTGAGAAAACAATAATAAAAAATGATCTCTATTTCTACCCAATTACACCTGAAAAGCTTTTAGTGGATGAAAATATTTTCATTTATAAAGCATTTTTTGTTAAACTAGATGACAATTCTTTGATTTCTTGTGCAATTCTTCTTAACTCAAGTGCTCTTAAAAATATCTCAGCTTACAATCACATTTTAGGCAATTTATATGATAGGATTTCAAAAGGAAAGCGAAAGGCAAAGGAGAAAGGAGATGATGTCCTTAAAAAATTTGGAAAGGACTCAATAAGCTTTATCATTCCTTTTAAAGGGATGATAGTTCCTCAAAACAGCTATAGTTATGATGTTTTAAAAATAGTTAAATTAGGAAATCTTAATTCTCCAGGATCTGAACTAACTATTTATTACGGAAATCACCCGCAAGACATTTTAAGTGAATTGCCAAATAACATGCAAAAAAAAATTAAAAAGAGAAGCGGATTGATTTTTGAAAAAAAAATTAAATGGCAGTTTTTATATCCAAAATCTGGTGAAAACTTTCCATACATGCACCAGGCTTTTATAAAAAATGGGAAATGGTATTTTCACATCTTCGTCTCAGCAATTAACGAATTCGATAATGAGGAGATGCTTGAACTAATTCGAAATTTAAAAACAGGTAGCTAACAAACATGTAATGCAAACCTTTTAGTTCGACTTTTTTAAATCTTTAACGGAATCTCATGATTTCGTTTCACTTCAATTGTGGAGGCTTCAAATAATCTTCATAACTTGCAACCCACTAGCTCATTATAATATTTTTTATTTGGTGTTCGTATTACAAAGTGAAGTCTCTCACTTCCGACACCTCCAATACCGAAAATTTTGTTAACTTTCTCCTCTAAATATCATTTGTCTGACGCCTCAAAAGTTCAGACTTCAAGCCACCGCTTTACACGAACACCATAAAATATTTTTAAATTCGTGAGATAATTACCTTAAACGTTAGCAACAATTCATGACAATCTTTCTTAGACGCAAACACCATAAACTAACCAAAAGCATTTTTATAATGGTTATCGTTTATAGTCTTACAATGTTAATACCTTCAGACAATAAATTATATTACTACATTGGATTTATAGGGTTAACCCTTACAAACTTGTTAGTATTCTACCCTAGGTATACTCTAACATTTGACCAAAAAGGTGGAAAATATATTCTTGATAATTTATTTAATAAAAAAGTTATTAAAAACTTTGACCTTGAATCAATCAAGGAAATTTCAATTAAACAATTAGAGAGCAAATTTTTCTCTGCTGTGCTTGTTTTAAATAATGGAGATGAAATTTTTCTTGACTCGACACCTACAAAAGACAAAATTCAAGAACGTATTGACGAAATAAATGAACAATTAAATCGTATTAAAAAGTAAAAACAGTATATAACACACAGGTAATTGCAATATTTTTTTGTTACTTAACTTCAACTCTACTATATTTCTATTATCGTACATCTCAGACCCTTCAAACTTTGTTAGACTACTCTAAAAATGTGACCAATTAAAAAACTCAAAATTTATGTCAAGAATTACCATAATTGCTGTTTTCACAGCTTTAAGCTTCAATTTATCGTATGCACAAACTATAAAGAGTTACGAATTTCAAATAAACTCAAACAATGTTAGAATAACTGTCTCTGGATGTAAAGATCTTGTACTGGAGGGTAACTGGGATAAAGGTATATACAATAAAGCTGCTTGTCTTCAATTTTTCAAAAATTCAAGCGGTGAAATTTTTGCTTTTTCAGCAAGGAAATATAAGGAGTTTGATATTTTCGAAGAAGGTATGTCATCAAAAGAATTTTTGAATTCTTTTTATAATACCGATTCCAGTTTTATCTCAAATTCGGGTTCTGCAGTTATCGAGACCGTGGAAAAAACAATCAGCTATATTATATACAGAATTAAAGCAGGGACAAATGAAAACTACATGTTATATGGTATTAAAGGAACCTCTGCAATAATGATTCAAGTGGGTGGATATGACTATAGTAAAGAAAAATCGAAACTAATATTACTAAGTAACTTCCGTAAAATAAAAGTCTTGGAAAATGATGGTGTAAGTTCTTATTCATACAGTTTAGATAATGGAAAACTATTTGTTCAAGGAGATAATTTACATTCATTTAGCCTAGACGGTAAATGGGAAAAATCGCATTATATGGAGTCCAGCAGACAGCAATTTTTTAAAAATCAACTAAACGATAATTTAGGTATTAGTGTTTTGTCGACCCATTCTTATAAACATATTTCAAAATCAGGTATTAAAGGTGTTCTACAACATTATAGATGGGAGAAAAAATTTCATAAGAGAACTACAAAACTCCAAGCAGAAACTTTATTTGTTAATGAAAAGAAATCATTTTTAATTTATAAACTTAATGCAAAAACGCCCAATTATTACCTAATTTACAGGGTTGGTGATTTGATATATAAAATATCTTTAGCCTCTTTAAATATGCAGGAGCAAGACAAAATTAAATACCTTAAAAACATAGCCAAACAGTTAAAATAAATTCAACCTTCAAAATTATTCAAACTGATAGAACTTTTTTTACATAAACCTTTAGAAATAAGGGAGATTAAAAAAATACCATACCATCAATTTTTAGAGTTGCCCTAAATCTATTAAATCTCAGAATAGCCAAATAAAACTTGTGCGAAACTACCCAAAAGAGAGACCAAAATATTTTAAAGAGTCTTTGGGATTAGACAAATATTTAAAAAATGATTTTAATATTTATATGTATCATTTTTCAAAAAGAGAATTATAATTTAGATTAAAGCGTCAAAAATATCAAAAAAACAAATGTTCTTTTAATTAAAAATGTATGATGAGTTACATTAAATCATGTATAATAATTTTATCGCTATTTACTTCAGTTCTTACATTTGGCCAGGATACAATATCTATATATTTCAACTTTGGAGAATCAAAAATACCTAATCGTGAGTTAAAGAAATTGACCGATATTCCAAGCAACTACGATTTATCAGAATTAGATTCTATAAATTTTATTGGAATGGCAGATTCAATTGGTGATTTTAAACAGAATCTAAAACTTTCAGAAAAAAGAGTTTTAAATACATACAGAAAGTGCAAAAACATATTGCCAAAAAATATTGCCATCAGAAAAATCGCAATTGGTGAAAAAACTAATAAGAAAAAAGAAAAAAATCGAAGAGTGGATATAATTCTTTATTTCCAACCTTTTCAAAATAATGAAATTGATGATAATAATGACATTAATAAGCTAAAAAAGATTTGTTACAACATTGATTATGAGCTACTTCATAGATGTCACCTTAGAGTGATTAAAAAAAGAAAAAAAAAAATTCACAATAATCGAGACCAGTGTACCTTATTTAAATAGAAAAAAGGAACATTATTATGGTTTTATTTCAAAAAATGGTGAATTCAAAGCAAAAAAAATAAGATGGTCCTCCAGAAGAACAGGTAACTTTTGGTGGGCAGAGACGAGGTATGTAGCCAAAATTCCAAAAGAAAGCTTTGATAAATATAAAATATTCAAGATTGAAAAGCCTCCTTGCAAAACATGCAGCGAGAATTTTAAAAAAACATCTAAAATTTTAAACAAAGACACCTGCATACAAGTTGATCGATTTTTAATGAAAAACATACAATTAAAAAGACAGATTTTTACAATTAATTCAATTAAAGTTAGGGCGCCAAAAGAATATGTGAATATAAATGACAAGTATTTCATTGGATGTAACTTTGAAAATGAATTAAAATGGAAAACTAAAAATTGGAGAAAAAGAAAAAATTATTTTTATACAAAAATTCCTCGTTATCCTGACAGAGTTGCCAATATAACTAGAATAATGGATTGTTGTAAAAGCAATCCAGAGCCTTCGGAGTGTAATGCTTCATTAATTAAGTGCGATTCCAGATTACTCACAGCTCCCGATAGATCATTTATTTTAAATACAAAATTTGGAAATCATTATTTAAAATCAAAACACTACCCTTATATGGCTATTGGAATTAGTAAAGAAGGTTTAAAGGGTCGTTTAGGTGTTTTTTTAGGTACCGATATAGAATTAAGTTTTTACAGTTCGTTTAAATACCAATATCACTTTCTTTCATTTCCCTTTAGCTCAATAAACCCTTTTCCTAAATGGCATAGTCCTACTAATTACCCATTAATCTCTAGATATGCCAGACTTTATTTTGGCTCGGAGCTTAACATAAAAACAAATAAAATTGCTCAAGCTACTCAAGGACAAAACTTTCATTTAGGAATTTCCTTTGTTAATCTAAAAGACCAGGCAATTATTAACAGGATTTTTTTTCAATATGGTTATGAGTTAGACTATTCTGGAAACCGAGAATCATTTGGCTATCCAATTATTCACCTGGGATTTAACATTAAAATATATAAATTTAATAATGTGCAATTATTTTAATTGTTTTATGCAACCATTGGTTATTTTTAAAGTCTTATTGTCAAATAAAATACCATGAAACAATACTTTTCATTTTTAAATAGTAATACAAGGCTTATATCAAGTCTACTATTAACTTCTTTTTTTATTCTGTCGTGCAATAAAGATGAGTTAATACTCTCAAATGAAAAAAATTCAGATTTAGAATTAGATAGTGCAGAACATGTAGCTAATGCAAAAGCATATTTTGAAGAAAACCCTTCAATTATTCCAGACTTAAATTTTGTAATTGAATACAGAGATTACTCTGATTCTGCAAATGGTCTTATCATAACAAGATCAGGTGAAATAATTGAATACCATTTTATAAATCCAATTTCCAGCGTTTTAAGTCCAGGAACTTACAATCAAATAATTAAATATTTTGATGATGCTCACGTAAAGCATTTATATCAAACAGATAATTCATTTATTTTAAATGCTGACTCTATTTCATTAAGGATGATGGATGAGTACAGCAAAATTACCGATAGCATTACTTTCTGTAATTTTGTACCACCAAATCACCAATGTAACCTATACCAAATACAACATGCTGAAACAAATGAATCCTGTTATCCAATGCGGATTTTAGAAGGAAAAAATGAGAATGATTGGTACGTCTCATCGCCTTTTCCAGCTCAAATATTAAGCCTTTTGGATTCTGCATTATCAGAAAGTGGAGGACTTAATCTTATATATTGGGAACATTACGGGTTTTGATTCATTTTATAACTTCATTGAAGTGGATAATTAATATAACAATATTGAATCTACTAATTGATGGATATTGGTTTCTTTTGAAAAAAGAAATTAACAAATCAGGAAAATAACAAACTTTAAAAACACCTAAACTTTAACTTAGCTTAAACATAGTTTATCATCAATATCTAAAATATGAAAGTATCAAGTTTTTGGAATATCGTAATTAAAATAATAGGACTATTTCTTACGATAGACCTAATTCCCATATTACCTCAATTCGTTATGACAATTTATACACAAATAATTAAAAACGAATTCGTTTCGTCTTTATTTATAATTGTTATTTTAATCTTCTATTTTCTGGCTTTAAGAGTTTTATTTTTCAAAACCGACTGGATAATCAAAAAATTAAAGCTTAATGACGGTTTTAATGAGGACAGTTTTAGTTTAAATATTCCAAGAAATACTGTTCTTAATATTGCAATAATCTTAATAGGAGCGATATTTTTAATTAACTCAATTCCTGAGTTGGTGGAAAAAATCCAAATTTATTTCCGTGAAAAAAGTATGTTTTACGATGGAGACTATGAAGAGACACCAGATAAATCATGGATAATGCTTCATCTAATTCAGTGCGTGATTGGATTTTTAGCCATAAGAAACAGTAAAAAACTTGCTAATTTTATCGAGTCCAAGAATTCAGATGAAACAAACTCTGAAATTTTGGATTAAATTGAATATTTTTCAATTTTTATAAAGCTCGATTAATTTGACTTTTTATCACAAGGAACTTTTATTTACTACATTTAATAAACTTCCTAAAAACGCTTTTTACAAACACAATAAATCACTTATATATTCGTGTGCTAATACCCATTGAATAAATTATTAAATATGAAATCTTTAATTATTGCGCTATTAATACTTTTGAATTCAACTCTAGGGTTCACTTGTACGACTTTTGTTCTAAAAAATGATAGTTCTTTAATTTTTGGTCGGAATTTAGACTGGGTTTCAGATAACGGTATTCTAGTTGTCAATAAAAGAAATGTAGCCAAAAAATCACTGGTATTTTCTCCTGAAAAACCTACCAATTGGACTTCAAAGTTTGGAAGTGTGACCTTTAATCAATTCGGAAAGGAATTTCCTTTTGGTGGAATAAATGAAAAAGGACTTGTTGTTGAAATTATGGTCGTTAGAGGTGAATATCCTGAATTTGACGATAGAACAGCACTAAATGAGCTTCAATGGGTACAGTATCAATTAGACAACTCAAAAACTATTGAAGATGTTATAGCAAGCGACGAAAGAATAAGGATTAGCGCTGTTGATCAAAATTTGCATTTTTTAATTTGTGATAGTTCAGGTAGCGCGGCAGTAATTGAATTCAGCAAAAATGAAATGAAGGTTTATAAAGGTAATGATTTACCTATTCCTGCTTTAGAAAATGAGCCTTATTTAACTTCTCTTGAAAAAAGTAGAAAAAATCAAAGTTGTAGATTTAGAACTGTATCCAGAAAGCTAAAAGAATATAACTTAACATCAAATGATTCTGCTGTTGATTATTCTTTTCAAATACTTGACAAGGTAGCTCTGGATGGTTCATGGTCAATCGTGTATGATATTAAAAATATGGAGATACAATTTAAAACAGCTTCAAACAAATCACTACGAAGAATTCGAGTTAATGATTTTAGTTTTAGTTGTAATCAAAATAGTTTAATATATGATTTAAAAAGAAAGGATGAGGGTCATATTAATAGTTACTTCATAAATTTCTCCTCAGATTTGAATAAATTGAAATTTATGGATGGTATTAAAACCAATAACATAAAACTACCCAAAGAAATACTTGTTTTATTTCAAGAGTATTTTAGTAAATGTATTTGTATTAATGACTCCAACAAATAATTTTATCTAAAATTTACCGCCAAAGGTATCGGAACTAAAAAGCTCTTTTCCTTCTCCGCCTTATAAAGTTATTTTTTTATCTGAACTAGATTATAATAACAATTATTTGCATATTAGTAACTACTAAAAAATTAACTTGATTGAACAAAACGATATAATAGATGACCACTTATCTGGTAAACAAAAGTCTAATAAAATCTCCTTTAAATTTTGTTCTATTTTTGTTTTGACAGTTTTTATAGGGTTCTATTTTCGTTTAAATCATTGGCCCGGAGCTACAATTTTAATGTTACTTGGATGGAGTATATTATGTGGATATTTGATTGCTAAGACATTTTTTTTAAAAAAAATTGGACAAATTATTTTAACAAATTCTATTTCAATTCTGATTTCCTTCCTCGTTATTAATTCCTATGATTATTTCAACTATACATGTACTTACTCTTCGTTAGTTATAATATCATTTACTGTAACTTTTATTTTTGGATATAGAATAAAAAAGTATAATCAAAGGATTCAAAATGAATAAGGTTTATTCAAAAAACACTTTGAAGGAACGCAATAAAACATTTATAAATTCAAGTGGTAAACACGACAGAATAAATTAAAAGGTATAATGAACCCATCTATTCCATTTTTTTTAATAGCATTTACTAAAAAATAAACATGGATAATAAACATCCTCATTCAAAAAAACATAATTGATTTAATAGTTTCGAATTTAGTTCAATATCAGTTCTGACATTGAAATTCCGGACTTTTAAATTCAATATTTCAGAAAGGTTGGCCCCGAAAGCAATATTATTTCAATCTTTTTCGTTTTTCGAAAAATCAGAGAAAATTAAAATAGTAATATGGGGAAAAAAACAACTTTAACATTGCTTTTTCTGGGACTATTAATTTTAGTAAATGGACAAAATGTAGATTCTGTATCTTATACTTTCCGTTTAAATGGTTTGGGAACAATATCCCAAAAAATATCGTTTCTTTCTCCAATAAAATATACAGGAGTAAATACAAGCTATGATTGGGGCAGATTCCGTCAAATCAATAATAAATTCCTAACAAAAAACCTTTACTTCAATTTTGCTCTGACTTTTAATGGAAATGACCAAAACACCAATATTGAAAACCCTGAGGAAAGACCGATACCACTTGGTATTTACTCTTTTAACTATGGATATCTTTTTAATAAAAGATACTCCATACTTCATAACCATTTACCCAAAAAAGCTCCCTTAATTTCACTGGGTTGGTCATATTGGCTGGATGCAGGACTCGACATAAAACCTTTTAATGTTAATAATCCATTTTATTACAACCTAAACAATATGGCAGGACTCTCTCTAGGCTTAAAAAAAAGAGTGAACATAAAAAAAGTTCAGCTTGATATTTCAAACGAATTTACCTTACCTCTATTTGGGATTTATGCAGCGACAAGATATAGTTCATCTCTACCCTATTCTACCATAGTTGATGACACAAGTTTTTGGGATGCATTTCAAATCGGAAGTTTTCAGACTAATTTCCAATTCAGAAACAATTTAAATCTTGATTTTACTATACCAGGGAAAAAGAAAAATGTAAAACACACCTTTCGATTTCAATATGGGATAAATTACGCGAATCTTCGTGTAAACAACAACCAAAAGATACAAGCTACACATATATTTAAACTAGGTTACTTGTTCAATTCCTCAAGATATGTTCATAAATAAATCCATACTCACGACTTTAATTTTAAGCGTATTTATTACAGCTGGATGTGTAAAAGAAGATCTGTCCGAAACAGGAGGCAATGTATATGAAAATTTTGACCTGCTTTGGAATACAATTAACGATAATTATTGTTATTTGGAATATAAAAACCTCAATTGGGATTCAATTGGAAATGAATACAGTTCTCAGTTACATGAAGGGATGACAGATAAAGATTTTTTTACAGTTTGTTCGAATATGTTAAACGAACTGAAAGATGGACATGTTTGGATTTATTCAGATTTCAATACTTCTTCCTACGGGGATTGGTATTTAGACTATCCCCAAAACTTTAATTCAACTATAGTAGAACGAGAATACTTAGGCACTGACGCAATATGGGTGACCGGTTTAAAGTCGCAAAAAATTAGAAATGTTGGATATTTACGATGCCCAAGTTTCATGAATTTATTTTCATTCAGTGAAATTGACGAAGCGGTATCTCAACTGGGTGATATTGAAGGGTTAATCATTGATATTAGAAATAATACCGGAGGCTCATTGATTCATGCGCAACTATTAGCTTCAGCATTTTGTAAAGTAAAAACAAAATATGGTTATTTACGATTTAAAGAAGGAAAAGGAGATAATTATAGTGATTGGTTTCCGCAATATTTAGAGCCAAAATCAAAAACAGTATTCGATGGAAAAATTGTTGTACTCACCAACAGAATGTGCTACAGTGCTGCCAATGAATTTACTAATGCTATACGCTCCTTGGATAATGTTACAATTATTGGAGATAAAACAGGTGGCGGCGGTGGAATGCCAATTTCTTCAGAGCTCTATAATGGATGGCAAATCGGATATTCAACAAACCCAATGTTTGATATAGAAAAAAATCATACTGAATCTGGAATTGAACCAGATATTTATTTGAATATGGATAGAGACGATGAATATAATGACATCGATAATATTATTGAGTATTCCATTGACTACCTAAAGTCAGATTGAAAACACATTTTAAATTTCTGAGAACTACTTATCAGAATATAAAGCGCATTTATTTCTTAAGCCCCATCAATTTAACCGGAATTAATTGCTGTTCACTTACAAAGTTTTTTTTTGAAACATTGACACATTTCTTTTAAGCCTACGTAACCAAAGTACTAAATACATTTAGAATATAGTATTTATTGCGCTTGATACTGCAATTTACATACTACATAAAATGAGTTATTTAAAAATAAAAGCTACATAAACTGTAGTATTAAAATTTATTAGCCATGAAAAAAACACTAACAATTAGTATCGTTTCACTATTTCTTATTGGGGCCTGTACAAGTAGAGAGAATCAAACGGAAATAAAATCAGAGAGTAAAGATGGAGGTTGTCCTTACGGGTTTGATAAAGATCATAAACAAGAACAAATATCTAAAGTTAAAACCAATAAGGAATGGTGGCCTAATCGAATCAACTTAAGTATTTTATCACAAAACTCTACGTTAACAAATCCCATGGGGAAAAGCTTTAATTATCAAAAAGAATTTGAGGAGCTTGACTACGCTCAACTGAAAAAGGATATAGAGGCCGTACTTACCGACTCGAAAGATTGGTGGCCTGCTGATTACGGGAATTATGGTCCATTAATGATTCGATTAGCTTGGCACAGTGCGGGAACATACAGGACGGGAGATGGACGCGGCGGAACAAGAATGGGAATACAGCGCTTTGCTCCTCAAAACAGTTGGCCAGATAATGGAAACCTGGACAAAGCAAGAAGGTTGTTGTGGCCAGTAAAGAAAAAATATGGAAAGCAAATTTCATGGGCTGACTTAATGATACTAGCAGGAAATGTGGCCCTTGAATCAATGGGATTTGAAACGATTGGATTTGCTGGAGGTCGTCCCGATGTTTGGGAACCTCAAGAAGATGTGTATTGGGGTCCAGAAGGCAACTGGTTGGAATCAAGAAGGTTAAACAAAGATGGAGAGGTGGATTTAAACATGGAAAATCCACTTGCTGCTGTTCAAATGGGATTGATTTACGTAAATCCTGAGGGGCCGAATGGAAATCCCGACCCAATGGCCTCTGCAAAAAATATCCGAATCACGTTTGCAAGAATGGGAATGAACGATGAGGAAACTGTTGCTCTAATTGCAGGAGGTCATTCCTTTGGTAAAACCCATGGGGCTGGACCTACGGATAGTGTTGGTGTTGCTCCCGAGGGGGCTGCTATTGAAGAACAAGGTCTAGGTTGGAAAAGTACTTATAAATCAGGTAAAGGCTCAGATGCTATTACTTCAGGACTTGAGGTAACCTGGACTCCTACTCCAACGCGTTATAGCCACACTTACCTGACAGTTTTATTCAATAACGAATGGGAATTAACTCAAAGTCCAGCTGGTGCAAAGCAGTGGGTAGCGAAAGGTAAGGGCGAAATATTCCCTGATGCTTTCGATAAAAACAAACGTGTGAAGCCCATGATGCTGACCTCTGATTTAGCTTTAAAGTTTGATCCCGTTTACAAAAAAATCTGTGAAGGTTTTATCGAAAATCCGAAAGCATTTGACGAGGCATTTGCAAAAGCCTGGTTTAAATTAACTCATAGAGATATGGGACCAAAATCCACCTATTTGGGGCCGGAAATACCCGAAGAAGATTTCATATGGCAGGACCCAATACCTTCAGCAAATTACGAGCCCATTACAGAATCAGATGTTGAAATACTGAAAGAAAAAATAATAAGCTCGGGAGTACCCATGAATCATTTGGTTGAAACAGCCTGGGCCTCTGCATCAACCTATAGGGTTTCCGATAGAAGAGGTGGCGCTAATGGTGCAAGAATTCGGTTGGAACCTCAAGTAAACTGGGAATGCAACAACCCTAAACAGCTCAAAGATGTTTTAGCTGTTTATAAGAATATTCAAACCGAATTTAATTCGACTGCAGAAAATAAAAAAGTATCCTTAGCCGATTTAATCATTCTCGGCGGAAACGCTGCGGTTGAAGAGGGAATTAAAAAAGCTGGACTTGATATTAAAGTTCCTTTTACTGTGGGAAGAACAGACGCAACACAAGAGCAAACAAATGCTGAATCTTTTGCCGTTTTGGAACCTATGGCAGATGGTTTTAGAAATTACCAAACGAAAAACTATACTTTGACTACTGAAGAGCTATTAGTAGATAAAGCTCAACTGCTGACATTAACCATACCAGAGATGACTGTTCTCATTGGTGGAATGCGAGCACTAAATGCAAATTATGATGAATCGAATTTTGGTATTCTTACAAATACACCGGGTATTCTTACCAATGATTTTTTCGTGAATTTACTGGATATGAACACCTACTGGGAGCCAACATCAGAAAATAAATCAAATTTTGTTGGAAGAAACAGAGTAAACAACGAAAAAAAATGGACTGCAACCAGAGCAGATTTAATTTTTGGATCCAACTCAGAACTAAGAGCGATTGCAGAAGTTTATGCAAGTAACGATGCTAAAGAAAAATTCGCTGTAGATTTTGTTAAAGCCTGGAATAAAGTAATGAACTTAGATCGATTTGACGTAAAATAAACATGAAAAATATTGCTGTAATTCTCTCTATACCAATTTTATTTATAGCTTGTGAGAACAAGGTTATTCCAAATAATATGCAATTACAAAATGAGGAGAAAACCTTTTTAAGTAAATACAACAAAAGTACCTGGACAAATGGGTTTGAAACCTATACATTTGATACAAACTACAGCCAAAATGTGGATGTAGTACTGCCGATTTGTGATACTTGTTTTCTTCCAACTTTAGAGTGTCATATGTGTGGTTATACCTGGATGCGGGATGAAATTGGAAAATTTTCATTTGGTAAAAATTATCAGAATGATTTTTTTTACGAAGAAGATGAAACACAATTTTATGAAGACAGTACCAACAGTATCTACTCCAGGTATATACGGGGTGGTTTTTCGGAAACCTATGAATCCGGCCCTGTATTATGGGTGCCTCATAATGAAGATTCTTTAATTGTTGAAAAAGTAAAACTCAAAAACCAATCTTTTTTGGAAGATTTTCATCAGAAAAAAAGAGAAGAGAATGAAAAAATAGATGAATATATTGATGAAAATTATTAATTGATTTCAAAAATTTCTCAGCGAAATTTAATTAGATTCACTTTTCCATGTTTACCTTTTTTAGTTTTTGTATTAAATAATAAATGCTTTACATGAAGGAAACGCAATTAATAGAAAAACTAAAGGAAAATAATGAACAAGCCTTCAAGCTTTTATATAAGTATTTTCCTAAAATAAGATCGTACTTATTAAAGTTTGGAGCAAGTAAACAGGAAACTGAAGACGTTTACCACGAAGCTCTTTATGTTTTAATTAATAAACTGAAGGACCCTGATTTTGTTCTAACCTCTAGTGTGAATACATTTCTTTTTAGTATTTGCAAATACAAATACACACGTTTAAATCGCAATAAACAAAAAGAAATTGACATAGAGATTGAAGCTCATGAAAAAGAAAATATTGAAGCTGCTGTTCAAGAAGACAAAAAATATTATGCAGCTCAAAACGCATTTCAGCAACTGGAAGAAAGCTGTAAAAAACTTCTCAAAGCATTTTATGTTGAAGGCAAAAGGATGAAACAAATCGCTATTGAATTTGGATTTAGCTCTGATAAAGTAGCGAAAACTCAAAAATATCGATGCCTTGAAGCCGCTAAAAAAAATTACCAACAAAAAAATGTTACGCTATGAGAAGAGATTTAGAAATATTAGCACAAATTGACGATTTCCTTGATGGTAAAATCACTAAAGAAGAGCTTCAAAATGTAATTGAAAATAATGAGGATTTAGACCTTCAAATTGAAAGTCAAGAAGCCATTCGAAATGTGATGCAAAAAGAGGCTTTTATAATTCAATCAAAAGATGCATTATCAAAATTAAAGCTACTATCGGTAATAAAAACCGTTATTTTTTGTATAGTACTTTTTGGAGCAATAACCACTTCTATTTTACTATTAAGTAGCAATGAAAAGGCCTCCGAATCGAATGCGCCTATTTTGCCAAAAGAAAAAAAGCCATCAGCTATTGCTGACCAGTTAATAAATACGCAGTTTTTTAAAATAAACAATTCCAGAGACACTGTTATTACAACCCAATCAGGGATGATTTTAAGTATTCCTCAACATACCTTTGAAACATCAATGGATAAACAGTGTATGATTGAAATAAAAGAAGCTATTTCTCCAACCGATATTATAAAAGGAGGCTTAAATACAATGGCTGGCCCCACTCTTTTAGAAACAGGAGGAATGTTCAAAATATCCGCATTTCAAGACGACAAAGAACTGGCACTTAACAATGGTAAATCAATTGAGTTTATGGTGCCTACCACCAACAAAACCCCCGGAATGCGTCTCTACAAAGGAAGTGTTCAAGCTAATGGTGATATTAATTGGAAAAGTCCTAAAAAACTTACAAACCCTCTTACACCATCAGATATCAACTCACTTAATTTCTATCCTAATAAATTTGAGAAATATTTATTAAAGAAGGGATTGAGTAAGAAAAGTAAAAAATGGAAAGACAGTCTTTATTATGACGTTACAAATCTCACTGTTGAAGAAAAAACGTTTATTGGTCAAGACACCACTTTAGTATACAAATTCAAATCTTGTATCAATCCGAATTTGATTAAAACTTTTTGGAACAAAAAATTTAACAATACACTTTTAGCTACTTTGGAATTTGAAAAAAGGATGCCTGCTATTCATAAATCGGGCGACAATCGAATTCTTAATCTATACACAAACAATCTTGAAAAGAATTTGTTTGAAATAGATTCAATGGCTTGGAAAATAGCTTCACAAAAACATAAAAAATCATTCTATTATTTTATGCAATTGAGGGAGCAATCACTCTCTAATTCGAAATCAAAAAGGACATTAGCCCTCTTAAAAAAGGCTATAAAATCAAGTCAGAAAAAAAGAAATAAAATAACTTCAAGTACCAATCTAAGTTATTACCGAGGGAGGTTAATGCAAAATGATATTTTCAGATGGATGAACATTGACATTCCATTGGCTATAAGAAAAGCCATAATAGCCGCAGAGAAATCCAGGTACAAAGAACTTAAAGAAAACTTGAGAGAAACAGAAAATAACACAGCAGATATTTCTGGTAATAATCTTACAGACGAACATCAGAGCTTTAATTTAAAAATTAAAAATGCTGAAAAGTTCGAAAGTAAGAAATGCTTTGCCTATTTACTAAGAAAAGATGCTCATTCGTTTGAAAAAATCCCAATTAAGAACAATCAACTCCATATCAAAAATAGAAAACCTAATGATTATCGATTGGCAATTGTTGGTTTTGAAAAAGATAAAAGCTGGCTGTGTATTCCAGAAAAAATTGAAAATCAAAATTTAGAACTGTTTCTTGAAACGGAGGAAAGTTTTACAAAAAAAATTGAAAAAGTAGCCTCTTCAAAAAGATTTTTAAATACGCTATTGCAGGATATTTCAAAAAAATCAAAATTTTTGGAAAGTAAAAAAGAAGAAGAAAGTAAGCGTTTGGAGTTGGCAAAATTTCTTTACTCTTCAAAAATAGATACTCTATTCAATGAACCAGACATTTTTGCATTCAAACAAAATCGATTTACTGTTCAAACTTTCGATTATGATCCAAATAAATTAGTGGTTAAATATTTGCCAACACAAAAAGTGGATAGTATTAATTGTGTAAAGGCCTTCCTAAATTCAGATAAATACGAGTTTAATGGTAAAACAACACAAAATTTTAAAATTGAAATTTTAAGTCAAAGTGGTAAAAACATGTTGAAAAGTCACTTTGAAGAACCAAATAAGTATTCATGGCCAAAAAACCTACTTATTAGCTCTGAATTAAGGAGAGGTAAAAAACTATCCAAAGGAACTTATATCGTTAAACTTTTTTATTACAGTCAACTTGTGTCTGTAAAAACATTTGAAGTTTTATAATCATTGAAAAAATCAATTTATGAGTTTACATTAGTCAAAGATTACTTTAATCTTAATCTTTTCAATAGTTTTAAATAATAAGGTAAATATGAATATATTTATTCCTTAAATCAACAACCTTTACCTATGGATATTTTAAAAATTGCAGCATCACAATTGGGTGTTAAAGAGATTAGAGGAGCTGAGGACAACCCGCAAATAGTTGCATACGCAAAAGAAACAAACATTTCTGGAATTAATAACGATGAAATTCCTTGGTGCAGTACGTTTGTGAATTGGTGTGCAAAAGAAGCCGGTTTACCAATTTCTGGCAAGCCAAATGCCCGTTCTTGGATTAATGTTGGAAAAACAACTGATAAACCTGTTCCCGGTGATGTAGTTGTATTTTGGAGAGAAAGCATCAACTCATGGAAAGGTCACGTTGGAATATTTTTAGGATTTAATAAGGAATCCAACAAAGTATATTGTTTGGGAGGAAATCAAAAAAATGCGGTTACTGTTGCCGAATACGATGCAAAAAAAGTACTCAGCTTCAGGCGGTTAAGTAAAGTCGCTAATTTAAGTATTCCTGATCCTGTTCTTAAAAAAGGAAATAAAGGAGAAAGGGTCATTCAGTTGCAATTAATTTTAAATTACCTAGAATACAATTGTGGGGATGCCGACGGAGATTTCGGAACAAAAACTGAAAACTCAATAAAACTGTTACAGTCTAATAATCAATTGGTTATTGACGGTGTTTATGGCCCAAATTCCCAAGACTGTATTGAATCGTTGTTACAATCTTAAATTTAAATCAGAGTTAACCTCAAATTAATTAGGAATCCATTTGTTTCATATTGAAAATATTTTCCTTTGAAAATGAATGCTGAATTGATTTTTCAGCTTGACCCTCTTTAAAATATTTTCAACTTTTTCATAAAGCCTTTCATTTATTAACTGAGGTTTAAACTCTTCCTGCGTTTCACTTCAAAAAAAATCTACTACTCTCCTGTTAAAGCGTTTAATTGAAAATTGAACGCAAATAATAATTGCGTCAAAATATAGACTTTGTATAGTATTACCTTTAATATCGTAATGTTAAAATTTCTTTACGAAACTTATTACTCCTAAAATTTAATACCAAATAAGAATCGGAACCGTTAGCTGAGAAGACTAAAAAATTAAAAACAAAAACTATGCAAGACAAACCCACATTTTCTGAAAAAGCAAGCAATTGGCTTAAAAATTCCCTTACAATACGATTATTTACCATCGGAATATTAATTTTATTACTACTCATACCGGTTTCCATGGTTGAAAGTTTAATCCGGGAACGCCAATACAGGCAAAAGGAATCAACTCGAGAAGTAAGCTCTAAATGGGGTGAAAGTCAAACGATTATAGGTTTGGTATTAACTGTACCTTACAATACTTACAATAAGGTGTATGATTCTGAAAACAAGAAATATAAACTTATTAAATCCAGAGAGTATGCGCATTTTCTTCCCGATCAATTAAACATATCGGGAGAAGTAAATCCAGAAGTGAGATACAGAGGTATCTATGAGATAATCGTTTACAATAGCAAACTGAACTTAACAGGAAATTTTTCACATCCTAATTTTAAAGAATGGAACATCACTGAGGAAAACATTCTTTGGAATGAGGCTTTCGTTTCTTTAGGACTTTCTGATTTAAGAGGACTTCAAAATAAAGTCTCATTGAATTGGAATGGAGAAAACTTTGACTTCAACCCTGGTATTGAATCCAATGACGTAATTAACAATGGTATCAGCTGTCGTGTACCCGTTAAAACGGAAAAATCTAAAGGACTTACTAAAAACTTCAGCTTGGAATTAAACTTTAATGGAAGCTCCGATTTAAACTTTACACCCATTGGAAAGTCAACCAATATCAAATTAACATCACCTTGGAAAAGTCCAAGTTTCAATGGTGCGTTTTTACCCGATAATAGAAATATACATAACAAAGGATTTGATGCAGAATGGGATGTTTTACATCTAAATCGGTCCTATCCTCAAAGTTTTAGAGGAACAACTCGAGGGATTCACCAATCATCTTTTGGTGTAAATTTAATTGTTCCTGTTGATGAATATCAAAAAAGTATGCGCTCAGCCAAATATGCGGTTATGTTCATTACTTTAACCTTTTTACTGTTCTTCTTTGTCCAGGTTTTAAATCATATAAGAATACATCCCATACAGTATATTATTGTTGGTTTAGCTCTCTGTGTTTTTTATACATTGTTGGTAGCATTATCCGAACACATACCTTTTAAATTCAGTTATTTGATTTCAGGTATCAGCATCGTTTCCATGATTACTCTTTATGCAAACAGTATTGCAAAAAACAGAAGATTAACAGCATTAATTGGTTTAATACTTGTTCTCTTATACCTATTCATTTACTCAATTATTCAAATGCAAGACTATGCTCTACTTATGGGAAGTGTAGGACTATTTTTGGTTTTAGCAACCATTATGTATCTGTCAAGAAAAATTGATTGGTATACCATTTCTCCCAACAAAAATAAAAGCTAGTTTTTATTGAATAATGTTATTAAATAAATAGAGCATCTCAAATCAGGGTGCTCTATTTCATTTTAAGTAAAATTGTCTCGTCCAAAAATTATTTTGCAACTTAGAAATGCAACACTCTCTTAAAATAACTGTGAAAACGCTGATGCCTTTTACCACATTTTAAATTCAAAACAACAACATCAAAATGACAAAAAGATTATTCTCGTAAGAACTATTAAAATATTAGAATTAAAATTTATTTTTGGGGCAAATTAGAATGTTAAGTACGTAAAAATAAGAAATGAAAAAATTAGAAATCATTTTTGGTTCATTACTAGTCATAAGCTTCATTTTAAGATTAATGCTTATACCTGGAGGAACATTTTTAAGTGTTGTTATACTCTCACTTTTATCATTGCTATATCTGATTTTCAGTTTTATAATTTTTAATCCTGTAAAATCTGATAATTTATTAAAACAAGAGTCCTACAGTAATATTGGTAGGTTCAAAATAATTAATTCTGTTGTATTTGGTTTAGGGCTTTCGATTTTATGTATCGGTATTCTATATAAGCTGCAGGGTTGGCCCGGACCAAATAATACAATAACCATAGGTTTATCTTTAATAATGATTTCATCTTTATTTGCTTTTGTAAAACATCTTAAATCAAAGGATAGTTATTTTTCCGGTTTGTTGATACGAGTTTTTATTTTTGGATTATTGGGAGTTGTTTTTATGTCTGTAAGTTCAATGGACATCTTTAGATTCGAATACCGAAGTCATCCAGAATATATACAAGCTTTTGAAAACTATCTTAGTGATCCAAATAATGAAACCTTGAGAGAAAAAATGGAATACGAATATAAAAGAACTTACATGTCGGAAGAGGAGATTGAATTTTATCTGGAATTTGAAAAAGACGAGAATCAATTTTACAATCCTTAAAAAAATTCAGGCATTAATTTAATACTGAGATTTGTTCATAATCGAATCTTATTTTTCTATCCTAGTTTAGTAGAAATTCATAATTAAAGCATTTGTTAATTTAAGCTTTTTAAATTTCGGTTTTACCTTCTTAAAAGGCTTGTCTTGCATAGAAATATTTCCGAATTTACAGATGAAATACTTTTCATTATTTAGTCAAATAATATCGAGATATGAAACTATACTTGTTAACCTCTTCTATCCTACTGCTCACAATAGTAAATAATGAATTAAAAGGCCAAACAATATGGAATGGACCTTCATATGAGTTTAAAAAAAATGACTTCGCAGATCCAGGCGATAAAATAAATCAAGACTCCTTATCCCCAAGCGTTGCAATAACAAGAGGTAACAATGGTGAAATTTATAATGCTTTCTCCGAAACAGAAGCCGATAAAGGGATAAGTCCCTTGGGAACTGAGTGGGCAGTTGGCGAAATAAACAATATTGAAAACTTAACATTTACCTCCTTTAGAACAGCAGTTGTTAAGCCTAAATTTTCTGTCGGACAAAAACTTGTTTGTCACATTATTAACGAAGATATTTATTTATCGGTTGAATTTACAACTTGGACTCAAGGTAGTTCAGGCGGCGGTTTTACCTATACTCGCTCAACTGAGCTCTCTACCAATACAAACAGTGATTTATCCCATGAAAAAATAACAGTTTACCCAAATCCATCGACACATTTTTTAACAATTATGGGTATTACTCAACCTCAGCACTTTCAAGTATATGATCTTGTAGGCTCGGAAATAATAAAAGGAGAACTTTCAAATAATCAGAAATTAGATATTTCACATCTAAACAGTGGAATGTACTTAATGAAATTTGAGGACGGAAGTACTGTTAGATTTTTGAAAAAATAATGGCTTTTTATTTAAGCAGCGAAGCTTATGCTTACCCCAATTTATGAATCCCACATTCTCTGGACTGCAATGCTTTAACAGGATCGAAATAATCTAAATTTTTAGGAAGATTGTTTTTTTCTAAATAATCGTCAAGTTCCTTATCACTCCAATAGTAGAAAGGGCTGACTTTTAATATCCCATCATTACTATAACTCAGGATATCCTGAGAGTCTCTAAATTCCGTTTGACGCGTTCGGATATTTGTAAACCAAACTTCAGGTTTGTGCTCATCAAGAGCTCTTCTAAAAGGCTCAAGCTTAACCAACTCAGTAAATTCCTCATGTTTTGGATCATCAACAGTCGGCAAACCTAGTGTTACATCAATATAACCACGAGTTTGTTTCGGTGTGTATATATTGATATTTAATTCAAAATCTTCAATTAAGCTTTTTGCATGCTTGTATGTTTGAAAATTATTGTATCCTGTATCGCACCATAATACGTTAATGTTTTTATCTCTATTCGAAATAGAACTCAATAATACGGCAGAATATGTACCAAAGCTAGTCGTAACAACTTTTTTATCAGACAAAGTCAACGCCCATTCTATAATTTCAATAGGCGACTTTTTTCTTAAACGCTTGTTTTCAGCTTCAATATCAATTTTTACCATAACCTGTTGCAATGTGCTATAATCCTCAATAAAATAGGTGCACAAATTTAAGATATTTAAATGTTGTAAACAATTCTTGATGGCATGACAAAACAACAACTTAAATATTTAACCAGATATGGTAAGAAATTAATGCATAAAAATTAAAAACAAGTTATATTTGCAAAATGTTTCACTTTTTCAAGAAAATAGCCCTGATTCCACTTTTCCTTTGTTCCATTCAACTGTTGGCACAAAATCCGAGCTCTGTCTTAAGAAACAACATAAATAAAAAGTTCTTGGAGCACCTTGTAAAAAAAGGAATTGATCAAGTAAGGCATGAGCACAAATTAAATGGTTTGGTAAACGATTCTATCTTATACCTTGCTGCCGATTTTCATGCAAAATATCTTCAGGACATAAAAAGGTTAAGCCATACGGAAAACAGCGACTCAATGAAAACCCCTCAAAATAGAGCTGAATATTTCGGTGCCGTTAATTACAGTGTTGGAGAAAACATACTATTTATTCCGTATGGAGTATTCATAAAACCCAAAAAAGGAAAGCCATACAAAATTGAAACATACCAGGATGCAGCCGACGCCATGGTGCAGGGCTGGGTGAATTCACCCAAACATTATCAAAATATAATTACTCCCAATTTTGAAATAACGGGAGTATCCATATCCATTGACTACAGTAAAAATCGAATTTATGCTGTTCAAAAATTTGCAGAAGTTTTTTTTAAGTATGAATTTGAGGAAAACAAAGACTTTTTTAAGTACTCCGATTTTAAAGTTCCTGATCCGATTAATTCACACGAAGATATAGATTGGGGAGAGCATTCAAAAAAATACCCATACAAAATCAAGCCTTTAAAAAAGGATAAAAACTACGAGAACGATATTGCAAAACTCAAAAAATCGATTGGTTTTCAGCGCATTAGAGTTGAGAAAAATTCGATTTATCTGGAAATGGATTTAAATGCTGCAGGTCTTCTTGAGTTTATTGAAAAAGATAAGGACGGTTTAGCTATTGAATATATTAATTACATGCCTTTTGACTGTGGAAATGAGGAATATTATACCCTACCTTCTCGAAGAAACGGAAAACACCAATTATCCGATACTCTTCTTATCCCGGTATACCGAAAGGATTTAATTAAGGGTTTTAAGCCAAAACGAAAATCAACGAAATTCAGAATTTTGAAAGAAATCAAAAAAAAGGATAAGGAAAGAAAACTGTTCAAAAAAATTATCGATGGATATAGAATGCCCTACTATCCTGATCGTTTCAGATATAGAATAGCAAAAATACCCAAAAAGGTAAAAAGCGGTTTTTATGAGATGAATCTCGTGTACATCAAAAACAAACAAATATATTACATACAGCATTTTTCAGGAGTTTGTGGCGAATTCCATCAGGAATTCAATGAGCTTGAATACATTTCCGATTTTGGAGAAAAAGAATACGTTCCTATTCCTCAAAATAGAGACTTGAATTTTGCTTTTAGATTTAAAAAAGGAAAAACCAATTACAGCTACAAAGACTTAAAACCCGCTCTTGACTCTTTAACAAACGATGAATTCATTGTACTCTCTGCGGATATTGATGCATTCTCATCCGTTGAAGGATCTAACAAAATAAATTCAGAAATTCAGAAAAAGAGAGCAGAGTCAATTGTTAAGGCTTTGGAAAGTAAACAATCAAAGAAAATTCAATACAAAATAGAAACGCATTCAAACTGGGAGCTTTTTAAAACACAAATTGATTCCTTTGAAGCACTATCGCATCTCAAGGATTTAGACTCTGTAGCATTAGCAAGTAAATTAAAAGATCCTAAATTCACAAAACCACTTGAGCGCTACTTATCCAAACAAAGAACAGCTAAGGTTTATATAAAAACATTATATGACCTGAACGACCGAACACTCTCAAAGTTTTTAAGGAATCAATACGTTTTTCACCAAAATCGACTTTCAGAAAACAGCAAAAAACTGGAAGAAAACATAATGCTTGAATTTGAAAATGAAGACTTAAAAAATGAAATAAAGAGTAAAATAAATTCCGATTTAGATACACTAAAAAGCATTTTGCTTTTTACCTTCAACAAAATCAAAGAAGGAAAACTGGATACAAATATAATTTGTGAATTGGATTATCTTGGAATTGACTGGACTTCCCCTCTTTTTCTGAATCATTTTTTTATGGAGGATTATTTTAAAATTCCAACAAAAAAAAGAAGGTTCAATATTCAAGAACTCAGTGTTTTTGCAGACCTTGACAATTTTTACCCCAAAGGTGCATACAATTATTTAAGGTATGTTATTAAAGAATGGGATGGCGAAAAAGAGTTAAGCGGTTTTAAAACTGAGGAAATTCAATATCTTTTAGAGGAAATTGGTAGAACGCATCGAAGTTTATCCTCTGATTTAGAGAAACTGAAAATTAATTTTTGGTTTAAAGCTGCAGAGTATCACTTCAAAAAAAAGGAAGTCAACAAAAAAAACGAATATCTTTTAAGAATATTCCTACACTACAAGGACAAAAATCTGGATGAACTTTACGCGCTTAAACTCGCTAAATTTTTTGTTCACTTTGAAAATTTCAGTCATGCAGTTTCAATAATTGAAAAATTTCACGATACAACGACCAATCAAGAAGTTATAGCATACATCTATAAATTGAAATACTACAACAACATTGAATACAATAAAAATGAATTTGCCGAAAGTTGCATTAAAATAAGGGAAAGATTAACCAAAGAAAACTGGTGCAAAATGTTTGTTGGTTCCTGCAACATAAGCTTTCAGGTCTTTGACCATGAAAAACTTAGAAACTTTTATTGTTCTGAATGTTCTGAATACAAAAATGAAATCCAAAGCCTTTTATCTAAGAAAATTATTTCTTCCAAATAACTTATACCCTTTGATTTTCGCTTTGTGTGTTTTTGAAAATTTCACTCATTATAAACAATAAAAAATATGGAAAAATCATAAAAGAAAACTCTGTAAATGGGGCGATAAACTTAAAGATTCAGCTGAAAAAATAACAAATAAATACTAGTTTGCCTTACTCCGAAGTCTTTCTTTTTGTAAATTAAGTTCTTAGTTAAAGCTTTGTTTCACTAACATTATGAAGATTCTTTTAACGGGAGCCACAGGTTACATTGGGAAGCGAATACTTCCAATTTTAGTTCAAAAAGGACACCATGTTGTTTGCTGTGTTCGCGACACAACGCGATTCAACCCTCCTGATTCTTTGAAAGAAAACATTACTGTAATTGAGGCCGATTTATTGGATGAAAATTCACTTACGATTATTCCCTCTGATATTGATATTGCCTACTATTTGGTACATTCTATGACTTCATCTGAAAACTACAAGTTGCTGGAAAAGAAATCTGCTCAAAACTTTAGAGTAAAACTTTCAGAAACAAAAGTCAAGCATGTAATTTACCTTAGTGGAATTACAAACGAAAAGAATTTATCAAAACATTTACTCTCAAGAAAAGAAGTTGAAACTGAACTTTCAAAAGGAAGTTATAATTTAACCACATTTAGAGCTGGAATTATTGTTGGATCTGGAAGTGCTTCCTTTGAAATTATAAGGGACTTGGTTGAAAAGCTTCCTGTTATGATTACTCCAAAATGGTTACTCACAAAATGTCAACCGATTGGTGTTAGTGATGTTTTAAAATTTTTAACGAATGCAATTTTAAAGGAGGAAATTTATAATAAAAACTATGACATTGGCTCCGATGATGTGTTAACTTATAAGGAGATGCTTTTACAATTTGCTGAAATTAGAAATTTAAATAGAAGGATTTGGACAGTTCCACTCATGACACCAAAGCTTTCCTCCTACTGGTTGTATTTTGTTACATCTACCTCATACAAATTAGCTCGCTCACTTGTTGAAAGTATGAAAGTTGAAGTTGTTTGCCGAAATAATGAAATAAATAAAATTCTTAATATTCAACCCATATCATACAAAGAGGCTCTTTTAAAAGCTTTTCAAAAAATTCAAAACAACCTAATCGTTTCCAGCTGGAAGGACTCTTACTCAAGCAGCGAAAGTAATTTTAATATTTCTGAATTCATAAATGTACCTAAATACGGATGCTTCATTGATAAAAGAATTATGGCTGTTGAAAACTCCAAACTAACTACTGAAAAAATTTGGAGCATTGGTGGAATGAATGGCTGGTACTATGGAAATTGGCTCTGGAGGATTCGAGGTTTCATCGACAAAATTTTCGGAGGTGTTGGATTGAGAAGAGGAAGAACCAATAAATCAATAATTTCAGTTGGGGATTCTTTGGATTTTTGGAGAGTCCTCTATGCAAACAAGCGAGAACCCAGACTTTTATTGTTTGCTGAAATGAAACTCCCAGGTGAAGCTTGGTTGGAATTTAAAATAGTAGATAATAAATTAATACAAACAGCTACTTTTCGGCCTGTTGGATTGGGAGGAAGACTCTATTGGCTTTTAGTTTATCCTTTCCACGGTGTGATTTTTCAGGGTTTAATTAAAAAACTTTCAATTCAATAAAAAAGTTAAAAGAAACGCTTTTTTATCATTTGAAGTTTAACACGTTTTTAGAATTAGAATTTAACTTGAACAGTCCAATAATTTAACTTTCACAATTTAATTTATTTTAACAAAAATATGTATGGATTTTTAAGCTTTCTATCAAAAGGTGATTATCTTACTGTCCCCTTGAAATAAGAAGGAATGGTAGCGGAAGTAAAAACATCAATACACTCAAATCGAATTGCAGATTTAGATGCAAAAATCGTTTCTCTGAACGAAAAAAGAAACAATTTTACTGTTGCTCGATTAACAACCCTGATTGTTGGCTTTATCGGTTGTTTTTTAACTTGGGATTTAAGTATTTACTATGTTATAGGAGTTATTAATCTTGTAATTATAGCTTTCGTCACTGTGTCTTATTCAGAGACTAAAATCAACAACAAAATAACTTTTTTAAAAAAGAGAAAAGAAGTATTTGAATTAGAAAATCAATTACACAATAGAAATTTTGATGGACTTGACGAGGGGAAGGAGTTTATTATACCGCTGCATAATTTTTCTCACGATTTAGATATTTTTGGATACAAATCCATATTTCAGCTTTTAAACAGAACCAGTACTCACAAAGGGAAGCAAATTCTTGGTAAGTGGCTGAATAATCCTCTCATAAAACCCGATAAAATAAAAAACAAACAAGAAGCTATAAAAGAACTTGCATCAAAAGATGAGTGGTGTTACAAGTTTCTTGCTTTTGGGAGATCTAGTAACGATAAATCTGAAACTCAGGAAACAATAAATAAATGGCTGAATGAAAAAGACTTATGCAGCACACCTTTTCTCCGGGTGATAGGAATTTTACTTCCATTGATTACAATTGCATTAGGAGTTGGTTTTTTACTTGGACTTTTTGGAAAAAGCTACTTCATTTATGCCTTTCTTATACAGTTAGGGATTTCAGGAAAATTTGCTGGAAAAATCACAAAAGTTCAAAGTCGACTTGGCAGTAGGTTTGCAATAATAGAAAACTATATAAAAATTGTAAGAAGTATAGAAAATGAGGATTTTCAGTCCAATTATTTATTAACCCTTAAAAGAATTTTTGTCGACAAGGAGAAGAATTTCTCCGTGACTCAAACTTTAAATCACTTAAAAAAATTATTGGATAAACTCGATGCCCGACTGAATATTTATTTGGCCATTCTCCTAAACGGTCTCCTTTTATGGGACATTAACACAACAGCACAAATTGAAAATTGGAAAAGAAAAAATAAAGAGAATTTAATAAAGTGGATGAATGCTGTTGGTGAGATTGATGCCTTAGTAAGTTTAGCTTTATTTGCTGCCAATCATAGAAATTATGTCTATCCTCAGGTTACCTTGGAAAAAAGAGTATTGCATCTTGAAAATGCAGGGCACCCCTTAATTGAAGAAGAAAAATTAATTAAAAACGACTATTATCAAGATGGTGAGGCAAAAGTTGATTTGCTTACCGGGGCTAATATGGCTGGAAAAAGCACTTTTTTAAGGACTGTTGGAGTGAATTTAATTCTCGCAAGAATAGGTGCTCCAGTTTGTGCAAATAAATTTATTTTTTCTCCATTAAAGCTTTTCAGCAGTTTAAGAACAGTTGATTCATTAAAAGACAACGAATCCTTTTTTTATGCCGAACTGAAGCGTTTGAAACAATTAATCGAGCTTTATTTATCTGGAGAGGAAATCTTTTTTTTACTTGATGAAATTTTAAAGGGTACCAACTCAGCTGATCAGCATAAAGGCTCAATTGGGCTAATCAAAAAACTCATAAAGTTAAAAGGCAATGGAATTATTGCAACACATGATATTAAACTTTCCGACCTGGTGAACGATTACCCCAAAAACATCAGAAACCTTTGTTTTGAAATTGAAATTCTCGAAAATCAACTTGATTTCGACTATAAACTAAAACCTGGATTTTGCACCACTATGAATGCAAGCTTTTTAATGGAAAACATGGGTATTATTTAATACATTTCCAATAATGTTGTTACTATCTTGCCTTTCCACTTGAGCTCATCTACAGAGACAAGCTCTCTGAAGTTTTTAACTCTCAAATTAAAAGGAGGCTCAAAAAGATTGATACCACTGTTTTTCTTTAAACGTATTCCCTGACCTGAAATCTGATCAATATTTGGTAAAAAGTCGCCTTTCGGAACGTGTTCCGTGAGAATTACGTATTTATATATAGATAATTTGTCAATTATAATTTGTACCTCTTCATTGGATAAATGTTGAAGTACTTGCCTTAAAATTGCACAATCTCCTTTTGGAAGAACTTCTTTTGAAATGTCCAAATTAATGAAACTCAAATTGTTCGCCTGAAACTTTTTTTTATTTCGATCAATCAAACTTTCAACGACATCTACTGCAGTTAATGTACCCGAAAATTTTAGCAGCTGATTGCCAATATTAAAATCGCCACATCCTAAATCAACCAATTTTAATGGTACTTCGAATGAAGTTAAGAATTCAGAGACTACCTTTATATATGGGGCAACAATCGAAGAGTTGTGAGACCCATCACCGGAATAAAACTCACCTTTATTTCCTCCCCAAAGATTCAATGTATAAACTTGTTCCATAGCCTCTTTTGTCGGCCATGGCGTTTTGTTCGAATCCTGAGCCATCTTAACCATAAACTATTTAAAATCAATTATTTAACAAGCTGAAACATTTGATATTTCTATAGAAAGATAACGATTTAATTTTACCTGTTCTCGTAATGGTTTTTTATCTATTTTTAGTTATGAGCACTTCATCGAATCTTTGTTTGTCCTGTAGAATGTGCTGCGATGGAACTGCGGTTGGGTTTGTAAAGGTAGAAAGCTATGAAGCTGAAAAAATCACAAATATTTTAGACGTTGAAACCGAAAACGGAAAAGGATTTTTTTTACAACCGTGCACCAAACTGACCTCCTGTGGTTGTGAAATATATAATGAACGGCCTAAGCAGTGTATTGATTTTCAATGCAATATTTTACGTTCTCTTAACCAAAATAAAATCCGTCTTATCGATGCTTTAGACTTGGTTCGGAAAGCTAAAAGAAAAAAAAACACCATAGAGTCGATGATCCAAAATCAGCAAATCGAATTAACTTCAAACTCTTTTTATTTTAAGGTTTGGGAACTACGAAAAAAATTAAATCGCCAACCTAACCCTTCCAAGGAGTTAAAAACTTTAATTCAAGAAATTGAAGAGTTGAACAAAATATTTTGTGAAAATTCTAATTCCTGTTTTTAACCTATCACTAAACATCTAACTATTGAATTACCTTTTTAACAATGTAAGGTTTATGAACGACTTATTTGCTAACTTTGTACTATGCAAAGGGTTGTTGTAGGTTTAAGTGGAGGAGTTGATTCCAGTGTTTCTGCATACTTGTTAAAAGAGCAAGGTTATGAAGTGATTGGTTTATTCATGAAAAACTGGCACGACGCATCAGTAACTTTGGAGTCCGATTGCCCATGGATTGAAGATTCTACTGATGCTCTTCTTGTTGCCGAAAAATTAGGAATTCCTTTTCAGGTTATTGATTTTTCCGAAATTTACAAAAAGCGTATTGTCGACTACATGTTCAATGAGTACGAAAAAGGAAGGACACCCAATCCTGATGTACTTTGTAATCGTGAAATCAAATTCGATGTTTTTCTTGACAAATGTTTAGAGCTAGGTGCTGACTATGTTGCCACTGGACATTACTGTCAAAAATCAGAATTTAAAAAAGGAAAAAAAACAATTTTTCAACTCAAGGCCGGTGCAGATAAAAATAAGGATCAAAGCTATTTTTTGTGTCAACTTAATCAAAACCAACTCTCAAAAGCACTATTTCCTATTGGTCATTTGCAAAAGCCTGAAGTCCGAAAAATTGCTGAAGAACAAGGTCTTGTAACAGCAAATAAAAAAGATTCTCAAGGGCTTTGTTTTATAGGTAAAGTACATCTTCCGGATTTTCTTCAACAACAACTCAAACCAAAATCCGGAGAAATCATAGAAATACCTAAAGACTCTCCAATATACGAATCAGAGGCATCAAATGACATTAAAATTTTAACCGCACCGCATATACATAATCCCGAAAACGGAAAAGTTGTAGGAAAGCATAACGGAGCCCACTTCTTCACAATAGGTCAAAGAAAAGGACTTGGTGTTGGAGGTAAAATAGAGCCATTATTCGTAATCGATACTGACGTTGAAAAAAATATTGTTTACACAGGTCAAGGCCATGATCACCCTGGTTTAAATCGCAAAGGACTATTTATCAAAAAAGATGAAATTCACTGGACACGTGACGATTTAAAAATGAAACCGGGTGATGAACGTAAATATATGAGTAGAATACGTTATCGACAAAGTCTTTCTCCCGCAATATTGAAGATGTTGCCGGATGGTCTTTACATTACCTTCAAAGAAATACAACGTGGTGTGGCAGCGGGTCAATTTGCAGCTTGGTATGATGAAGATGAACTTATTGGTTCTGGAGTTATTTCAAGCTGAATCAAAAAAAATTCTGAGATATTTAAAAATCTTTCATCCAATTGCTGGTTGGAACTGAAAATCAGTGTATTTTTGCCCCAAACTTTAATTTTTTATACAATGAAATATTTTATCTCCTCAATTTTTATACTTTTTGGTATTTTATCTTGTAAAATTGTTCACTCTACTTCATTCAACAAAAACAACAGTGGTGAAATTTCCGTTTACATCAATATTGAACAGTTTGCCCAAAAAATGGGAAAAAAATCAACAGGTAAAACAAAAGAAAAACTTGATTTTGATAATAAAAAAAATGAAAACTTAAACAACTTGACAATGGTTGAATACATCAGTCAAACCGAGGGAGTCTCTGATGTTAAATCCATATTCGATGAAGAAAAATATACCTACGGATTACAGTTGAAATTCAAAAACACATCCAGTTTAAATACAGCGATGAATAAGATTAAGCACTATGTAAGCAGTGAAAAAGACTCAACCGCAATTCTTGATAATTTTGAATACTACAAATTCTCGAAGAAAACTTTAGTAATCAACGAACCACTCAAACGAAAAGGGGAAACAAAAAGATCCAGCGAAGAAATTAAAAAAATGGATGAGATGATGAGCGATATGATTTCTATGGAATGGGAAATTTCCTTTGCTTCAAGAAAAATTAAAAAAGTAGATTCAAAACTTGAAGTAGTTTTGAATGGTAAAAAACAGGTGACAATAAGTATCGATGGCGCTGAAATGAACAAAAGAACAACTGAAACAATCGCTACTATTCTGTTAAAATGATTTTTTTTTGATTAAAATTATCAATAAATAAAAAACGCGCATAATGCGCGTTTTTTATTTGACTCATTTTACAACAACCCATCTTCCTTTCTTTCGAGCGTTTATCGTATTGTCATACATCGCTTCGGATTCAATAGATGGTAGATAAAATCTCCCTTTGTAAGCTGCATTTAACTTTACTACAAAGGTTTTTGTGTACCCAATACTTAAACCATAATAGGTGTAAACTCTATCGTCTCTTATATCTTTATAATCAGCTCTACTCCCCTCTTCAGAGTTGTACAAGTCCATCCTTGAATTATGAATCTCCCAACCCGAAGGAAAAATTTGATTAATGGCCATTTCTCTCAAATATCCCTTCGTACCAGGATTTTTAACTGTTACCTTAACTTTAAAATCGGTACCCTGAAGAATGGTGTCGGGATTAATTCGATTACCATCCAAATCATAATATTTTAAATCCATAACCAAATGGCTTTGAGCATCGGTTCTATCATCAGTTGCTGGAACCCCACTTTGAACCAGTTTGACAAACAGTAAACTTTTCCCTGTATTTTTTATAGTTATTTTATCATCTTTTTCTGGCTTTAAATCAACCTTATAAACAGGTATCTTAGCATTAATAGACTGATTGCTGTTACCTGCCAATAAGTAATCAAACTGCATAAAATCAGAATTATGTTCACCTAAAAACTTACTCACTGCCAAGAGCGAATATGCTGTGGTTTGTGTACTCATCCAGTAAGATTCACCCAAACGTTTTGCAATGTCCTTTGCTAAAAAAATTGCTTTATCCTTGTCTCGAAGCTCAAGCAGTGTTTCTAAAATCATGGCTTTATCTCGGACAGCTGAACCAAAAGAGTAACTCAATTCTCGATATTCAGGAATTTCCATAGTTAATGAATAAACGATTTCATTTGCCACATCAGTTTGACCAGCCATAGCGTATGCTGCGGCCAATCTCCATTTGCAAAGGGTGTTCAATTTCTTTTTCGACTTTAGGTAGTTCATTGATGCAAAATCAGCATGTCCCGCCTTTGCAAGCACATATAATCGATAAGCTTGAGTATTAAACTCCCAAGAATGATTTCCACTGTATCGCCACCGCTTAGCTTGTTTTTTTTGATAACTTGCCCAGTTGTCCAACAAATGACCAGGCACTTTATAGCCGGCCGCTTTGGCTTCTAATAAAAAGTGTCCGGCATAATTACTTCCCCACTCACTCGGAGATGTTCCTCCAGGCCAATAGCTAAAGCCTCCTCTATCGGTTTGAAACTTAGCGATCCTGCTGATTCCTTTGGTTATGTTTTCAATTATTTTACGCTTTTGCTTGGTTGAAAGGTCTACCACTTTGTCCAAATGTAATTGAGGAAATACAGATGAAGTAGTTTGCTCAATACAACCATGTGGATATCGAATTAGATATCTGAGTCTTTTAGTTAGGTTCATTGCAGGAAAGGTTGACACCTCAAAGCTCCCTGAATTTGTTCCTTCTATTCCGGGAAAAACAATTGAACTGTTCCATGTTTGGCCTGGTTTTATTACAGCCTCAATAACATCATCAATTTCAGGATTCGAAGCACGCACATTTATTTCTATTTCATGTTTTGCCTTTTCCTTACCCGATTCAACTAAAACCTCAACTTTTCCAAAACCTATCCTGTCGGATACTTTTACAGGAAACTCAATTATTTTATCTCCGGCTTTACTAAAGTTCAAGGTTTGAACACTACCGTTAACGGGCTTAATTAATTCATTTGTTTTTAAAGTAACCTTAACTTTTCCTTGCCCATCGTTCAGAGCAAATACATTTACGGGAATACTTAACTCTTCATTTGGACCTAAAACTCTCGGCAAAGTAGCCAAAACCATCAGTGGTTTTTTTACTTTCACACTTTTATCAACCGAACCGTAAGCTTTTTTATTTCTGGCAACAATCATTACCCGAACTCTTCCTATATAATTCGGCATTTTAATTTGGTGCTCAAAGGTCTCTCCCTCCTTAAGTTTAAAATCTCCTAGAAACTTAACCATAGGCTTAAATCGGTTGGCTTTTTTTCCTCCTTTATTTTTTTCATTTTCACCATCACCTCCAATTCCTAAAATTCGATTTAGCTGCGCGCCATAGGCTCCAATAACATTATCATACATATCCCACGTTTTGACTCCTAAAGCTTGTTTTGCATAAAAATGCTTCCAAGGATCGGGTGTTGCAAAACGTGTTAAATCCAATAAGCCTTCATCAACCATTGCAAGTGTATATATCATCTCTCTTCCTTCCTTTTCACTTACTTTAATGGTTGTTGTAGATTCTGGTCGAATTTCATCCGGCATATCAATTATTGGATAAACATGAGATTTCGGGTCCTCAACACTAACAGGAATGGTTCCATACATTCTTATTGGCATATCATTGGTAGTTTGTCCATGCGGTTGAATTAAAGATATACTCACAAATACATTAGGAGCCATTTCAGGAGTTGCTTCTATTTCAAAGCTAGTTTGCTTTTTATTGGTTTGAACCCAAAAAGATTTTAATACAGAGACACCATTTTCGATTGTAATCAAAGCTTTTTCTGCTCCACCTGTTGGAAAATTCACTCTTATGTTTTCTCCAACTTTATATGAAGCTTTACTGCTTTGAAAATTAAGCATGGTTGCAAAATCCTGATTGTCTCTTTCTGCTCTTCTCCAATATGGCCAATCGATTGTAACCATCTTACCAGAGGAATGACCACTAACAGGATCAGTAACTCTAATCAAATAATTACCCCATTCCGGATATTCTTCTCGTATTGTAAAAAATGAGCCACTTTTTTTAACATCCATAACGGTATCCTTAATCAGCTCCGTTGATTTTCTGTTAATGTAGTTGAACAAATCTCTGTTATAGTTATCCCACCACCTGTTATTTTCAATTTTGTACACTTTTACTTTTACATTTTTTCTTTCTTGATTCTCGCCTTCTTTGTTTACTACAATTACTCCAATTTGGTGATCTTTTCCTGTTTCTAAAATGTTACCCCATCTCGAACCTTTCGGTATTGACACACCAACGTAGGAATCGTAAGGAGAAAATTTAACAGAAAAACGATCTACACTAAAGTCTCCTGTTTTTTCAAAAACTCGTGTTTTAAAGTATGCTTTCAACATACCTGGAGTGTACTCACTCACATCAAACTTAGGTGTAAATGAGGCTTTCCCTTCATCGTCAATTTTACCATCAAAAACCATTTGGTCAGATGCTGAAAATTTGAACAACGGATCATTGAATATATAGTCCTTATGCTTTGGGAAGCTGTTATAATCGGCTTCCAAGTGCATTTCAACCTTTGTTTCCAAATCTCTTGCTGTTGCACCATGCAACCATTCTACTTTTAAATCTGCTTTTGAAACATTGTTTTTCGAAATTATTTCCTGATGAAAATCAATATCTATTTTTAATCGATTTGGCTTTACGGTTTCTACTTTAATGTTTTTATAAAAAGTAGAATTCCCTACTCTTGCCCTACAGCTCCAGTTTCCAGTAGGATCATCAGAATCCGTAGCTGTTCTAAAAACATGTATTCCATCTTTACGACCAATTGAGATCGCTTTTTTAATGATTTTTCCTTTGGGATTAATCAACTCAAAATGTACGGGATGTTCAATAGGTAGTTTATTCGTCTGATCCTCTATCATTAAAGCAACATAAATTGAGTCACCGGGACGACGAACACCTCTCTCAGTATACAGATACCCTTTTATTCCTCCTTTATGTGTTTGTCCGCTGGTTTCAAATTTACTTGTTGATAAACTTAAACCGTCTCGAACTTTTAAGTAACCTCTTTGGTCTCCATTTTTTACGACAATTAAGAAAGGTTGGCGTTTTGGGGAGATTGTTGACATTCCCTCATTATCCGTTGTTCCTACACCAATGACTTGCTGCTGGTAATCTAAAATTTCAACCTCAACATGAGCTGCTGGCTGAGTTGTCAACAAATCGGCTACATAAACATGATATTTCCTATCAGTTCCAGCTTTTACAGTAATTCCTAAATTACTTGCTAAAATATTTTTACTTACATTTTTATTGTTGAAGTAAGAATCAGAGCAGGGATTATTTCTATCCCCGTGATTATAATGGTAATCGTTATAATATCCTTCGTACTCATAATCATCCCATTCATAATAATCATAATCTCGAGAATCCTGTTCAGATCCTTCTTCCCAATTTTCAAATCGAGAATTCACATTAAGTTCTGTTAGGTCGTCAGAATTGTCATTTTTTCCTTTGCAAGGGTAATTGCTTCCCTTTTTATCGATGGCTATGTTAACCCGATAAATAGCACCTGGGTCTACATTTATGAATTCACTCAAATCTATACTGAATTCGTTCCAAACTGAAAGGTTTACGTTTTTTAGTGATTTTAAATTTATTCGTCTTCTTAAAACTTTTCGAGATACCCGATGCATTTGATAAGTTCCTGATAAATTATTTACTTGTAAAAACTGACCAATATTGTCGGTGAAAACTTTTGTGATTGTAACCACTACAGAATTTACATTTACAGACTTAAAAGGAAACAATAATCCTTTATTTGAACTCGGTAAAATGGTTCCTTTTCCCATTAACTTAAGGTCGGGTTTAATGGCAAAAAAGCTCAATTGATGTTTAGAACCATTAACCATTTTATTTCCATTGGTGTTTTTTAAACCTGCGAGTACCTCTACTTCCTTTTCTCCATTTTGACGAACTGTTGGGTATAGTTTGACAGAATTACCATAAACAACGGTTTTAAATGAAGCACCATCCATTCTGAAAAATGATTTAACACCATGATTATTGGAGATTGGATCAGAGAAATTAAAGGTGATGGATTGTTCTAAACCATTATCTACGCTTACATCAGTAACTTTAAAATCACCCAATGCAGGAATTTTAAATTCTTCGGAGAGCTTCTTGTTTATACCCAGTCCTTTACCGTTAAAGTTAAACTTAACAGTATATTCCTTTTCTTTTCGTGGGCAGTTTTTCAAAGTATATTCGTAGGATAATTCATTTTTTTCTTCCCAGTGAACCTTTGCATTTTCGACTCCATCAACCTCAATTAATTTTTTCAACTCCGTCGTATCAATCAAATCCGTAAAAATTACTTCTCCACTTATGTTTACTTTTTCATAAGAACTGTTTCGATCAATACCTTTTATTAAAATATTGTAATCCAAATCGATTGTATAGAATTTAAAACTAAACTCTTGCAACTCATCGGGTGCCTCATTGACTATGGACTTTAAATTAAAAGCAACATCATATTTTGTTCCAGACTTAAACCATTTTTCAGGAATAAATTCGATTGAATAAGGATCGGAATATCGAGCAACACCGTCGATACTTGGGGATAATTCGAACAAATCTTCGGGTAACGCTTCTCCGATTCTAAACCTATTTGTGTCAATAGGCTGTGTTAATACAACCCTTATGCCTCTCGACCTCGATACATCTCCTGAGGTAAACGCACTAATGTAGGTACTGTATTCAGGGTTAATGTAGGTGAATTTTTCCTCTTTTTTTTGTTTACAGGATGTAAAAAACACTCCAATACTCAAAATGAATAAACCAACTAATCTTGTTCTCATAGGTTAATATTTATAATTTGTATTTGCTGAATCAAATGTATCGATTCACAGCTTAAAAATGACATTTTATTTATAATACTCTGTAGTTATTTTATTTTTCGTTGAATTTTTTTAATTATTTGATTTTTATAGTCCCTTGAATCAAATTTCTGTTACATCTACTGAAAATTCAGACGCACAAAAATCGACAATGAAAGAACTATTAAACCCGATAAACAAATAATATATTTAGTATTTTAACATTACATCTTAACTTTTTCCATGAAACGAACGTGATTTGCAGAATCTGCGTGTCAAAATATCGTCATCACGTCAATAGAAATAGATATCTTTAAGACAGAATTATTTGTTTTGATGAAAAAGATAGCCATACAAGGGATAGAATCTTCTTTTCATGAAGAAGCTGCCTATAAGTATTTTGGGAACAATATTGAAACTGTTAAATGCTTATCCTTTCAGGATTTATGCGACAGTTTAAAAAACGGCAATTCGGATTACGCTGTTATGGCAATTGAAAATTCAATAGCAGGCTCATTACTCCAAAACTACACATTATTACAGGAGTATAACTTTAATATTATCGGGGAGATTTTTCTGAGGATAAAGATGAATCTTATGGTTCTTCCCGGAACAAAAATCGACGACATTAAAATTGCTCAATCTCATCCAATTGCAATACGTCAGTGCAGCAAATTTCTTACTGGCCTCAAGGATGTATTGTTGGAAGAAAAAGAAGATACAGCCATTTGCGCTAAAAACATTGCAGAGAAAAAACTTTCCAATGTAGCTGCAGTTGCCAGTGAGTCCGCTGCCGAAATTTTTGGATTAGAAATTCTTGCAAAAAGTATAGAAACAAATAAAAAGAATTTTACTCGATTTATTATACTGAGTAAAACTCCTGAAAAAGATGTTTTGAAAAATAAAGCAACATTGTTTTTCCAACTCCCCCACGATCCGGGAGCGTTAGCAAAAATTCTAAATATTTTGGCTGCATATTCCATTAACTTAACCAAAATACAATCGGTTCCAATTGTTGGAAAACCATATGAGTACAATTTTCATGTAGACATGATATGGGAGACCTATTCTAATTATCAAAAGGCAATTGAAACTATAAAAGGAATTTCTGTGAATCTTCAAATATTAGGAGAATATAAGAAAGGTATTGTTGATTTTAAAAACGAAAAATGATTATTCAACCTGCAAACAGATTATCAGACGTTCAAGAATATTACTTTTCCAAAAAATTAAAGGAAATTCGTGAATTGAATGCTTCTGGGAAAAATATTATAAATTTAGGAATAGGAAGCCCTGATCTTGCACCTTCCCATGAAACAATAGAGGCATTGGTGAAAACAGCTGAGCAAACTAACGCTCATGGTTATCAATCCTACATTGGCATTCCTGAATTCAGAGAAGCTATTAGTTCCTGGATGGCATTCACATATGGAGTAGGTTTCAGAGCTGAAAATGAGATTCTTCCTTTAATGGGCTCCAAAGAAGGTATTATGCATATAAGTATGGCTTTCTTAAACCCTGGTGATAAAGTTTTAGTCCCTAACCCCGGTTATCCCACATACACTTCAGTTTCAAATTTATTGAATGCTGAAATTGAATTTTACGACTTAGACGAGAAAAAAAATTGGAATATTGATGTAAATAATCTTAGAAAAAAAGATTTAAGTAATGTGAAACTTCTGTGGTTAAATTACCCACATATGCCGACAGGAGCAAGAGCCGACTTAGAGGTCTTAAATGATTTAATTGCACTGGCTAAAGAAAAAAAGTTTTTAATTGTAAACGACAACCCTTACAGTTTAATCCTAAATCCTACTCCTAGAAGTATTTTTAATTTAGAGGGGGCTAAAGAGGTTTGCCTAGAGCTTAACTCATTGAGCAAATCTCATAATATGGCCGGATGGAGAATTGGTTGGTTATCAGGTTCCTCAGAATACATTTCAACGGTTTTACGTGTAAAAAGTAATATGGATAGCGGTATGTTCCTAGGACTTCAAAAAGCGGCTGTTCAAGCCTTGTCGAACCCTATGCACTGGCATGAAGATCAAAACAACATATACGCTAAGCGTCGAAAATTAATTGAAGAAATATTTGATTATCTGGAGGTCAAATACAATCCAAATAGTGTGGGAATGTTTGTTTGGGCAAAAGTTCCTGATTCTGTTGATAATGTTGAAAAATTTGTAGACGATATTTTATACAAAGCCGATGTTTTCATAACTCCTGGTTTTATTTTTGGAAGCAATGGCGAGAGATATATAAGAGCTTCACTCTGTGCGAGTCAAGAAACTATAAAAGAAGCATTAAGTCGAATTAAAGCAAACGTATAATATGATTGTTGGAATTATTGGTTTAGGATTGATTGGTGGATCTTTAGCAATTAGCCTACGAGAGAGAGGTTTTGCTTCCAAAATAATAGGGGTGGATAAAAATAAATCCAACTCGGATGATGCTCTGAAGCTTGGTTTAGTCGATGAAATTTGTTCAGTGATTGAAATACTTAAAGAGGTAGATTTGGTTCTTCTTGCTGTACCTGTTGATGCGGCAAGAAAAATTTTACCCACTCTTTTGAACGAGATAAAACCCAACCAGTTTATAATTGACATGGGCTCTACCAAAGAAGGTATATGTAAAATTGCCGATGCTCATCCGAATCGTAAGAACTTTGTTGCATCACATCCAATTGCAGGTACAGAGAATGCGGGACCTTCAGCAGCTTTTGAAGGATTGTTCGACAATAAAATCACAATTATTTGTGACGAAAATAAAAGTAAAGATGATGCTTTAAAATTGTGTAAAGAACTTTACAGTTTCCTCAATATGAAAGTTCTAACCATGAGTGCTTCGGAACACGATCGCCACATTGCTTATGTTTCTCACCTGTCGCACATCACTTCATTTGTGTTGGGTCAAACGGTATTGGAAATTGAAAAAGAAGAAAAGCATATATTTAATATGGCTGGATCTGGTTTTGCAAGTACTGTACGTTTAGCAAAATCATCACCCGATATGTGGGCGCCTATTTTTGAGCAAAATAAAGAACATCTTTCAACAGCTCTAGGGACTTATATCACTAATTTACAGGAATTTAAGGATAAAATTGATTCGGGTAAAAAAGAAGAGCTTCACGATTTAATGGGACAAGTCAACGACATTAGAAGAGTTTTAAAAGGGCTGTAAAATAATGAAAGTTTGTATAGCAGAGAAACCTAGTGTTGCTGGAGAAATCGCAAAAATTATTGGAGCAAATTCTCGTAAAAATGGTTATTATGAAGGTAATGGCTATCAGGTAACATGGACGTTTGGCCACTTATGTACTCTGAATGAACCAGGAGATTACGACGAGGGGTTCCGAAAATGGAACCTATATGCACTTCCAATCCAGCCCAAAGAATTTAAAATTAAAATCATTAATGACAGTGGTGTTGAGAATCAATTTAATAAAATCAAAAGTTTAGTTCAAAACGCAACTGAAATCATTAACTGCGGAGATGCCGGGCAAGAAGGTGAACTCATCCAGCGATGGGTTCTTCAACACGCAGGTTGCACAGCTCCTATTAAACGTTTGTGGATATCCTCGCTGACTGAAGAAGCCATTAAAAACGGCTTTAAGAACTTAATGGAAGGAAGTGATTTTGATGCCTTATTCGAAGCAGGAAAAAGCAGAGCAATCTCAGATTGGCTTTATGGTATTAATGCGACAAGACTTTACACCTTAAAATTCGGAAAAAACAAACAAGTCCTGAGTGTAGGGAGAGTGCAAACCCCTACTCTTGCTATGATTGTAAAACGTCATTTCGATATTAAAAACTTTGTCCCCAATCTTTATTTCGAAATTAAAACCGAGTACAAAAGCACAACATTCACCTTTGAAAAAGGCAAGATTGAAAAAAAAATTGAGGCTGAACAAGTTCTGGAAAAAATAAAAAAGGAATCGCTTTCGATTACAGAGATTTCAGTAAAAGCGGGAAAAGAGCATCCCCCCAATCTATTTGATTTAACTTCTCTTCAGGTTGAAGGAAATAAAAAGCTTGGTTTAAGTGCTGAACAGACTTTAAACACAGTTCAGTCACTTTATGAAAAAAAACTGGTTTCATACCCAAGAGTAGATACCGTATACTTACCAAAAGACCAGTATCCCAAAATTAAAGGAATTCTTAAAGGTTTGGTTATATACCAGGAATTGACCGAACATTTAATTCAAAAACCAATAAAGAAAAGTAAAAAGGTATTCAACGATAATAAAGTCACTGATCATCATGCAATTATCCCAACAGGAATAAATGCCTCAAATATTTCTGGAAATGAAGCTGCAGTTTACGATATTATTTCACGACGATTTATCGCTGCTTTTTATCCAGAATGTAAAGTATCCAATACCACAGTTAATGCCGAAGTTTGTAAATTGAAATTCAAAGCCACAGGTAAACAAATTCTAGACCAAGGTTGGAGAGTAGTTTATCAATCTCAGCAATCTTCATCTAAAGAGGATAAAATTTTACCTCATTTTGAAAAAGGTGAATCGGGAAGCCATACCCCCTCTATTGGTACAAAAAAAACATCGCCTCCAAAACACTACACTGAAGCTACATTACTCCGAGCAATGGAAACAGCCGGAAAAGAAGTCGACGATGATGAATTAAAACAACTTATGAAGGAAAATGGAATTGGTCGACCTTCAACACGAGCGAACATAATTGAAACTCTTTTCCGAAGAAATTACATCGAAAAAAAGAAGAAAACAATTCTTCCAACAGAAATAGGTATTAAACTCATTCAATTGATTGACAATCCGACTCTAAAATCTCCTCGTTTAACAGGTCAGTGGGAAAAAAAGATGAAGGATATTGAGGCCGGTGAATTTAGCTCTGATGAATTCATTGGAGGAATGAGAAAACTCGTTAGTGACTTGGTTAACGAAGTATCTGCAATAAATCCACACGCATCAGTTTTAACTTGTCCCAAATGTGAATGTGGGAAAATCATAAAAGGAAAATCCGCTTATGGATGCACTGAATGGGTAAATGGTTGCACATTTAAAATCCCTTTTGAAATTAATAAGTACTGCATCGATAGTAAGATCGTTGGCAAATTAATTCATCAAAGAAAAGTAACATTGGCTAAAGATTCAAAAGGAAACGAAACCATTGCTTTGCTTAAAAGTGATTTTGAAACAGAAATCAGGGTTGAAAAACCACTCAACTGTCTATGTCCAAAATGCAACAAAGGAAGAATTAAAAAAGGTAAATCGGCTTTCGGATGTTCCGAATTTAAAAAAACATGTGATTTCCTTATTCCGTTTACTTTGCTGCCGGAGGAAACTCCAAATTCATCGGTCGAAAAGTTTATTGTCGATGGACAAATACAAACATCGGAAAGAGTTTTAAAATTCACCAGTGATTTTGGTATAGAATCAGAATAAAATCCCTTTTAAATTGAAGATTTGAATCTCTCTTTTTCTTTTTCAAAGAAGATGTAAACAAACATTTTTGTTTTGAAAACTCGGTTTTTTATTTGATACACTAATAAATGTTAATTAATTAACTTCCTTAAAATTGAAAACTAAGAGAGTATTTTTTACTTTTATCAGCTTGTAAACTTTTAAATGAGTGCAACAATAATCATATTGTTACTTGTCGCCTATTTAATAGGGTCAATACCTTCGGCAGTTTGGATTGGTAAAACTTTTCATGGAATTGATGTTCGAGAACATGGATCAGGAAACGCTGGAGCTACCAACACCTTTAGAGTTCTCGGTAAAAAAGCAGGTATCCCTGTTTTATTACTGGATGTTGCCAAAGGTGCATTGGCTGTTAATCTTGTTTTAATTCAAATGAAATACGATATCGATGATATTGCTCCTTATACAAACCTAAAACTTGCCTTTGGGTTTTGTGCTGTTTTGGGTCATATTTTCCCATTATTTGCAGGATTTAGAGGAGGTAAAGGAATTGCTACATTATTAGGTATTGTTTTAGCTGTTCATCCACCTGCCGCTTTATCAGCATTGGGTGTTTTTCTAGTTGTTTTAACCGTCACAAAGTATGTTTCACTTGGATCCATGATAGCGGGTATCTCTTTCCCCCTTTTTATCCTTCTGGTTTTTACCAAAAACCAAGTACTATCCTTAATTATTTTTTCATCTGTTGTTTCTGTTTTAATAATTGTAACCCATCAAAAAAATATTATTCGTTTATTGAACAACAATGAAAACAAAACCTACCTGTTTGGTAAACGCCACAAAATTGCGGGAATTAACGAGGAGCAAGATGTGGATGAATTTTCTAAATAAAACTCTTTATCAATTACACATTTGAAGCGACAAAAGGTAAACTCACAACTTTTGCTTTAATATTTTTATTGCGTATCGAAATATATATTTCGGTATCAACGCCTGAAAAATCTTTGGAGACATACCCCATTCCAATTGCTTTATTTAAAGTTGGAGACATTGTTCCAGAAGTAACTCTTCCTATTTGATTCCCTTCTTGTGAAAAAATCTGATACTCTTTTCTGGGTATTCCACGATCAATCAATTCAAAAGCGACTAATTTTTTGGAAACGCCTTCTTCTTTTTGTTTCCTCAAGTAATCTACTCCTGAAAAATCAGTTCCTAATTTTGTAATCCAACCCAAGCGAGCCTCTAATGGAGATGTCGTATCATCAATATCGTTTCCATAGAGTGCGTACCCCATTTCAAGTCTCAAAGTATCCCTGGCTGCTAAACCAGTTGGCTTTATACCGAAAGGGGCACCTGTTTCCATTATAGCTTCCCAAACATTAATTGCATGCTCATTTTTAACGTATATTTCAAACCCACCTGCACCAGTATACCCTGTTGAAGATATTAAAACACCCTGAACGCCTGCAAAATCTCCAATTTGAAGTGTATAATACTTCATGGCACCAAGATCAATTTCAGTTAATTTGGAAAGCACTTTTGTAGAATTTGGACCTTGAACTGCAAATAAACTCCATTCATCGCTAACATTCTGGAGAACTGCTGATGTATCGTTTTTAGAATTTAACCATTCCCAATCTTTATTAATGTTAGAGGCATTTACTACCAATAAGAATTTAGTTTTAGAAAAACGATAAATCAATAAATCGTCTACAATTCCTCCTTCATTGTTTGGAATACAAGAATACTGTACTTGTCCATCTTTTAAAAGGCTTACATCATTGGATGTTGTTTTTTGAATCAAGGCCTCTGCCTCATCTCCAATTACTATAAATTCCCCCATGTGACTTACATCAAAAACCCCTACATTTTCTCGAATATTATTGTGTTCAATTTTAACACCTTCGTATTGAACAGGCATGTAAAACCCGGCAAAATCAACCATTTTACCCCCTAAATTTTCATGAATTTCACTTAGCACTAATTTTTTCATACTCATTATTGAAACAATTGAATAAAATTATTTTTGTTTGAAACAACAGAATAGTTGTCGATTATTTTTTTTCGAGAATTTTTAGAAATCTCTTTTACTTTTTCCTTATCGGATAAAATCATTCGCAAAGTACTCTCCCACTCCTCTATGGAGTCGCATATGTATCCGTTCACTTTATCATCTACAATTTCCGTATTTACACCAACAGGAGAAACCAAAGCGGGAACGCCAAGACTCATATACTGAAGAGCCTTAAAACCACATTTTCCATTTGCCCACTTATCCATCGTCAACGGCATCAACCCGACGTTAAAACGCAACAAATCCTCAATTTCTGTTTCTTTATTCCACTTTATAAATTCAAACGAATTGAGGTTAAATTCCGGATTTTTGTCGCTTATAATCAACAATGTGTATTCGTATTCTTTTTCTAACTTTTGAAACAATGGAACCATTTCCTTTAAATATCTCAAAGTGGAGTGTGTTCCCGTCCAACCAATTACAAAATCTTTAGAATCTTGATTTTTTACTCGGTTGTGATGATTTTCTGTATCAATTGTCGTGGGATTTATCCAAACATTAGAGTTGTACTTCTTTCCATAGTCGGCCAGAAACTTATTCCCTACACTCAATTTATAAGCATATTTACAAAGTTTATTCACGTGCCCATAACTCTTAATAAATGCAAATCTCGCATTGTTTGCGGCATAATTTGGCAACCATATAGCATCGTCAAAATCATAAATTATTTTTTTCTTGTAAACTCGAGCAAGGATAAACTCAACGACTTGAGGGCCCAAAGGATAAACCTCTCTATGAATGAAGATTCTATCGTATTTAAAGGCTGTTAAAAGAACAGCATACCTTCTTAACAATCCCCTTAACGTTCCAAGTGCCTTAGCCAAAACCGCTCCTTTCTTGTACAAAACCGACCAAGCTTTTTTATCCCAAAAAGAGGAAACTCTATAATGAATGTTTTCTTCATCTAAATAATGCATATATTGCTCAAAACGAAAACGCTGACTTGCAGCTGTTCCAAGTGGATATGGTATTAAAAAAAGGACTTTCAAAACTTGAACTTAGCAGCTGACAAATATATGTAATCAATTAATCAAATCCTCAAATATTCGATAACTCAATCAAATTGTTAATTTAGTATAATGTCATTCTCTATAAAAGAAAACTTAAACAAGATAAGGAGCTCAATCCCGAAACACGTTTCTCTTGTTGCTGTTAGTAAAACAAAACCCATCGAGGACATTCAAAAAGCTTTTGATGCCGGGCAAAGAATTTTCGGTGAAAATAAAGTTCAGGAGCTAAGAGAGAAACAGCCCAACCTGCCAAATGATATTGAATGGCATATGATTGGACATATGCAATCAAACAAAGTTAAATATATCGCTCCATTCATATCTTTAATTCATGGAGTTGAATCTTTTAAGTTGATAAAAGAAATTAATAAGCAAGGTCTAAAAAACAATCGAGTCATAAGAATCTTGCTCCAATTTCATATTGCTGATGAATCAACTAAATTTGGATTTAAGATTGAAGAAGTTTTAGAAATCCTGAACAGCAATGAATTTAAAACGCTTAAAAACATTGAAGTACAAGGTGTTATGGGGATGGCTTCTTTTGTAAGTGATCACGAAAAAATAAGAAAAGAGTTCTCAAATCTTCAAGCTATTTACGAGCAATTAAAAAATTCATTTTTTGCGAATCAGGAAACATTCAATATTTTAAGTATGGGTATGAGTGGTGATTACAAAATTGCAATAAATGAAGGAAGCACTATGATACGCCTAGGAAGTTCTATTTTTGGGGCAAGGTATTAATTGTGTTAAACTTTAATACAAAATCTTAATTGAGATCAAAACTTGAAATAAAAAATAGATATTGGATACTCAATAAGTTCGAGGAAAATCCAAATTCTGAAATCAGACTGACGGGATATTTAAATTTGAACCAAAAATCCAATTGGGTAACTTTTACCCAGATTGAAAATGACAGTGGAGAGAGAATAGCAGGACATTTAAATTTCCCTAAACACAAGGTAAGAGAACTGTATCATAGATTTGAAAAATACAATCACAAAAAGTTTATTTTGAAGGGGAAACCTGGTTTTTACGTTTCTAAAGGAACAAAAAGAGGTTGCATTTTATTGAATCATGTTGATTTACAAACACGATAAATATCAAATTTAAGTCGTAACGTGATTATCAATTTTTAGTTTTGGGGGAAACTCTGAGGATGGGAACCGGGAACTCTTCCTCTTCTTTCAAAACCTTGGCCACCTTTTCTACCTTTCATTCTATCCAATAATTTCTTCTTAAATTTACGCTCAGCCTTATGCAGCATAATTATTTTCTTTGCAGATAAATTAGCCCTTAATTCTCGCTCAAACTCTTTATCCAAGGCCAATCTTTTTTCTCTGAATTTCATTTCTTTATCGAGCATTTCTTCAGCTTCAGCTTCGGTCAATTCATCAATTGATTTTCCTTTAAACTCTTTTCTTAATGACCTAAGTTCTTTACGCAGTTCATCTCGTTTGTTTTCATAATTATCATAAATTGGCCAGAAAACCTTTTCCTCATCTTCAGTTAAATTAAGCTCTGCTTTAATGAAAGCTTTTTTCATCTCTCTGATTTTCGCTTTTCGATTTTCCCTTTGCTGTATTGATGGTTTCCCTGAAGATTGAGCTATCGCAGCACTCAAAGTCATGCACACCAATAATAAACCAATAATTGCTCCTCTATTTTTCATTTTACCGTCTTTTAAAGTTATTATAAATTATCCCATTCTCCACTTCCATATCCCTCATCAAGCATATATTCATATATTTCCTCATCTGTAAAATCATCCAGCGTGGGAGGTTTTTCATTGCTTTTTTCCTCTATTTTTTTTTCGTCCGTTTTTGTCGAATCGTTTTTGTGAGTTTGATCGATAAAAACATTCAAATCATTATCGCTTAAACCTTCAAGTATTTCCGATTCTGATATTTCATCAATATTTTCCGAAAAGTAAGCTATTAAATCTTCCTGATTGAGCTCTGCCCTGGCATACTTTTTATTTTTGTCGAGTTCAAACAATACAATCAAAATAAGGACTATTGACGCAAACGTTCCGATTCCAATTGTTAATTTGGGTCTTTTCCACCAAGGAGATATATCTTGATGGATTTTCGAATGAATATTCTTTTGAAATCCATCAAAATAGTTTTCCGGAACTCTAAACTCTTTTTCAGATGAATTTTTAAGAAAATCCCTTATTCCACTATCTTCTATGTTTTTATCTTCTTCCATTCAATTAATTTGATGCTCATTTATCATAAAGGTTTAATCCTCTTGTATAAATTTCTCAATTTTTTTAACAGCATGGTGATATTGTGCCTTTAAACTTCCAACAGAAACATCCATAACTTCCGCAATATCTTTAAATTTCATTTCTTCAAAATACTTCATATTAAATACCATTCTTTGTTTTTCCGGTAATTTTAATAAAGATTTTTGAAGTTTCATTTGAATTTCATCTCCGCTGTAAAAGTTATCTGCATCCAATGTAGAACTCAACTCATGTTCAACGTCTCCAATCGGTAAAAAAAACCGTCTCTTCTTTTTGCGCAAGTAATTAAGTGCTTCATTCGTTGCAATTCTGTATATCCATGTATATAATTTAGAATTCCCTTTAAAAGACCCAATGTTTTTCCACACCTTCACAAAAACCTCTTGAGCAATATCATCTGCCGCATCATGGGCAATTACCATTCTTCGAATTACCCAGTAAACTTTTTCTTGATATTTATCCATTAACAAATTGAAACCATAATTAATGGTTTCTTTATCTTGGATTTTTTCAATTATTTCCTCGTCAGTCCAGCTCAATTTTACCCCTAATGTTAGGGTAAGACAAGATTAATTAAAAAAGGTTTAATTCAATAAAAAAAACTTTGAACTTTATTCAATAAACTTTGAAGTTCAACCCTTTGATATGTCCCTATTTATGACGAAATTTGCCCGTTTTAAAATCCTTTATTTAAGAACGATTTAAATTTAAGTTTAAAAGCTTAGCAGATGGACAAATTACAACAACTTTCCAACATCAGGGCTGAAGAGGTAAATATCTCCAAAATCACTGATTTTTTTGAAACTATAAAAAGTGTAAAAAACATCAATATAGAAGGTGCTGAAAATCATATTGTAAAATCAGATAACCTTCGAGAAGATAAAGTTGTTCACTGTAACCCTGAAGAAAAAGCGTTGATTATGGAAAACTTTCCTGCTAAGCAAGGAACGTATTTAGTTGTACCTAAAGTAATTCAATAAAGATGAGTCAGTCTATTATTCAAGACATTCAAAATAAACTAAACGAAAAGAAAATATCTTGCGTTCAGTTGGTTCGAGAGAAAATTGCAGCTCTACAATCCTCAACTAAAAATGCAAATAATTTAATTCTGGATGAGCAAGCTCTGGAACAAGCAAAAATATGGGATGAAAAAATTGCTTCGGGACATATATTAAGTGGAATCGAAGGAATTCCATTTGGCGTTAAAGATGTTTATTTGTTGAAAGGAACGATTTCCACAGCGAGTTCAAATATTCTAAAAAACTACAAGTCTCCATATACTGCTACAGCCATTCAAAAGTTAATTGACGCGGGAGCGATACCCATATGCAAAGAAAATTGCGATCAATTTGGACATGGTTCTACAAATGAAAATTCCGTTTTTGGTGTTGCAAAAAATGCACACAATGACGATAAAGTGGCAGGAGGATCATCAGGAGGCTCTGCAGTTAATGTTGCCGAAGGAAATACTGTTTTCTCAATTGGGGGAGACACAGGTGGTTCTATTCGTCAACCTGCAGGGTACAACAAAGTTTATGGACTAAAACCAACATACGGGCGAGTTTCTCGATATGGCTTGATGGCCTACACTTCATCTTCTGACTGTGTTGGACCTTTTGCTAATACCGTTAAGGATATCGCTACAACTCTCAATGTTATGAGTGGTAAAGATGGAAAAGATCAAACCACATTAACTTCTACCCCAATAGATGTTGAATCTTTTGATTCGAAAATAAAGGCTGGAACAAAGATTGGTGTCTATAAATCTTTTATCGATCACCCGTCCTTAGAATCGAAAATCAAGACAGACTTTAACTCATTAATTGAAAAATTAAAAGAAAAAGGTGTTGAAATAAAAGAACTTGATTTTTTTGATGGAGATACACTAACTGCCACCTATTACATCATTGCCCTTGCTGAAACCGCTAGTAATCTTTCTCGAATTGATGGAATCGCATTCGGAAATAGAGCTATGGATAAAGAGAACCTTGCTTTAACTTACCTGGACACAAGAGGTGAAGGGTTCAGTCAAGAAACCAAAAGAAGAATTATCGCAGGAAATCAGGTTTTGTCGGTTGGTTATTCTGAGGAAATCTATAAAAAAGCCTTGGAGGTAAGAAAAGGAATTGAAGCGAAATTTGCTAAGGATTTTGAAGAAGTAGATTTTGTTTTATCCCCTACATCCCCACTTCTCCCTCCAACTATTGGAGAATCTTTGAAGGATCCTCTAACCATGTATTTAAGCGATATGTATACGGTAGGATTTAGCCTTGGTGGATTGCCCACATTGAGTGCTCCTTTTGTGGTTGAAAACAATGTGCAAATAACTGCTGCAAAAGAAAAAGACGAAGAAATATTAAGATTTGCATACGCAATTGAGCAATCGTTATAAAGCGATTAAAGTATTAATGGTTTTTTACAGTTTACAAAAACGATGAGTTTAGATAAGAAAATTGAAGAATTAGGATATGAAATTGTAATGGGTGTTGAAACCCACGTACAACTAAACACTAAAACCAAGTTGTTTTGTTCATGCGATAATGAGGAATCAACAACACCCAATGAAAATATTTGTCCAGTTTGTACAGGTCAAATGGGTACCCTTCCGGAATTAAATAAAGCCGCGGTAGAAAAATCAATTATTCTAGGTGCTGGTTTAAATGCCAAAATACCTGATTTAGTAAGATGGGATAGAAAACACTACCAATACCCTGATTTACCCAAAAACTTTCAATTGACGCAACTCGATCACCCCATCATTGAAGGTGGAAGTGTTAAATGTTTTCGAGACGACGGAAGTTCTTTTACTGTTGATTTACATCATGCACATTTAGAGGAAGATGCTGGTAAGTTAGTTCACACGGATAAATACTCCTTAGTTGATTACAACAGATGCGGTACTCCACTGGTTGAGATTGTTACCGAGCCATGTTTACACAAAGTGGAGGATGCAGAGATTTATGCTAAATACATTCAAAAAATAGCAAGGCATTTAGGTGTTTCGGACGCTGACATGGAAAAAGGCCAAATGCGTTCAGATGTTTCGATTTCATTAAGAAAGATAGGGACTAAAGATTTAAACCCGCGTACAGAGATAAAAAACTTAAATTCCTTTGCTTTTATGTCTAAAGCGGTTGCAGAGGCTGTAAGCAAGCAACTTAATTATTACGAAGAGCATGGAGTTCCTTCTCCCGACCAGGTAACTGCTCAGTGGGATGCGGAAGCTCAAGTAACTCGTGTGATGCGTTCTAAGGAAGATGCTGCAGATTACCGCTTCTCGCAAGAACCAGATATTCCATGGTTAGATGTTTCTGATTTAAAAGCGAGAACATCTGTTGATGTTTCATTGCTACCAACTGTTGTTGAAGAGGAATTAATTACTGGTGGTGTCAGGCCTCAAGATGCCAAATTCTTCTCTGGTGATAAAGAAAGATCAAGAGTTGTAATTGGACTAAACGAGGGTGTTAATGACATTAAAGCAGTAGCAACTGTTTTAATGAACAATGTAAAACCAGAAGAATATTCAAACTTCTCAGAATTAAAACCTTACAACTCCTTACTTAAAAAATTCATTAATAATGTTATCCCTGTAAATATTGTTAAGGAAGGTTTCCAGAATCTATACACCAACGCTGATTTTGATTACGAAGGATTTATCAAAGCGAACACTGTTTCGGAAGACCAGATTGATGCTGCAGTTGCTGAAATTGTTGCGGCAAATACAGAGATTGTTACCGCTATTACTAGAGGAAATCAAGGTCAAGCTGGTCGTTTAGTTCCTCAGGTAATGGCTAAGACTGGAAAAGGAGTTTCTGGTAAGATTATTCGTGAGAAAATTTTAGCAGCTTGTTCTGGCAAAGGAGCACAAACCGAAAATGAGGGCGAGAATACTCAAAAAGGAGTAACAAAAGAAGCCAAGAAAAGAGATCTTAACGACGATACGCCGTCTAAATACCAGGATGTAAGAATTGTTAAGGATACTTACAGAACACATAGAATTCCTGATGTTTCCAAAGAAAACCTAAACCAGGAGTTAACACTTGGTGGATGGATTGCTTCTATTCGTGACCACGGGGAGCTGGTTTTTATTGACCTTAGAGACGCTTCTAATGAGGTTTTTCAAGTAAGAGTAACGCGTGATCAGGTGAAAGACATCGATGATATCGCTAGACTGAAAGACGAGTCTGTGATCGCAGTTAAAGGTCAGGTTATCGAAAGAGCTGCTGACGACATTAACCCTAATACAAGAACAGGTAATATCGAGCTGGTTGCAAGTCACATCGACGTATTAAACGTTTCGAAGAACTTACCTTTCGAGATTAAGAAAGCAGACAAAACGAATGAATCTGTTCGGATGGAGTATAAATTCTTAGACCATAGAAATCAGTCGTCAAAGAAGGCTATTATCAACCGTCACAAAGTGATCAAGTTAATCCGTGACATGTTAGATGATCAAAATTTTATTGAAGTAGAAACTCCTATACTATCTGGTGGTACAGACGAAGGAGCTCGTGAGTTCATCGTTCCATCAAGGGTTCACAAAGGGAAATTCTACACACTACCTCAAGCACCTCAGCAATACAAACAAATGCTAATGGTTGGAAGTTTTGAAAGATACTTCCAGATTGCTCGTTGTTTCCGTGATGAGGACTCAAGAGGTGACCGTCAGCCAGAATTCACACAAATGGATTTGGAAATGTCCTTTGCGTCAATGGATGAAATTATCCAGCTCAACAGCGACCTATTGGTAAATGTTGTTAAAACGGTTTATGCCAAATCCAAATGGCAATTAAAAGATTTTATTACCATTACCTATGCTGAAGCGATGGAAAAGTATGGTTGTGATCGCCCTGATTTGCGTTTTGGTTTACCTATGAAAACCATTACGGAAGTAGTTGCCAACACTCCTTTTCAGGTATTTAGAAATCCAATTGAAAATGGTGGTATTGTTAAAGCTATCAAAGTCTCCAAAGAGGAAATGGGTGACAAAAGAATGTCCAAAGGCGCTATTGAAAAGCTCACGACTTTAGCTCAAAGTAATGGTTTAGGTGGACTAGCCTATATTATTGTAAATGAGAATGATTTACAATCCCCAATAATCAAATTCATAGGGGAGGATATTGCAGCTAACATCATTAAAATAATGGATGCAAATGTAGGAGACATCGTCTTTTTCTCCGCTGCTGATTTTGGGACAGCAAACAAAGCTTTAGATGCGGTTAGACAAGAATTAGGGGCAATGCTCAACCTTATTCCTAAAAACGTATTGCAACCAGCTTGGGTCATTGACTTCCCTCAGTTTGAAGAAAAAGAAGACGGTGGATGGACGTTCTCACATAACCCATTCTCCATGCCTAAGCCAGAATTTGTTGAACAACATATGAATGCTGAAAACCCAGGAAAAATCCTGGCACAACAGTACGACTTGATTCTCAATGGTTACGAAATCGGCGGAGGCTCTGTACGTGCCCACAGGGGCGACATACTTGAAGCTACATTTAAAATTATGGGATACAACCACGAAGAAATGCTGGCTTCAGTCGGAAATGTATACAACGCTTTCCAATACGGAGCTCCACCACACGGAGGAATTGCTTGGGGATTAGATAGACTCTTGATGATTCTTGAGAAGAAAGATTCGATTAGAGATGTTATGGCCTACCCGAAAACCGGTTCTGGTGAGGACTATTTATTCAACGCACCAAATGTACTTTCTGCAAAAAAGGTATCTGAAGCGAATGTTCAGTTGATTGAAAAGACCAAATAGAAACTCCATGAATTAGGAATAAGAATTATGATTCACAGAATTAAAAATATATTTAAAGTCGGTTTCTTGAAAAAACTTCTTAAGGTATCCCTTTTATTTCTAACGTTTTCAGTTGTTGGTTACTTTCTTCTTGGGAAAATTGAGTACAAGGATGGCTTAACATACAAAACAGTAATCGATAACAAAATATACTCTATTCTCACTGAAAAAATAAACGACGGAAAGGCTTTTGAGGTTGAATATATAGAACCTTCTGATTTCAGTGAATTTAACTCCATTTCAATAGAGATGGATTCCTCTGTTTGGGACAGTATGTTGTCGAATTACACTTTTTATCAAAGCAACAGGGAAAAATTTAGCGTACTGGAAAATAATGATTGGAGAAAAATAAAACTAACAGTTAACGATACAACATATAATGCCAAAATGAAATGCCATGGAAAAACCCCTGATGGTCATTTTCATGAAAATATAATGTCATTAACCGTAAAGTTTAAAAAGAAAAGACCTCACTCCTTCTCAAAAAGAATGAATCTAATCATATACAAAAGGCTAAGAGATAGCCCTGCTGTAATAAATTATTTGAGTAAAAAACTAAATATTCATTACATAGAGAGTAAATTATTTTCAGTAAATATCAACAATGGAAAAAAGCATTTGATGCACTTGGAAGAAAGGTGTAATGAAGGTTTTTTCAAAAAGAGAAATTTAAACAACATATTAATTTGCAAAAAAGACTTGAACAAAACATTTTTAATTAACTGTTTGGAAGTCGATAAAAAGCAAAAAAACACCTTTTTTAAAAAGGATGAAGTTTTGCAAGTATTGGAGAAAAAAATATCAAATTCTGATTTGTCTTCAAAAAATAAAAAAACAATTTACCGCTTAAACAAGCTGATATCCAACCATGAAACAGACAGCCTTTTAAAAGTCCTAAACGTTGACTATTTTTCCAGGTATGAAGCATTAAGAAAAATTGGAGGATTTACTAATCATGGATTTGAAAAACACAACTTGCTGCTCTATCCTGATACTTCAAATGGAAAACTAATCATGATTCCTCATCGAGATCATTTTGTAAGAGAAATCGGTAACCAATTTTTCTTTGAAAAAGAGTTGTTGGACAAATTTTACTGGCAAAAACACCTTTTTCTGGAGTGTCTAGTTCTTAATGATTCTATAAGACTCAAATCTTATAAGCATTTATATAATCTGCAAAGGAACAAAACATCAATATTAAGAGAACTAGACAGTATTGCTGATCTTCACTCTAGATTTCAAAGAAAATCTTTAATTAAGAAATGGTTTTATCACTCGGCCTTAGGTCAAGAACAAACAGAGATGGATATGACTGATATATTTGTAAATAATTTAGAAAAAATAATGAGCGACTTAAACCCAGGAACACCTGAAGTTATAGTGAACTCAAACAGCGATTCAACCATTCACCTGTCCATAATTCCAAATTCCCTGAATGAAATAAAAATTAGCGGTATTGAATTGAAAAACAATCATGAATTTGATATGATGCTACTCCGAGAATACACATCAAAGGAGGTTCTCATTTCGGATACACTTTTATCTATAAAAAAACAGAAGAATGAAGACTTTAAAAAACACTTAAAAAAAATTTCCTTTTTTAATAAACTCGATAAAGACTGGAACGAAATAAACTGTACATATCAACTTAAAATCACTGCCCGTTCAAATTCGAACAATGTATATGTAAGTTTTGAGAATATGAATATTTTTAATTTTTCAAACAATATGAAAAAATTAAAATTCCTTTTAAACTCTAACCTTGCCGCTCGGTAATTAATTTTCTTACAAATTGTTTACTCTTGTAATGCAAGAAAAAACAAACGTTCATTAAGACCATATAATTCACATCTATATTTTTAGGTAAAACACATTAAAAAAACAAAAAAGAACTAATATCTCAATTACCTTTTTGCTTAAGACTTAAAAACAAAACTAAAACCCTAAAAAAAAGACTTTTAAATATTTTAAAACCTATTTTCTAACCTGTATTTTTTTTCCTTTTTTTCTTAATTAAATCAGGTTTTAATTCCATAATTTTGTCCTTAATATAACACCAAATGATATGATGAAAAAATTACTTTTAGTACTTATGGGGACAGCAGCACTGTCCCTCAGCGCACAAGATGACTGCGTATCCTCAACAGGATTTATTGACTCTTACGATGCTTCCGAAGCACCAAGTGACGGAAACAATCTTTCTCTCGGTTATTGGGGGTCAAGTGGTGGAGTCTATGACTTCACAAGAAATAATGGAGACTTAGAGATCACTGTAGATCAAGCTCAAGGAGGATGGACCCCAATGGGATTTACATTTTCAGAATCAGTAGATTTAACTGGTAATACCCTCGATATATCTTTAACCAATGATGGATCCGATGGAATTGAAGTTTATTTCTCACTAATTAGTAATAACACAACAGGTGTTGATGCTGAAAGAATTACCGCGACAAATACAGGATCACTTTTCGGAGGAGTTGTAAGTGGTGGAGCTACAGTAAATTATTCATTTGATATTTCCAATGGTAGGATTCATCAATGGGTTGCAAGTTCTGACGACTGTACAGACGGAACAATGGCCGGAAGCTACTGTATGAGAGATAAAGGTTTTGACATCACTAAAGTTACAGGGATTGAATGGACAATAAATGGAGCTGCATCTGCAGAAACAGGATGGAGCAACCCTGAACTAATAGCTCACCCTGTTAAAATTCATTCAATTGGATCAGGAACATGTACAAATGGCGGTGGAGATAACAGTAACGACGGTGGAGATGACAGTAACGACGGTGGAGACGACAGTAACGACGGTGATGACAATAGCGACGGAGACACGAATGGTCAGGCCTGTAATGACTTAGACGACCATGGACACGGTACTTGGTACGATAATTTAGACGTTCAGCCAAATGGTGTTGTAAAGTGTACTTTTGAAAGAGATAGTATCCTAAACACCAAGTATGGAGCTTTAGACAAAGGTCTTTTACAGGAAAGTAATGATGCAAAATACTGTGGTATGTGTGTTGAAGCAATCGCTCCTGACCACAATAATGTTCCAGTAATTATTCAAATTGTAGATGAATGCCCTGATTGTTACGACAGAAATTCTGACGGATCAATCAACACTGGTGTAAATACAAAATTTGGAGATATCGACTTAAGCATTACAGCTTTTAAAGCTCTGCTTCAAGAGGATCATGTTGCTTTAGGAATTGGTGATTTTGACTGGAAAGAGGTATCATGTCCTTGGCAGAAGCCTTTACACTTAATTTTTCAAGGTTCACACGATTGGTACGCCAAGGTTATCGTTGCAAATCATGTAAACAGAATAGCTACTGTTGAAATCTCAAATGACGGTGGAAGTTCATGGGAACTAATGGAAAGAGGCGAAGACAACGGTTTTGTAAAAGGAAGTTATGGTGGAGAAACTAAGGCCTTTAAAATTACAGATATTTATGGAAGCGAAATCATAATGAACAATATTGACATGGTTACAAACGGAAATAACATAGTTGATGGATCTGAAAACTTCCCAGCATGTGGACTTACTACATCAACTCAAGATTTGAATACTCTTGATTATGTAACTGCTTTTCCTAACCCTGCAAATTCATCCATTACCTTTGTTGGTATTGAAGATGTTGAAAAAATGGAAATTGTGAGTGTAAATGGTCAAGTTGTTGCAAGCAAAAACTTCCAAACAAGCACAGCTCAAATATCACTTGATATTTCACAATTAGCACCTGGCCTCTATGTTGCAAAAATGACAGGTGAAAACAATACAGGTGTTGTTACATTTGTAAAGAAATAAGTTCTTATGAAAAGAAGCTTTAAAAGGGGAGCGTAACGCTCCCCTTTTTTATTTTTTTAATACCTTCATACATTAATTTTAATTGCTTTAAAATTTGAAGTATCTTTTTTTTGTACTTATTCTTTTACTAGAGATATCGTCAAGCTCATGCAGTCAAACCCTGTTACCTGAGAAAAGGCTCGAGGAGCAAAACCATTGGTTTACGTCCTGTGAATCCACAAAATTGATTAATAAAGTTCGGTTTTTTTCAGACGGTAAAGGTTTAATTAAATCTCAAAACATAATTTGTGATTCCATTTCAAGATCTGGAAAATTTAGTTTGATTATGAAGCAAAACAAAAAATTTGCTTTTGAGACATCAATAAAAAAAATAAAAAAAGGCGATTATTTTCTCGCATCCGTCTGGGTCAAGGGTTCAATAAGTTTACCTAAACTAACAGCTGTTTACAACAAAAGATTTAACACAAAAAACAAAGTTTTAAAAAAAGAGAACGGGTGGAGCTATCTTGAAATAAGAATACATATAAAGGAAGATGCACCAGAATTAAAATTTTATGTTTTTAAACCGGATAAAATACAGATGATTTTAGACGACTTTCACGTCTATAAGCTCCCCAATAAAATGAACTCAAAAACTAATCAGCTTGAGGGTATCGAAAAAGTTAACCTAAAAGTTCCTGAGGATAATTTAATTAAAGTTATTGAGCAAAGAAAACAAGCATTTAATGACAAAATGCTAAGTAAAAAAACAAAAAAATGGATTAAAGTAGAAGCAAACGGAAAAAAGGCAAAAATGAGATTAAAAGGAGATTGGCTGGACCATTTGTCGAACTACAAATGGAGCTACCGAATAAAAACAACACAACCACCATTTGTAGAGTATTCGATAACAAATCCTATTTCAAGAAATTTTTTAATTGAATTTTCCGCTCAAAAAATAATGCGCTCAGAAGGAATTTTTACAACTAATTATTCTTTTTGCTATGTTTCTACGAACGACTCAATGAAGGGGATTTATGGATTGGAACAACACTTTAATAAAAAGTTAATTGAAACCTGGAAATTCGGAAGTGGAGACATCTTGAAATATGATGAAAATGATGTTTGGAAAATCAGAAAAAAAAATAATCTAAAAGATAGACAGGAGCTCAACTACCTGGATTGCTCTAATATTCTTTCGTACATAAATAAAGGCAATTCAGAACATATGAAAAACAACGGCAAAACATTGGACATATTAAAGAAAACTGACTTTCCTGTAGATTCAATATTTGATATTGATTATATGGCAAAATACTGCGCTTTGATTGATTTATTTAACGCACATCACGGTATATTTTGGCACAATATAAGACTCTTTAAAAGCGATTCAACTCATAAATACTACCCTATTGCCTTTGACTTGAGTACCGATAAAAATTCCAACAATGATGACTTGCTGTTTCAAAAAATAGATAAAGAGCCAATTTTTATTGGATTATTTCAAAATAAAAAATTTAAAAAGAAATATTTTAATCAACTTAAAATTTATTCATCAGATGATTTTCTGAATCGAATAAATACATTTCTAGGTGAAGAGCACAAACTCTATTCGAAAGCCATTCTTCAGGAATACGACTCTGTATGGATTCAAAATGAATTATACCGAGAAAGGGCTCAGCAAATAAAATTATTAATTCAAAACGGGCTTAAAGACACATTGAACACACTTAAATTCGACACAAAAAACACGAATCTTTTAAACAACGAGTACGAGTTCGAGCCGGTCATTTCCGCGAAAGCTTACAATCAAGGAAACGGTAAAATACTAATCATGAACTTCTATAATAAACCCATTGAAATAATATCTTTTGAGGATGATAAAGGACGACCGGTAAAAACCTCATCAAAACAAATACAAGCATACAAAAAGGCTTTCTCAAAAGCATCGTATTATATACACAGCACGAAAACTAAATTAAAATGGTGTGTTGTTAGCGTTAACAAAAAAAGATATCGAATAAAAATACGTAAAGGCGCATACCCTATAAGCTATTAAAAAAAACTATTTTCTTCTCCAGTACATTAGGAGATGTTTCAATTTGATGCTTAAATCGATTTAAATCTTTTGCTAAAAAAGGTATAAAAGACACAACTCTTTCCATGGGTTTTGAACCTGGAAAAAGTTTATTGATAATATTTACTAATTTCAAAATATCTTCCTGATGCTTTTTCTTTTCTGCCTTTAAGAATCTTTTTTCAACATTTTTGAGAGCTGAATTAGCCCTCTTTTCCTCACCTTCAATTACCTTCTTCAATTGCACATCAATCTCATCTCCTTTTATCTTTAAATTATGAAAAAACTTTTTTAAGAATTCAAAATCCTGATCAAGTGAAATAGGATTGGACGACAAAAACTTGGTTAGTGCATTAATTTGAACATTAACGTCATCAAACAAGGCTTCCGAAAATAAATTTCTTGAACTGAGCCAATCGAAATTTTTTTCAGTCAATACAAAATAAGAATTTCTCAAAATTGGTATTGGAAAACCAATCTTTAGAGCATTAAAAACAGGTTTAAGTTCTAACCAATAGGAAACCTCCCCCGCGCCACCAACATAAGCCAGGTTAGGAAACAAGATTTCTTGATAAACAGGGCGAAGCAAAACATTTGGACTAATTTTCTCAGGTGTTTTATCAATTAGCTCTTCTATTTCATCAGGGGTCCAAAACATGGATTGATCTGAAGTCGAAAACCCTTCTTTCGTTCTCACAAATCTCTTTCGAATTCCATTCTCGATGTAAAACAAATTTATCTCCCTAGGTTTAACTTGAAGTTTGTAATCCTGTTTTATTTTGTTGAGATGATCTTTACTTGAATTGGTTACAATCTGTTCAAAAAATTCTTTTCGAGCAACGTCTTTAAACAGTGTTTTTAATTCTCTTGAATCCGCATCAAAAATAAGCAAACCCTCTTCTTTAAAAAGTTCTCTAATAAAAACCCTTGTTATGTGACTTAAGTTCTTTCCTGAATCAAAAGCCTGATTAATAAGCTCTTTAACATGGCTAAATTCTTTATCATCTCCTAAAACCTGATTTACCTCTTTTATAAAACTCTTAAAATGTTTACTCTGAATCCTCCCCACAGGTCCAGCGTTGTTTCCGGGACAACTTATGGTTTTTCCAAACAGGTTCACTTTTGAAATCTCTTGATAATCGTGATCCTCTGATGCCATCCAAAAAATAGGTAAAACTGCATTCTGTGATGTTGAAATTTGTTTAGAGAGTTTTATTACATCCATAATTTTTGTGTAAAAAAACAACGGCCCTCCTAAAAGCATCAACTGATGTCCTGTGGTTATCGTAAAAGTAGTTTCTTTCGAAAAAAGAGCTAAGTTAAACTTCTCTTTTTCAGTAAGTTCAAATGGTGAATACTGATTTTTCAGAGCTTTATAAACTATTGCTCTATTACTGGAGCTGTAACTTCTACCTTTGTTATCCAACAACTGCTTCTCAGAGTAATCCCAGTTAACAATTTTTTTAGCTTTTAACTCTCCCGATAAATAATCTGAAATAATTCTTGGGTAAAAATCAACTTTATTGGATTTTATTAAATTCATTTGTTTTGTGTTCCATATTCCTCAATCGGATTCTCCAATACGCTATACCTAGAATTACTCAACGTAATTATGGAAGAGGCTGTGTAAAACCCAATTCTTGTTTCAGAATATTTGTAATCAATCAACGTTAGTTTTACAATCTTATTTATTGAAAGTTCTATGTAATGGCCGTATCTTATAAGCTTGAAGTCTACAGAATAATCGTTACCAACAACAAATTGATTGGTTTGTAAATTTTTGAAAACAAAATTATTTTGAGTGTCATCAGGGTTGAAACCCCACGCTCTTATTTGAACATAACCACTTTTAAAATCAAGCGATATATAGTAGCCACTTCCATCATCTCCTTCAGCCAACAGCAATCCACACTTTCCTATGCCTTCCATAGCAATTGTCCCCTCCCATATGTATGCTGCAGAAATTCGCTCGAAAGTAAACAATTCATATCCTGACCTTGATGTCATCCACCATTTACCCTGTACATTCTCAAACTTGGCAGTAGGATTATTATACATAGGCTTGACTTCTGGAAAGGCTTTTTGAGTATGAATTTCAGTAACTTTTTCTGTCCATTTATAAAATGACTTAAGATATAACTTCCCTTCCGAATTGACCGCCAGCTCTTTTGGTGGAGGCAACACTCGTTTAGAATTTACTTTACGATCAAGAAAATAAAAACCGTAAACAAGATTATGATCTCCGTCTTTTACAATTCTTGCGGCATAATTTCCTTGAGGCATCAAAACATCATGATGAAAAGACTGATACTCTCCATCAAAAGAATCCGAGTGCCAATAACGAACTTTTATATCTTCTCGAATTGATCCAATGAGAAAAAACCGACCTTCCATCTCTATTAAACACGGACATTCAATATCATCATAAGCCAAAGGGAATAATATCGGCTTTTCAGGCTCAAATCCATTTTCGGTTCTTTTATAAGCCGCCACACAACCTCTTCTGTAAACAGGACCCGTGCTTGCTCTGGCACATATTAACAGATACTCCAAGCCTTTATTCTTAAATAAAAAAGGATCTCGAAAACTTAGCCATGTCCTCGGATTATTCTTAACATCTTCATAGTAAGGAGCCTGAGATTCTATAGGCAAGTCCTCAGGAAAAGTTTTATCCCAACTAATTAAATCTTTAGAAATCGCTCTTCCAACTCTTTGATTAATCCCTCGCTCCTCCAGCTGCAACCCCGTATAAAACATCTCAAAACTACCGTCTTCACAATCCGAAACGTCCATTGTCCACAACATATCATCATCCCACTCGCCTGGATCTCCAACGAAAATAGCGTTCTTTACCCTACTCCATGAAATTCCGTCCTTAGAAACTGCATGCGCAATGTAATCGTGATTAGGTATTATTAAATGAAATAAATGATAAACTCCATTATGGACATGAACTTCCACATCCCCAATTTCCCAATCTGTAAACCCACTTCCTGTATACATATGAACTATTTCAATTTAAAATGCTCAAGTCCTTCCAGAATACCCGCTGCAGCATACTTTTTTGCTACGTATAATTTTTTTCTGGTCCTTAAGTGACTTAATTCTTCTGATGCATTACCAACAACAATTCCATTTATGGGTTCCCGGAACATGTCCATATCATTTCCTGAGTCTCCACATGCGTAAACCTTATTCAACTGTAGGCCCCATTTATGACAAAGATAAAGGATTGCATTTCCCTTTGAGGCTCTTTTCGGAAGGATATCAACAAATTTATTGTGTGACGCTATTACATTTATATGATACCAGTCGTTGCCTAATCGTGACTTTATTTTTTCTTCATTATACTTTTGTGAGTCACAGTAATAAGAAATCTTATGTGGGTTTTGAGCATTTTCCTCCTGTAAAACCAACCAATCTAAAGATTTAAGAGCGTCAACAATTTTAGATCGGTCCCATTTGAAGTCGAGGTATGCACTCCAATCCTCATCTTTACTATTTAGGTCTGTATCGTAATATATTTGTGTACCAACTGAACACACGATAAAATCAACATCTAATTTATATTCATCAACAACTTCTTTTACCAAATCAAAATTTCGTCCCGAAGACAAAGCAAAACTAATTCCAGTCTCTCTATTTTGAAGGAATTTTTTTAAATCCTCTATTCCTGGATCGCCATGCTCAGGAGCAATCAAAGTACCATCAATATCAGAAATAATCAAACTTTTACTCTCTTTTAAATGCTTTATATGTTCTTTTGGAGCGTTAAGTTCCTTGGCTGTTTTTGGCTCAGAACGACTGATACTTTCCTGGACCCAGCTAACATACACTTCTATGTGAGCATCCCAACTGTAATGCTTTTTGGTGTTTAATATCCCATTATCACTAAAATGACGCCATTTTTGCTCATTCGTAAGTATTTTTTTTATACTTCTTGTTATGTCAGCCTTATCCATTGGATCAACCAACAAACCATTTTTCATCCTTGGCACAATTTCAGATGGACCACCATTCTTTGTAATTACAACAGGTAATCCTGTTCCTCCTGCCTCAATTGTAGTTAAACCGAAATTTTCATGCAAACAGATATTTGCAAAAACTCCACGCTTATTGGCGCAATATTGATAAATCAGAGCTACTTCATTTTCAATATCGTGTCTTTTAGGTATCGCCATTTTCCCGTATAAATCATACTTGTCCATAAGGAGCAAAAGTTCTGTAAGAACCTCTTTTTCTTGCTCAGGCATAGTATTTATATCCTTTCTAATACCGGCAAAAATTGCCAGATTAGCTAAAGCTTGTAACTCCTTATCTTCTCCATACGCCTCAATTAAAAAATGTAAATTTTTTCTTCTATCTGGACGGCTAAGAGCCATAATTACGGGTTTATTCGGGTTCGTCAAGAACTTTTCGATATTTTGACCAACCCAATACCTACGTTGAAGTTGAATTAAGTCCTCTTCCTCCTGAAATCGTTTAATGTAATAAGGTGTAAACTTTTGTATATCTATTCCAGGAGGCTGAACGTGAAATTGAGCCTTATCATAATTATCGTATTCCTCCCAGTCTGCTATTTCTAAATAAGTTGATGTAACTATAAACTCACTCAAAGCCAGCGCATTCTCCTCTGCACTGATTCTTTGTTTAAATTTAAACCTTTCCTCAGCCTCCTTTTCTGTCATTCCAGATGCAAGCATTTTTTGCTTTTTAGCCAATCCAAGAGAGTGCCCTGTATGAGCGAAAGGAACATTCAAGCGTACAGACAGTCGAGAAGCTGCATAACCAGCGTCTCCATAATGAGAATGTATCCAATCCGGCTGAATATCATATTCTTTTATATGTTTCAAAGCATTTTCTACAAATTCATCAAGATGAGCCCAAAGCTCTTCTTTCATTTTATACTTTAATCCACCAAATTCAATTCGACGAATATCAAACTTAGGATTAATCTCTTCAATGGTCGCACCATACTCCGACGAAACTTCATCATCTTTAATTTTTCTTGTGAACAAATGCACATGTTCAACCTCTTCATGATTGGAAAGGTATTCTGAGAGTTCAAGGACATATTTTGTTTGTCCTCCATTATCGGCGTCTCTTCCAATTTCAAGACCACTTCCCTTTACCAGGCCATGGAGATTAATGATGAATATTCTCATAATATTTTTGTTTCAAACGGATACAAAAAATCCGAATTATTTACAATTCGGAAATTTATAAAATTGTTGTTCAAAAATCTCACTCAATATTAATCAGTTCCTAACAATTCATCCTTTAAATCGTCTAAAACAGGATATTCTCCTATCCACATTCCAAGCAATGCCTTTTGAAAATCTTTGTTTGCAGGCACCTTAACGGTTTCTTTTCCTGATTTGTAAATTTTTGTTTCTCCAGATTGATCAAAATACACAATAAACTCATCGTCTGCGGCAAAATCTGAACCAAAACCATTTCGAACTAATGCAATTTCCTTTTTTATAGAATCAGTTTTGCCTTGGGTTGACTTTTCAAAACCATCGTTCAGGCCCTTGTGAAACTTTTCAGCAGTAATTAAACTGCTTACAATTACTATTCTGACAAATTTGTTAGCATCCGAATCTAAAATCACAGAACCGTCTGAGCTCTTTTCTTTAACATAAAGACCTATTGCATAGAGGTCAATAAACCATTTCTCTCTTACCCCGGCACCATTTAAAACGTATTCTCCACCCAAGAATTTCTCATTGGATTTATATTTAATATCCGACACCTCTACGTCAGCAGAAACAAATAAAACTGTTGCGAATAATAATGCTACAATCTTTTTCATAATTTAATTTATAAGGTGAAATCCGAATTTTAATAAAAGTCAAATCTCGATCAAATTATTTACTATTGCGTATTTAACCAATTCAGCAACATTTTTCACCTTCACTTTTTGCATAATATTTGTCCGATGCGTATCAACGGTTCTGTGAGAAATACCCAATTTATTGGCTATTTTTTGATTACTCAAACCATCTGAAAGGAGCTTGATTATTTGAACTTCTCGATCAGTTAAACCGGACAACTTTCTTTTTTTACCATTGAAATCCCCAGCTTTATCCACATAGCTACTCACCATCAACTGACTAACCTCTGAAGCAAAATACCTTTCCCCTTTGGCAACCTGTTTTATAGCCTTAATTAATTCCTCTTTTGGGGAGTCTTTTAAAATATAACCCGATGCACCCGCTTTTATACTCCTTTGAATAAAATCTTCTTTAACATGCATGGATAACATAATAACTTTAACATCTTTATTCTTTTTGATTACCTCATCGGTAAGAAAAATGCCGTCTCCATCGTCAAGTGAAATATCCATCAATACAACATCAGGCTTTTTTTTATTTATGTATTGTAAAGCATTCGTGGCTGTATTGATTTCACCTGTGACATCAATAGCACTCTCCGTTTTAAGCAATGCTTTTATTCCCATTCGTATCAGCTGATGATCATCAACTAAAACAACTTTAATAGTCTTCATTCCATGCATTTAATTAATTAAATATAACAAAACAATACGGGTTTTTACTTAATTAGAGAATATTAAATAAAACCAAATATTTATGGATAAAAAATCTTTTGTCATATAAAAAACATTACGAGTAAATTCGTACTTAAGTAATTTCTTTTAATTTTCTAATTGCATTCATTAGGCTCAGAATTGAACAACTTTTAAAATTCAAATCAATTATTTTTTTTAGAGAATCAAAATGAAGCATGATAAAGATGAAGTCATCCAAAAACCTCCTTGGACAGCAACATTGCCTCTTCAAATGCAGTTTTATCAAATGATTGATTTACTTCATATTCAAGAAAACTTAGAAGTTTTTCTGTAGCTAAATTTCCTACTAATTCATCCTCTGCCATAGGACAACCTCCTATGCCTTTGATTGTTGAATCAAAGCTTTTACATCCAGCACGAGAGGCAGCGAGAATCTTTGCCTCCCAACTGTGAGGACAAGTGTGAAAATGCGCACTTATTTCAGTTGTTTTAAGTTCTTTGTGCATTAATTCAAACAAAGGCTTAATATTTGAAGGCTGAGAAACGCCTATTGTATCGGAAAGCGCAAGTTCAGCAACCCCAAGATCGGCAAGTTTAGCCCCCCAATCCAATACAATTTCGGGAGAGTATTCTTCACCGTAAGGATTACCAAATCCCATGGACAAATAAACGCGCAGTTTCTTTTTCGATTTTTCACAAATTCGAAGCATTTTTTTAACCGTTTCTAAAGATTGCTCCCGAGTTTTATTTGTGTTATTGATTTGGAATTGTTCAGAAACGGAAAACGGAAATCCAAGTATATCAATTTGATCAAAATCACCAGCCTCATGAGCCCCTCTCTCATTGGCAACTATAGCAAGAAGCTTTGTTTGAGACTTTGATAAGTCTAATCTCGACAAAACCTCTGCCGTGTCTTTAAGTTGGGGAATTGCTTTTGGAGAAACAAAGCTACCAAAATCAATAACATCAAAACCGACTTTTAGCAAAGCATTGATGTATTTGACCTTTAACGATGTCGGGATGAATTTTTCAATTCCTTGCATCGCATCCCTCGGGCATTCGGTTATTTTAATCATTTTACAAAATTCCCATTTCAATTTTTCTTACAATATCCTCAATCATCCAATGCTTACCTTTTGGTTCGTAATTCAACTTAAGGGAATGACCAAAAAGAAGAGCTAACCCTTGATACATGGAAGCATTAAAATTCCCTCTTAATTCTTGAACCAATTCAAATGTGGTAAATCCTGTTTGTCGATCGATAAGCAAGAGCAGTATTTTTCCTTGAGTAACTGTTAAACTCTTCATTGCTTTTCCGTATTTTTTTCTAAGAGCCTTTTCAACTTTTTTCATTGCTTTTTTGCGAGATTCCGGATTTTTTCTGATTTCAGCCTCACATTCAATTAATTTTCGGGAAGCGAGTTTAGCGTATGGATATACTTTTTTGACATACCTTGTCATTTTTTTGTACTTGTAGGATTCACGCTTATTTTTAAACTTCGGAGGTTTTGAATAGTCCCTTCCACCAACCGTGACTACAGACAGGTCACAAACTGCAACAGTATCTCCGTTTACTACTTTATACCTCAAGTAACTTTGAGCCTGAGTACTTTGAAAAATCAAAACGAATATCAATACAAAACCTATATTTTTTAAAACTTTATTAATCATCATTTCCATAAACACCACAAACGGGCCTTATATTTTATACTCAGTTACTGCAATTAAGATACCAACTTATTCAAAACAAACTAAAATTACAGAGGTTTTATTGCCTAAACAATTTGAAAGGTATTCTGGCGTTAATTGTTAAGCATACTTAACCATAAATAAATCACTAAATTTGCCGCCATGCGAAATTGGCTTGCTGTACTTTTTTTCCTCTTAACTCATTTGATTTTTTCTCAATCAACCGCAATGATTAGAGGTAAAATCTCAAATAAAAGCCAATCACCTATTCCAAATGTTCAAATTTCAATATACCCCTTAAATTACATCATAACGTCTGATAGCTTAGGCTTTTTCAATGTAAAAGTTCCAGCAAACAAAAAACTTCAAATATCCTATTACCACATCAATTATTATCCTTTTGGAGAAGAGGTCAATCTTTCTCCGGGCGAAGTTAAATTTCTATCGGTAATACTTGAAAAAAACACCATCACTACAGAAGCTGTGGTTATTCAAGAAAAAAAGAAAAATGATGCAACAAAAATTACTATAAATGCAGAAACAGCTCAAGATGTAATTTCCGCTAGTGACGATGGAATTAGTTTTGTAAAATCTTTAGCCTCAGTTAACAGTAATAATGAACTCTCCTCATCATATTCTGTTCGTGGTGGAAGTTTTGATGAAAATTTAATTTACGTAAACAACATCCAGGTTTACCGCCCTTTTCTGGTGAGGGCTGGCCAGCAAGAAGGTTTGAGTTTTGTAAATGGAGATATGATTAAGGACATTTCATTCTCGGCAGGTGGTTTTGATGCTGTTTATGGAGATAAACTATCCTCTGTTTTGGATATAACTTACCGATCACCCGACTCAATTACTGGAGGATTAAGTGCAAGTATGTTAGGAGCCAGAGCTACTCTAGGTAACAAACATGGGAAATTATCTTACATTATGAGCGGAAGATACAAATCCAACTCATATCTTTTAGGAAGTCTAGAAACTCAGGCCGACTATCGTCCTTTATTTTTTGACTATCAAACCTACATTAATTACACAGCCAATAAAAAATGGTCTTTTGGTTTTCTTGGCAACTCAAGTTTAAATCAATTTCGTATGGTTCCTCAGTCAAGGACAACTCGGTTTGGAGGTATTAATCAAGCGCTTCAACTCACTGTTTTTTTTACAGGTCAAGAAATAAGTAGTTTTCAAACCAACTTTGGCGCATTTACAACCGATTTTCACCCTTTTGGAAACGACTCAACTGTTTTAAAATTTACCATTAGTGGTTTCACTACAACAGAAGAAGAAACTTTTGATATCGAAGGTACTTATCGACTTAATGAATTAGAAACTAATTTTGGAGAAGACGATTTTGGTAAAGAAGCTGCCCTTTTAGGTAATGGCTCATTTTTAGACCACTCTAGAAACTTCTTAAATGCAACTATATACAACCTTGAACATACTGGGAAAAACGTATGGAAAAAAGGAATACTCAACTGGGGTGCAAAATACCAACATGAAGAAATTAGTGATCAACTCTTAGAATGGAAAAATCAGGATTCAGCAGGTTATAGCGTCCCTCACATCCAGGACGAAAATTTAAAATTCGCTTATTACTTGAAATCAAAAAATCAAATGTCAACCAATAGAATCACTGCATTTTTTCAAAACGACTGGAAATTTTTAGACAACAACGGAAGAAGTCAGCTATATGTTAAAACTGGAATTAGAGCCAACTATTGGGACTATAGTAATGAAACTGTTTTCTCTCCCAGAGCATCACTCACCTACACCCCATCTCCTCTAAAAAAAGATTCAATTGGCAACACAATAAAAGATTCTACTAATTTTTCCTACCGATTGGCCTGGGGTTATTATTACCAACCACCTTTTTACAGAGAACTAAGGAATTTTAATGGAGAGATTGCAACATCAATAAAAGCACAAAAATCCATTCACTACGTTGCAGGTATTGATTACGACTTCTTTAAATGGAAACGACCATTTACATGGCGAACTGAGGCTTATTACAAAGACATGGATGATATTATTCCGTTTGACATTGATAATGTTCGAATACGTTACTATGGAACAAATTCTGCAAAGGCATATGCATATGGACTAGAAACAAGAGTAAACGGTGAATTTGTGAAAGGTTTAGAGTCCTGGATAAGTATAAGTTATATGAAAACAGAGGAAGACATAAAAAACGATATTTATTATAAGTATTATAATTCAAATTCTGAACAGATTATCTCAGGATTCACTATGGATCAATCCATCGACGATTCCATAAGCTTCACAAGGGGCTACATGCCCAGAGTAACCGATCAAAGGGTTTCCGTAAAAATCTTTTTCCAGGATGAAATGCCAAAATTCAGGCAATTTAAGGTGCATTTAAATTTAATTTATGCATCCGGTCAACCCTTTGGGGTGCCAGAATCGGTTGAAGGCAGAAACACCGAGAGAATGCCGGACTACCGTAGAGCAGACATTGGATTTACCTACAAAATAGTTGAAGGTGGAAAACTCTATAAAAAAACAGGTAAAGTAGATATGCCTCAAAACCACATACTTAGGAATTTTAGAGAATTTGGAATCAGAGTCGAAGTATACAATTTACTGGATATTTCAAATACAATAAATCACCTCTGGATTTCCGACATTAACAACCAAGAATATGCTGTTCCAAATTTTTTAACACCCAGATTGGTAAATTTAAGAATGACGGCAAAATTCTAATTTCTACTTTTGATTCGCAGAGGCAATTCTCTTAAGGGCCTTTTCACGAATAACATCTTTCACGGGACGGCTGTTGATTTTACTTTCCAACCATGAAATAATATCAAAGTAAACGAATGCTCTTTTCTCATAAGGATTAACTGTCAAAGGAATCAATTGATCATGAAGTTCTGAAAAAGCTTCTTTTAAGTTGTCTCTGGTTAGCGTATTCAAACGCTTTAAAAAACGTACAATTCGTTTTTGATAAAAGTGTAAATCATCTTTTTTAGCCAAGAACCTGTAGGTAGAACGCGCATAATATTCGACTAAATCATCATTGTTCAATTCATAGTGAGATATCAAAATTAAAATTCTTGCAAAACCTGAGATATCACTACGAATGTCTTCATCTTTTGCATTTATTATTTTGTTTAACCAAGTAATTGCTTCTTTGTATTGATCATTTCCGAAATACATACAGGCAAATTTATAGTAAAAGATTTGCTTGGAATGATTATTAAGCTTGTCGCTATATACCTCCAGTTTTTTAGCAACATCCTCAACCTCAACGACTCCTTTATTAAACTCACCAAGCATAAAGTGCTTGTCCAATTTATGTTTTGAGGAATATTTAAACATCAGGTAAGCAACATTTTCTGTTACTTTTAATGACTCTTGACTTATTATTGCTTCAAATTTCAAACTAGTTTGAATAAATTCTTCATATTGAGAAAGCTTACTTTGGCTGTCGAGTAATGAATTAATCGATTTAACATACATTTCAAGTTTACTTTGAATTATACTGTTGTTACCTTCAAACAAAGCCACAAGTTTTTTCGCATAATCGTATGCTCTCCTGTAATCTTGAATAAAGAAATAATATGCAACAAAGGCATTGTACAAATACATTTTCTCCTCAAGACTTAAATTCTCTTCTTTAAAAGCAGGAAGCGACGAATATAAAAATGAATTCACAATTTCAAAATCTGCTGAATTTCGAGTAAAACCCAATTTGATATACAAACCGTAAAGTTTGGAACTTAAGTTACTAAAAGTATTAATGTTTGTAAGTTTTTTAACAAGCTCCTCACCTTCAGGAACTAAACCGTCAATTCTATTTTGAATGTCCTTTTTAACAATTTTTGATATTAGTTTCTTTTCTAGGTTATGAATGTCGAGCAAAAGAATGTTTTTTTCGTATTTCTTGGCCAATTCTTTTCCCTTTTCTAAGGTTTTATAAGATTGCTGATAAAGACAACGGTTATATAATATTGTTGCATTATCGATAATCTCCCGAATGCTTAGAGCAATATCGTTACCTGAATGAAGCATTCGAAGACTAGCCATAATTTGCTTGTACAAATTTTGTTTCAAATTTGGAAGCTGGGAAGGCTTTAAGGTTTTGTCCTTACTCAAAATCTTTTGCTCGTTGTAATTGGTTTGATTATTAATCAAATCAAAAAGCTTTAAAAATTTTGCATTTTCGCCTCCTTTATGCCTTGAAGCATACAATTTAAAATGACGCTTTTCTCCTTTATTTAAACTCTGAATCAATTGAAAAAGCTGGTCCGAATTCTTGTTAGACATAATAACGATATTTTACATTACCTGTTTTGAAATGCAATATATACAATACTTTTGTAGCATTAAAGTTTTAAATTCATCTTTTTTGTGTTCTTATACAACGTATGAATATTCAGAATTATCAAAAAGATTTTTAAAAACAAACCCTGAAAGAAAATTTGTTCTTTTTCTCAAACCACCTCAAACATCAACCAAAAAGTAGTTATTTCTCTTTTTTTCTGAGCTTAATTCCCAAATCACATTGTTAACAACAGCTTTATAATTAAGATTAAAAGAACTAATAAAAAAAACATAAAAAACTAAACTACAACAACTTAACCTCTCTTTACAAAAAATAACAATTAAAAAACATCAGTTGTACATTGTATTAAAATATCAAGGTTGATTTTTTAATACTCAACTTCAATTTTATATTAGGGTTTTGCTTAAAAACTAAACGGTATTTTATGAGTGATAAAGTATACATTTTTGATACAACCTTAAGAGACGGGGAGCAAGTCCCAGGATGTAAATTGGTTACGGAGGAAAAAATAATAATCGCAAAAAAGCTCGAAGAATTGGGAGTTGATATAATTGAGGCGGGATTCCCTATTTCCTCACCAGGAGATTTTAAATCGGTTGTAGAAATTTCAAAAGCAGTTAAAAACCCCACGGTATGTGCTCTAACTCGCGCTGTTGAAAAAGACATTGACGCTGCAGGGGAAGCTTTGAAATTCGCAAAAAAAGGTAGAATTCATACTGGTTTAGCAACTTCTGAAATGCATCGTCAACATAAGTTAAGAATGACAGCTGAACAGGTTATAGAAAAAACATCTTTTGCTGTAGCTCATGCAAAAAAGTACGTAGAAGATGTTGAGTTTTACGCCGAAGACGCCGGAAGAACTGAAAATGAATACCTTGCTCGTGTTTGTGAAGCTGCGATAAAATCCGGAGCTACTGTTTTAAATATCCCTGACACCACCGGTTATTGTTTACCAGATCAGTATGGTGCCAAAATAAAATACCTTAAAGAAAATGTAACAGGGATTCACAAAGCTATTCTTTCAACTCATTGTCACAACGACTTGGGGCTCGCTACTGCTAACTCCATCTATGGTGCTGTAAATGGTGCACGTCAAATCGAGTGTACAATTAACGGAATTGGAGAAAGAGCTGGAAATACTGCCTTAGAGGAAGTTGTTATGATTATGCGTCAGCAACCCAATTTAGGACTACACACAGACATTCAAACGCCTCAACTAAATTCCATCTCGAAACTGGTTTCTGAAATGATGCAAATGCCCGTACAACCCAACAAAGCTATTGTCGGAGATAACGCTTTTGCCCACTCTTCGGGAATACACCAGGATGGAGTAATTAAGCACAGAGAAAATTATGAAATTATCGACCCGAAAGATGTGGGAGTTGATCATTCTGCCATCGTATTAACTGCACGTTCGGGAAGAGCTGCTGTTGCATACAGAGCAAAGCTTTTGGGATATGAGCCTACCAAAGACGAATTAAACATCATATATCAAGAATTTTTAAAAGTTGCTGATACCAGAAAGGAGGTAAATGATGATGAACTATTAAAGCTTCTTAAAACTTAGTTAAACTCTCTGACGAGATTAATTTACTACTACACAAACAAAAATTATTATGGGAAAAACATTATTTGATAAAATTTACGACAAGCATGTTGTTTCGTCCATCCCAGACGGACCTGACGTTTTTTACATTGATGTCCAGTATATACATGAAGTCACATCACCTCAAGCATTTGCGGGATTGAGAAAAAGAGGTATACCAGTTGCACGACCAAATCAGGTTTGTGCAACACCGGACCATAACGTACCAACAGAAAACCAACATTTACCGATTCAAAATGAATTATCGAGACACCAAGTGGCAACACTTGTAAAGAACTGTCAAGATTTTGGAATCGATTTATACGGTTTGGAACATCCTTTTCAAGGGATTGTTCATGTTGTAGGACCAGAATTGGGTATTTCAAAACCTGGAATGACTATGGTTTGTGGAGATTCTCATACTTCAACTCACGGTGCATTCGGTTCAATTGCATTCGGAGTAGGAACTTCAGAAGTAGAAATGGTATTGGCTACACAGTGTTTAATGCAGCAGCGTCCTAAAAAAATGAGAATTACAGTTGATGGAACTGTACGTAAAGGAGTTACCGCAAAAGACATCGTTTTATACGTTATTTCAAAAACTACTGCTGCAGGTGGAACTGGTTATTTTGTTGAGTTTGCAGGTTCTGCATTCAGAGATCTTTCAATGGAAGGAAGAATGACTGTTTGCAATATGTCAATTGAAATGGGAGCACGTGGCGGTTTAATAGCTCCAGATCAAACTACTTTTGATTACGTAAAAGGAAGAGAATTTGCTCCTAAGGGCGCAGACTGGGATAAGGCTTTAGCGGAGTGGGAAGAACTTTATTCAGATGAGGATGCTGTTTTTGATAAGGAATATAATTTTGATGCAGCAGACATTGAACCAATGATTACCTATGGAACAAATCCAGGAATGGGTATTGGTATCACACAAAAGATTCCAACTGCAGCAGATATAGGATCAACAACTGTAAAAGAGGTTGAATCTTTTGATAAAGCCATGGAGTACATGGATTTTAAACCCGGTGAAGTTATGCTGGGCAAACCTATTGATTATGTTTTCGTTGGATCTTGTACGAACGCAAGAATCGAAGACTTTAGAGAAGTTGCCGAAATCGTGAAAGGCCGACAAAAAGCTGAAAACGTCACTGCATGGCTTGTCCCAGGTTCAAAGCAGGTTGAAAAACAAATCTACGAAGAAGGTTTGGCTGAAATCATAGAGGCAGCTGGTTTTAAAATACGTCAACCAGGTTGTTCTGCTTGTTTGGCTATGAATGACGACAAGGTACCTGCTGGAGCTTATTGTGTGAGTACTTCAAACAGAAATTTTGAGGGGCGACAAGGTCCTGGAGCCAGAACCATGCTTGCATCTCCCTCGACAGCGGCAGCAACAGCCATAGCTGGAAAAATTGCTAATCCTTCAGATTTTATTGACTAAAAACTTAATTATGGAAAAATTCAAAACCATTATATCCCCTGCTGTACCCATTACAACAGAAAACATAGACACCGATCAAATTATTCCTGCTCGATTTTTAAAAGCAACCACCCGAGATGGATTTGGGGACAATTTATTCAGGGATTGGAGATTTAATAAAAATAATGAACCTATTACTTCTTTTCCTCTTGAAAACCCAAAGTATTCTGGTAATGTGTTAGTTGCTGGTAAAAACTTTGGATGTGGATCTTCAAGAGAGCACGCCGCATGGGCAATAGCTGACTACGGATTTAAAGTAGTTATTTCATCTGAATTTGCAGATATTTTCAACAACAATGCTCTAAATAATGGTGTTTTAACAGTTACTGTTACTCCTGAATTTTTAGCCAGTGCTTTTGCTGCAATCGATTCCGATAATAATACTCAAATAAAAGTTGATTTAGAAAATCAATTTGTTGAATTAATGGCTACCGGTGAAAAAAATGAATTTCAAATTAATGGCTACAGAAAAGAATGTTTATTGAACGGTTACGATAATATAGATTACTTACTGGCTCAAAAGGGTAAAATAGAAGCCTACGAGACAAATAGACAGTCATAACCAATAAATTAAATTCATTTAATAGTATTTGAGGGTCGATTAATATTCGACCCTTTTTACAGGAATCTTTTTCGCTACCCTATTCCATTTGCAATTAGCGCCTCTATAACCGCTTTAGGTGACTTTACAGGACGAAACTTATCGTTTATAAACACAAGTGTTACCTGAGCCCTACAAACAACCTTACCTGCCTCGTTTAAAGCTCTATTTTGAAAAACAATTTTAGAGGTGGGTAATGATTCAATCCAGGTTTCAATTGTTAATTCCTCGTCATAAGGAGCAGGAAGAAGATAGTTGATATCAATATTTACCACAGGCATTCCAATACCATCTTTCTCCAGTTCAGCATATACAACTCCAATATTCCTCATAAACTCTACTCTACCAACTTCAAAATATTGAATGTAATTACCATGATAAACAACACCCATTTTATCCGTTTCAGAATATCGAACTCTTAACTTCGTTTTATGTACATACATGAATAAAAATTTAATACAAAAATATGATTTTCAACATCAAATTCTATGAGTCAAAATTTTTATGCCAATAAAAAAAATAAATTTATTCATCACTGTGTCGTATTATTATATTGCATAAAAATAAAAGTTTGAAAATATTTTTTTAAAAAAAACAATAAAAATCTGTTTATCAGGTTTTAACAATTAATTATGTAAAGAAAAGGTTTTTAAAAAAGATACTAAAAAGCTATAAAGAAATACATTCCGAAAAAAGAGGGAAATTAGCTCTTAACCTAAGTCAAAAAAAGTTAAAATACAATACCAAAAATATTTTTTTATTCACTTTTTTCGTCCAATATTTGTCCAAGCAAAATCAGGGGAGGAAATTTATTAATTCCCAACATTTTTTTGAAACTAATTTTTTGAAACAACCGTTTTGGCTTATGTAAGTAAGCCTGACATTTTATTGATATTTTTTAACCTATTTATTCAATGGAGAAAGCACAAAAAGTTTGGAACGATTGTCTATCTGTAATAAAAGACAATGTAAGCCCTAGAAGTTTTCAAACGTGGTTCGAACCAATTAAATCGGTTAAGCTTAAAAACAAAATCCTTACTCTACAGGTTCCCAGCCAGTTTTTTTATGAGTGGGTTGAAGAGCACTATGTTGAATTGTTGAAAAAAACAATTCAAAAAGAGCTTGGACAGCAAGGCAAATTGGAATACAGTGTTGTGGTTGACAACCACCACAGTAACCAAAAACCTTTTACTGTCAAACTTCCAACCACTGATAAACAATCTGTCAAGAACCCTGCTGTTACGATGCCTATCGATTTAAACCAGCAGACTCCCATTAGAAACCCATTCATAATACCTGGGTTGAAAAAGGTAAATGTGGATTCACAGCTTAACCCGAACTACGCAATTGAAAACTTTGTAGAAGGAGATTGTAACCGTTTAGCCCGTTCGGCAGGATATGCGGTTGCAAATAAACCAGGAGGCACAGCCTTTAACCCCTTATTAATTTATGGAGGTGTTGGTTTAGGAAAAACCCATTTAGCAAACGCTATTGGTATTGAAATCAAAAAGAACCACCCTAACAAAACTGTTCTTTACGTTTCATCAGAGAAGTTTACACATCAATTTATTGACTCTGTAAAAAACAATACTCAAAACGATTTTATTCACTTCTATCAAATGATTGATGTGTTAATAATTGACGACGTTCAGTTTTTTGCAGGTAAAGAGAAAACACAAGACGTATTCTTTCACATTTTTAATCACTTACATCAAAACGGTTCTCAACTTGTTTTAACATCGGACAAACCTCCTGTTGAACTACAAGGCATGGAGCAAAGACTTCTTTCTAGATTCAAGTGGGGGTTGTCTGCAGACTTACAAGCTCCTGATCTGGAAACCAGAATCGCTGTATTGAACAAAAAAATGTATCAAGATGGTATTGATTTACCAAAAGATGTTGTTGAATATCTTGCCTATTCGATAACGACAAACATAAGAGAACTGGAAGGCGCTCTTATCTCTTTGATTGCTCAATCGAGTTTAAATAAAAAATCAATCACTTTAGATCTTGCTAAGCAAATGATTGATAAGTTTGTTAAAAATACGGCTCGAGAGGTATCAATTGATTATATCCAGAAAGTAGTTTGTGACTATTTTAATTTACCTCTTGAATTAATGAAAAGCAAAACTCGTAAAAGAGAGGTTGTTCAAGCACGTCAAATAGCGATGTATTTTTCAAAACAACTGACAAAATCCTCTTTAGCTACCATTGGTGCTCATTGTGGAGGTAAAGATCATGCTACTGTTTTACACGCGTGCAGAACGGTTAACAATTTAATTGATACCGATAAGCGTTTCAGAGTATACATTAGTGATATTGAAAAGAAAATTAATCTAAGTTAATTTTCATAAATAGCAATTTATATAAAGGCAACTCAAAAATAGAGTTGCCTTTTTTTATTGTACATGTTACTTTTTAACTGGCTGACATTATACTTTTATGAAGCCGTTTATATTTCTTTTTACAACTATAATACTGAATTCATGTTGCTCTCCTTACTATGTAAAATATGTAAATCCACTTTTTCTGGAAGAAACTGGATATGAAAAATCCTGTCTTTTACGACCTTGTAAAAACAACGAAGATTGCAACCCCTATATTCCTTGGTTAAATTACGAATATGAATATGCCACTAACCATTTTTCAAAATTCGGACTTACTTATATCGGATACAGCAATGTTGCTCTCGTAAATTTTACAGGAAACTTTATTACAAAAACAAACAACAATTCATCCAATAATAAATTATATGGGATGGGTATGGAAACTCAATTAGGTGTCCTGGATTTTAACGAGTATTATTCCTCGTTTATTGGTCTGGAATTTAATCATTTTTTCAGCAATAGAAAATATAACCAATTTCATCCAACAATTGGTTTTGCTTTACCTTTAAAATATATTAATGCTTTCCAAATTAAGGGAGGCTATCAATTCAACACATCCAAAGAATACAACTACTGGACCTTAGGCATAAATTTCAAAATGCCCATATACCCACTTTATTGATAATATTTTATTTCATTTTTTTTATCACAAAGTATCCTATGAGCATGAACAGCAACCCCACTCCGAGAAGAATGGGAACTAATTTTGGGTCAACTTTTTGATATTTTTTTGGAAGCAACTCTTTTTCTCCAAAAGACTTAAGAGTAAAGTTTTCTTTTAAAAAGGCCAAGTCGTCTTTAAAACTACTTCCTCGAATGTCTTGAAAATAATCGATTTGATCTTCCGGAATTTGTTTTCTACTATGACCACAAATCGAAAGTCTTAATTCCTGTGCATTATTCAAAAAACCATATATTATCCAATATTCTCCCTTTGAAACATGAAGGCCCCCATCGGAGCAAGGAGTATACAAAACAATATTTTTTTCCTTCGAAAACCCTTTAAATATGAAAATTGGCTGAAACGAAAATTTTTCATTTTCACAATCAAAATCAGTTTCGACTTTACCGTAAGCAATAAAGTCATAATGTCCACACTGCTCTAAACTGAGCTTTGGTAAAACATCACAAACAACTGCGTAAGAGGAATGATAAAAAAGTACTAAAAAAAATAAACTACCTAACCATAAATTGTTTAACTGAACTTTTTTCCTCATTACTAACTTTTACATAATAAATACCAGATGCAAAATTACTTACGGCAATTAAATCATCCAATTGATTACCTGCTAGAAATTGCTTCGTATATACAATTTGTCCATTACCATTGAGCAATTCCAGGCTGAAATCTTCATTCAATGTTTGTGAGGAGATTACACGAATTGAGTTGGATTCATTTAAAACTTCAAATTCAAAACCGTTTAGTTCCTCTGTAGAATTGGAAGTTACGATTTTAACTGTGTAATCTTCTGTTTCACCGTAATCAATTGCTGCACAAGGGTCATCACTATCCTCTCGCCAAGCTGTTCTTACCCGCATTAAATGTTCTCCAACTTCTGCATCATTAGGTATATCAACAGTAAATTCAGCTGACCAATCATAATTTTCATTTTTTAAAATCAACTCACTATCTTGAAAAACCTTATCATCGTTATAATCAATCCATGCCGACAAAGCATGTGCATTATAAGCGCAGGTTACTTCCAACTTATAAGATTCCCCTTGCTCCAAATCGGTGCTCTGACTTGTATAATCTCCATACCCATTTGCTGAGCAGGCTGAATAATTGTTTATGTCCTCAATTTTTAATGAACTGATATAATCCTCTTCACAATCAGAAGTTGGGTTACAATTATAAGTTTCAACACTCTTTTTAGCTGTATCATTGCTGTGTTTTTGATCACCGGAGAGATTAGTATAAGCCATCAGTTGATAAGTTTTCACTGTTGAAAAATCGATTTTATTTCCAAAACTGAAATCCTTAATCTCACCACTTTCTATTTCATCAGTTAAAGTATCTCTATGTATGGCACCATCAACAACCAACACCAATGGAATATCTTGTAATTTTTGTATTCCATAATTTTTAACCGATATCGTTACGGTTTCATCTTTCAATCCTACATCAGATGAAGGGGATTTAATTTGAGTCACACCTGCATCTTTCTGATAGGGAATTTCAATTACGGATAAAAGTGTATCATTTGATCGATCACCATCACCTGAATGACCTGAAAAAACAGTTAAATTGTATTCACCCGAAACAGATAAATCGACTGTTGAAGCAAAAGTGAACGATGCTGTATCTCCAGGTTGAAGGGTATTTGAAAAAATCTCTGTGACTGTATTTCCTTCAAAGAAATAACTAAGATTAAAGTTAGATAGAGGGTTTTTACCTATATTCTTAATCAGAATTTTAACTGCCTCGGCCCCCGTTAAGTGTCCACTTTCTGGAGAAACAACCTTAACTAAAGAAACATCGTAATCATTTTCGGTACCAATTTTAAAACTAAAAATACCAGTTTCCCAACCAGAAGACCCTATAAATTCTCCTGTATACCAAAAAGTTATTCCATCGGTAGGATCTACTGTCATTTGAGAGTAATCACCAAATCTATTGGTATTTGTTTGTACGCCTGAGCCGTCAAAGGCATTTGATTCAGATATAGTCATCTGAGACAAGTTATCGTCTTTTTTTCTTCCTGTAAAACGAATACCTGGATAAGTTGTTGAACTTGAAACTGAATAAGCCAAACCAATATTCCCCTGTTTATCCAATGCAATACTTCCCATCCACCTATTGTCACTATCGGGAGCATAAGTACTTTGTTGATTTATTTTCCAGGTACCACTTTCTTCATGAAGTTCGTACCATCTTACGGCAGATTTTATTGAGGAGGACTGATCAACATCAACTGAATGACATAACGTTAAAGCATTGTAATCTTCAAACGAACGATAATGAGCCATATACATAAAAGCCCCAGGTACTCCATCTAACTTTTCTGAAACTCCCGGTTGGGTAATATCATCCCAGTTTTCGTCAAATTCCGCATCAAAAGGAGCAACATTCAACTCTTGTTTCAATTCAATTTTTGAGTTTGAAGTGTTGTTCCAATCTACTGTCATCTCCCAAATTTTAATTCTATCACTGCCTTGAGCCCATCCATCATCCTGAAAATAAAAAAAGTTAATTGGAGTGCTGGGCAAATCGTCTCCACTTGCATGAGCAGGAAGGGCACTAAAAAACCCATTTGTTTGTAGATTTGGGAAAGTCAAGGCTACCATTCTTGCGGAGGCATCTCCCGCCAGCATTTTAGTCCTTTCAAAGCATACTGCATTTTGCACACTCATATTTGCTGTCATATAATACCCATCTCCCCATATTGAAAACTTTGGATAGTCTGGAAAATCATCAAATTGATATTCGTAGTAATACCATTCACCCAGGGGATCGCTTGTTTTCGATATAGCAATTAAAACTTTATTACTGGACGTTTGAAACTGACTTATGAACCATCGATCAGCAAATTGATCATACATAACAATTGGATCACCATCGTCTGAACTTCCCGGAAAAACAGAGGACAAAGAGGTTGGCCCCCACAAACTGTTTCCATTCTTATCAAAAACCTGCATTGCACAGTTAACCATTTGAACATAATGATTTATTCCAACCGCTCCACTGGGATCAGGAGGAGTCGCACCCTGAGAGGACTGATCAATACCCTGCCATGATTTTATAGGAGTTAAAGCCAAAGACCTTTTATGGCCAACCTGAATGACAGGGTCTTCTTTTGTAGGTTTTGCGTTGGCATTTATATACTTGTACCTACGCAATTTATTTTTTACTATTTTATTTTTACGAAACATAGGTCGAGCTTTTTCCTTAATTTCTCGAAGCGACTCAACCACACCAAAATCACATGGTGTTTTAACTGATTTTTCCGGATACAAAGGTTTACTTTTTTTTATTTCAACTTGGGCCTGAAGGGCTAAACTCGCGATAAAAAAAACAAAAATTAAATTTCTCATAGTTAGGGTTTTTAGTAGGACTGTTTTTTACTTATATAGTTGCCTTTAAACTACTCCTTGAAGCAGTTTTAATACAGATGATTTTTTTCTCGTTGAGATCGGAACGGAGGAACCATCAAACATTTTTAAATATCCTCCATCTATTTTAATATATTCTTTTAAGTGATCAATATTAATTAAATGACTCTGATGAACTCTGTAGAAACCAAAATCCGACAACATCCTGTCATATTCCTTTAAGGTTTTTGTTACCAACATCTTACTTCCATCAACAAAGTAAAACTGTGTGTAGTTGATGTTGGACTCACACCTGATTATATTTCCTATTTCAACAACTTCAATTTTATCCTGAGAATGAAGAGCCAAACGCTTGTTCGACTTATCCTCCTCTTTAATGTTCGCCTTCAACAATTGATAATCATCATTATTTATGGACTTAACCTTATCCACTGAAGATTTTAATTCATCCAGGTCAATAGGCTTTAGTAAATAATCAACAGCGGACAATTTAAAAGCCTTAATAGCATATTCATCTGAGGCCGTTGTGAAAATTATTTTAAAATTAATTTCTCCCAATAATTCTAGCAGATCAAACGCTGTACCCTGATTGATTTGAATATCAAGAAAAACAACATCTGGCGATTTTGATTTGATTACTTTGGCTGCAGAAACAACTCCGTCTGCTGTTCCAACCACCTCAACTTCAGGACAAAACTCATTTAAATCTTGAATTAAATTGTCTCGAAACTTTTCAATGTCATCTACTACAACTGCTCTCATTTTTATTCGTTTTAACACAGTTTATAACCTTGCAAACTCTTTTCAAACATTTCAGTTCAATAAAGTTTGTTTTTTTCAAATCGAGATTCAATTTACTAATAAATTAGCTCAATTAGTAAATAGTTATGATAAAAAATCAATTTATTTTATATTTCACCTTTTTAATAACAGGAATATCGCAGGCCGAAATTATTGAAACTCATCGATCCGGTAAATGGACAGACTCGGAAACATGGATAAACGGAGTTAAACCGGGTCCTTCAGATTCTGTCCTGATAAATATAGGAGATACTGTTTTCATAAACTCTTCCAACACCCAATGTTTTTATTTAAAAAACATGGGCATTCTTTTCTTTAAATCTCAAACAAATTTTTTAAAATGTAAAAATGCTTTTTTTGATGATAGCGAAATCACAGGAAGTTATTCAGGCACATTTGAAACTGAAAATTTATATATCGAAGGGGGTACCATTTTTGGTCAATTCAACCTCAAAGTGTCCAATAAACTACTCATTAAAGACTCTCTTTCTCTAAAAAGCAGAATTGGCAGTAAAAAAATTAATGATTTTATTAACCTCGGAACTCTCTTAAACCCGGCAAACGAAAACATTATTCTATTTGGTAATTTACAAAACACAGGAACTATACTATTGAATGAAGGAACCTTAACTTTCATGAATCCAAGCGTTATAAATGGGTACCTTTCTGTATCTAAACTCAAAATGAACAATAGCTTAGTCGTCATGGACACATTAATAGTCAGTGAAGAGCTGGGAGGTGAAGGCGAGTTAATCAATAAAGGCGTTATTAAACTTGGAATGATGAATACAAATTTCAAAATTGACTCATTAAATCTAAGTTACCCCAACAATGAACTTCATCTCATTCGAAATGGACACCAAAAAATCCCGAAAATCAGTAAGAATAGAGCAGAAAAAATAGTGCTTTCAGGGAAAACAAAATACACACTAAATACAGTAAATTATATTCGTACTCTAGATATAAAAAGCAAATCTTCAATAGAATTGAAAAAACCCTTAAGCCTGGTTTCCCTTTATTGTAATGATACTTCTCACCTCAGCGTATCTGATGATTTCACATTCGACAACACTCAAAACTTCTATTTTGGAAAAAAATCAACACTTGAAATTAATAACAATCAAAGTTTTAATCACTCTATACAAGTGGGCAACCTTTCAATACCTAATTCAGGAAAATTGACTTTAAATTCCGACGATACTTTAAAAATCGGTGGAAACTTTACAGGAGAAGGAATTGTTAATGGAAATCCGATTATTGAATACAATGGAAGCAACAGGCAAAAGATCAAAAAAAAAAGATTATGGAACAATGATTTATAACAATTACAGCAACGACTCGTCGACAATCTATAGTAACATTTCAATTGAGAATCTTAAGATTATGAAAGGTAAACTTAAAGTTGGTGACCTTAAATTAAACAAATGCACAATAGATTCCTTAGGAAAACTAATAATTGGAGGGCACAAACCTATTTTTATGGACACAACTAAAATTAAGGGTTGTCTCATAATTCAATCCGACGATGCCCTTCCACAGTTTTACTTTATATCAATTCAAAAAAACGGAAAATTTATAAACAACTCCAGTTCTGATGTTGTAATTACAAAAGGTATAGAAAACGACGGAGCACTCAAAGGCTGCAAAGGAACTGCCTGTGATTATCTTTTTTTAAACGATTCCGTTTTCATTTTAGGAAAAGACACTGCATTTATACCCAGAGTAAAAGCTAACAACTTATACAATAGAGGGATTGTTTCAATAAATAAAAAAATCGACGTAGATTCTTTATTTAATCTTGGAGGAGGGGTACTTGTATTATCTACCGACACTCAAAACACACTTGGCTTTATGGACTTCAGCTCTGATTCAAACACCGTTGTCTTTAATAAAAAAGGAAACCAAATTTTCGCAAAGTCGCTAGGTGTTTTTCAAAATTTAACAATTCAAAACGAAGGAAGTAAATCAATTTCCTCAAACATTATTGTTCACGGGAATTTAGTAATACAAAAATATTCGCATTTAAAGACTGACTCATTCCAAATTATAGGAAACCCCTACGGTTTGCTAAAAATTGATTCTCTTGCAAAACTGACTGTTGGTGATAACTTTAGTCGTAAACCAATAGAATTCCCATTATTCTTTTCAAAAATAAATTGTCATGACTCCTCTGTGGTTATATATGCCTCTATGGCAGATCAAAATATCTCATCTCTTCCCCATTACGGCTGCTTAACAATAGATGATGGTGCAATCGCTTCATGCAAAAAATATATTTCAGGAGATTCATTAATCGTAAAAGGAAATTTAAAATTGTCAGAATCTTCACTTCAACTTTTTATAGATGATAAAACGGTGTATTTAAAAGGAGATTGGAATGGACCTGGTGATGTAATACTTACAACAGGTAAATTTTATATTGGCGGTGATGGCAATTCGAGTGGTCAAATTCAGCCTGGAAATTCTGAATTTATTTACAATGGGTTAAAATCACAGAAAATTAAAATTTCGGACTATCACACTTTAACAATCGATAAAATAGGTAAAGCATCTACGAGAGCAAATTCGGGAAGTTTACAAGTCAAAAATAAAGTGTTGGTAAAAAATGGAAATTTGAATTTTAACAGTGAAAAATCAAACATATATAATTTGATTGTAGAAGACAGTGTAACCTTCAGTTCAAAGTATCAGGAAAAATCATTCGAAAATATCTCCATAAGCTCCAACGGAATCTTTTTACTCAATTACGATGAGGAAATATACGTATATGGAAATATTGATTGCGAAGGGTACTTTATTTGCAGCAAAGGAAAAATATTATTTTTAGACTCCACAAAAGATCAATCGATAAACGGGACAGGAAATATAACCCTCAATCAAATTGATATTTCAAAAAATTTCAATTCTCTAGAAATTAATTCTGATGTATTACTCAAGGATACTCTTTTTATGACCGATGGAAGACTCATTTTAAATGCAGAGGTTAAAATTGAAGAATCAGGATATATAAGTGGCGAAACTTTAAACAACCCGATTACAGGAGTAGGGAAACTATCACTAAATGAAGATATACCCTCTGGAACACATAAAAACATAAAGGGTTTAGGAGTATCCTTAAACTCATCTACTGATTTAGGCAAAACTTTAATTGAACGAGAATTTGAAGCTTTAGATTTAGGGAACTCAGAAAGCATCAATAGGGTTTATACAATAGAGCCATCTTACAACTACAATTTAAATGTAAACCTGTCTTTCAATTATTTCGAATCAGAATTGAACAACAACAACGAAAATGAATTAATAGTATTTAAATCCAGTGATGGAGGAATCAGCTGGAATAATCAAAGTAGTTTTTCGAACCCTCTAAACAACTGTATTTCTCTCAATAATATTAGTAGCTTTTCAAAGTGGACTGCTGGAACATCAAACGACCGTATTCTAACGGTTGAACTACTTTATTTTGAAGCAAGAAGAGAAGATCAAAATAATGATATTATAATCAAATGGGAAGTTTTAGCTGAACTAAATACACAGGCGTACCAAATTAATTATTCTTTCGATGGTCTTAACTTCGACTCATTAACCACATGCTATCCAAACAACAGTTTATTTTACTCCTATAATTGGCTCGATGCGCCCATTGGAACGGTTTATTTCGAATTGATTGAAGTTGAAACGGACAATACGCGAATTTTGTTGGACACTGCTGTAGTTTCTGCATTACTTGGAGAAAATCCAAAAGCCTGGGTTGTTAATAATAAAATTCACACTCGATACTTCCCTACGGGAACATTAAATGTTTATAATGCCGGTGGTCGAATAATCATGAAAAATGAATACGAAATCTCTCATCTACCTCCCGGAATGTATTACATTGAATTGCTGAATGAGATTGGTCGATGGACCTTTGAGTTTTTAAAATAATTTGGTTGAAATTTCCAATTATAAGTCGAAAATCGATTTAATCTCGTGTTTTGCCAATACACCTGAAGTATTTTTAATCAGCTTTCCCTCTTTGTAAAAGAATAAGCCTGGAACTCCTCTCACTCCCATTTGAGCAGCAAATTTCTGATGACGATCAACATCAATTTTAATAATTCTTAATTTCTCACCAAGCTCTTCTTTGAGCTCTTCCAATATAGGCATAAGTGTTTGGCAGGGACCGCACCAAGTCGCATAGAAATCTACCAAAACATTCTCACTGCTCTTAATTAACTCATCAAAATTTGCCATTAAAATTTAACTTTTTAGTATGTTCCTAAAGGTAAGATTCATTCGTGGAGTTTTTACCTTTTTAGTTTTAGGCAAACAATGCTTCCAATAATGTTGTATTTCACCAACCATCAATAGTAAACTACCATTCACCAGATGTAAATCCAACTTTTCTTTGGTTTTTACGTGCTTGAAACTAAATTTTCTGTCCGAACCTAAACTTAAGGAAGCTATGGACGGATTTAAACCCAATTCTTTTTCATTATCGGAATGCCAGCCCATTCCATCTTCTCCTGTTGGATAATAATTAAGCAAGCAGGAATTAAACTTTGTTTGGGTTGCATTTTCTACTAGATCCTTTAATTTTAAAAGGCTTTCTGTCCATGGCTCTGCATCCCTTCTTATCTGAGCGTATCCATACGAGAAACGTTCGTCTCCAACCCATCCCACAAGACGATTCATAGTATAATGCTTTCCAAAAACAATCGACTCATCGTTTTTAAAGCTTACTTGTTCTAATAATTTTGGAATATATTGCAAGGCGGAATTGGGATCAAGAAAATCTTGATTGTAGTACAACTCCCCATTTTTTGGAAGTAAATTTCTATTTTTTTCAATCGGGAAAAACATAATTTTTCACCTTTTCGCGAAGCCCATTTAATTTTCAAAGAAAAACGAATGAACTAAAAAAGGAATCAATTGAACAAAGAGTCTACAAATTCTTTTCTATCAAAAACCTGTAAATCCTCCATACCCTCTCCCACTCCTATAAATCGAACTGGAATTTTAAACTGATCAGAAATCCCAATAACAACACCTCCTTTTGCAGAACCGTCAAGTTTAGTTAGTGCCAAAGACGTTATTTCAGTAGCTAAAGTAAATTGCTTAGCTTGCTCAAATGCATTCTGACCGGTTGATCCATCAAGAACCAAAAGAACCTCATGAGGAGCCCCTGGAACAACTTTATCCATAACTCGCTTAATTTTTGTTAATTCCTCCATTAAATGAGACTTGTTATGCAACCGTCCTGCCGTATCAATCAAAACAACATCTGTACCTTTTGATTTTGCGGATTGCAGTGTATCAAATGCAACCGAGGCCGGGTCGGCATTCATCCCTTGTTCAACAATAGGAACATCAACTCTTCCTGCCCATATTTTCAATTGATCAACGGCTGCCGCCCTAAAAGTATCAGAAGCACCTAACATAACGGACTTGCCAGCATTTTTAAATTGATTGGCCAGTTTTCCGATTGTTGTTGTTTTTCCAACTCCATTTACGCCAACAATCATCATAACGTATGGCTTCTTGTCTTCAGGAAGTGAATAACCGGCATTATCTGAAGAATTATTCTCTTCCAATAATGCAGCAATTTCCTCCCTCAAAATTGAATTAAGCTGATCGGTTCCCAGGTACTTATCTTTTGAAACTCTATCCTCTATTCGTTCAATAATTTTAAGCGTTGTTTCAACACCTACGTCTGATGTAATCAACACCTCCTCTAAATCATCTAAAACATCATCATCAACCTTACTTTTTCCAACTACAGTTTTAGCTAGTTTTGAAAAAATACTATCCTTTGTTTTTGAAAGACCGCTGTCCAGTTTTTCTTTCTTCTCTTTTGAAAATAAACCAAATATCCCCATTCTTTACAGTGTGTATATACAGAAAAAGCTTTCACTATAAGTGAAAGCTTTATGAATGCTTAAAACCATTTTTTTACTTGCTAAGAAAGTCTTTTACTTTCTCATTAGGAACCATTTCTTCTTTGAAGATGTAAGCTCCTGTTTTAGCCGACTTAACAGTCTTTATAACTTTTGTATAAGTCTTTCCTCCTTTTTGTAAAGTTGCTACCGTTTTCTTAGCCATATCTTAATTATTTAATTTCTTTGTGAACTGTCATCTTCTTCAAGATAGGGTTGTATTTTTTCAACTCTAATCTCTCAGGAGAATTCTTTCTATTCTTTGTTGTAATGTATCTTGAAGTACCAGGTTGTCCTGACTCCTTGTGCTCAGTGCACTCCATTATCACCTGTACTCTGTCTCCTTTCTTAGCCATTTTATAAATTCTTAAAAATTGCGGAAGGCAAAATTACAGTTTTTTTTTATTATCAGCAACCCTATTCCTCTAAAAGTACATCTTATTTACAATAGGTATTTAAATAAAGAGGATAAACACATTAAATGGTCTTTAAAAAAGAGAACCTCCATTTTTCTGCCTAAAAACACTTTAACTACTGAAAAATGAATAAATTCCATAACCTTTTATTAATCCACCCTACTCACGTCTCTTTATTTCCTTTTTTGGACAACAATTAAAAAAAATCAATCTTCTTTACTCAATTGCTCAATATCGTACAAAGCAAATTTCCAATCAAATTGCTTCCTTAACTTTTTAAAATTCTTCAACTTAATTTTTTGCCATTCATTCGTTGGCTTAATTATTTCATCGTTCACTCTTATTGGTAAATTAAAGTTTTGTGTTTCCGCTTTCCATTTATAATTTACTCGCTTAAACCATAAAAACTTTTTCTTTTCATATTGTAAAACAGGTATATCTGCCTGGTATAAATAACGAATCATTAAATTTTTCACATCATTACCCAGTTTGATTTCAAACCATTTTAATACTTCTTCGGTATTTGTATTGCTCAGCTCAAAGTACATGTGAAACTCTTTTAATGTAGCAAACCACAATGAATCGTTATCCAAAAAATTTCTTACTGTGTGTAACATCCATGAACCTTTACAGTACATATCCCCACTACCCTCTTCATTTATCCCGTATTCACCAATAATTGGTTTATCATTTTTCATTCTTCTTTGGGACCGCAAATAATTTATTGAGGCCTCATATCCATACATTTTTTCGGTATATAAAACTTCGGTATAGGTACAGAATCCCTCGTGTATCCACATATCAGCGAGATCCTCCATACTCACACTATTGCCCCAATACTCATGACCGGATTCATGAATAATTATGTAATCAAACTCAATTCCTTCAGGATGATAGCCTAAATATCCCTTTTTGTACTGATTACCATAGGCGATTGCGGACTGATGTTCCATTCCAAGATAAGGTGCCTCAACAAGTTTAAAGCCGTCATTCCAAAATGGATACTTACCAAATAAATCCTCATATATTTTCAACATCGGGTTAACTTGTTGAAATTGACTCTTAGCTTTATCAACATTATAATCAAGAGCATAAAACTCTGTTTTAAGGGAGTCGTTGCCCGAGACATACCATCCTTGAATTTTTTCATAACTGCCCAAATAAAAACTCACATTATAGGTGTTTATTGGATATGTTACTTTCCATGAATACTTTTCATAAGTTTTATTATTAAGCTTAATTTGACTTGCATCCGTTAATTGACCGTTACTGATGCACTGATATCCCTCGGGAACAAAGAATGTTAATTTCATCGAATCAGGCTCATCGTATAAATGGTCTTTACAAGGCCACCAACTGCTTGCTCCCCAGCCTTCACAAGCAACACCACAAAAATGCCGATCCATTGAATCCTTATCCCACACAAACCCTCCATCCCAAGGTGCTTTTTTTGCCACATTTGGATAACCACTATAAGCTATTTTCAGTCTGTAACTCAACCCCTCACGAATGGTATCGAGAAACGAAATAAAAAGCGCATCTTCAATCTTTTTAAATTCTACGGGGAATTCTTCCTCAACGCCTGAAGAATCAATTGGTGCATATAAATAAATACTTTCCACTGTAAAGTGCCTGAATAAGTCAATCTGTATTGTTTTTGAATTTTCCAAAACAGTAAAATAAATATCGTTTTGACCTGAAATCATTTTCTTTTCGGGGTCAATATTAATACTTAAATCATATGAAGTAACGTCATAGCAAAGTCTCTCCGGTCGAAGTGAACCACGAATTGAATCAGGATTGGTTGTAAGTATTGCAAAAGAATTGGTAGCGATAAATAACATTAAAACGAGTAAGATTTTCTTCATGACACAAGTATAAAAACGTTTAAAAAAAATTACCTAGTAGACTTAAAAATTAATTTTTGAAATTTTCTTAAACAAAAAAAAACGTCAACGATTTTAACCGATGACGCTTTAAGTTCAATTTTCAATAATTTATTTCAAAAAGCCTGCATTTTTAGCTTCTTTCAAGGCTATTTCAATTCCTTTCTTATCGATTTCTCTTAATCCTGCTTTTGATACTCTCAACTTAATCCACTCATTTGTACTGGGTACAAAGAATTTCTTATCGAATAAATTCGGTTCAAAAGTTCTTTTAGTTCTATTTAAAGCGTGAGAAACGTTGTTCCCAACCATAACTTTCTTTCCTGTAATTTGACAAACTTTAGACATAGCTTAATCTATTTATATAAACGGGAGTGCAAAAATATGTATTAATTTCTAATTAGTAAACCTTTTTGTCATTTAATTGTTACTTTGTTACGAGTAACGATTAAAGTTTCAATTTAAAAAATCTTCAATTGTATTCCAATAAAACAAACATCATCAACTTGTTCCTCGCCTTGTTTCCAATCAGAAAACGTTTCTCTTAACATCCCTTTTTGTTGATTAATATCGTGTTGAGACAATTCAACGAGCAATCTTTTCAATCTTCTTATTTTAAACTTCTTCCCTTTGGATCCTCCAAATTGATCTTGTATTCCATCCGAACACATATAAATATTGTCGACGCCGTCAAGATTAATAATGTGGTTCGAGAAAGGTTTTCTGTAATCGTATCGACCTATCGGTTGTTTGTCCGCTTTAGTTACTTGAAGTTCATTACCTTTCACCATATAAAGAGGAATATTGGCACCCGCATATTCAACCTCATTTTTTTCAAAATCAAATAAACAAAGCGCAATATCCATACCGTCGTTTACGGTATCGTTACTTTTATCAAAAGTTTCCTCTACATATTTGTTTAGTGCATCTAGGATTTGGGAGGGTTTTGTTAACCCGTATTCATTTACACAGGTGTCTAAACCATTGTTTCCTATCATACTCACTATCGCCCCAGGGACACCATGACCTGTTGAATCGGCACATGCAACAAGTACCCTTTGGCCCACGGAGTGCACCCAATAAAAGTCACCACTAACGATATCTCTTGGTTTGTAAAAAACATAAGAAAAGGGCAAACAAATCTTCATCAACTCGTTTGAAGGTAAAATAGCTTTTTGTATTTTTTTTGCGTACTCAATACTGGATGTTATTTGGTCTCTCTGTTCAGCAATTGTTGAGTTCATTTTCAACAACTGTTTATTGGTTCGGTTTTGACGTTGATTGAACAAGAAAAGCATCAGCGCAATTATTCCAACAGCAAAAATTCCTACACCCAAATAGGTTAATTGAGCATCCTTAAACTCTTGATGTTTTTCTTGACGCAATATTTCTCGCTCTTTTTCATCGTTTTCCATATGCAGTAAGTCAATATCTTTTAGAAAAATATCGTGCTGCTTCCTTGCTTCTCGATTTAAATTATCAATATAAGCCCTGTATTTTTCTGAAACATTAAATGCTTTTTGATACAACCCTGCCTTTTGGTATGTTTGTAACATATTATCGTACAAAAAAGACTTATTAAATCCAATATTTTTTGGGTTGTTCAAAATCTTATCCGCAGCCACAAAAAGAACGTCTGCAGCTTTATAATTCCCAAGCTCATAATACAGCTTACCAAGCCTTATATTGGTGACGTATTCTAAATCAGAATGCTCTATACCTCCTCTATCATGAAATTTTTTCACACTATCGATACACGTCTTAAAATAACGTTCTGACTTACTGAAATCCCCTTGGTTGAAATATATAAATGCCTTTAATTGTATGAACCAGAAAGACCATTTTGTTGAATGGGTAATGTTATTCCTCAATTCAAAATCATGAATTAAATCATACCCCATGTCCGATATACTGTCGGCAGATTTAAAACGACCTTCTTTATTGAGCAAATCTGAAAAGTCCAATAAATTAATGGCATATTCAATCGTATCCCGAAAAGCACGAGAAATAGGAAGAGATATTTTGTTGATTCGGATTGCGTTTTTATTATCATAATTGTCCATGTAGTAAAGAGCAAAACTTTTGTACAATTTCAACAATGTTAATGTATCGGCATCGATTTTAGTTTGCTCAATTCCTGATTCATGCCAAAAAATGGATTTATCACTTAGGTTTTGACGAAGATGATTGCAAAGATTTAAGTATGCTAAGTTTCTGTCTTTATATGTATATGGAATTTTTAATTTATATTTTATTCTCAAATTTAGCGCTGCAATATATATTTCAGAAGCATAGTCCAGCTTACCTGCATCCGACGCCATTTTCCCAACCTCGGTATACTTGATATAAGCTTCAATAAACTTTCCAGAATGCTCTAATTCATCAGCAATCAATAAGGCTTTTTTTAATTTATCCTTTACCTTATTATTTGAGTTGATCTTGAAGGAGTCAGCAGAGTTTCCACAGCAAGGAAACGTGAAAGAAATCATGCAACAAAAGAAAAAGAATTTCTTGATGAGTTCAACCATGATTTTATATCCGATTATTTAGGCCAAATGTTTGATAAGCAATCATAACAACCATAACTGCTTTAGGGTTCTGTTTAAATTAACAAAAATTGAAACAACAAAAAAATAAATACGAATGATTTAAATGTGATTTAAAAAAAACAGATAAAAATTAAAATAGAAATTGTCATAAAAAAAGGAGGTTTAAAACCTCCTTTTTTTAACTCATTCCCTCTAATACTGCACCGAAGGCAGCTCCTCCTTTTATTAACGAGTATAGTAGTAATAGTATATAAATTATTAACACAACACCCCAAACTATAAAATAGTTCTTACATTTTGAAAAAAAGGAATCAATAGACTGAGAACTCATATTCATACTACTGATACTTGCACCCATTCCCAATAACTGAATACTGGTGTAGATAAAAACACCCGTAATTACTAAAGAAATAAATCCTTGCAATGGGATTGAACCTAAAAGATAAAATGAGGCTATCAACATGAAAAATGAAAAAACGAAAAATACAATCGCAATAAATTTCATCCAAGGCCCAGCGGCCTTCATTGCATTAATGGCTTTTTGTGAAAAAAGAGTGTTTGTTTGGTCTAGTGTTTCCATAATTTTTTTTTGTAAAAGTAATTAAGATTTTTCGATAGCCAAACAAAAGAAGAAAAGAGTTAATTACTAGATAAAACTAAATTTTGTTTTATTATTGAAAAATTTATTTGCAAAAAAATCAACATAAGAATAACTTAAGATGAGTCAGGAAAATCCTAATTTAATCTTTTGTTTCTATTGGAGTTTTATCAAGAATTAACCCGCCATGTTTTAACTAATTTGAAACGACTGATAAACGTTAAAATTGTTACCAAAAGTTTAAAACTAAGTAATTAACAAGGAAAAAATGTTAACAAAAAAAGCCCCTAATTTTTAGGGGCTTTTGATATTTATTGAAAGAACTATGCCTCTTTAGGAGATTGCTCTTGCTCTTTTTTCTCCGGCTTTGGTAAAAGCGCCTTTCTCGATAATTTAAACTTACCAGAGCGCTTATCAATTTCTAGAATCTTTATTTCAAGTTCTTGACCTTCTTCCAGCTCATCTTTCACATCCTTAATTCGCTTATGTGCAATTTCAGAAATGTGAAGTAACCCTTCTTTTCCTGGTAAGAACTCAATAATTGCTCCAAAGTCAAGTATTACCTTTACCTTACCCTTGTAGGTTTCACCTGCTTCCGGTACAGTTGTAATTCCTTTAATGGCTGCAACAGCTTTATCAATTCCTTCCTTGTTGCTACCGGCAACAGCAACAGATGCAATTTTATCTGTTTTCTCTTCCAGCACAATGGTAGTTTCTGTTTCTTTCTGTAATTCCTGGATAACCTTTCCTCCAGGCCCTATAACAGCTCCCATAAATTCAGTCGGAATGGTGAATCCAACTATTCTTGGTGCATGCGACTTAAAGTCCTCGTTTGGTTTTTCAATGGTTTTTGCCATTTCATTTAGTATATGTAACCTACCTTCTTTCGCTTGATATAGTGCTTTAACCAATACTTCATAAGAAAGTCCATCAATTTTGATATCCATTTGAGTAGCGGTAATACCATCCTCAGTACCTGTTACTTTAAAGTCCATATCTCCCAAATGATCTTCATCTCCAAGGATATCTGAAAGTACAGCATAATTTCCTGACTCATTATCATAAATCAGACCCATTGCAATTCCTGATACAGGTTTAGTAATTTGAATACCTGCATCCATTAAGGCCAACGTTCCTGCACATACTGAAGCCATCGATGAAGAACCGTTTGACTCTAAAATGTCCGAGATGATTCTAATGGTATATGGAAAATCCTCTCCGCTCGGAACAACAGGCTTTAAGCCTCTCCAAGCTAAATTACCATGTCCAATTTCTCTTCTTGAAGTACCACGAACTGGACGGGCTTCTCCCGTTGAAAATGGTGGGAAATTATAGTGTAAATAAAATTGGTCTTCTCTTTGAACAGAAACGCCATCAGAAGACTGGGCATCTAATTTTGTCCCCAACGCTAAAGACGCTAATGATTGAGTCTCCCCTCTTGTAAATATAGCTGAACCATGAGCTCCTGGCAAATAGTCAACTTCAGTCCATATGTCTCTAATTTTATCAGTCGCTCTCCCATCTAAACGAGTTCCTTCATTTAAAACACAGTCTCTAACTGCAGCTTTTTGAGCTTTTTTAAACCCTGTAGATATATGACCTCCTAACTCCTCTAAATCCTCTTCAGAGTATGTGGACTTCAACTCTTCATATACTTCATTAAAAGCAGCAGATCTTTCCTTTTTTGAAGATCCCTTCTTAGCAATATCATATATCTTTTGATAAACCGCTTCCTTTACTGAAGCATATACTTCTTCATTACTTTCTGGAGCAGAATATTCTCTTTTTGTTTGAGCTTTTTCAACTTGTGCGGCTAAATCCAATTGAGCTTGACACTGTAGTTTAATAACCTCGTGAGCTGTTTTGATGGCTTCAATCATGTCTTCTTCAGATACCTCGCTCATTTCACCCTCAACCATCATGATGTTGTCCATGGTTGCAGCAATAACCATATCCATATCGGCTTCGGCTAACTCTGCTTTGTTTGGATTAACGATGAATTCACCATTTACTCTGGCAACCTGAGCTTCAGAAACTGGTCCCATAAAGGGAATATCTGAAACGGCAATTGCAGCTGATGCCGCCAAACCTGCCAATGATTCAGGAGTTGAGGCATTCTCATCATATGAGATTAACTGTAACATCACCTGAGTTTCTAACCTATAATCATCTGCAAATAATGGACGTAATGCCCTATCAACCAATCTACAAATTAAAATTTCTGTTTCAGTTGGCCGAGCTTCTCTTTTAATATATCCCCCTGGAAATTTACCAGCAGCAGTCCATTTTTCTCTGTAATCAACTGATAGTGGAAAGAAATCTATTCCATCTCTTAACTCTGTTGAAGAAACAACAGTAGCTAAAAGCATTGTTCCACCTTGTTTAATAACCACAGATCCGTCAGCTTGTTTAGCCAATTTACCTGTTTCGATGGTAATCGTTTTACCACCTGCCAACTCTATAGTTTGGCTTTTTGCTTGAATACTCATTATATAATTTCTGTTTATTTTATGGCAAAGATATGATTTTTTAAACGAAGGAGGCTCTAAAAGGGCGGAAGGGTTTTTAATTATCTTTAAATATTTATTAAAAAACAGCATAAAAAAAGGGCCTCTTTGAGAAGCCCTTTTATAAAATAACTTAAGTGTATATTACTTTCTTAGTCCCAATTCTGAAATTAAGGATCTATATTTCTGAATATCTTTAGCTTTTAAATAATCTAATAAAGACCGTCTTTTACCAACAGCTCTGATTAATGATCTTTTTGTAACAAAATCTTTTTTGTTTTCCTTTAAATGATCAGTCAAATGAGTGATTCTTGCAGTAAACAACGCTATTTGTCCCTCTGTAGAACCAGTATCAGTGTCGCTTTTACCAAATTTGGCAAAAATTTCTTTCTTCTTTTCAGCAGTAACAGTTAATGACATAACTAAATTTTATCTAAAAATTGGAGTGCAAAGATATCAATTCTTTTTGAACAAGCAACTCTCTTTGAAATAAAATTTAGAAAAAGAAGTTATATTTGGAAGAATAAATTGATTTTTTGGACATATCTTTCCTATATCCTTCATTTTTATGGGCCTTACTCCTGGTGAGTATACCTATTTTACTTCATCTCTTTAATTTTAGAAAACATAAGATTCTATATTTCTCAAATGTTAGTCTATTAAAGGAAATTAAAGAGGAATCAAAAAAAGCAAGAAAGCTCAAAAACTGGCTAATTCTTTTATTTAGGATATTGTTTATTACTTTTTTAGTTCTGGCATTTTCCTTTCCCTATTCAGGTGAAAAATTAAGTACTCAAAATGAAACGGTTAGCATATATATAGACAACTCCTTGAGCATGGATAGTGAGGGTGTAGAAGGAAATAAATTAAACAACGCTAAAGCATATGCTGATCAAGTTATTCAGCAACTTTCACCCAATACAAAAATCCACATTGTCACGAATGACTTTAAGGGCAAACATCAACTTACTTATAACAAAAGAAAGGCTCAGGAAGAAATATCAAAAATATCACCCAGCCATTACACTAGGTCACTCAATTCCATAATGAATCGACAATCTTTATTTTTTCAGGGAAAAAACATTAAGAATACTGAGCTCTATTGGATATCTGATTTTCAACAATTGAATTCAAATAAAATTGAGAATCCGGATAGTTTTAAAATCCATTTGGCGATATTAAAAAGTAGTGAAGAAACCAATTTATCCATAGATTCGGTTTGGTTTGAATCGCCTGTCAGAAAAAAAATAGGAACTGAGGTTTTAAAATTCAGTGTTTCAAACTACGGAACAACTGCTTTGGAAAACCTAAATATTAATTTAAGTATAAACAATAGAATAAATTCATTAACAATTCCTAACCTTACTGTTGGTAAGAGTATTCACGACTACAAATTTCAAATACCCGAGGACAGTATAATTAAAGGTGTTATTCAACTAGAAGATCAGGGGCTTTTATTCGACAATGAACTTATGTTTTCTTATTTGATACCCAATCAACAAAAAGTTTGCTTAATTACCCCAAAAAAATCAGATGTAATAGCAACCCTTACCAAAATATTTAAAGGAGATACCTCTGTTGAATTATCGATTTTATCCCCTTTTGAAATTGATTACAAAATGCTTTCAGAGCAAGATTTGATTTTATTAGGAGAACTGGATGAAATATCGCAAAATCTGGCTATTGAATTATTAAAGCTGAGTAAATCAGGGAAAATCATCGGTGTAATCCCGGGAAACAATACCAATTTATTCAATTACAATGAGGCTTTTCAACTTTGGGGTAATGTATCAATCCTCTCAAAAGACACTCTAACTATGGGTATTGGAGATTTACAAAAATCTCATTCATTTTTTAAAGACGTTTTTGAAAAAAAGAAAAAAAGAAAAAATTTGAAGGAAAATTTCCCTTCTCTTTATATACATTATGACTTATCAACAGGTTCAAACTGTGAGTCAATAATTTACAAGGAAGATAATTCTCCATTCCTGGTAGAGCATAACAACTTTTACTATTTGGCCAGTGGTTTATCAAAAACTCAATCAAATTTTTCAAAAAAAGCTTTGATTGTTCCTTTAATTTATCAAATGTTATTCAAATCTATTAATACGACACCGATTCAATACTTCATAACCTCGAAAACAAAATTAGTTTCTCCATCCTCAGTAGATCGATTTATAAATGTTAAATCAAAGAACTCTAATTCGCAATTAAGAGTTAACAATCATCTTTCCTCAATTCCTACCAACTTCCAAAAAGGGTATTATCAATTGCTAAAGTCTCAGAAAATTGTTGGTGCTTTCGGTTTAAATTATGACCGAACAGAAAATTCTTTAATAAAGGATCAGCTTCAAAATTTAAGTCAAGTCGAAAGCTCTCCTTTAATTTCAAGCTTTGAGGTTTCGGGCAACCAATCCAGTAACTTAAATCAGTTGTCCGACAATAAAAACACACATTGGTTAGCATGCTTGGTTCTATCTTTAACATGTCTTTTCTTTGAAATGATTTTAATACGAATTAAAATTTAACTTCTTATTAGGTTAAGCCAACCAAATTTGGCTATTTTTACTCAAATTATTCTTCTATGGATGTACTGATCAAATCTGCAAAAATCATTAGTCCGAAATCGCCTCATCATTTAAAAACAAAAGACGTTTTAATTGAAAAGGGTAAGATTGTTAAAATTGGAAAAAACTTAGGTAAGGCAAGAAATGTCATCGAAGAGAAAAACCTTTGCATTTCTGATGGGTGGGTTGACTTATTCAGTGTAATAAGAGAGCCCGGAAATGAACATCAAGACAACATAGAAAACCTTTTAAAAAGTGCTGCTAAAGGAGGTTTTACGTCTGTTTTAGGAGTATCAGGAACAACTCCACCACTGGACAATAAATCTCAAATTAAATTTGTTCGTAACAGTTCAACCAACAGTATTGTTAACTTATTACCTGCTGGCACAATTACAGAAAATCAAGAAGGCAAAGAAATAACAGAAATGTATGATATGCACCTTGCTGGGGCAGCTGCATTTACCGATGGAAAAAAAGTTTTAAAAAACCCAGAACTACTTAAGAGAGCTTTACTTTACTCGAAACCATTTGGAGGAAAAATCATTTGTTATTGTGAAGACCAAACTGTCGCCAACGGCGGAATGATTAATGAAGGTGAAGTTGCTGCTTCTTTGGGTATGAAAGTTCGTCCTTCTCTGGCAGAAGAACTTGCTGTAATAAGGGATTTATATATAGCTGAATATACTGAATCTCCTATTCATATAACTGGCGTATCTACTAAAAAGAGTATTGAAATTATTAAAGAAGCAAAGTCAAAAGGAATTCAAGTAACTTGTGATGTAAATGTTGCTAATTTATATTTCACAGACCAAGAAACTACTTCCTTTGACGCCAATTATAAGTTATTACCCCCCTTGCGCTCAGAACAAGATCGACTTGCTTTAATTCAAGGTCTAAAAGACGGAACAATAGATGTTGTTTCAAGCGGTCATACACCCAAAAATATAGAAACAAAATTTTGCGAATTTGACAATGCAGACTTTGGAGGTGTAAGTTTAGAAGCATCTTTTGGTGCTTTAAACAAAATTCTAGGGGATGATTTTTCCGAAGAAGAGATTACTCAACTAATTTCATCGAATCCTGCTCGTATTTTAGGACTTAACTATAAAATCGTTGAAGGAGAATCTGCCAATATTACAATTTTCAGTTCAAACGGAAATTATACTTTTGAAAAATCCGAAATTGAGTGTCTATCCAAAAATTCTCCTTTCATAGGAGCTGAACTAAAAGGGAAGGTTATAGGGATTATAAATAACAAGAAAGTTAAATTAAATTAGTTTAAGGGAAGATGAGTATTGTGAAAAATATTTTCATTTTCCCGAAACGCTTGCTGTCCGTTCAAAATCAAATTCGTGAGCAAAAGACTTTCCTACATGAATATCTGCATCCATTTTTAAGTAAATATCACAAAAAAAATGATGGTTCTCTTACAGAGTATGACTTTGAAAAAATCACGAATTATTACGGTGTTGGTTCACCTGTTTTAGCAGGTGAAGGAATTGCCAATTTACTAAATGTCAAGGTAGGCATCAGAGAAAGGAAAACGTTGACATTAATGGCTGCCATTACAGGGTTATTTGATGATTTTTTTGACCGCTCCTATGAATCTCCTGATCGAATTAAAGGGTTAATGAGCTTATCTCCTGAAACTTTGCCACAAAACGCTCATGAAAGACTCTTTTGTGATTTAGTGCAGGAGATTTTATTGATTTCTCCCAATAAGAAAAGGTTGTATGAATTTGCTGAACGTGTTTTTGAAGCTCAAGTTGAGAGCTTAAAGCAAAAAGACCCAAATACAAAATGGGATGATTTATTTAGTATCACCTATAAAAAAGGAGGTGAATCACTTCTGTTTTACAGATGTTCTTTTTCCACTGAAATATCGCTGCAAGAAATAGAATGCTTACTGAAAATTGGTGGGTTAATTCAGGTTTGCAATGATATTTTCGACGTAAACAAAGACATAAAGGAAGGTATTCGAACAGTTGCAACAGAGACCAAAGACATTAAAACTCTAAAAAACAAAGTTCAAAAACTGTATAAGGAAACCTTTGATTTCTGTCGACTTGCTATACCTACTAAAAATATGAATGTATTTTTACAACAAATAAAAATTATAGTTTCTCAAAGCTTTGTCGCTTTAGATTTTTATCAAAAAACTCAGAAAAGTAATGGAGACAACTTCACTCCCAAAAAATATCCGAGAGAATCTTTGATTTGCGACATGGGAAAAAAGAAACATTTGTTTCAGGCAAGTTATTACTGGATATTCAATTGATTTTAATAACGTTTCAAATGGGACTAATTTGAATCGATTTGTTCTTTATTCTCAACGAATAATAAATCATATTCATTTAAAATCATAATTGAACTAAATTGGAAGGGTGAAATTTAAGGGTATTCATAGAAAGAAATGGTTCAAAATAACTTCTTTACTTTTTGGGCTTTTAACGATTTATTGGGTGTTTTGTTTACCAAAAGTCTATTTTGAATTTCCAACAAGCACAATCATTGAATCAAAGAACGGGGATTTACTGAGTGCAAAAATTGCAAACGATGGGCAATGGCGTTTTCCTTTAATTGACTCCGTTCCAAAAAAATTCAAGCATTGTATAGTTCAATTCGAGGATAGAAGATTTGATTCTCATTGGGGAATAAGCCTTAAAGCACTTGCCCGAGCGATATATCAAAACATATCCGAAAAAAGAGTTGTTTCTGGTGGAAGTACCATTACAATGCAAACTGTTCGTTTGATGCGAAAAAACCCACCAAGAACAATTTGGCAAAAAGTAATTGAGGGACTTTGGGCAACGCGTTTGGAATTTAAAGAGTCGAAAAATGATATTTTAAGATATTATGCTACGTATGCTCCTTTTGGAGGAAATGTTGTTGGACTTGAAACTGCTTCATGGCGTTACTACGGAAAACCCTCTCATCAGTTAACTTGGGCACAGTCAGCAACCCTAGCAGTACTTCCTAATGCTCCCAGTTTAATTTTTCCAGGAAAAAATCATGACCTTTTGTTGAAAAAAAGAAACCGGCTTCTTAAGAGATTACTTGAAATAAAAATAATTTCAGAAGAAACTTTTAAATTATCATTGCTGGAAAAATTACCACAAAAACCTCACCCCCTACCTCAACATGCTCCTCACTTATTAAACTTTGTAAGTAAAAATTCAATAAGGGGAGAAAAACATCAAACAAGCATTAACTACAATTTACAACTTAGCATTAATAAACTTCTGAGGAGACACTCTAAAAAATTAAGACGCAACAATATTAATAATATTGCCGTTTTAGTTACCAATGTAAAAACAGGTAAAATACTTAGCTACCATGGAAATGTTAGTGGACTTGGATTCAATCATAATGAAGCTGTCGACGTTGTTCAATCTCCAAGAAGTTCCGGAAGTATATTGAAGCCTTTTTTATACTGTCAGGCCTTTGATGAGGGTTTTATAACACCATATACACTTCTGCCTGATGTTCCTACACATTACAAAGGGTATACACCTCAAAACTATGTTCAAAGTTTTGCTGGCGCAGTACCAGCAAATAAATGCCTGGCTCAATCGTTAAATATTCCTGCGGTTAGACTTCTTGAAAAAGTTGAACTTAATAACTTTTACCACAAACTAAAATCCTTAGAAATAAAAACAATAAATCGACCTGCTCAACACTATGGTCTTTCATTGGTTTTAGGAGGTGCAGAAACCTGTCTCTGGGATTTAAATAAAGCTTACAGAAAAATGGCATGGCAAGCAAATCAGTCTAAAAAACAAAAAACGTATCCTAAACTATCTTATAAACCTGAAATTAAAACGATTCCATTTCACTCTGATTTTAATGAAGGAGCTATAAACTTAACTTTCAATTCTATGCTTGAGGTAATAAGACCCGGTGATGAATCCAATTGGAAAGTATTTAGTAGCGCTCGAAAAGTAGCATGGAAAACAGGCACATCCTTTGGCTATCGTGATGCTTGGGCAATTGGAATAACGCCCGAATATGTGGTGAGTGTATGGGTAGGAAACGCAACTGGAGAGGGGCGTCCAGGAATAATTGGTGTTAAGGCCGCCGCACCAATTTTGTTCGACATCTATAATTTATTACCGTCAACATCCTGGTTTAAAGAGCCAGTAAATGACTTTAAAACTTTTTCAATTTGTAAAGAAAGCGGTTACAAAGCTTCAAAAAACTGTCCAAATCCAATAAGGGTTGAACTCAACAAACAAGCATGTGATGTAAAAGCATGTCCTTACCATAAATTAATTCACTTAAACAAAGAAAAAACTCATCAAGTAAATAGTGACTGCTACAATGTATTTGAAATGGAACAAACCAAATGGTTTATACTACCTGGTTTAATGGAACACTATTATAAATCTGCTCATGCAAATTATAAGGTAGTTCCACCCTTATCAGAAGATTGCGTCAACACATTTGATTCCGAGATTATGAAAATCATTTATCCCAAAAAAATCAGTCGTATCCATATCCCAATAAATTTAAATAATGAACTTGAAAAAGTGAGTTTTGAGGCAACACACAGAGAAAAAAACGGAATTATCTATTGGCACATTGATGAAAACTTTGTAGGAAGTACTCAAACGATTCATCAAATAAACATTCAACCTTCAGTAGGCGAACACACTTTAAAATTAGTCGACAATCGTGGAAATGTTTTCGTTCAAAAATTTTCCATTTACTAATTCACTTTACACTTCTCAAGAAAAGGAAAATACAACAGTCTTATAAAAATAGATGTTCAACAATATTCTCTTTTTCCTTCGAGTAAAAAAGATATGTTCAAAAAAATTCTTTTGATTATTAATTAAATTCAGGAAACCTAATTTTAAAACTAAATTTCCTTAAAAAAGACGACTGCTTTGTTAAAATCAGCAGCCTGATTGATTACATTTCTATATTTTGGTATTTCGTCTACCTCCACTCGAGTTATGTCGTAAAATTCCTCAATTCGAATAACAACCTCATTTCCTTCAACTTTAAAAGAAGAATTCCATCCAAAAACTTTTTTACTTTCTCTTGTTCCTAAATCATTCAATTCTACATTTTGAGAAGACAAAAATTCATAACCTTCTGGAATTTTGACTCTTATTTCATATTTGTATTTTTTAGGAAACATTTGAATTATTGGATTTATTCTTTTTAGGCTATCGTACATTTCCATTTGAATACCAATTATAGTCCCAATATTCAACATTAGCTTATTACCCAGCTTTTTGGCAATTGTTTCATCTTCCATACTTGCTTTTACGACTATTTCTTTTTTCTCATTTTCAAAAATCTCATAATCAAGTACCTCTGGTGAGTCTCCAAAATCTTCTAAGGTTTCTTCCATAAACTTTTCAAAACGTTCTCCTTTACCATCATGATATCTGTACCAGGATTTTAAACCATATGAGTAATATCCACCCCTATTCTGATAAAAAGAATAGTTTACCGTTAAATCCTCCTGAAAAGAAAGATCAATGTTCGTTAATCTTGTTGAGAAATCACAACTTGGAGTTGGTACTCGCTGTATAGGTGCATTTGTATATCCTTCATAAAAAGTCAAATTTTTGAAGTGTCCAATAAACACCAACTCTTGATTTAAAAATCGGTAAGGAACATAATACGATTCACAATACTTACAGCTTGGATCCCAAAGAAAATCTTGATCTTTAAAATAAATCATGAATGCATCAATATCATAATAGCTCAAGGTTCTGTCTCCACTATCATAATTATTTATATATCGATTCCCTACTGCATATATAGAATGAGGAATCCGCATTTTTTTTAAGAGATAAGAAGCAGAAGCTACAAACTGTTTTTTTGTGAGTTGACTTCCTCCCTTTTCGGATTCTCCCTGTCCTTTGATTGAAAAGTTTTTGTGTAATCTGAGTGTAAATTCATCAACTCCCTTTTTTATGTCTTGCTTAAAAAGTTTCTTCAGGTTACTATCGTAAATTTTCTTCTTAGCTTCAGTGTTTTTGTATAAATGAAAAAAATTCAATTCAGATTTACAAAATCTTTTACGATTGAATAAACTGTAATTGTACCCTTTTTCTGAAAACTCTTGAAAGCATAAATTCAATCGTTTTTTAAATACTATAGGATCCTTTTCACTATGCTTAGGCAAAGAGTCTAATTCAATATAAACCCATTCTGTAATCCCGTTTGAACTATCAACTGAGGAGTAATCTTGACTCATATTCTCCATACCGATATCAAAATAAAAATCAGCATCAATTTCAAGTTCCATCTTAAAGCTTTTTTTATTGGAATTTGATTGGAGGTTAAACCGATTACAAGTATAAAATGGCATCTTTAATTTGTAGAAATATTCAATTTCTCCACCTATTTCAATTCCTTCAATTGCAAATACAGTATAGCCTCCATTCCCATCAAGATTATCAAATCTTTTGAGGTTCGTCTTATCAAAATTCACAATTTTTCCATCCGGACTAATACAGCGTACCTTTAAAGATGAAATTGCATTTTCATCCTGAGTGGGAATGTACATTTTATTATACATTTCGACTCCTAAGTCATTATTGAGTCGAATTATTCGATGCATCACATGATGAACTTCTTTTACTCCTTCATAAACATACTTATGCTCATCAAGTACTATAACAGCTGGTTCTTTTAAGTCATTGGTATCAATTTCATTGAGACTTCTTGATTCATCCCATCTGAACATATTTAAATTATTTTTTTGCAATACTTCAGAGTTATTCTGTGCAAAAACTGTGTTCGAAAATACAATTAGGGTTGTACAAATTAAAATTCTATATGATGCTAACATTCTTATTTGATTTAGATACAAAGATACTATTAGAAAGTAGTAAAAATTTAAAATTTCTGAAAAAACACCATTCGATGAGTCCTTTTATCTTCGAATTAAAAAAATTGCTTCAAAACTACTTTTTACTGAATACCAACTGAGTCTGATGGGTTCATTAAAACAGCCAGGTCTGACAATATTTTTAATACAGAAACTAAACTGTTTTTATCGTCAATAAAATTAATTATCATCTCACCTTCGATAACTCCTTTACTGTTCGCTTCCTTTTTAAAAGCTAGAATATTACTTATGTTTTCAAGTCCTTCAAAACCGAAAAAAGAGAGTTCTTCATTTAGTTTTAAAATTTTTTGAGCATTGGCGTAAAAAATAGAATTGTTTGAATAAACAACAGGCTCAATTTTAGATGATAACTGTCCCTTCTGCTCGTTTAAAGCTTTAACACCATGTTTCGTTGAGGTAAGAAAGAAAAAATCATCCTTTACCGTGTAATACAACTCATCATTATAATTAAAAAACCCTTCATATTTAGGAAGACCAGCACTTAAAAAGTTAAGCATGAAATTAAATTTAACCGAGTCTTTTACTAATAATCCCAAAATATAATCTGGTTCTTTCTCAATTGTCTCTTTTAAAACCAACGTATCGTTACCTTCATCATCAATATCTGGAACTTGTTTAATTTTCATAACTTCTTTTGAACCATTTACAACCAGCATAATTTCTTCTTCAAGATAATCGTTGAAAAGACTTGTTTGAGACGGAAGAGAGGAGTTGATTTTTTCCATATTCAAAATTTCTTCTAAATCCAGAAATTTTAAAGCTTGAGTGATTGTTTCTGGATTTATTGAAGTTTTTGCGATTAGTAAAGGATTTGAAGAGGATGCTTTCGCCATAACAGATGTCAGCTGATTTTGTTTTTCAAGTTGACGCTCGGTTTGCAATAAATCTTTCGTTAAATATATTTTCTGCTGTACAGCTATATTTCCATCATTAAAATTGGTAAAAAAGACCGTTTTACCCGATTTAAACCGGTTGTTTTTACCCAAAGGCAAATCAGATGATGCATTCAAATTTTTTAGAATTAATGAGCCTTGGTCAATGTAATTGTTTAATTGATCGTTATAAAACCAAGTTGAAATATGTGCATTTGTATTCAGTGCATCAACAAAAATAGAATCCTTTGCAGCGAGTGCTTCACTTGGTTTTTGTTGCAAAAGTATTATTGCTTCTTGTATTAAGTCTTCATTTAAGGCTCCAGAATAAAAAATTGCTGTTTGATTGTCCCAAACAACAGTATACTTTTCCAATATCTTAGCTGTTTTAAATCCACTCTTTTCAATTACATTTGCCTTAAAAGTCTCCTGCACGTAATCCAGTAATTCATCCTCATCACTTAAAGGAATTACAGCACCTATTTTTACATTAAAAAGATTTGCTCCCGAAACGAAAAAATAATATTTATCAAGCATTTTAATTCCTGCTGCCGAAGGATTATTTAGCATCCCTGCTAAAGGAAGAAGACTTAAACCACCTAAATTTTCACCTAAAGCCAAATCAAAAGCCGCTTCATTAAAAATTTTCTCTGTATTAACGCAAACAACCGCCGATGCACTGGATGGAATACAATTTGAGTTCACCCTTGTTTCCTTAGAACATGAAAAAAGAGTGAAAGAAAATAAAAGTAATACAGCTAAGAATTTAATTTGAGAAAAATTATACATATTGATTGTCGTAATTAATTTGTGTAAATATATGTTTAAGGATTGATTTTAATTTTCATTAGTGCTAAAGATATTCAAAGTGTATAGCTTAGCCTTAATTTTTTTTAAATTGATATTCAAACAACTTTTTATAATACCCTTCTACCTTGATTAATTCTTTATGAGTTCCTTGTTCAACTTTTTCTCCTTTATCCATAACAATAATTTGATTGGCATTTTGAATTGTTGATAATCTGTGAGCAATTACAATTGATGTTCTTCCTTCTGTTAACTTTTCAATTGCCTTTTGAATGAGTTGTTCCGACTGTGTATCAACTGAAGATGTTGCTTCATCCAAAATTAAGATTTGCGGATCATAAACGTAAGCTCTTAAAAAAGCAAGCAGTTGCCTCTGACCAACTGATAAAACGGCACCTCGCTCACGAACTTGGTATGAATAACCTCCTTCTAACCCCATAATAAAGTCATGAACTCCAATAAGCTTTGCCCCCTCAACAACTTTTTCTTTGGTTATTTTAGGGTTATTCAAAGTGATATTATTAATAATGGAATCATCAAACAAAAAGACGTCTTGAAGAACAACAGCTGTAACCTTTCTCAAGTGCCTCAGGGTAAATTGATTAATGTTTATACCATCAACAAGAATAGCTCCTTTTTTAATTTCATAAAACTTTGTGAGAACATTAATTATGGATGACTTCCCTGCTCCTGTCGCTCCAACCAAAGCCAATGTTTGACCTTTATCAACATCAAAAGAGACTCCTTTTAAAACATAGGCATCCGGCTTGTATGAAAACCAAACATCCTTAAAGGATATATTACCTTTTACTTCAATTGATGAGTTATCACCCTCATCAGAAATGTGTTCATGGGTATCTAAAACATTAAACACCCTATTAGCAGCAACCATACCCATTTGAAGAGTATTAAATCGATCTGCAAGTTGACGAATTGGACGGTAAATCATATGAATGAAAAGAATAAAGGCCATTACATCTCCAATTTGGACATAACCAGATATGACCCCACGAGCACCCCACCATACCAGCAATGCAATTGATCCTGCGGATAATATTTCAACTACAGGAAAAAAAACAGCATTTGCCCAAACGGTTCTTATCCAGGCGTTCTTGTGACTTTCGTTAACCTCCTTGAACCTTCGCATTTCCTCAACCTCTCTATTGAATATTTGAACAATACTCATACCGGTGACATGCTCTTGTACAAACGTATTTATTTTTGCTACATTTTTTCTTACATCAATAAACGCTGTTTTAATGGCTTTTTTAAACAAAATTGTCGCAACAATTAAAAATGGAACTGGGAGTAAAATAACTAAAGTCAATTTCCAATTGATATAAAACATAAAAACCAAAACCATTATCAATTGAAGAATATCACTTATTATATTTAGTAGACCAGACGAAAATATTTCAGCAATGGTTTGAATATCACTGGTTACCCGAGTAACCAATGTACCAATTGGTGTAGTATCAAAATACTTTAGTTTAAAGGACACAACATGTCGAAATAACTTTCTTCGTATATTCAGTATTACACTTTGACCCAACCAATTTGCCATGTATGATTGTAAAAACTGCATGAATGCATGTAGGCACAAAAGACCGACCAATAAAAGAATTATTTTTTTTAACCCTTCAATATCTCCAAATTGTATTTTATCGTCAACGGCTATTTTGACCAGGTAAGTTCGAACTGGGGCCATGAATGATAAAAATATTGTAATCATTGCTGTCGAATAAAATGCTACACGAAAAGGTCGAACATACTTCATTGTACGCCTTAAAACTAGACTATCAATAGCCTTACCGGTAACCTCTTTACTCATTGTTTTTATCTTGAATTAATTCTTGAGGATATATGATTCTGTTTAGAAACAAACCTTGAGGAGGCGCGCTTGAACCTGCTCGACTTCTATCTCTAGCCTCGATTATTTCTTTCATGTCCTGTGGAGATTTTTTACCCAATCCAATTTCCACTAATGTGCCTACTATTGCACGAACCATATTTCTTAGAAACCGATTAGCGCTTATTGTGAAAACAATTGAATCATCATTCTTTTGCAGGTCAGCTTGAGTTATCCGACAAAGATTGGTTTTTGCATCTGTGTGAAGCTTCGAAAAAGATGTAAAATCTTCATAGTCGAATAGATAAGCTATGGCTTTTTGCATAGCTTTTAAATCCAAAGGTTGTCGTACGAACCAATAATTTTCTTTAAATGGATCCTTGGTCAAATTGATATAATATTTATACTGTCGAGAAGTTGCTGAAAATCGAGCATGAAAATCCTTAAATGCCTCTCTTAATTCAGTGATAGCTATGGAAGAAGGCAAAACAGAGTTTAATTTGTATTTTAAATTTCCAAAATCAACTTCATACCCTTTTTCCAAATCGAAATGCAAATAAAAATCGTTTGCATGTACACCTGTATCGGTTCTCCCACAACCTATTACTTTTACATCAAGATTCAATAACATGGTTAACTTTTTCTCAACAGTCTCCTGAATAGTTAAAGAATTGGGCTGTATTTGCCAACCACAATATTCAGATCCATTATATTTCAAACGAGCTAAAACTCTCATTACTTTATGTACTCATTCAACCAGTTAAGATACTCTTCACTTACATTTTTAGCCGTCCAGCTAAAAACGCATGGAACCTCATATGAATGAATTTCTTTAATTTTCTTTAAAATGACATCAAATTTTCCCGGTTTTGTTTTGATCAATAGAACTACTTCCTGATCTTCAATAATTTCTCCTTCCCAGAAATAAATTGATTCCATACCTGAAAGTATATTTATACAAGCACACAGTTTTTCTTGTATCATTCTTTTGCCTATTTTTTTTGCCTCTTCGTACGATGAACATACTGTGTAAATAACTTCCATTATCTGCGAACTTCAAAAAAATTAAATCCTTTTAGCTTTCCTGGCTCTACGTCTATTCTTGAAACTTTTGCCATAATTGACCCCTGATACATCCATTCTAAAAACTGATCTGCTTTCATTTGAGTTGTCTCAATTTCAATATAAACAGTACCATCAGGTTGATTAAAGCAGAAGCCATTCACGCTGTTTTCATTGGCTATTCGTTGTGCAAAGTTTCTGAACCCTACTCCCTGAACTTTACCGTGAACTTTTATGTTTAAATGAATCATCAACCTAACAACAAAAGTATTAATTTAGAACGGCATTAAGTTCAAACACGAGAGAAATGATTCGATATTTTATAGTTCAAGATTATGTTTTTAACTCAAAAAACAAGAAATCATGACAAAAGTGCTTATTATGTCCGATACTCACTCGTTTCTTGACCCACGATTAAAAAAACATATAAAAAATTCTGATGTTGTATGGCACGCAGGAGATATTGGAAAAATAGAAGTTATGGATAAAATAAAATCCATGAAGCCAATCATTGCCGTTCACGGCAATATTGATGATTGTATTGTTAAATCTGAATATCCAAAAACTCAAATTTTTAAAATTCATGGAAAAAAAGTTGTAATTACCCACATAGCAGGCTATCCGGGTAGATATAATGGTAAAGCCTTAAACATTATAAAAAATGAACAACCGGATATTTTCGTTTGTGGTCACTCACATATTTTAAAAGTGATGTATGACCAAAAACTAAAACATCTTCACATAAATCCTGGTGCATCAGGAAAACATGGTTTTCATAAACTTCAAACTGCTGTAAAACTAGAAATCCTTACTAATGGAGATGTCCAAAATTGTGAAATAATAGAACTTACAAATTCATTAAAATAATATAGGCGATGTAGCAAACTTGAATCATTTTACGGACAGTCGTCACAGATTCGTTTTTGTTTGAAATTATTCTTGTGTAGGCAAAAACTTATAGTTTTTAGGTATTCTTTTCTAGTACTTCCCTTTCCAAAGCTTCGTGAGCCATTCTTTTATGAGTGTTTCCTTTTTATTTACACCTGGATCATACAACTTAGTGCCGGACAATTCTGCTGGAAAAAATTCCTGATCAATAAAATTATCTGTTCCTGAATGAGAATATTGATAACCTTTACCGTATCCCATATTCTCCATTAATTGAGTTGGAGCATTTCTCAAATGCAAAGGAATAGGTAAATCTCCTGTTTCTTTTACAATTTTTTGAGCATTTTTGATAGCCTCGTAAGCACTATTACTTTTAGGTGATGTCGTCAAATAAATTGTACATTGAGAAAGAGCTATTCTACACTCAGGATAGCCTATGTTTTTCACAGCATCAAAACAAGCATTTGCCATGACCAAAGCAGTTGGGTTTGCCATACCAATATCCTCACTTGCCGAAATTACCAACCTACGTGCAATAAATTTTGCATCTTCACCTCCTTCAATCATTCTTGCTAAATAATAAAGAGCAGCATTGGGATCACTTCCTCGAATTGATTTTATAAATGCAGATGCTATATCATAATGATTTTCACCTGCCTTATCATAGATAGCGAGGTTCTTTTGAACATGCTGTTGAACTATATCATTTGAAATTTCAATTTTTTCTCCTCCAATCGAATTAACTACCAACTCAAAATTATTCAGTAGTTTCCTCGCGTCACCTCCACTCAATTTAATTAAGGCATCTGTTTCATTTAAAATGATAGTTTTTTGTGACAACAAAACATCATTATCAATTGCTTTAGTCAACAACTCTTCCAACTCAAAATTAGAATGATGGTTTAAAACATAAACCTGAGACCTCGAAAGAAGTGCTGAAATGACCTCGAAAGAAGGATTTTCTGTAGTTGCACCAATTAGGGTAATCGTACCTTTTTCTACGGCACCCAGAAGAGAATCCTGTTGGGACTTACTAAATCGATGTATTTCATCAATAAATAAAACAGGAGATTTACCTCCATTAAACAAACCATTGGATTCTGCTTTATTAATTACATCTCTTACATCCTTAACCCCTGAATTAATAGCACTAAGTGTATAAAAAGGACGATCCAACTGTTTGCAAATAATATGAGCTAATGTCGTTTTACCGACCCCTGGAGGCCCCCAAAAAATCATACTTGGCAAGAGATTGCTTTTAAGAGCTAATCGAATAGGGCCACTCTTTCCAACAAGATGATCTTGACCTAAAAAATCATCTAAAGTTTGCGGACGTAATCTTTCTGCAAGAGGCTGATTCATTTTGAAACCTTCTTAAAAATAAACTTTTGATTGCGTTTCATCTCAGACACTTCCAAAACAGAGTCGTTGAGTTTCTTAATAACGGTGGTATCAACTGAAAACTTTTGTGTATTGGGGTATTTTTGGAACAAAAAAGTATCGGAAACCCACCATTTTCCCTTTACATTAATAGCACTCATCGAAAAACTGGAATCTTCATTATATATTGCAAAAACATTTTGATCTCCTTGTTTTGAGAGGCCATCTGAAATTCTTTCTTCCACAAGCCAGGTTCCAACCAGATATTGAGCTGCTGTTGCGTTTGAATTAACCGAAACTTCACTTGAATCAAAAGCGTCTTTGACAACTGAATCCGTGTTAACAACTTCTGTTACAGGAAGAGCCATTTCTCCTTTTAGGTCAGCAGTATTAGTGTTGCAATTCCACAAAAAAGAAATTGTAAGTAAACTAAGAATATTATGCTTTAAATTTCCCATGGATTTCATCGATATTCCCTTCTATTTTATCTTGTAATTCATCAAAAGGTAAATCATTGACATCCTTTCCAAAAGGATCCTCTATTTCTTCTCCAATCAATTCAATGCCAATCATTGTAAAAAAGACCAGCATCATCAATGGAATGCTCCACCAATGAAGTGACTTTACAAACCCGAAAGGGAGGGTAATCAAATATATGAGTAAAATTCTTTTGAGGTGTATCGCATAACCAAAGGGTATAGGAGTATTTCTAATTCGTTCACATGCTCCCTGAATATTCGATAATTTTTCAATTTCGTTTTCCAAAACAAGAAGCTGCTCCCCTGTTATTGAACCTGATTTCAAAGCTGCAACCACTTTTTTACTCATTTGATCCAAAAGGTAGTTTGGTTTATGATCTGCACGATTAATCCCTTCTTTCATCCAATCAGGACATAGTCGGTCGAGTTCAGCATACTCTTGTTTTCGTAAGTGTTCTTTAAGAACATAAGTATATATTTTAATAAGTTCAGTGAATTGAACATCTTCAAGATATCCTTCAACCTTCATTGCGAAGTGACGAGTTGTATTTACCAACATTCCCAATTGCTTCCTACCTTCCCACCATCGATCGTATGCCGTATTTGTTCTAAAAACCAACAAAAGACCAATCACCAAACCTAAAACCGTATGAAATGTAGGCGATATATTAAACGCTTCAAGGGGATAGTTGGCATATAAAAAGTTTAACCCTGTTGTTAAAAGCCCATAAAAAAATATGCTCCAAAGCATACCTTCAAAAAAATATCCACTTGGTTTAAACAAAAACCTCCACCAAATTTTACTATTGTAATTAAGCATATTTAAAGAAATACAGTATTAAAATTTAAGTTAGTAAAACAAAACCTGAAATGAGAATTACGCGCAAAATTTAACGAAAAAATGATTTTTAATGATAAATAAAAGAATCAATTTTTCAAATGCTTCTTAATTTCATTCGCTAAGTTGATGATTTCATTTTCTGTATTGAAAGTATGAATACATATCCTTATTCTTTCCTTTCCTTTTTTCACCGTTGGACTCAAAACCGGCCTTACATCAAAACCTGAATCAACCAACAATCCAGAAACATTCTTTACAACCTCGTTACCCGGAAAAAGAACACATTGTATTGCTGAATCACTTGATATTAGGCACTTGGATTCTTTTTTAGAAAATTGAGCTTTAAACAAACTTATATTTTGCAATAAATTTAAACTCAAAGTTCCACTTTTTAACTCACCATAACTGTTACTTAGTGATTGAATTGTATGAGGTGGTAACGCAGTGGTATAAATAAAGCTTCTACAAAAATTTATCAAAAAACTTTTAACCGTAGCATCAGATAAAACCGCAGCGCCATGTGCACCAATTGCCTTTCCAAACGTAACGATTCTTATCGGAACTCTATCCTCTATACCTAAAGATTGAACTAAACCTTCCCCACACTTTCCAAAAACACCAATGCTATGTGCTTCATCCACTACTAAAATCAAACCTTCTTGATTACAAAAATTTGCCAAATCCAACAAAGGCGCTGAATCTCCATCCATTGAATAAACCCCCTCTACAACAACATAAACATCTCCCTCAGCGTGCTTTAATTTTTTATTAAGATCATCAATACTATTGTGCTTAAACGAATAAGATTTTGCAAAAGAAAGACGCATTCCATCTTTAACAGACGCATGAATTAGCTCATCGTAGAGTATAGTATCTCCTTTTTGAGGAACCGATGAAAAAAAACCTACGTTTGCATTATATCCTGAATTGAACATTAATGCACTCTCGCATTTGTGAAATTCAGATAAAAACTTTTCAAATTGTTCTATCTCAGGATAATTTCCTGCCAATAAACGAGAGCCACCACTTCCTTTGACCTGAATACCATTGAATTCATCTCCTCCTTTAGACAACCCCAGGTAATCATTCGAAGAAAAATCGATGAGACCTCTGCGATTACTTAAAAAACGAAAAGCATTTGCTTCCTCTCTTTGAGTCAACAAATGCTTTTGTTTTTTGAATTTCATGATTTAAATGAAGAATTATTTGGAAGCCATTTCTTTCTTCCATTCACGGACCCTAGCCTCCATCTTAGCTTTAGCAGAGTTCTCCTTATATCTTTCATTAACTACTGGTTGCTCACCGTCTTCAAAAGGCATCTTAGGACTGAGTCCTAAATTCTTGAATAGTATTTTATCGGCTTTGAACTCAGGGTTATCAGTAGTAAGCAAAGTTTCACCAGCAAAAATAGAATTAGCGCCCGCCATAAAACACATAGCCTGAGCCTCATCACTCAATTCGAGTCTTCCTGCTGAAAGCCTAACGGCACTCTTCGGCATCATTATTCTGGCTATTGATACCATTTTTATTAAATCCCAAGAAGGAACTCTATCGTTTTCTGCTAAAGGAGTTCCTTCAACGGGAACTAGCGTGTTAATAGGAACTGATTCTGGATGCTTTGGATAATTTGCCAAAGTAATAAGCATATTAATCCTGTCTTTTTTCTCTTCTCCCAAACCAATAATTCCTCCTGAACATAATGAAACTCCAGCTTTTCTAACAGATTTATGCGTGTCCAAGCGGTCATTAAAAGTTCTGGTAGAAATTATTTCTTCATATTTTTCTTCAGAAGTATCAATGTTATGGTTGTATGCATAAAGCCCAGCATCTTTTAAACGTTGGGCTTGCTCATCGTTCAACATACCTAGAGTACAACAAACCTCCATATCCATTTCGTTTATTCCTCTGACCATTTCAAGTACATTGTCGAAATCTCTATTATCTCTGACTTCTCTCCATGCTGCTCCCAAACACATTCTTGAAGCACCACCCTCCTTTGCTTTTTTTGCCTGACTGATAACATCTTCAGGCTTCATTAATTTTTGTGCTTCAACATCTGTGTGATATCTTGCTGCCTGAGGACAATAGGAACAATCCTCGGGACAGCCTCCAGTTTTTATGGATACCAATGAGGATATTTGAACTTGTTTAGAATCGTGGAACTCTCTGTGAATACCAGCTGCTTTGTAAACTAAATCCAGAAGAGGCATATCGTAAAGTTGACTTACCTCGCTATATTTCCAATCGTGACGAATGTCCATAACATTTACTTTATGAAACAAATATAAACTTCTGTCGATTTAAATCCTAACAGTAAAGGTGTCTAATAATTGTTTTTTGTTAACATTCAGACTAAAAATATTTTTCAAATTGAGGAAACTAATTTCTTTTTATGAGAACGTTTATTAGCAAAAACAAAAAAGCGGATGAAACATCCGCTTTTTTGGGCGAAGTATGGGATTCGAACCCACGACCCCTGGAACCACAAACCAGTGCTCTAACCAACTGAGCTAACATCGCCATTTTGTGGGATGCAAAGATAACAAAAAACTTTTCTTGAAAGCAAAATTTCTATTAAAACCTAATTTGTAACTTTATTTCATAATGGAAAAAAAGCATACGCTAAATATCAAAGGAATGACATGTGCCAACTGCGCACTTTCTGTGGAAAAAGCCCTAAAGAAACAAGGTGCTAAAAATGTACACGTAAATTTCAGTACAGGGGAAGCTTCTTATACCGGTAATATAAGCATCAAAGGTTTTAAAAATGCCATTAAAATGAGTGGTTTTACAATCCAGCAAAACTCCGAAAAAAGAAAAAAATCAAAAACTACCCTCCTTTTTCTGGTTTCATTACTTTTCACTCTTCCTCTTGTGGCACACATGTTTATCCCTGATGCCCCCCTCCTGAGCAACCCTCTTTTTCAACTTGGATTAACTGTTCCAATATTGTTAACAGGCGGTGTTTATTTTATAAAAAGTGCATATTTTGGTTTAAAATCAGGGGTACCCAATATGGACCTATTAATCTCAACTGGTTTTTTGTCAGCTTTTATTTATAGTACTTACGGTTCCTTTATTATTGGGCACCAAACTGATTATTTATTTTTTGAAACAACAGCATCCATAATAACACTTGTTTTACTCGGAAATTTATTGGAAGAGAAATCAATAAAAAAAACAACATCTGCCTTAAAGGATTTAGAAGAATTACGCCCAAAAACTGCCAGGAAAGTTACTGACGGTGATAAAATTGAAAGAATAGAAGTGGCTCAGCTTAAAGCTGATGATTTTATTCGAATAAACTCAGGCGATAAAATACCCATCGACGGAATTATAGCCTCAGGCGAACTGGAGTTAGACGAAAGTTTAATTAATGGAGAGAGTAGGCCTGTTGTTAAAAACACACTTACGGATGTGATTTCTGGAACTACTGTAATTTCAGGTTCAGCTTTAGTAAGAGTTACAAAAGAATATGGAGAATCCACAATTGACAGAATAATAGAACTCGTTAAAAACGCACAAAATCAAAAACCTAAAATTCAAAAAATGGGAGATAGAATTAGTAACTTCTTTGTCCCTGGAGTTATTATTGCATCGATTTTTACGTTTTTATTCTCCTATTTAAAACTGGAAAAAAGTATTGAAAATTCAATAATGAGCAGTATTGCTGTCCTTGTGATTAGTTGTCCTTGCGCAATGGGCCTTGCTGCTCCAACTGCCATTATGGTTGGAATTGGAAAGCTTGCTAAATTTGGAATCCTTATTAAGGGAGGAACAACTCTTGAAAAATTAGCAAAAGCAAACTTAATCGTATTTGATAAAACAGGTACTTTAACTACAGGTCAATTTATCCTAAATAAGCTTAATTATTACAAGGAATCTGAAAAAAAAATCAAACAAGTAATTCTTTCACTGGAACAGCAAAGTAATCATCCAATAGCAGAATCATTAGTTAAAACCCTGGAGAAAGAAGTTGGCCCCATTTATTTACAGGACGTTATAGAAATAAGAGGTAAAGGTGTTAAAGGAACCGATACAGAAGGAAATACTTATCAACTTGTATCCAATAAACATGCAAAAACAATAACAAAAAGAATATTAACATCGGATTTGGTTTTATTTAATGGAACATCAGTTGTCGCAGAACTTTGGATAAAAGATCAAATTAAAGAAGATGCTGAAGAAACGATCTCCTGGCTTAAGAGTCATGGATACAGAACAATGCTATTATCGGGGGATTTAAGAAAAAACTGTGATGAAATTGCGAGAGAACTTTATTTTGATGACTACTATTACGAAAAATCACCGGAAGAAAAATTAAAAATAATTGAAAAACTAAATAAAGATTATAATGTAATCATGGTAGGAGATGGAATAAATGATGCTCCATCCTTGGCACTTGCTCATGTTGGAATATCATTCGGTTCGGCAACAGATATTGCTATAAATTCATCAGAGGTTATACTAATTGACAAAAATCTGACAGCTCTAAAAACAGCATTATCAATAGGTAAACAAACCTACAGAACAATTAAACAAAACTTCTTTTGGGCGTTGTCTTACAACATTTTTGCAATTCCAATCGCTGCTGCAGGATATTTAAAACCAATTTTTGCCGCAATATTCATGGCATTTTCAGACATTGTTGTTATTGGAAACTCTCTTTTACTAAAGGTAAAAAAGAGCAGTTGAGAACAAATGTTAATGCTTGGATGTCACAAGATAAAAAAACTCTTTATAAGGAAAGGGTAGCATTTTATTGTCTCAAAGGCCTAGAAGGTCCGACATTCCAAAGAAACCAGATTTTTTGTACATAAATTCAGCAGCTAAAACAGCACCAAGAGCAAAACCTTTTCTGTTGTGAGCTGTGTGCTTTATATATATCTCATCGATATCGTTTTCATAGGTGACAATATGAGTCCCTGGAACATTTTCTATTCTCTTAGAGAAAATCCCTAATTCACCATTGGAAGCTGTTTTTTCATTCACCCAATTGGTAACTTGTGGTAAATTATCAATAATTCCCTCGGCTAAAGTAATTGCTGTTCCACTTGGCGAATCCAATTTTTCAGTATGGTGAACCTCTTCCATTGCAACTTTGTATTCTTTATAGGGAGCCATTAATGAAGCGAGTTTTTTATTGATTTCAAAAAAAACATTTACTCCTACACTAAAGTTGGAAGCATAAAACAACCCTTTACCCGCCTCCGTTTGCTGAATGCAATAGTCTATTTTATCAAGCCAACCAGTAGTTCCTACAACTACAGGCACATTGGATTCAAAACAAAGCTGAATGTTATCATAGGCAGTATTAGGCGTACTAAACTCTATTGCTACATCAGCGAGGCTTAAATTTTCTTTTGTTAAATCACTTAGATTATCCTCTCCTATTTTTAAAACAACATCATTTCCACGGGATAAGGCTATTTTTTCAATTTCCTTACCCATTTTACCATAACCAAGAATTGCTATTTTCATTTTATAGTATAATTTAATTACTACTTACTTTTTTTGAACTTTTATTTTCCCCTATACTTTCCTCTTCTTGTCTGAAGAGCTCTTTGAGAAAATTATCTATTGCTTCAGGATCAATTCTTTTTCCAATTATTCTTCTCTCCTTGTCCAAAACAAAGGCAACAGGCGTTGAATAAATATCATAGTAGTCTCTGAACTTAGTCAAATGAGCTGTATCCTGAACATTTATCCATGAGTATTTATTTTCTCGCAAATACTCTAAGTAATTCTGTGTTTCTTGCTCAATATTTATAGCATAAACCTCTAAACTTTTTCCTTCACCTTTATACTTTTGATATACATCCCAAAGCTTTGGCGTTTGTTTTTTACAGTGGCCACAATCAGAATCCCAAAACCACATAATTACATAATCGGCCGGAACAGCATACAAATCCACTCGATTTAACAAAGTATCATCCATCCCTATTGTACCATAATTTCGCCCTTGATATTTCATTTGAAGAGGAACAGCCTTTTCACCGCATAAAGAATATCTGAGTCCATCTGCACGGGTTTTAATTTTCGCCATCTGACCTTCCTCTACCCAGGGCGTTTGCGTTTTTGGTTGTGTTAAGTAATAAGTCTTAGCCATATGATAAAAAACTTTATCCCAACACATTCTTTTTTGGTTCCCAGTTTCCCATTTGAAGGTTACATAATTGACAATGTACTTAAAAACTTCAGGGTTAATTCTTGACTTTTCTATTAGAGCATCGGCATATATTGAAATAGAATCGTAATGCTGAGGGACTACATTATCAAAATACCTTTGAAGTTTTCCGTGAAACAGTGGTGTTCTTAACAAACATGAACTACTAAAATTCACATTATCCCAATAATGATTCAAATAATAGTAATATCTATCTCTGTCAGCATTTTCTCCTTTTTTTTCTTTTAACTCCTTAGGGACTTTAACATCTTCCTGCATTAAAAAAACTACTGACATTGGGTTATTAGGATTGTTTTTTATAAACTCTTTTTTATAATCAGCAATTTCTTGTATGATTTTATTTTTGTCTTCCTTTAACAGGGAAGTATCTTGCAGTATTTTCCCCTTTTCTCCTGTAAATCGAAAGTACTCGTATAGTTTCTCATTGTTTGGAGATCCTTTAAAGGAAGTTTTGTTGATAAAGTCTGATGTATCTGAAATGACTGTAAAATATTGATCATCGACTAAAAACTCAAAATAATTGTTTCTTTTTTGCCGAACGATTAGATAAATCCCACATTCGAGAGGTTCGTCTCCTTTAATCGTAAATTTTTCCTTTCCATTAACCAATATGGTATCCTTTATATACTTATTATCTCCATAATATCGAGCGAGATAAACAACACTATCATTCAAATTTTTAATATTGAATTCTATTTTATGTCCCGAAAAATTATCATTCGATTTTTTTCCTTTGAACGCACTACATGAAATTACCACAAAGGATAACAAAAAAGAAAAACTAAACTTATTTAAAAACCTCATAATCTTAATCAATTCAACAAAAATAATGGAAATGTATATTCATAAAGGATTTTTCCTCTATTTAATTTTAAAAAACAACCTACTATCCTACCCTTTTTCTTTGCCTCTAACAAATATCACAAAGAATTGTAACAATGTCATCACTGAATTAACAATACATTAATAACTTTAATAAAATCTAATGTATTGTTTCTTTATTTGACATCATATTCCAACTTGCTAAAATTAATATAACTATGACAGTTATTATCCCTGCCATAGTTTTAACTTGTGGTATATAGACAAAAGCTGAAAAACTAATTAGGAAGATAGTAAAAAGAAAAAGCACCCAGTTTACTGAAATTTCAGCTTTTATGAATTTAGGGAAAATATGGAAAAAAAGTCTTGGTCGATAACCACCTAGCAAACTTGCTGTAACCGAAAGCGGCATCTTTTCCTGATGTAATCCGTAATGAATTCCGTCATAATTTTTCAGGTAAGTACCAAAAATCTTGTCCCATATTATAAATATACCGCCAAAGTTTTTATCCAAAATATCTTTATTTGCTGCATGATGAATCCTGTGATGGGAGGGCATTACTAAAATTTTATCCAAAACAGGTATTCTATTCCAAAGTTCAGTATGCTGAAAATATTGGTAAAAAGCTTTCACGTATACCGCCATCAATACGAGTTCAAGAGGCACTCCGATTTGAGCAATTGCACAATAAATAAATCCACGCAAAAATGTTCCAATCGGATGGTTAACAAAAGCTACTGATAGATTCATTTTTTGAGGAGCATGATGCGCTTTATGTATAAACCACAACAAGTTCCACTTATGAGCCAAAAAATGAAACCAATACCATGAAAAATCAACAAGAATCAGTGCTATTACGAAAGTATTAAAATTAGATTCCAACCTAAAAAATGGTTCTGAATACAAATGTAAAACCCAATTCAAAAAGGGATGGAAAAAAAATAAAGCCAATAAACGCTCTATCATTCCCAGACACAAATTATTTATCCATTCTCCCTTCACAGACTGAATACTACCATATTTAATCTTCAATTCAACAAGGTTAAGACCTAGAGCTAAAACTAATATTACAATAGAATAATGAATAAGCTAATGCGGATGAAAGTTAATTTCACTTTTAATTAAAAAAAAGGCAAACATCAGATGTTTGCCTTTACAATTTTTTGTTTTGAATATTAAGCTAATACCTCTGAGACTTTATCAGCCGCTTCCTGAAACTGAACAACAGAGTGTACGTCCAACCCTGAAGCATCAATTAACTCTTTTGCCTCTGCTGCATTTGTACCTTGAAGCCTTACTATAATCGGAACGGGGATATTCCCTATGTTTTTATAAGCATCCACAATACCTTGGGCTACTCGATCACATCGAACAATTCCTCCAAAAATATTTACAAGTATCGCTTTTACATTGGGGTCCTTCAAGATGATTTTAAATGCCTTTTCAACACGTTCAGCATTTGCTGTTCCTCCAACATCAAGAAAATTAGCAGGATCTCCACCCGAAAATTTAATTATATCCATTGTAGCCATAGCCAAACCTGCTCCGTTTACCATACAACCTACATTTCCATCAAGTTTCACATAATTAAGATCTACAGCCTTAGCCTCAACTTCAGTTGGATCTTCCTCAGTAACATCTCTCATTTCAGCATATTCCTTATGACGAAAAAGTGCATTGTCGTCCAAAGTAACTTTTGAATCGACAGCTATGATTTTATCATCAGAGGTTTTTAGAACAGGATTAATTTCAAACATTGAAGCATCTGATCCTACATATGCAGAATATAGAGAAGCAACAAATTTGGTCATAGCTTTAAAAGCAGCACCTGAAAGACCTAGATTAAAGGCAATTTTTCTTGTTTGGAAACCTTGAAGACCTAACGCGGGATCAACAAATTCTTTGTAAATTTTCTCGGGTGTCTCTTCGGCAACTGTTTCGATGTCCATTCCTCCTTCAGTTGAATACACAATGACATTCTGACCAGACTCTCTGTCCAAAAGAACAGACATATAAATTTCTGAAATCTCACTCTCACCAGGGTAATATACATCTTGAGCGATTAAGACTTTATTTACTTTTTTTCCGACACCATTCGTTTGAGCAGTTTCTAAATGCCCCCCCAAAATACCTTTAACAGCATCAGTTACTTTATCAAGCCCTTTCGCTAAAACAACACCATGAGAACCTGTCTCTTCAACAGTCCCTTTACCTCTTCCTCCAGCATGAATTTGAGCTTTTACAACGTACCAACCGGTTCCTGTTTCCTCAGTTAATTTTTGAGCCGCATCGGTTGCCTGGTCAACAGAATCTATGACAATTCCTTCCTGGATTCCTACACCGTAGCTTTTAAGTATTGATTTTCCTTGATATTCGTGAAGATTCATATTTTTTGCTTTTCAATTTTCAAAGTGGTCAAATTTAACATTTTCATTTTTAACAAAAACACTATTCTTAAGGAAATTTTAAAAAATAAAGACCCAAAGAAGGATAAAGTATCGAAAGAAGAGGTTTTTAATGGCAAATGACATTAGAATAGCACATTTTAAGTTGATTTAGTTTCATTTTATTAAAGTACCTACAGCGAAAATACCTTAAACTAAATTGTTAATTAATGGTGGAGAAAAGACTTTTTTTTTTGGTTTAAAATAACTTGTGTTCGTTAACTTTGAATTTAATGTTCTCTTTCTTTTCAAATAGAAAACCAAAAAAATTCAATTACAAACCTAGATATCAAAAAGATTCTGAGGGAAATGAAAAAGAAGAGCGTCTCTCTTTCAGAAATAAAAAATACTCAGACGCAATGTATAATCGATACGAGAGGGTGCCTTTTAATGACTTGAAAAAGGAAGGAAGAAAAAGAATTATGATTAGAGTAATCATTCTTGCTGTGCTTCTAATTGTGATTATTGTATACCTGGAAAAGATAGAGGAAATACTTAAAAAATTTGAATGATGGAGAGTGTAATAAATTTGCTGCCTGATGCAGTTGCAAATCAGATTGCAGCTGGAGAAGTAATCCAAAGACCGGCCAGTATTGTCAAGGAGTTACTGGAAAATGCTATTGATTCTGGGGCATCAAAAATTCAGCTTATTGTAAAAGATTCAGGCAAATCATTGATTCAAGTCATCGATAATGGTTGTGGAATGACTCAGAAAGATGCAATAATGAGTTTTGAACGACATGCAACTTCCAAAATAAACAACGCACAGGATTTATTTTCGCTCTACACGAAAGGTTTTCGTGGTGAAGCACTCGCTTCTATTTGTGCGGTAGCACATGTAGAAATGAAAACAAGAAGAGCGAAAGATGAACTTGGTTTTCATATTGTAAATGAGGGTAGTAAAATCAAAACTCAAGACCCCATATCAACTCAACAAGGAACGTCCATCTCTGTAAAAAATTTATTTTTCAACATCCCGGCAAGAAGAAAGTTTCTTAAATCAAATTCTGTTGAAACAAGACACATCATCGATGAATTTCAAAGAGTTGCCTTAATCCATCCTGAAATTGTATTTACATTAGTAAGCAACGAAAACGAATTGTATCATTTAGAAAAGAGAAATTTTAGACAAAGGATTGTATCCGTTTTTGGAAAATCATTTGATGAAAAGTTAGTGCCAATATTAGAAGAAACTGACATCGTCAATATATCAGGCTTTATTGGAAAGCCTGAATTCGCAAAAAAAACTCGTGGTGAGCAGTTCTTTTTTGCAAACAATCGTTTCATCAAAAGTAGTTACCTGCATCATGCAGTTGGCCAGGCCATGGATGGGCTACTTCCTCCAAAATCGCATCCAAGTTATTTCATCCAGTTGGAGATTGACCCATCAGAGGTTGATATCAATATACATCCTACAAAAACTGAAATCAAGTTCAGTGATGAAAAATCAATTTATGCAATTTTAAGAGCAGCTACTAAACAAAGTCTTAATAAATTTAAAGTAGCTCCAACCCTTGACTTCGACCAAGAAACTTCTTTTCAAACTTATAATGCATCCAGTAATGGGCCAATTTCTGAACCTAAAATAAGAATCAATCCAGATTTTAATCCTTTTGATGAAGTTCAAGAATCAGAGGCAAAAAAATGGAGTTCGGGGTCATCTTTCAAGGAAAGTAATTCAAAGGGCTCTTTCGATTGGAAAAGTTTGTACGAAAACGATAATGACCTTAAAAATGAAAAGTTTGACGATCTTTTTGTTGATATTAAGTTTGAAGAAGAGCACGAGCAAAAAACTATACTGAATGAGGATACTCAAACGAGTTTTACTTTTATTAAACAAGTATACAATCAGTTTATTCAAACATTTTACAATGGAACCCTTATTTTTATCGATCAAAGAAGAGCGCACGAAAGAGTGCTTTATGAACACTTCTCTTCCGCTTTAGCTTCTCAAAAAAACCCATCACAGCAGTTGCTTTTTCCAGAATCAATTTCTCTACAAGCATCTGATGCTGAATTGTTAAAAAGTATTCTTCCTGAACTTCAAAAAATGGGAATTGATATCAATGAATTTGGGTCATCAGACTTTGTTGTGAATGGTTTGCCTGCAGATTTACATGCTTTAAACGCCAAGCAGCTTATTGAACAACTTATTGAACAGTTCAAAATGAATCCCGATGAAGTCAAGATTGATAAAAGAGAAGCTTTGGCAAAAAGTCTAAGTAAAAATATAGCCATCAAACGTGGTATTAAAATGGAAACAGAAGAAATGAGAGAACTATTAATCCAACTTTTTCAATGTGAATCACCGTTTGTAAACCCCAGAGGTAAATCAACATTTTTTAACTTTACCGCTCAGGAAATTAATGATAAATTAGGATAATGTTTAATATTCAGATAACACCAGTTGTAAAAAAGATCCTGCTTGTTAATGTTATTATTTGGTTGATAACAATTTTCGTACCCTTCCTAAACCTTGACCATCACTTCGCGATGTATGATGTAAGCTCGGATAATTTCAGACCGTGGCAATTCATTACGCATATTTTCATGCATGCCTCAAGAGATTTTTATGGAGACATTATATTTTCTCATATACTGATGAATTCATTGGGTCTGATTTTTATAGGACCAATGGTAGAAAGACAATTGGGAGAAAAAAGGTTTTTAAGTTATTACTTACTTACGGGTTTTGGTGCTGCGGCAATTCACCTTGCAGCATCTCGCCTATATATGAATCACCTTAACGTCCTTCTTTATGAATTTTCCCAAAATCCCACAAGAGATGCTTTTCACATTCTCACAGATAAATTAATATCGAGATCAAATATTATTGCCGACCCCCAACTTAATAATTGGTATCGATCGGTTTACAATAACCTTTCTCCAGAAAATATATCCCCAGGTATCGTCGAGCAAGCAAAAAGCTTTTTATCTCTCTTCGTACAAAAAAATGCTGATTCAAAAATGGTTGGAGCTTCAGGAGCAATTTATGGTCTAATAGCAGCGCTTGGTGTTATGTTTCCTAACACCACTTTTATGTTGTTGTTTCCACCTATACCTATTAAGGCTAAATGGCTTGCCCTGTTTTTGGGGGGCTATGCATTCTATCAGGGAATTCAATTTAACCCTGCGGACAATGTAGGACATTTTGCCCACTTGGGAGGAGCCGTTATCGGTGCGATATTAATTTTTCAATGGAAAAGGAAAAGCAGATGAAAGAAATCTGGAATGATATAAAATGGAGATTTAAACAAGGAGATATTCTCACAAGACTTCTTTATGTGAATATCGGAGTATTTTTCATCTCTGTTCTTCTCGGAATTGTCTGGATGTTAGTAACGGGTGAACCTTACGACTCCATAACAGATTTTTTTACTCGATATTTTGCTTTGCCCCTAAATAGCTTTGAACATTTTCTTTTAAAGCCGCATACTTTAATTACCAACATGTTTTTACATGTTGATTTTCTCCATCTGTTTTGGAACATGCTGATTTTATATTTCCTTGGTAAAATGTTCCTTAATTACTTCAGTTCAAAGCAGCTATTTGGACTATATATTTTAGGAGGATTAATGGGAGGAATTGCGTTACTTATTATAACCAATATATCCCCTTATTTTAACGATCAAATACCAGCATTCGGAGCATCGGCTGCCGTCATGGCAATTGTGATAGGAGTTGTAAGTTACACTCCTAAAACGACTGTTAATCTGTTTGGTGTTTTTCCAGTAAAAATTTTATGGATTGGTATAATCTTTGTCGCATCCGATCTCATTAATTTCTCCGATAAAAATGCTGGTGGTCATTTAGCTCATCTTGTGGGTGCCGGAACTGGCTATTGGTTTGGATCTGCCTATAAAAGAGGAAAAGACATTACCTTTAAAATCAACCGATACATCGGTAAAATATCCAGCCTATTTACCAGAAAGGGTAAGATGAAAGTTGTATATAATCAAAGTAAGGTAAGGCAAATGTCCGATGAAGAATATAACGCCAGTGAAAAAGTTACTCAAGCAGAGATTGACGCTATTCTGGATAAAATATCCGAAAGTGGATACAGTTCGTTAACAAAAAGAGAAAAGGACATTTTATTTCAATATTCTAACAAAAAAAAGTAATCAATGAGCGTTGTAAAACGATTAAAATTCGCGCCATTTTATTTGTTCTCTTTATTGCCCTTTTGGATAATTTTTGGATTAGCTGAAATTGCATACTTGATTTTATACAAGCTTATCCAATACAGAAAAAAAATTGTATTTCAAAACTTTAAAAACAGCTTTCCCGATAAATCTGAAGATGAAATAAACATAGAAATCAAAAAGTTTTACAGACATTTTTGTCAGGTTTTTTTAGAGTCGGTAAAATTGCTAACGATACATCCTAAAAAAATAAAAAAACGTTTCTGTTTTAAAAATATTGAACTACTCGATGAATTATACAACAACGATAAAAGTATTATTTTGTATGGTGCTCACTTGGGAAATTGGGAATGGATGACAAGTTTACCTCTTCAAACAAAATACAAGATGTATTCTTTTTATCAAAAACAGTCAAATGCCTATTTTAATGATTTTATGATTCATGCCAGAGAACGATTTGGAAACTTATGCATCGAGTCTCAATCGGGTTTTAAAACTCTGTTAAACAACTCCAAACAAAAGAAACTAACCCTTACTTACGTTGTAGGTGATCAATCACCAATGTCAAACAGCTCAATGCATTGGACCAATTTTTTAAATCAGGATACCGCTTTTTTAGTGGGTGCGGATAGAATGGCAAAAAAGTGTAACCAACAGCTTCTTTACCCTTTTACTACACAAACTGTCAAAGGAAACTACGAAATTGAATTTAAAATAATTCCTATGGATTCTGATATAGAACCCATAAAAATTTATGCCGAGCTCCTTGAAAAAAATATTCAGACTCAACCTGAACTTTGGCTTTGGTCACACAGAAGATGGAAGAGAAAAAGAAATGAATAACTCTACTGATGAATCTATTTTACCATTGCCATCATATACCCTAAATGCAATCCCTCATGAATAGTATTGAATTCTATTGCATCTTCGATACTTTTCAAATTTAATCCATAGCTTGTTGAATATGCATTATAATTAATAAACAAGCCGGACTCGTAGTCTTTTTCAAGTTGGTCTAGGGTTACAAACAAATTCTCCTTTGTTCTCTTTACTTCCAGGTCCGTTATAAAATCCGCTGTTGGTACAGTACCTTTTTTGTATTTGTCAACAAAGTGGTTCTCTAAAAACATCGGATTATTGCTCAGCTTATAGCAGAGAATTTGTTGAGTTGCTATACAATGGGCCAGGTTCCAATATAAATTATTTTGAAAGCCAATTGGAATTTGAAAAGCACTCTCTTCATGTTTTTCATAAACATTTAATATGTTCTTTCGAGTTTGCAATAAGCGGTTAAATGTATTTTTCATATTGAGTTTAAATTATATAATTCTGTCTTTTTTTTGTTGTGTTTTCCAGCTGAATAAAACAATGCCTAATAAAATAATGAGCACTCCAAAAGCAGAAATTGCTGTAATTCCTTCATCAAAAAAGAACCAACCAATAAAGAATGCGTGTATCACTCCAAGATATTTAAGAACCATAGCATTGGCAGCCTTATCTCCCTGCAATGCCTTTGTTAATGCAATTTGAGCAATTTGAGTAAATCCACCCAATGCAATAATTAAAAACCAATCAAATGTAGTTGGCCATATCCATTCTTGAAAAAGAAAAATTAGAACGAATGCAACAGGAGCACCAATCAAAGGGAAATAAAATACGACAACCAACGGATGGTCAGTTTTTCTACAAACTCGAACACAATTATAAGCTAACCCAGCTATTGATGAAGCACCAAAACCTAAAAGCAGCATCTCAAAAGTTAGACTGATTTCCCCCTTTTTCAATACAAAAACTCCAAATACACAAACCAACAAATAAAACCATTGAATGGATCTAACCCTTTCTTTCAACCAATATACAGCTATCAGTGCAGTAAAAATAGGAGATAAATAAATAAGCATGACAGCCGTTCCTAGGGGAATATTTTTTATCAATGCAAACCCCATAATTAGAGCCAGAACCCCCGCAAAACCTCTTGTTATTAAAATTAGTTTATTGTTTCCCCAAACTGAAATCCGCAATGCCTTTAATTGAATAAGTGATATTAATAACGAAACAATACATCGAAAAAAAACGAGCTGAAATTCTCCATATTCCTCTAAATACTTTACCAGTGCATTTACAACTGCAAAAGCAAGCGTAGAAACAATCATAAGAAGAACTGTTTTTCCCTTCATATATTCAAACCTTAATTACAAATTTCTCGTAATTAATTTCAAAATCCCCATCATTATGAAAAAAGTTTACATTGTTTCCGCTGTTCGCACACCAATGGGTTCTTTTGGAGGTGCCCTATCTTCTGTTCCTGCAACAAGCCTCGGTGCAGCTGCTATAAAAGGTGCTCTTCAGAAAGCGGAAATAAATCCAAAAGATGTAAACGAGGTTTTAATGGGAAATGTTCTGCAAGCAAATTGTGGTCAAGCTCCAGCGCGTCAGGCTGCTATTGAAGCAGGAATTCCTGACAATGTCCCAGCCACTACCATTAACAAGGTATGTTCAAGTGGAATGAAAGCAATAATGATGGGTGCACAATCCATTCTTCTTGGCGATAATGAGATTGTTGTATCGGGAGGAATGGAAAATATGTCAAGGGTACCTTTTTACTCTCAAGACATCAGATGGGGCAGCAAATTAGGAGACCGTAAGTTGATCGATGGACTTGTCAAGGATGGTTTAACTGATGTATACAATGGATACCACATGGGAAATGCAGCAGAGCTTTGTGCATCGAAATACAAAATCAGCAGGGAAGAACAAGACGAATTTGCCATTGAATCTTACCTGCGAAGTAAATCAGCCTGGGAATCGGGCAAATTTAACAATGAAGTCATACCTGTTAAAGTCCAGCAAAGAAAAGGAGGAGAAATTATCGTAGAAAAAGACGAAGAATATTGCAATGTAAATTTAGATAAAATCCCTAAACTCAAAGCTGTCTTTCAAAAGGAAGGAACAATAACAGCTGCAAATGCATCAACTCTGAATGATGGGGCGGCCGCAATACTTTTAATGAGTGAAAACAAAGTAAACCAACTGGAAGTAAAACCAATTGCTGAAATATTGGCTTATGCGGATGCAGCTCAAAAACCAGAGGAATTTACAACAGCTCCATCGAAAGCTGTTTCTATAGCTTTAGAAAAAGCAGAACTAAACATAAACGATGTAGCGTATTTTGAACTGAATGAGGCTTTTAGTGTAGTTGGCTTAGTAAACTGCAAAATATTGGATATTGATTTAAAGAAAGTGAATGTAAATGGCGGGGCAGTTTCACTTGGTCATCCTTTAGGATGTTCAGGTGCCCGAATAACCACAACCCTTTTAAACGTACTAAAACAAAACAACGGAAAAATTGGAGTTGCAGGAATATGTAATGGCGGAGGAGGAGCGTCAGCAATTGTTGTAAAATCTCTTTAGTAAATTTGCCGAATGAGGCTTTTTTTGTTTGTTATTATTATCATCCTTTTAAGTTGTAAGAAAAATGATGAGTCGCTGTACAATGAATGGAATCTTATTTCTTATATTAAGGGGCCTGGCGAGGTTATTACCAACTCTGGGTTTCGTATTAAAATCAACTTTTATCAAAACGAAAACTTCACTGTTAAGATGAATACAAATATGTGTCAGGGTAATTTTTCTGCAGGAGTCAGGGAATTTAACGTCATAAACCTAAGTTGCGATACTTTTTGCTGTGATTCAAATTTAAGTGTTGAAGCGATTAACCTTATTAAAGACAGTGTAGAAACTTACAATATTAATGGCAAAACCCTGAAGCTTTACGGTGGAAATTTCACAAAACTTGAATTTACAATTGCAGAATTATAAAGCAGATAAAAATAAAATCAATTTTTCAGGGATAATTATTTGTAAATAAGGATATTTTTATATTTTTGCACCTGATTAACTGAACAGAAAAAAATTGGATATTATGAAAAAGGTATTATTATCAATGGCTGTAGCTGCATTTTTAGTTTCTTGTGGTGGTGCTGAAACTACTGAAACTTCTGCTATCGAAGATTTAAAGAATGCTGAAGCTGAAGTAAAAAGTGCAGTAGAAAAAACTGTTGAAGATGTAAAGACTGAAGTAGAAAAAACTGTTGAGACTCCTGGAGACACCGCAGAAACTACTGAAATTTCTGAAGACACTACTGAAGTAGAAACTGAAGTAGAAAAAACTGCTGAGTAATTTAAAGTCTACAAAACAAAAAGCCTTACATTGAATGTAAGGCTTTTTTTTGCTCAATTTTCAGTTCAGTCCCTTCATAATCAATTCAAAAAATAGAGTTAAATACTTTTAATTCACTTCGATTTAATATCGCATCCGTGCTTCCAACAATTCTGTGTAACGCATTCTGTTTTGACCTCACACCTCTTTCCGGACTTTTCTGTTGCAACACATCTACTTTGCTTAACATATTTTGACTTTAACATGTAAGAAGTAGATTTATCTTTCCAAACATTTAGATCAATTGATTCCTCAACGAAATACTCCAGATAATCTGGTAATTCAGAAAAAAAATCATAGCCTGTAATAGCCTCTACACTATCAACAGGCATGGAACATTTTTGAACACTGCTTGAATCATTATTATTAGGCAAAATAAAACCAATTGCCCCCAAATCCAAACCGTTTTTCACCAACACAACTATAAAAAACTTATCTGGAACAGATACTTTTCCACCTCCGATTGTTTCAGGTTTCTTTTTTTCAAATATGGGCCCCTTAATTACAAAAACACTGTCAAAAGTTACTGCCCAACCTGAAATCATATTGTTCATGATTCTCCAATAGCCCTTAGAAAGATTAATTTCCATCGGAGCAACATTAATCATATTGTATACTTCAAACATTTCTTGAGTAGAGTTTCGCGAAGCGCTACTGGGCTTTAACTGCCCTTTAACATAAGCATACCCCTCATACATGTCTTCTGTTGGACATACTTTAATTGCTGAGTCCTTATGATACGTTTTAGAATAGACCTCTGTTCCTTTAACATCATCAGAAGTTATTGTATAACTGAGCCAGTTACATACTTTGGACCCTTGATTATAACTAAAATGAAAACCACTTCTTGTTTCATATGCTTGATTTTTTGGAACCAAATAGTTTTGAGCGTGAACATCAAAAGTAGAAATCAAAAAAAACGCCCAAAGTTTCAGAAAATAATTTCCAATTTTAATTTTTAACATATCTAACATCTTGGTAGAAATTAGTTTAAAAAAAAGGCGAAGTTTTAACCTCGCCCCTTGAACTAAATTTAACACCTAACTTGACTGATTTAAAAAACGCAATTATCAAAATTAGGTTTCATTTTTTTACAATTTATTTAAAAAATCTTCAAACCGAATTTCTTCTTGAATACCATTTTTCATGTCTTTTACACTTATTAAACCAGATTCAATTTCATTAGAACCTACTAAAACCACATATCTTGCTCCTTTTGAATCAGCATAACTCATTTGCTTTTTCATTTTTGCAGAGGAGGGATAAATCTCCGACGAAATATTTTTCTTATGAAGTTTCGACAGTAAAGGAAATATATAGCTGGCTTCCCTCTGTCCAAAATTCACGAAGAAAACCTGTAATCCTTGCATCGCATCTTCTGGAAACAAATCTTTCTCAAGTAATACATCATAAATCCTATCAGCACCAAAAGAGATACCTACTGCTCCCATTCCTTTCAGCCCAAACTGATCTGTTAAACCATCGTACCTTCCTCCACCACAAATACTTCCTTTAAACCCCTCACAAACCACTTCAAAGATTATACCTGTATAATAATTCAACCCTCTTGCTAAAGTCACATCTAAATCTAAGCTTTTCTCAAGATTCATTTTTTTTATAAAATCCAGTACAAACTCTAATTCTTCAATACCTTTTAGACCCGTTTGAGACTCAGACAAAAATTGTTTTAAAATATTTATTTTTTCAAAAGTTGAACCACTAAGTTTTATGATCGGCTGTAATTTAGCAACGGCATCTGACGCAACTCCTTTACTAAGCAACTCTTCATTTACTTTTTCCAAACCAATCTTATCAAGCTTATCTATAGTAATGGTTATATCAATTATTTTATCTTCTTCACCAATAACCTCTGCAATTCCAAACAAAATTTTTCTATTGTTGATTTTTATAGTATAATTTGGAATACTAAGAGCCGAAAGTACTTCATTATAAATTTGAATCAATTCAACCTCACACAACAAAGAATCTGAACCAACAACATCCACATCACATTGATAAAACTCTCTGTAACGACCTTTACCAGGTCGATCCGCTCTCCAAACAGGTTGAATTTGATATCTTTTAAATGGAAACGTTATTTCGTTTTGATTTTGTACAACAAACCGCGCAAAAGGAACCGTTTGATCATATTTTAAAGCCAATTCAGAAAAATCAGTTTCTTTTTGAAGCCCATCATTAATTGCTCTTTTAAACTTATCTCCCCTGTTTAATATTTTAAACATCAGTTGATCACCTTCCTCTCCGTATTTTCCGGTTAAGGTATTTAAGTTTTCGATTGCTGGAGTTTCAATTTGTAAAAACCCATGATTTTTAAACACTCTTTTTACAACATTGAATATGTAATTTCTACCCGCCATTTGTTTGGGTAAAAAATCTCTTGTACCTTTTGGAATACTTGGTTTACCCATTTACTTCACTAATTTCTTAAACTTAATACGCTTTGGTCCTTCATCTCCCAAACGTTTTTTTCGATTCTCTTCGTACTCTGTATAGGACCCTTCAAAAAAGTAAACTTGCGAATCGCCTTCAAAGGCAAGAATATGCGTACAAACTCTGTCCAGAAACCATCTGTCGTGAGAAATTATAACCGAACAACCGGCAAAATTTTCTAATGCTTCCTCCAAAGCTCTCAAAGTATTAACATCAATATCATTGGTAGGTTCATCGAGTAATAGAACATTACCTCCGTCTTTCAGGGCTAGAGCCAAATGAAGCCTGTTTCTTTCTCCTCCCGACAAAACCCCACATTTTTTGTTTTGATCTGAACCACTAAAATTAAATTTAGAAACGTAAGCTCTCGCATTGATAACCTTACCTCCTAAATCAATGTTGTCTAACCCTCCTGAAATAACGTCAAAAACAGTTTTATTTGGATCGATGGCCTCGTGTTTTTGATCTACGTATGAAATTTTTACGGTCTCCCCAACTTTAAAGCTCCCTGAATCAGGAGTTTCTTCTCCCATAATCATTCTAAACATTGTTGTTTTACCAGCTCCATTTGGCCCAACAATACCTACAATTCCTGCAGGCGGCAATTTAAAATTCAATCCTTCATAAAGTAATCTCTCATCAAAACCCTTACTTACCTCAGTAGCCTCAATAACTTCATTACCCAAACGAGGTCCCGCAGGAACAAAAATCTCTAATTTTTCTAACTTTTCCTTTCCGTCTTCACTAAGCATTTTATCGTAATTCGCTAAACGAGCTTTAGATTTTGTTCCACGACCTTTAACCCCTTGCCTAACCCACTCTAACTCCCTTGCTAAAGCTTTTTGGCGCTTGCTCTCCTGTTTTTCTTCTTGTTTAAGACGATTTCCTTTTTGCTCTAACCAAGAGGAATAATTTCCCTTCCAAGGAATGCCCTCTCCTCTATCCAGCTCTAAAATCCAACCTGCAACATTATCCAAGAAATATCTATCGTGAGTTACAGCAATAACCGTCCCTTGATATTTTGATAAGAATATTTCCAACCATTGAACAGATTCCGCATCTAAGTGGTTGGTAGGTTCATCCAACAACAAAACATCGGGCTGCTTTAACAGTAATCTACACAGTGCAACACGTCGCCTTTCACCTCCTGACAAATTCTTAATTGGAGTATCTCCTTCAGGACACCTTAAAGCATCCATAGCCCGCTCCAGTTTATTATCCAACTCCCACGCATCAAGAGCATCAATTTTTTCTTGAACTGCTGCCTGTCGAGCCATTAATTTTTCCATTTTATCGGGATTCTCCAAAATTTCTGAATCCATAAATAAATTATTAATCTCCTCGTATTCAGCCAAAACGTCAACAGTCTCCTGAACACCCTCTTGAATTATTTCTTTAACCGTTTTGTCATCATCGAGTTCGGGTTCCTGCTCAAGATATTCTACTGAATAACCCGGTGAAAAAACTACATCACCTTGATAAGATTTATCAATTCCTGCTATAATTTTGAGAAGAGTAGATTTTCCAGCCCCATTCAATCCTAAAATTCCAATTTTAGCACCATAAAAAAAGGACAAATAAATATCTTTCAAAATTTGTTTTCCTGAGGGTAAAATTTTGGAAACCCCGGACATTGAAAATATTACTTTTTTATCGTCAGACATGTTTAGATTTTTATAATAAATAACAAATTTAGTGTTTTGATTGATTAATACAATTTTAAAAGAGCTCAGCTGATTTCTTAATTGTAAAATTGTTTATCGATGTTTTGAAAAGAAAATTCGGCATAGATTTAAACGACATTAAACTAAAATAAGTCTTAGTTGATAGCCCCAATTAAATCAGAGCCGGGTTTAAATTTTGCCGTTTTTTTTGCACCAATTGTAATTTTTTGCCCTGTCTTGGGATTTCGTCCTTTTCGCTCAGCTCTTTCTAATATGGAAAAAGATCCAAAACCTACCAGAGATAGTTTTCCTCCTGATTTTAAAACATTTGTTGTTGTAGAAACAAAGGCTTCTAAAGCCCTTTTAGCATCGGCTCTGGATAAACCTGATTCCTGAGCAATAGCTTCAACCAGTTCTGATTTATTCATTTTTTAATTATTTAGAAATCGCGTACGTATTTACAATTTAATTGAAATAATCACCGTCAATTAAGTTAAATTATTAAGAATTTATTCCAAAGCGTTTTTAAGCTTAACGACATCATTTTTCATTCCCTCTTCAATATCTTCATCCATGCTTAGGCTGAAAATTTTAACAAGTGGGTTTGAGCCAATTCGCCAAATCTTTTCGTATTCTAAAATGGATGCGTTTTCTCTGGGGGAAATTTTATATTTGAAAACAGCTTGAGCTTCACCTTCTCTTACATAAGTGAGCTCCAAACCTAATATGTTATCAAAAGATCTATACTTAAACGTATGTAAATTTAAATCAAAACCTTCGTATTGAACACCTTCATTGTTTTTCAAAAGTTCTATTTGAAACTCTTCTGTTCCCGAAACAATAGTCTTAAAGTTTTTTGGAGACTTTATGTACGAATACACGGAATCAGGACTTGTATTGATTACATATGATTTTGACACTCTTATTTCACTTCCAACAAAAAAAGAAATTATGAACAATATAAGTGTTGCAGAAACAATAGCTAATAAGACGCCCTTTATGTGCTGTTTTATTTCCATATCTATAAACCGGGTATATTTGGAAGCATCCCTTTCATGGCTGACGCCCCCTCAGCTTGAGCAACATTATCAGCGTTTTCTAAAGCTTTATTAAATGCTAAAATCAGCAAATCTTCCACCTGTTCTTTATCTGCATCGTCCAATATCATCTGAGGAATATCGATTTTAGTAAGAACCTTATTTCCATTCAAAAAAACCTTTACTCCTTGAGCTTCCCCTGCTACAGTTATTTTATCAAGTTTATCCTTTACTTCTTCCATTTTTTGCTGCGCCTCTTGCAGCTTTCCCATCATATTTCCAAACATATTTAGTAGTTAAAATAAAGTTTTCTGAACAGTTTTAGCAACTGAATCCTGCACGGTTAAACATATGTTATACCCTGTAAATTTACGAAGATTTATAACTTTACCATCCTCAAAAATCAAATATTGACCCCTTATTCCTTCAAGTTTACCCTCGATTGTTGGTGTTTTGTCAAAGTTCAAGCTTTTGACCTTTGTTGGGTAAGTTTCTACAGGATAATGAAATTCATAAATATCATCTTCATCAGAAACAAAATCCTGAAGAGAATCAGGCAAATAACTAATCAAATCATCCTTGGCTTCCAATAAATTGATTTCCTCATTACGGTCATCCTTTAACATTTTCTGCCAATGCGTTTTATCAGAGATGTAATTTTTTAACTCAACCTCAACAATTCCCGATGTATAACGATCTGGAACTTCAGCAAACTTAATGCTTTTCCATGCACCTTGATCAATCCAACGTGTAAATTCATTTCCTTTTCTTGTAATACCTACTTTTATCCCAGAAGTTAAAGCTAAGTATACAGTATGAGGAACAACGTGATTCTCCATTTCCCAAACGGGATCCCTTCCTTTTCCTTCATGACCCAAACACAATTCGGGCCTGATTATACACTCGGAGTTCTCCGGTGCATTTATAAAACAAGGGTAACAAGAACCATTTCCGAAGGACTTTTTAGTAAGTCGGCTACAAACAACACAATTGATGACTCCAGTGTATTCCAGCATTAAGTTTTTTCCAATAAAATCGTTAACTAAAACTTCTCCTTTTTGAGTAAGCAACCAATATTTTATTGGTGTCCCATTTTCAACTCTCATTTTTTTGAGGTGCGCTTTAAATTGCATCATAAAGAAATTAATCCATCAATGTGAGAGAGTGATTTATAACGACTGATTATTTCATCAGCATTTACAGCCAGTACTACGGCCGTAAAACTAACATAAGTACCCTTGCTTGATGCTTTTGTTTTTATTTCAGCATCCTGAAAATGAGGTTTAAGTTCACCTATCTTTTCTTCAGAAGTGATGAACTTAAACATATACTTACATGGAAATTTTTGATTGGAAAGTTTTTGCTTTAATCCTTCGTATTTATCCAAAACTATTTTTTTGCAAATTTAAAGAAAATAGATTGCTTAAAATTTGTTTTTTCATCACTTTATTTTAGAGCATCCATCATCTTCCAAAACTCTTTAAGAGAATATTTTTTAAAGGGTTTATTGATTAAATATTCGATTGCGGATTTGTCTTGATACATGGTTCGAACTTCTTTTAGAAAATCTTCTTTTAGACAAAAACTTATCAAATCCTCTTTTAAAAAAGCAACGACAAAATTCAAGTTACTTTTGAAATCCACAAAACCTTCAAAATCTCCATTAAACCAATATACCTCATTAACTTCAGGATAATAAATAAAACACTTTGTTGGTAGTTTATAACCTGAACGCTGAGCGATATTTAAACTGACCTTACCGGACACAGAGTTTAAAAAGTTTTTCTTTCCTGTTACAGAGCCTTCACGAAATGAAATGTATCTAATTTTTGAACTTAATTTCAATGTATTAGCGTTAGCAGGAAGAGTATCGATTTTTGAATGATTTTTTAAAATATAATAATCTTTATAATTTAACCAACCCTCCTTACTAAGAGCTTTTTCATATGGACACATGTAAGATTTTAGCCTTAACCAATTTTGATTTTCGCGTTTTTTCATTCTCATTTTATATTTAATCTTTTCTCTTTCAATTTCTTTGTTAAATCGAAAAGACCTAAGAGTCAACCTTCTTTCATACATTTTAAATTTCTTTTCATACTGAGATTTAGCCTGATTTAGACTGGACTTTGGGTTAACATATCTTGGATATACTGGTATTTTTTCTAAAAAATCACCTTTAACTACCACAAAAAAAGTTTCATTCGACCGGTCGTACTCCAAATAAACATCTTTCCAAGTTTTATTATTTATAAATGTTTTTAAAAATTCTTTTTTTGATTTTTCTCCAACATATACCCAAAGCATGCTATTGAAAGCTTTTAATTCTGGGTATAAATTACCCTCAGGGCAAATACTAAATGCAATTTCACCTTTTTTTGTTTTATACTTCGGATAGTTTACATCTCCTCGTTGGAAAAATTTATTGTGTGACATCAATTGAACCCCTTCATAACTCCCATCTGCAAGAACCTTATCGTTATAGCTATACTTAGAATCCGAAAGTCGCTCAAAAAAACCTAAGGAATCGTAATTAAAATATTCATTTCTTTTAACAAATAAAGCATAGTAGTGCCTTATAGCTTTATCGCAACCTTTTAAATTTTCGGATTTGGATAAATCAAATGGTTCTCCTTTGTCCCAAATTGAGGTTATTCCATTTTCTAAAAGAGGAAACTCACTCTCCTTTCTTTCAATCGTTGCTTTTGGAAAAACAGATCTTATTTTTTCAAAATCCTCTTTTTTAACTGGGTCAAAAGATAAATACCTGATATTTAATCCTTTTAATTTTGATAGTTCCTCGTTAATGTCAAGAAAGATATTATCCTCTGACATAAACTCGCTCAAACTGTCCAGCTCAGAGATTTCATCGGGAAGCTCTGCAACGTAGTTTTTCCTGATATCCAGTACTTTCAGCTTTTTCAACTCCTTTATATTCTTTGGAATATCAGAAAGACTATTTAATGGAATAGAAAGTTCTTCAATATTGGTTTCTTTTAGATTTTCAATAAGCTGGGTATAATTTAACGCCTCATTTCCCGATATATGAAGTTTTTTAAGCTTTTTTAAATTTTTAAAAGCTCCTGGAACTTCTTTCAGTTTATTATCAACCAATGATATTTTTTGAAGACTATCATGTTTAGCAAGCTTCTTAAATAAATCCTCATAATTTAAATCTTTATTACCAATAATTGAAATTGTCCTTAACCCGCTATTTTCTTTTATCTTTTTAGGTACTTTTTCAAGCCCGTCATTATAAAATAATTCCAAACCTTTTAATCGAGTGTAATCAGATAAAACTGAAAACAATTGATTCCAGTGCTCGCCGGGCATGTACCCTTTAACTCGTATATATTCCAAATCATTGCATCTATTCAAAAAAGTTTGGAGCCTATTAACATCATCGGAGGTACCATAAATTGAAAAACGATTAGAGAGACCACATGGAGTACTATCGCTAATTTGAATGTAATTTTGTCCACTCAAATTAAAAAATTTAATGAAGACAAAAAGAAATAAAAGATTTACTTTTAACATTGGAAACGCATTATACAAAAAGTATAATGAGTTTTTAAAATTTAGATACATTTTTGTAACCATTCTTGAAACATGAATTTACTTACAATAATCTAATACGCGAACGTTTGCTCAAAAAAAAAGAAAAAATATCAGAAGAAAAACTTGTTTTGTTTGCTAAACAAGACAGAAGAAACTTCAAGTATTTATATGAGGCCTACTATGAGCGAATTTTTTTGTTTTTACTTCGAAGGTCAGAGAATGAAAACCTCGCACAAGACTTAACTCAACAAACTTTTGTTAAAGCGATGTTAAACATTGAAAAATTCGAATTTAAGGGCTTTCCTTTCTCATCCTGGCTCTATCGAATTGGGTTAAACGAGCTGAATTTATATTACAGAAGTAACAAAAAAAAGAGAACTATTAGTATAGACAATGATGAACTTCCTGAACTTGTTGAAGAGTTGCCAAGTGAATCAAATCCTAATTTGTCGAATGAAAATTTGATTAAAGCTTTTAACTTTTTATCTGAAGCTGAAGTGACTTTGGTTGAGATGAAGTATTTTGAAAAAAGAAGTCACCAAGAAATTAGTGAGATTTTGGGCATATCAGTTGCAAATGCAAAAGTTAAACTTCACAGAGTTATTAAAAAAATGAAAAATAAAATAATCGAATCCTCAGAAAACAAATAATTATCGCCTGAAATAAATGAGTGAAGAAAAAAAATACAATATTAAGTTAAATCCCAAAAAGCCCAACAAAGAAGAAATTAGAAAAAAAATGGATTTCAAAGGGGCCTATAAAGCTTATAGCCATAAGGTTTACAGGACACCTTGGTATAGTTTTCAGCGTCACTCTTCAAAAAACAGAAAGGTCAGTATGTTTATAATTTTAATCTGTGTAGTTGGAGCGCTGGTATTTATTGAAAGTGAAAAAGAATTTAACCAAAAAAATAAAATACCTCCCTCAATACAAGATAGCACGCTGATTAAAGCGGACACATTAAAATTAAAATGATTGATTAAAAATATTTAAAGTATAATTCGCACTTCTACCCTTCTGTTTGCTGCTCGACCTGTGGGTGTGTCGTTACCCGATATAGGCTCTGTTGATCCCATATAGTGAACTTTTAAAGCATTTTCAGGAACGCCATTTTCCTTCAGGTATTTAATTACCAAATCGGCTAATTTTTTACTTTCCATATTGGCATTTTCAACATCCTCGAAATGCCCAGAAATATCAAGGACAATTGATGGAGCTTGAATTTGCTGACGGGCATACATTTCAAGAATACTTTTTGAAAAATCATTTATTTCATAACCATCTTCAGTTGCATTGAAAGCAATAATCTGTGTGGTGAATAAATCTTTACTAATTACTTGAATTGGATCTTCCCTTTCCAATTCCAAATCAAGTTCAACGGTATGCGTTTGTGTTGTTTTTTTCTTCTTACGCCGTGAGGAGGGTGTTGTTCTCCTTTTTTTAGACTTTTTAGGTTTTGGAGCATTCAAAAAAATCTCTTTCGAATATGGTTTGTATCCTTTTACATTAATTTCAATTATATAAGATTTGTGAGATGCAAAAGTACTGAAGTAACTCCCTTCCTTTCCAGAGTTTAAAAAAGTTTTATTTTCAGTACCTTTTTCCGTTACAGACAATTTAGCTTTTATCGGCAAACCTGTTGATGCATCAATAACTTTACCTTTCAAAATGGAAAGAATTTCACTTTCTCCAGTCAAAACATTATAATGTTTCAAATCAATTTCATAAATATCAAAATCTTTCTTTTGTTCCTCCCGAATGGTTGTCAACCAAGCTACTTTTCCATCTGTGCTGATTACAATTTCTTTCTCATCTCTAAAAGTATTTATTGGGTAACCTAAGTTCTCCGGTTCCGTCCACTCACCATCTTTAAATTCCGACCTAAAAACATCAAAACCTCCCATACTTTTATCGTGATGACCGTCTGAAGCAAAAAATAGTGTTTTTCCATTTGGATGAATAAAAACAGCAACCTCATCTTCAGGTGTATTTATTACTTTCCCCAGGTTGTAAGGTTTTCCCCATGTACCATCTTCTTGCTTATTCGAAACCCAAATATCTTTTCCTCCCTGAGCCCCTATCCCAGTTGCAATTCCTTTTCCTCTATTACTGATAAAATACATAGATTTACCATCGGCACTAAAACAAGCTCCTCCATCCATGGCTTGAGAGTTAACACCTTCAACAAGTTTAGGTGCAGACCACCTTCCTGTTGCTCCAATTTTTGATAGATATATGTCTCCCCCACCAGTTGGTGATAGAATTTTTTTGTTCTCTGATGTAATATTTTTGTATACCAAAATCGACTGTCCATCTGGAGATACGCTGCAGTTCGCATCAAATTCTTCTGAGTTCAACGCTCCTTCAATAGGTTTAGACTCTCCCCACTCTTCTTCAAATGAATTCCACTTTGCTTCATAAACATCCTCATAATAATGACCATCAACCAATTGAATTCCTCCCTTAGAATCTTCTCTTCGAGAAGTGAAAATAAAGGTTTTTCCGTCCGCAGTTAGCGAAGGATGATAATCGTGATACTTGGAATTAATTGAATCACCTAAATTTTCAATCAATACGGAAACAGGATTCTGCATAGATTGCAAAGCATAATTACACTCCATAATGTAGTCATCAACACTGTAGTAAACAATGTCTTTCCCTCTTGCTTTTTGTTTAAATTCATTATACTTCTCTAAAGCCTCTTCATATCTTCCTAGATTCTGTAAAGTATTGGCATGCCCAAAGAAATAGTCGGCATTTTTTTTCTTTAATCCGCCTTCATTAACTGCTTCAAAATGTTCTAAAGCATCTTCATAATCACCTAATTCCAAATAACAAAAACCTATTCTATAATTCAGAATCGAACTACCCAAATGCTTACTTTGAATTGACTTATATAAACTGAGAGCCTCCTCGTAATAAGCTGCAAAAAATGCATTATTGGCTTTACTTATGTTTATTTTTTCTGCCGCCGAGAATTTTTGTGCCGATAGAGATATATTCAACACAAGAGTAAACAGTAACAATGTTATAGTTTGTTTCATCTAATAATTTTTATGCACTCGGACTTTGAGAAATTAATTTCGCCGAACAACAAAAATAAAAAAATTGAGGACTTTTAAAAGCAAAAAACAATCCATTTATCGAATCAGAGCAACTTGACCCACTTTTTGCTTTTGAGATAAGCCTAAACCTCTGTAAATAATTTTGTAAACATAAACATCAATTTGACAGGGTTTACCATTTTTTGTACCGTCCCAACCCTCATTTTGATTATTGCTCTTGAAAATAACCTGACCCCAACGGTTAAAGATTAACATTTCAAATTCGTGTAAACCAACACCATATACTTGAAAGATATCGTTTAACTCGTCTCCATTTGGGGAAAATGCGAGTGGTATCCCAAAATCTGGACACGTATCCACCAAAACAGTGTCATTGGCAGAACAATTAGCGTCAGATATAGTTAACTGGTATAGCCCTTTATCTTCAACATATATGGATTCTGTTGAATCTCCTGTACTCCATGAATAGGTCACTCTGCTTGGTGCATCAGGATGAACATTCATTATCTCCAATTCATTCCCACACACACTTCTGTCCCTTCCTAAATCAATATTTCCCAAAACTGTATTTTCATAGACCGTAACTTGTCTTACCAGTGTTGTATCTTCTTGGCAACCTTCTTTAACCGTAAGGGAAACATTATAAGTTCCAGGCTGCGTATAAGTGTGTATAACGTGTTGACTTTCTGAGGTGTTGTTTGCCGAATATGGGTCATCGAAGTCCCATTTCCATGAATCTGGCCAAACATCACTTTGATCATAAAAATTCAATGGGGTACGAGCACATACATTCTGAACATGAAACCATGGGTGCGTTGGAACTGATAATTCAAATGCCCAATAGTCAGATCCTCCCTTATTTAAATGGGTTCTATTACCAGAAATAGAGGACTCAGAATACCCACCTGCAAGAATTCCTCTATCGCATTTTATGAATATTGCTTCCAAACTGTCTCCCTGTGTACCTCCATAACTTCTATCCCAATAAATGTTTCCTAAAGTATCCAGTTTATAAATCCAATAGTCCTGCATACCCTTCGTAGTACTGGTCTTGTTTCCTCCGCTTCCATTTGACCAACCCGCAAGAATAGCTGAACCCTCAGGTGATATCTCCATATCCTTACATCGTTCAGAGTTATAAGAGCCAATTGTTCTATCGAATTCAATGCGTAAAGCTGTATCCATTTTCAGAACCCACATATCCCCGTTATTAAAATAATTCGAGGTTTTGGTTCCTCCGGATCCTGAATATGTTGTGCCCGAAACCCAATATCCTGCGGAATGAATCTTGGGACGAATTTCTTCAAGAAAATCGTTTTGACTTCCTCCCATGGTTTTATCTCCCAATAAATTTCCAAAAGGATCCACCTTATTTAACCAAAAATCATACCCCCCATATCCATTTTCAGATTTTGTACCGCTTGTATCTGAAATAGAATATCCTCCTACAAGTAAACCACCCATACCAATAGCAATATTTTTCATTATATCTGTGGAATCTCCACCTAATGTCAAATCCCACTCGACTAACCCTGAACTACTTAATTTTAATAGCCAAAAGTCCTCTGCTCCGAAAGAATTTTGACTTTTATTTCCGGATATATTACTGAAAGAATATCCTCCTAAATAGAATCCACCGTCTCCACTACCAATTGCACAAGTAAGAAAATCATCCTGGCTTCCTCCTATGGTTTTATCCCATTCGACATTACCGTTTTTATTGATTTTAATTACCCAATAGTCAAACCCTCCTTTAGAATCTTCTGACTTTTCACCATTTCTGCCTGAGGCAGATGAACCTGCCAATAAATATCCATCATCAGAGGTTGGGACTATTGCTGATAAATTATCTGTCGAGTCTCCACCAAAAATTTTATCATAAACAAGTACTCCGGTACTGTCAACTTTTAGAGCCCAATAGTCTGAATACCCTCTATTCAAATTTGAGACATCTTGATTCAAACTTGTAAATGTATGACCAGCAGCAACAATAGATAAATCGATTTCATTTTGATGAATGTCCATCAAATAATCATTGCTATTCCCGCCCCAGGCATAATCCTTCTCCCAAACTGGAAAATTACCTTGGGAAAAAACTCTCATGGAATAAATCATAAGTAAAATCAGCCCGAAGTTTTTTTTCATTAATCTCCAATTTTTTCGAGCTCTTCAACTGCAAAATATGCGGCGACAGCACTGTATGTAGGAGCAATCATCCAACCTAAAAAAGGTATTAAAAACACCAACTGAAAAACAGAGCCTATTCCGGTTGTTAAAGCCTTATGTTTTTTCATGTAGTTAATACTTCCTTTTGCATTCATCCCTTTCTTTTCGAGTGTATAGTCAAGCATACTAACCCCTAAAAAATATGCACTTACTATCCACAAAAGAATTGGCTGCACAATATTAATTATTGGAACAAAAGCCATCACAAATAATGCAAAAACAGCTACTCCCTCCATAAACAAACTACGAAGAGCAATTACGATACCTCTTACGGTATCTTTTAGTAATTGTTCCATTCGAAAAGGTTCATTCACACCTTTGTCTTTTTTTTCGACGGTATCAATTAAAAAAGCCAATATGGGAGAGTACAAAATAAGAAGTATACTCTTATAAATATTTAGGTATAAACCTATAAAAGCAACGTAAAGAAACGCCTTAACAAAAAACTCTAAATAGCCTGCAATTGCTGTAATCATATAACAAAACCAAACAAAAAGGCCTCCTTCACAATCCAAATCAAAAATTCCAGTCACCCAACCGGCTACGCTGTTAATGAACCAATTGAATGAAAAATAAAAAAGAACAATGTTTAGAATCCCTGGAATATAAACGTAATGCCATAATTTGTGTTTTTTTATAAAACGGTGGGCACTTCCGTAGGATCGAAATGCTATACCAATCTTTTGTGACGCGCTCATTATTTTAGAACTTTAGATATTTTATAATTATTTCTTATACTAGAGTTTCTTGTTATCAATTCGGCGACAAATCCAGCTAAGAATAATTGTGTTCCAATAATCATAAAAACCAAACTAAAAAAGAAAACAGGTCGATCAGTCATAGGATAATAATCTCCTTTTAAATCCAAAACAAAGGTTAAAAACCAGTCAACGGATAAATAACCACCAGCAATAAAACCTAGAAAAAAAAGAATTGCACCTAAAACGCCAAACAGATGCATTGGTTTTTTACCGAATCGAGCAACAAAAATAATTGACAATAAGTCAAGAGGGCCATTAATGAATCGACTTAAACCGAATTTTGAATACCCATATTTTCTTGCCTGATGACGGACGACCTTTTCACCTATTTTTGAATATCCTGCCCACTTTGCCAGAACCGGTATGTATCTATGCATTTCACCGTAAACCTCAATGCTTTTTATTACATCATATTTATATGCTTTAAGTCCGCAATTAAAATCATTGAGTTTTATTCCACTCATTTTTCGTGTAGCCCAGTTGTACAGTTTAGTTGGAATAGTTTTCGAAAGAGGGTCGTATCTTTTCTTTTTCCAGCCCGAAACTAAATCAAATCCCTCCTCAAGAATCATACGCCTCATTTCCGGCAATTCTTCAGGACTGTCTTGTAAATCAGCATCCATTGTTACTACAACCTCTCCCTCTGCATGTTCAAAACCGATAAATAAACCGGCTGATTTCCCATAATTTCTTTGAAATTTGATTGCTTTAACATTTTCATCCTTTTCTTTAAGTTCCTCTATAACTTCCCAGGAATTATCAGTACTCCCATCATTGATGAACCAAATTTCATAAGTTGATTTTTGTTCTTCCATTACTTTTATAATCCAACTGTGCAGTTCAGGCAAAGATTCAGCCTCATTAAAAAGTGGAATAACAATTGAATAATCTTTCATCTGATTTTTTTTCTGACAAACTTTGTTATCAATTGATTGTAAATATAAAATATTAAATAATCATTCCACCCCTACTTTTTGTTAGAAATTGAGTTAAATTTTCATAAGATTTTTATCTGAATACAGTTCATCAAAAAAGAATTTATTTGTTTGTATTATACTCCCTTTGTTACTACATTTGCATTTGGGTAAGTCTTATACGACCAGCTCCTACTGAACTCCCCCAGGACCGGAAGGTAGCAAGGGTAAGTGGTTGTAGCGGTGCGATATAAGTAGCTTACCCATTTTTTATAACTTTTTAAAGTATGAAAAACATAATCTTAACCATAGCCTTTATCTTATCATTAAGCCCTGCCTTTACTCAAGATGAGCAAGAAAACAATTTACTTCCAACAACTATGTTTTCTGCAGAAAGCGGTTATCGATACAGTTCTCTTAACGGAAAACACGGTATAGAGTTAAGAACACACGTATGGTTTCTAAGAAGAAACAGCCTTGGACCAGAAATACATTTTTATGCTCCTTCGAGCGAAAGAAAATACATAGACTATCAGTTTGATTTTAACTTTAGAAGAATTTTAGTGGATATGCATCCATTGACGTTCGATTTTTTAATAGGCCCCGGTTTTCGAAGTACAAGGGATTCTTTGAACGAGAAAGGCGAATTTATTGGAGGTCTGACTGAAGAAAATAGATATTGGTCGTTTGATGGAATTAATTTAGGGTTTGGAGTTGGCTATCGCTGGGGCAATCACTCGATTTATGGAATGCCTAGAATTAATCACAAAGATGCATTTATCCAAGTTTCGGTCGGTTACAAATATCATTTCGACATCACACCCAACGAGGTTTTCAACAATAAATATAAATTAAGAAAGAAAAAAAGAAGGGGCTAGTAATCGGAAAACAGCTTGTAAATCTCCAAAAGTGTGTATTCCTTAAGGTATTCTTTTCTTTTTTCATCTGCCTTTGCACCCTGAACCTGTATTCCAAAAAAAGACAACTTCCCCCTATCAATAGACAGCTGAACAGTAATGTATTCTCCATGAGAAATTTCAGCGCTGGCCTCAATTATATGCTTCTCTCCTTTTTGGTTTCGAAACCCTAACTTTTTAAAATCCGATTCGTTATAAATCATTTAATTTTCTGATAAAAAAACATAAAGTTAATTTAACTTTGTGAGGAATTTTGAAAACGTCCATTACAAAACCTGAAGTTAATGATTTACCACTCGGAAGATTCGAGGGACAAATATCTGTTATTGAAACTATTCAGGGCATTTCAGCAGCAATTGAAGATATTGAAAAAGAAAATATAATTGGTGTAGATACTGAGACTCGTCCAACTTTCAAAAAAGGAGTAATGAATAAAACCGCACTTGTCCAAGTTGCAACAAAAAATAAGGTTTACTTGTTTCGCTTGAATAAAATCGGATTTCCTTTTGCATTGATGCGCATTTTTGAAAATTCAAAAATTCAAAAAATAGGTATTGCAATACTTCAAGACATGAAAGAATTGTCCGATCAATTCTATCCATTCAAACACAATAACGTTACTGACCTGAACGTTCTTTGTAAAACGTTAAAATTTGAAAATATTGGTGCAAGAAATCTTACTGCAATGCTTCTTGGTTTTAGAATAAGTAAAAGACAACAAACGAGCAATTGGGAATCAGATTCGCTCAATGAAAATCAATTAAGATATGCCGCGACAGACGCATGGGTAGCCAGACAAATCTACCTCACATTGTATCACAGTAAAGAATTCACATTTTAACACACTTTATTAATTCAATCCATTTCCATGCAATTTTGTATTTTTGCACCATGAATTCACCTGAAATAAAACCATACAAAAACGAAGAAGGTTCAAAAAAAGAACAGGTAGCCAAAATGTTCAATAACATAGCACCTAAATACGATTTTTTGAACCATACTTTGTCACTTGGAATAGACATTATTTGGAGAAAAAAGGCAGTGAAAATATTAAAAAAGTCCAACCCTGATAAAGTTCTTGACATCGCATGCGGAACCGGTGATTTCACAATTGCAAATCTGAATTCTGGTGCAAAACAAGTAATAGGTTTGGACATATCTGAAGGTATGGTTAATGTTGGAATTGAAAAAATCAAAAAAAAGGGACTTTCAGATAAAATTCAAATGCAGGTGGGCGACTCCGAAAAAATAAATTTTAAAGATGAGTTTTTTGATGGGATTACGGTAGGTTTTGGGGTAAGGAATTTTGAAAATCTACAGAAAGGTCTTTCCGAAATGTACAGGGTCCTTAAAACAAATGGAAAAGTCATAATTCTTGAATTTAGTAAACCGAAAAAATTCCCCATTAAACAGCTGTATTTTTTCTACTTTAAATTTATTCTGCCTAAAATTGGAAGACTCATTTCAAAAGACAAAACGGCTTATACCTATTTACCAGATTCCGTAAATGCTTTTCCCGATGGAGAAAACTTTACCGCAATTATGAAAAAAGTAGGTTTTCAAAAAACTGAAATTGTCCCTTGCTCTTTCGGTATTGCCTCAATATATATTGGAACAAAAATTAAATGAAGTATTTATTTATTTTCATACTGACCCTATATCAAACGGCTTTATTTTCCCAAAGAGGCGTAAATCAGAATCTTAAAGGATTTGATGAAAATAAAAAAGTTCATTTCGGTTTCTCAATTGGAATAAATCAACTCAATTCAAATTTATCAGTAAACAACTCTATTTTTAGCGAAGACACAATCTACTCTTTAAACATAAAGTCTTCGCCAGGTTTTAACCTCGGAATCGTGACGGACTTTCATTTTGGAAAAAACTGGGACATTAGAGTACTTTTCCCAACACTTATATTTGGGCAAAGAGATTTTGAATATTTGATTTCTTCCGACGACGGAATTTTTTTAGAAAAACGTCTTTCCGAATCGACTTATCTTGGAATACCTATCGAAATAAAATACAAAGCAGAAAGATACGGCAACTGGAGGCCCTATTTAACAAGTGGTGGTTTTGCTGCTTACGATATGGTTTCACAAAAAAACACAACAGAAGGCATCTCAGTTGTCCGACTGCAAAAATGGGATTATGGTTTTTCAGTGGGGTTTGGTTTTGAATTCTTTTTAGAATACTTCAAATTCTCCCCTCAATTGAAATGGGATAAAGGACTAAGAAATATGATCATCAATGACAATACTCCCTTTACAAATATTATCGATCGTTTAAGAAGCAATACCTTCACAATTTCACTTACTTTTGAAGGATGATTCAAGAAATAAGCATCAGAATCTTACCAAAATTTATCGATGATACTCTTGAGATAAAAAAATCCTTAGCTCATCAACTAAAAATTCCCACACAAAAGATTACCGATTTTAAAATTTTAAAAAAAAGTATTGATGCAAGGTCAAAAAAAGTAGTTTTTCAACTCAAAGTTCAAGTAGGTATTCAAGAGGAAATTCCGAAAAGCCCCACTACTTATTCAATTAAAAAAGATGTCTCCAAGTCTCCTTCTGTACTTATTGTTGGCGCCGGTCCTGCCGGACTATTTGCTGCATTGGAGCTCATTGAACTTGGTTTAAAACCTATTGTCTTAGAGAGAGGTAAAAATGTTAGAGAACGAAGGAGAGATTTGGCAGCAATAAATAAAAACCATATTGTTAACCCAAACTCAAATTATTGTTTTGGTGAGGGTGGAGCTGGTACTTATTCTGACGGAAAATTGTACACACGGTCGGATAAAAGAGGGAATGTAAAAAGAATTCTCTCAATTTTGATTGAACACGGTGCAGACAAATCAATTGAAATAGAATCTCATCCTCACATTGGAACAAATAAACTTCCAAAAATAATTGTTTCCATAAGGGAATTTATCATTGAATGCGGTGGAGAAATACACTTTGACACAAAAGTTGAAAACTTCATGTTACGTAAAAATGAAATAACCGGGGTAGAAACAAACAAAGGAATCTTTACAACCAAAGATTTAATTTTAGCGACAGGTCACTCAGCAAGAGATGTATTTGAAACACTAAATAAATTAGGAGTAGCAATTGAAAACAAACCTTTTGCGTTGGGTGTAAGAATTGAGCATCCTCAATCCTTGATTGATAAAATTCAATACAAATGCTCAAATCGAGAAGAATTTCTTCCTCCAGCATCATATAGTTTAGTAGCTCAAACCAACTATAAACCAACCTATAGTTTTTGTATGTGCCCCGGAGGTATTATCGCACCTTGTGCAACTGCCCCCGGCGAAGTGGTTACAAATGGATGGAGCCCCAGCAAAAGAAATAACCCATATTCAAACTCTGGAATCGTTGTAGCTGTAGATGAAGAAGATTTTGTACCATACTCAAAACATGGTAATCTTGCCGCTCTAAAATTTCAATCAAGTATTGAAAAAAAAGCCTGGATCAGTGGAGGTAAGTCACAGGTAGCTCCTGCCCAAAAAATGGTTGATTTTGTTAATGGAAAAATAAGTTCTTCCTTACCTAAAACAAGTTATCAACCTGGAATAATTAGTGCTGATTTAAGGGATGTTCTCCCAAAAGTTGTTGTAAGATCATTAGAACAAGCATTCATTAGTTTCGGAAAAAAAATGAATGGTTATCTCACAAATGAAGCCATTTTACATGCTACTGAATCCAGAACCAGTAGTCCTGTTAAAATACCCAGAGATAAAAACTCATTTGAACACATTCAAATTAAAGGATTATATCCATGTGGAGAAGGCGCTGGATACGCTGGAGGAATTATGAGTGCAGCTATCGACGGGCAAAAATGCGCTCAAAAAATAGCAAAAAAATACAGAGCCTCCTAAAGAATCGAAACTTGTTCGGCTATCGATAAAGTGTTACAGAGCCAACTTTTTCTACCTCTTTGCCAGATGTTCCGATTAGAGAAATCTTATAAACATAAACGCCTATTGGAGCTTGTTTACCAGAAATAAAATTTCCATCCCAACCTTCATTAATATTAAGAGATGAAAAAACTTCTGTACCCCACCTATTGTAAATTATCATTTTAAACTTCTCTATACCGGTACCTTTCGCAAGAAAAACACTATTGCGACTATCCTGATAAATATTTGGAGTAAATGCATTTGGAACCCACAAATAAATTGACGTGATTACCCGAATCTCCCTTTGAGTAGAATCTTTACACCCAACACTATCGGTAACAATAAGCTGAACAGTATATGTTGAATCTTCAGAATATACTGTACTTGGGTTGTATGCAGATGAAATATTTCCATTTCCTAAATCCCAGTCATAAATTTCTATATCGCCCTCAGAGTCATCAATAAAATAAACAACCTCATCGGTTTCTAAGCTCGTTGAATTAACAATGAATTTTGCAGTAGGTTTTTGAATGGTTAGTTGAACACTATCGGTTGAAGGTATTATACCGCAGGAATCCCTTACAGATAAATTTATCGTTCTTGAAGTATATGAAGAAAAAATAGTCCGCTGAGTTAAATCTCCATTTTCCCAAACGTAAACATAAGGGCCGATACCGCCATTTGCAACAGCGATATAAACAATAGAATCTCCAGGACAAGCAACAGTATCTCCAAGAATATCAATCTTTAACTCCTCATAATCTAAATTAACAGTAACATCACCACTCTGAATATTTCCACACGCATCCGAGACCGTAAGTGTGTATGTGGTCGTATCTAAAATCTGAGTAGAAATAGACTGCGATTGTTCTCCTGTTGACCAACTGAAATCATAAGGCGTATACCCCCCGTTTACTATAGGAGAAATATTTTGATCCTCACCATAGCATTTAACAGAAGTATCGTTGGGCATTGATAATGACAAAGGTCCGAAATCGGGTACAATAACCTTGTAGTTATTTACTGTACTCGTTCCGCACAAATCACTTACCGTAAATTGATAGTTGGTTGTAAAATCGGGTGAAACTGCCAGTGAAATACCATTTCCTCCAATATCCCAGGAATACTGATAAGGCGAATATCCTCCCGAAAAATTCGCATCTATTGTAACCTCATCTCCCGGACAAGAAACCTGAGTACTATCAGCATTGGAACTCAACAATGACAGGTCTGTAATGGTAAAAGTATAATCCAGACTATCAAAAATACATACATTTGGATTAGGAAATCTAATGGTAACTGTTTCAGAATTTTCAACAACTCCATCCGCTATGGTTACAACATCAACTTGAGCATTGGTCGAGTTGGCAGGAAAAGTAACTGTACCTGTCAAATTATTATAATCTGAACCGTTTTGAGCAGTCCCGTGCATACTGTAATTCAGATTAAAAACCGACCATAAATTTTCCGTCCTAGTTAACTTTAAAATCCCGTTGGAACAACCTTCTGGAATAACATTAGGAGATCCAATATCAACAGTTGTAGTTTGTTCTACTTCGAATTGCGGACTACTTGATAAACTCCCTCCTTTCAAAAAAACGCCACTATCAAAAGACCCATCAACAACATCTGCAATAGCTATTTTCAAATGATAAGTTTGGCAAGGAGTAACTTTTGAAATTGCTGTTAATGGAACTGTAAAACCATCGAAGTTCGTGACTTTTGGATCAGTAACTTGAGGAGGGGAAGTTCCATCTCCATTGGCTACAAAAAGTGAAGAGTTTGTTGAGGCATTAATTTCATTAATCGAAACAGGATTTGATGTACCAGGAACTACAGCTAGATTTTGAACTCCACTAATCCCTGGCCCAGAAATGAAAAAAGCAAAAACATCATTGAATGAAAAAACAAATTCTGGATATTCTTCTGAGGCGAAAACATAGCTAAATTCAACTGTATCACCTTGAGGAATAAAATCAAACTCCAATATAGCAGCATCAAAAGTTGTTTCACCTATTAAATTATCCAAATCGGAATCTCCCGGAGCTCCCCAATTGGTTGTAGCTCCTGCCTTGTTGTTAGGACCAACCGGACCGTTTTTTTGGGTAGACCCTACATTATCTAAAACCGTTCCCGTAGACAAAATAATCCCATCTGATATCCCTATATTACTTTGACTCCCATCGAACTGACCTATTGCTTTAGCCTCACCAACATAAGTTACGTTACTCACAGTAACTCCCTTACCCGCTAGAATATTCTGAACCAAATCCACTGGAGGTAAAGAATTGTCAGTGGTAAGTTGTGCATTAAGTGCACAAGAAACGAAAAGCATTATGAAGGTTAGGGCTCTCAACATCAATTAAACACTAAAGTAAAGCAATTTGTTACTTTTAAAAAGTAGTTTTTAATTAATATTAATACGGATAATTCAATTTATTGTTTTTCTTTTATTCGAAAAAGAAAATCAAAAATCTGCTCATCACAAATTGTACCCCCTAAATCAAGTAGAAAATGGAGCTCTTTATTTCTATTTTCTCGCGAAAAAGATTTACTTGTACTGTAAATCAACATCTCAGAAGAGTTTTCGGCGATGAACTGAAGTAGATTATCCTTTGGGAACTCCAGTTCTCCATTATAATCAACACCTATTAGCAAAGCTTTTTTATCGTAAAATTTAAACGCTTTTAAATCTTTTTTACCAATATAAACAAGGTGCTTTGCTTTATCGTATACTTTTTCCAAAATCAAATCACTAAATAGACCAACAACCTCAATTGCTTTATCAGGGTCTTCATCGTTCAACTTTTTCCACTCTTCTGCATGCAATCCATTAGCTATTAAAAAATGCTTAAACTCATCTTCAAAATCTTTAAGCTCTTCATCTGTTAAGTACCTATATTTAGCCATAGTTCCAGGATACTAAAAAGCCACAGATATTTACTGTGGCTTGTATAAATAGATTATGTAAAACAATTTAAGCGTTTACAGAAATAAGCTCTGCCATTGCTTGTCCGATATTAGCAGGAGAATCCACCACCTTTATCCCACATTCTCGCATAATTCTTTTCTTTGCCTCAGCGGTATCATTTTCACCACCTACAATAGCACCAGCATGTCCCATTGTCCTTCCTTTTGGAGCTGTTTCCCCCGCTATAAAACCTACAACGGGTTTAGTACCGTTGGACTTAATCCATTCCGCCGCTTCAGCTTCAAGATTACCTCCAATTTCACCAATTACAACAATACCTTCTGTCTCAGGGTCAGCCATCAACAGTTGAACAGCATCTTTTGTTGTTGTACCAATGATGGGATCACCTCCAATTCCAATTGCCGTTGTAATTCCTAGTCCAACTTTTGAAATTTGATCAGCTGCTTCGTAGGTTAACGTTCCAGATTTTGAAACAATACCAACCTTACCTTTTTTGAATATAAAGCCTGGCATGATTCCAACTTTAGCCTCACCAGCAGTAATAACGCCTGGACAATTTGGACCTACAAGTGTACATTGTTTGTCGGAAATATATTTCTTTACCTTGGTCATATCTGCAACAGGTATCCCTTCAGTGATTGCTACAATAACACCAATACCAGCTTCTGCAGCCTCCATGATTGCATCAGCAGCAAATGCTGGGGGAACAAAAATTATAGAAACATTTGCATTCGTTTTTTCAACGGCTTCTGCAACCGAATTAAAAACTGGTTTGTTTAAATGAATTTGCCCTCCTTTTCCAGGAGTAACACCTCCTACAACATTGGTTCCATATTCAATCATCTGTTCAGCATGGAAAGTACCTTCACCTCCTGTAAAACCTTGAACGATAACTTTTGAGTCATTATTTACTAAAACAGCCATTTATTTAAATTTTGTTAGTGGCAAAAATATTCATTCTGCTTAATCCAACGAAAAAATATGTGATTATTTTTCATTCTTTTTACTTAAAACAGGGTATATTCTCTTCCAGACAAGAATTAATCTCATCAAAAGACTTTTTCATTAACTCAGATATATCCCTATTATCCAAACCTTTTGTTGAAATTGGATCCAAAACAATCATTCTCGATAATCCAGGGCCGCATTTTCCAAACCAAAGTTTTCCTCCCTCTAATCGCTTATAATTATCCAAAAAAACAATAGGTACAATTGGCACCTGATTTTCAACAGCCAATTTGAATGGCCCCGCTTTAAAAGGCTTCATTTTAGGTGCTTTTTTACTTCTGGTCCCTTCAGGAAAGATCAGCAAATCGGCACCCTCTTTAAGCTTATCGGAACATTCTTTCAATGCATCAACTCCACTTGTCATATCGCTCCTGTTTACGGTAACATTCATACCACGAAAATTTGTTTTAAATAATGGAGCCTTTTTTAACTCTTCTTTTGCCAAAAAAGCAAAATATCTATTCAATCGAGTATAAGGAACAACTATATCTAATTGGGAGGAATGATTCGATATGATAACATAATTCGAATCTGACGGCAAACGATTCTTGTGTTTAATTTTAGGAATGACACCAATTACAACACATATACTCCATGCCCAAAACTTATACACTGTTTTGAACGTTAATCGATAATTTTTTAATACTACAATTGTAAAAAAAACAATTGGATACAAAACTACAGTACTAAGCAACATGTAGAGGAGAAACCATAGTTTCCAAATCATTCTGGGAAAGAATAAAATCCACTTCATTAAACAAATGTACATACAAAAAACGCTCCGGCTGGGAACCGGAGCGATTTTAACTACCTTTGACTATGAAAAAACTACCTTAATAATCTAATTTCATTAACGAACCCTTGGCCAACGAAGATTAAAAAAAACTATTACCGGTCGGTTTTATCCCACCAAATCACATAAATAACAGATAGAATTAACTAAGACTTTTACTTGTATTCTAGAGGAATGCCTTAGTTTTGTGTAAAACCACCGTAATGGCACGAATTTTAACAGGTATTCAAAGCACTGGAGTTCCTCACTTGGGAAATTTATTGGGTGCAATAATACCCACAATCGAAATGAGTCGAAAAGAAAGCAATAAAATGTTTGCATTTATTGCAGATATGCATTCATTAACATCAATTAAAGATGGAAATACCCTCAGGGAAAACACCTATTCGGTAGCAGCAACCTGGTTGGCCTTCGGTGTTGATATAGAAAAAAATGTATTCTATCGGCAGAGTGACATACCTGAAGTCTCTGAACTTTCATGGTATTTAAGCTGTTTTATGCCATACACCAGATTACAATTGGCTCATTCTTTCAAAGACAAATCGGAAAAATTAAGTGATGTAAACTCAGGTTTATTCAATTATCCCGTTTTAATGGCTGCAGATATCCTCCTCTATGATGCTGAAATTGTTCCAGTAGGTAAAGATCAAAAACAACATTTAGAATATACTCGTGATCTCGTTGACCGAATTAATCACCAATATCGCCAAGAAATTTTAATTAAACCAGAAATAAGTCTAAACGATAAAACGATGTACGTTCCAGGTGTGGATGGTCAAAAAATGAGTAAATCCTATGGCAACACAATCAATATTTTTGAATCGGATAAAAAATTAAGAAAATCAATTATGGGTATCAAAACAGATAACTTAGGTTTAGAAGAACCCAAAAACCCTGATACGTGCAATGTATTTAGAATATATTCTCTAATTGGATCCGAAGACCAAAAAAATGAATTGGATGAAAACTATCGAAAAGGAAATTTTGGATATGGACATGCAAAACAATCTCTTTACGAATTAATTTGTGAAAAATATGGCAATGAAAGAGAACTTTATAATGAATTAATGAGTAATAAGACAAAACTTGACGAAAAGTTAAATTTTGGAGCGGAAAAAGCAAGAAAAACTGCAAAAGAAACAATAAACAGAGTAAGAAGTGTAATCGGATATTAGTTATGATAAAGAAAACGTTTTTATTTAGAATTTCTGGAATAATACTTTTTATAGTCGGTATGATACTAAGAATGAATAAAATTAAAGGTTACCTTCCTGTATTACTTTTAGGTATTGGCCTTTTAATTGTTGGTTACGTCATATGGCTTTACGGAATTTACTCAAGGAATAAAGTAAACCCTAAGGAAGGTAAAGAAACTGAAACCATAGACTCCTAAAACCAAATTGGAATTGATTCATCGAATTCTGTCATTAGTTCGAATAAATCATCTCCTAATATTTCTTTTTGAATACTCTTGGACTTTACTTCATTAAAGTTCCATTTTTCGTGATGTTCTGAAAATCCTTTGTAATTGAAATCATATTTTCTGTGGTTAAATTGGTGAATAAAGACACCCATTGTAATTACGAATGTTGACAGTGCTATCCATCTCATTGATTTTCCCACGATTCGTCCCACTACACTTAAAGTTAATTCTAAAAAAAAAGTGAATACAACAATCAAAAACAAATCATAATTATTCCACCACCAGATTTTCCCAGAACCGCCCCAATAATTTTCAGAAGGAAACATAAAAGCTACACCGCCCCAAACAAATTCAGGTGTAATCATATCCTCGAATAAATGAACAAGGTAAGACAGAAAAACACTTATGTAAAATGGACTATTCAGCCTAAAATTAACTCTGAACAACTTAAACCCAGAAAATAAAATGTTTAGTAATACACAAATTGCACAAAAAACAACAGCCATTAAAAATGAATGAAAAAATCCGTGATGTGAAAACCATCTCTTTTGATGATATATATTCACACCAGAATCCCTAAGCCCAAACCATTCCCCAAATGTAGAATCAAATTCACTCCAATAAGATATGGCATCTAAATCTGGAAAAAAAGCAGCAAGACCCGAAACAAAGATGATTAAAAACTTATGCGAGGCTTTTCGTTTGGAAAAATGTGTTGCCGTTGTGCCAATTGCTAAGCCTGAAATAGTATGTGATAAAATGTCCACATCTCAATTTAGGAGTGAAAAATACATTTTGAATCTATCTTTTATTATTTGACCCCTTAATTTTATTATTCGAGAACGAAAAAAGTCACCCCATTAAAAACTTACATTTTTTTGAATCTTTAGCAACTAATTTGATTATATTGTAATTCAGTAAACTTAGTATTATAAAAGGATTCTTTTTAATTTTATGTTTATTACCCTATTACAAGTGAAATATATTTTAAAGCCAATATTAATCTTTAGCCTTCCTTTACTTTTCGCAGGAACATGTAGTGACATTGAGCCTGCTGTTTCAGAGGGAATTATAACATACGACATCTCTTATCCCAGACCCATTGAAGATAAATGGATGGAAAAATTAATGCCTACTGAAATGGAGATGCAATTCAAAAACAATAACATCAATACCGAGTTAACTTTTGGATTGGGATTAATTAAAATTGGTTACATCACCAATACAGAGGACAAACATTTACATGAAATGTTAAAATTCATGAGAAAAAGAAATGTTTCACATCGAAGTATAAAAGAGGTCGACGATTTGCTTCGTCAAATTCCCAATCATAAAATTGATCTACTTACCGATACTAAAACCATCGCTGGGTTTTTGTGTCACAAAGCCTTGGTAAAAGTCGATAGTCCAAATGATCCCTACATATATGATTTATGGTATACTAAAGAAATTAAAATAAAAGAACCCAACTGGTGCACTCCATTTAAGTCCGTACCCGGAGTGCTTATGGAATACAGAGTGGAAAGGTTTAATGTAATAATGCACTTTACGGCAGTTGAAGTTGAAAAATCAAAAATTAAAGATACTGAGTTTTTAGTGCCTAAAAAGTATAAAGAAATTTCCATTGATGCTATGGAGAAGAATCTTGAAGAGCTTAAAGACATCTAAAAGAGAAACCTACTGATTCAACAAATTCAACAATCAAGAATTTAATCTCTTTCTACCTGAATAAAACCATTTACTACATAATCTCCTACTTCAATTGTATAGTAATATGTCCCCGGATTAACCGGCTTATTATTGTATGCATTAATCCCACAAAAATCACCTGTAAACTCTTTAGTATCGTACACTTTCATGCCCCATCTGTTATAAACTTCATAGTTTGTACATTGAATAAATTCTGGAGGCACAATAACCTCGAAACAATCATTTCGAGAATCGTTATTTGGAGTTATTATGTTTGGAGAAAATACTTCAATAACTTCAGAGATGTTTCCCCACTCAAAATTGACTTCCATCGAATCGAAACAAATACCATTATTACCTACTGTTAAAACTGTATTTGAGTTGGTACCAAAATTAAAAACATTAAACGGACTATTTTCATCCGAATAGTTTCCATCACCAAAAACCCAATTATATGAATCTGCTAAAAGGCTACTGTCGGAAAACTGAACCTCAAAACCATTGCATGAAGGAATAAATGTATAATTAAAATTCGCCGTAGGGTTAACATTCAAACTAATAGATGTTTGAGCAGAATCAACACAATTATTTTCATCAGTAACAACGACAGTATAGGTAATCTGGCTTTCAGGTGTTGATAATATTTCTCTTCCGGATGTCTGATTTAAATAGGTTGGCGGATACCAAGAATATTCAACACCTCCGGATGCCCATACATAAGCATTAGATCCTTCACAAATTAATGTGTCACTCATAACTCCTACCTGAGGTAAACCATTTACAATTACCTCTGTGGAGTCCAGGATATAACAGCCGTTAACGCCATTTGCTCTCACGATATATATCGAACTCGAATCAGGGGTAATTTGAACAGAACTATCCGATAAACCACTAATTTCATTATTTAACCACTCATAGCTACTGCCACCAGAAACAAGCATTTCCATACTTTGTCCAAAACAAATGGCAGTGTCATTATTTAACTTTATTTCAGGTAGAGGTAAAATAGAAACCATCGAAGAATCAGTATTCAAACAACCATTCACATCGACACCCTCAAGAATTAAAACAATATTTTCATTAGAAATGAATTGATAATCACTGGTGTTATTAATACTGTCTTGATTTAAGTACCAAATATAGTTTAAAGCACCATCTGCTAAAAAGTTCAAAGTATCGCCGAAACATATATTTGTATCTTCAGGCTGTAAAGTAACATTTGGTAGAGAATTAACATGAATATAAACAGAGTCTGTTGACGAGCACGTATCATTCGTGGCAGTTAGATAAAACCATTGTGAACTTAGAGGAAACGCAACTGTTTCTCCTGAATTTGAGTCAAGTATTAACGTAGCTAATTCCCATGAAAAAGAAGTGCTGTCAGGAGAAATATTATTACCAACAGCAATTGAATCGCCATAACAAATAGAGGTGTCTTCACCAGCATCAACAAGAACATCAGGGTTTATTTCAACAAAAACACTGTCGTTAACCACACATCCATTGGTGTCTGTAAGCTCTACAGTATAAAGGGAGGAAATTAATGGATTTACATACGGACTCAAACTTGAAGCATCATTTATGTTTGTTCCAAGCCAATTTGCAGATGTAACTCCTGAATCAACCGTTAAAGTAACACCAAAACCAGGGCAAACTCTTTGATCATCTCCTGCTTTCTGTTCTTCGTTCAATACTAAACTCAAAGTATCAATAAACGAACAGCCTTCGGGCGAAACTGAAGTTAAAAAATACGTAAAAACATCCCCCTCCAAACTTGAGGAATTAAAAATCGGATTCGATATATTGCTTGACGACAGACCTTGAGAAGGACTCCAGGTATACGTGATATTGGATTCCGGAAAGAAACCTATGTCGGTGTTCATAGAGCTACAAACCCACAAGGAATCAAGTTGAGAAACTGGACCTTCATCAATAATAATCAAACGTGAATACTCTTCAATTTCACAAACGTTATTGACAGTCACTCTGACGTTATATGTTCCTGGAGCACTAAAAACGTGGTTCGGTGCAGTATCGTTCGAAAAATTTAAAACACCCGAATTTACATCATCAAAATCCCAAAGGACATCTACAATCCCTGTGGTGTTGCTTAAACTAAATTCAGTCTCTGAATTAAAACAGAATTCTTCGGCCAAGATCTCTTTTTCTTGCGGGATGTTGTTATTCGTTAAGGTCACGTTTGGTAATTCCCAGGAACTTCCAGAACTACCCAGATAAATTCCATCCTTATTAAACCCGGCGGAAGAACCTGTATTTTGAGGATAGTTTATAACACCTAAATAAGAACCAACCGACCAAAAATCAGGTTCATGTGCAACATATATTTTACCGTCTGGAGCCAACTGAAGGGAACCATTTGGTTTAAAATTCCCTGAAATATTTTGAACATTGGTTGTTAATGTAGTGGAGTTATTTGAGGCAACTTGAAACTGAATAACACCCCCGTTTAAGCCCCATGCACTAACATAGAACTTATTCCCTGATGAAGAAAACTCACATCCATGAGGACTATTTATTTGTCCAATGATCCCAATTGAATTGGATACCAAACCTGTTGCATTATTAAAATCAGCAAGCGTTATCAGATTTTGATCCTGAACAACAGCTCCTACTTTTGTTCCCTGTTGATTAAACTTAATATCACCGTGTGAGCTTGTAAAAGTAGGTCCGACTGGACTTTTAACGGATGAAGGAGAAATTCCAGTTTGATTAACCAAAAACGCTTCGTACAAATTTGAATTTTGATAATGAGTAATTACCCAGATGTCTTTTTGATTTTGATGGTAAGTAACTCCCAGCTTTTGCGTTAAACCTGAGCTCAATTTAGTATTTTTTTGTATCACTTTTCCTAAACCACCATTGGCAGCCATATTTACAACTGAATAATTAACTCCGTAAATATCTGAAGCTGTAAAAATAAAATATATGGATGAGCTGTTTGGTCGCTTAACAATTACAGCCCCTTGACTGCTTGGATAAACACCTCCTACTCCTCTAAGGTCAAATCCCCCATCCATCATAGAATTGTTCCATGACCATACGGTTTCACCATCAGTATAAAAAAGCAATTGACCTGAACAATCGCTAACAGATGCAGCAGATTCAGGAGACTGAATGGACGATTGAACAACAATAGGAGAACCCGAATTAAAATCAAGACCAGAACCGTACCCAAACCTCCATTGATTGTACTCTCCTTGACCAATTAAACAAAAGGGAAGAAACAAAAAGAGTAACCATTTATTCATAACAATCTCCTAAGTTAAAGTAATTAGATGTAATGACTTAAAATAAGTATCAAAAAACGCACCAAAACACTTTTATGAGACCACTATTTTTCACATAAGGTTGCCTAAAATGATGGACAATCTATTTTTACTTGATTCCTCTTAGGTTTTCGACAATTGAATTTATACGCAGTGGAAATCTCTACAGCACCGAGGGTATTATTTCTGAGCTTACTCAAGGTGATATCATAACTAAATCCAAAATTTATTTTTTTAGTTTGAATTCCAAACAAAACAATGAACGCATCTTCATTTCGATAATATATTCCCGATGTAAAATTGTTTTTTTTGTAATACATTCCTAAGTTAATTTCACGTGCAGGGCCTTGATTTTGAATAATGATTTGCGGTGAAATTTTTGGGGAAAGTCCTTTTCTTCGTTTAAGAGAATTGGGGTCGGGCAGTTCAATATTCCCACCAATGTGTACAGTGTGCCTAGTATAAATTAATTCCTTATTATCTCCCCCAAGGAGAGAGATGTTTGGTCTAATTATATGATGAGCAGAATATCCCATATACAAAAAGGAAGAGAACAACAATATCCCTGTACTAACATCCGGTTTAACTACATTTAAATTTGAATTTAATTCTGGTGGAACTCCGCCGATAACTCCATTTGCATCAAATTGATCAGGAAAAGTTAAATTGACATGGTCCAAATGTTTTTGAATTACACCCGCTTCAACCGCATAAGACAAAATAAAATTTCGATTCAATTTTATTTTGGGACTTAGGATTACAGAAAAGTTATTGGTTTTCAAAACACCTCTACCAGCATCATCCCCATTGAATAAGACTCCAAACCCTACTCCTTTGATTGATTGATCGTAAGATGCAGTATAACTAACATATTCTCCATTAATACCCGGCCACTGATCTCTAAAACTCAAAATAGCCCTCGGACAAACTGCTGTCCCAACAAAAGCTGGATTCAAATAAATTTTATTTGCATAAAATTGAGAATAGTGATTGTCTTGTGCGCTTACATTTAAGCCGATTGTAAAAGCAATTATAGCATACAACTTCCTTTTCATAAAAAAATGAGTTAAAAAATTTATAACTAAAGTTGTGCCTGACTATGAGCATTATTGCTCACGCTTATACGTTCAATTTACATTACCTTTTTGGTTGCAAATTAACTCTAAGACTCAATTGATGTGATTCATAGTATTTACCTGTCAATGGTAATCCAGAAAATTCTCTTGGTTTTGTAAAACCTAATGCATACACAAGCCTTACTTTATTATTGGAATATCCAAAACTGGTCATAATCTCTTCATTGGTTGCAACTCCCCCAGCTAAAAAGAAACCATTATAAAGAACTTGAGCATTTACCCACAAAGCATTATAAACCCCAAATTGAATATAATTTAATGATGGGCTTATACTCAAATCACTTTCATTACTTTTCATTACTTCGGTTCCTACCATAGCAGATATTTTATAAGGAATAAAAATTTCTTGATCAAAATCGTCATCGCTATAAGAAGCCTTGTTTAAATGGTCAATTTGTCCACCTATATACATTTTATTAGTATTTATTAAGATTCCAATACCCAAATCATGATGCACCAGATTCGTTTTTACTATGTCATCCGGAACAACAGGAATAGATGCATACAAAACACCATTTCTTGGATCCTTTACATCATTTTCATCTACTTGATTCCAAGAAATATTTTTTTGATTGAAAGTGTACTTAAAGGAAGGTTCAACACTAATGTTTTTAACTGTATATTTAGGAGAATAAATTAACGAAACCGCGGTTGAATTTAATTTTCCATGACCAATTCGATCAGCATTAATCAAAAGCCCCACCCCTCCTTTTAAGGCTTCTACTCTCGAATCTATTGAGAAAATTTGTGATGTAAACTTTTCTGAAGTAACAGACGGCCATTCGCTCCTGTATAACATCTCTGCCCGAATTCCTTGCCCATCATTAAAGTTCCCTACAAAGCTACCATTTTCTTCTACAGTGTGCGCAAGGGCATAATTCAAATAAGGGTCTTTATTGTTTTTGATAAACAATCTTGGTTTATTGGGGTTTTCATACTTGTATTTTGACTTCTTCAATTCAGGAGTCAAACGGATATGTGCATACTTTTTAAACTTTGAAGAAGATACTATAGATATGTATTTTTTATCACCAGAATCCTCAAAACCTTGATTAAGAACCTCATTTGCAACAGCTTTATTTCTGTTACTATTTGGTTGTGAATTAGAGTTCAAAACAGAATAACTTTTGTTTAATTCGCCCTCAGTATCACCAGTAAAGATTTGTTCTTTACGAAATATATTTACATCATCATTTTGAAATTCTAATGAATAATCTTTTGAAACAAAATCCTCTCTTAATGATCCTGATTTCGTTTTATTTAATGATACCGTTTCATTTTTTGATGATTCTGACTTTATTCCAGAGAAATTGTTAAAATCCGTATCTGACGAAAATCTAAAACTATCATTAGAATTTGAATCGTTATTTTTAGAGACCAAATTGTCTTTTAATACAACTTGATTATCCTGTTCAATTTTAAATTTAGAAAGGNTATTTTCGGATTCATTAAACTTATCCATCAAAACAACGGATCCAAATACCAATCCAAGTACAAGAGCTCCTCCTGATGCCCATTTAAACCACCCCTTTGGAGAAAACCTTTCATTTACAAGCAATTCCTCCACAAACCTATATTTCGCCTGTTCATCTGGGACGACACTCCTTTTCCATGCCTCAAAATCAACTTGATACTCTGGATTGTTTTTTATAAAATTTTCCAGTTCTAAAGATTCTTTCGCCGATAATTCACCTTCGAAATATTGAAAAATCTTTTCCTCTATGTTTTCTGGTCTAATCATACCTTCAATATGCTTAGGTCTTTAATTTGATCTTTTATTTTCTTGCGAGCTCTAAACAAATAAACTTTTACCTGAGATTCGCTTAAATTCAACATTTCACCAATTTCCTTGTAGTTATATCCCTCCAAATCTCTTAATAAAATAATCGACTTTTGAAGGTCAGATAACTTTTCCATTGCCATATCGATTATCTCTTTTAATTCAAATCGATTTTTATCTTCGAAGGAAATTTCTGTTCCTTCTTCCATCCTAGTTTGCCGATTACTTTTTTTAATAAAATTTATAAACGCATTATGCGCAGTAGTAAACAGCCAGGACTTCGCCTTTTTAAATTCAACTTTTTTGCGATTACTCCATAACTTCATAAACGCGTCTTGAACCAAATCATTTGCATCTTCTTCGTCCTTTGTTAATTTAAATACAAATCCAAACAACCTATGACTTAAATCATTTACAGCTCTATTGTATTCTTCCTTGGTCAAGACCTATCTCGAGTTAAAACTTAAACGCCCTCAAGTTAATGGTTTAAAACAATTAAATGAAACAAAAGTTACACGGTCTAAGTAAATTTGTTTAAATTTCAGTCATAAAAACCGAATTTTAACTTTTTGATTATGTCAGTAGCGGAAAATTTTGAAAAATTATTGAATGATTTTTTTGCCCTTTATCACCCAAGACAGGTAAAGAAAGTAGCAAGAATCGTTCAAGAATTTAAGGGGCAAGAGATCATGTTATTAAAAGTTTTATGCGATAGATACAAAAAAGCGTATACAGCTATACCAGGTCTAAATGAAGAACTTGAAGAATTATATGCTGACCCTCCTGAAGAGGAAGTTAAAGAAATTGAAAGCTCTGAGGATTCTATTGTTGATGAATCAGCTGAGGAAGAAATCTTAGAAGAAGAAGAAGAAGAAGAAGAAGAGGTTGTTACAGAAACTGAGGAAGAGGAAGAGGAAGAGGAAGAAGAAGAAGAAGAGGTTGTTACAGAAACTGAGGAAGAAGAAGAAGAAAAATAAAATCATCCTAAAAAAAAGCCTCACTAAANTGAGGCTTTTTTNGGGTGTTTAACTCCCCTTTATAATTTTATTGTATTTTTTAGTATTCCCAGGATCGATTTTTATTAAAAGAGGAACTAACTTTTGTTTTTGTGCATCCGAAGCATTTTTGAATATATTTACCACCTCATCAGACTTTGCATTAAAAAACACCTGCAATAAATAAGATGAGGGCTGACGCTTATGAATTGCCTCCAATGCGAGAAGTGATTTATAGATTGAGTTCTCTCCTTGTTTTTTATTGTTTTGCATAACATCCAAACCTTCACGATGGTATTTATACAAACAATCTCTGAATGCTTTAAAAGCGCCGTTATTAATATTTTCAATCAACCAATATCTATTTTGACTTCCATCAGTAGACCTCCAACCTATCCCACCTCCATTCTGGGCAAGTGTCGTAATATCGAAAGCTTTTGTGAAAAATTTCCCACCGCCTTCTTTACCAAAAGAATCATAATCCATTCCTAAAATCAAATAGGCATAATAGGCCAATACTGAAGTTAAATTGGAAGTAAATTCATTTTGATTAAAATCTAATGGCTGCTGATCTACATACGTAAAGTCAAAATTATTATCGTTCACAATAAACATTGTTGATTTGTAATTCGTTCCATATATCGGACGACCACTTTGAACTTGAAGGGTTCCAGAAAAAGTATTTGAACTTACATTTCTTGAGCTGATGGTTATAAAAAAAGAGCATTCTATTCTCTCTTCCAGTTTATATTTGTCACCTGTCCACTTACGATTATTCAAAAACTCCACAAAAGATTTTTTCATATTTTCATAAATGTAATCATCAGAACTTTGAACTTGTTGATGATTAATTACAACGTTGGCCAAAAGCTCTTGAGCATTTGAAAAGCCAGCAACCAAAACAAATAAGAAGAGTCCTAAATACTTATTCATTTAATATTTTCTTTACAGTGTTAGCAATATCATTAGCTACTCCTATTTTAGATTTTAACTCAAATTCTACAGATTTATTATCTGGATAAACAAAAGTAACTTTATTCGTGTCTGAATTAAATCNTGCACCTTTATCGTTTAGTGAATTCAAGACAATTAAATCAGCATTTTTTGAAACTAACTTTTGAGTTGCATTTTCCAACTCATTTTCCGTTTCCATTGCAAAACCAACCAAAACCTGACCTTCTTTTTTTTGTTTACCCAATGACTTTAAAATATCCTGGGTTCGAATTAAATCAACATTTAGGGAAGTTTCTTGCTTTTTAAATTTATTGACGAACTTATTTTTTGGCGTATAATCAGCAACAGCNGCAGCCATAACAGCTACATCGTAATCTGATTTTTTAGAATTTACAGCCTCATACATCTCTGCAGCAGAAGTAACATTTATACGATTCACTAGACTGGAAGAACACTCTAAAGACGATGGACCACATACTAAAGTAACTTCAGCACCTCTGAAAGAGAATTCATCAGCTATAGCAATTCCCATTTTACCACTGGAATTATTACCAATAAAACGAACGGGATCAAAAGGTTCATGGGTAGGTCCTGCAGTAACAATAACATTTTTACCTACAAAATCTTTTTTTTTCGAAAAATATTCCAGTAAAAGCTCAGATATGATTTCCGGATCCTCCATTCTGCCTTTTCCGACTAAACCGCTAGCCAACTCACCATAACCTGGTTCAATGCATCGATTACCAAAAGAAACAAGAGAGTTTATATTAGCAACTGTTGAGGGATGCTTATACATNTCTAAATCCATTGCAGGAGCAAACCAAACTGGACACTTTGCGCTTAAATAAGTTGCAATGAGCAAGTTATCACACATACCATTGGCCATTTTAGATAAAGTATTGGCAGATGCAGGAGCAATAAGCATTACATCCGCCCACAAACCAAGATCGACATGGTTGGTCCATTCTCCCGAATCTTTATCATAAAACTTTGAATAAACAGGATTACAAGATAAGGTAGATAACGTTAAGGGGCTTATAAAATGCGAAGCGGAGGAAGTCATTACAACTTTTACCTCCGCTTGAAGTTTTTTAAGTGCTCTTATTAAGTAAGCTATTTTATAGGCAGCAATACTACCCGAAACACCTATTAATATTTTTTTGCCCTTAAGCATAGCATGAAAAAGATATTCTTAATCCTCTTCCGATGTTTCATTATTTGGATTCCTGAAATAAATTTCTTTATTTTTCCACTCTTCCTGAGCAATTAAACCTGGTTTTGGCAATTTCTCATAAAATTTAGAAATCTCGATTTGTTCTCTATTTTCAAAAATCTCCTCTAAATTATCAGTTGTAGAGGCGAACTCTTCTAATTTTGCATTTAACTCCTGCTTCAATTCAGTACCAATTTGGTCAGCTCTCTTTGCCAAAACATTCAATACTTCATAAATATTTTCACCCTGAGAGAAGTCTGTAACATCTCTAGTTATTGTTGATCCAGGTGCAGTTGTTTTTTTATAATCCATTACTCCTCGTTTATTTGATACTTTGTTAAACCTTTTTTTATTTTAACCTCCAAATTTTCTAATTTTTCCTTTAGGGTTACATCTTTTACCTTTAAATAATGTAATTTGAAAAACTTTTGAGCACTGTAAAAACGATCATATTTTTCAAAACGTTTTCCCTTTTTTGCATACTTTAAAGAGGCTGCAATCAGCAAATATACAATTTCTTCTTCATCTTTCTTACTTAATTTTCTTCCCAACTCTTTTTGAGCTCTATTTAAAGCCAGTTTATAATGTCCCTCATTAAGTGGTTCTTTTACCAAGGCAATGGGAAAATCATTAAGCTTGGTTTCCGATTTTTTTCGAATCTTTTTCAATTTAGAGTCATAACTAGAAGGTGATTCAGACATAAATGATTCCACTTTAGGCCAATAAGCCATAAGAGTATCTAATTGCTGCTTCCTAGATTTAGCTTCCTGAGTCAATGAAAGTTTATAGTTAGACATCATAAAGAAATACCAATCCTTTCCACTGTTTTGAATAGATGTATCTGCAAGTAATTTTTTATAATGATCAATTGCAAATGCATACTTACCTTCTTTGTAAAGTTGATAAGCAGCATTGGCTTTATAGTTATAGTATCCTAATTTAGCCAGCTCTACCTCCTTGGAGGCTTTGGTATTAATATAGTTACGGTTGGATTCATTCAGTTCCTTGTAGAACTTTATCAAATCTTCATAATTTTTAACTTTATACTGAGTGTTAGACTTTTGACACTTTGCGTGATGGACTCTAAAAAGCTGTAAAGAAAAATTTTGCTTTTCTGATACGGATTTTGCTCTTCTCAATAAAGTTTCATATAAACCAATCGATTGCTCATAATCTCCTATTTTTTTATAATATTCAGGAAGCTCTTTCTTTAATCTTATGATTTCCTTCTGACTCTTACTGCTTATTTCTTCAATTCGAGTTTTGTATTCGCTGTTTTTATACTTTTTATTGAATTTATTTACAGATTTAATGGATTTTTTATAACGTTCTATTTGTTTGGACTCAATACTCTTATTCGCAAGTTTAAATTGCGATTCTGCAATCAAATAATTGGCTTCCTCTGCAAATTTCGTATCGGGAAAATCAATAAGTAAGTTTTCAAAAAATACAGTAGAGGACTTATACTCCTCCATCCTGAAGAATAACTTGGCTTGCATATAAATTTTGAGTTCCAATTTTTTTGTCAGCTCGTCCACTCTCTGATTAACTTCATCTTTTCTTTTACTGTTTGGGTATTTATCCAAAAAAAGTTGAAACGATTCAATTGCCCTGTATGTATAGTCCTGATCCAGAAATGAAGGGGGCGACTTTTTAAAATTAGACATCCCAATGTAAAATTGAGATTCTTCAGTATAGTTTCCTCTTGGGAATTTTTGAACCAACCTCTCAAACTCATATGCAGCAAGTCCAAAGTCGCCAAGCTGATAATCACACATGGCATAATAAAAAAACATTTTTTCAATGTCTAACCCTGTTTTTTTGTCCTGGATTAAAGACTTAAACAAATCAGAGGCTTTGAAATAATCTTTCTTTTCGTACAATTCAAAAGCAAGTTTTTCTTTCTTTTCTATATCTCTACTTTTTAATGTATCCTCATAAGTTGACTTACAAGAGGATAATAATAAAACGAAAGAAACAATGACTAAAATTCGCATCCGACAAAAATATATCTATTCATTGGAAATTACAACCCTAAACCGCAAAGCCATAAGGTGTTTTATATTCCAAAGAATCAAACCAACGGTATTTTAGTTGAAATTATTTTACCGTCTGTAAATATTTTTCATTTTACTCTATCTGAAAGCATTCACCTAGAAGTGTAACTTTTTTAGTGTTAATCCAAAAGAAAATTTATAGTACTCGCAATTGCCTCTTTAGTATGTTTTGGAAGTTCTTCTTCATTCCAGGGATGCTTTCCTCCAAAAACATGATTAGCTCCTTCAATAAGGTGAATTTGTGAGTTTTTACTCCAGAAATTAATGCGTTTTGCATCTTCAACCTCGACGGCACTGTCCTCTGTACCGTGAACAATTAAATGTGGTTTATTCATTTTCCTAGAAGCCGTTTCAATGGAAAGACGTTCCCGGTAGTTGTATAATACTTCTACAAACTGATAATTCATAGGCATATTTTGTTTCGTTCTTCCATTAAGCACCGCTTTTACTCCTTTGGTTTTCCATTGAAGCAATTGTTCTTCATCGGGTAACCTCGAAAAACAACAACTTATACCCGCCCAGCTTACTATTTTTGAAACATTACTATTTTCATGAGCCGCAATTGTTACCATACCTCCTCCTCGACTGTGACCCAAAAGATATATTTCTCCGTTCCAATTTTCGAGAGAAACTTTTCCTGCTTTAACCATATTTATCATGTGATGAATATCTTGAAGTTCTTTGAGGTAATTATTCTCTGCAAACGACTCTAAATCAGGAAAATCTATTACATTTGAGCTAGTTCCTCCATTAAACGTAAAGTTAAATTTCAGAACAATCATTCCCGAATTAGCGAAACTGTTTGCAATTAGATTAAAATGCCCCCAATCTTTAAACCCTTTAAATCCATGACAAAAAATGAGAAGTGGTTTTGGTTCCAAAGTTTCATTAAACCTTAAATCATAAACCGATTTTCTTCCGTGATGAGAAAAAAACTCTACATTACCGCTTTTCTTCATTCCAATAAATTTTTTGAGGCAATTCGCCTTCAATTCTGAAAATGTAAACACCTGAACCAAGACCATTAAAATTAATATAACGACTTGTTCCAGTCCTAACAACCTGGCCAATTGAATTGACAATTACAAAATTTTCATTTTGACAATTATTAACCCAACCTTCATGAACTGGCTGAATACAATTACTTATGACTTCATCGGATTTATTTATAAAAGAAATAGAAAATTCGTCAATTGCGCAGTCAACCATGTTCCAAGGGTTCAAATCATCGGTTACTCGAACAACAAATTTAAATGGCTCCGAAGAATTTAATATTTCACCAACATTAAAAGAAGCCTCTTTCCATTTTGCCATTTCATCATCCGAAGTATAATTTTTAACATACAGGGTATCTAACCCCTGTATTAAACCAACTTTTACAGTATCGTTTGATTGTGAAGAAAGACCCAACCAATATGAATATGAAATTGTTGCGTCGATATCTGAAGAGGACATTTCAATTTCAGGTGATACTAAAAAATTTGTCGAATTAACCGTTGTTGAACTAGCGGAAAAATGTTCGTTTATACCCGTACAAAAAGCCCAATCATTACAATCATTAGCCGTAGCGTCCTCCGAAGGATCATGTTGAGCACCAGAATTCAAACTAAAAGAAGCAATTGGCTGAGTTCTCTCCCATATGGATTCGTTTTTTACACTATGTACAGACCATCCTTGATTGGCTGAGAAGTCGTCATAAAAACCACTATTAAGCTCTACAAAAATCGTATCTGAAATTGAATCCAGAGCCTCAAAGAAACAGTAATTTGCATAGCCCCATTTGCCGATGTAAAAAGTATAGTTCCCAATTGGAATATTCATCGATAAAACTCCTGTTGAATCAAATATTTTTTCATGTTCAAAATCTTGTCCTGAAACAAATACGGATGCTCCACTTGGACTGCCATTATCCTTCAAAGAGAGATTGAGTATCAATTGAGACGTAGCTAACTTCTCTAAAAAAACATCTTCAATGTAAATTTGATTTTCAATCAATTGAACACTCAAAATCTTTGTCTTGTAACCAGACAAAGAAAACTCAACTTCGACTTGACTACTTCCGATTTTACCTACTTTAAATACTCCGTCAAAATAAGTTATATCCTCTTTTCCCTCCTCGAGAACTTTGACATGAACTCCACTTAAAGGAAAACCTGTTTCTTGATCTTTGACTACCCCTTCAAAATAAGATGCATTTTGAGGGGTATAACTCAAAACATAAAGTCCATTTTCAATATCGGAAACCAAAATATTACCACTTGGTAAAAATGGATAAACACCCCAGGCACCTGAAGCACCAGGACCACTTTTTTCCTTTTCAGTATCGAATCTTCCAACCTCTACACAGTTTTCAGGATTCGAAACGTCTAAGGCAATTACACCGTCTTTGTAATAAGAAATGAAAGCAACAGAATCTCTTACCAATACATTGTGTGGCATTTCATCTCCAAGAAACCTTGATTTAAAAAACTCTACTTTCTCAGGATTAGTCTTATCCGACACATCGTAAACCCCAAGTTCAGCTCCGTTAACCTCATCGGTCGTAAAAACATAATTCCCATCATTTGATAGCCATGTATTATGAGTTTGTAAATCTTTAGTAGGATGAGAAGAAACCAAACGAATATCACTAATGTTGCTTACATCTAGAATGTAAAAATCTCCCTGAATAATTAAAGCAGCATAAGCAGTATCATTTTTTACAAAAACATCGTGAATATAGGCTTCATCGTAAAAGCCAATTTCTTTTGGACTCGTAGGATCCTCCTTTAAGTCGTATATAATCATACCATTGTTTCTATTGGTTCCGACAACGAAGGCCCTTCCCTTTTCATCTATAAATAAATTATGTGCTGTCTCAAATTCTTTTCCGGTTTCACCGTTAAAATCTGTAAAAGGAATTTCATAACTATCTGGTAAAACGGATAAATCATATATTCGAACACCACCTCCTGCTTCGTTGGTGACGTAAGCAAAATTATTATATACCTTTATGTCTCTCCAAATGGTTTCAGGTCCTACGCTCCTAAAAACCTCAACCGGGTTTAAAGGGTTTGTAATTTCAACAATACTTAAACCATCGTATAACCCAACCAAAGCGTACTCATTTCCTGAGGTATCCACATATCCCCATACATCGTTCAATTTAACATCATACTCCAATCTGGACAAACTGTCGATCTGAGTTGCCCCTGTAAGAAAACAAAAAAGTAAAAAACCACTTAGAAAAAATTTTTTCATGGACTTAAAATGACAAAAAATAGCCAAACGACAAAGTTCTATTTATTAAATTTGTAATTCATTACCTGCAAATGTCGAATAATTCCTATTTCGAACTTCTTCGTGAAAATCTAAACTCCTCTAAAGAGTTTAGTGTTTGTGACAACGGAAATTTGTCATTTCACAACATCAATCTTGTAGAAATTATTGAAAAGCATGGAACTCCATTGAAAATAACATTTCTCCCAATTATTTCCAGGCAAATCAGCAAAGCAATATCCATGTTTCATCAAGCGATGGAAGAACTTCAGTACAATGGAAACTACACTTATTGCTATTGTACCAAAAGCTCTCATTTTTCCTTTGTAATTGATGAAGTTTTAAAAAACAACGTTCATCTTGAGACTTCATCTGCATTTGATCTACCTATAATTGAACACCTTCATACAAATAATAAAATAACAAAAGAAAAAATAATCGTATGTAATGGTTTTAAGCGCCCCGAATACACCACCAACATTGTTCGATTAATAAACAACGGCTTTAAAAATTTAATCCCTGTTTTAGATAACGTTGATGAATTTGAGACCTATGACAATTTAATCAATTGTAATTTTAAAATTGGTATTCGAGTAGCTACCGAAGAAATACCTAACTACACCTTTTACACTAGTAGACTTGGGATTGCACCAAATAAAATAATTCAATATTACAAAGAAAAATTAGCTGAACACTCGAAAGCTGAGCTATCAATGCTTCATTTTTTTATAAATACAGGTATACAAGATCATGTTTACTATTGGAATGAGCTTTCAAAGTGTTTGAAAATTTATGCTGATCTAAAAAAAATATGTCCCTCTCTCAATACATTAAATATAGGCGGAGGACTCCCCTTCAAATCAAAACTCAATTTCGAATACGATTATTTTGGATTCATCAAGTCAATTTTAAAAGAAATTAAATCTTCTTGTGAGAGATATGGAATTCCAGAACCAGATATAATGACTGAGTTTGGAACCTTCACTGTTGCAGAGGCAAGTGCAAACATTTTTACAATTTTAAATGAAAAAAAACAAAACGATCGAGAATCGTGGTATATGGTAAACAACTCCTTTATGACAACTTTACCCGATACCTGGGGAATTGATCAACGATTCATAATTTTACCAATTAACAAATGGTACAATAAATATAAAACTGTTTTCCTTGGAGGGTTAACCTGCGACAGTATGGATTTCTATAATGCTGAAGTTCACAACAACAAGTTATTTATGCCTGAACTTGAAGAAAAAAAGCCCCTTCATATTGCGTTTTTCAATACTGGTGCCTATCAAGACGCCTTATCGGGTCATGGTGGAATTAAACACTGCCTTGTTCCTTCTCCAAAACACATTGTACTTAATTTAGATGAACACGGGAATATAAATCACTCAACTTTTACCGAAGAACAAAAACCTGAAGATGTATTAAAAATACTGGGTTATTATAAAGATTAATTAAAAGTTTAATGAGGCAGCACCTATAATACCTGCTTCATTTTTCAATGATGCTTTTTTCACAACCAGTTCTTTAGTGTAATAATCGCCCAGATAACTGTTTATTTCATTCATCATTGATCCTTCCATATATTTAAATGTTTTGGATACTCCTCCTCCTAAAAGAATAGTATTTATATCTAAAACACGCATTGATGAAACTAAATTTTTACCCAACCATTTACCAAAATGTGCATATGCCTTTCTAGCCAAACCGTCTTTTTCTTTTAATGCGTTTTCAATATCCTTGGCTGTTAAATCATCTGGCTTAATTTCATTGAGTAAAGAGCTCTTATATTTTTCCTTCTCAAGTTTTTTCTTTACATATGAAACCATAGCTCTTTTACTAATGTAATCCTCATAAACTGAGTTTTCATCTGCAAGCATATGACCAATTTCCACACCGTTACCGTTACCTCCTAAAAATAACTTACCATCAATTATAGCAGCACCACCTATACCTGTCCCTAACGTTACCATCAGAAATGTACTCGGTAAATTATGCTCAGAAAAATAAAACTCTCCAAGGCAGGCTGCATTTGCGTCGTTTTCAAGAGCAAAATCATATCCAGGCAATAAAGATTCCAACTGATCTAAAATATTCGCTCCGCTCAAAGAAGGAATATTAGCAAGCCTTAGAAGAGATCTTCTATCTTTGGTTATTAAGCCAGGAACACCAATGCCAATTTTTTTAATTTCAGGATTGGCCTCTAGAAGATCTTTTAAAAGAATACTGAAATTTTTTATGTACCCCTCCCCATGAAACAAATCAGCTGTGGGATATTTAACCTTTTCCAAAAGTTCCCCATCTCTTGAGACAATCCCAATTTTAGTATTTGTACCCCCTATGTCAACTCCGATAAATTTATTCACTTGAAGTTCATTTAAAATGATAACCGTAAAATACATAAGCTGAATGAATCTCCAAAATTTAAATGACGATTTCACATCTTATTTATTAACATCAGCTAAATAAGGATTTTTTATATCTTTAATCTTGATGATTAAAGCTGTTAACATAAAAAAATCTTTTGGTGAAAACCACATTCTCAACGGGGTAAATCTTGAGATAAAAAAAGGCGAATTAGTGGCCATAATAGGGGCATCAGGAGCCGGAAAAACAAGCCTCTTACAGATTTTAGGAACACTCGACAAACCAAATGGAGGTGAAATATACATAAATAACGTTCCCATACATTCAATGAGCGATAAAGAGCTTTCAAAATTTCGAAACTCCGACATTGGTTTTGTATTTCAGTTTCATCATCTTCTTCCTGAGTTTACCGCACTTGAGAATGTTTTAATGCCAGGACTAATAATGGGAGGGAAAAGCAATGAAGTAAAAGCCAAGGCAGTTGACCTTTTAAAAAAATTAAAGGTAAACCACAGATCAGAACACAAACCCAGTGAAATGAGTGGTGGAGAACAGCAACGTGTAGCTGTTGCCCGAGCTTTAATAAACAGTCCATCCGTTATTTTAGCAGACGAACCCTCAGGCAATTTGGATTCTAGTAATGCGAGTGACTTGCACGCTTTGTTTGTAGAGCTTAAAAAAGAATTTAACCAAACCTTTGTCATTGTAACTCACAACAGAGAACTTGCGAATCTGGCCGATAGAGTAATAGAGATTGCCGATGGAAATATTGTTGGGCATGAATAAAAATGAACTTAAGTCATTTTTAGATGAGAAATATATTCAATTCAATAATTTCCATTTCATAGAAGACGACCCCGTTAGGATTCCTCATGATTACACAAAATTTGAGGACATCGAAATTTCAGGACTATTTGCTTCCGTACTAGCCTGGGGAAATAGGAAAACAATAATTAAGAATAGTTACAATCTGTTGGAAAGAATGGATAACGCTCCACATTCCTTTATTGTTGATTTTGATAAATCCGATTTGATAAACTTCAAAGGGTTCAAGCACAGAACTTTTAACGAAGTAGATTTAGCCTCCTTTTGTTACGGATTAAAAAGCATATTTAAAGAATATAAAAGCTTAGGCAATTACTTCCATACTCAATTTGAAAAAAACAGTAGTCAAGCTCATGTCTTGAGCATGTTTAAATCTCGATTTTTTAATCATACCTATGCCGTTCGTAGCAAAAAACACCTACCGGACCCACTAAAAGGATCCGCAGCAAAAAGATTATGCATGTACTTTCGATGGATGGTTAGAAAAGATGAATTTGGAGTTGACTTAGGAATATGGAATAAATTCATTTCTCCATCTCTTCTTCACTTACCTTTAGATATTCACACCAGTAATGTAGGTAGGTCTCTTGGACTTTTAAAAAGGAAACAAAACGACTGGAAAGCTGTAGATGAAATCACAAAAAAACTACAAACACTTTGCCCTGAAGACCCAATCAAATACGATTTTTCACTTTTTGGTCTTGGTGTCAATGAAGGATTTAAATAAACCACGAATTAATTGTAAAAATGAAGCTCAAAAATATACTTTCATTATTAATATCTTCTAACTTCATAATAAGCTGTACTTCCAGTTCAACAGAATACAACGGATACCTAAAAAACTCTCTAAGTAGTACAGTTACTTTTGAAACCAAAGGCGATAATTTACTCTATGATTCCATATCGTTAGCTCCCGGTGCAACACAAAAAATATACACAAAGATTGAGGAGGGGGATTTTGAAATTTATGATTGTAGATATTTTTTCGATACAATTTTTTACAAATCTGGAGGCGAACAAGTTTCAATATCCAGCGACAGTGCTGTAATTTCAACAAATTCTATTTTAGAGTCAAAAAATATGAGAATACACTCATGTATTATTGAAATAAGTAATTAAACTTCAAAATCAATATTTCAATACCATTGTGTTTAATTAACTTTGAATTTTACTTGAAATGACGCATCAAACTATTATAAAAAACATAGCAAAAGGAGAGTATTCTCCCATTTATTTTTTACACGGTGAAGAACCCTATTTCATTGATTTGATTGAAAAATTCGCAACTACAAAAATCATTAATGAATCTGATCGAGATTTTGATCAATCCATAATATATGGTAAAGAGACGGAACTGCAGTCGGTAATCAATTCCGCAAAACGATTCCCAATGATGGGGAAGCATCAAGTAATTTCTGTTCGAGAGGCTCAAAATTTTAAAAAATTCGATGAATTAATTCAATACGCTAAGAAACCTCAAATTCAAACCATATTATTTTTTTCCTACAAAGGAAAAAAACTAGATGCTCGGATATTGAAAAAACTTGGAAGCAACGTTACATTTTTCGAATCGAAAAAGCTATACGACAATCAAATTCCTGGATGGATCATCAACCAAGTTGAAAGTGAACAATTAACCATCGCTGAAAAATCAGCTGTTTTATTGAGTGAATTTTTAGGAAACGATTTAGCAAAAATTTCAAATGAGATTAAAAAACTAACACTATCACTTCCGAAAACAACAGAAATAACTCCTGAAATAATTGAGAAAAACATTGGAATCAGTAAAGAATATAATGTTTTTGAACTCTGTAACGCCATTGCAAACAGAGACATTGTAAAAGCAAACAGAATTGTCAATCATTTCGCCGACAATGAAAAAAACTATCCTTTGGTGGTTACCCTATCTAACCTATACAGGTTATTCACAAAAATTATGAGTTGTTATTTTTCTCCATCAAATCAGCCCAATGTTGTTGCACAAATACTAGGAGTAAAACCCTTTTTTGTAAAGGAATATATGAACGGAAAAAAAATTATACCAAACGACAAATTTTCAATATAATCGGTTATTTAAGTGATTACGACTTAAAATCTAAAGGTTATGGAAATTCATCTACTTCAGATGGAGAACTTTTAAAAGAATTGGTTTTCAAGATTCTTCATTGAAGAATTTTTAATGGTTTAAATTAAAGCCTTTTAAAAACACAAGTTGTTGAAAAGTATATTAAATAGGTGTTTTTTATTTTCCATAGGCTGATTTTTCTTAGTATTTTCGCATTCTGTTAAACACAACAGATTGATGTCCAACACAAAGTACATTTTCGTAACCGGTGGAGTTACCTCTTCTTTAGGTAAAGGTATTGTATCCGCTTCACTCGCTAAGCTATTACAGGCTCGCGGTTATTCTGCAACCATTCAAAAACTGGATCCATACATAAATGTAGATCCAGGAACATTAAATCCATATGAACATGGAGAGTGTTTTGTAACAGATGACGGTGCGGAAACCGACTTGGACCTAGGTCATTACGAGCGTTTTTTAAGCGTTCCAACATCGCAGGAAAATAACATTACAACAGGTAGAATATATCAAAGTGTAATAAACAAGGAGCGAAAAGGTGAGTACTTGGGGAAAACAGTTCAAGTCATACCTCACATCACTGATGAAATAAAGTCAAGTATTAAATTGCTGGGAGAAAAAGGCAATTGGGATTTTGTAATAACTGAAATTGGAGGAACAGTTGGGGACATCGAGTCTTTACCATACATTGAAGCTGTAAGGCAATTAAGATGGGAACTTGGAAAAGATTCCCTCGTTATTCACCTTACTCTTATACCCTACCTTGCTGCGTCAGGAGAGTTAAAAACAAAACCTACTCAGCATTCTGTAAAAAAATTATTAGAGTATGGCTTACAACCAGATGTCTTAGTTTGTAGAGCTGAGCACAATATACCACAAGATGTAAGAAACAAAGTAGCACGTTTTTGTAATGTTGAGGCAGAAGCGGTAATTGCCTCTTTAGATGCTGAAACCATATACGATGTTCCATTGTTAATGATGGAAGAAAAGCTGGATAAAATTGTCCTTAAAAAATTGAGTTTAGAAATCGGTGAAGACCCTGATTTGAATACATGGAAAACTTTTCTTTCAAAACTTAAGAATCCCAAAAACTCTGTTAAAATTGGATTGGTAGGTAAATATGTTGAATTGAAAGACTCCTATAAATCAATTGCAGAAGCTCTGATTCATGCAGGAGCTCAAAATGAATGTTCCGTAGAGGTAGATTGGATACACTCCGAAAGTATTGAAACTGAAAATGCAAGTGAGAAACTTTCATCATTGAACGGAATTTTGGTTGCTCCAGGTTTTGGTGAACGCGGAGTTTCCGGAAAACTTACTGCTGTGAAATATGCTAGAGAAAACAATGTACCTTTTTTTGGAATTTGTTTAGGAATGCAATGTGCTGTAGTTGAATTTGCTCAAAACGTTCTAGGCCTTTCTTCTTCGTCAAGAGAAATTGACGACAAAACACAACACCCGGTAATCGATTTAATGGAAGAACAAAAGCAAATTGAAGACAAAGGTGGAACCATGAGACTTGGGGCTTACTCCTGTTCTTTGGAGGAAGGTTCATTTGCACATAAAGCTTACGGAACAACTAAAATATCCGAAAGACATAGACATCGTTACGAGTTTAATAGCCGTTATAAAGAGGATTTTGAAAATGCAGGTATGCGAGCATCTGGAATAAATCCCAAAACAGGTTTGGTTGAAGTTGTGGAGATTCAAAATCACCCATTCTTTATAGGAGTTCAATTTCATCCCGAATACAAAAGTACTGTAGCACGCCCTCATCCTCTATTTATCGAATTTGTTAAAGCCGCTGCAAAAAAGACTTAATTAATTTATTTCAAGACTATAATTAATGGATAGAAATCAAATAATTGGCTGGATTTTAATTGTGGGTATTCTTATTGGATACTTTGCATTAAACTCCTCTCAGGAAATTCAGGTTCAGAATAACGAAACAAACAAATCATCACAAGACAGTACTCTTGTTGATTCAAATTCTAAACCGAATGAAAACGTTACAAACACCTCATCCTCTCAACTAAGTAATGCTGTTGAAGCCGGGCCTCAAGATTCCGCTTTAACTGAGCGTTTAAATGAGATAATGAAGAGTAAATATGGAATTTTTGCAGGCTCTGCAGAGAAAAAACCAGAAGAAGTTATTCTTGAAAATAACAAAATTCGTTTGCACATCAATACAAACGGTGCTTATGTATCCAAAGCTGTTTTAAAAGAATACCGCTCCTATAAGGATTATTCAGCGGATCAATTCAATGAATTAATAATATTCGAAGGAGAAGGCAACCATCAAGCTATTAACTTTAATCATTTCAACACAAGTCGACAAGAATTCAACCATTCAACAAGAGATTTTAAATTTGCTCCCTCAACAGACGGACTAACAGTCAACGAGGGTTCAAAAAGCATAACCTTTTCATTAAAAGCTGACGATGGAAAAGGTAAAATCGATTACGTTTACACCTTAAAAGCTGATGACTATTTAGTTGATTTTAACATAAATATCATTGGGTTGTCTGACGCAATTGAAGGAGACAGCAAAGGAAATTTAGAATTTGAATGGAAACAGAAACCTGTATCCATTGAAAAAAGCTTGTACATTGAACGACAAAGCGCGTCCGTTTTCTGGCATTCACAACAAGATGGATACGATTGGCTAAACGAAAGAGGAGACGATAATGAAATTGCTGAATTCCCGACAGACTGGATTTCTTTTAAACAACAGTTTTTCTCTAATATTTTAATTGCTGATAAAAACAATTTAGATAAACCAGCAATGAAAATTGAATACGTAGAGGACGATACTACCTATTTAAAAATGTACTCTGCAATTGCGCCACTAAACTTCGAAAAATCAAGGGATACTTACTATGAATTTGACTGGTATTTTGGTCCCAATGACTTTGATATTTTAGCAAATATTGGAGACGGCACTCTTGAACTTGAGGATGAAATTAACTTTGGATGGGGAATATTCAGGGGGGTAAATAAGTACGTTCTTTACCCAATCTTTCAAATGATTTTAGAATACTTGGGTGTCTCCATTGGAATTGGAATAATTCTGTTGACTTTTGCAATTAAACTTCTGCTTTTTCCGATAACTTACAAAAACTACCTCAGCTCAGCGAAAATGAGAGTTATAAAACCTCAACTTGAAAAGTTAAATCAAGAAAATAAAGACGCTGACCCGATGAAAAAGCAACAGGCAACCATGGCACTTTACAAGCAAACGGGCGTAAATCCTTTGGCGGGATGCATACCGGCTCTACTGCAAATGCCTATTCTAATTGCCTTGTACCGCTTATTCCCAGCTTCAATTGAATTAAGGCATGAGGGTTTCTTATGGGCAGACGATTTGTCATCCGTCGACGACGCTATTCACATAGGAATACCTATACCTATTTATGGTGATCATATTAGTATTTTCACATTATTAATGGCAATCTCCATGTTTTTTTACATGCGCTTTAACCAGCAACTTACGCCTTCTCAAAGTGGTGGAGGTGAGATGCAGGAGGCCATACAAAAGAATATGAAAGTAATGATGAACTTAATGCCAATATTCATGTTATTTATGTTTAATAATTATGCTGCTGGACTTAGTTTCTACTACTTTTTGGCAAACGTAATTACGATATTACAAACCATAACCATTAAAAAATTCTTCATCGATGAAAAAGCAATTTTAGCAAAAATCGAGAACCAAATGAAACAGCCTATGAAAAAATCTCGTTGGCAAAAGAAGATAGAGGAAATTCAAGCGAAACAACAAGGTAGAAGATAATGAAAAACATAATTCAAAATACAACAAAGGCGATACTGATAGTATTGCCTTTGTTGTTTAATGGCTGTAAAATTGATTTGCCAAAAAATTCAAAACCAATTTTAAAATTGGAAAAATCAAAATGCTTCGGAGATTGCGCAATGTATTCAGCTGTTTTGAAAGAAAACAGCTGGTTGGAATTTTATCCAAAAGAAAATACCAAAATAAAATCACCAAGCTATTCAAAAATTAAAAAAACTGACTATAAATCGCTACTAAACATCATTAATTCAATACCTGTAAAAAACCTGAAAAGTGAATACGACAACAAACTTTTGATGGATGCTCCTACAATTCATTTGACCTTTTACAAAGGTCAAAACAAAAGGCGAATAAAAATAAGAGCAAACCCACCAAAAAAACTAAAAGTTTTGATTAAACAATTCGAACAAATTATTAAATCCAGTGAATGGAAGCCTCTTCCGTAAATCTTTTGTGAATAGTTGAAAGATTAATCTATCCAAAAAGGTTTTGTAATAAAAGTATTCAAAAACTTGATAAATAAAGGATTTAGTCGGAAATTTAGTAACTTAGTCAAATTAAGAAAAAGATGACACAAGTATTTACGAATTGCTCTATCTTCAACGGTGAAAACTTCGTCGGAAATAGGGCTGTTGTAACAGAGGGGGATAGAATAAAAAAAGTTGTACACAAAAGCAATCTTTTTGGGTATGAAAACATCATTGATTTAAAAGGAGCATTATTAGTTCCTGGCTTCATTGACTTACAAGTAAACGGTGGTGGAGGTGCTTTTTATACACAGGAACCCTCCATCGAAAACTATAAAATTTCCAACAAGGCGCACTTGGACTTCGGAACAACTGCCCTACTACCAACTTTAGTTTCTACCTCACTGGATAATATCATTGCCCAATGTAAAATTGTGCGAGAAATGATGAAAGATTCTGACTCTGGAGTCATTGGATTGCATGTTGAAGGTCCTTATTTTAATCCAGAAAAAAAAGGAGCTCATTCGCTTGACTTTATAAGAGAAGCTACGGACTATGAAATTGAAAAACTTATAGAAGAAGGTGCAGGAATAATAAAAATTCTAACTTGTGCCCCAGAGGTTGTCAAAGAAAAACACATCCGAATGTTGGTTGAAGCAGGAATACCTGTTTCAGCGGGTCACAGCAACTGTACCTATGAACAGGCCATGAAAGCTTTTGATGCCGGAATTACAAAAGTTACACACCTATACAATGCTCAATCGCAATTTACAAGTAGAGCACCTGGATTAGTAGGGGCTTTCTTAGATTCTCCAGATAATGTTTACGGAGGTATTATAGTTGATGGTGTTCATTGCAATTACGCCTCGGTAAGAATTGCACATAGAGCTAAAAAAGGTAAACTTTTCCTTGTTTCAGATGCATCTTTCGTAAAACATCCTGTCGATAATTTTGAAATCGATGAATTTAAAATTTTCTTCAAAGACGGAATGTACTTGACAGAAACAGGTAATTTAGCGGGTTCAGCGGTATCTATGTTGGATTCTGTTCAGAACTGTTTTAAAGAAGCCAATATTGAACTTGCAGAGACTTTAAAAATGTCATCAAGATACCCTGCTGAATTCATGGGAATAGATGATGAATATGGATACATTAAAAAAGGATATCGAGCAGATTTTGTTGTTCTTGAAAGAGACACTTTGAATTTAGTCGACGTATACAAATCCGGAGAAAAAGTTAAAATTGATGAAATAGTCTCAGCTCAATAATAATCATTAAAAAATTTCAAACAACAAAAAAGCCGCCGGTATCCAGCGGCTTTTTTGTTTTCAATTCGCTTTCCTTTTTTTCAGTAAATTCTTTTGATATTTACCTTGAACAATATCAATTAAAACCATTATTGCAATTACAAAATAAAAAGTACCCGTATTCATAGCCTTTATATCCTGATCAAATAACTTCAATTTTGCTAACTCCCCCCCCTCAGTGAGCAACATTATACCTACAACCAAAAGAACAAAAAGTCCTAAAACCTCAAACATTCTGTTTTTTTGCAGAAATTTACTAACTCCGTCTGCCAGCCAAATCATTAATATTCCAGAAACGACTATTGCAGTTGCCATAATCCAAAATTCTTCTGTTAATGCCATTGCACCCAGAATTGAATCAAAGGAAAAAAGTAAATTCATAAATACAATCAAACCAATTATTTTGACCGGATTAGAAGGTTTTTTATCCAGTTCCTCGGATGGATCAAAAACCATCATATGCCAAATTTCATTTATTGCTGTCCAAAGTATAAATACACCTCCAAATAAAACAATCAAAGAATGTCCGTTAAAATCTCCTTTTAAATAATTCCCCAGTTCAATTACAAAAAGGGAATCTTCTAACATACCTATTATAAACTGGAGTAGAAACAGCAAACCTATTCGCAAAAAAATAGCTAAACCAATACCTATAGTTCTTACCATTTTTTGCTTATCCAGTGGTGCCCTCCTGCTTTCAAGAGAAATATAGAGTAAATTATCAAAGCCTAAAACTGCTTGCAGTAAAATCAGCATAAATAATGTTCCAATACTTTCAATCATAATTTCATTTTTACTTCAAAAAACCAAAATAATACGAAATGGCGAACTATTTATGATGAACTTCAAAAAAGAATGATTTCCGAACTTTTATTCACTCAATTGGTTTTACAATCAAGGGTTAATTAAAACTATTTAGCAACGACAAACTTAACCATCGAAGGAGAATCATCCAGTTTAACAAAATAAATCCCGTTTGCCAAATCGAAAATATCCACTTCTTTGTCGGTTGAAGTTTTTATCACACTTCCTGTTTGAGAGTAAATTGTTGCAACATCAAATTCTGCATCAATTGTAATGAGATTGGATGCTGGGTTTGGATAAATTTCAAAAGCATTTTGTGACACAACGTTAGATGTTCTTGTAGGGCTAGCAAGGATATCTATATAATTCAAATTAACATCACCACTGACAAAACTTACTCTTAAAACATGAGTTCCTTCCTCTAGAAACAAAGCGTATGGATAACGAGCATTTTCATAGGTTGTCCATCCACCTGTAAAAATCATATCCGTTGCAGGCATCCAACTGTTTCCGTCGATAAAAAGCTCAATCTTTCCTAATGTTGAACTTCCATAATCAAAAGCAGCAACATTCAAATCAACAGTATACCATGCATCTGCAGTAACATTTACCGTATATTCCAACCACTCACCCGAAACTGTATATCCTACACCGTATTCACTTGTTCCACCTATCAAGTCAACATCGACAGGGTCCCAAGGACGATATTGTTCGGCCTTTGGAGCCGGCTCATAAGGAGAGTACTCTTCATTAAATGCCTCTCCTTCGTCTCCTTCGTCATAATCTTCAGCTTCAACTCTACCAGGAATTGAGGCCGGTAAACCTCCAAAAGGAGTTTGATTTGAGAAAGGGTCTCGTACAACAACATCAAAAGATTCTGATATTATTAAACCACCCTCATCCTTAGCCTCGAAAGTTACAGTTGTTATACCAACCCAATTTAAAGGAGCGGAAATAGTCGCAATGCCATTTGATATGCTTACCGATAGACCCGCATAGCCGTTTGCAGAAAAAACAAAATCTTCATCATCAGTTTCCACATCCTCAAAAACAGCATTCAAATCAATTGTAAAAGGTGAAAAATTAACATTTAAATTCTCGTTTTCAATGGTATTCGCAACATAAGGATAATTGTTACCATTTACACTGCTTTTGTATATCTCTACATCTCCTTCATGAGGATATACGTGAATATACATTTTACCGTCGTTGGTATAATATCTATCGGTACTTAAATCAGTAGCATTCTGTCTTACCAGGTAATTTCCAACTAATCCATCCATATTTACTACTAATGTAATGGGTGTTTTAATTGTTAAAGGACTCAAGTATGATGATACATTAACATTGTATTGACTTCCTATTGAATCCCAAGTAACAATAATTCTATCTGAGGTGGATATGTAATTAACAATAGGAGAAAACTTTAATTTTTGAATTTGATAAGTCAAAATTTCCGATACTGTTCCTACCCATAAATCGCCTACGTCTACTTTCGATTTAAGATAATCCATATGAGCTCTGTAGGCATCCACTTTTACATGTCCCCAACCTGAATTACCAACATTATGGAATTCTCTATTGGCATATAAATTATTCGCTATTATATTATCTATTTCACTATTGAGCTCTATAAGTTGTTCCTGCCAAGTCAAGTTCGCATCATCATCGTTAAATACTTGTACTCCATTTCTAAAAAAGCCATTGCTGTTCGGAAAAAAATCAGCTTGATCATTATTCTCATAACCCTCCCTATGGTAACCAGCTCCAACATCATCGGAAGAGGGAGAGCTCCAACCTGTTCTAGAACCAATATAACCCAAATCCTCTAATCTCTGATTAGTTGCATTTGTAAAGACATCGTATGGGTAAACATAATATCTGGGTGTAATTCCAGTTCCGTTAATTATTGAGTTATGGGCTTCATTGATTTCTACATCTAAATCTGACCCCAGGGGCGCCTCACCCCAACCACTCTCACCCCAACCAAAATTACAAGGCTCCCAACCTCGCTCGGCTGCACAAGCATGAGTTGAGGAATGATTTGCAATCTCATGTCCATGTTGAGCAATCATTACATTTTTAGCATAGTCGTATAAATTTAAATATCCGTTAGGCTGAATAAATCTGGACTCACAAAGATCGGTGTAAGCTCCAAAAACGAATTTTATTCCCCTATTATAGGCAATAGTATCACCGTATTGCCAAATACCATCGGCTCCCGCTAATCCATAATCATCATGGACAATTGAATACGCAGCTTTTGCATCATTTTTCCAGGTTGCAATATAGCCGGTTGGATTTTGAGCAAACAAAGAAAAAGTTGAAAAAAATAAAAAAAGGCAACAGGGAGTTCTAAAAAAATGAATTTTAAATTTCATAGTAGTTCTATAAGGTTCTCTTTTTCAGTCTTGGGAATGTAAGGGGGTATTCCACACAAGCAAAAAAACAATACTATTTGTTATTATTTTAATTGCATTAAGGCATAACAAAGATAACTATTTTAGAATTTATATGTCAAATTCAAACACAGTTGTTATACCAATTCTTTGAAGAACTATACAAAGAGGTATAATTAAACGACAAAGCGATTTAATTTCAAAATTAAATCGCTTTTACTGTCAACTATTTTATCCGTTTTAATCTCTACTCATAAATATTTGTAAGATGTACCAAAATAAAGTCATCAAAGAAGCAAAAAGCCCTAAAGCGGCAGCAACATGTTGAGTTGTGTGGTGATCTCTCAAAAGTCTTGATGTTTGAAAAAGAATAGAACCACTGGCCAACAAAACCATACCTGCACTGAACCAGATACCTAAGTCAAACCCAAAAATCATACCAGCAAAAAGTGTGGCTAATGCTACAAAAGAACCAATTACAATGATACTTCTTAAAAACGAAAAATCTTTTTTAGAAAACAAAGCAACTGCACTTAAACCTGTAAATAAACCTCCCGTAACAACACCTGCTTGTCCGAGAATACTCTGAACCTGTCCACTAAATTGAGGGCTGAAAAAGAGAATATAAAATAAAGGGACAAAAATAATGGCTTCTATGAGGGCAAATAGAAAGAGACCTAAATATTGTTTTTGAATATTTCCTGGCTCGACAGCCCATTTGTTAGCGATCCAGGTACCTCCAATAAAAAGAATTAGGATTAGCCACCAATTATTTAGCATTGAAGCAGCAATAGATACAGCAATTCCTGAAGTCCAAAGAAAAGTTTCGAAAACTACAAAAGATAAAACAGCAAGTGCTACGTGCGAATATGTTTTTCTAATAAACTCTACTCTACTTACCTCTTTTACATTGTAAATATTAAAATTAAATCCTTGTTCCATTTTTATTTAAATTTTGTTCACTACAAATATATCAATTCCAATAAAAAAGTTAATCTTAAAAAAGATTAAATCTTTATTTTAAGTTGTGATTTGTAATATCTTTGCATAAATACTTCAATTATGGAAATGAGTATAGGGGTTTTAATTAGTGCATTTTTCTTCAGTGGATTAAAACTTCTTTTTACTCCAATGGCTCTTGCAGCAGCCTATTCCAATAATTTTCAAATGCTTTTTGAAATTGCTATTATCTGTGGAATTGGCTCCGTTTTTAGTGCTTTGATTTTTTTCTTCGTAGGAAAAGGACTCGATAAAATCGGTCAACAATCACAAAAAAAATCAAAAAAGATAAATTTTAAAAGAAATAGAAAAATAATACGAATTAAAGAACGATTTAAATTATTTGGGACCAGCATGACCATAGGTATTATATCAGTCCCTTTGGGATCAATACTAGTAGGAAAATATTTCGGAAATGAAAAAAAAGCAATTCCAACCCTAATTTTAGCCTCTTTTATTTGGTCTTTTGGTGTGACTTACATAACTGCTTTTTTTACTCAGTTTATCAAACCTCTATTTAGCTGAACAAATTATTATTTTTCAAGAACTCTTAACAATCGTTTCCAGCTTTTTAAGCTGAGAGATAGTTTTCACAGGATTTTCAGCATTAAAAACACTGCTTCCTGCAACTAGAACATCGGCACCACAATCCACCAGAAGTTTTGCATTATCAGTACCTACTCCGCCGTCTATTTCTATTAGTGCAGTTGATTCAGACTCTAAAATCATTTCTTTTAACTCCCGTACTTTATTAAAGGTATTCCTAATGAATTTCTGCCCTCCAAATCCAGGGTTGACACTCATTAAACAAACCAAATCAACTTCCTCAATAACATCCTTCAAAACCTGAACAGGTGTATGAGGATTTAAAGCGACTCCAGCCTTCATTCCTTCAGCCTTTATAGCCTGAACGGTCCTGTGTAAATGAGTACAAGCCTCATAATGTACCGTTAGTACATCAGCACCAGCTTTTTTAAAAGCCGTAATGTATCGATCGGGATCTGTAATCATTAAATGAACATCCAAAGGTTTAGCCGCATGTTTTTTAATGGCTTTCATAACAGGAAAACCAAATGATATATTTGGAACAAAAACGCCATCCATGATGTCGATGTGAAACCAATCCGCTTCACTGTTGTTAATTAATTCCACATCTCTTTGAATGTTCGCGAAATCAGCAGCTAAAACAGAGGGGGCAATTTTATGATTCATTTTATCTTTCTTATTTAGTCAATAATAATATTAAATTTAGTTACTTTATCAATACCAAGCGTTATTAGGCATGTGAGTTTATAAACATTTTGAGTTAATAAACTGTTTGAAAAAACTCGTAATCAAGCCTGGATATGCAATAAATTAGTGTTGATGATTGCTATTTTAAAAAAAGAAATACGTTATTTTTTCAGTTCCTTAATAGGTCCTATTGTTTTGGTGCTTTTTCTCTTAACCAACTCACTCTTTTTATGGGCTTATGCACCAAATGAGTACATGAATATTTTATCCTCCGGGTTTGCGTCCCTTGAACCTCTTTTTGCATTAGCTCCCTGGATGTATTTAATTCTAATCCCCGCAATGACAATGAGAGCTTTTTCAGAAGAAAAAGCGAACGGGACTATTGAATTGCTGTTAACGCGTCCATTAACTGAATTTCAAATAATCCTGGGCAAGTTTTTGGCATACTTAATTTTACTAATACTTACTCTTATACCTACATTTATATATTATTACTCTATTGAATTTCTTTCCCACGGAAATATTGATCAGGGAGCGACTATTGGTTCATACCTAGGGTTATTACTGCTTGGTGCCAGTTTCATTTCGATTGGATTATTTGCTTCTGTTATTACCAAAAGCCAGATCATATCGTTATTGATTAGTTTATTATTTTGTCTTCTCTTCTATTTTGGATTCAGTTTAATTGCAAATGTTGGTAACGATACATCCATCAGCTACATTATACAGCAATTCGGAATCGAAGAGCACTACTATAGCATAAGCAGAGGTTTAATAGACACAAGAGATTTAACTTATTATTTCTGTTTAATTGGACTCTTCATTTTATTAACAAAGGTCACGCTGGTAAGTAGAAAATGGTAATGATATGATTAAAAATAAATTAAAAGATCTTACTAACTTTTTAACTGGATTCATTATTATTTTAATATTAATGATTTTCAGCTACTTTTCATTTATTAAAATAGACCTCACTGAAGATAAAAGGTTCACACTCCATGAGAGTACTATTGAATTAATGGAAACATTAGATGATGTCGTTGAGTTCAAAATTTATTTGGAAAATGAACATTTACCTGCTGATTTAACACGAGTAAGGAACTCTATACTTGAAACATTAGAAGAACTCTCAGACATTTCAGATGGTTATGTTGAATATGAATTCATCGATTTATACAATACCATAGAAGATCCCAAAACAAGAGAGCAATCAATTCTAAATTTAAAGAGAAGACAAGGATTGGAGATTGTACCGATACCTTTTAGAAAAGAAAACGGAGAACTGGATAGAGTATATGTTCCCTTAGGTGCTGAAGCTTTTTACAAGGGACGATCTATTCCTGTACCTTTTATTCGCCAGGCAAAGGGAAACAAAACGAACACCTATGAAAAAGCCATTGAAGAGTTAGAGTTTGAAATAACCAATGCAATTCGAAAACTGAAGCAAGATTCAATGAAAACAATTGCTTTTCTTCAGGGTCACGGTGAATTAGGTCGATTTGATGTCGAAGATTTTTCAAAATCCTTGTATGAATATTATCAAACAGGGCCAGCCTACATAAAAAACAAAGAAGGGAAAGAGCAACTGAATGCTCTCAATGGAATAGATTTACTCATTATAGCAAAGCCTGTTCAGCCATTTACTCAAAAGGAACAATATATTATTGATCAATTTATTATGAACGGCGGGAAAGTATTAATGATGCTTGAGGGGGCACAGGGTGCTGAATTAGATAGTATGCAAACTCAAGGAATTGTATTTGCTGCTCCTCTAGAAACAGGTCTTGATGCAATGCTTCACAAATATGGTGTGCGATTAAACAAACATATTGTTGAAGATTTACAATGCTCTAAAATACCCATCCAAACCACAGCGAGTGGGAGTGGCGGAAGATTTCAATTATACAGCTGGATTTACAATCCCGTTCTTAAATCAAAAAACAACCATATAATCAATAAAAATTTGGATCCAGTAAAAGTTGAATTTTGTAGTAGTTTTGATACAACATCGATTGAGGACATTAAGTTCACGACTTTATACCAAACATCCGGTAATAATCGCTACAAAAAATTACCTTCAAGAATTTCTTTTAGAGAAACTGCTAATGAAAAAATTATTTCCGATAATTTCAAGAAAGGTTCAAAACCAGTAGCTCTATTACTTGAAGGGGAATTCGGGTCTTATTTTAAAAATAGAATAGCACCTGAATTTACCGCCAACAAAAAAATAAAATTCAAAGACGTTTCTGGGAAAAATAAAATGATTGTTATTGCTGACGGAGATATAGGAAAGAACTGGTTCTCACAGAGGCAAGAAATGATCCCTTTGGGAACAGACCAATACAGTAATGTATTTTATGACAATAAAAAATTTCTGGTGAACTGTGCCAATTATTTACTGGGAGATGAAGAACTCATCTCAGTTCGTTCTAAAAAAATTAAAATGCGCCTTCTTGATTCTAAAATGGTGAAAGAAAAAAAAGGATTTATAACTATTTTAAACACTGCATTACCAATAGGTATAATTCTTTTAATAAGTTTTGTATTTATTATTTTTAGGAAAGTACGTTTTTCAAAATAACATGAAAAAACAACTTCTTTTATTTTCAATCTCTTTTGTTGCTCTGATTTTAGGTAGCTATTTTTATTTTACATCATCGGATAATAATTTGAATGAGGAAGACGCCAGGAATTTTGCTATTGAAGAAATTGAAAAAATCGATAAAATCTTTCTTGCTGATAAAAAAGGTACACAAGTAACTCTCACAAAAGAAAATAAAATTTGGAAAGTGAACGATACTTACGTGGCTCGTCACAAAAGAATTCAAACACTTTTAAAAACTGTACAAAAAGTAAAAGTAAAACAACGTGTTCCAAAAGAACAAAAACAAAGAATCCTTAAAAATTTAGCTACAAATAACATTAAAGCAGAATTTTTTTCAAAAGGAGAACTTGTAAAAAGCTATTTTATAGGAAGTGCTGACGGAACAACCACAGGAACATATATGCTGTTGATAAATGAAGATTCTAATGAGAATTATCCCATTCCTTTTTTAACTCACTTAATTGGTTTCGAAGGATATTTAACTCCTCGATATGAACCCAACCCCAACACATGGAGAGATTTGAGTATTTTTTATTTCCCAAAAAATGCAATTCAATCGGTAAAACTCGACTACAAAGAATCTTCCGAAAACAGCTTCGAAATTAAATTAGAAAAATCAAAATATGAATTGTTTCACAACAACCAAAAAGTAAGTGGAAATTCAAGTAAAATAAAAAAGTACCTTTTAAACTTCAAGTCAATCGCCGCCGAAAACTTATTAATTTCTCAGGTAAAAGATACGGTACTAAAAAAAATCAAAAAACAAGATGTATGGTTTACACTGTCGGTAACAAATTTTTTAGGGAAAACAATTTCAGTTGAAGGTTACAAAAAAAAGATGCCTCCAGGTTCGAAAAACTCAATAGGAATGCCTTTAACTTTTGATCCTGATCGATTTTATGGATTCTGTTTTGAAAATGAATTGGCCATTCTTCAACATTATGTTTTTGAACCTTTACTCATCACGAAATCGGATTTAGAATGATGTACGGATATCTAACGGATGTAAAGGATGTTGATTTTTCTCTACCTTCTCCTCCTGAATTTGTGAAACAAATAAACCTTAAAAAATCATTGAAAAACAATGTATTACAATTTTATATCGGAAGTTCAACATGGTCCGATAAAGATTTTAAAGGTCACTTTTATCCCCCAAAAACAACCCAAAAAGACTTTTTAAAAGAATATTCAAAACAGTTCAAAACCGTAGAGGTAAACTCTACTCGTTATGGAAACCCTAAACCCAGTACTCTCGACACATGGAAAAATAGTGTCCCTGACGATTTTAAATTTTCTTTTAAAATGCCACAAATCATCTCAGTACGTAAAAATCTACTTGCAGATGATGTTCTATTTAGACTCAATGAATTTGTAATTTCTATGGACTCAATGGGAAAAAAAGCGGGTACAACCTTCATTTTGTTACAAAACAACTTCGGTTTAGAAAGATTGGAAGAACTGAATAAATTCTTATCATACCTTCCTCACGAACAAAGTTTTGCTGTGGAAATTAGAAATCCTTTTTTCAATCAATCTCTGGAAATTTGTCAAGTTTTAAATCAAAATAATGTTGCCAACGTAATTACCGATACTGCTGGAAAAAGAGATGTTGTTCATACCTCGGTAAGTAATCAAACAGCATTCATAAGATTTGTTGGCAATGGATCTCCTGACACCGATCTTCCCCGAATCGATTCCTGGATAAAACAAATTAAAAATTGGATTGAACATGGAGTAACCACTTTTTATTGCTTGCATCACCAACCCCACGAAAACAGAAGATTATCAGGATATTCCGCTAAATATATGATTGAGCAGCTAAATAAAGCTTTTCCAAGAAACAAAATTCATATACCCAACACATTCATTTCGTAATTTTTTTTTAAGTTAACTTAAACTCCTGGCTTTTTTTAAATAAAGATTAATGATTTTTGTTTCCAGAGCAGGTTTAAGTTGTTATTTTTACTATAAATTACAGATATGAAATATCTACACGTAGCTTTATTTTTCACTCTTATCATCTCAACAATTCAGGGAGTTGCTCAACCCTATGTAGTAAATGAAAAAGTAGAGAAAATTTTTTCTGAAGGGTTTACTGATATTAACAAAAGTTTTATAATTACTCCAAGTTCTGACCCTAAATTTTGGGCTACATACGGAGATGGATATTATTACATGCAAAGAAAAATAGCGTCTCCAAGAGCAGTTATCGCAAATGCAGATCCCATCACTAAAAACTTTTACATCAAATCAAAAATCTTACTCAATCATTTAGGTCCTATAGAAAGCAGTGTGGGTATAATATTCCTGGCTCAAAAAGGTGGTAAAGGAGGATTTGTATTCGAGTTCAACAAAAGAAAAAAATTCAGAATAAAAGACCTGGGAACAGGTGCCTTTATAACCAAAGAGGGAGAAAACGGTTGGATTAAATCAAAAGGAATCGCTCCCGCTCCTCGAAATAATACAGTAGAAATAAAAGGTTTCAGAGGAAAATTTGATATTTATATTAACGGAGCATACATTTACTCATTTGTAAACAGCTCTTACAGCGGTGGTAAATTCGGAGCATATATCGGCCCCAACACAGAAGCCAAAATATACTATTATAATGTATACAACCTGGACATGCCGGGAGCTGAACCTGAAGTAAACTTAAAAAGTTTGAGTAGTCAAATAGAAGCACTAAAATTAGAAAACGATAGTTTAAGGACGGTTGCTCTTACAGCTGTATATGGGGATAGTGATAAAACAGCTATTTCAGCAATTAAAATCTTAGAAAAACAGTTGCAATTGGTTAATGAAGAAAACTCTAAACTTAAAAACGCTCTTGAAAACAGTTCAACTATTGATAGTTCAAACTTTAAAAAACCAAATCAATTTATTGAATTATCCGGGCAACTAAAAAGTTTAAAAACAGAGCGGGATTCACTATCAGAAGCTTTTAGTTTTATAAAAAATGAACTCACAAAATCCTATGCAACCAACGATTCTCTAGATAAAGAAATTTTAAACAATAAAACCGAAATTGAATTTGTAAGAGAGCAATTGAGTAAACTTAAATTGGAAATTGCCGAAACCAAATTAGGTGAGAAAAACGACTCCTTGGTAAAAATTGAAAAGAAAATTGATGAATCTGTAGCTTTAAAAAACAAAGAAATTGGAGATTCAATAAGTGATTTGATTTTTAAAGAAAAAACTGTCGAAAAACCCGATTCAGTTTCGAAAACAGAAAGAACACCTTCAGTTCCATCAAAAATAGCTGCTTTTCCAAAAACATCAGAGATGATAGATTCCATTTCTAATAAAATCATAGAAAAAACAGACTCTGCCGTTGTTTTTCAACCAACACCATCTACTCCTTCAAAAATAGCAGCTTTTCCAAAAATAGCAGAAGACCAGGATTCAAATCATTATCAATCTGAAAATAAAATAGATTCTACCGCTCTAATTGATAGAGCGCCCTCTGTCCCATCCAAAATGGCTACGTTACCCAAAATGCCAGAAACATCAAACTCAAGTTCTCTGGAAATTATAAAAAATAGGGATACAGACTCATTAACAACTAAAGACACAAGCTATTCAACACCGATAAAAATTGACAATTCTGCAATTGAATCTTTAGAAACAGATTCACTCGAAAATCAAACATCTGTTCAACCTGGTGATCAAACATCGACCGATCTTCCTATGGATACAGTTGGCGAAATTGAAATCATTAAAAAAGATTCTGTTTACATGCACACAATAGATATTGATGATCAATTTGACACAGAGGAAATTGAACAAGAAAATACTTCAATCACTGATTCAGTCAACACGAGTGAACCTGAAATTAAAAAGAAAAAAAATAAAGCTAGAAAAGCTAAAAAAGAGAAAAAAGCTGCAACTAAAGATTAGAACTATGGCTGAACAGTTTAAAGATAAAAGAAGAATTACAACAAAGACTCTTCAAGAGATGAAGGCTTCAAATCATAAAATCAGTATGTTAACCGCTTACGATTATACTATGGCAAAAATAATTGATGCTGGAGGAGCAGATGTAATTTTAGTTGGAGATTCAGCAAGTAATGTAATGTCAGGTCATGAAACTACTCTTCCTATCACCCTTGAGCAAATGATTTATCACGCTTCATCAGTGGTTAGAGGCGCACAAAGAGCAATGATTGTCGTAGATCTTCCCTTTGGTTCTTATCAAGGAAATACAAAAGAAGCACTTTCTTCATCAATTAAGATTATGAAAGAATCCGGAGCACATGCTGTAAAACTCGAGGGAGGCGATGATGTGGTCGACTCTATTAAAAGAATTCTTCTTGCTGGGATTCCTGTAATGGGGCATTTAGGGCTTATTCCGCAAAGCATTTATAAATTTGGTTCTTACTCCGTCAGAGCTCAGGAGGAAACAGAAGCAAACAAACTCATTGAAGACGCCAAAAAACTTGAGATTGCGGGTGTTTTCGCCATTGTTTTGGAAAAGGTACCTGCTGAACTGGCAAAAAAAATTGCCGATTCATTGTCTATTCCAGTTATTGGTATTGGCGCAGGAAATAGATGCGATGGCCAAGTTTTAGTTTCTCACGATATGTTTGGAATGACACATGAATTTTCACCAAGATTTTTAAGAAGATATTTGAACCTTTACGAAGAAATGAAAAATGCTGTTAATCAGTATTGTTTAGATGTTCAAATGGGAGATTTTCCAAACAGTAAAGAGCAGTATTAATGATCGAAGTCCTTTACGAGGATAATCATATTATCGTTGTAAATAAAAAATCCGGAGAGATTACTCAAGGAGATAAAACGGGAGATGAACCTCTCTCGGAAAAAGTAAAACAATTCATAAAGAACAGAGATAAAAAACCTGGTAATGTTTTTTTAGGAACTGTTCATCGATTGGACAGACCAGTTTCAGGAATAATTATATTTTCTAAAACCAGTAAAGCACTTAAACGCCTGAACCAAATGTTTCAGAAAAAAGAAGTTCAAAAAACCTACTGGGCTAAATGTATCTCTTCTCCCCCGGTTGAACACCAAAAACTGGTTCATTATTTAATTAAAGATTCAACAAAGAATAAAACTACAGCTTACAATGTTCCAAAAGATAGAGGAAAAAAATCTGAGCTGATTTACACTCACTTAAAAAATAGTGAAATAAAGAACTTAATCGAAGTTAAACCACTTACCGGAAGACCTCACCAAATCAGAGTACAATTGGCATCGATTGGATGTACCATTGTTGGTGACTTAAAGTATGGTGCTCCTATTGCAAATAAAGATAAATCGATTTGCCTACACGCTAAAAGCATTGAATTTATTCATCCCGTAAGCAAGGAAAAAATATACATCAAGGCTCCTATTCCATCAAAAAACTGGAAATAAATGCAACAATACGAAATCACACTACCTCCTTTTAAAAGAGGCTTCCATATTATTACGGAAAAAATTTTGAATCATATTCCAAAACTCCCCAAAACTGGAATTGCTCATGTTTTCATAAAACATACATCTGCGGGAATTACCATTAATGAAGCTGCCGACCCAACCGTTTTACAGGACTTTGATGTTAGTTTCGATAAATTGATACCCGAAAATCAACCTCACTACATACATACCCTCGAAGGTAGTGATGATATGCCGGCTCATATAAAATCATCCTTAGTAGGATCGAGTTTATCCATTCCAATAACCAATCACAAATTAAATCTCGGCACATGGCAAGGTATTTATCTTTGTGAGTTCAGAAATTCGGGAGGCTTCAGAGACATTGTTGTAACCATTTATTAATTTAATCTTTTTTCACTTCTTTTTAACAATTAGAATCTTAATTTTTCGTTGCCTAAAAAAATAAACTATGCAGAGAAGAAAATTTATTAAAAATTCCATTCTAGGCGGACTGGGAGTAGGTATACTTGGCGGACTATATTCATGGAAAATCGAACCTTTTTGGCTGGATTTCAATAAAGTAAGAATGCCTTTGAAAAACTTACCGGAAAATTTAATTGGAAAAACACTTATGCAAATAAGTGACTTACATGTTGGAAATCGATTCGACTATAATTTTATAACCGAATCGCTTATCGAAGCACAATCATACAATCCCGATTTTGTTGTTTATACCGGTGATTTTGTAAGTTATGAAAACTATGAACAAATAGAGCAATTAAAAACAGTAATGAAAAATGCAACTCTTGGTTCAATTGGAACTTATGCTATATTGGGAAATCATGATTATGGTAAAAACTGGGCAGAGTAAGAGGTAGCAGACTCAATAGTAAATGTTTTAACAGAAAATAAAATTAAAGTTTTAAGCAATTCTAAAGTTAACATCAGAGGATTGAATATTATCGGCTTGGATGACTACTGGGGATTAAATTTTAAACCTCATGAGATACTAAAAAGCGTTGATAATAACTCTTCAAATATTGTTTTGTGCCACAATCCTGACGTTTGTGATTTAAACATTTGGGGAAATTACAAAGGTTGGATTTTATCCGGACATACACATGGTGGACAAGTTAAAGCTCCTTTTCTTGATCCGTTTATTGTTCCCGTTAAAAATAAACGATATACATCTGGAATTTTCAATCTTTCAGAAGGAAGAGAGCTCTACATTAACAGAGCACTTGGACACTTATGGCAGGTAAGATTCAACGTAAGACCGGAGATAACTTTGTTTGAATTAGATCGAGATATCAAAAAAAATGGAAAAATTGTAAATAATTTATGATTATCTACGTAAGGTGAAATAAAATATAAAATCATGCGAAAAATCAAACTTTATATTGCGGCATCTTTAAACGGTAAAATTGCTGAAAAAGATGGTTCAGTCGATTGGTTATATGTTAAAGATAACGATGAGGAAGTTGATTACGGATACGAAAAGTTTTATGAGTCCATAGACACCACAATTCAAGGGTCAAGTACTTATAAACAAGTTGAAAGTTGGGACATTGATTTCCCATATCCTGAGAAAAAAAATTACGTAATTACAAGAAATAAAGAATTGCAAGACAACGAACATGTTGAATTTGTTTCTGAAGATCACATAAATTTTATCAAAAGATTAAAAAATAAAACAGGCAAAGATATTTGGCTGATTGGTGGAGGACAGATAAATACAATGCTTTTAAATGAGGGGTTGATTGATGAACTTCACTTGTTTTGTATGCCCATTGTCTTGCACAACGGAATAGATTTATTTGAAGGTCTACCGAATAGGACGGATTTAAAATTAATTGAAACCAAAGCTCACGACACAGGTACCATTGAAATGAAATACCAAATCATAAAATAACGAACTGTTAAATAATTCAAGAGAGTTTTCTATTCTGAGAAAACTTTCTTTAAAAGATCAGTTACACGAGCTGAGGGCTGACTTCTTATTGCCTTCTCCTCTTTCGCCAGTAACTTAAATAATCCTTCAATTGCTTTTTTAGTAGTATAATCTTCCAAGTCAGGATTGACTTTTGTGGTTAAAGGAATCTTATTATATCTACTAACAAGAGGATTCCAGTATTGAGTAACTTTAACAGATTTAAGAGCCTTTTGAATAATGGGCTTGAATGCTTTATAAAGTGAATCACTTGTAGTTTTATTTAAATACTTTGTAGCTGCATCGTCTTCTCCTTTTAATATACTTAAACCATCATTAACATTCATAGATTTAATAGCAGCAATAAAAACAGGAGCTGCCTCTTTGGCTGCTTTCTCTGCAGCTCTGTTTAAAGCATTTTCAAAAGTATCAATTTGACTCCCCATCCCAATATACCTCAGCTTGTCTTCCATTTTTTTTGCTTCCTCCGGAAACGGAATTCTAATGATTTGATTGTTGTTAAATCCACCGGCCTGACTTGCCTTTGCACCAGCCTTTTCAATACCAACGTTCAAGGCTTCTTTCAAACCTTGTATTATTTCATCATCTGATAAGGAAGTTTTTTTTACAGAAGAAACAACTGATTTCGACTTATCTTTTATAGATTCTAAATTAAATTGCGTTTTACCTATCAGGGCCGAAAATAAAAACCCAACAAAAATTATATTTTTCATCACTATATTTTTTTTAGCATCAACAATATTCATTCCAAAAGTAGCATCTATAGTTTATAGACAAAAATAAATAATCAACTGTTCAACAAATTAATAATTCTTGTCAATTCCGCACTTTTCAGTTCATTATTTATGGGAGCTAAAATTTCTGAAACTTCTGTTTTTCTATTCGATTTAAAATCCACTAACATACTGTTTAAATTATCTCCAGTTTTCCTGGCCACCGATTCAACATGCTCTAAATACTCTTTTTCGGAATCAAATACTTTTCGTTTTTTAAAAAAGGGAAAGCAAAGATTTACCATTTTTTTTAAATGCTTACCTGGTTCACCAATCGTTGCATTTTTATTTGAAACTCCAAACAAAGCACAAGTTGGGTTTAAAACAGAACTAATTGCCAATTTATTGTAAACCATTGTTTGAATATTATTAACCTGAACAACAGGGAAATTATTAAATAAATTATCTTTTTCAACGATAATTTCTCCATCGCCTGTATTCAAAACATTACCAGGATCCATAAGCTTAGCTCCTTGATTGGTCACACCTCTGATAATTTTTTGATTTTCACCCAAAAAATCTTGAAATAAGGACTCTTGTCCTATTCCATTTTGAAGTATCAAAACAGGACATCGCCAATTTAATTTAGCATAATTCATTAATGAAGACTTATTTTTATAAGTCTTGGTAAGCCAGACAACTAAATCGGGCTCTTTTGTTTTTCCCCAATCAAGATTCGCAGTTAATTTTCTGTTGGACTGATGTTGCCCAAATAAATTAATGGCGGAAATTGACTCTTTCCAGGACCCTAAAACAGACACATAAAAGTCTCTACTCCATTTGTATGCATAAAAAGTAGCTAATGCACCTGAACCAACTATTACTACTCTATTAATCAATTGAAAAACAACATTTTAACAAAAAAACAAGAAGGAAAAACACATAAAATACGCTTCAGAATCGCTTTTACACACCTTATCCTCAATTTAAACCATTTTAGCAAAACTAAATATCTTTTTGGACTTCATATAAATATCTTTACCATGTAGAAAGATTCTCCAATCTGAGATAACAAAACAAAATGATTTTAAAGCCTCGAAAATTCGGGGCTTTAGTGTTTTAATTAAGACTCTAAACTATATTATCCTCAACATTCCCCAACCTCTCAACTTTTTATTACTCAATATAGATTTTTGCATATTTAATATTTCTGAATCTGTTTGTTATATTTCAAAAACAGAGGTATTTTTACTGTAAATTCTTATTCAATTTTATTTTATTATCACATCATGAAAAGAGATTCCGAAATTTTCAACTACATCCAACAGGAAAACCAAAGACAATTATACGGCATTGAATTAATTGCATCTGAAAACTTTGTTTCAGATCAAGTAATGGAAGCTATGGGAAGTATCCTAACCAATAAATATGCTGAAGGACTCCCTGGAAAAAGATATTATGGAGGTTGTCAAGTTGTGGATGAAATCGAAACATTGGCTATAGAGCGATTAAAAGAACTTTTTGGTGCAACATGGGCAAACGTTCAGCCCCACTCTGGTGCACAGGCAAATACAGCAGTTTTCTCAGCGTTTTTAAACCCGGGTGATAAAATATTAGGTTTTGATTTATCGCATGGGGGTCACCTCTCTCATGGATCACCCGTTAACATAAGCGGAAAATGGTTTGATGCTAACTTTTATGGTGTTGAAAAAGAAACGGGAAGAATTGACTTCAACAAAGTAGCCAACCAAATTTTAGATTTAAAACCCAAGTTAGTTATCTCCGGTGCATCTGCATATTCAAGAGACTGGGATTACAAAACTCTGCGAAAAGCTTGTGACGAAGTTGGAGCAATGTTGTTGGCGGATATCTCTCATCCTTCTGGATTAATTGCTAAAGGACTTTTAAATGACCCCATACAGGATTGTCATATAGTTACATCAACAACCCATAAAACTTTAAGAGGTCCGAGGGGAGGCATTATAATGATGGGTAATGATTTTGAAAATCCTTTTGGCTTAACAACACTTAAAGGAAAAACAAAGCTAATGAGTCAAGTTTTGGATGGTGCTGTTTTTCCAGGAACTCAAGGAGGGCCTTTAGAGCATGTTATCGCCTCAAAAGCAGTTGCATTTGGAGAAGCTTTATCCGATGATTACTTTACTTATATTAAACAAGTAAAACTTAACGCCTCTGTTATGGCTGATGAAATGATCAAAAAGGGCTATCAAATCATTTCAGGTGGAACAGATAATCACTCCATGTTAATCGATTTAAGATCAAAAAATTTAACTGGAAAAGTTGCTGAAGCTGTTTTAGGACAAGCTCACATTACTACCAACAAAAACATGGTTCCATTTGATGATAAATCACCTTTTGTAACTTCTGGAATTCGTTTTGGAACTGCAGCAATTACCTCAAGAGGAATTGATGAATCAGGAATGGTTGAAATTGTAAATTTGGTTGACGAGGCTTTAATGGCTGCTGAAGACGATAATAAGTTAAATGCTATTGGTGAAAAAGTAAAGTCAATGATGGCAGGTAAGCCACTTTTTGCAACACCTGTAACAGCATAAATCTGATATGATTTATAAAATTCTAAAAAATCCTTCGGTTCTACTGAAGGATTTTTTCGTTAATTTAAATATTGTTAGACCACTTACAATCTTGTTTATTTAACTTTACATTATGGATAAGGATTTTATAGCCAGCTTGTTTAAAGAGCATCAAGAGACTCCCAAATACCCCTCACCGGTTCAATTATCGAGATGGGTTGATAATTTATTGTCGGTTCTGTTTCCTGGAGCATGCGAATTAAACTTTAAATCTGAATCTGAAATAGCTGATTTTCTGACAAGTTTAAAATCTGATTTATCAAAATTTCTCTCTCCGGAAACATTGGAAATAAATATTTCAAAAGATAAAATTGTTTCTGATTTTTTTTCGGAGTTACGGAAAATTAAAAATCTTTTAGATAAAGATGTAGAGGGAATATATGTGGGAGATCCTGCTGCAAAAAGCTATGCAGAAATTACTCGTTCGTATCCTGGATTCTACGCGATAGCGTCGCATAGAATTGCGCATGTCCTTTACGGATTAAATGTTGCAGTTGTCCCAAGAATGATTAGTGAACTTTCAAAGTCAAAAACAGGTATTGATATTCATCCCGGTGCAAAAATTGGACAATATTTTTGCATTGATCACGGAACAGGAGTTGTAATAGGAGAAACCTCCAGGATAGGAGACCGTGTTAAAATTTATCAAGGAGTAACTCTTGGTGCCTTAAGTATAGCCAAACAAGACGCAAAAAAGAAACGTCATCCAACCATTGAAGATAATGTTGTCATTTACGCTGGAGCTACTATTCTGGGAGGAAGGACAACAGTTGGTAAAAACAGTGTAATCGGTGGAAATGTATGGATTACGAAAAGCGTACCTGCTGAATCAAAAATTTATTACAAAGCAGAAAATCAAAATTATTAAGATGTTTGTAGAAGACCTAATTGGGAACACACCGCTTGTCGAAATAAGACATATAAATAAGAATCCCAACGTCAAAATATATTGCAAGCTTGAAGGCCAAAACCCAGGTGGGTCAGTTAAAGATCGAGCAGCATACGGAATGATAAGCGAAGCTCTCAAACGTGGAGATATAAATAAAGGAGATAAATTGGTTGAAGCTACTTCTGGAAATACAGGAATCGCATTAGCTATGATTTCACGATTACTTGGCTTGGAAATGAACCTAATTATGCCCGATAGTGCAACAGCTGAAAGGGTGAAATCAATGGAAGCCTATGGCGCTAAAGTTATTTTAACCCCTGCAGAGCAAACTATTGAATACTCCAGGAAAGTTGCCGAAGAAATGGCGGAATCTGGTGAGTACTTTATGTTAAACCAATTTGGCAATGCTGACAACTACAAAGCCCATTACAAAACTACAGGTCCTGAAATTTTTAAGGATACAAATGGAAAAATCACCCATTTTGTCTCAGCCATGGGAACAACTGGAACGATTATGGGTGTATCCAAATATTTAAAAGAACGAAACCCTAAAATTGAAATCGTAGGTACCCAACCGACAGACGGTTCAAAAATACCTGGAATTAGAAGGTGGTCACCAGAAATGGTTCCTGACATATTTGATGCATCTCGTGTAGATACAGTTTTGGATGTTTCTCAAGAAGAAGCTACCAATATGGCGAGAAGAATGGCTAAGGAAGAAGGTATTTTAGCAGGGATGAGCTCCGGAGGAGCATTGACCGCGGCGATTAAAGTAGCAAATAACCTAAAGTCAGGAACAATTGTATGTATTACTTGCGATCGTGGAGATCGGTATTTAAGTACAAACCTATTTGAGTAATCATTGTCAATAGTTCTATAAATTAAAAATGGCCGTTTAAAACGGCCATTTTTAATTTAACTAGTGGTGTATTATTTATCTCCTAAGATAAGCGGCATCCCGTCTTGATTACCTACAACAACCACTTTTGAATTTGGAGAAGTTGCTAACTGAAGTGTTGCTTCAATACCTTTTTCCCTTAATATTTTATCGGTTAAGGAGGCACTCAATATTCTGTTTGCTTGTGCTTTACCTTCTGCTTCTATCTTTACCTTTTGAGCTTCTTTAGCGGCTTTTTGCAATTTAAACTCATATTCTAATGACTCTTGTTCTTGCTTTAACTTACTTTCAATAGCATCTTTTATCTTAGGTGGTAAAGTAACATCATTAACTAAGACTTCGTTTACAACAATATATTCACTTTTTACTTTCTTACGCACCTCCTCCAAAATTTCTTGTTGAATGATATCACGCTTACTTGAGTACAACTGCTCTGGAGTATATCGTCCAAAAACGCTTCTCGCAGATGCTTCAATCGCAGGCTTTAATATTGCAATGATGTAATTTTGACCTTTTTCCTGATGCAAATTCCCTAATTTACTCACATCCGGTTGAAACCATATTGTTCCATCAACTTTAACCTCTAGTCCATTTACCGATAAAACTCCCATTTCCGCTGAAATAGATTGCTGTTGAACTCTATAGGTAACTACTTTATTCCAAGGCATAATCAAATGAAATCCCTCACCAAGTGCAGGAGAGTCTGTTTCCACTCCTCCTCCAAATGTTTTAAACAAAACTCCAGCCTCACCTGCATCGATTTTAACTGAAGACTTCCATAAAAAAATCAGAAGAAAAACACCCAATATAATTGTACCTATTAAACCTTTGTTTATTTTTAATTCTGGAAAATTATCGCTCATAGTTTGTTTTTTTTGCTAAGATAAAAAGTAAACGCACAAATCAAAGAACAAATTTACCAACGGTTAAATAAATTTAAGATTGTATTAGATTCGTGTGGAGATTATCAAATCAATGACTTAAAAATGAAGGCTTTTTCTCACCCGCTGTAATGTGTACTTTTAAATCATTTGAAAATGGAGGGACAGGACAAATATATTTTGGATTGTATGCACATGATGGATTGTAGGATAAATTAAAATCCAGTATTACCCATTTATTGTCTGAAGAAACAACATCCAGAAAACGGCCACCCGCGTAAGTTTCTTTTCCGGAGGTTAAGTCGTAAAATGGAATAAAAATATTACCTTTTGCTTGCAAAGAACGTGTATATCCAGTCAAATTGAATGAATCGCTACCCAAACTGAACTTCAATATTGCGCTTGGAAAAAATAAAGATGATTTCATCGTATCTCTGTTAAGATAAATAGGCTCTGCATTTAAATCCCAAACGACTCTTGCATGAACTCTGTAATTTGAATCAACTCCATAGTATGACAAACCTGAGAATCGTTCTTTATCTTTTAATAATAATGGTGAGTTAGGACCAAGAAAACTTGATTCAATAAAATCTCGCTTACTTTCAATAATTTCAGAATACGATGGTTTGTTCCTACATGAAAACAAAACAAAAACAATACTTAATATAAAACTGAACCTAATCACATTGTAAAGTTCCTATTTTTACAACTTTTGCAAAAATATTTTGGAATAAATAACTTACTTTACATTGAACTCTTTCAATGTTGATTTTAAAAAGAAAAAAATTAAAACAATTATTTCCATACTGCTTTCATTTATTAGTTTTCTTTCAGTAGCTGAAACTATTAGTTTAAACGAATCTCTGAAGGAAATTAATATCGAAAATGTAATTAGTTATTGTTTAACAGACTCAAGCGAACAATTTGAAAAGGTTAAAACACTCTCGTTCGAGAACAATTTTAAAAATGTAAGTACAATTAAAAACAATCAAACCTTATGGTGTAAATTCCAAATAAAAAACACATCAAAGACCAAATTAAATACAGTCTTAAGGTGCAGTAAGTACAGTTTTGTTAAATTGTTCAATGAAAATGGAAAATTACTCGGTGAAAGCGGCATGCACTTCCCCATTCAAAAAAGGAATACAGGTTTAAGTGCTGTCTCTGAAATTAATTTTACATCTGAACCACATTTAAAATCAAACTATTATTTAAAATTACAACTCATTAATCCGGTTCCGTTTGAATACGAAAAAGTTCCTATATCGTTATATAGTTCAAATTTCCTCAATAAAGTAAAAGACAATAAAAACAACTTTTTATTTTTCTTTTTGGGTGGAATAATTCTTATGATGTTGTATAATTTAGCCCTCTTTCTTCAAGTTAAAAAACTACACTATTTATATTTTGTCCTTTTAAATTTAATGATACTTATGTTTGTCCTTGTTCAAACTGGACAATTGGAATACTTTATGGCAAAAAATTATGCCTTTCATGAGCGAATCATATTGTTTTTCGGAAATTTAAATTTACTATCCTACACTCTTTTTTCTGATACCATTTTAAATTTTAATAAACACCATCCTGTTGCATCAAGATTTAAACAGTACTTAATTCCCTTTTTAATTTTACTAAATATACCAATCAGTTTTGGATATTTTCTTCCTTTAATATTTGGAATAGGATCTCTATTAGCTCTAATCGTTTATAATTTTGTAATCTATGCGGCCTTTAAATCTGTAAAAAGGGGGGATTCCTCGGTTTCTTTCTTTTTTGCTGGTAATTTATTCTTTTACATAGGAACAATAATTTCAGTATTAATGATAAATGAGGTATTGCCAAGAACCCTATTTGGACTGACTTCCATTGAATTCGTCGAAATTGGAAACCTTTTGCAACTTTCTTTATTTAGCTTGTCGATTGGATCAATCATAAAAGGAATAGAAAAAAAATTGGATCGAACAGAATCAGAAAAAAAACTCGCATTACAAACCGCTGAGTTTAAAGATCACTTCCTGGCAAATATGAGTCATGAAATTAGAACTCCTTTAAATGGTATTATTGGTATGTTGGATGTTTTTTATGCGAGTTACAAACTCAATTCAAAACAAAAGGAGCAATTAGAAATTGTAAAATCATCCTCTCACTCATTACTTACCATAATAAATGATGTCCTTGATTTATCGAAAATACAGGCTGGTAAAATGAAAGTTTTTCCAAAAAACACAAATATTATTGAATCGGTTTCATCCATAAAAAGTTTATTCCAGCCTATTGCGGAAAGAAAAGGTTTATTAATTGAAGTTTTTATTTCAAAAGACGTTCCTAAATATATCGTTATAGATGAATCAAGAATAAAGCAAATCATAAACAATATGGTTTCAAACGCCATAAAATTCACAGAAAAGGGAAAGATAATTATTAGAGTCGAACGGAGAAAAAAACAATTATATATAAGTATTCAGGATACAGGGTGCGGAATAAAAGACAGCCTAAAAAACAAGATATTTGAGGAATTCACTCAAATTGATGAGGCTAATGCCAAAAGAATAGATGGAACAGGTTTAGGACTTTCGATATGCTCAAAATTAGTAAAGCTTATTGGTGGGGAAATTGGAGTTACCAGTGAAATTAACGTAGGCTCTACTTTTTGGTTTACAGTGAATTTTAAAATTGGACAAAAGAGCAATAATTTAGAAAAACACAATGTTGTTGAAAATAAAAAACTCAAGTTAAACATCTTAGTTGTAGAAGACAAACCCATCAACCAGAAGGTTGCTCAACTTATGCTCCAGAAAATAGGTCATCAGTCAGAAATTGCTAATAATGGGCTTCAATGTTTAGCAAAATTTGAAGAAGGTAAGTACGATATTATTTTAATGGATGTTCATATGCCCGAAATGAATGGAATTGAAGCTACTCAAACAATTAAAAAGAAATTCAATAACATTCCTCCAATAATTGGTTTGAGCGCAAACTCTATGGAGGGTGATGCTGAAAAATATGTAAAACTTGGCTTTGACGATTACTTATCTAAGCCAATTACCATTGAAATTTTAGAAAGCAAAATTAATGAGCAAATCCTATTGCTTCAAAAAAAACACTCTGATTAAAAAAAGCCAACTAAGTTTTTAACCACAAAAAAGGATGCATTCGCATCCCTTTTTTTATATCGGATAATATTTTAAGCTTTTGCTTTTATATCCTTATTTTCTTCCTCTTTTTCTTTTGGATTTTCAGCTTCATCGGCAGTTTCTTTTGTTGACTCGGTTGAAGTGAGAATCCCATTTTTAACTAATAGATTGTACCAAGTAAAAAGCTTTTTAACATCTGATTCATAAACGCGCTCTTGATCAATTGGAACATAAGAAGTTATTGCTGAAAACAAATCTCCCTTCTCGGGAACACTAATCTCCTTGAATTGATTATTTTCAGCAATTTTTACAAGTACTTCAGATAAAGGGACATCTTCGTTTTCACAATAAATACTTATATCTTCCAATGATGATATTTTATATGAAGAATAGGCGTTGAATCTTTTACCATCGATTAAAGATTCAACAATGACACCATTTGGAGATTTAGCAACCAACTTTTGTAATCCTGGCTTTCCTCCTATTGTAAAAATTCCAGTTAAATCCATGTTTTCTTTTTTTTTTGTAAAAGTACAATTATTACGGAAATACCAATACACTGTCAGTGATAAACTTGAAAGTGTTTACTTGATATACCTTTTGACGTTTTAACATTTAAATAATAAATTCCATTAGCTAAATGACTTGTGTTTAAAGCAATTTTGTAAGAATCTATTTGATTTTCTTGAACTTCAATTAATTGTAATAATTTCCCTCGTGCATCGGTAACGGAAATATTAATATTCTCAGGGTTAGGCAAAGTAAATTCAGCAGTTATAAAATTGTCAGCCGGATTTGGATAAAAAACAAAATTAGAGAGTGTAATCTTTGACGAATAAATAGATTCAACTACATCAGGAGCATCAATTTCATATGCTCGTGTTAGTTCACAACCGTTTGCATCTTTTACAGTAACATTTAACTCTCCTTTACATAATTCTTGAAATGTATTACCTAATGGATTGATCTCACCTTCAGTAAAATAAGTGTAAGGGTTGATTCCGCCAGATGCAAATACCGTTAATTCACCATTACACGTATTTGAGGTATCATCAATTATATTCGATTCATACATTTTTAGAGAGTCTGGTGATTCAATGGTTACGGATGCCGTATCAAAACAACCATTCATATCAGAAACTCTTACTTGATAGGACCCTTTACCTAAAGGAGGACTTTTTATACTTGGTATTCTTGAATCATTCCAATCATAATAATAGCTTCCTGTACCTCCGGATATATCTAAATCCACCTCCCCATCTTTTGAATCTGCGCAAGATGTATTTTGAACAGAAATAGGGGTAACAATAAGTTCACTTGGCTCAGTGATGGTTAGGTTCATTCCCTTTGAAGCACCATAATTATCAGTAACTTCAATTTTGTAACTACCAGCACTTAAATTTGATATTTTGGTATTGACTTCGGAGCTATCGTGCATCCAACGAACCTCGTATGGTGGAAAAGTCAATGCTATGTTTAAGTCAATCAATCCATTACTGTCGTTAAAGCAAGTAACATTTTTCATTTCATTAACTGAAATATTGATGCCTCTCATTTTATCGTACATAAGTTCCGCATAATTTGCATTTAGCTTTAAAGTATTTAAATTCTCTCCTCCTATAACAGCGTATGCAATAACTATAGAATCTTCGGATTTCAAAGAAAAAGGTCCGCTTGATATGATATTGGCAACATCTCCCGAAATATTATGATGGGTTATGCCTTGAGTCATAGATGAATACTCTTCGAAATCCTCAAATTCATCGGTAATATTTATTCCATCAACCCCTGTTTTGTCGAATGCGTAATAGTTTGGTTTATTTGATCTCAAAAGTTTTACTCCACCATATATTCCCCCCGATTCATAAACGTAGCCCAAATTATTTGTGTAGTCAAACCCAGAATGATTATCGTTTTTATTACCTATATCCCAATCACTGAAAACACCAAGGTATATACTGTCAAAGTCCAACTCACTTTTATTTTTAACGATATACTCGTAGATAACATAATTTTGATTGTTTTCAGAATCCCATGCATATGCAGTTTGTTTGACCTCAACTCCGACAGGTTCAATAGACCATGAGTCGTCTAAAATTCCTGAAACCGTAAAATCTGCATCCGATGTACCCAGCGTACTAAGCGGGTTAACAATTGGAGGATCAAAAGATAATAACTCATAATCTTCATAGGATAAGACTGTGTTGGAATCTATAGCAAGAAGTATTCCCATATCGCTTATTAAACTTCCACTGTTTTTATATTCAACACCTAATCCACTTCCTCCCAGGGTATATCCTATTCTTCCATAGTTATTAAAACTTAAATATATGTTATTGGTTGTAATATCTACATAATCTTTATTAACCTGAACTGAGAAAGCATCGTGAAAAGTGTTTATACCATCGGTTATTTCTAAAGTAAAAGAAATCAAATCATTTTCACCAACGGAGGGCACTATGACAAATTTGAAATCGGATTGAGTTGTTTTGATCTCTTCTGAACCAAGTGAGGCTATAAAGGAAATAGAATCCAATACTTGAGAGTTCTCATCTCCTGACCTCAACAGAACCGAAATATTGCTTGTTGCTCCCAAATGATTTTTTAAATCAACCCGCATCATTACAGTATCTCCTCCAGCCAAATTTTGATCAAATCCATCGTCGGTTTTATGATTTACGTATGTAATGAAGGGATCGGTAATAGGGAGTAATGCTTTGTATGCATTAATCCTTCCTGTTCCAAGCATATCCAAATATTGTTCATTTCCTTCAACTGTATAAATATCGTCGGTTGATGACTTTAAAATAGCCGCTAACTTTTGAGGCGACGCATCGGGATATTCAGCCTTAATTAAACCCAAGACTCCTGAGGCAATAGGGCTTGCAAATGATGTTCCCCGGCCAATCAAACCGCTTCCGCCCCCTCGCCAAATTGAAACAATATTATAACTTGGAGCAACAACATCAATTAAATCGTTGAATTGAGAGCCTTCGTTTTCGGAGGTCACCCATTTTTTATCGTTTTGATCAGTACCTCCAACTGAAACCACATTAGCATATGAAGCGGGGTAAAAATAAGAGGTTTCATTACTATTCCCAGCAGCAGCTACAACAACCGCTCCTTTGTTGTTGGTTGCATAATTTACTATATCCTGATGATATTGATTGAATGATCCCGAACCTCCCCATGAACAGTTAATGATGTCAGCTCCATGATCCGCTGCATAAACTATTCCCTCATAGGCCCCAACCAAAAAACCGCTATTGTTACAAATCTTAACAGGCAAAAGCATCGTGTTAAATCCTGGGGCTGCAACATCTCCATCATTATCCGTATTTACTGATGCGCAGCCTGTAACCTGATTTCCATGATGACCATAAACTTCTGGGTCATTATCGTCTGCACCCGTGTCCCAACCTGTAAAATTATCAATATAACCATCCTCATCATTGTCTATCCCATCAATGGGATCATTATAGTTGTGCTTGATTCTTCCAACAATCTCAGGATGATCTGTATCAATTCCTGTATCGGTAATTCCAATTACAACGTTTGTATCTCCTTTTTGAATGTCCCATGCTCTAAAAACATCAATGAGCTCCAAATGATATTGAGTAGATATTTTAGGATCATTCGGCACGTACAATAGTTCGGGAACGGTTTGTGTTTCTACATATTCAAACATACCCGTAGATTTTAACAACCGAGCTGCCCTAAACTCATTAATGTCGTTTTTATAAGTTATTTTATACAAACTGGTAAGATCTACCGTTTTTTCTCCATGTTTATTCGTCGGATGTCTTGGTTTTGTAGTTTGTGGAAATTTCCTCTCAATTTCCACAATTTCAAGCATGTCAAATAAATCAATTATCGGAGTTTCTGCATAGTCTTTTTTATAAAAAGCTCCACGATATTGACTTTTTATTTTTGCGATAACCTGACCTTTTATAACGTTTCCTTCAGGGCGTTTGATAACCTCTCGCTCCTGTGAAAATGATTCGAAGGCAAAAACAAAAATCAGTAATAGTAAAAACCTAATCCCCCTGCAATTCATAACTTTAGTGACATTGATCAACAAATTCAAATCATCTCTTAATTCAAACCGAAGACAAAGCTAACAATATACGGAAAAACCACTTTTAAGTAAGTGTAAATACGTATATTTTTATCCACAAACTATTTTTTTATCGATATCTTATTTACGCTCCTAATACCATCAATAATAACATTAACAAAATAGGTACCTGAAGAAAAATAAGAAAAGTCGAGTATAGTATTGTTACTCGTATTTGATATTATTATATTTCCTAAAACATCTGTGACAAAAACTTCAGCACCATCAGGAACTCCTGTCAAGTTTATAAAACCATCGGTCGGATTTGGATAAATAGCGAATTCTTTCATTGAATTATTTCTATTTACCAAAGTCTGATCTTTAATTTCTATTGAATCGGTACTTACACAAAATTCCTGGTCAGTTACAGAAAGAGTATATACTCCAGGACAAAGGTTTATTGCATGAATAGAGTCTCTTTCACTATCGTCGCTCCATGTAAATATATATTCTGGTGTTCCACCAGTTACAAAACCATTAACAGCTCCATCACAAGACATACCGTTACTCATAACTGTATCATTAAAATTAATTTCGGGCACAGTATTAACTGTTAAATTAATAGTATCCGAAACTGAACAAGAATATGAATTTGTTATTACAACACTATATAACGCAGTTGAACTTGCAGTTATTTCACGAGAAGTTTCACCACCAGGAGACCATACATAGGAGTAATCAGGCCCAGCATCAAATGTAATTGAATCACCCTGACAAATCGAAGTATCATTACCTAAATTCACATAAAAAGCATCAGGCTCTCCAATTGTTACGGTTAAGGTATCCTTTAGCTCCAATTCATCAGATATTTGCACATGATATGTCCCAGCGCACAATTCGGAAATAGAATCTCCGGAAGGACTACCTGGTGCATCATACCAACTATAGCTAATTTCTCCTGCACCCCCAGTTGCTTCTACTTTTGCTTTACCATCACAGCTGTTGTTACACGATGAACTATCGTTTAACACAACCTCAGATGCCAAATTATAAAGTTCATAATAAGCAGTATCCGATTCTAAAGCTGCTTCTTTTAATACGTTGTAATTATCACCCACTACTAAAGCAAAAGCAACCTTTATTGAATCATCAACACCAATGTTTAAATCGCCTACACCAATTGTATTAGAAACATCTCCTAAACCAGCACTATCCCTCAAAATCCCACCTGAAATAGAAGTGTGTTGCTCGGCCGATGAAAATCCATCTGCTTGACTTATAGAGCCATTCGCTCCACCATTATCAAAAGCATAATTTTGAACATTTCCTTCACTAATCACATGTATTCCTGCATATGTACCACCAGAGGAATAAGTATAACCGGTTTTTATAGTAGAATCATAAACAGCATAATTTTCGTTAAGATTTGCAATATCCCAATCAGAAAAGACACCAAAGTTAAGCCCATTAATTTCTGAACCAGAAGTGTTTTTGATATTCATTTCAAAAATGATAAAGTCCATTCTATCATCATCCAACCAAACCATAGACTTTTGTTTGATTTGAAGTCCTATTTTATTTGAACCAGCAGGTTCATCATTGTAATATGAGTATGCGACCTTATCAGCCTCAATATTCGTTTCTGAGTCTATTTTACTAATGGATTCATAATCACCGTCTAAAACAAAACTAGCTTGTACATCATTAAGTGTAGCTAAAAGACCCATTTTAAATAAAATATTATCTCCATTTTTGTATTTTACTCCATGCCCAATCGTTTGATCATTCGTTGGACCATTAAATCCTAATTTGCCTGATGCGCCAACACTAAATTGAATATTATTCTCTTCTAAATTTACATATCCTGCATCAAAATCATTAATTTTTACACGTAAGACTCTCCAACTGTTATAATCACCATCTTCCATAACAACTTTAAAGAATACCGTTTGATTAGCTGGCATACCCTCCTTAATAATAAATGACAAAGGAATACTAGAGGTATTAACATAACTGTTAAAAGGTATAGAAATAAGATTGTATACAGAGTCCAACAATTCAATATAAGGTGATTCTGTAGTTATTTTGTAACGTGTAGCAGAAGTTGAATTTTGAAGATAATTTATTACATTCCCATAAACATAAACTGTATCACCCGTTTCAAGTGTATCACCTTTGTTATTAGTTACAGTATAGTCATTAAAAACTAAACCTGGATTGCTTAAATCTGTAAGTGCTTTATACGCATTAACTATTCCTTTACCCATCTTTTTTTGATAAGGAGCATTGAATGAAATCGTGTCAATATTAGTACTTGTTGCCTTTATTTGTTCAATAATCTGAACAGCACTAAATGAAGGATATTTACTCTTAATCAGCCCAGCTACACCTGATACCATAGGCGCAGAAAATGATGTTCCTACGCCGCTACCCAATATGGGACCACCTCCATTGTTTACTCTATACAAATCTACAGAAGGGGCCATAACATCAACAAAATCATTATAGGTTGATCCAACATCTGTACTTTGAACCCATTTCTCATTATTTTGGTTGGTCCCTCCAACGGATAACACCCAATCATAACTTGCTGGATACCAGAGATTATCAGAATTATCATTTCCTGCTGATGCGACAACTAAACAATTTTCATTAATTGTTGCATATGTAACAACATCCTGTCCATATTGTGACCATGAATTAGGAGCACCCCACGAGCAATTCACTATATCATAACCATGAGTAGCTGCATACATAATCGACTCATACCCTTTAGTTAAGAAACCACCCGATTCTATTTTTAAGGGAACGATTTTACAATTAAAACCTGTTCCCGCTAGCTGTATCCCGTTATCAGCAGTTGCGCCCACAAAACTCGAAACGTATACTCCATGCCAATTTCCCCCTACGGAAGGATCATTATCATTATCCCCTAAATCCCAACCTCTAAAATTATCAATATAGCTATCACCATCATCATCTTGACTATTTCCTAAAGGATCTGCATAATTATATTTTACACTATTTACTAAATCAGGGTGATCTATATCAAAGCCGGTATCGGAAATTGCAATAATCACATTAGTATCTCCTTTTTCTACATCCCAAGCATTATACATATTAAGTATCTCAAGGAAATATAAAGAGTCGATTTGAGGGTCATTAGGAATGTACAATGGCTCAAAAATATATGAAGGCTCTACATATTGAAAAGCGCCCGTACTCATAAAGTTATTAATGAGTTTTTTTGGATCGATATCCTCTTTATATTCTATTTTATATATTAATGATATATCAGCATATTTTATTCCCAATTCATTTGTTTCTTTTCGCGGCTTTTTAATATTTGGATATATTTTTGAAACGGAGGTAACATCATACTTTTCATACAGATATTCCAATTTAAGATTACTCGTTTCCTGATTGTAAAAATAACCTCGATAAGACTCTTTAGCTTTTACAATAAGAACATTGGGTAAATAATTACCTTGTCCATAAGACAATACAGAAATCCACAAAAAGGATAAAAGAGATAGTTTTTTCATAGCATTTTGATCGGTACGATTCATTATATACGAATGAAAAGCTTCTATGTTACAACAAAGCATCAGTTATAGTTTGGAAAATCATTTAACACCTGAACACATTCACCAGATACATTTATCGTTTTATGATTTTTCCCATTTGTGAGGACAATAAAGGGACAGTTATAAGCAGAATTATAGTTCAGTGCTTGACTAAAAACATCTTGAGTAAGTACCATATTATAAGCTTTACACTCAATTAAGACATAAGGTTTAGAATTCTTATAAACTAATACATCAGATCTCCTCATGTTGGAATTAACATATAGCCCTGTTTCGATTTTAAAAACAGATTCAGGATAGTTTAAGGCTTTAATTAAATGAGTAATTATATTTTGTCTTACCCATTCCTCGGGAGTTAATATGAGCCATTTTTTACGAACCTGATCAAAAATTAAAGGCTGGTTGCTACTTGATTTTTTATACCTAAATGAATAAATCGGTAGATTTAGTTTTGGAAGCTTCATATGAACATCTGACTGAATTACCTATTTCTTTTTACTGCCCAATAATCTTAAATTCTGTCCGACGATTTTTAGCCCTTCCCTCAGCAGTATCATTGGACATTACTGGTTCATCATCAGCATATCCCTTGTAGGACAAACGATTTTTATCAATTTTATTCATAATTAGCCAATCAGCAACCGCCTTAGCTCTATTTTTTGATAAATCCAAGTTATGAGACTTACTTCCCTGATTATCCGTATGTCCTCCTATTTCAATTTTCAAAGTGGGATTTTTCTCAAGAAATTCTTTAAGTTTTTCCAACTCAACTTTACTTTCTGGTTTCAATTCAAACTTGTCAGTATCGAAAAATATATTTTTCAGGACTACTTTACCCCCAATCTTTATGGGCTGAAGAGGAACATCTTTCTCAACAGGTTTAAAATCAGTTGATTTATTTAGTTTAAAATTTTCAGAGTAAAACAAATAACCTTCATGAGCAGCATTTAAAGCATACTCTTTTCCATAAGGCAAACAAACTAAAAACTTTCCATTTGAACCGGCATTAGCCTCTACAATTTTCTTACCGTTTTCTACATCCTTAAGTTCAAAACGAGCCATTAATGGCTTATTTGTTTCAATATCAAATGTTCTTCCCGACATATAACTAACAGGCTTAGGTTTTAAATAGTCAGGTAACTTAAACTTGTATATATCCCAATCACCGAACCCCCCCTCTCTATCCGAAGTCAAATAAGCATACTCTCCCAATGCATCAACTGTAAAATCGAAATCATTTTTTGATGTATTTATGGGGTATCCTAAATTAACCGGTTTACCCCACGATCCATCGGGATTTCTTTTACTCATAAACAAATCATTATCTCCTAAACCTGGATGACCATCGGAAGAAAAATATAAAGTCTGGTTATCAGGATGAATAAAAACCCCTTCCTCACGACCCGGTGTATTAATTACTCCACCTAGATTTTGAGGCACTGACCAACCCGAGCTTGTCAAATAAGTTACATAAATATCATTTTCGCCATATCCTCCAGGTCGAGTACTCGAAAAATATAGTGTTCTTCCATCACTACTCATACTCGGTTGAGCATCGTGTGTTTTATGATTTACTTTTGGACCTAAATTTTTTGGATTAGTCCATTTTCCATTTCTTAAAAAAGTGACAAAAATGTCACAGCTACCGTATCCATTTCTACCCTCGCCATAGCCAATACCAATATCGGGACAAATCGTAAAGAACATTGTATTGCCGTCAGCAGTAAGTGAATGACCGCCCTCATTCACGACTGTATTTAAAGGAGAACCTATATTGAATGCTCTTCTCCAATTTTTTTCATGCTTAAATGAGGCATAAAAATCCTCTTGAAATCTTCCTAAGCTTCTTGAATCTGGAATTGTTCTGGTAAAAATTAATGTATTCATATCAACAGATAAAACGGGTAAGTATTCTTTTAAATCTGAATTAACATTTGGCCCCAGGTTCTCAGGTTGAATGTCTACGGGAGATTTTAAGGCCTGAATTGAGAACTTACAAGATTCCAAAACTCGCTCTGCTTTGCCTCTTAATTTAGCTTTAGGATGATATTTTTTTAGGTAAAGGATAGACCTTTCTTTTCCTTTTTGATATTGTTCAGTTTTAAAGTACAATTCTGCCAAATCTAAATGAAGAAAAGGCATAAAATCTGCGTTTACACTCAACCCTTCTTCAAGCATAGATATTGCTTTCATATATTCTTCTTTTCTTATGTAGATGACGCTTTTAAAAGCATAGGCTTCAACAAAAGAAGGATCTTTTTTTATTACCTTGTCTAGAATCGGTAAAACTTCTCCAAAACAATCAGAGTTGGAACATAAGTTATACTTATCCATAGCCTCTTCATATATTTTTACAGCCTTCTTATTTATGGATGAATATGACTTTGGTTGTGCGAAAACTAGAAATTCTGAGAAAATCAATACGCTAAATAAAACAACTCTTAATTTCATATTTTTTTATTTAATCTTAACTAAACAATTAATGTACCTAAAATTTAAATTAGCAATTCTAAATCTATTTACAACTTTAAAGAGAGTTTAAATGCTTTAAATCTGTTGGACCAAAGATTCATATCCAATACCAAATCTTCTCTGGAATATTCTTCAATTTTAAATACTCCATTGGTTTTTTCTTCTAACAACTCATAACGCCTTGTGCACAATAAAGTAGCTCCTAATATATAGGAGACCGGAATAAAAAATGCAGTTTGATTTGTTTTTTTATAGGCGCTGATTTCTAACCCTTTTTTAAATTTTTTTATTTCATCCAAAAAAGACATTGTTAATTCTTTCGAATTTTGAATAGGGTTTGCTAAAGTTTGTCGACCTTCCAAATAATCTTCTCTCAAATCAAAAATATCGTCAAGATACTGAGCAATTCCTCCTAGTTGGCGCATAAGTTTATGCTCCTCATTAGATAACTTTTTATTCAGCATGTTACACATACATATAACTGTTGCCCCTCCTTTATTAAAAGCAATTTCCTTAACAAAATCTTTATCTAACAAATCCTTAGAAACCAATTTTTTACTTTCATATTGAGCTTTGAAAACATTTTTAGCATTTTCTAAATAAAAAGGAACATCATTTACATTTTCGTGAATTCGCTTTGAAAACTCCAAAAAAAGAATTTCGATATCAGAATCGGGTTCATAATCAAAAGGAGTATTTACAAGAGCATGAATTTTTTGAGAAGGCATTTCAACTTTATCAAAAAAGTCATCATATAGAGGAGCTAAAGCACTTATATTAATGATTGCCTTTAATTCATTATTCTTAATTCTTTCACCTCTTAAAAGGCAAAATCCAATAGTCCATAAAGTTTGAATAAGGATATAATCCCTCATTCTTCTTTGATTTTCGCCATCAATTAACACATCCCAATTTTGAAATTTCGGCTTTACTTCTTCAAACAATTGTCTGGTATATTTTAACACCCTTTTGTAATCCATGTAAAGCTTTACATAAAAAGGTAAAAATCGAATTATATTAACAACTGATTTAAGCATTTAAAATTGATTGCTTTATCATTTTTAACCAATTTGACCTCTTTTCCATATCGCAAATTAATGCCTCTCTACCAATTTTTTGAATATCGAAAACACCTCCATTTTTCTCTTGAAGCTTTAAATAGTGCTGTCCACAGAGAGTTCCTCCGTTCACCATCAACATCAACTCTCTAATGAATTTGTTTTTATTTTTTTGCGTATAATTTAGTTTTTGAAAACTTAACTTTAATTTTTCAACCTCATGAAGATATTGAGCATAAACAGGTGTGAAATCACGATTAAACTTTGTAACTATTGTATTAATCCCTTCTTCCAAATCATCCCATAAATCAAATAAATCATCCAAAACTTGACCAACGGCTCCAAGTTGATACAATGCTTTTTCCTCATCGACAATTATAGGGTGTTTTAAGATACTTCTAAACAACAATGCACTATAGCCTCCTTTTTGAAAAGCAATTTTTTCAACTTCTGCTTTGGATAAGTTAGGGTTAACAAGCTTTTTACTTTCTTCTTGACCATAATATAATTGTTCAAAATACTTGCTGAATAAATCTGAATCATGAAGATTTTTGTATACAATACGAAGAAGATAAATAAACAATTCTTGAACAGAATTTTCAGGAGTAAAACTCTCTGGAGCAAGCATTAAATCCTTTATCTCTTTTTCTGACAAGTCACTTTTGTCAAAAAAATCATCATATAAGGGCAAACAAGCACAAAAGTATACACATGCCTTCAATTCATTATTTGACATTTTCCGCCCTGCTAATCCACATAAGCTAAAATCCAATAAAGAATGGACCTGAACATATTGAGTCAGCCTTAAATCAAAGCTTTTAGATGAAATAATCAATGCCCATTCCGAGTTTTTACAGACTTCTTTTTTAAGGTTTTTCAATACTTTATTAATCCTATTCAACCGAAACTTAACTCTTGGTAAAATGAACAAATAGTGAAAAAAATTACTTAGCTGCCTCATTACTTAATTATCAATCACAAATTAAATTAAACTATTTATTAATCAATTGAATTTGCAAGGATATTTTATGGAATTTAAATAAAAATGTAATCTCTTGAATAAGCTGTAATCAAGTCCTTGGTGAACTCATATTCCTCCTTAATCCTTCCGAGCAAAGGCACTTTTGTCGTTTTCAAAATTACGTCCTCTGTAGATGGATTGGATTCTCCATTAAAAATCAACCCCAGAACCTTTACACCACTATCCTGTAGAATTTTTAATGTAAGTAATGTATGATTTATACTTCCCAAATAATTTCGAGAAACAACAACTACTTCGGTATCCCAACTTTTGGCCATATCCAACATGGTTTCTCCTTTGTAATTAAAAGGAACCATTATTCCTCCAGCTCCCTCAACAACCAATGTATTTTTAGTTTCTGGGAGTTTTAATTTTCCCCAATGAATTTTCGTACCCTCGACTTCTGCAGCGTAATGGGGAGAAGCTGGAGTTCTCAATCGATAGGCCTCTGGATGAAAAAAAGACTGCTTGGATTCAACTAATCTTTTAACTCTTTCTGTATCAGTTAGCTCGAGACTACCACATTGAATTGGTTTCCAATAGTCAGCTTGAAGTGCCTCGGTTAATATTGCTGCAACTATAGTTTTTCCAACGTCTGTACCGATGCCTGTAACAAATAATTTTCTCATAACGGAGTTGTACAAATTTGCACAACAAGATTTAAACTTTAAAGAATTAATTCACTTTATTTAATTCAACTTTATATAGAGTTGGAGTCAAAGGTGGAACTATTCCCGTGGAAGACCCCTTTTTCCCAAAACCAATCCATGATGGAATTAATAGCAAAGCGACATCTCCTTCTCTCATAAATAGTAAAGACTCCTCAATGCCTTTAATTACTTGCATTTCCTGACCCAAATAAAAATCCTGACATTGATTCGGTAAAATTTCCGTTGAATTGAATTCTTTCCCATTTAAAAATTTGCCAGTATACTTAACCTCAATTCTTTTACCATATCCAGCCTCTTCTCCTTTTCCTCTTTTCAAAAAAATATATCGTAAACCAGAAACTGATTTTTCCATTGAAATCTTTAATGAATCTTCAAATTGATTCATTAATACTTCTTCATTCATAACATCAAACTCATTTGTCTCAATCTGATTTAACCAGTTTTTAAACTGCATTGTCGCCGATAAAAACTCCTCTTCAGAGTATATACTATCAATTTTTAGTTGAGCATAAATTAATACGGAATCATGTAAATTATTTTGCGTGAAAGAACCATCAAGTTCCTCTCTTAATTTTGACATTGGAAATATAGCAGACGCCTTTTCTTTCTGATTCATTAAACTAAGAGCTTCAACAATACCTCCAGAAGGAAATACATTATTCACCTTTAACAAAGTTCTGGATTCATCGATTATTTTTCCTGAATAATCCTTAAAGGTATATTTAAACTGTAAATAATTATTTTTCTGAATTCTTTTTTCCTCATCTTCAATGGTTTCAAGCCTAAAAAATAATCCGCTAGGTTTTTCAACATAACCCTTAAACTTTTTGGTACAAGAACCACAAATGAAGAAAACAATTAGTATTGAAATATGAATTATTCTCACAATTTTAATACCTCTTTTTAACATTTAAATTATATATAACGGTTGTCAGGGGAGGAATTTTATCCATGTCTCCACTTACACCATGAGCTCTGTGCGCGGGTAATATTATGATAGCTTTTGCACCAGGTTTCAACAGTTTAATAGCTTCATGCAATCCACTTTCTTTTTCTGAATTCGAAACTATAAATTCATCTATTTTTTTTTCAGTTGTATACAAAGTATCACCATTTATCTTGGTAACAACGTACTCAATAATAACATTTTCACCATCTTGTATTATTTCTCCCTGACCTTTCTGATATATACAATAATGTACACCTGTAGCTGTTTTAACAGCTGGAATTTGATGTCTTTTTAAGTACCCCTCTATCTGAGCTTGTTCTTTTTGAGAAGCTCTGGTTAAAGCACTTTCTAGAGCTGATTTACGTTCTTCTTTTGTCATCCCTTCAAACGGATCAACATTCGATTTTTTAGGCGGTTCCGAACATGCAATAAAAGTCAATAAAATTAACGTCGGTAAAATTTTAATCATCCTGAGAAAGTATTATTTTCTTAAATTTTTGAACAGTTTCCTCAAGCGAATTCTTACTCATACCTCCTGCGGCATTAATATGCCCCCCCCCATTGAAATGCTTTCTGGCAAACTCATTAACATCATAATTGTCCTTAGAACGAAACGAAATTTTTACAATTCCGTCATCCTCTCTAAAAAAAACGGAACATTTTACATGAGACATACTTAAACCATAATTAACTACTCCTTCAGTGTCTCCTTTTTGAATATTAAACGTCTTATGATCTTCCTTAGATATTTTTAATATGGCAACCTTATGTTTATCCAAAACTTCCATATTCATGAGGCAATATCCTAAGAGCTTTAACCGTCTTTGCGTATTACTATCATAAATCCTTCTATGAACCATTGAATGATCGGCACCTTTTGCAATTATTTGAGAAATTATCTTGTGTGTTTTTTGAGTTGTTGATGGAAATCTAAATGAACCTGTATCGGTCATTACACCACAATAAAGAGCTTCACCAATGTCACCATCGATTAAATCCTCATCACCCATGGATTCAACAAATTCATAAACCATTTCAGCAGTTGAACTTGCCGAAGTATTACTAATCATATAATCAACAAAGTCATCGGGCTGCTGATGGTGGTCAATCATTACTTTTTTTCCTTCTGCATCAAAAACCAAGTCGCCTACTTCATCAATTCTATGCAATGCATTAAAATCTAAACAGAATATAAGTTCAGCCTGACTTATATTTTTCTTTATTAATGTGTTGTGGTTCCCCCAAATTAAAACATCCTCATTGCCTTTAATCCAATTTAAAAAAGTAGGATACTCAGTAGGAGCTATTACTTTAACCTCACAACCTTTTTTTTTCAAAACTCCTGCAAGTCCTAACGAAGAACCCATAGCATCGCCATCTGGATTTTTATGAGTTACTATAACGACTCGAGCTTTGTTGTTTAAGATGCTTTGTAATTCTCTAAATTCCATTTCTTTTTTAAATGATAATGTTTAATATTCATACTGAACAAATACAGTAAAACTTTAATGGTAAATTCAAAATTAATATCTAACTGGAATATTATTTCCCTTTAAATAAGCTTTTAACTCGGGGATAGGTATTTCTTTAAAATGAAATATACTCGCCGCTAAAGCTGCATCAGCCTTACCATCCGTAAAAACATCTTTAAAGTGTTCCATATTACCTGCACCTCCTGATGCAATTATAGGAATACTAAGAGAATCAGATAAATGAGCCAATTCTTTATTTGCAAAACCAGCTTTTGTGCCATCATGATCCATTGAGGTAAACAAAATTTCACCAGCTCCCCTTTGTTCAACCTCTCTTGCCCAATCGAACAAATCAATTTCAGTTCTATCTCTTCCACCCCTTAAATGAACTTTCCAACCTTCATCTGTATATTTTGCATCAATTGCAACAACCACAAATTGAGCGCCGAAATTATTATGTAACTCATTAATTAATTGGGGATTTTTAACTGCTGCAGAATTAACACTTATTTTATCGGTACCAGCTTTTAGCAAAGCGTAAGCATCTTTGATTTCTGAAATACCTCCTCCAACAGTAAATGGAATATTTATTCGCTCTGCAACACGTTTAACTAAATCCAATAAAGTCTTTCTTTTTTCATGAGTGGCTGTTATGTCTAAAAAAACCAACTCGTCAGCTCCCTCTTTTGAGTATATTTCAGCTAAATCAACTGGATCTCCAGCATCTCTTAAGCCAACAAAATTGACTCCTTTAACTGTTCTTCCATCCTTAATATCTAAACAAGGGATTATTCTTTTTGAAAGCATATTGTTCAGACTTTGTGATATTTTACAAGCGTTTCTAAGCTTAATCGACCTTCATAAATGGCTTTACCAACAATAGCACCGTAAACATTTATATCTTGAAGGCGTTTCAAATCATCTTCGGAAGTAACTCCTCCAGATGCAATCAATTTAATATTAGGAAACTCTTCCATAATTTCCGAATATAATTCATTAGAGCTTCCTTGTAATAAACCATCCTTAGAAATATCAGTACAAATAACATATTCAATGCCTTTAGAAAGATATTCATCTAAAAATGCAAACAAATGTAAATCGGAAGTCTCCAACCAACCATTGACAGCAATCATTCGATTTTTGACATCTGCACCCAAAATAATCTTATTACCGTATTGTTGTATCCAATCTTCAAAAACCTCTCTATTTTTAACAGCAACACTTCCTCCTGTTATTTGAGAAGCACCACATTTGAAAGCCAAATCGATATCTTCATTAGTTTTGACACCACCTCCAAAGTCAACCTTTAAGGAGGTGTTTGTTGTAATTTCCTCTAGTACTTTATGGTTTACGATATGTCCACTCTTTGCTCCATCTAAATCAACTAGATGTAAATGTGTTAAACCAGCATTTTCGAACTCCCTGGCAACCTCTAATGGATTTTCATTATAGACTTTCTTTTGATTATAATCTCCTTTGGTTAATCTTACGGCTTTGCCGTCAATCAAATCTATAGCAGGTACAATAATCATAATTCTAAAAATTGCTTTAAAATTTGAGATCCAACTTCACCACTCTTTTCTGTGTGAAATTGAACAGCATAAAAATTGTCTTTCTGAACAGCAGCGCTGAATTCTATTCCATATTGTGTTACAGCAACGGTATTCTCATTCAAAGGAACATAGTAACTGTGAACAAAATAAACTTGCTCTTGCAATTCAATATTATTGAAAAGTACCGAATTAAAATTTGAAACTGTATTCCACCCCATGTGAGGTATTTTTAAATCTACTTCAAATCGCTTAACTTCCGTATCTATAATTCCTAAACATTTGACATCTCCCTCATGCGAATATTTACACATCAACTGCATTCCTACACATATACCCAGAACAGGTTGTTTCAAAGTAGGTATCAATTTATCTAAACCAGATTGTTGAAGTTGCTCCATCGCTGCTTTAGCAGATCCTACACCCGGAAAAATAACTTTATCCGCAGAACAAATTTCATCATGATTTTTTGTTAGGATAGGTTCATACCCCAAACGATTCAAAGCATATTTGACAGATTGAACATTTCCTGCCCCATAATCAATAAGCGCTATATTCATTTAAAAAACTTGAAATTCAAAGTTCGGTAAAAAGAGAACTACTTCCAAAATGAAAATAATTTTCAAGTAGGCTTCATCTATACATATCACCTTTTGAGTTTTACATATCCGTTGTTGTAAAACTTACCACCGTTAATTTCTGAATAATCTAAAGTCCAAAAATATATTCCATCTGAAGCTTCAAGACCTTCACTATTAAGTCCATTCCAATAGGGTACAACAGAATTTGATGAGTGGATTAATTCACCCCACCTGTTGTAAACATTGAAATAAATATATTCTAAATTTGCAAGCATATATTCCAAGTCCTCCCAAACCATCTCAAAAGGAATAAATCCATCATTGTGACCATCGCCGTTTGGCGTAAAAATATTTGGTAAAGTAACCCGAATTGGACGGCAATATTCAAAAACAGTAATTGAATCAAAAGCTGAACAATTGTACTGATCATAAACAACAGCTTCAAACCAACCCGAAACACTTGAAATATAATCCTCTCCAATTGAACCATCGCCCCACTCCACATAAAGACCATTATGAGAAGAACTTATCGTTACCAATTCATTTGCTTCATCCATACTGCACATAGACAAAGTATCAGCTGATAATTCAATATTTGGAAGATTTTGTACCCTAACCGTGGTAGTATCGCTTCCCCAACATCCATTATCATCCTTTATTAACACAGAATATTGCCCTGTTGAATCAACAGCTATGTAGGATTGGATCTCTGAAGTGTTCCATTCATAAATTAAAGCCCCTGTTTGATTTTGAACATTTGCATAAATATTTGTGTGACTTCCATCACAAATAACTGAGTCGTTTAATAATTGAATTATAAGATCTGGTCCAGGTAAAACAACAATTGTATCGGTATTAAAACAATTATTTATACTATAAACATCTACGAAAAACAATCCGGAAGTATCAGTAAATATATATCGCCCTGTATCTCCTGTATTCCAAAGATATGAGTTTGCGTTCTCCTCTGGAACAATTAACTCAATCGGTAGATATTTACAAACCTCACGATTGGGACCTAAGTTAACATTAGGCAATGGATTTATATCAATTTTAATCGTATCAGAATCAGAGCATAAGAAAGAATTTGTTACAACAACACTGAAGTCACTCCCATTAGAAACTATAATTGCTGAGCTGTCTGATCCATTAGACCAAATATAACTTGCACCGGGATTTGATGCGTCTAATACAATATTTTCCAGATAACAAATAGAAGTATCTAAACCAAGATTCACATTTGGAACAGTGTCCACTGTAACAACAATAGAGTCTGTGGAAATACAATTTGCGGCATTGGATACAGTAACTATGTAAGTTGCCGCTGAATCAATAAAAATAGTTGAAGTCGAATCACCAGTATTCCAAAAGTAACGAACACCATCTGAACCTGCATTTAGAAGCATCCTATCCCCTTCACAAATACTTGAATCTGGACCCAAATTAAGAAGCGGAACATCTAAAAAAGTAACTAAAACCGCATCATTACCAACACAATCATTCGTGTCGGTTACAACTACATCATACGTACCAGAAGTCGTAACTAAAATAGAATCTGATGCACTTCCATTCCACGGCCAAAGAAAAGTAACATTATTTAAGCCTACCCCCAGGTGAATAGAATCGCCAATACATAATAATGTATCCTCACCTAAACTAAATTCAGGAGTAGAATGAACCATTGTAAGAGCAGACATACGAACCAAAGAGGTACATCCCTCTAAACTTACAGCCTCAGCATAGTAGGTTGTAGTATCAGATATACTTCCTGTTGACCAAGGAGATCCGGTTCCCTGAAGAGTACCACCTGAACTTGTATCATACCAATCAATTGTTCCGGAACTCACTAATGCTTCCAAAGAAACTGATCCCTCTCCACATCGTTCTGCTCCTGTTGTACTGGTTACTGTAGGTAGTATATTTACGGTTAATGTTCCACTTACCGGTAAACTCGTACAGGTATTGCCATCAGTCACTACTACTGTATAAGATCCTGCTGTGGTTCCTGTTGTGGTTTGCTCTGTTCCCGATCCATTGTCACTCCATATCCAAGCTGTTGCTGTTGCACTGGTGGCTGTAAATATAGCGGCAGCGTCTCCCTCACAGATGGTTGCATCATTTACTGTTACCGTTGGACGCGCATTTACAGTTAATGTTCCGCTTGCCGGTAAACTCGTACAGGTATTGCCATCAGTCACTACTACTGTATAAGATCCTGCTGCGGTTCCTGTTGTGGTTTGCTCTGTTCCCGATCCATTACCGCTCCATGCCCAAGCTGTTGCTGTTGCACTGGTTGCCGTAAATGTAGTGGCGGCATCTCCTTCACAGATGGTTGCATCATTTACTGTTACCGTTGGACGTGCATTTACGGTCAACGTTCCGCTTGCCGGTAAACTCGTACAGGTATTAACATCAGTCACTACTACTGTATAAGATCCTGCTGCGGTTCCTGTTGTGGTTTGCTCTGTTCCCGATCCATTTTCGCTCCATGACCAAGATGTGGCTGTTGTACTGGTGGCTGTAAATGTAGCAGCGGCATCTCCTTCACAGATGGTTGCATCATTTACTGTTACCGTTGGACGTGCATGTACCGTTATCGTTCCTGTTGCTAACGCACTGCCACATCCATCAGGTGTAATCGTATAGTTAAACGTTCCTGCAGAGGTAGGTGTACCACTTATTGTTAT
>PBEC01000018.1 GCA_002717515.1 Flavobacteriales bacterium
ATTCTCCCCACGCCTGATTTAGGTCCTGATCAGGTAATTTGCGAAGGAAGCGGAGCAGTAACTTTTGATGCAGGGACGTATAGTTCTTATGCATGGCATCCGAATTCAGAAACGACTCAAACAATTACTACGGATGCAAGTGGAGAGTACATATTAACGGTAACGGATGGTAACAATTGTGCAGCAAGTGATACGATAAATTTAACAGTACACACTATGACAGGACTTGATTTAGGCTCTGATATAAAGATTTGTCCTGGAGTAGATACAACTCTTTATGCTGGCTCGAACTGGCAACAAGTTAAATGGAATGATTTTTCTTCTGGTGATAGTTTAAAGGTTTTTATTGGAGGGATTTATTATGTGGATGTTATTGATTTTAATGGGTGCTCAACAAGTGACACATTAAAACTAACATATTTTGATACCGAAAAAATTAATTTAGGGAATGATGTTACCATTTGTCAAGGAGCTCAAACCACATTTAATACGGGAAACTATATGAGTTATATGTGGCATGATGGTTCTTCGGAGAATTATTATGTGAGTTTTTCTGAGGAAACAGTTTGGGTTGAAGTTCAAGATAGTAATGGGTGCGTTTCAAAAGATACGGCTCAGGTGTTTATATCTGCAAGTTTGCCTGTAAACTTGGGGCCGGATTTAGAAATGTGTGAAGGTGATTCTGTACAATTAATTTCTGGCTATCCAGATAATAATTATACGTTTACCTGGTCAAATGGGGAACCTCATGCGAATATTACGGTCAATTTTTCAGGGATTTTCGATGTTTTAGTTGAGGATTTAGTGGGTTGTTCGGGAAGAGATACTATTGCGGTTGCTGTAAATCAATTGCCATTGATTGATATTGGACCAAACAAAAAAGTTTGTTCGGGACAAGAGGGTTTATTTGAGGTGGGAGGAAGTTGGTCTTCATTAATTTGGAATACAGGCGATACGTTATCCTCAATATTTGTATCTACTGAAGGAGAATATTCGGTTGAAATTATTGATGAAAATGGGTGTAAAAATAAAGATTCTGTTTATTTAACGGTTCGCCCTAACCCGAAACCAGATTTGGGTTCTGATAGATTAATTTGTTTAGGAACTTCTACATTATTTACCATTTCAAACTTTACAAGATATGAATGGCATAATGGAGACTCGATTGATCAATACATTGGGTTTAATAATGAGTTGGTCTATGTCACTGTAATGGATTCAAATGGATGTTTTGGAAGTGATACAGCTGAGGTTGTTGTTCAAGAGAATTTAAATATTGATTTGGGCTTGGATATTGATACTTGTTTTGAAGGGGGATTTAACCTGTCTTCAGGCTATTCTAGTGTTCCTAACATTTTTTTATGGAGTACTGGAGAAACAACACCTGAAATTACTGTGAATTCTTCAGGAAATTATTTTGTTAAAGTTACGGATGGCAACGGATGTGAAGGTTATGATACTATAAATGTTGCACTGCATCAATTTCCTACAATTGACATAGGTCCTGATCGCACTATTTGTGGAGAGGACTCTATAATACTTGATGTTGGAACAGGATGGTCTGAGGTGACATGGAATAATGGTACAATTAATCAATTCAACTCAATAAAAACCAGTGGAATATATTCTGTTCATGTAATTGATCAAAACGGATGTGAAGGAACTTCGGAAATGGAATTAACTGTAAATTCTTCTCCAAATGTGAGTTTAGGTCCCGATCAAAAGATCTGTCCAAACGGAAGCGCTATATTTATTACAACACCTAATAATTTTGAATCGTATATGTGGCAGGATGGAAGTACTTCAGCAACTTTTCAAACCAGTAACCCTCAAGAGGTTTCTGTAGTTGTAACTGATATTAATGGCTGTATTGCTACAGACACAGCTCAAATGATGAGTTTTCCCGAAATAGAGGTCAATTTAGCTCCAAGCCAAACGATATGTGAAGGTGAGGTGTATGAGATAATAGTGCCTGATTTTGATTCTCAATATTATACTTTTTTATGGAGTGATTCTTCAATAAGTCCGAGTTTATATGTTCAAAATTCGGGATTATATTCTGTAACTGTTACTGATTCTATTGGTTGTATGGGGTTTGATTCAATTCAAATTAATATTAATCCAAAACCAAAGCCCTCCGTTTCAGATGCAGATATTTGTGAGGGTAACATTACTACTATTTCAACAGGGGTTTATGAATCCTATTTATGGAATACAGGAGAGGAAAAGAGTGAAATAGAAGTTGGCTTGGCCGGTATTTACACCGTAACGGTTGAGGATGCCTACGGGTGTTTTGGTAGTGCTTCAGGAGTGGTAACGGTACACAGTAAGCCTGTTATTCCTAATCTATCAAATCAAATTATTTGTGAAGATGAACAATTAACACTTCTTCCTTCCTTGCCTGAGGGAACTTATTTGTGGAAACCAGGAGGGGAAACCACTTCTTCAATTCAAGTAAGTGAACCCGGAACTTATGAGGCTTTTATCAATTCTACATACGGCTGTGTGGATTCAATTTCTATTGAGGTTTCTCAAGCTTCAAATCCCAACATAAATTTAGGTTCAGACACTAATATTTGTGAGGGGCAAACTTTAGTAGCAGGGTTTAAAAGTGAAAATGCTATAATAACTTGGAATACAGGAGAAATTTCAGACTCTATAGAAATACAAACGACAGGAGTTTATGAGGCAACAATTACGGACTTTAATAATTGCTCAGATATTGATACAATTCGTGTTAATGTTTTTCAAAAACCTAATCCAATTGTTCCTGGTGATACATTCGTTTGTTTTGAAGAAATAAAGGTGTTACCATTAATGGTTGTGTCAGGAGCCAGAGATTATGTTTTGTGGAGTACAGGAGATACAACTCGTGAAATTTTGATAGATTCTGAAGGCTCTTATGAAGTAACTTTAACTAATTTAAATGGCTGTTCAAGTAAAGACACCGTAGAGGTTTTTAGGGAATGTCCTTCCTTAATTTGGGTTCCTAATGCATTTTCACCTGACCAAGACGGAATTAATGATTTTTTTGGCCCAAAAGCAATTAATATTCTAGATTTTGATTTTTATATTTTTAACCGTTGGGGAGAGTTGCTTTTTCATTCTACAAACATTAATCATCAATGGGATGGAACATATAATGGGAAAGATTGTCAAGTCGATATATATGTATGGAAGCTTTATTATCGTACTGAAGAAAGTTATGGGGGATATCGAAGACAACAAAAATATGGAAACGTTACTTTGTTGAGGTGATGTTTGTCATTACTGAATTTTGTAATAATCTGTTATTTTTTAATGCTGTTTTCACAATGAGGGCATTTATTGATTCGTCCTGTTTTTTTTCTTTTTCGTTCTTCAATTTCAGAAACAAATGCTGAGGAAAGAAGACCAGCGGGAATTGCAACAATTCCAATACCTACCAATGCCATAATGCCACTGATAACCTTACCTAATGAGGTTACGGGATAGATGTCTCCATATCCAACAGTTGTTAAAGTTGCAACGGCCCACCATAGAGATTCACCCATGTTTTTAAAAGTATCAGGTTGGGCTTTGTTTTCTACAATATACATAATATTTGCAGAGAAAAGCAGTACAATAAATGTGATAAAAAGTGTTGAAAAAAGCTCTGTTTTTATTCTTGAGAGAGCTTTTCCTAATGTTCTCACGGATTCTGAGTATCTTAAAAGCTTAAATATTCTCATAAGCCTAAAGAGCCTTAGAACCCGTAGGAATGTTAAGTTAGAGTTGATAAACATTGGTAAGTAAAAAGGTAATATTGATAGTAAATCAATAATTCCTAAAAACGATACAATAAATAAAAAAGGAGCAATGAATTTTTTGTTTGGGTATTGAAATGGACTTGTAATCAGTCTAATAATATATTCAATTGAGAAAAATATTACTACAAACGTCTCTGTGGTGTAAATAATACTTGATAAGTATATTTCGAGTTCTTCGAAACTTTCTAAAATAATCAAGAGTATTGAAATAATAATTAATGCAGAACTAAAAATATTGTAATGTCTACTTAGTTTATTTGTTTCGATATTACCATCAATTATTGAGTGTATTTTTCTTAGAATCTGCATGTTTTCTCTTGATTTTTATACAAAATTGCACTAAAAATATTATAGTTTAATAATGAATAAATCAACAAAATGACAGGACATCAAAATTAAATTCTTGAGAAAACAAAAAACATTTCTCTACAAATCTGCGCACTTATGTCATGATATTCTTTTAGCTCTTTTGAGGTTTCGTCAGCTGATTTAGGGTCTGAGTATTGTATTGAAATTCGTTTTTCGGTATTTGGAATCAAAGGACAGCTTAAGTCTGCTTGATTACAAGTCATGATTACTGCAAACTTTTTTTGTGGATTAAAAGAGTGATTATATTCTTTTGAGAAACTCACAATAGGAGGGCTAGTGTTATCATATTTAGCTATATAAATAGGGTTTTCTGTTTCCATAATTTTAATTATCGTCAACCCTTGTTTTTCTAAAGTTTTAATTGCTGATGGAAAAAATGCGGTGGTTTCGGTTCCGCCTGAATAGCAATTTACATTGGAAAAACCATAATGATGTGCTGCAATTTGGGCCCATATCTGGGCCATATGACTCCTCCTGGAGTTGTGTGTACAAATAAAAATAAGATTTACTTTTTCTTTTTTTTCTTTAATAAAGCTTACCAGTAAATGGAGCTTTTTTTTCTTACCTCTGGAATTAAATCAAATTCACTACATGCTTTTTTTATGGTCGCTTTTAATGACATTTTTATATGATTTAAAAACAATATTACAATCAACTTAACCATTAGCCAATAAAAATTGAAAACTTAATGTTTTTTTAAACAGACAGAAGTAATTTTTCGTGATTTTTAATAATTTTTTTACTTGTATTTTTTTTAGAAAGAAAACTGATGATTAATTTTATTATGTGAAAAATATATGTGCCACAATCTTTTTTCTTTTTTTTGTTTTTCTCGTTTCCGCCCAGGAAAGTAATTTTGGAAACTGGTTAATTCATATTGGGAGTAAAAAAATAAACACCAAGTTCAACTTACATCATGAGATACAATATCGTAATTACAACGCAATAGGCGACTTAGAGCAGCTTTTAATAAGAACGGGAATTGGATATAATCTTTCCGAGAACAATAATAATTTACTTTTTGGGTATGGATATATTGCGAGCGAGAATTATTTCCTAGGGGGAGATAAGATGAGAGTAAATGAACATCGGATTTTTCAACAATTTATAACAAAACAAAATTCAGGTAGGTTTTTTTGGGGGCACAGGTATCGATTTGAACAACGTTTTATCGAAGAAAATTATAAAATGCGACTTCGTTATTTTATAAACTTAAGAGTGCCCATAAATAAAAATGCTCTTGATCCTGGTGCTTTTTTTATTTCTGGATACAATGAAATTTTTATGGATGTGAATAAGGAAACAGCTTTCGATCGAAATAGACTTTACGGTGGTTTAGGGTATCAATTAAACAAAGGTCTAAAGATAGAAGTGGGTTATATGAACCAGTTTCTTTCTACGTTTAATCGTGATCAGTTTAATGTTTTTTTATTCTCTAAGTTCTAATTCCTTTGGGCCAAATAAGCGTTGATTCTCTTTATTAAATCTAAATCATTCTTAAGACTTTTAATATTTTTCTTGATGAACTTATTGTCCTCGGTAATGTTGTCGTCATAACCCAGAAAACCAGGAAGGTTGTCTTGAATAGTGAGTCTTAAAAAGCGCAATTCAATGCTGTTTGGGTTTTTTGTAATTAGAAGTTCCAATTGTTTTTTACCTTCACTAAAGGCTTCATATTTTTTGTAAGGATTGTAATATTCTTTTGCTTTTAGGAACCATAATACGCATTTGTATCCTTCGATTTCAGGGTTCGAAGTTTTAATTTTTTTGTTAAGGTAATTCTCGAAGGTTTCCAATTCCTCCTCCTCTAGACTTACTTTAAAGTAAAGTTCTCTTACTTTATATAAATCGTTTGAAGAAAAGCTTAAACTAATTGAAAGAAAAAAAAATAAGCCTGGTAGTACCTTTTTCATTTTAGTAAAACTATGAATTTACAAGATACCTCTAATTTTTATTTTAATAAGATTAAACCTTTTTGTTTTTCTATCGTCAAAGAAAAAATATTTTTTAGGAATTAAATCAATATATTATGAAAAAAACGATTTTTATAACTGCGATATTTTTTTGTGGGTTAATTCTTCCAGAAGCAAAATCACAGGTTGTTGTTAAGGTTCGTCCAGCTCGGCCTGCTGTTATTGTAAAAAAGCCAGCAAAGGCCAAACGAGGTCATGTTTGGAGAGAAGGTCATTGGGTCTACAATGGTCGAAAAGGAAGATACGTTTGGAGAAAAGGTCATTGGGTTAAAAATCGGCCAGGCAAAGTATGGGTTAAAGGTCATTGGAAGAAAGTGCCTGGAGGCCAAAGGTGGGTTCCTGGACATTGGAAATGATTTTTTTGTACTTTATTTATCTGCAGTTACCTCAGATTTAAAGAGCTGTTTCGACTTTAATGAATTTCTTTCCTCTTTATAGCAATGGTAAAAAATAAAGTATGGTATGAAAAGGTTGTGGAAATATTTAAAAAAGGCATTAAAATGGACAGTTTTTTTACTTTTATTCTTAATAATTGTCGGAATACTATTTTTAAATTTAAGTCCTGAGTTCGGAGGTGATCCCACCGATGCGGATATAGAGAAGTATAAAAAAACTGGACATTACAAGGAAGGAAAATTTAAAAATTATAGCCATACTCCAATGGAGTTTACTTTTGGTAAAATAGTGGAAATCGTTGGGGACTATTTGGATGATAGTGTAAAAAACATCCCAATAAAACCGTTAATTGTTGTAAAACAAGATTCCTTAATTCTCGAAAGACAAAAAAAACAAGATAACTTGATTTGGTTTGGTCATTCGGCATTTTTCCTACAACTGGAAGGGAAAAATATATTATTGGACCCCATGTTTGGAGATGTTCCTTCTCCTGTAAGCTTTGCAGCGAAATCGAGATTTTTTAAAGAACTTCCAATATCAATAGAAAAACTTCCCACAATCGATTTTGTTTTTATTTCTCACGATCATTATGATCATTTGGATTACGGATCAATTCAAAAATTGAAAACAAAAACAAAGTCGTTTATACTTCCTTTAGGGGTAGGTGTCCACTTTCGGGAATGGGGAATTAAAGATTCCTGTATATTTGAGTATAATTGGTGGGAAGAGGATACAATTGACGGATTAAGTTTTGTTTTTACCCCTTCGAGACATTTTTCAGGAAGAGGTCTTTTGAATAAAAATTCAACACTATGGGGGTCATGGGTGATTAAAGGGGGAAATAAAAGCTTATTTTTTAGTGGTGATGGCGGTTATGATAATCATTTTAAGAAAATAGGTGAGAGATACGGTCCGTTTGATGTTGCGATGGTAGAGTGCGGTCAATACAATAAATATTGGAAAAATATTCATATGGTTCCCGAAGAATCCGCTCGTGCTATGAAAGATCTAAATGCAAAGGTTGGAATACCTATTCACTGGGGAGCGTTTTCTTTGTCTACACACATGTGGAGCGAATCCCCTGTAAGAATTAAAAGGGCAGCTGATTCATTGGGCGTATTTATAGCAACACCTCAAATTGGCGAAGTAATGAATATTGATTCAAATACAGTTGGTTATAATCCATGGTGGGAAAAATTTCAATAAAAATAAGTTTTGAAAAAGGAGTTCGGAGGAAAAATAACTAAAAAGATAAAGGTTGAACTAAGTCAGTCTCCAAACTGGAAGAAAAAACGATTTAGAAATTTAGTAGAAACCAAAATGGAAATTAATTTATTTAATTTACCTCATTTACTTTCTCAACAGTTTTTAAAAATAAATGGACGGTTTCCGTCTCAATCTCTACCTGTTCTAAAGTTTGATTCTACTAGGTTTTTAAACTCAAACAATACCTCAAATTTTATTTGGTATGGACATTCAACAGTTTTGTTAAATATTCATGGGACAATTATTTTTATTGATCCTATGATGAGTTTTAATGCTTCTCCAGTGGCTTCATTTAGTATCAAACGTTTTTCTGATGACATATTAGATGTCTTGGATGAATTACCAACAATTGACTTGCTTCTTTTTTCTCATGATCATTATGACCATCTTGATTTTGAAAGCATAAAAAAATTAATTGATAAAGTTAAAAATTATTGGGTTCCTCTTGGTGTGAAAAGACATTTGATTAAGTGGAATGTTTCAAGTGAAAAAATTAAAGAGTTTGATTGGTGGGGACAATGTATTTTTAATTGCATTGAATTCACTTTTACCCCCAGTAGACATTCTGGAGGTAGACGTATAATAGATAAAGATAAATCACTTTGGGGAGGTTGGTCCATTAAGAGCAGTAAGGAAACTTTTTATTTCAGTGGAGATGGAGGTTATGGACATCATTTTGAAGAAATAGGAGATAAATTGGGTCCGTTTGATTTTGGATTTATAGAGTGTGGGCAATACAATAAACTTTGGAGCCAGATTCATATGTTTCCTCACGAGGCAGTTCAAGCCGCTCTTGATGTTAAAGTTAAAACTGTAATGCCTGTCCACTGGGCTGGATTTTCATTGTCTCTGCATCATTGGAAAAGCCCCGTAAAAAAGTTTATAAAATATGCGGAGGAAAGAGGTTGTGAATGGACCGTTCCTGCTCTTGGAGATATTGTATCCTTAAAAGATTCTGATAAAAGAATTCGTTGGTGGGACAAATATGATTAGTAACTAATACTACTTAACAACTTGCACTTTCTGTCCAAGAAGAGCGTTACCAGATTTAATTTTTACAAAATAAATACCTTCTGATAAGTTTGTTGTTTGAAATTCGAATTGAAGACCACTTCTATCTGAACTCAAAAAGCTTATTTGTTCGATGGTTCTTCCCCTTGTGTCAATTAAGTAAGCCTCTCCAGCACCACTGAAAACAGCTTGAATTTCAATGTTTTTGTTTTCATTTTGAAAAGCAATAAAACTCGAAGGTTTACTCGTGTTTTCAAATGAAAAATAGTTGATGTTGGAGTAGGAATCAGCTCCGTTGTAGTCAACCTGCTTAAGTCTGTAGTAATGTACTCCAGAACCCGGATGGTTATCAATAAATTGATAGTCGTTTATTTCAGTTGAATTACCTGCTCCCTGAACAAAACCAATGGTGTACCAATTTACGCCATCATAAGAGAGCTCTACTTCGAAATGACTATTATTAATTTCAGAACTGGTTGTCCAGTTTAAAGAAACTCCTTCAGGATGACCTTCAACAGAAAAACCAGTTAGCTCTACAGGTAGTGGTGTTATTAGTGTTGATGTTGGTCTACAAGTCGCTCCCCAAAATGCAGTCGAAACCGTTGGTTTAAAAAATTGACTTTGATCATTGTCCACGCAAGTCGCACAATAGCTAATCATTTGCAATGGATCATTCTGAGTACCTGTCCATTCTCCAGTATAGGATCCAATTCCATCAAATATTTCATCGCATCCTTCATATACTACTTGACCTTTGAAGTTCGGATTTCCTGAATATTCTCTTTCAACCTCAATGGATCCTGAAAGTGTAATTTGAGCTCCGTTACATATTTTAAGCATACCTTGAAGAGTAATAGTTCCAGCTATAGTTACATCTTGCGTGACACAAACAGTATCACTTACAGAGATTGTTGAAAAAGCAGTGCTTGACCATTCTGCAGATGTAGGATCCAATAAATTTGAATTTGTCATGTCACAAGCTAAAGCACAATCCGACACACAGTCTGCTGATGCTCTTGTTGTAAAGTTAGTTTCAGAACCGTATGTCGTTCCTTCACTATTGGTGGCATAGGTTCTAATGTAATAAGTGGTTTCAGGGGATAAATTTTCCATTAACCCTTCAAACTCGTCACCTACTCCAGTTCCTGCGTCCAATAGTACAGCGTCATCTGCTAGCGTTGGATTGGATGATAAACCAAAAACAAAACCTCTAGCTGTAATTGTTGCTCCACCATCACTTGTTATTGTTCCTACACCGAAAGATGTCGTACAATATACTCCTCTCGCTTCAGTAGAAGCGACAACAGGGGCAGAAGCGCTTGCACAAGGATTAGAAACTTCAGTCCAACCAAAATGTCCATAAGGACCACTTGGATTTCGAAAATATTGACCGGAAGGAATAGCTTCCCAATCTTTATTGTTGTGAGAAACGATGTCTCCGGTACTGTAAGAACCTCCTGAGTTCCATGCTGGATTGAGACATTGAGCACTTGTTCTTAACGAAAAAAACAATAAAATTAATGTTGTGACTAGTATGGATTGCTTTTTTGGTAATGTCATATTCTTATGGTTTTTGAACATTTTAAAAGGGGGCTGATAGTTACACAAATAAGAGAATATTCTGATGCTGGTATACTAAAAGTCGCTTTTAAATATGTCTAATAACGCTTTGAAGGGCGAGCAAAGCGTTTGCAAATCTAGTGTTTTAAAGCTTACAGAGCAATAAAACCCGGCATATTTTTGTCCTTTTTCAAAAGAAGTACTTTTAAGTTGTTTCGCGGGATTTTTATTACAGTTTGTCGATGTTTTTAGCTCGATGTTAAACAACCGATAAAACTAATGGGTCTTGAATTGAAAAAGCCTCTTAATTGATTAAGAGGCTTTTTCAAGTTTTATTTGATTGATAATTATTCAATATGTTTAACTATATATTTTACCGTAGGAGGGTTGTCAATTGTATCGGTTTCTCCCGTTTCATCATCGATATAAATTGAAATGTCCTCGTCGGGTATTTCATAATCGAGAGAGAAGATTGTTAGTGAATTTGTATTTTCATTAACATCATTCCAAATCAGGCGATAATCTGTGTTTGTAACGGCATATCCATATTTTCCTGTAAGATATTCCTTTAATTCAAAGTATAACGAATCGGTTAAAACTAAATTTTCTTGTGGCGATAAGCCGCCTGGAATGATTTCAGCTTCTACCCGGTCAACATTATTATTTTCGTTATAAAAGTAATCTACTTGGGCCCAATAATTAATATCTAAATCAGGATCATAGCTCGTGTAGAAACTTGTTTTAGAAACAAAATTAGAATCAGCTTCAGTAATACCGCTTACAGGAGTACCAACTTTAAATCCCCTAATGTCGCTTTTATGATTTTGAATTAAATTTTGTAGATGCGCACTACATTCCTTTAAATTTATGGGAGTAGGTGAGTCTGGGCATAAATCAGGACATTCTGGTTGTTTACAACCAAACAAAACCATATTAAGAATTCCTAAACCACAAATTAATCTATAATACATACTTTATATTTTTAAATATTATCAAGGGTTTATGTTAAAAACCCTAAAATGTTTCAATAATAGGCAAAAAAAGAGTTAAAATAAGTATTTGCCATTTGTACTTTTTTGCATTTTTTGCAAAAAACAAGTTCTTGGTCTTTGTTTTTTGTAAAAAACACAAAATTGTAAGTTTTTGTTTTGACAAATCAATTATAAATACCCAGTCATTGAATCTAGTTTAGTCTTGCCAAGTTAAGCGGGAAAAAATTAGATGGGATTTCAATAAGCGTACTTTGAATTAAAAAATATTAAGTTACACTTAAAAGTACATTAAAGATCCCTTTTACAACCCTAGTCACCATTCATTTGGTGACTGTTGTTATCCCCCTTATTTTGATTGATTCATTTTAAGGGGGTTTTCTTTTTTAATAGGCAACAAATAAAAAAAGGGAAAATGGAAGCTAAGCAATTTTATCAAACAGAGATGAGTCTTAATCGGTATGGTTTGAAGATTACATCTGAGCTGAATCGAAACATTCGAGCAGCAATTCAAAAAGACAAAAATAGTAATGATTTAGAAAGTAATGTCCGAGAGATTTTAGGACACATTTATTTGGTTAATCAATACCTGTTAAAAAAGATAGAAAAGTTGGGTGGTCTTTTGAATGAGGGATTGGTTAACCAGGAAAATGAATATGTTGAATCCGATTTGAATTTGGTAGAAACGATGCTCAATGTAAGTATCTTTAAAATTACATCCTGTACAGAATTTAATGTGCCTGTTTATTCTTCTTTGGAAGAGTTGGAGCTGAGACTTGCAGTTCAGTTTAGAAAACTCGTTATTTTGTCGAATACTGCCCCGTCAGAATTCGCAAATAATTATAAAACGGAGATGAAGGTTATTCCTGGGATTAAATTAGACATATATCAATTAATATATTTTGCAATGAAACACTCGGGTCATCATTTGGGTCAAATATCTACTTTAATAAGGATTGAAGAGGTTCTTGATTCAAATTATTCAGTTGCAAATTAATAATGTGGTTTTACCAATAAAAAGTTATTAATTTTTTACTCCATTTAATGTTAAAAAACTATTGAATTTAGAAGTGTTTTTTATGAAACATATCTACTAGTTTTGCAAAAAAAAAGGCTTAGATTTGACCTTCTTTAAAATTTGGGGAAAAAAGATAAAGTAACTATGGAATCGCAATTAGAAAAGATAGATCTTGCAACTAAAATAGGCGAAAATATAAAAGCAGTTAGAAAAGTTAAAGGCTTCAATCAATCGCAACTTGCCAGAGCTTGCGGTATGGATAGACAACACATGGAAAAAATAGAAAACGCAAAAGTAAGCGCGAACGTTTATACAATTTATGTGATTTCAGAAGCCTTGAAGGTTGACTTGTCTGAACTGGTTGCTGTTTAAGTTTTTTTAATACTTTCTCTTCTTAGGAAAAGTCATTCTTGATTAGGACCTTCTAATCGATCCTTGATTTCTCGCAAACGCTCAATTTTATTGGGTCTTCTGCTATCTATACATGTTTTTGTGTAGTAATGATGACTTTCAAGGAATTTCACTTGAATTGGATCCCACTCTTCCATAGATTTTAAGATTTTCATATCAATTAGTTCTTGAGCTAAAGAAGAGCTGATTTTTTCGAACTCTTCCTTGTCACGCCCTAAATAATCCAGGTCCGCGTCACACAAAATTTCCTCCAGATGGTTTTTAGGATCTTGTGGAATTTTAGTAGCCAGAATCATATTAACAACTAACTCTACTTGCTCCTCAGTAAATCCATACCTGGGAAGTTCTCTTTTTGCAAGTTTGGCACCTTCAGCTTCATTGTTTTCATACTTATTTAAAAAACCGCTGTCGTGGAAAAGTGCAGCCAGTTTAACAAGCATTAGTTCTTCTTTCCCAATACCTTCAGCACGACCAATCCTCTCAGCAGCATTCATGACATCAATTGTGTGATGGGGTCCATGATATTTAAGTTTAGAAATGAATTCATTTTGTTCCAATAAATCTATGAAGTAGTCGTGAACATTTTGAAAGCTTTGCTGAGTATATACTTTAAAGTTTAGAAGTTCGAAAAATTTGCGGTTTGGTACTTGACCATCGTCGTCTGCACAAAGACCTTTTTTTATTCGGGTCACGTAGAACATATCTATCGCACCTTTATTTTTTACTGGAAGTTTTCCTCTGTATTCACAATCAAAATAGTCTTTAATATGTTCATAAGTAGTTCCGGAAATATTTATTTTTCCTTCTTCTGCACTTGTTTCCATACGAGAGGCCGTGTTTACAGTATCACCCCATACGTCGTAAAGAAATTTCTTTTTTCCAACAACTCCAGCAACTAATGCTCCTGTATGTAAGCCAACTCTTAGATGCCATTGTGGTTTTCCTGTACCCTCTCTAATTTCTCTTTTTTGATGCATGTATTTCTGAAATTGAAAAGCAGCTAGAACACAGTCAATTGGATTTGTTTGATTTTTTATTGGAATTCCCCCAACACACATGTAGGCGTCTCCTGATGTTTTAATTTTTTCAATATTTAATCTTCCAACTATATCGTCAAACCGAGCAAAGGAGTCGTCCAATTCAGCAACCAATTCTTTTGGTCCTAAATTTTCAGTTATTTTTGTAAAATTTTTAAAATCGGCAAACATAACGGTTGCCATATTGTAACTTTTTGGCGTTGATTTACCTGTTGAAACGAGTTCTTTTGCGGTTTCTCTGGGCAAAACATTGAGCAAAACTTCTTCTTCTTTGTTTTTTTCTTCCTCCAGCTCTTTATTTTTATCCTCTAACTTCCTTTTTTGATCTTCCACTTCACGTGTTCGGTCCCGCACTTTTTTTTCTAAAATTTCTCTCTGGGTTTTTGACCGATTAATTCTTGATTTAATCGTAAAAGCAATTAAACTTGTAATGAAGATTATAATTCCAAGAATAAACCACCATGTTAAGTAGAAAGGAGGTTTAATAATGATTTTTATTGTTTTTTGACTGTTGTTCCAAATGCCATCTGAATTTGCAGAGGTTACTGAAAAAATGTATTCACCGTCGTTCAGGTTACTAAAGACAAAACTTCTTTTACCTTTTGATATTATCCAATCGTTTTGCCAGCCTTCAAGTTTTGTTTTAAATAGGTTTTCTTTAGGGGAAGAGTAATGAATGCCGTCCACTATTATTTCGAAACGATTTCTTTTGTGGGGAATTGTTACCGTTCTTTCGTTATTTATCAAGGATAGTTTTTTTGATTTAGAGGTGAGCAAATTTTCGCCCTTATATAGAACAGAGGAAATATATACATTTGGAGGAATTAAATTTATATTGTCTTTGGTTGTATTTACAATGTTGTATCCATTTATCCCTCCAAAATAAATTTGACCGCTATTGTTTGCATATGATGCACCGGAATTAAACTCTAAACTCTGTATACCGTCTGAAGTTGTGTAGTTTTCAAACTCATTGTTTTTTATGTTGTATTTCGATAACCCACCATTGGTACTGAACCACAATTCATTTTTTGTTGAAATAATAGAATATATCGTGTTGTTGGGCAATCCATTTTTTGTTGAAAAATGTTCTTTTTTTCCATTTTCAATATCATATTTAATTGCACCACCGCCATAAAACCCTAACCATATGTTTTTGTTTTTTGACTTGCCTATGGATAAAGCTAATAGATGTTCAACTTCCTTTAGTGGAATGCTGATGATTTTTGCTGTATTATCGTTTTCAATATTAATTAGGCTGTAGATTTTTGTTGGATGTGCTATGAAATAAATTGTACTATTTATCTCCGTGAATCCTCTTACGTTTTTCAAATCCCACCTTCTTTTTAAAATGAGGTTTTCATTGTATAAGGATAGAGAGTTTAAGCTTCCGACAAGTAATTTATTTTTTGATTTAAAAAATTTAAAAACGATATCTTGTTTGTTTTCATGAGGAACATCAAGAAATAAAGAATCTATTGAATAGGTTGAATCTTGTTTTGAAAGAGAGTAAACTCCTCTTGATGTAGCAAGAAGTATGTTGTCATTAAATTCAATAATGTCAAGAATTAGTCCGGAAAAAGGGACCCAATCGTGAGTGTTGTCTACTTTTTTTAAAATTTGAAGACCATTATCGTACCCTGAAATAAAAACACTATCGTTTTCCCAAAAAGACCAAGAGTTATCACTTGATTCAGGGCTGTGCTGTGAGGCCTTGTATTGAAGAAATTGTTGTTTTGATAAATCAATTTTGTTAATGCCGTGGTTGGTTCCTACCCATATTATACCAAAGTTGTCTTTAAAAACACACCTTACGTTACTGCTTAGTAGGGAATGGCTTCCTTTTTTATTAATGTATTTTTTTGTTGACTTTTTGTTACTTGGATCATAAATTATTAAACCATTATCATTTGAAGCAAGCCAATATTTTCCATTGTCTAATAAAAAATCGTTTATTTTAATTGGAAAAGAAAAAAAACCATGTTCTTCAAAATTTTTATCCAGAAAAACAAAATTTTCTTCAAAAGAGATGCCTATTCCATTTTTTGTAGCGCATATTGATTGTATGTTTTTTTTGAATTTTTTTACAATCGCATACTTGTTATTTTTTCTCTCATATAAAACACTGTCGGAGGTGAAAATAATTCGATTGTCTAAATGGATAATTTTGTTAATTCTTTTCTTAAACCCCAGGTTTTTGACAATGGATTTTCCATTTTTTATTTTTAATTCAAAAAGCCCTTTTGAGGAAGCAATCATTATGGAATCTTCATTTAAAATAATGGACGAGAAAATTGTTCCTATTGAGTCATTATTTAAAGCGAAGGGGTAGTTTTTAAATTTTTTAGAAACAGGATCGAAAATGGAAATCCCAATTCTTGTAGTAAAACAAATGGAATCTTGTTTCCAGTTGTTCATAGCCAATATATAGTTGCCTAAAATTGTTGTTGAGTCGAAAGGATTAGAATAAAAATTCTCAAATTCATAACCATTAAATCTTGATAAACCGTCTTGTGTGGAAATCCATAAAAATCCCTTCTTGTCTTGAAAAAAGTCTTCAATAAAACTTTGAGGTAGGCCATCGTCTATAGTATATTGATCACATTTTAGTAAATCGATATTGGTGGCCTTTAGCTGTAAGGCAATAAAAAAAAGTATAAAAATTAAACAAAGATTTTTTGTCATTGAGGTAAAGATACCATTTAAATATAATTTAAATCTCTCGTTTATAGTTGATTCATAGTTGTTTTTAGGCAATTTCTACAATTATGTTTTTTTTTTGGAGTCGAGAATTAAAAAACTGATTTTTGGTCATTTACGACCTCACAATAATTAAAATCAATAGTTCATTCAGCACTATTGATGAAATTCTTTGATAGAATACCGTCTTTTAGGTATCTTTATAATTAGTTTAGAATTATTCTAAATAATTATTGAGATGATTAAAGTTTCAGATAGCGCAAGAGACCAGGTAGCAAAACTCAAAAGACTTGAGGAGATGCCTGCTGATAGTTTTATTCGTGTTGGAGTTAAAAGTGGGGGATGTTCAGGATTGTCCTATGATTTAAGTTTCGACACTAAATTGCAAGAGAACGATCAGGAATTTGAAGATAACGAAGTAAAAGTTGTCATAGAGAAAAAAAGCTTGCTTTACCTAGCAGGAACAATCCTGGAATATGAAGGTGGATTAAATGGTAAGGGATTTAGTTTCACAAATCCAAATGCTTCTCGAACCTGTGGTTGTGGAGAAAGCTTTGCAGTGTAATTATAATTAACGACAGAATATGAGTATGTCTGATGAGGATAAAATAATTGAGGAAGCAACATCTGGTGAATACAAATACGGTTTTGTCTCAAATATCGATTCTGAGCTTGCTCAGAAAGGATTAACGGAGGAAACTATTCGCTTCATATCGAACAAAAAGAATGAGCCCGAATGGTTGCTTGAATGGAGGTTAAAGGCATTTGAGCTTTGGAAAGGTATGGAAGAGCCAAACTGGGCTCATGTTTCCTATCCAAAGCCAAATTTTCAGGACATCATTTACTATGCTGCTCCAAAGCCGAAAAAGAAATATGAAAGTTTAGATGAGGTAGATCCGGAAATTCTAAAAACTTTTGAGAGGTTAGGTGTTCCCATAAATGAGCAAAAAGCACTGGCTGGTGTTGCTGTTGATGTTGTTATGGATTCTGTTTCTGTCGCAACAACTTTCAAAGAAAAATTAAGTGAATTAGGAATTATTTTTTGTTCTTTTTCAGAAGCGGTTAAAGAATACCCTGAACTAATTAAAAAGTATATTGGTTCTGTTGTTCCGCAAGCCGATAATTTTTATTCTGCTTTAAATTCCGCAGTTTTCTCTGATGGTTCATTCTGTTATATACCAAAAGGGGTAAGGTGTCCAATGGAATTGTCCACGTATTTTAGAATTAATGAAGCAAATACAGGTCAGTTTGAAAGGACGTTAATTGTTGCTGAAGAAGGTTCTTATGTTTCATATTTAGAGGGGTGTACAGCTCCCCAGAGAGATGAAAATCAACTTCATGCTGCTGTTGTTGAAATAGTGGCTATGAAAGATTCAGAAGTAAAATATTCTACAGTTCAGAATTGGTATCCTGGGGATAAAAAAGGAAGAGGAGGAATTTACAATTTTGTTACAAAAAGAGGCCTTTGTGCTGAAGAAAATTCAAAAATATCGTGGACTCAAGTAGAAACAGGTTCTGCAGTAACATGGAAGTATCCTTCTTGCATTTTGAAAGGAGATAATTCTGTGGGAGAGTTTTTCTCTGTCGCTGTTACGAATAATATGCAGCAAGCCGATACTGGAACTAAAATGATTCATTTAGGTAAAAACACGAAGAGTACTATTGTGTCTAAAGGAATCTCTGCCGGTAAGTCTCAAAATTCTTACAGAGGGTTAGTCAAAGTAGCCAAGGGAGCAAAAGGTGCTCGAAATTTTAGTCAATGCGATTCGTTATTAATAGGAGATAGGTGTGGAGCACATACGTTTCCCTACATTGAGTGTCAAAATAAATCGGCTAAAGTTGAGCACGAAGCAACAACATCAAAAATAGGAGAAGACCAACTTTTTTATTGTAATCAAAGAGGTATAAAAACGGACAAGGCAATTGGTTTAATCGTAAATGGTTTCTGTAAAAATGTAATGGATAATCTTCCTATGGAGTTTGCTATTGAAGCTAAAAAGTTATTAGAAATCAGTTTAGAAGGGTCAGTTGGATAAAAATAAAAAAACACATTAAAAAATGTTGAAAATAGAAGGTTTAGAGGCCGAAATAGAAGGAAAACAAATTTTGAGAGGATTGAATTTGGAGGTAAAACCAGGTGAAATTCATGCCATAATGGGGCCAAATGGTTCAGGAAAGAGTACACTTGCCTCTGTTTTAGCAGGAAGAGAGGATTATGAGGTGACTGCAGGTTCTGTTGATTTTTTAGGTAAAGATTTATTGGATTTAGCACCTGAGGAAAGAGCAGGAGAAGGAGTTTTTTTAGCTTTTCAATATCCGGTAGAAATCCCCGGTGTCAGTAATATTAATTTCATTAAAACTGCTGTTAATGAAGTCAGAGAATACAGAGGTTTACCAGCGATGGAAACTAAAGAATTTATGTCTCATTTAAAGGAAAAGCAAAAGCTGGTTAAGTTGTCCGGTAAGTTAGCTAATCGATCAGTTAACGAAGGGTTTTCTGGAGGAGAAAAGAAAAGAAATGAAATTTTTCAAATGGCAATGCTTGAACCTAAGCTTGGTGTCTTAGACGAAACAGATTCCGGTTTAGACATCGATGCTTTGAGAATTGTAGCTAATGGAGTTAATGAACTAAAATCAAATGATAATGCTTTTGTTGTAGTTACCCACTATCAAAGGTTGTTGGATTACATAGTTCCCGACTTTGTTCACGTTTTGTACGATGGGAAAATTGTTAAAACAGGTTCAAAAGAATTGGCTTTAGAACTCGAAGACAAGGGTTATGATTGGATTATTGAAGAATTTGAGAAGAAGTCCTAAACCTTTAAAAAGCACTTTAAATGGCTACACTAACGCTTAATGATAAGGATAGATTTTTAATCAACCAAGAAGGGCAAGATTTCAGTCATGAAGCTAAAACTTTTATAAAAATAAGAGAGTTAGCATTAAAAAATCTAAAAGAACTAGACTTCCCTTCTAAAAAACTGGAAGATTGGAAATACACAAATGTAAGAGAGGTTTCAAAAACAGAGTTTCGACCTCAATCTGCGATTAATATAATTGATGAAAAAATTAGTGCCCACAAAATCCCAAATTTAAATGCTTATGTATTAGTGTTTGTCAATGGTTTTTTTGCGCCGAAGTATTCAAATACGATAGAGCAAAAAGAAAGTGGGTTTATTATTACCAATTTAAATAAGGCAAAAAAAGATTTTATCAAGTTGGTCGAGCCTCATTTGGGTTTTCAAACAAGAGCAAAAGATCAGTTTTTTGTCAATCTAAACTCTGCTTTTTCTCAAGACGGAGGTTTTATTTACGTTAAACCAAATGTTCAGCTGGATAAACCTATACACATAATTAATCTTGTAGATGGAGATTTGGTTGCCTCTTACCCAAGAAATTTAATTATTGCAGAAAAGTGTTCTGAAGTTCAAGTTATTGTTTCCTACGAAACAATTGATTCAAACTCTGCTTTAAGTAATGTTATTAATGAAGTTGTAGTCGGGGAAGGAGCTAATGTGAAATTAGATAAAATCCAAAATGAAAATTTGAATACGTTTCATGTTGGTGCTGATTTTGCCAAACAGCAAAAAAATTCAGTTTTTACTATTAACACCATTCCTGCGAATGCAAAATTGATTCGAAATAATTTAAATATTATTCTAGATGGGACAAACTCAGTTGCCAATTTATATGGTGCTGTTTGTTTGAATGGAAACATTCATGTCGACAATCAAACTTATGTTGACCATGCAAAACCAAATTGTGAATCCAATGAGCTTTACAAAGCTGTTTTGAATGACTCTGCAACAAATGTTTTTAATGGTAAAATATATGTGAACAAAATAGCTCAAAAAACTAATGCTTTTCAGAGTAATGCGAATATTATACTAAGTGATAATGCAAGTTCAAATGCCAAGCCGCAACTGGAAATATATGCTGATGATGTTAAGTGTAGTCACGGTTGTACAATTGGTCAATTTGATGATGAAGCCTTATTTTATTTGAGGTCCAGAGGGATGAGAGAATCCACTGCTCAAAAGGTTTTGTTGGACGCCTTTATTGGTGAGGTGCTTGACAATATCAAGACAGAGCCTGTTCGTGAATATGTTGATGAGTTAATTGCTGAAAATTTTAACAGTTTAAACTAATAAAGAGAATATACCTTTTGAACATGGTGGAAAAGAAAACGGTTTTCAATTTAAGAGATGACTTTCCAACCTTGAAAAGAAAGGTAAACGGGAAACCTCTTATTTATTTTGATAACGGAGCAACTAGTCAAAAGCCAAGTTCTGTCATTGAGCGAATAAATTCTTTTTATCAAAAAGAAAATTCAAATATTCATAGAGGGGTTCACACTTTAAGTCAAGAAGCTACTTCAATGTATGAGGAAGCGCGAAATAAAATTAAAAGTTACATCAACGCCGAAAGCGAGGAAGAAATAATTTTCACAAAAGGAACCACCGAAGGAATAAATCTTGTTGCTAGTGGCTTTAGTAGAAAAATATTAAAAAAAGGTGATGAGGTATTAATTTCTGCAATGGAACATCATAGCAATATTGTTCCATGGCAATTGGCTTGCGAATTTTCAGGAGCGAAGCTTAAGGTTTGTTCAATAAACGAAGAAGGTGAACTGGATATGTCTGAGTTTGAGTCATTGCTCTCTGAAAAAACAAAATTAGTTGCAGTCACTCATGTTTCAAACACTTTAGGCACGATTAATCCAGTTAAAAAAATTGTGGAGTTATCCCATAAATTAAGTATCCCTGTGTTATTTGACGGAGCACAAAGTGTTCCGCATATGAAGGTAGATATGAAGGATTTGGATTGTGAGTTTTATGTTTTTGGAGGACATAAAATGTTTGGTCCTACAGGAATTGGTGTTTTATATGGTAAAAAAAAGTGGCTTGAAAAATTGCCGCCATATCAGGGGGGTGGAGATATGATAAAAACGGTTACTTTTGAAAAAACAACGTATAATGATTTGCCTTACAAATTTGAAGCAGGTACGCCAAATATTTCTGCTGGTATAGGCTTGGGAACCGCTGTTGATTATTTAAGTAAACTTGATTGGAATGCTGTTCATGATCATGAAAAAGAACTTTTAAAATATGCTACGAGTGAAATTAGTCAAATAGAAGGAATTAAAATCATAGGAACTGCTGCTGAAAAGGTTGGTGTGTTGAGTTTTATTCATAAAGATGCTCACCATTACGATATTGGAACGATATTAGATCAACTTGGAGTGGCAATTAGAACAGGACATCATTGTACAGAACCATTAATGAAAAGGTATGAAATTTCGGGTACAGCAAGGGTTTCATTCGCTTTTTATAACACAAAAGACGAGGTAGATGTATTTATATCTGCTTTAAAAAGAGCATTAAAAATGATTTTATAACTACTATGGGGGTTAATGAACGAGCACAAGAACTAATAGACGACTTTAATCTTTTTGAAGATTGGTCCGACAAATACGAATATATCATTTCGCTTGGTAAAGACTTGCCTGAAATGAAAAAAGAAGATAAAAAAGAAGAAAACCTTGTTAAAGGGTGTCAAAGTCAAGTTTGGTTGATTGCTGAGCAAAATGGTGGGAGAGTTTATTTTGAAGCGGATAGTGATGCAATTATTAGTAAAGGTATATGTGCTTTGTTAGTTCGAGTATTTAATGGGCAGCTGGCACATGAGATTGTAGGGAATGATTTGAGTTTCATTGATAAAATAGGATTAAAAGAGCATTTGTCGCCAAATCGAAGTAACGGTTTGGTTGCCATGATAAAAAAAATAAAAACGTATGCCTTAGTGTATAGCAATTCTTAATAAAAGTAGAATGGATCAATCGGAAAAAAAGAATCTGGAAGAGCACATTGTGTTGGTAATCAAAACGATATATGATCCTGAAATACCTGTTGACATCTATGAGTTGGGTTTAATTTATGAAATTAAAATTGACGATGAAGCAAATGTAGAGATTGAAATGACATTGACCTCTCCCAATTGTCCTGCTGCCGAAACACTTCCTGCTGAAGTTGAAACAAAAGTCAAAGGAATGGAGTTGGTTAAAAATTGTAAGGTTGAAATTGTTTTTGAGCCAACTTGGGATCGTCATATGATGAGTGAGGAAGCTCAAATTGAATTAGGAATGATATAATAATGAATACAAAGTGATTGAAAATAAAGTTGAAAAAAGTGGGTTAATTACAATTGATCTTGTGGATTTAATTCCTTCAGGCTCTCAGTATTTAGTCGATTTAAAAGATTTTATGCACGAAGGCATAATTCTTCGTGAAAAGGATTTTCGAACACAACTTAAAAATAAAGATTGGTCTGAATATCAAGATGGATTTGTTGCAGTTACTAATTCCTCAGAAGGGATTGTTCCTCTTTGGGCATACATGCTAATATCCTCGGCTTTACAGCCCTTTGCTTCCTTAGTGATAAGGGGAAATATAGCTCATTTAAAGGGTGCTCTGCTTCGTCGTTCTATTGAAGCTCTAAATTCTGCCGATTACCAAAATAAAAGAGTCATTATCAAAGGATGTGGAAAAGAAACAATTCCTGAAAGTGCATACATAACTATAACACAAAAACTACAGCCTGTAGTTAAGAGCTTGATGTTTGGGGAGGCGTGTTCAACAGTTCCAGTTTTTAAGGCATAATTACTAGAATTTTTTATTTTTATCTAATAAATAAAATTCTGTTATGAGAGTGCTTTTTGTTTTTTTACTGATGCCTTTTTTAGTGTTTTCCCAAACTAAAAGTGAGGTTGTAGAGTATAATAATTCTATCATATCTCCTTTTAATGAAACATCAAATGCCGTATTAAACTTTAACACATCCTTGTTACAAGGTGCTTTACCTAGTGAATTAATTCAAAAACGTGATGCTGTTTTAGAAAGCATAAACTCATTGGAGGATATTCTGTCGAAAGTAAAACCTATGGCTAATGATTTTGGGTTGTATTATGCTACCAAAGGAGGAGCTGAAACTTATAAAAAGTATTTTCAGCAAAATTATACAGATGAAAAGCTTTCCCTCATTCCCGCCTCGTCAAGAGAGAATATTGCTAAAATAAAAGATGCTCAGATGGCATCGGAGAAAATGGATACCTGGAATAAAGATTTTTTTACAAGGCAAAAAAAATTATTGAAGAGCCATCAAATTGAACTAAATATTGATACCAATATGGTAAAAAGAATAAATGAGCATAGAGCAGCAATGGATTACTATTATGAAGTAGCTTTAAATGAGCTTAACGTACAAGCTTTCGTTGATGACTTTGTGGAAGCATTTAATTCTGAAAATAAGGAAAAAATAAAGATTGCGCAGTCTAATTTGAAAGCCCAAATTCTCATTTCCGATAAATTCATGAATACGTTTAAGCCTTATAAAAAGGATAATTCATTGTTAAAATCATCGAATAAATTAATTGAAATGTATAAAAACCTTTCCAATGGTTTAATTGAGGATGTAATAAAATTAAATTCTTTTTCAGAAGAAATCCCGAATGAAAGGGTTGATGAATATAACGGTCTTGTCGATAAAGTAAATATAGGGGTCAAATATTTAAATACGTTACAATTCCATTTGGATGAATCTCAAATTGTAATTAATAAGTTTTTTCAAACTCATTTGTATTGATTGACATTTTACGAAGGATAAAAAACAGTAAAATTATCTTAAAAGTATGATCTCGGATGAAAAATCTTAGAATAAATCGTAAATTTAAAAAATAGCCCGTAGGAGTTTTAATAATTGAGTTAATTTTTGAAAAAATAAATCCAAAAAATATGAAAGACGTTTATAAAATTTTAGTGCCTACTGATTTTACTTCAGTAGCTAAAACTGCTCTCAATCATGCAATAAAAATAGCAGGCATCATGAATGGAGAAATTGTTCTACTTCATGTTGTTGATCGCGACACAAAAAGTGAGGAGGCAAGAGTTAAGCTGGACGCAATTGCCGAAGGTGTAAGTAAAGAGCAAAACATTCCAACCGTAGGAAAGGTCGTCACAGGAAATATTTTTGAGGATATCGATAAGGTTGCCGATTACGAAGGTGCAAGATTAATTATCATGGGTACTCACGGAAGAAAAGGTATTCAGCATATTACCGGTTCTCATGCTATGAAGGTTATTACCAGCTCAACAATACCTTTTTTAGTAGTTCAGGATAAGATTATTCCAGAGGCATACAAAAATATCGTCTTTCCAATTGATTTTAGAGCAGAAACAAAACAAAAAATTTCTCTTACTGCAAGTATGGCAACTAAATTAGGAGCTAAGGTTCATATTTTTGCTGAATACGATGACGATAAATTTGATAAGCAAAAAATAGATAATAATGTAGCTTATACGAAGAAATTTTTTGCAAAAAACGGCATTGATTTTGTGGTTGAGAAAGCTTTTGAAAAAGGAGATTTTGTGAAGCAAATCATTCGATATTCAGCAAGTATCAACGCTGATTTCATTACGGTATTGAACTTGAATTATCGTTCGATAAATGCTTTTCTCAAAAACTTAGAAGAAGAGTTGATTACGAATGAGGCTCAAATACCTGTTTTGATGGTGAATCCATCTACTGATTTTATTAATAAATCGCCTCTGTTTGGACAGTATCAGACCTTGTCCATGTAATAAAATATAAAAAAGGGCTGTCGAACGACAGCCCTTTTTTTATAAAAATGAATTAAAAATTTCCCTACTTATTTCATTCCTTTTTTAAAGGATAAAAGCACAAATTGTGCTTTAGAAATTAGAAGGTTATTATAAATCCTTTTTCTATTTTTGTAAACCCATAATGTTTGTTTATGAAAAATATACTTTTCTTTCTAGGCTTTTCTGTTTTTTTGATTTCTTGTGGAGGAAATAGTCAAGGAAATATTCCTCAAGAAGAAATTAATAGAGTTCTTGCAGTTTCTGATTACTCCCCAATTATTCTTGAGAGAGGAGGAATAAAGCTAATAGAATTTACAGATTTCCCACCTTTTAAAGATGTTGAGACAAAAATTGCCACACAAAATCAAACCTTTAAAATGGGGGTAAATAAAATTGAGTTTAAAAATAAATTTTTCAACCTAGGTGAAAAAACAGCTGAAGAAAAAACACATGATGCACGCCTTTATGAAGGGGGACAGTATTTGGGTATTTTAAGTCCAAAAAGACCTTTAAAAAAGGTGATTCATGGTCATTTTGACACAGAGATAGAAAAAGGAGACAACTTATTTTTTTGTTATTTAACAAGGTCGTATGATTTAAGTGTTAAAAATAAAAATGCTTCTTTTTTGTTTAAGATTAATGCAGATCCCAGTGGCTGCTTTTCAGAAACTGAATTATCTGATACAGTAGTTGCTCTCTTGCAGCCCAGAGGGAATTTTTCGTCCAATCAGTCAGGAAAAATATTACTTGATTTTTATTTGAAAAACGTTTCTCTCGAAGACGGTAATTATATCAGTTTAATTATTGATAAGATAGAATTTAAGTTAACCAAGTGGAAGCCTTTTTGGATTCAAGGACTGAAAGCAGGAACTCACAAAATATCAATTGATTTAAAAACTAAAGACGGTAATAGTATTAAAGGGATTATGCCTGATCAGCTGTCGACAATCATCAGAGTAAACGAAATAAAATTGTTTTCGGAGTAAACTTGATTTTCATTATAACGCCTTATTCAGTTCAATTATTAAAGGCTTTTACTTATTTTTATAGGAGGTAAACCTTTTCAAGATAAGATATGGGATGTTCTGGATGCAGTACGGGAAGAGGTACCAATAATTTACCTGGAGGATGTAAAAACAATGGTGGCTGTGATAGCGGAGGGTGTAATAAACTCAACGTTTTTGACTGGCTTTCAAATATGAATAATCCAAGTATGGCAGATAAGCCTGATTGGGTTGAAGTCCGATTTAAGAATGGACGAAAAGCATACTTTGACAACATAGACAAATTAACCCTAAGCGTTGGTGATGTTGTCGCTGTTGAATCCTCTCCGGGGCATGATATTGGTACAGTCTCTTTAATTGGAGAACTTGTAAGAATTCAAGTTCAAAAGAAATCGGTTAAAACTAACGAAATATTAAAAATATATAGAAAAGCACGTCAAGGTGATATTGATAAGTGGCAAGATGCAATGCGAATGGAAAAATCAACAATGACTCAAGCTCGTAAACATGCAATTGAGTTAGGGTTAGATATGAAGATTTGTGATGTAGAGTATCAAGGCGACAAAACAAAAGCTACTTTTTATTATACTGCTGAGCAAAGAGTAGATTTTAGAGAGCTGATCAAGATTTATGCATCTCAATTCAAGCTTAGAATTGAAATGCGTCAAATTGGAGCTCGACAAGAAGCTTCAAAATTAGGAGGAGTTGGATCTTGCGGAAGAGAATTGTGCTGTAGTTCATGGCTTACTGATTTTCGATCGGTTACTACCAGCGCCGCAAGGTATCAACAACTTTCTTTGAACCCACAAAAGCTTGCTGGTCAGTGTGGTAAATTAAAATGTTGTCTTAATTACGAATTGGATAGTTATCTCGATGCTGTTAAAGATTTTCCTTCTTCTAATATAAATTTAAAAACAGAGGAGGAAGAGTTTTTCCATTTTAAGACGGATATTTTCAAAGGGATTTATTGGTATATATGTAAGCAAGATCGTTTGAAGTTTGTTTCGGTTCCCGTTAAAAGAGTAAAAGAGGTCCAGGAGTTAAATGAAAAAGGTGAATTTCCAGAACATCTTATACAAGAGAAAGAAAATCCCAAAATAGAAAAGGAAATTGATTACTTAAATGTAGTTGGTCAAGATGATTTAACTAGATTTGACAAGTTAAATAAAAAGAAGAAAAGGCCTAAAAACAAACGAAATTTAAAAAACAAACAACCATCAAATTTTAAAATTGATAGTCAAAAAAACACATCAAAAAAAACTACATCGAACAAAAACAATAGGTTAATTAATAATTCCAATCAAAAAGATCAAGGTGAAAAGCCGAGTCGTCAAAATCCAAAAAAGAAATTTAAGAGAACGAAAGGCAAAAACCAAAACACTGATATGAAAGCCAATAAATCATCAAAAGAAGGTCAATGAGAAGTTTTTTTTTAACGATATTTTCTGTTTTACTTTTGTCAAGTTGTGATAATAACTATGTTTATGGAGAGGACAAGGATATTCCAATTGATGGTTGGCAAAAGGACTCTACCCTAATTTTTGAAACAGATTCTCTTACTGAATTACCCTCTATAATAAAGATAGGAGTCAATATTAGAAACACTACTGATTATCTTTACAGAAATTTATACTTGTTTTTGGAAATCGAAATTCCAGGGCGAACAATTCCAATTAGAGATACAATAAATCATGATTTTATGACTCCTGATGGATATTGGAAGGATGGAGTTGAAGGAGCAACTATAAAAGAGTCAACCGTATATTATCCTTATGCAATTCAAAATCCAGAGAAAGGTATATATAAAATAAAGGTCCAACAGGCTATGCGTGATGAATTATTACGGGATATTGTTTCTATTGGGGTAAGAATAGAAAAACTGGATAGAGAATGAATGAAGAACTTCAGGGTAAACCAACCCAAAACAAGCCTTCTTACAAAATATATGTAATCGTTTTTTGGCTTATATTTTTTTTAGGAATTGGTTCGTGCTTTTATCTTTTTAATGGAATTGCAAATCATGAACTTTTGGGGAAACTACCTTCTTTTCAGCAGCTAGAAAATCCAAAAACACTTCTTGCAACTCGTTTACTCTCTTCAGATGGAAAGGAGTTGGGAACTATTTTTAAAGAAAATAGGTCATTAGCTGAGTATGATGAGTTGTCTTCTTTTCTTGAAGATGCTTTGGTTTCAACCGAAGATGAAAGGTTTTACGGTCATAGTGGTATTGATGGAAGGTCTTTAGCTAGAGCCGTAATTAAAGGTGGAAGTTCAGGAGGAGGAAGTACGATATCTCAACAGCTGGCTAAGATGCTCTTTACTGAAAAAGTAGTTAAAAACAAATGGGAAAGGGCTAAGCAAAAACTTAAGGAGTGGGTTGTTGCTGTTCAATTGGAAAAACAGTATACAAAAGAAGAAATTATCACAAAATACTTTAATACATTGGATTTCGTAAATAATGCTGCGGGTATTAAATCTGCTTCTCAAGTTTATTTTAATACTACTCCAAAAGAATTGAAAATAGAAGAAGCTGCAATGTTTGTAGGGATGGCCAAAACCCAGCTCTTTTCAATCCTCTAAGAAGACCTGACACAACTTTATTCAGGAGAAATGTCGTGTTTGCTCAGATGTTGAAAAATGAAAAAATAACAAAGTTCGAGTTTGATTCATTAAAAAAGTTGCCGCTTGGAATAAAGTTTAATTTGGCTTCTCATCATTCTGGGACAGCAACCTATTTTCGTCAGGAAGTAAAAAAGAAATTAAGGAAAATATTTAAAACGTTAAAAAAACCTGACGGTACTCCATATAATGTTTATCAAGATGGGCTAAAAATATATACAAGTATAAATTATGATATGCAAAGATATGCTGAAAATGCAGTTAAAACTCATTTAGGGAAAGAGTTACAACCCGCATTTTTTAAGCATTGGAAATCAAAATCAAAAAATATAAAAAAGTATGCTCCGTTTTATTTTGAAGATTATACTGAAGAGGAAAAATCTGATGCAGTTGAAAAATTAATTAAAAATGGGATTAGAACATCTGGTCGTTACAGAAGGGCTTTGGATGCAAATAATCAAGTTAGAACAGTTACATATGCCTACAATAGAGCAACAACAAAAAATCAAAAATGGATAAATAAAGTCCAATATTTCGACAGTAAACGTCACCTGGTTCAACAAGAGTTGAATCGACTAAACAGAGATACAACGAATGCATGGGTAATTAGAAAAGAAAAAAACAGAGTTCGAAAAGAAATTAAACTTTACCAAGACAGCATATCAAAGTATAAGAAAAAAAGTTCTGATTTTAAGGTTCAACTGGAACAAAAGAGGAAAGAGTATTTGAAGCTATGGAAACCTTTTGATCGAGATATGATGACTAAATTCGATGTAAAAATTCCTATGCGAATTTTCACTTGGGAAGGCGAAAAAGATACTGTAATGAGTCCACGTGATTCAGTAATTCATCACAAGTGGTACCTTCGCTCCGGATTATTGTCTATCGACCCTCATACTGGATTCATAAAAGCCTGGGTAGGGGGGATAAACTACAAGTATTTTCAATACGATCACGTAAGAGCGACAAGGCAAGTTGGATCAACGTTTAAGCCGTTTGTTTACGCAACGGCAATTGAAAACGGAGTAAATCCATGTGAGGAATATTTAAATGAAGAAGTTACTTTTCCTGCAGGAACATTCGGTTTAGAAGAATCCTGGAAGCCCAAGAATGCTGGAGAGGAATCTCACCTTGACGGTCAATCCTTAACGTTAAAAATGGCACTAGCCAACTCCATAAATTCCATAACAGCTAGAATTATGAAAAATTTTGGTCCTGAAGCAGTAATTGACGTTGCTCGAAGGTGCGGAATCACGACACCAATTGAAGCGGTTCCATCTATATGCTTAGGAACACCGGATGTTTCTCTTTACGAGATGGTTTCTGCATATTCTGTTTTTGCAAATAAGGGAGTTCGTGTTGAACCTCAGTTCATAACAAAAATCGAGGATAAAAATGGTTCGGTAATATGGTCTCCCAGTCCTAAACGAATTGAGGTTATGACCGAGGAAAACGCATATAAAATGATTGAGTTGTTGAGTGGCGTCGCTGAATATGGTCCAAAAGTTGGCGGTAAGGCAACTTTTGGAACCGGAGTTCGATTAAGGTCTCCATCCAGGCCTTATGGAAAAATACCATATTCGGTTAAAATAGCCGGTAAAACAGGAACGACTCAAATGCAAAGTGACGGATGGTTTATGGGAATCACTCCGGATTTGGTTACAGGGGTTTGGACTGGGTGTGAGGACAGAGCAGCACATTTTTTATCTCTACAATTGGGTATGGGGACAAATATGGCGCTTCCTATTTGGGGATACTATATGAACGATGTTTACAAAAACTCTAAGTTAAAAGTTTCAAAAGGAGATTTTGAAGTTCCAGAATCTCTCGAAAATGAGGAATTTAATTGTGTAAAAAGAAGATTAAATTCTGTAGGTCCCTCCGATGCCATAGATTATGATGATTTTTAATGCCTTCTTAGTTGTTTACTTCCTCAGTAAAAAAAGGAAATTTTTCTTTTTTGGAAACCCTTTATTCAGGAGACAAGTTTATAAATAAGTTGAATAAAACTTAAATACTAAAAAATAGAGGGTGACTTTATTTGTTTAATAAAAACAATTCTATATCCATCAAATGAGTAAGGGAGTAACGAAGTTTATATTATTATCAGTTTTACTTTTGAATGTAAAAAATTCATCGGCTACAAATCTATTTTTGATTAAAAAATCGCTTTGTGATAGTTGTGAAAATAATTTAAACTTTCGGTTTGAGAGCTCTTCTTTTTTAAAAAACAATGAGTACGCTGGTAATTTCGCCAATGGTTTTACAGGTATAGGAGTTATGTTAAAACCAACTTTAGAGTATTATTTTAACCAAAAGACCAAGTTGAATTTGGGCGCTTTCGGATTAAAATATTCGGGATTAAATGGCTTTTCTCAATTAATTCCGATATATCAAATACACCACAAAGTAGTTAACGGTTTTGAATTAGTATTGGGGAATTTATATGGAAATTTAAATCATGATTTAGCGGAACCGTTATATCGTTTTGATTATTATTATTTAGACAATGTTGAGTATGGTGTGCAATTGCTTCATGAATCTAAATATGTTAATTCAGATTTATGGTTGAATTGGGAAAAATTCATTTTTGAAGGAGATCCGTTTCAAGAAGAATTTACTTTAGGGAATCATACTAATATTAAATTATTCAGTCGAAAGCACATCAAATTAAAGGGGGACTTTCAATATTTAGTATATCATAAAGGAGGAGAAATAGACAGTTACATTGGCCCTGCTTTTTGTGTGTTTAATGGTTCATACGGCTTCGATATTCAGTTTAACTCAAAAAAAATCACTTGTTCACTTAAACCGAAGTTTTTAACCTACAAAAATCAGAGGGCGCCAGCTGATGCGGAATTTTATAAATACTCTAAAGACGGCAATGGAATACTATTCTCCGGCGATTTTGAACATCCTTTTTTATATGTAGAAACAGGTTATTGGAAGGGTGACAGGTTTGTTTCTCCGATGGGTGAATATTTATATATGAGTGCTTCTGAGTCTGATTCAAATTTATATCAAGAAAATCGACAGATTTTTTTTACGAAATTTCGTTTAAAAAGGCACATGAGTGATAACTTAAAATTGGAATTAAGAGCAAATCTTTATGTTGATTTGAAAAATAATGCTTTACCGGATTATTCTTATGGAATATATTTTATCGCCAATGAGTTGTTCTTTTTACAAAAAATCAAAAAAAGAAAAAGTTTGAAAGGTCCAATTCATTGATTTACTTTCAGTTTAAATGCAGAATTTTTTTCTTTAAATAATAAAATTAATCATCTGGCAAACAGATTTTTATAGGTCACAATCTCCCCAACTCTTATGAATTTATTATTTTTGCAACCCCTAATCTATTTAGGGGTTTTAAATCGATGCCATGGGTAAAAAATATACAGAATACAAGGGATTAAATCTTCCAAAATTAGGAGAGGAAGTTGGAGAGTTTTGGAAAGAACACTCAATCTTTGATAAATCAATTTCATCTAGAGAGGAAAACAAGCCTTTTGTGTTTTTTGAGGGTCCACCTTCAGCGAACGGAATGCCCGGAATTCATCATGCTATGGCTCGATCTATTAAAGATATTTTTTGTCGCTACAAAACGCTAAAAGGATATCGTGTGAATCGAAAAGCAGGGGGGGATACTCACGGCTTACCCGTTGAATTAGGTGTTGAGAAAGAAATGGGAATTACCAAAGAAGATATTGGTGTAAAAATCTCAATTGACGAATACAATCAAGCGTGTCGTGAATCGGTAATGCGTTATACCGATAAGTGGAATGAGCTTACCGAAAAAATGGGGTATTGGGTAGACTTAGAAGATCCATACATTACCTATGAGAATAAATACATGGAAACAGTTTGGTGGCTTTTGAAACAAATACACCAAAAGGACTTGATGTATAAAGGGTATACGATACAACCCTACTCTCCTGCTGCAGGTACAGGATTATCCTCTCACGAGGTTAACTTGCCGGGATGTTATAAAGATGTAAAAGACACTACAATTGTTGCCCAATTTAAAGTCTTAAGTAATGAATTCAATCAAAAATGGGGGATTAGTGGAGATGTGCACTTTTTAGCATGGACAACAACTCCCTGGACACTTCCTTCAAACACAGCTTTATGCGTTGGTCCTAAAATTGAATATTCTTTAGTCAAATCATTCAATCAATATACTGGAGAACCTATTCAGGTTATTATCGGATCACCTTTAGTTGGTAAGCAGTTCTCAGGAAAATACTTCGCCGTATCAACAGAGGAAGAAGTCTTTTATAAGGAAGGTGATAAAAAGATTCCTTACTACGTAGTAAAAACATTTAAAGGCATTGATTTGGTTGGAATAAAATATGAGCAACTAATAAAAAGCTGTTTACCGTATTACGATGCTGAAAAAGCGTTTCAAGTTATTCAGGGGGACTTTGTTACTACAGAGGACGGAACAGGTATTGTCCATATTGCACCTACTTTTGGTGCGGACGATGCGGCTGTGGCGAAAGAAGCGGGTGTACCACCAATGCTTATCCTTGATAGCAATCAAAACCCTGTTCCATTGGTCGATTTGACCGGGCGTTTTGTTGAACAGATGGGTGGAGATCTTGGAGGGATGTTTGTGAAAAATGAATATTATAATGAGGCAGAACGACCTGAAAAAGGAGTAGATGTTTTAATCGCGATCGATTTAAAAACCAATAATAAAGCGTTTAAGGTAGAAAAATACGAGCACACCTATCCACATTGTTGGAGAACTGATAAGCCTGTATTGTACTATCCGTTGGACAGTTGGTTCATTCGAGCAACCAGTGTAAAAGCAAGAATGTCCGAATTGAATAAAACAATTAATTGGAAACCTGAATCTACGGGAACAGGTCGTTTTGGGAATTGGTTGGAAAATGCCAATGACTGGAATTTATCGCGTTCACGGTATTGGGGAATTCCAATTCCCATTTGGAGTAATGAAGATGGGGAAATAAAAGTAATTGGTTCAGCAGAAGAATTAAAAGAAGAATGTCAAAAAGCGGTTGAGGCCGGTTTAATGAAGATCAATCCCTTAGCCGATTTTGTCGTGGGTGACATGAGTAAGGAGAACTATAATACATTTGACTTACATAAGAACTATGTTGATGCAATAACCTTGGTTTCTGACTCAGGAAAAGCATTAACAAGAGAGCCCGACCTCATTGATGTTTGGTTCGATTCTGGCGCTATGCCTTATGCACAATGGCATTATCCATTTGAAAACAAGGAGCTTATTGATAACAATAAAGCCTTCCCAGCTGATTTTATTGCAGAAGGAGTTGACCAAACTCGAGGATGGTTTTATACTTTGCATGCTATTGCAACAATGTGTTTCGATTCTGTTGCGTATAAAAATGTTGTATCCAATGGACTTGTGCTGGATAAGGAGGGTCAAAAAATGAGTAAGCGTTTAGGGAATGCAATTGACCCTTTTGAAACACTTTCTAAATATGGTCCCGATGCTACGCGATGGTATATGATGAGTAATTCTCAACCTTGGGATAATCTGAAGTTTGACATAGACGGTATTGCTGAGGTACAGCGTAAATTTTTTGGAACGATGTACAACACCTATCAGTTTTTTGGATTGTATGCAAATCTTGATGGATTTGATTATTCACAAGAAGAAATTGAATTAGGAAAACGACCTGAAATCGATCGATGGATTCTTTCAAAATTAAACAGTTTGATAAAAGTGGTTGATGATGCATATGCCGATTACGAACCAACGAAAGCTTGTAGAGCAATCCAAGACTTTGTATCTGAGCAACTTTCCAACTGGTATGTGCGATTATGTAGAAGGCGTTTTTGGAAAGGAGACTATTCAGAAGATAAGATTTCTGCATACCAGACACTTTACAGATGCCTAGAAACCGTAGCCCAATTATCGGCTCCTGTAGCTCCGTTTTTCATGGATAGATTGTTCAAGGATTTGGATACTATTACAGGAAGACATCAAGTGGAGTCTGTTCATCTTTCGAACTTTCCGGTAGTAAATGAAGAAGAAATTGATATTGACCTGGAAGAAAGAATGGATATTGCTCAAAAGCATTCCTCACTGATACTTGGATTGAGAAAAAAGAACAAACTAAAAGTTCGTCAACCGTTGCAAAAAATTATGGTACCTATACTCAATGAAAAGTTTGAACGTCAAATAGAAGCCGTCAAGGATTTAATTTTATCGGAAGTAAACGTAAAAGAACTTGAGTATTTAAAAGAGGATTCGGGTGTTTTGGTAAAAAAAGTAAAAGCGAATTTTAAACTTCTTGGGAAAAAATATGGAAAACAAATGAAAGCAGTAGCAGCAGCAATTGCTCAATTTGACCAGGCCACTATTTCTACAATTGAAAGAGAAGGAAAAATAGCGTTAAACATTGAAGGGAATCCAGAAATATTGTTAGAAGAAGTTGAAATATCAACAGAAGATATCCCTGGTTTATTAGTTGCGAGCGAAGGAAAATATACTGTAGCACTTGATATTACACTAACAGAGGAACTGAAGCAAGAGGGAATTGCACGAGAATTGGTAAATCGAATTCAAAATTTAAGAAAAGAGAAAGATTTTGACTTAACGGATAATATTAATTTAATGATTAAAAGTGTATCGGGGATAGATGCTGTAATTTCAAATTATAAGGAATACATCTGTACGGAAGTACTTGCCAAAGAAGTACAAATCTTAGAGGTTGTTGATAATGCACTTGAAGTAGAAGTTGATGAGAACATGACTACTGAAATTGCAATTGAAAAGGTTTGATTTTTTTTAAACTTTGGGTTTCTCAAATTTTTAAGTTGGGTTTCTTTTCGAAAAAAAATCAATTCAAATGAAACCTTAATGCAAAAAAAATAGTTTATAGAGCAAATTACTTTAGAAGTAAGGTTGTAAAATAGCCAATTTTAATAGAATGTATTATGAGTGAAAATTTGAGATATTCGGATAAAGATTTATCCGTTTTCAGACAGCTGATCGAAGAGAAAATTTTGAATGCTGAGAAGGATTTAAAGCATTTCCAAGGCCAAATTGATTATTCAGGAAATAACTCAGGAGACGAAACGGGTAAGAAACTGGGCTCAATGGAAGATGGTTCTGAGGCTTTAGGAAGAGAGAAAATAGCACAACTTGCGCATCGCCAAAGAAAATTTATTCAACAGTTGAGAGCAGCAATTGTTAGAATAGAAAATAAAACGTACGGAATATGCAGACAAACCGGAAAACTAATTTCAAAAGAACGATTAAAAATAGTTCCTCATACCACCTTGTCTATAGAGGCTAAAAATGCTCAGCAACAAGAGAGTTAAAAAATAAGGTTAAACAAAACAATTTAAAGCCACCTCAAAAAAGAGGTGGCTTTTTTGTGTATGACAAAAAACTTTCATTTTTTTTTGAAAGTTTTAAAAAAACATGTAATATTGTAATATGGAATTAAAGGAAGCACAAGAAAAATTCATTTCGGCGTGGGGAGCGATTGGAACACATTGGGGAATCAATAGAACCATGGCACAAATTCATGCACTCCTTCTAATCAGTAACAACGCTCTTTCGACTGAGGATATTATGAGTCAACTTAATATTTCAAGAGGTAATGTGAATATGAATGTTCGAGAATTAATGTCCTGGGGAATTGTTCATAAAGTATTAAAATTTGGTGAAAGAAAGGAGTTTTTTACTGCTGAAAAAGATATATATAAGACTGCAATTCAAATATTAAAAGAAAGGAGAAAACGTGAGCTTATTCCCATTTTAAATCTTTTGGGGGAGTTACAATCAGAAAATATTCAAGAAAGTGGAGGTGAACATTTTAAGAAAGTAGTTGGTGATATCCATCAATTTGGTGAAAGCACTAATAAAATGTTAGAAAAAATGGTTAAAGCTGATGAACACTGGTTTACAGGGTCATTAATGAAGTTTTTAGTCAAAAAGTAAAAAAATTTACACCCAAACTTTCATTAAAAATTGAAAATACTGAATATTATGAACATAACCGCTAAAATTTTAAACCCAAGAGTGAAAACAAATCATCGGACGGAAAGTAATAATTCACTTGTAGATTATTACACTGAAGCCGGTCCTGATTATGAGTTTTGGAGTAAAAACTTTAATATGCATTTTGGTTACGCTGAAAAAAGATGGGATTGCTTAAGCAGAGAAAAAATGCTGCAAAGAATGAATGAGGTCCTGTTAAAATCACTTGAGTTAAAGCCGGGTAATGATGTTGTTGATTTAGGTTGTGGTCTTGCGGCTACAATTCGTTATGGAGCAAGAAAATATCCTAAAACTTTTTTTAAGGGTATAACGATTACCCCTTGGCAGGTTGAAAAATCTCAGGAATTAATTAATCGTTTAAATTTAAAAAATGCGTCAGTTGTATATGGTGATTATGCAAATTTAAATATACAGTCTGATACTATTGACGCTGCTTTTGGATTGGAAAGTATTTCTCATGCAGAGGGAACCAATAAAACAAAACCACTTAATGAGGCCTTCCGAATTTTAAAACCAGGAGGTCGGTTCACTATGATTGACGGATTTATTAAAAAACCTGAGCGAGAACTTTCTAATGCTGTCAAAGGGATGTATCGATTAGTTTGTCAAAATTGGGCTTTACCCAGTTTTCCAAATATAAACGAGGTTGTTTATGAACTTAAAAGTATCGGGTTTAGAGAGATAGAAGTAGATGAAATAAGCTGGAAAATAGCTCCTTCTGCTGTTCATGCTCCATTTCTGTCGTTGTTTTTTTTAATAAAAAGTTTTTTTACAGGTAAAAAATTAAAGAGACAAAACTGGAACAACTTAAAGGCATGTTTCACTATATTCTTTTTGGGGATTTTCAGAAAATCCATTGGATATTATAAAATAAGTGCAAAGAAATAGTTTTTTATTAGATGAATTTGTTTGAAATAAAATGAAAAAATACAGTATTGTTTTTGATAATAAATGTGCCGTTTGTAACACCAGTGTTAAAACGTTTCAGAAGTTAGGTTTTCTTGAATCGATTCAAGCTATTGAACTTGATAAATTTCGAGAAAATAATTTAGCGTGTAATGTTAATCCCGTCAGAGCGTGTAATGAAATGGCCGTAATAAATAATGAATCATTGGAGGTGAGTTATGGTTATGATGGTTATGTAAACCTCTTAGGAGTTAGATTCAAGCGATTATCAAAATTCATGTCTGTGAAAACAATCAGGGCGTTACTAAATCCATTTTATCATTTTATTGCAAGCAATAGAAGGGTTATTGCGCCAATAAAAGGATCTGAATCTACATGTATTCCTACTCTAAGAAAAGGATATCGATTCCTTTTTTTACTAATGGTTAGTTTTTATTCAATCGCGATTACGTATTTAAAGGGAGAGCTTCTTAGTGAGTACAACGGACTGAATTTTTTGTCTGGAGAAAGACTCATATTAACAACGGGTTTAGGTTGGATATTTGTGGGGCTTTTTTATAAAAAAGCAAATAAGTGGGAGTATTGGGGCCATTTGGCCATGATAGCATGTTTTGGAGTTTTAATTCAAAGTTTTACCCTTTTAGGGTTTTACTTCTTTCAAAACTTCCTCTGGATTTTTGTAGGTATTGCATTGAGTGATTTGTTTATGCTGTGGATGCACTATAATCGAATGAAAATCATACAAGAGAATCAAATTCAAACTCTTATCTGGTGGGTTTCACTTCATTTTATAGCGGGAGTTCAGATTGTTTTTTATTCAAATACTATTTAAGTTATGAAAAAGTCGTTTAAAAGAGATTGGATTTTGTACAACTCAATTGCTTCAATTGTTAGCTTGGTTACTTATTTTTTATACCCTTTTTTTATTACGGTTTCTGTTGTAGTAATTCAGGTAATTATCTTAAGGAGATATTTGAAATGGCGTGCTTTGCTTTGGATTTTAAACCCCTTTTTGGTGTCTTTTGGAATATTCATTGCTTCTGAAAATTTAATTTATGGAGTTCTGCTAACATCATTCATACTCGAGTTCATATTTTTTATCACGATTGGGAAATTTAGTAAAATGATATGGTCGCTGATAATAGGAATATTTACAACTTTAGGGATTTTTTTGATTGATAACTTTCGTGGAATGAACAGTGTTTTAGTTGTAATTCAGCTGGTTTTACTAACAGTGCTTTTATGGGTTATTGAGGCTCATTACCTGAACAAAATTCTTAAAACAATTCCTGTCAAAATAGAAAAGAGCTTAAGTTCTGAAATTTTAGATGCACCATGAAAACATTTTTGAAGGCACATTGGAAGAATCTTATTATGATCAATTTTGAAGTCCCTAAGGAATTGTTACAACCTTATGTCCCTCAAGGAACTGAAATTGATCTTTGGAAAGGAAAAGCGTATTTAAGTTTGGTTGCGTTTCTTTTTGACAAAACTTATGTTCTTGGTATTCCTGCATTGTGGAATCAAAAATTTGAAGAACTAAACATCCGATTTTATATAAAAAGAGTCGAGGATAAAGAAGAAAAAAGAGGCGTTGCGTTTATCCGAGAAATTGTTCCAAAACCACTAGTGACTAGTTTAGCAAACTTGTGTTTCTCAGAGCACTACGAAACTTTGAAAATGGGGCACAAAACGATTTATTTTGATTCAACAAAAAAGGAGATTAAAAATTTGGAATATACAGTTGAAAAAAATGGTTTTCACAGAGTTTCAGCAAGGTTGACTTCAAATTTAATTGACTTACCCAAAGAGAGTTTTGAGGAATTTATAGCTGAGCACTATTGGGGGTATTCTAAAGTGAATTGCAAAAAAACCATTGAGTATGAAGTTCAACATCCTAAATGGAGAATTTTTAATGGTGCAAAAGTCAGTTTTAATTGTGATTTTAGAGCACTTTACGGGGAAGAGTGGGCGTTTTTGAATAGACAAAATCCTGTGTCTATGTTTGTTGCTGAGGGTTCTGAAATCAAAGTTGGTTTTCCAAAAACTATTAGTTGGTGATGATTTTGAATAGTTATAAATAATAAGATATGAGATTTCATGGAGAGTTGCACGATATTAAATTGATTAATTTTTCTGTAAAAATTGAAGAGGTTATTGCCTCCGTTCCAAAAGCATTTCGTGTTCTACAAGAAAATGGCTCAGCAATAATATCAATGGTTGATGTCAATCTGAAAAATATGAGTTCTTCTATTTTTCCATTTTTTAAATTTGACACCAGATATGTTGCTTTTCGTCTTTTGCTTGATGACACAAATATTTCAGGGATTAGTAATCCAAAAGGAGTATACTTTTTGAAAAATTTTTCGAACCGTCCTTTTTTAAATTTTTTTGGTAATTTAATGAATCATCGTAAATCAGTTTATGCGAATATAATGGAATACTTTGATGCCTTTAGTTTGAAAAAGGGTTCTAAATATTTAGAGTATGCTTTAGATCCATACTCTAAATGTAAAGGAGAACCTTTTTTACATCAGAAAATTCATCGAATCGACCGAGTTTATGAAACCAGTGATGAGGGGGTATTGGTGTCGAAAATATTCAAAGAAAATTATTGGCCCATTGAACCGATTAAATGTTATCATTTTGCAACTAATTTTTTTGAAACAGCTCGGTTTTTAGGTGCCTTTAAAGTAAAAAACAATTTAAATTATACTTGGAATTCTCCTGTTTTGGTTTCAGGAAAAAAACGTTTAAAGTAAAATGAGAATAGCAATTTTTGGAGGAACGGGACAAGTGGGCTCAGTAATAACGAAAAGGGTGATTGAGAATTTCCCAAATGCTGAAATATTGAGCTGCTCAAGGACAGGAAAAGGTCCTTGTGGACTTTCCTTTAATGTGTTTCAAGAAGATTGGACTGCTTTAGGCAAATTAGATGTAATCATAAATTCTGTTGGAATAATTGAAGAAAAAGGAGAAAATACATACGATAAAATCCATATAGGTGTTGTTAAAAAGATTATTTCTGAAAGAAAAAATCTAGGGAATCCAAAAATCATTCACGTCTCTGTTTTGGGAGCGGATTCTCAATCTAATTCCCGTTACGCATCTTCAAAAGGCATTGCCGATCAAATACTACAAGAACAAGAAGACTGGAACATCATTCGGCCGAGCTTTGTGTGTACTCCAGGAACAGCAATAATTAATAAAATAATGATGCTCAAAAATATTGCAAAATGGAATTTTTGGTTTTTACCTTGTCCTGCTCATTTTTTGAGTGCAAAGTTCCAACCAGTAATGGGCGATGATTTAGCTTTTGTAGCTATTGAATGTATCAAACAAAATCTTTCCAATCAAATGATTTATGCAACAGGGCCTAATATTTTCACCCTAGAAGATTGGATTAAAATTGCAGGTAAGGGGAAAATAAAAATTATTAAAATCCCAAAACGAATTGTTGATTTTCCTTTCAGAATGATAATTAAAATATTTCCTCAAATAATGAGCACTGACCAGTATTTATTATTAGGGGAGGATAATGTACATGAGCATTCGTTGCTGGAAAAAATATTACAAAGAAAACCCAGAACTACTTTGGACTTCTGGAAAGATGAATTGAGCGAATGAAGAGGTGTTTAATTTGCTTCAATGGATAAGCATATTGCTTCCAATTCTTTTACAAATCTTCGTTTATTAAAATTTGGTCCAAACACGAAAGCGTCGGCTACGATTACACGGTTTCTAAGTTCATCAACATGAGCAACACTAACAAATGGACCTCCCATGGTTCCGTTTTTCAGGTCCCACCATCCTTTTACTTCATATCCATATTTCCCATTAATATTCACTTCTTCTGTTGATACAGGAAGTTCTTTAAAAACCTTCATGTAAGCTTTTATTGTATCGTTTTGAGAGGATCCTTCAATGTACAGTTTTGTGATGGAATCTCGCATTTCAATAAATTTGTTTGGCGTGAATATATCCTTAGAAGAATAATCAAAGAAATAAGTGAAAATACCCGTTTGTAAATAACAGTTTCTTTGATTGAATTTTTCACATTTAATTTTTGCTTTCTTTGTGACGTAAAAAAAGTTAGTTGAATCTATAGCTAAAGCATAGCTTTTTGGTATTGTAAGTTTTATTCCATGATTGTTTGATAAAGTTGTTTCGAGAGATTCATTGTTTTTAACCCTGGCCAGCTCTTGAATAATTTTAGTTCTATGGTTGTCAATTAGAGAGAAAATTTCCCTTTTTTTATTCATAAAAACTTCTATTGTTTCTTTGTGAGATTTACCCATAACCTGAACGATAATTTGTCCATTTGCATAAACATCTTTTTTGACTGCTATTCCACTACTGTTGACTTTTCCTGAGGATACAAACATTAAAATATTTCGTTGTCTCTGAAATAATCGATTGAATGCTTTTGAACGAATTTTCTGAAGGTCGAATTCAGGTTCTTTGTTTAATAACCCTTCAATTTCTTTTGTAAAAACAGGCTCTATAAAGTTTTGTAAACCATAATCCCACAAGTTTTGATCTGCAATTATATTTATTGTACTGTAGCCACCAACGGCATCTGGTAAATAAGAAAAATTTGATTTTTCGTCTTCTTGGCTGTTACATGCCGTCAGAATTAAAACGGTTAAAAAAAAAGTAATATAACGCATAGTTAAGTGGACTTTATTTTTATTTTCATTCCAGGCTTCAATATTTTTCTTGCTGACATACGATTCAGCTTCATAATATCGTTTGCAGAAACTCCTTCATATTTTTTTGCTATATCCCATAACGTATCACCACTTCGAATAGTATAATATAAGTATCCGTTATAGGTTTGCTCTTCTTTTATTGTATATCCATGTGTCGAAGAATTCTTTTTAGCAAATATTACAAGTTTCTGCCCGGGATATATATATTTTTTATTTGATAAATTATTCCATTCTCTTATTTCTGAAATTCGAACATTATATCTTTGAGCGATTAAACCTACGCTTTCTCCATTTCTAACTCTATGTACAACCTCTCTTCTATTCGCATAAATATCAACGGGTGTTGTTTTAAGATCTTTACTTTTGTAATTGTAAATGGTTTCTTCATTGGTTAGAAAATCTCCAATTAGTGAAACGGGTAGTGTGATAAAATATTTGCAGGAATCATTTTCTCTTATTGGAATGTAAGCTCTTTTATATTGAGGGTTTAAGAAGGCTAAGTCTTTATTGGAAATGCATAAAACTTCAGCTATTTGGTTGAAATGCAGAGGCTGTTTAATAACGACTGTGTCGATGTTCCGGATTTCAAATTTGGGTTTAACGGGATATAAGTTGTGATCAGCTGCGTGATTGAGTAAATAGGCTACAGCCATAAAAGATGGAATGTAGTTTCTTGTTTCAAGAGGTAAGCCGTATTGAATTTCCCAAAAGTTCTTTTTTCCTCCGGATCTTCTGATTGCTTTGTTCACATTTCCTGGACCAGCATTGTATGCCGCTAGGGCAAGAAGCCAGTCGTCATAAATTTCATATAGATAAGACAAATATTTTACGGCGGCTTGAGTCGATTTAATGGGGTCTCTTCTTTCATCTATATAAGAATTGATTTCCAAGCCCAAATATTTACCTGTCCGATACATAAACTGCCACATGCCTACGGCTCCAGCTCTCGATCTTACGGTATTGTTTAAAGCCGATTCAACTATTGGAAGATATTTTAATTCTAAAGGTAAATCATTTTTTTCAAGCTCTTCTTCGAAAAGAGGAAAGTATAATTCTGCCATTCCCATCACTTTTGAGAGCATATGTCTTCTGTTTTTTCCATATACATTTATACACCTTTTAACCTTGCCGTTGAAAGTGAATTCAATGGGTGAGAAGGCATTCATATCTTGCATTCTCAGTTGTAATATAGAGTCGGGATATTCAGGGATGGAGTCAAGAGGGAAATTATGGATGTTTAGGATGCTTATATCGTAGCTTATTGGGTTTTTATTAAAGATTCTTGCCTCATGTAAACTGTCCAACATTTCCAGGAAAGGATCATCATCTAAAATATGGGAGATGGTAGTAGAATCTTTGAATAAAGAGTCGGATGGTGAATTCACTGCATCGGATTGTGCAGCAACAAATTTTGCTATAACGATAAATAAAATTTTTATCCAGTTTTTCATCCAATGATAACTTTTTTTAAAAATAGAAAATCTGACCCGTGCTGTAAAGGTCTTCTTTATTCTTGAAGGAAACAAAAAAAGCCTCGCATTTTGCGAGGCTTTTTTATACTTATTGTTTTTTATTTTACTACAATTCTAGATGTTGATATAATACCGTTTGCTCTAGCTTTTACAAAGTAAATTCCTGAATTCAATGTTGATGAATTGACGGTGATAGAGTTTCCTGATGCTGTTTCGCTTAATACTAAGTTTCCAATTGCATCAAATACTTCAATGTTTTCTAAACCAAAAGACTGTACTGTAAAGTTTTCTGTAGAAGGGTTTGGAAAAACAGTAAGCGTATTTTTTGTGATGTTTTCCTCGGTAGAGGTAATGATGCTGAAGTTATTTTGAACCATCATCGAAAGCTTACCGTCTTTAAGAATGGCTATTCTACCATATTCTTTGGTTTCCCAAAAGTAAAAGGTTTCTGAATACAAACTTGGGACTTCGAAAGTTTCTTCTACCAAAACAGCATCAAAATTACCATATGATGTAGTTACTGTTCCTTCGGCGATTACCGAGCCACTTATAGAAGCAGGAACATTACCCATAAAGGAAGGGATTGATGTGTTGCTGACCCATACTGATGAGGAGTTGTGAGCAAATCCTGAGGATGCAGCTGAATTGAATGCATAGTCGGTATTATTCGCTTTTATGGCTGTCATAAGAATATCAGAGCCTGTTACTTGATAGTTAGTTTCTAAAATGTTATCGGATACAACACTAACTGTTGATCCTGTTCCTGCCGAAGGAGATTTTACTCGAACTGTGTCATTTAATGATGAGGTTTCATACGAAGTCAAATCCCAGGTAACATCTGTTCCTGTTTTTGTGAAATCATCAATTGTAATACTTCCTGTAACTTTCATGTACCATTCGTTTCCTATGACTAATTTCATATCGGATGCTGTAACCTCAGTTCCTGTTGCGTACAGTCCAATTGAACAAAAAATAAGGGTAGAGAGTAATAAGTTTTTCATATAAATCTGTTTTTAATTTGATTGCTAATTTAAAGCATCTTTCATAAATTCCCAATTTCAAAACGACAGTACAACTTGATAATGGATTCATTCGTAGAAAAAAGTTTATGTTACAGAACTTATAATGATAAAAACTACCGACTACAAAGGAGCTAGGATTAAGTACTCCATTAAGGGAAAATCTAAAAGAACAGTAGTTCTCATTCATGGTTTTTTAGAGAATCATAAGGTGTGGGATGATTATACCAAGGTTCTTGCGAAAAAGAATACAGTTTACGCGATTGACTTGCCCGGCCACGGAGATAGTGATTGTATTGGTTACATCCACTCAATGGAGGAAATGGCTGGAGGAATAAAAAAAATATTGGATGACAACAATAAGCGAAAAGCAATTCTCGTAGGACACTCTTTAGGAGGTTATGTTGCTTTGGCTTTTGGAGATAAATATCCTGATGCCTTGAAAGGGTTATGTTTGTTTAATTCTACAGCTAAACCGGATACTGAGGAAAAGATAAAGTATCGAAATAGAGCAATCCAAGTCGTAAAGCGAAATCATGAAATTTTCATAAAAGAAGCCATACCGAATTTATTTGTCAATATGAATACTCCCGTTTTAAGAGGAGCGGTTAAAAGAGTTTTAAATATGGCTTTAAAAACCCCTAAACAAGGAATGTTGGCAGCATTGGAAGGAATGAAGAGTCGTCCAGATAGACAGGTTATTCTTCGGTTTGCACCTTATCCAGTTTTATTTGTAGCTGGAAAAAAAGATTCGGTTATTCGCTGGCGAGATTTAAAAATCCAAAGTGAACTTTGCGCAAAAGGAATATTTCATTTATCTGAAAAAGGAGGACACATGTGTTTTTATGAGGACAAATATCCTTGCTTGAAGGTATTGGAAAAATTTATCATCAGTTGCTATTCATCCTAAAAAAAGCGACTAGCAAAAGCTTTATTGCAGTAATTTTTTTACAGCAATATTAATTTTAACCGCTTCAATTTTTGAAAAGTTTTTTTCCATTTTTTTGTTAATTTCAGCCGAACATAAATTGCCAAGAGATCCTTCGTGTGTGTGATGGATTTCTTTATTTGGTTTGAACTTTCCTTTTTCTATTTCTTGTCCTACTTGTTTATAAGCCTCACGAAAAGGAATACCTTCCAGTACTCTTCGGTTTACTTCTTCCACACTAAAAAGGTAGTCGTAAATGTTGTTGTTTAAAATTCCAGGTTTAATTGAAATGTTTGGCACCATTAACAATGCAATTTCTAAGCACGATTTTATTTCTTTAAAAGCGTATATGTATTTTTCTTTAAGGAGTTGTAAATCTCTGAAGTATCCCGAAGTTAAATTCCCCATGATTGCAGCCAGTTCACCAGGAATAGCCTGAAGTTTATTACATTTTCCTCTCATTAATTCAAAAACATCCGGGTTCTTTTTATGGGGCATTATGCTCGATCCTGTTGTGAATTCTTCTGGTAATTCAATGAAGTTGAAATTTTGACTCATGAATAAACAGCAATCGGCAGCAAACTTCATTAATGTTGTAGCCAAAGCACTGATTGAGTATGCAACAGTTCGTTCTGTTTTTCCTCTTGTCATTTGTGCGTATACCACGTTGTAATGTAGGTCCTCAAAACCTAATAGGTCTGTTGTTCTCGTTCGATTAATTGGAAAAGATGAACCATATCCTGCAGCTGATCCCAACGGGTTTTGATTTGTAAATCGGAAAGCTGTGGCCAATAAATCCATGTCGTCTGCAAGAGATTCTGCGTACGCTCCAAACCAAAGTCCAAATGAGGAAGGCATAGCAACTTGCAGGTGAGTATATCCTGGGAGTAAAACATTTTTACAGGCTTCACTTTGCTCTTGAAAAACATCAAAAAGCTTTTTCACCAGATTCGAAATTTCTAATAATTCGTTTCTACCGTATAGTTTTAAATCGACTAAAACCTGGTCGTTCCTTGATCGTGCACTGTGGATTTTTTTTCCTACATCACCAAGCTTTTTTGTCAAAATTGATTCTACCTGAGAGTGCACATCCTCCATATCTTTTTCAATTTCAAAAGTGCCATCTTGAGTTGTTTTATAGATTTTAATCAACTCTGATTTTAAAGCAGGAAGTTCAGATTTATCTAATAAACCTACCTCTGTAAGCATTGTAACGTGTGCAATATTGCCTAATACATCAAAAGGTGCAAGGTGTAAATCCAGTTCTGTGTCGTTTCCGATTGTGAACTTTTCAATTGCTTCATCAACGTTAAATCCTTTGTCCCAGAGTTTCATGCTCATTAATTTATTTGTAAAAATACACGATAAACCCAAACGTTCCACATTTTGAGTTTGTAATTCAAAAATTATTTGATTCTTCTTATTGGAATTAGAGATGCTAAGCATCCAATTCCATTAATTACCAATAAAATTATCACAACATCTAAAAAATGTGGTTCAACGGGAAAACAGTCAAAACCGTTGCTTGTTCCATAGCCAAAAAGGCAAAAGTGAAGTTGTAGAAAAATCAACAAAATTCCAATAAGTAGTCCTATCAAAGATCCAAATACGGAAATAAGGAAACCTTCAAGCCAAAAAATGAGTTTTATTTGATTTTGATTAGCGCCCATGCTTTTTAGCACAAAAACATCCTTCTTTTTGTCAATTACAAGCATCGTTAATGAACCCATAACATTAAAAATTGCTAAAACAATTACGAGAGAAAGGATTAACAGAGTTATCCATTTTTCAGCATTAATGGACTTAAAAAGAAATTCGTTTTGTTCGAATCTTGTTTTGACACTGTATTTGCTTCCGATCAAATCCTGAATGGTCGATTTTACCTTCTCAGGGTGAGAAACGGAATCTAAACCAACTTCAATCGAGTTAATAACATCGGGTATTCCAATTAAATTTCGAGCCTGATCGATTGAAACAATAATGTATTTGCTGTTAAAGTCAGAATTTATATCAAAAATTCCCCGTGGATAACTGGTTGTTGATTTAAACAAATCAGCAGGTCCACTTGAGTTTCCATTAATATTGGGTATGTACATTCTTAAAGGAATGTTGCTGTCCGTGTTTACACCGAGTTTATATGCGATATTTATACCAAGAACACTCTCGTTTGGACCATCTACAAAAGGGCCGTAATGACCTTCGATAATAGCATTTTCAATGTTTGTGATTTTTGAAAAATAATTGGTAACTCCTTTTACGGTTGCTACCTCTTGGTTGTCACCATATTTTAATAGGGCCGTTTCTTCTAAGGCGTAGGATATGCCTTTAACACCTTTCACTAGCTCTAGTTTTTTTATTGGGAGACTGTCTGGATTAAACCGAATACCCTTTTGAGTTTCAATCTTAATTTCAGGATCGAAGTTGGAGTATAAGTTTCTAACCGAGGACGATAAGCCATTCATTGCTGACAAAATAATGATTAATGCTCCGGCCACAATTGCAACTACGGAAACAGAAATCCATGTAATCCAGTTGATTACATTATTTTTTTTCTTTGAAAAAAGATATCGGAACGCTATGGAAAAAGAAAAGTTCAAATTACTTTTTTAATAATTCGTCAATTTGCTCATAGTAATCAAGTGAATCATCAATGTAAAATTGAAAGTTTGGAACTTTTCTCATTTGATGCCGAACTTGTTTTGCAATAATCGTTCTTATTTCGACTGATTTTGTTTTCACAGTTTCTAAAATATTTTCATCATTTTTTCCCATAATACTGAGGTGAACTTTTGCGTACGATAGGTCTGCGGTAACTCTTACGGAAGTCACGGTTATAAAAGCACCGTTAAACATGGTTCGAGATTCTCTTTGAAACAAAACGGCAAGGTCCTGTTTCAATACTTTAGCTATTTTTTGTTGTCGTCGATTTTCCATAATAATCAAAGGGAAATATTAAGTTAACCTAAAATTAACATCGAAACATTAACTTCGCGGCATATTCTTTTTTCAGCAATTCTTTTTGCTGTCAAGAATTGACAACAAAATTAAATTTTTAATTCGGTAGCTGAAATTTTAGCAGCACCAAATAATTAAGCAACTAAATAACACCATGAAAAAACTAGTTTCAAATTTAATGCTCTCTTTAACGCTGTTTTTAGCGACTTTCAGTACAAATGCTTTTGCAGAACAAGAGGAAAATAACAATCAAGTAGAAAATATAGAAGCGGTTGAAGAAATCAATTCTCAAGAAGAAGAGTTGAAAGAAACTGCAACAGATGTTGAGGTGAGGGACGAACCTACATTCACTCAGGAAGTAAAGAAACGATTTTTAGAAGGTGGGGTAACATGGATGATTCCTGTTTTGGCTTGCTTAATACTAGGAATTGCAACTGCTATTGAGCGTATTATTTATTTGAGTTTATCCAACGTAAATACTAAAAAAGTATTACAGCAAGTTGAAGAAGCTTTAAATACAGAAGGTGTTGAAGGGGCAAAAGAAGTATGTAGAAATACAAGAGGTCCTGTAGGAGCAATTTTTTACGACGGACTAGTAAGGTCAGATGAAGGAATAGAACAAGTTGAAAAGTCTGTCATTGCAGGCGGGTCTGTTCAAATGGGACTAATGGAGAAAGGAGTTTCCTGGATATCGTTATATATTGCTTTAGCTCCGATGTTGGGTTTTTTGGGAACTGTAATAGGTATGATTGACGCTTTTGATTCAATTCAAGCGGCTGGAAGCATTGAACCTTCAGCTATGGCAGGTGGTATAAAAACAGCTTTGATTACTACGGTTGCCGGTTTGATTGTTGCGATTATTTTACAGGTTTTTTACAACATTGTAGTCGCGAAAATTGATAATCTTGTCAATCAAATGGAAGACGCATCAAATTCATTTGTTAAAATTGTTCAAAATAAAATTGAACCTGTAGCATAACTTTAAATTTTCGAGAAATGAAATTAGATTTAGGTTTAATTATTGGAAAATGGGTGTTAATTTCAATTATTTGGATATTGATTCTACTCACCTTCAATGAGGGTATTGACTCAATGACTTTAATTCTATTTTCTTTTGGTTTGTTGTATACTATAATTACTGTAACGGTTGGGTTTACTGTCTTTAATTTTGTAGAGAACCCAAGGGCGGGCATGAAATTCATTATCAGCGCTTTGTCTCTTGGTTTAATTTTCTTAGTCGGATATAATTTTTCAACAGATTCTATTGACCAGGAAGGGAATTTGATTGAAGGAAGTAAGTTTTCAGAGGGAGGTATTTATACTTGGTATGCTGTAACAATAATAGCAGTTCTTTTAATAGTAGCAACTGAAATTAAAAGAGCTTTAAAATTATAATATGCCAAAAAGACAATCGCCAGAAGTAAATGCAGGATCGATGGCTGATATAGCCTTTCTTTTGCTTATCTTTTTTCTAGTTACATCTGAAATGACTCAAGAATCCGGAATGTTTCAGTTGCTTCCTGAAAAGGTTGCTGATACGTCTCCACCACCACCTGTTAATAAACGAAATGTAATTGAAGTTTTGGTAAACAACAACAATTTGATTTTATTTGAAGGAAAACTCGTTAAAATTGAAGAGATACCCACTTTGGTAAAGGAGATGATTTTGAATTCTTCCAATAGAACAGATTGGCCAGTGAGTAGGGCTGTAACTGAAGAAGAACTTCAGGTCCGAATTGATAAAAATAAAAAAGTATTAGAGAAGGCTAACGAAGCTGCTCAGGCCTCTGCTGAAAGAAAATTAAAAAAATCAGAATTGAGATTAAAGGCTTTACAGGTTTTTGGGGAAGATTTCAGAAAATCAGAGCACGTAGTTAATATGCAGGCTACTCAGGGAGCTGAATATGAAACTTACATCCTTCTAAAGGATCATTTGAAGCAAGCTTATAAGTCCTTAAGAAATGATTTAGCAATAAAGGTTTTAGGTAGAGGTTGGAGTGACTTAACCTTACAAGAAAAAGAAATGTTGAAAATGGTTTACAAAGAAAATATTTCAGAGGCTCCGGTAATTCAATAAAAAAGAAAACAGTTATGTCTAAATTCAATGACGGCAAAAAGCAAAGAATAGAGCCTGGTATTTCAACCGCCTCCTTGCCGGATATAGTATTTATGCTTTTGTTCTTTTTTATGGTGGCAACAAAAACAAGAGAGAATACTTCAAGTTTAATAGTGACTTTGCCCAGTGCAACAGAAACTGGTAAATTGGAGGATAAAACACCTACGGCATATATACAGTTGGGCGTTCCTACAAAAAAACTTCAGAAGGTATACGGTGATAAAACATCAATTCAGCTCAATGATGCCATAAAAAGTAAAAAAGACATTAGAATGTTTCTGGACGATAAAAGGGCCAGTATAAAGGCAAGTTATCCTGATGCACAGATAGGTGCGTCCAAAGCAAAAAAAATGGTGGTGTGCTTAAAGGTCGATAAAAAAACTAAACTTGGGGTTGTGAGTGAGGTTAAAGAGGAGTTGAGAGACGCCTCGGCTTTAAAAGTGAATTATATTGTAAATGAGGGAAAGTAAATTTCTGTTTTTTCCAAGTAAATTGTCTTCTAAAAATTTCCCTAAAGAGAATCTCTAAGGATTCAAGTTTTGTTACACATTGGTAGTTTTGTATACATGTTTGGTTGTGTTTTGATCTACTCCATCCGGTAAGTTTTTGAGATGTATGATTAACGTTGTTAACTGTAAAAAGTGAATATTCACTTGATAGTAGCATACTAAGAGATGGTTTAATAAGTTAAATTTAAATACCAACCTTAATTTTATGAGCAATTTTTTAGAAATTATTAAGCAATTGAAATCAAATCAGGAAGCTTTTGAGGACAAGCTTACAAAGATTGAAAGCTTGGGAGGAAATGTGAATAAAGTTTTGTTGAGGGAATTAATTCAGGATGCAAGAGAATTACATGAAGGAGCGGTCATTTTGTCTTATGTTTTGTTTGATGAACAATCTCAAAGAACTCATCAATTAGAAATGAATCTTTCACAGGAAAATCAAGAAGTTCCTGAACGTTTTGATAAAATAACCAAAGAGTCTGTGGACAATCTTCAAAAGAAGTCTTTGGATGTGGAGCAAACGAATCAAAATCATGGAGTTGATTTTCTTGAGAATCAAAATGATGTTCCATCGGAAGAGTCAATCGTAGAGCATTTGGAGAACGAAATTTCCTCGATTATATCGGAAAACACATCTGGTGTTGTTTTTCAACATCAAGAAGAGGAGGATAACTCTTTAGCGGCCAAGTTGGCCAGAAAAAAAATTGATAATTTAAGCAGTGCAATTGGAATAAATGAAAAGTTTTTGTTTACAAACGAACTTTTTGATGGCAATACAGAACAATTTTTGAAAACAATTGATGAGTTGAACAGTTGTTTATCTTTGAAAGATGCAAATGAAAAGTTAACGGAATTTGCTCAAAAAAGAGATTGGATGATAGAGGAAGAGCCTTATCAAAAATTACAATCTTTGTTGACGAGAAAATATCAATAAAAATTCTTTTAGTTGTTAATGACCTTAATGAATTAATTTTATGAATGATGCATTAGATCCATCGGGAGAAAATCTTACTAATCCAGAGGTGGAGTTTGAGAGAGTGCTTCGTCCAAAAACATTTGATGATTTTACGGGTCAAAAAAATGTATTGGATAATCTTTCTGTATTTGTTCAGGCAGCATTAAAAAGAGAGGAAGCTTTAGATCATGTTCTTTTGCATGGCCCTCCCGGCTTAGGGAAAACAACTTTAGCGAATATAATTTCCAACGAATTAGGAAGTAATATTAAACTGGTTTCAGGTCCAATGCTTGATAAGCCGGGCGACTTGGCAGGATTATTAACCAACTTAGCTGAAGGTGACGTCCTGTTTATTGATGAGATTCATCGTTTGAGTCCTGTTGTTGAGGAATATTTATATTCCGCAATGGAAGATTATAAAATCGATATCATGATTGATTCTGGACCTAATGCTAGATCGGTGCAAATAGGATTGGAACCTTTTACTTTGATTGGTGCAACAACGCGTTCAGGGTTATTGACGTCTCCTTTGAGAGCTCGATTTGGAATAAATTGTCGTTTGGAATATTATGATGCTGAATTGTTGCACTTAATTATTTTAAGGTCTGCTCATTTATTGAATGTTCCCATTAATGAGGACGCCGCTTTTGAAATTGCCAGAAGGAGTAGAGGTACTCCAAGAATTGCAAATGCGATATTGAGAAGGTTGCGTGATTTTGCAGAAATAAAAGGAGACGGAACCATTACGATCAAGGTAACAAATGATGCCTTAAAAGCTTTGAATGTTGATGAAAACGGACTGGATGAGATGGATGTAAAAATATTAACTACTATTGTTGATAAATTTAAAGGAGGTCCTGTTGGTATTAATACCATTGCAACAGCAGTTGGTGAAGATGCAGGTACTATTGAGGAGGTTTACGAACCTTTCTTAATTAAAGAGGGCTTCATAAATAGGACTCAAAGAGGCCGGGAGGCAACAGAACAAGCGTATAAACATTTAGGGGTTAACTTCAGAAGAGGCTCTCAAGGTAATTTGTTTTAATTTTAAGAGGCGTAAAGGACTTATCTCATCAAAGTTACTGTTCCTGTTTTCTCGTAATGCTTATCAGAGTGGACTTTTTTGTATACTATTTTATATACATATACATCAATTTGTTGAGGTTCTCCATCAATTGTTCCATCCCAACCTGAATTGATATCATTGGATTTAAAAACCACTTCTCCCCAGCGATTAAAAATATACATCGTAAATTCAGAAACTGCATGGCTTTCTGCTTTGAATACCTCGTTTTTAAAATCTCGATTAGGGGTAAAGGAGTTAGGAATCCATAATGGAAAAATTACATTAACAACAACGGAGTCTTTAATCAAGCAGCCTTTTGAATCCATGTACTCAAAAGTATACGTCATGTCCTCTTGTGCTTCCAATGAAACATCGGAACATGTGTTGCAGGACATATAATTACCGGGGTTCCAACTGTAAGCGTATCCAGGAAGTAAGTTCAAATTTAGGCTTTCACCAAAATCAATGGTGTAGGACGGGTTAATGGGTTGTTCTTCAGTGCTGAAAACATCAATGTTAATGGTGTCATTTTTAATACAGATATTATTATCCAATTGAACGATATAAGACTCACTTTCCGTTGGATAAATTACCTGCTGATTGGCAGTAGGGTCAGGAAAACCTCCATTTTGCCAAACGAAATCTTCATTTGAAATAACGCTTAAAGGGACTCTTTCTCCCATACAAACAGTAGTATCAGGGGAAGTTACAGATTCAAGAATTATCGCATCAATATCAAATGTATCAACTGCAGTTCCGCATGGAGAACTGGTTTCAAAATAAATGGATTCGTCACTTAAAGTTGGAAATATAAGTGTATCATTGATTAATGAATAGGGTTCGCCGTTTATGGTTTTATATGTACTGTTTTCATTGGTTTCAAAATAGAATTTGAGGGAGTCTCCGTAACAAGAAGTGCCGTTTGCAAAACCTCCTGTGGGGGGAGCAAATAATTCAATTTCTATTTGATCTTTAACGGTACCACATCCTGCTTCATATTCTACATAAAAAAGAGTGTTGGTGTCTGTGGAAAGAGAGATGGAGTTTGTGTTACCAGGAATAACCCCATTTGCGTCACTCCAAACATAATCATTTGTATTTGGACCCTCTACGGATAAAGAAAGGTCTCCCGTCGAACAGTCGTAAGAATCAAGTTGTAAATCCAGATTAACCCCTTCTGCAACATCAACTAGTACTTCAGTTGTGTCGGAGAACGGACATTTATTTGGATCGGTTGCGACGAGTTGAACAATGAATTGTCCTGCTTCTAAAAACTCGAATTGACCGTCCCTACTTTGAACTACGGACTCGTCAGGATATATCCATTTAAAATCCTGACCACCTGTACTAATGTTTGTGAAATTCACAATGTTGTTGGAGCAATAAATTGAATCTTGTTGGAATTGTATGTTAGCAGTTAATGTCGAAGCGTCCATTTTGATTAAGGCTAAATTACATGAGGAGTTGTTTTCCTCCGAATAGGCGTCTGGAGTGACAGGGAAAGTGGAAGCGCTACCGCATGCACACACAGATTGATATATAGTTCCGTTTCTGTCGAATCTACTGGTTCCTCCGTCAACATGCTCGGATGCGTTCAAATTACCAATGAAGCTTCCGTAGTTGATTTGTTGGAAGTCTTCGGCTAGAACCAATATATAAAAATCTGAACCGTCGGTTTGAGATTGTATCGCATCGGAAGTGATTGGAAAGTTTTCTATTCCATTGAAAGACGAATAATCATTAAAACTTCCTCCCCATCCAGAAACATAAACCTCTTTACAGTCGCTAACCATAAGCGCAGTAGGAACCAGTTCCGTTTGACTTGTTCCATTCCCAAATACTGTCCCTTTTTCTAAAACGGTTAGTTCTTTATTGTATTTTTGAAGGAATTGTTTACTTCCCGGGTTGCTGTAAACTCCGTTGGATACCGTCATATTTCCGGCCGATTGTCCAAAGCAATAAACACTTTCATCTTTGTCAACGTCTACCAAATAGTTTTGGTCGTAGCTGCTGCCTCCTATGTACGTAGTTTTTATTAGCGTCCCTCCATTTTCATGAACTCTGGCCAAAAATCCATCAATTGAACCGCTGTAACTTGAGCTGTAACTTCCTGAAGTTTGCTGAAGATTTGTACTGGTGGTACCTCCTGATATATAAATATCTCCAGAGCTGTTTTGTTTGATTGAGTAACAAGCATCGTTTCCGGATCCTCCAAAATAACTTCCAAAAATTAAACTGCTTAAGTTAGGGTTAAATTTAGCAACACATCCATCCTGAGACCCGCCGCCGTATGAGGTTTGAAATCCTCCGTTTGTTGGTAGGTCGTTTGAAACGGTTACCGATGAAATTAAAACATTATCGTTTTTATCTACAATGATTTCTCCTCTGTTTCCATCTCCATAGTTTCTGAATAAACCTAAAGTTTCTGAACCATCGTTAATACCGTCATTGTTACTTCCGCCGTAGTATGTACTCGAAAGGAGTGTAGTGAAGTCGTTACTGAGTTTAGCAAGAACAATATCTGTACCGTTTGAAAACGATAAGTAGCCTGCTTGTGTATAGTTTCCACCGTTGAAGGTTTTATCATACGAATTGGCAACAGTAGGGAAATCAGAAGAGCTTGAAGCTCCATATACTAGAAGTTCGCCCTTACTGTTTACAATCATACTGTGAGGTGCTTCTATCCCGTTTCCTCCTAAATAAGTGGAGGCTACTAGTTGGGTTCCGTCTGGACTGAATTTAGAAATTGACATATCAACAGATCCTCCACCTAAAAATGAGCTATACGCACCTGTTGTAGTCGGATATGATGAACCAAATGTAACCCCCCCGCCGTAGCCGTAACCCAAATTGTCGTATGTAGCCGAGAACCCCCAATTATCGGAGGAAGAACCACTGAAGGTTATAAAGTTTAATTGTGGATCAATGGTTAGGGTTTTTGATTTATCGTAATCTCCTAATTCAATTCCGTAAGTGCTTTCTGTAATTTTTTTGTATTCTGTTGGTATAGAGTTGTTGGGTTGATCAGAGGTAAATGAGTATGGAGCAGATTCTTCTATGTTTCCAACACTGGTAACCAGTATTAATTTGTTTTTAAGATGACGTATGTTTTCCAGTCCTTCGTATTCAATATTAATATCGTTTGGATTTGCGCCCGGTTTTACTATAAAGTCGTATTTAATGACATTATTTTTAAATGAGAGTTTAAGGTCTATTCCTTCGTATAAGTTAGAAAGCGTTGTTTCTTTTATGGGGGTTAAACCACCAACCCATTTCGAAGAGTCATTACCGATGAATGAACTGACTTTGAATGATAAGTTTGAATAGTCAAGGCCATAGTTTAAAGGATTTGAGCCTTTGAATTTTATGGTAAATACATGGCCTCTTACGTCTTTATTAATGTGAGAATGTCCTTTTTCATAGTGATGGTGATGCTCACCGTGTCCAATAGCATGGTCAAGTTCTTTTGGGTCAAGAACTAATATTTTGAACCCATCTTTTTCAACATAAAACCCTCCATAGTTTAATCTTGCATGATATAAAACGTGGTCAGGAAGCTGTCCTTCATTTCTCAAAAAGTAACCTTCGTTTCCAAACGACCAAAAATGGATTAGGCAAGTGAAAAATAAAAGTAGCTTTTTAAGCATTTTTGTATATAATTTAGAGTAAAAAACGAAATGAGTTTCGTCTTCAGCGTGCGAATATAAAGTATCCGTGAATTACTGTCAATTTTTTAATGTCAATAAATTGAAAAATAAACGTAATCTGGTTAAAAAACACATTTAATTGGAAAAATAAAAAGGTCAGGATATCCTGACCTTTTTAATAAGTTAATTTTTTACCAACTATTTTCCTGCGAGTTCAGCTTGAACTTCGTTCATGATTACATTTTGACGACGTATGGATTCTTTATGAATTAATTTTAAATAATTTTTCACAAAACCATCATCCAATCCCATTGCAACACCCAATGCTATTCTTTTATTTACAATCTCTTCCCACCTTCCTACTTGAAGTATGGTTACACTGTTTTCTCTTTTATATTCACCTATTTGATCTGCAACTTTCATTCTTGAAGCTATTTTTTGAAAGATGTCATCATCTATTTCATCAATTTCTCTTCTTAGTGCTTCAAGTTGATTAGAGTCAGCAGCGTCTACGTTTTCATGTCTGAAAGTTAAACCGTCCAAAAGTTCTGATAAGCCAGATGGAGTGACTTGTTGCGCAGCATCTGACCATGCAACAGATGGAGTTACATGCGATTCAATCATTAATCCTTCCATGTTTAAATCAAGTGCTTTTTGGCATACGTAAGGTAGTAATTCTCTATTTCCAGCAATGTGAGAAGGGTCATTAACAATGTCTAACTGAGGAAATTTTCTCATCATCTCAATAGCCATATCCCATTTCGGTAAGTTTCTAAAAGGAGTTTTTTCGTATGTTGAAAACCCTCTATGAATGGCCCCTAGCCGAGTAATTCCTGCAGATGCAATACGTTCTAAACCTCCCTGCCATAATGCAATATCTGGATTGATTGGATTTTTCACCAAAACGGGAATGTCAACGCCTTTAAGAGCATCTGCAACTTCTTGAACAGAGAAAGGATTAACAGTAGTTCTTGCGCCAACCCATAAGATATCAATTCCGGCTTTTAAACAAGCTTCAACGTGAGCGGCATTTGCTACCTCAGTTGCCGTCAATAGACCAGTCTCCGCTTTTGCTTTGTTTAACCATTCTAGTCCAACTTCACCAATTCCTTCAAAAGAGCCTGGTCGGGTTCTTGGTTTCCAAATTCCCGCTCTAAGGACATTTACTCTATTATCTCTCGCAATTTCTTTTGCAGTAGTTAAAACCTGTTCTTCAGTTTCTGCACTACAAGGTCCAGAAATTACCATATGACCATTGATTCCTAATCCCCAGTCTTGTATTCTTTTGATATTGTTTAAACTCATTTTACTTTATTTATACCGCAATTGCACGAATTGGGACAACAAAGATAGGATAGAAGTGAGATTGTTCCAAATAAAATTTGCTTATTCACAAATTAAGTAAATATTAACAAAATATAATTTTGATTAAGTGTTTTTTAGACTGTGTAAATTCAGAATAATTTACTTTTTCAAATGATTATTTGCCAAATGTAATTAAATCGGAATAAGATTTTTTTAAGAATTTAAAAAGTTTAGGTATAAATGAGGTGCTTCTATTGTAAAACCCGCTAAAAAATAATTTTAAAGGCTGTTTTCACAAAATTGATTTCTTATTGTTAGCCGTGGTTTGTCTATTCAGAAAAAGGTATTGATAAGATTAATCTTCAGCTAACCAAGCATTAGCATTGTGAGATAATTTTGCTTTTGCTAATGCTTTTAAGGCTGTGATTTTTTTGTAATAGGATCCATAAGAAACTCGTAAAAGACCTGATTTTGATTTACCAGCTATTTGTGCTTCTTCAAAACCTTCTTTCTTTAAATTTTTTACCATTTTTGTTGCATTGGATTCAACACCGAAACATCCAGCAATGACATGAAATTTAGGGAGCGAAGAGGGTTTTCTGTTTTCAATGGCAATGCTTTCTTCTACTGCTTTGAATTTGGCATCAATGGTTGCTTTTTTCTTTTGTATTTCCTTGATTCGTTCAATGTTTTCTGGTTCATTTAGAAGGCCTAAGTCCTCAAAACACTGGATTTCTTCCTTGTTTAAAACAGGTAATGATTTATTAGTGTCTTCTTTTTTATCGTTTGAGACTTCGTTTGAATTCTTTTGTGTAGAAGTGTTTTTATTGGAAAGAACTACTGAGTCAAAACCAAGATTTAAGTGTTGATTTGAGTAGTTTTTTTCCAGTTTATATCCTGCAAAAAGCAATAGAAGAATGGAGGCAGCAATACTTGTAGCTTTAATTAGTCGATGAGGGTTGGCGGACCCTTTTTTATCATCTAAGCCTCTTTCTATTCGCTGAGCAAGTCCAACTCTTATAATTGGAGAAGCGTGAACATTTGTTAATCCAAAGGATGAATTCGCAAAGTTGGTTTCATTAAATTGTTCGAAAACTAAATTTCCTTCATTGTTTAGAAGAAAAGAACCTAAACCTTCCAGCTCAAGGTAATTGGTTCTTTTAAGTTCTTGATTCCAGTAAGATACTTTTGACTGAATGGCTTTCAAGGCATTGTTGTAACTTTCTCCTGTTTTGAGAGAAACATATTGAGCGAGCAGCCCGTCGTTACGATTAAGTTTTACGTTAAAAGAAACTCCTTTTCCCGGAGGAAGAATGATGTTTTTATTTGTTTCAAAAACAGCAGGACGATAGTGCGTAATAAAACCACCAAAATCGGGAATAATTACACAGTCTTCGTTAATGAGTAACTCTTTAGCTATTTTTTCAAGTCGTATATTCATGACGTCAAAATCGAAATAAAGATATGTATTTTTTGGACTTTAACTGAAAAGAATATACAAAGAAAAAGTAATCTTTTTCAACTTGTTAATTAACAAGTTATTAACAAGTTGAGTTTGAATTTAAAGGGGTATAAGAATAGAAATTCTATCCGTTAAAAATTACTTTTAATAGTATTGCTAACTTTGTCGGTGATTTATGTTTCAATTGAGTGAGTACATCAGCGAAGAAGGAGTCCAGGTTTATGTGATTGGAGTTATTCTTTTAACGATTATATTTCTTTACAAAGAGATATACAATACTGCTATCACTTTTCTCGGTGCAGTAGGACTTTTATTGCTTCCAGGTGTTGTGACGTCTAATGATGTTCTGTCTTCATTTGCTAATGAGCAGGTGGCAATCATTGTAATGCTATTAGTAATTGGACAGTTTTTAAAAAGGAGTCCTGTAATTGAGAATGTTTTCCAGCGTTTATTTTTGAAAACTAAGGGGTATTTAAAGTTTACATTTAAGATGACTGCTTGTGTTTCATTGTTTTCTGGATTTATGAACAATACCCCATTGGTTGCTTTATTGTTGCCATACGTGGTTGATTGGGGTAAAAAGAATAAGATTTCTCCGTCCAAACTATTAATTCCACTTTCTTTTGCTGCTATTATGGGGGGCGGATTAACTCTAATAGGAACATCTACCAATTTAATTGCCGATAGCATCATAGTAGGGAAAATGGGTCCTTCAGCGGGATTAAGTATGTTTTCATTTTTTGTTATAGGAGCACCCCTTGTTGTAATTGGAATTGTTTATATACTTTTTTTTGGTAAAAGAATTCTTCCTAAGAATACAGGGATGATTTCCAATTTCCATAAAAACAAAAGAGAGTATTTGGTTGATTTATTGGTTACTGAGAAATCTCCATTGGTTGGAAAAACAATTGGTGAGTCTAACTTGAGAAGTTTAAAAGGATTATATTTGGTAGAGATTGTTCGACCCGATAAAGTCAGAACTGCTCCAGGTCCGAAAGAAATTATGAGAGCAGGAGATTACATAATATTTGCTGGAGAAACTGATAATATTGCTGATATTGTTAATTTGGATTTAGGCTTAGAGATGCCGAATGATTTAGAGAAGCTACAGCGAAAAAAAGAGGTTGTCGAAGTAATTGTTCCTTATAACTCTTCGTTGTCAAAAAAGAAGATTAAAGATACAGATTTTAGAGCGCGATTTGATGCTGCTATTATTGCTGTAAGACGAGATGGTGAAAAATTATATGGTAAAATAGGCGAAATGACTTTGCAAAAGGGAGACATGATGTTATGTGTTGCTGGACATGATTTTTACAAGAGAATTGATCAAGCAAAAGAAGTGACATTGATATCAAATGTTCGTCAGTTACAAGATATTGATGGAAAAAAATCCACGTCATTAATAATTTCTACTGTTATTTCTATTTTACTACCCGCTTTAGGTTGGATAAGTTTGTTTCAGTCACTTTTGCTTTTATTTGTTTTTTTATTGTTAACAAGGGTTGTTTTATTTGGAGAAGTAAAAAGAGCAATAAATATTAATTTAATAGCCATAATGGGCGGAGCTCTCTCTATTGGAGTAGCTATGGATAAAAGCGGGGCTGCTCAACTTATCGCCACAGAGGGATTAATTATTCTGGAGCCTTTAGGAACTATGGGGATTCTATCTGGGGTATATTTAATAACTACTCTTTTGGCTGCATATATGACAAATATTGCAGCTGTTTCAATTATACTTCCAATTGCTTTAAGTTTTGCGGAGCTAAATGGTTACGATTATGAACCTTTCCTTTTTTGTGTTGCTTTTGCGGGTTCTAAAACTTTTTTAACCCCAATTGGGTATCAAACCAATTTAATGGTGTATGGTCCGGGTGGATATAAGTTTAAAGACTACTTTAAATTTGGATTTCCTTTGACCGTCTTGTTTATGGTGTCGACACTTATCATATTAAAGCTGATTTATTTCTAAATCTTCTCTTTCTCATAAATATGATGTTTTTTGTGGCTTCTTTTAACTGTTAGCTTTAGCTGTGTTAAATTTTATTTTCAAGCAGCATCAAGTATGTCTATGTTTTTATATTTTTTCTTAAACTTATTGGCCGCACGCATTCCTTTAAAGAGATAATAGATAACAATTATTTTAATAATGAGACCATTAATAATACTTTCTGGATCTGCAACTGCTGAAAGGCCTGTTAACAGTATATACAAAATTATCCCCGACAGCAAAGCGGCATATGGAACCCTTGTGGCCAACAAACCTAGACCTAAGAACATTCCAGCAATAGTACCTTCAATAATTGCTGACAAATTATCTCCATGAGAAAGATAAATGAATAGTGGTATTACATTGAGACCGCCAACTATCAGCAATGTGTTCCTTCCAGACTTAATAAATTCTTTTTTTTCTCTTTCCAAGGATTTTTCTTTTCGCTTTTTTACTACACTGGAAAATTTCTCTTTAGACACTAATAAGGCTTTACAATACGGACATCTTATAGCTTTTGGGTTGATTTTTTTTGAGCAAGAAGGACAATTCATCTTTGTTTAATTATGATAAATGTTGTTGGTATATTTTTATTCAAAATTAATTACTTCTGTCGGGCTCAGAGGAGAGCCTTTAAACCATATTTCAAAATGTAAATGAGGTCCGGTTGTAAATTCACCACTATTTCCTACAATAGCAATTACCTCTCCTGCTTTAACAATTGCTCCTTCTTTTTTTAACAAAACAGAATTGTGCTTGTAGATACTGATTAAGTCATTACTGTGCTGTATTGCAATAACATGTCCTGTTTCTGCCGTCCATGAAGAAAAAATAACCTTACCGTTTAAAGTGCTTTTTACTCCAGCATTTTTTTCTGCTACAACATCAATACCATGATGGCCTTCATTTACTTTTAATTCTTTGGATACAATTCCTTCAATTGGTTTAAAAAAGTGAAAATTGGCTAATGATTTTGTTTCCTCTGCAATAGAAAGATTTATGAATTTATCCGGTAATAAATTACTTTTTCTGTTTTCCAAATTAATTTTTTCAAATGCCATGTTATTTATGGAGTCAACAGGAATTCCAAAGTCTTTAAATGTTGAATCTAGTTTTAAGCCGTATTCAATTTTTCCTTGAATTTGCTTTTGAAGTTCAAATAATCTTTTGTTGTTTTCGATTAAATGTGCCTGAACTGATTCGGATTCATAACCAGGAATTATAAATGATTTTATAGGTGTAAAAGCAATGATGAGATATGTAAATAACACAACAGAGAAAGTACTTGCAAGAATTAAAAGGATGAGTCTTCCTAATGAAATGTTTCTACTGTAGACTTCTAAAAGCAAATTTTTATTTACTATCGATAAATGATAACGAACTTTTAACCGTTGCCAAAAACTTCTTTTTGAGTTTTGATTATTTTTCATTTCTTAATTCGATTCAGCTTATTGAAATAGGGATTTTAATTCAACAGCATCTTTTGGCGATAGTTTCCCCGCCATTATTAAGTTTAATTGTCGTCTTCTTAGTGCTCCTTCAAAACGTTCTTGTTCTTGTTCAGATTCGGGCACCAACTCTGGAACCTCAATAGGTCGACCAATTTGATCAACAGCCACAAAAGTATATATTGCCTCGTTGTGTCTTTTTTTCTTACCAGTGATGTGGTCTTCAACCCAAACATCCATTACAACCTCCATGCTCGAGGTGAATGCTCGAGAAACTTTGGCTTCTATGGTAACAATATCTCCAAGTTTTATTGGTTTTTGAAATGCAACCTTGCCAACGGATGCTGTTACAACAACTCTACGACAGTGCCTGTGAGCACTTATGGCACCAATAACATCCAGCCAATTTAAAAGTTGACCTCCCATTAAATTTCCGAGTGTATTTGTATTGTTGGGTAAAACAATATGTGTTGCTGAGGCAAATGTGCTTTTTGCATTAACTGATTTCATGCTTCTAAATTAAGTAATTATTCAACGATTCGAATAGAACATTCGCCATTCTCCTATTTTAACGCATTCCTTCAAATCGAGTTGATCTATTTATTTTTTTCTTTTTTTTAGGTATTTTTTTCTTTTTTGGTTTAGAATTATAATTATCGTGCCTCCTAAACGGATTCCATATATTTCGGGATTTCTTTTTGTTTCCGGAATAGTCCTTTTTTTTCGAAGAATATGAGTCTTTAAATGTGGAGTTTGATTTTCTCGAATTTGAAGAGCTGTAGGAGTCTTTAAATCTCAGGTTTTGTCTTTTTGAATCCCTGGAGCTGTAGGAGTCATTGAATCCAAACTTACTTTTTTTTCTTTTTCTTTTACTTCCGTATGAGTCTCGAAAGCCATGTTGTCTTTTTCTTCCACTTTCTCCTCCATACGAATCTTTGAATCCATGTTGTCTTTTTCTCCCACTTTCTCCTCCATAGGAATCTTTGAATCCATGTTGTCTTTTTCTCCCACCACTACTTCCGCTGTATGAATCTCTAAATCTAAATTGATTTCTTCTCCCACCCGATTTTCCGCTGTATGAGTCTCTAAATCCACGTTGGTTTTTTCTTCCGGCAGTGCGTCCGCTATATGAATCTCTATATCCTATTTGATTTCTTCTTCCCGGACTTCCTCCGCTGTATGAATCGTTTAATCTCACTTTATATTTTCTACCTCCTGTTTTTCCGCTGTAGCTATCATGGAACTTGGGTGAGCATCCAAGAAAAAATATAGAATGAACAAAAATAAATATCAAAATTAATTTCTGCATGTTGGTGAAGTAAATATCTAATTTACGATTTCCTTTTAATTTGGTTTTTCTTTGTATCTTTGTAATTCAAATGAAAAAGGGCAGTATAACATCAACTCAAAAATCAACGATAATTACAATTATCGCTACTGCTATTATCACCCCTTTTGGGGCGTAAATTTCATATATATAATATCACTCAAATTATTTCTGGTTAAATCGTTATTTAGTCACGACATAATTCAATATTTTTGCGCCTTCGGCGCACAGTTCGAAACATTATAAATAAAAAGAAATGAAAGTTTTAAAATTTGGAGGAACATCTGTTGGCACAGCAAATTCTATCAAAAGAGTTCAAGAAATTATTGCTCATGAAGCAAAAGAAGATAGAGTCATAGTGGTTGTTTCGGCAATGACGCAAGTCACCAATAAACTTTTAGCTGCCAGTGAATTGGCTGCCAATGGAGACGAATCTTATAAGGAAATTACTAAAGAAATTGAAAATAAGCATTTTGATGCAATTCGTGAATTGGTAGCAATTGATCAACAAAGTGGAGTTATAGCGAATATTAAGGTTTTGTTGAATCAGTTGGAGGATATTTTAAATGGTGTCTTTTTAGTTCGTGAATTGTCGCCAAAAACCTCGGATTATGTGGTTAGTTTTGGAGAGTCTCTTTCTTCAATTATACTTAGTAAATCTATAGGAGCTGAATTAGTGGACTCAAAATCTTTGATTCGAACAAATACTCAGCATGGAGGTGCAGCGGTACTTCACGAAACTACCTATGAAAATATAAAAGACTTTTTTCAAAGTAATGATGCAAACGTTTTTGTTGCACCTGGTTTTGTTGCTTCGACTGAGGAAGGAATTACCTCTACCCTGGGAAGAGGAGGTTCCGATTTTTCTGCAGCACTTTACGCAGCCGGTTCGGATGCTGCTGAACTACAGATATGGACGGATGTTAGTGGAATGTATACTGCTGACCCAAGAAAGGTTAAATCTGCATTTCCTGTTAAGTATGCTTCGTATAAAGAAGCAATGGAACTCTCTCATTTTGGGGCGAAAGTTATTTATCCACCAACCATATTGCCTGTATACAAAAAAGGGATTCCTTTAAAAATAAAAAATACTTTTGCTCCCGAAGATCAGGGGACTTTAATTACGGCTAGTGCTGATGAAGGAATGCCAATTAAAGGAATTAGTTCGATTGATAAAATTGCTTTAGCCAGTTTAAGTGGTTCAGGTATGATTGGAATTCCTGGAATATCAGCTCGATTATTTGGGGCTCTTTCAAGAGCAAAAGTTAATGTAATACTAATTACTCAAGCATCATCTGAGCATTCCATCTCCTTTGCGATTAGTCCTGAAGATATTAATCTTGCTGTTGAGGCAGTAAAGGAGGAGTTTGTTTTTGAGATTCAAACGGGTAAAATAAACAGTCCAAGAGTAGAAACGGGATTATCGGTTATAGCATTAGTTGGGGAAAAGATGAGTGGACAGGTTAATGTTAGTGGAAAAATGTTTAATACGCTTGGAAGCAATGGAGTAAATATGAGGGCCATTGCTCAAGGATCATCAGAAAGAAATATTTCAGCAGTGATAGAAGAAAAAGATGTAAAAAAAGCACTAAATGTGCTTCACGAAAATCATTTCGAAGGATCGAATAAAGTTTTGAATTTATTTGTAGTTGGTGTGGGGAATGTAGGTGGTACTTTGGTTGATCAAATTAAACAACAACAAAAAGTATTGCAGAAAAATTCAAACATTGTAGTTCGTGTCACTGGATTAGCGAATTCGAAAAAAATGTTGTTGAATTCAGAGGGAATTGATCTTAACGGATGGCAAGATCAAGTAGAGTCTTCATCAGTGATTTTTCATAAAGACGAGTTAATTGAGCAAATAGCTGAATTAAATTTGAGAAATTCTGTTTTTGTTGATTGTACCGCAAATTATGAAATTGCATCGGTATATAAAAAGGCGTTGGAAAATAATATTAATGTTGTCACAGCGAATAAAATTGCATGTTCTTCTGATTACGAATTGTATCAAGAACTTAAAGCAATATGCTTAAAAAATAACGTTAAGTTTTTATACGAGACTAATGTTGGCGCAGGTCTTCCTGTAATTGGTACCATTAATGACTTGGTTCACTCTGGAGATAGAATTCAAAAGATTGAAGCTACGGTATCGGGGTCTTTAAATTTTATTTTTAATACATACGATGGAAACAATACTTTTCATGATGTTGTATCGCAAGCAAAAAGTGAAGGTTATACAGAACCAGATCCACGAATAGATTTGTCGGGAGTAGATGTTAAACGAAAAATATTAATTCTGATACGTGAGGCTGGAATTAAAATGGAATTTGATGATATAGAAGTTAAAGATATTCTTCCTAAGGCTTGTTTTGAGGTAGATAGCGTAGAAGACTTCTTTAATTTGTTAAAGAATGATGAACCAACTTTCCAAGAAATGGTTGGAAATGCGCAGTCTGAAGGTAGAAAATTAAGGGTTATTGCCAAGTACGAGGATGGAAAGGCAACTGTTGAACTTCAAGCTGTTGATTCAACTCATCCATTTTACAACTTGCAGGGAACAGATAATACAGTAGCTCTTTATACGGATAGGTATGTTTCTCAACCTATGGTAATTCAAGGAGCGGGAGCAGGAGCAGGAGTTACAGCAGCAGGAGTTTTTGCGGACATTGTAAGAATTGCTAATTATTAAAAAATGAATCAGGTAAAAGTATTTGCCCCAGCAACCGTTGCTAATGTAGCGTGTGGTTTTGATGTTTTAGGTTTAGCGTTAGATTATCCAGGTGATGAGGTTTTGGTTACAAAAACTGATCAAGAAGATATCGTAATCACTGCGTGCCATAATGCTGAAAATTTGCCTTTAGCTGCAGATAAGAATGTTGCCGGAGTAGCGGTAAGAGCTCTTTTAGATAAACTGGGGTCTAACCAAGGCTTTGAAATTGAATTGACTAAGGGCGTAAAGCCAGGGAGTGGAATAGGCAGTTCTGCTGCTAGTTCTGCCGCTGCTGTCGTAGCTGTAAATGAACTGTTGGGAAACCCTTTTACAAAAAAAGAGTTAGTTGAGTTTGCGATGGAAGGAGAGCGATGTGCAACAGGTGTTGCGCATGCAGATAATGTAGCACCATCGATATGTGGTGGGTTTACTTTGGTGAGATCCTACGAACCGTTAGATATTATTAAAATAGATTCTCCAAAAGAGCTTTGGACAACCGTTATTCATCCCCAATTAGAAGTTAAAACAAGAGATGCTCGTCGAGTTCTAAAGGGTGGTATAGATCTTTCTAAAGCAATTACTCAATGGGGTAATGTTGGAGGGTTAGTTGCTGGATTATACTCTGAAGATTATGATTTAATAGGAAGGTCATTAGTAGATGTTGTTATTGAGCCAATTCGCTCAATACTAATACCGGGTTATGAAAAGGTTAAAAAAGCAACCTTGGAAGCTGGAGCTTTAGGGTGTTCGATTTCAGGCTCAGGCCCCTCTATTTTTGGTTTAACCAAAGGAGAAGAAGCAGCAAATAAAGTTAAGGAGGCGATGGCTGATGTCTACACTCAATATGGAGTTGATTTTGAAATTCATGTTAGTCAAGTGAACTCAGAAGGAGCAAAAATCATAGGATAATGAAATATTATAGCACAAGAAAAAACTCTGAAGAGGTATCGTTTAAAGATGCTGTAATAAGAGGACTAGCTCCGGATGGAGGATTATATTTCCCTGAGAGAATAGATAAGTTACCAGAGGGTTTAATTGGATCTGGAGCATCCATTGAAGAATTAGGGTATGAAGTTGCTAAGCGTTTTGTTGATGGTGAAATTCCAGACGGCGATTTGCAACGCATAGTCGAAGAAACGGTTAATTTCCCTTTACCTATTGTTGAGGTCGAAAAAGATGTATACTCCTTGGAGTTGTGGCATGGACCAACTTGTGCATTTAAAGATGTTGGTGGTCGTTTTCTAGGAAGATGTTTATCGCATTTTGTTAAAGAGAGCGGTGATAAAGTTACGATATTGGTTGCTACTTCAGGTGATACAGGTTCGGCTGTTGCTTCTGGTTTTTTAGGTGTAGAAGGGATTGATGTGGTAATTCTTTATCCTAAGGGGTTGGTGTCCAAAATTCAAGAGCAACAACTCACCACTATGGGACAGAATATTTCCACCTTGGAAGTAGAGGGTTCTTTTGATGATTGTCAGGCAATGGTGAAGCAGGCTTTTAATGATCCTGAATTAAGAGCTGCTATGAAATTGTCCTCTGCTAATTCAATTAATGTAGCACGATTTTTGCCCCAGTCTTTTTATTATTTTGGTTCGTATGAGCAGTTGGAGGATAAGGACAAGCCTGTTGTTTATTCTTGTCCCTCGGGTAATTTTGGAAATTTGACTGCTGGTATGTTTGCTAAAGAAATGGGACTTCCTATTGCTCGATTTATCGGAGCAACAAATGCTAATGATGTTGTTCCCGAATATTTAAGAACGGGCGTATATAAAGCTCGTCCATCTATTCCAACCATTTCAAACGCAATGGACATAGGTGATCCTTCAAATTTTGTGAGAATATTGGAATTACACGGAGGTAATTGGGAAAAAGTAAAAGAATCAATGGTTGGATATGCGTTTAGTGACGAGGAAACAAAGGAAGGTATGCTAGATGTAATATCCAGAACGGGTTATCTAATGGAGCCTCATGGTGTTATAGGGTATATGGCAGTCAAGGAATATCAAAAAAATAATGATGTTCAGGGAGTTGTATTGGAAACCGCACATCCTGCCAAGTTTGGAGACGTAGTTGAGCCTGTAATTGGTCAAAAGGTTGAGGTGCCGGAAAGATTACAAGAATATATGAGAAGGCAAAAAGTAGCTACGCTAATCCAGCCAGATTTTGATGAGTTTAAACAGTATTTGTTGCAAAGAGGATAAAATTAGAATTTGATATTCAGATTATTTTTCTTTTGCTTACCATGATTTTTCAACTGTATAAGAAACACCAAATGGGGTATGAAAAATAGATTTATCACAATAATATTTCTAATTATCTCACCTATTTGTTTTTGCCAAGAAGAAGATATACTTCCGTTTCCTTATGTTTGGTACGAAGCAGATTTTATTATTAAGGGACAAATCATTAAATCTGATCCTAACAATAAACTAATTAAAATAAAATGTAATAAAAATTATAAGAATTACTTGGAAAATGATAGTTTATTTGTGAATTATGATATCGATTCAAAACTGTCAAAAACAATTAGTTATAGTAGGTTTTGTAATTTTTTTAATGGAGACTCAGTTATAGTTTTTCTCAAGAAAAATAAAAGAGATACAATTTATAGACCTGTAAATTCTTGTTGGTGGATCAAAAGTCAAAGTGATATTAATTTATTTTTTTTGGATAGTATGTTAAATATATTTTCAATTATTGATTCAAAAAAAAAGCATAAGAGTAAACGAGAACGTATAGATGAAATAGCAGGTTGGTTAGTTCATCTAGCTGCTGATTCGACAACCTATCATGATGCTATATTTGGTTTGTCAGAATTGAGATATTGTTTTGGAAGGAGCATGTCTTGTGTTATAAGGTTATCTACTCAAAGTAAGCAAAAACTAAGAAGTATAATTATGAATAGAGAAATCTCATTTTTTGAGGAAACAAATATTTTAAATATTATAAAAAAAAAAATGATTCTATACTGATGACCTATTTAAAAATCCAATTCGAAAATTTCGTAGATGGAAGAGAGGATATTATGGTGAGACTTATGAGGAGTATAGCTTGGTATTCAAATAACTCAGAATTATTAAGAGTCAAAAATGAATATTTAAATGCTAGGTCTAAAGGAAATGAAGATATACAAAGATGGAAAAAGAAAGAGTTCCTTAGTATATTATCTACAATAAAACTTTAATGATTCTTTAAGTAGTAATAGATTTGTTTTTTTGTGAGTGAATTTAAAGATTATAATAAATTGAACTTTTCTAAAAGTTCGTCTTTATAAGACCCTCCAATTGGAATTGATTTCTCTAATCCTTCCAGTTGTAATCTTCCATTAACGTGTTCGATGGACAGGATTTTGTCAAGATTAACGATAAAAGAGCGGTGAACTCGAGCGAAAAATTTATTTGGTAATTTCGACTCCACGTCTTTCATTGTACTGTGAATGGTATATTTTCCATGACGTGAATGAAAATTCACATAATCTTTCAAAGCTTCAACATAAAATAAATCTTCAACACTGATTTTAATCAATTTACTTTTGTTTTTTACGAAAATGTAGTCTTTTCCGTTTTCGGATTCACTTACTAGTGTTGAATAAACATCAAGCTCTTTTTTCATTTCAGCTGTTTTTTGATGTTTATACAGTGCCATTTCAATTGTAGTATGCAAATCAATTTCCTTGAAAGGTTTTAATATGTAGCCATATGGCTCTGTTATTTTCGCTTTCGATAGTGTGTTTTCATCGGCGTATGCTGTTAAAAAAATAACCGGTAAGTTGTAATTTTCTTTAACATATTCAGCGACCTCAATTCCATCCATACTTCCTTTAATCATGATATCCATAAGGAAAATTTCGGGCTTTAAACCGCTTTCCAAAAGTTCCTTAACTTTTTCTCCTGAGGAGGCCGTTCCAATAACTTCATACCCTAATTTCTTGAGACTTTGTTCAATATCTTTTGCAACAATATTTTCGTCCTCTAAAATGAATACTTTGGTATTTGCCATATCAATGATTAATCTCTTTTAAAGTTAACAATGAATTTACTTCCTGAAGCATATTCATATTTTATTTCACCGTCAATTTGGTCAACTAGAGTCCAAACCAATTGAAGACCTAATGAATCGTTTGTTTTAATGTCTAAGTTTTTAGGTAAGCCTTGACCAGAATCGTGAACAATAAGACATTTGTTGTTGTTCTTATTCTTGGTCAATGTAACTCTAATACTTCCTTCTTTCAATTTTGTAAAGGCATACTTAAAACAGTTGGAAACCAGTTCATTAACTATCAATCCGCATGGAATAGCCGAATCTAAAGATAGGGATATATCCTCAATATCAAAATCCAATTTAACATTTCTGTTTGGTGTCATATAGGAGTATGAAATATTGTTGCATAAGTTCCTCAAATACTCTGCGAAATTTACAGCTGCAAAATCTTCTTTTTGGTATAAACTTTCGTGAATAAAAGCCATTGATTTTATCCTGTCCTGACACTCTCGAATAACACCCAATGTGTCTTCATCATTAATATAACTTGTCTGAAGATTTAATATAGAGCTAATTACTTGTAAATTATTTTTAACACGATGGTGTACTTCTTTAAGCAAAATTTCTTTTTGATGAATATTGTTTTTAAGTTCCTCTTCTGCTTTTTTAAGTTCAGTAATATCTCTTAAAACTCCCATTGTACCCATCGCTTTCTTTTCTGGTCCGGATAAAATAGAGGCAGATAGATAACCTATGAAGGTAGAATTATCAGCTCTTCGGCAAAGAACTTCTCCACTCCATTTTCCAATTTTTAAAACACTCTTGAGAATCTCTTCTCGATTGATGTCTTTGGCGAAAAGAGGATCAACAGGTTTGTCAACGATACTCAATGAGCTATAACCGAATCCATCCGTGGCGGCTTGATTAAATTCGGTTATCTTTCCATTTATATCGGTTGCAATTATCATATCGGTTGAGGAGTCAATTATATATTGATTTAATTCTTTTGCAGATTTTAACTCTTCTTCAGCCGCAATTCTTTCATCAATTTCTTTTTGTAGGCTTATTGTAGTTTTTTCTGCAAATTCAGCTCTTAGTTTATCTTTTTCTGCTTCTTTTGCTATTTCTGCTGATTTTATCTCTTTTGTTATGTCTTCAATTGTCCCAACTCTACCAATTATATCGTTACTTGTGTCCCTTAGTAAGTTCACTTGAACTTTTACCCATCTTTCGTTTCCTTTTTTAGGTATTACTTTATATTCATATTGTTGATGGTTGTCTTTTTGTGTTAGGTTTATATGAGATTTTATTCTTTCTTGATCTTCAGGATGAATCTTGGATAGCCAATTTTCCATAAATCCGTCTACACTGGGGTAGTGAGCGATTTCTTTTAATTTATCGTTGATATAAATTGCATTTCCCTGTTTATCGGTTAAGAATATACCAATTGGAGCATGTGAGGCGAGAGTTCTAAAGCGAGATTCACTTTCCTTTAGAATAGTTTCATACTCTAATCTCTCGCTTATGTTTCTTCCGCTTGCAATAATTACTTCTTTTCCAAAATAAGTTCCCGGATGAAGAATCATTTCAAGAGGAACATGAATGTCATTACTTGTTTTACAGTGCCATTCAAATTTTTGAGGTTCCCCTGCCCAAGCTTTTCCAATTTTAACAAAATCATCCTCACTTATAATTTTTAATTCCCCCAATTGTTCAAAGGAACCTCCAACAATTGAATGTTTTGGAGCTTCATATGTGTTTAAAACGGTTTGGTTAACATCAATAACCTTACCTTGACTATCGACAATAAAAATTAGATCCGAGCTTGAATTAAAAATTTCAAAATAACTTTTTATGGATTGATTTTTTTGCTCTTCAGCAATTTTTCTTTGAGTAATGTCTCTTACAATAACCTGAATGTAGGAGTCCGATTCTACGGAAAAACTATTTATGCTCACTTCACAATCAAATTGTTCTCCAGTTATTTTTGAATGACGCCAGTAAAAAAACTGTGATTTACCTGCCAAGGCATTTTGCATATGATAATGGTAGGTTAAAATGGAGTCTTCACCACTGGGTTGCTTCTCAGGCATTAATTCGTAAAGTTTTTTACCTGCTATCTCTAAAAATCCGGGAGCATTAAACATTGATAATGTTTTCTCATTACAGTCAACCATTTCGATGTCGCTGAAAATCATAATGGCATCGTTGGCTTCACTGAAGAGTAGCCTGTGTTTGAGTTCACTTTGCCGGAGCAGTTGATCTGCTTCGATATCTTTTGAAATGTCTCGAATTACACCAAAATTGGCAAAATGATCATTTTTTTGAGAGATTTGTGGGTATATTGAAAGTTCAACCCAGGTGTTGAATTTTTTTTGTTGGTTTTGAATTCTAAATTGACATTTTTCCGGCTTTTTGTTTTTATTTACCTTTCTTATGATTTTGTTCACGTGAGCTCTGTCTGTTTTAAGTGCAAACTCGAAAGGCAATTTGCTTTGAAGAATCATATCCTCAGCTGATAATCCAGTTATTTTTTCGATTCCTTTACTTATAAAACCAATATTTTCTCGTTTATTCTTTACTATTTTTTCTGTGTAAACAATTTCGTCAATATTATTTAGGAAAAAGGATAAACGTCGTTCAACGGAGTCTTTATCTGATGTTTTTATTCTAAATAAAAAATAGTTTGATTGTGCAATTGAAAATCTTTTTTTTGTAGAAAGGATAAGGTGGTCGAGCTCATAAAGATTGTAACTAATTTCTTGATCAAGAATACAATTTAAGTCTATAAATGCGCTAAAATCTTTTTTTGTTGGGGCTTTTGGAATGTTTGGGAATATTTCCAATATAATGGAGTTGTGATATAAGATTGACGTTTGTTCATCAGTTATTATGATGCCTTCGCTTGACCCTTCAAAAAGTTCATTAAAATTGTGTTGTTTCATCAGAAGAATATTACTTGTTAAAGAAACAAATAAAAAAGATAATTTGAAGGATGTAAATTTGGCAAAGTAATTGTTTTTTAGCAACTTTTGAGATGAATTATATAACGAACACTAAAATTGCCGAAAAGGCGACAGGTTTTAGTCTTAAAATTATGCCAATGAAAAAGCTTTTTATGTTTATTTTTCTTTTAGCGAGTATACTAATTAGGGCGCAAAAATATGAACAAACTACTTCAAAAATTAGTTTTTTATCGGATGCTCCTCTTGAGGATATTTATGCAGAAAGTAAGAAGTCTAGATGTGTTTTTAATGCAACCAATAAGAAGATTGTGGTTTTGATGAAGCCCAACACTTTTGTTTTTAAAAATCCGATGATGCAGGAGCATTTTAATGAGAGTTATATGGAATCGGATAAATATCCTAAAGCAATCTTAAGTGGTGAAGTAATAGGTGACTTTGACGTTAAAAAAGACGGAGTCTATGAGGTTACTGTAAAAGGAAAATTAACGATTCATGGAGTTGAAAAAAATCGTGAAATTAAAGGTAAAATTATCGTTAAAGAGGGAAAGGTTAGCATTGATGCAAAATTTGCTATTAAAGTTGCTGATCATGGAATAAAAATACCTTCAATGAAAATAAAGAATATTGCAGAAGTAGTTGAGGTTACTGTAGCAATTGACTTAATGGAGAAAAAGGCTTAATGATTAGGTTTTATTTCATACCTCTGATTTTGCTTTGTTCAATAACTTCTTTTTGTCAAGACGATATGCTGGCTGATTTGGAAGAAGAGGCGGATAAAGAAGTTTCATATGTGCGTGCAACCTGGAAATCTCCGGTCCTTATAAATGCATATACCACAGAAACGGAAAGAAAAGGAGTTCTTGATTTTCAAATATCTCATAGATTTGGAGATATAGGAGGACAAGCGGGTGGTGGTCATACCTTGTTTGGATTGGATAGAGCATCAAATATCAGGTTTTCATTTGATTATGGTGTTACTGATGATTTTCAGATAGGAATAGGTAGAAGCAAAACGAATGAACACATTGACTTTATATTAAAGTATAAGTTTTTAAAACAAAAGAAAAAATCTGTTCCAATTACCGCTGTAATATTGTCCAATGCAGCATTTACTCCAAAAAAGAATATCGATAACTTAATCTTTAAAACAGCCCATAGATTTTCTTATGTCAATCAGCTTATCATAGGGAGCAAACTGAATAGAAAACTTTCAATGTTATTAAGTGCATCTCATTTCCATAAGAATTTAGTGGTTCGTATGTCTGAATTTAATGGTCCTTTCGATCAAAATGAGCTATTTAGTTTTGGCGTTGCTTCTCGTTATAAGATGACGAAAAAACTTTCCCTAGTAGGAGAATATAACTATACTTTGGGAAAATTGAGAAGTTTGGAAAACAATTATTACCATCCATTGTCCTTTGGGATTGAATTGGAGACTGGAGGACATATTTTTCATATTAATCTTTCCAATTCATCAGGCTTGATTTTTCAGGATTTATTGGATGAGGGTCCTGATTCTTGGACAGAAGGAGAAATTAAATTAGGATTTAGAATATCTAGATTTTTTACTTTTTAAATGAATGAAAATTTTCAATTAAAAGAATCTTTTTACAGAGAAGATTTTGTTGATCCAATAGTTGGAATTAGCTTCTTATTGGTGTTTTTATTTCTTGTATTTACTTTATACAATTTTAGAGAGTATGTTAAAACAATACTTTTATCCAACATAAGTATTAAAAGTTTCACTGAAGTAAAATCGGTTGAATCCAATAAAAATAAGAAGGCAAGTTTGTGGCTAAATTTGTTTTTTTTGATGGTGTTAAGTATGATGGGTTACAGTTTTATTATTTCTGAAACAGATTATACGAGTTCTTTAAATCATTTTGAAAAATTATTTACATCTATTTGTGTAGTGGGTTTTTTATTTGTTTTCAAATACATTTTTAAAAAAGCTTTGGGTATAGTTTTTAGAAAAGAATATTTGACATCAATTTCGTATACTCATTTGAGCATCAAGGACAAAGTATTCGGTTTAATAGTTTTTCCTTTCCTGGTGATCTATAATTTCAGCCTTCCTTTGAAGGAAATTTCACTTATAATTATTGTTTTGATTTCTTGTTTTTATCTTTTTTTGAGGTGGATAAATACCTTTTTAGTTGGAATAAAGGACGGAAATGTTCCCTATTTTTACTCATTTTTGTATATTTGCACCCTCGAAATTATACCTGTTATTATTGCATTAAAGGTTTTTTCGAAGCCAATATTAAGCATTTTAGCTTAGTAAAAAATAAAATTAATGGGGAAAGCAATTAAATCTATTTTGGTTTCACAACCAAAACCTGAAAATAAAAAGTCGCCTTTTTTTGGGTTAAGTGATAAGCATGATGTTAAAGTTGATTTTAGATCTTTTATACACGTAGAAGGTGTTGATGTTAAGGAGTTTCGCGAGCAAAAGATAAACTTTGCCGATTTTACGGCTGTTATTTTGACATCCAGAAAAGCTGTTGATAATTTTTTTAGAATTTGTGAAAAAACAAGATATTCTGTTCCAGATTCGATGAAATACTTTTGTGTGTCCGAGGCTGTTGCATTGTATTTACAAAAGCACGTAGTCTATAGGAAAAGAAAGATTTTTCACGGTCGTCAAAGATTTATAGAGTTAATGGAATTGATTAAAAAGCATAAATCTGAAAAGTTTTTGTTGCCTTCATCCGATATATTGAAGGATGTGATACCAAAACAATTAGAAGCTGCAGAAATCAATTATAAAAGGGCTATTTTATATAAAACAGTAGTTAGTGATTTAAGCGATTTAGAAAATGTGTTTTACGATTGTTTAGTATTTTATAGTCCAGCGGGAATAGAGTCTTTATTTAAGAATTTCCCTGAATTTCAACAAAATGACACCAGGATTGCAGTTTTTGGAGAGACCACAAAAAATGCGGCAGTTAATGCTGGATTAGAAATTAATATCGCTGCTCCAGCTCCGAATGCTCCATCCATGACAGGTGCTATTGAGGCATACATAAAGGAATTTAATTAATAAATTATAGAATTTGTTTTAAGGCACCTTAATGGGTGCCTTCTTTTGTTTTTCTATTAATTATATCTATTAGTTTTTGTGCTATTATATCTTGATTAAATTCCTTTTCAGCTAGATTTCTAGCGTTAATACCCAGGTTTTTTCTTTTTTTAGGATCATTGATTAAAGCCAGAATTTTTTCTGAAATTGCTTTTCCCGTATTTTTAACCAGTTCGATATTTTTATTTGGTGAAAAAATCTCTCGTACGGCGGGAGAGTCCATAGTTATAATTGGTTTTCCCATAGCTGCATAATGATAAATCTTATTAGGGATTACTAAGCTGGCTTTTGGGGTATCTCCAAAAATACCCAGACAAATATCAAATTTTGATATTTTTAAAGGTAGATTATCGTAATCAACCCAACCGTCAAAATGGATGTTTTTAAGGTCATAATCGGAAACCAATTTTTGTATTTTTTCATATTCATAACCTGAACCTATTAAATTAAAAATGAGAGAACGGTTGTCTTTTAAAAGATTGGCAGCTTCGATAATAAACTTCACACCTTGTAATGGAATGAAGCCACCGTAGAACCCAACGATTAATGGATGATTGATCTCATTTGTGGTGGGTTTAAATAAGGAGGTGTTTGCTCCAACAGGAAGGATATCAATTTTTTCCAAAGGAATATTAAATGTTTTGTGGTAATATTTTTTATGTTCTAATGTGTCAGCCAGAAGAATGTCTGTTGCATCGAAGGGCAATTTGTCTTTTAGGTAGTTTCTTAACGCTCTGGGTGATCTTCTTTTTACATTTTGATAATCAAAAACTTTTGTTAAATAGTAGGAAATCAGGGGGTCAAATACGACGGGTTTTGTAGTGTGTTTTTTTATTAATCGAACAAACTTATGCGAAAAAGAAGGACAGTATATCACGTCTGATTGTTCACTAAGATTTTGGAATTTTTTTCGATTGAAGTTTCTTCTTTTTTCGAATTTATATTCAATTAATGTAATATCATTTTGATTTCTTAACCCTTCAATGAGGATTTTGTCTCTATTGTATTCTCCTGTGTATTTTCCCGCAAATAAAATAATCATATTTATTGTGAATACTGCGAGGATTAATAATTTGACAACTGCTCTTTAAATATCATTTCTTAGGGTTTTGCTCTCAGTAAATTACAAATGTTTAAACTCAGATTCATAAAGGCAATCTTTCCGTTCGCATTTCTCCAAATAGCCGTATGTGTACTTTCGAAAATATCGATTATTTCTAAGATGTTACCCCCATGAATGAATCGAGAAAAATTATCATTGAACACTTGTTCTTTTTCATTTAATCTATTCATTTCGGGACTAACATAATTGTGAAGAATACATTCTCGAAATATTCTCAATCCGTACTCTAAAAAATCTTTTTGTGCGATCCTTCCAAGTTTATCGATTTCATTAACCCACTTTTCAAGTTTAAGAAAGTCCGCAGTATAACAAAGTCGCATCCACTTTTGAAATAATCCTACGAAGTTCTCTTCGTTTTCAGATTCATTTGATAAAGTAAGTGCTTTTGAGAAATTACCATCGGCTAAAACTGAAATTGATTGAGCTAAACTTTCAGGAAGTCCTTCTTTTTGGATTAAACCCTGTATAATATCTTCATCTTTCAAAGTCCCAGTCTTATTGATTTGAACACGTGAAATAATTGTAGGTAAGAGCTGTTCCGTATTATGACCAACAAGCAAAAATATTGAGTTGGGACTTGGCTCTTCAAGTACTTTTAATATTTTATTGGAACATTCAATATTCATGTTCTCAGGACACCAAATAATAATAATTTTAAATTTTGACTCATAGTTTTTTAATGAAACGGCTTTTACAATGTCATGACTATCTAGAATATTTATTTTCGATAGTTTTTCTTTTGCTCCAATATGAGTCATCCAATCATTAAGAGTGAAATATTCGTTTCGAGTTAGAAACTCAATCCACATCTTGATTAGTTTTTTACTAGATGGTTTTTCCTTTACCTCACTACAAACTGCCGAAGGATAAAAAAAATGTAAATCAGGATGTTGTTTATTTAAAAATTTACGGCAACTGGAACATTTTCCGCAGGAATCAGAAACACCTTGATTTTCGCAATTTATGTATTGAGCATAGGCAAGTGACAATTGAAAATTCCCACCTCCTTCCGTTCCTAAAAAAAGTTGTGCATGACTTATTCTTCCTTGTTTAACACTATTAATTAGTTGTTTTTTTATCTCTTTATGTCCAATTACATCCTTGAATAACATCGAGTATCAAAGATAAAGTTTCCAACCAATTAATCATCAGTCTTTATTGTATATCTATATTAATACTTTAAAGAAACTAAAGGAAATTCTATTTTCATTTAAGTTAAGCTCGTAATCTCGGGGAATTACCAAACAGATTTGTTAAATTTGATAAGTAACATGTAGGAATTTATTAAAAGAAGAAAACATTTGACTAATATGAGTAATGTAAAAGAATATGATTTTTCAGGAAAAAAAGCAATTGTAAGAGTTGATTTTAATGTTCCTTTAAATGAGAATTTTAATGTTAGTGACGACACAAGAATTAGAGCTGCCGTTCCCACGATAAAAACCATTTTAGATAAAGGAGGAAGTGCAATATTAATGTCTCATTTGGGAAGACCAAAAAACGGTCCTGAAGATAAGTTTTCTTTAAAGCATATTGTTTCTAAAGTTTCTGATAACCTAGGTGTTCAAGTTAAATTCATATCGGATTGTATTGGTCCCGATGTTGAAAGTGCTGCTTCGAATTTAAAGCCAGGAGAAGTTCTTTTGCTTGAAAACTTAAGGTTTTATAAGGAGGAGGTCGCTGGTGATGAACAATTTTCGGAGCAACTGGCAAAGTTAGCGGATTGTTATGTTAATGATGCTTTTGGAACTGCACATAGGGCGCACGCATCAACAACTATAATTGCAAAATTCTTTCCGAAAGACAAGATGTTTGGTTTATTGTTAGCTGGGGAACTAGAAAGTATAGATAAGGCGATTAAAACAGGAAAAGGTCCTTTAACCGCGATAATGGGGGGGTCGAAAGTTTCTTCAAAAATTCAAATTATTACCCAGATGCTCGGAAAAGTAGACAATTTAATTATTGGAGGAGGAATGGGATATACTTTCTCGAAAGCTACTGGAGGAAAAATAGGAAATTCAATTGTGGAAGATGACTTCTTACAAACTGCATTGGATGTTCTAAAACAAGCAGAGGAAAAAGGAGTAAATATTTACTTGCCTGTTGATTCTATAGTAGCGGATGATTTTTCAAATGACGCTAACACTCAAGTTGCAACGGCCGGACAAATTCCGGATGGATGGGAAGGTTTGGATTGTGGTCCAGAGTCAAGAAAGATTTTTGGTGATGTTATTGAAAGATCAGGAACAGTGCTTTGGAATGGACCTGTAGGTGTATTTGAATTGGATGCTTTTGGCGAAGGAACAAAAGCAATTGCAAATTCTGTTGCTCAAGCAACTAAGAATGGTGCTTTTACATTAATAGGAGGAGGTGATTCTGTAGCAGCCATTAATAAATACGGGTTGGCAGATCAAGTGTCATATATTTCAACCGGTGGAGGAGCTCTGTTGGAGCTTCTAGAGGGTAAAGTTTTACCTGGGGTTGATGCAATCTTGAATTGATTATTGATATAAAATTGGATTTAAAGCTCTGAATTTTCAGGGCTTTTTCTTATTTTCATGAACAATCAGAAAGTGTTAAATGAACTCTTTGTAGGGGACTAAATTTGCAGCAAGTCTTGATATTGTAGCCATTTTTGAAAATCTATTTTCGTTGACAGCCGATTTTAAATATTTGACTCTCAAGGAATAAAAATTTTTAATCGCTTTTTGTTCGCTAAAGCTGATTGGTTCATCATACATTTCTTTAATAACAATATCATTTATAGAAGTGAAATGAAGATTACACTTTTTCCGATATTTTTTTACTAAGCCCTCTAAATTTTTCATTCAGTGCTGAAAAAACTTAAACTAAAGTTTAAAAGTATAAAAATGTTACGGTAAAACACGTATTCAAGATACGTTTAATAAGGTATTTTAAAGACCAATGTATTCTGTGGTCAAAACTTTAATTCTTCTGGAAAGTCCAAGAGCTGAAGCATGTACATAACCTTCTAGTTCTAATTTTAGTTTTCCACCTTTTGAAGCCATAGAAATAATAGATAAGAGACTACTTCCAAGCAGGTTTTTAATTTTAGCTTCAACTCCAATTTCAAGAACGCCATCGCTTTTCTTTGGTATTTTAACCGGTTTGGTTATTTTAAATTTACCGAGATTAATTCCGTTTGCTTTTACATTTATTTCTCCTCCTTTGGCCTTAATAGCAAACCAATTTGGATTTTCAAGACGGACTCCTAAGTTTAATTTTATTCCATTTTTTAATGAGATTTCTTCAACTTTATGATTGGAAATTCCTTTAAACTCAAGGTCTCTGAATGCAATACAACTCTCCAAAGAACAAATAACTAACAAAAAAGAAAAGTATCTAAAAAAAGTGGTCATAACTGAAAAACGCTAAAAGAGTCTATTATTGTTGATTGAGTATTGATTTGATATCAGGTTTGAAATAATTAGGTCCTTTTAGAACTTTTCCGTCTTCTCTGTAAATAGGCTTACCATCTTCTCCTAATTTACTCATGTTACTTTTCTGAATTTCTTCAAAAACTTCAACAATTTTGTGCTGCATTCCATGTTTCATTATAGTCCCGAAAAGAATGTACATTAAATCACCAAGAGCATCAGCGACTTCAACCATGTCGCCATTTTTTGCTGCGTTGATGTATTCTTCATTTTCTTCTTTGAGTAAATCGAAACGAAGTTGGATGTCTTTTTCGGAAAGTTGAGTAGTGGGCTTGTAGTTGTTTTTAATTCCAAAAGAATCATGAAATTGTTCTACACAATTAATTAATTCGTGAATATCTTTTTTTGTTTCCATAGTGTTTTAGTTACCAAATTTCATTTCTTTTAAACCCTCTGGAAGGTTTTTCCAGCTGTAAAAAACGCCAATATCTTCTCCTTCTTTCCAAAGTGGTAAATCAGGATGGAGAGCAAATTCAAAAATTCGATCCGTATTTTCGATATCATAAATCTCTTCTTCTTTAATTAAAGCAGCTTCAATTACGACTAAAAATGATTCATCATCACCAATTAATTCAATAATTCGGCAGTTTTTCATGGTTACGGATTCTGTCTCGTTATCGTCCTTATCGTAAAGTGGTAAATTAAAATCGCCTGTTTTATCTTTAATAGTAACAATGTCAAAGGGCAATTCCTCCTGAAATTCCCATTCTGATGCATGAATATTAAAATTTACGGTCATACTATTTTTTTAACAAATATAACAACTACTAAAATCCAAAACTTAATTGTGGATATATTGTGAAAAGAATCCTTACAAATCTTGTTTTGAGTTTGTTTGGTTTAACTCTTTTCTTTTGTTATTGCAAGATATTCTAAAAGCGTTTTATGGGCTGTTACTGATTTTGTGAATTTTTGTAACGTTTTTTGTTGCTCATTGATGATTTTATCTAAATCAATACTTCCATTTAATATTCTTTCTATTTGATTGGCCAATTCGTTTGCGTCTTTTATATCGGCAAGTAGTCCGTTTTTTTCATGTTGAACAATTTCAGGAATACCTCCTGCTCGAGTTGCTACAACAGGTAATTGACATGCAAAAGCATCAATAATAGAGGTTCCTAATCCTTCTGTTTCACTAGTCATTAAAAAGATATCAAGTTCTGGCAAAATTTCTTGAATGTCTGTTCGGAAACCCGTGAAAATAATATGATTAGAAAGTTTTTTTTGAATACAATATTGTTTTATTTTTTCTTCTAAAGGTCCTGTCCCAATGATGAAAAACTTCACATTTAAGTTTCTTTTAACAATTTCTTCGGCTGTATTTATAAATGTATAATAATCCTTGTGGGGTGCAATTGCAGCAACATTTCCTATAATTTTTACATTACTTGGTATTTGATATTCTTTTCGGAGTTTTTGATTGTTATTTTGGTTAAATGAGAATTTATTTAAGTCTATGCCTGAATGTACAGTAGTTAAAATAGATTTGTCTCCAATATCTGGATAGAGAACTTCTTTTATTGCGTTGGAAACACAAATAATTTTCTTAATTTTTTTATGGTTGTACTTTTTAATGGATGAACGATTAATTTTAAAATCAACTCTTCGACTTACAACTATGGGCGTTACGTTTCCAAATAGTGAAGCCGCAATTAGCGCGAATGAATGTGCATGAGAGTCATGGGCGTGTATGAGATCAATTTTTTTTTTCTTTGCATATTGATTTAATTCTTTTGGCGAATAAAGGGTCAATTGCAGATGTTTTTCGGCACTCAAAAATATTCCAACCTTTTTTTTTGCCTTTTATCGCCATTTCTCCATTTTTTCTGCAAAGGATATATTGGCATACGCCTTTCTTATGAAGTTCTTCGTATAGATAGGCCAGTTGTTGCTCACCCCCTCTCCAACTTTTCGGGGTAGAGATATGAAGTATGTTTGGTAAATTATTCATGACCTTTTTGAAGCTTTAAGAGTTTGTAGTATCTCAGATAGGTTGCGTGGGCAGAGAGACGACAGATATGAAACCCTGTAATTCCATCCATGAACCCCAGCTTTAAAAAATAATTCCGAATGAATTTAAATACTGTTTTTACGATAATTAAGGACCAACTTGATTTTTTGTTTAATTCAAAAAGAGATTGAGCAGCGATATTCGAGAATTTCTCGATTTGAGCCTTGTGCTCTTTTACTTCATAAAAGGTGTAGTGAAGAATATCTCCTTTTAAATGTATTGCATCGCCGTTGCTCAGTATATACTTGTCGTGTGGGTTTTTTCCTCCCCAGGTACCTTTACCCTTTCTAAATAATCTGATTTTAGTGTCGGGATACCAACCACAATGTTTAATCCATTTTCCACAATAATTGGTTAAACGATTGAATTTATAACCATCTCCAAAAAGGTTTTCTTTTGATTTTAGGATGGAACTTTTAAGTTCATTTGATAATGCTTCATCTGCATCTAGTGAGATTACCCAATCGTTTGAGGTTTGAGTAATAGCAAAATTCTTTTGTTGTATATGCCCTTCAAATTTATTAAATATGACTTTAGCACCTAGATTGTTAGCAATTTCTATTGTTGAGTCTGTTGAACCCGAATCAACAACGATGACTTCATCCGAGACTTCTACAAGAGATTTGATGCATCTTTCAATATTTTTTTCTTCGTTAAACGTTATTATTGCGGCAGAAATTTTAGGCATTCTTTTATGTAAAAATTTATTAAATGTGGAATTAATAATTAATTCGAAAGCAAAATTAAACAATATCCTAAACATTTATTTTAGTTCACTTTTTTCGCCTTACAATTTAAATTCATATTGTTTTTTTCACACTATTACTATAAAATTAGATTCCATACATGGATTGTTATGAAATTATGATAGTTTTATAAATGAATAACGTAACTATATAATATAATCGAAGTAAAAAAAGACTATTATTGGGAGCCTATGAGATACCTAATTTATTCCTTTTTCGCGTTAGTATTTTTAGCATGTGGGGAAGAAAGTCAAAACGATAGAACAATAGACATATTTACCGATGAAGAAACTTCATTGAAAGATGAAGAAAAAATTGTTTCAACTCGAGTATTAAAAGAGTTGAAAAACGCATCCAAAGTTGTTTACGCACTTCCATCTCCTGTTGAGATGGCTGACATTTTGCACGAAACTAAAGCTGTTTATGATGTTCAGGTGCTCAGTAATCCTGCTTCAACATCAAATTATGTGACTGATTATATGAGGGCTCTGAATTTAGGTGTATATTTTGCCGATTTAAGCTTCACCAGTATGTTCGATTATCCTCAGGAAGCTATGAAATTCATGGGCTCAGCACAAGCTATGTCCGATGAGTTAAATATACAAGGAGTTTTTACTGAGGAGGTTATGATGCGACTGGAAGAGAATATGAGTAATAAGGATTCTTTAATTGATATTGTTTCATCAACCTACGTTGATACAGATTTGTATTTGCAAGATAATGAAAGACCAATTATAGCAAAGGCAATTTTGGCTGGAGCTTGGATGGAAGGTCTATATATCGCGGTAAACTTGGAAACTGATTCAAACCGAGCAAATGTTGTATGGGAAAAGATTGGAGAACAAAAACCAGCCCTTTCTAATTTAGTGAATATGTTGGAGGATTGTAACGATAATCAGTTTGACTCTTTAGTTAATGAGTTAAAAACCCTGGTAAACATTTTTGATAGAGTAGAATTGAATTATGAGAAGTCAACAACAAAGTCTCCAGAGGTATTGAACGTTAAAATATCAGAAGATTTGTTTAGACAAATACAGAAAAAAACCAGTGATATTCGTGACGGTATAATAAATTAGTGTTTTCTTGTTTAAATTATTCATTTCGCCAGTTGAGTTTAATAATTATAAATCTTTAATTGCAACAATACAGGCTTAGCGTTATTTTTGCAATTGAGTTTAGGAAGGTGAAAAAAATCATAAAAAGGGTATTAAAGTTTATTTATTGGTTTTCAGGAGCCATGGTTGTTATTGGTTTGTTTATTACAAAAATATCTCCAAACTCTTTTAGCCCAGCACCGTTTATAGCGTATTCTACTCCTGCTTGGTTGCTTCTAAACATGTCCTATCTTTTTCTTGTTTTTTACAAAAAGAAGTATTGGCTTATTTCTGGAGGCTTCCTAATTGTTGGATTAATTGGATTAAATGATACTTATGCGGTCAATTTTTATCAAAAACAAGGAGAAATTCGAGTGATGAGTTATAATGTTCGGTTATTTGATTGGTACAATTGGATTCAACGAGAAGAGTGGGCTGAGTGGGAAGAAAGAAAAGATAATGGATTAATTCTCGATAGTATTTTTAAATCAATTCGTTTTGAAAACCCCGATGTAATTTGCTTTCAGGAATTTTTTAATCAACCTAACGGTAAGTACAAAACAAAAAAAGAATTTAAAAGAAAGCAGGGCTACAGGTATGTAAACGATGCCTATAGTTACAAGGAAAAGGGAAGTCATTACGGAATGGCAACGTTTTCCAAAATACCTATTGTGTATAAAAAATTTATACCTTTTGTGAATACTCAAAATAATGGGATTCTCATTAGTGATTTGAAAAAAAATAAGGATACAATTCGTGTTTTAAATGTTCATCTTCAAAGTTTTAAATTTGGTCGTGAGAATTATAAATACATTAAAGGATTGAAGGACAGCACCATAGAAACTCTGAACTTGAGTAAAACAAAGGACTTAGTGAGTAGATTGAATGATGGGTTTAAGAAAAGATCAGAACAGCTTGATTTGGTTGAAAATCAAATCATAAATAGCCCTTATCCAGTTATATTGTGTGGCGATTTAAATGAAATTCCTCTTTCCTACGTTTACAATAATTTAACCAATCATCTGTGCGATGCATTTCTTGCATCAGGCAATGGTTTGGGAGTTACTCATACAAGCGGTTATCCATTTATGAGAATTGATTATATTATGACTTCTCCGGAATTACAATCAAAAAGTTTTCATTTGGTAAAAAAGGAGTTGAGTGATCATTACCCTATTGTTTCTGAAGTTTCAATTCGGGATTCTTTAAAGTAAATTATTTAGAACGTTATGATTTTTTTATCACCTTTTTTTAAGTCGAACCAAAAAATTAAATCTTTCCCATTAATACGATGGTTCGGGAAATCAGTATAAAAAGTTTGAGGTAAATTTTTTCTTTTTACGACCAACGTAAGTCCAGTTATGTCCTTTCCACCATTTGAAATGATTACTTTGTCTTTTTCGATTTTGTAGTTTATTAGACTTAAATTTTCTTGATGGCTCATGAATTCTGATACGGTAGGTAATTGCAATTTCCCTTGTTCTCTTAAAACATACATTTTTTTCAGAGTTGTTTCAAATTCTGGTTCTATACAAAAGGTGCTGTCCGGGGATAGCTTCCAAAATCCAGAGTGACCAGCGTGAGCTGGATAAATATGGCTGAATTCTATGCCGTATTTTGTTACAAAATCGTTTAATATTTCATCAGAAAAGTTGTAGTTCCAAGTGGAACCGTTTTTAGGGTAAAAAACGGTACTGGTTCTCCATGAAAACAAACCGGGAGCTTTATTATTTTCCCAAAATAATGGGTAAGGAAGTTGATCTTCAAAACCATAAAATGGAACTGTTCTACTCAAGCTTGATTTGAAAACATTTTGAACAAGTGTATCTTCAAAGTAACCATTCCAAAAATATTTTATATTGTACCTTCTCCATAATTCAACTGCATAGTTATTCAAACCATCACACATGAAATCTTCTCGATTATCCGAGTGTCCATTATTATAACCGTGATCAATCCATGTTTTTGAACCATATTTTTTCGTTATATATTCGAGAGCTTCTTCCATTGTTTTTTCATTGGAAGTATAAAAATCAGGTGTGTGTAAACAAATTTCATTGCCTATTGAATGCAAAGAATCCAAGAAGCACTCAAAATCGGGAGTTTTTTTTATTGAAGTTGGTTTGGAAGTTAAAAATGATGAAGGATAGTCGTTGTTTCTTAATGTATCGTTGATGGTGTAAAAGACACTTTTTGTAACAGGTATTTTATGAAATGCAAAACCTGCTTTTGCCTCTGATGGTCCAGAAGCATTTTCATCACCATAATAGGTTGTTTTATGTAGTTTGATATCCCCAAAATCTGCGTGTTCTGTCCAAAGGAAAGCGGCTTGAAATCCTTTTTGGGTAGGTAAAATTCTAGGGATTGATTTAATCTTCTTAGAAGATGTGAATCTAAAAGTGTTGTTCAAACTAAGTCCTCTTTTTTCATCGTAAACATTTGCTGAAATGTCTTCTTTTTGATTGGTGATATTTTTTAATTCGGGAAAGTGGTATAAAGGATGGTCTTGGCTGTAATCCAAATTCACTATGAGTAATTTCTTTTGTTTTAAAATTTGGAAAGAGCTGACATTTTTGTTTCCATAGCAGAACCAGTTTAAAGAGTCTACTGTGATTTTAAACCCTTCCTTTCCCAACCATATTTCGTTTCCATATATTTTTTCTGAGGTTTGACGACTATTTTTATATACTTCAGTAATTTCTCCCTTATATTTAAAAATCAACGCCAAACGATTTAATTTGGTTCTTTTTTTAAATACTGTTTTAACATTCCATAAGAGAGTCTCCTGCTGTTTTGAGTAATTTGCCTCAACCGAGAGATGATTGTTTTCACCTAGTAAAGTGTTTTCTAATGAATTGAAGGAGGACTGCTCGAATTTATTATTAATCACTGCGAAAAGAGCAACGGAATCAAAAATGGGCGAGTTCAATCTAATTGTCGAAAATTGTTTAAAATTCTTTTTTATATCGCCTAGAGAACTTGGGAATTTTTTTTCTCTTATCTCTATTTTAATTGAATCCAAATCAAAAATAGCCTTATTTGAATTATATGGATAGAGTTCAATCGATGTTCTTTTTTTTCTGTTTGCTGGAACAGTTATTGAATCCGAAAAAACGAACCATTTGTCAGAGGCAGCTTTACCAATTAGAGGTTTTGCTTTCCATAAATTACCTTTGTCTTTATAGAGTGATGAAAAAAACACGTATTTCCCTACATTTTCTGAAAGATTTCGGTATTTAAAGGTTGCTTTAACAAGAACGCTGGAGTTTGAGAATGAATCAGGAATTATGAATTTAAATTTGTGACCGTAAAGTTGTTCTTTCTCAAAATGTTCAAACCGATTTTTTTCTTTTTTAATCCGTTGTAATTTAAGTTTCCAATTTTCAGGATGAAAATTTGATTCGAAATCACAAAAAAAGGAAACCGTTTTTTTTCCTGATGAAAAGTGATTTTGATTAATCTTTTCATTGTGTTCGCAATTCGTGAGTAGAAGAGGAATTAATAGGGATAAAAAACCGATTTTTAAATTATTTAGCTCTAAATAATCCATATTTAAAAATACAGTATATGGCTCTAAAACCATCTTTAGCTTTAACCTTTTTGCCTTCCTCATAGGTTCTTCCGTAGTAGGAAATTCCAACTTCAAAAATTGAAACTCTTGGAATGCGAGCTACTTTGGCAGTTACTTCTGGTTCAAAGCCAAATCTTTTTTCTCTCAAATTTAGAGATTTGATGTAATCGGATTTAAAAAGTTTGTAACATGTTTCCATATCCGAAAGGTTCAAATTATTAAATAGATTGGAGAGAAATGTTAAAAATTTATTCCCTGTAGTATGCCAGAAAAATGAAATTCGATGGGGATGAGACCCTCTAAATCTTGAACCATAAACAACGTCTGCAAATCCCTCAATCAACGGTTTAAGCAATGCGTTATATTCATCAGGGTCGTATTCCAAATCAGCACCCTGAATTATGATTGCTTGACCACTTGCTTCTTTAATACCTAGATGTATAGCAGCTCCTTTGCCTCTGTTTTCAGGTTGCTTGCGATATATAACGTTGACTTCTTGATTGGATTCAATGTAATCCTGAATGATTTTCTCAGTATCGTCTGTGCTAAAGTCGTTGATGATGATGATTTCTTTATTTATGTTGTTAAGTAACTTTACATTCTGAACCTTATTTAACATCAGACTTATTGTATTTGCCTCATTGTATGCTGGTATAATAATGGATAAGGTTCTTATTGTTGACATGATTTGTAAAAATAAGGAACAAATTAAACAAAAGGACTGCTGTAAGAATCAAAATTATAATTAGATTAATATGAAACTAAAATTTATTATTTAATTACAATAATTACATAATCCTTGAATGAACACATTTTGTTGATCCATTGAATAACCTTTGGGAAGTTTTAATTTGGGCGGTCTAATATCATTCAGACAGTAGGTCTTGTCGCATTCAATACATTTGAAGTGAATGTGGGTGTCATAGTGTTGATCGGATGAGCAAGATTCGTGGTGACATAGGGCATATTTAATTTGATTACTTCCATCGACTACTTGATGAACGATTCCATTTTCTTCAAATGATTTTAATGTACGATAAACAGTCACTTTATCTATTTTTTTTTCGATAAGGCTGTCAATTTCATTATAGGACAAAGCGTAGTTTGTAGAAAGAAACTGCTCTAAAATCACTTTTCGGTTTTCTGTGTATTTTAGATTATGTTTTTTGAGTATTTCTTTTAAGCCACCCATAACGTAAAAATACATAAATAAATGATTGTGCAATAGAGTTGCATTTAGAAAAATAGGTGAGGAAATTTTACGAACTTTATAAAGATGTCTTTTAAATATAATCAATCCAATTTGCCAATTTCAGAAATAATTCCCAAAGTCAAAGAGGAATTTGTTACTCGAAACACAATAATAATTAAAGCACCAACTGGTGCGGGGAAAAGTACTTTACTTCCTCTTTCTCTTTTGGAGGAAAAATGGCTTGAAGGTAAGAGAATAATCATGCTGGAACCTCGCAGGTTGGCGGCAAAAACTGTTGCAATACGAATGGCTGATATGATGGGAGAGCAGGTGGGCGAAACAGTGGGCTACCGTATTCGATTTGAACAGAAAACATCTAAAAAAACGAGGTTAGAAGTTGTCACAGAAGGAATTTTAACCCGATTAATTCATCAAGACAACTCATTGGAAGATACAGGACTAATTATATTTGATGAATTTCATGAGCGCAGTATTCATGCTGATTTAGCCATGGCGTTTACTAAAGAGATTCAAGGTGTTTTACGTCAGGATTTAAGAATTCTGGTTATGTCAGCAACGATTAATATGCCGGAATTAGCGCTTCGTTTGAACGCCGTTGAGGTACAAAGTGAAGGTAGGATGTATCCTGTTGACGTCCATTATGAGGGAGATTCTGATTGGAAAATACTTCCTGAAATGGTGTGTCAGGTGGTAAAAAAAGCCATTAAAAGTCAAGATGGTGATGTACTTGTTTTTTTACCCGGACAAAGTGAGATTAAAAAATCTCAGGAATTATTAAGAAGGTCTTTGATAAATTTCAAAATTGTACCGCTTTATGGTCAATTGTCTCCATCAAAGCAGTTCGCAGCCATAATGCCTGACAGTGGAGGAAAGCGAAAAGTGATTTTGGCCACAAATATTGCGGAAACTTCTCTTACCGTACAAGGAGTTAAAATAGTAATTGATTCTGGATTTGAAAGGGTGGCAAAGTTTAATTCTAAATCTGGGCTTTCCAGATTAGAAACTGTTCAAATTTCAAAGGAATCTGCAGACCAAAGAAAAGGTAGAGCAGGACGTTTGAGTGAAGGGGTATGTTATCGCTTATGGAGTAAAGTTCCCCAATCACGAATGAAAGAGCAGTCTATTCCCGAAATTGAACAAGCTGATTTAACTTCTTTGGTTCTGGATTTAGCCAAGTGGGGCATAACAGATTTTAATCATTTGTTTTGGGTTACACCTCCACCATTTGGAAACATTCAGAAAGCAAAAAAATTACTTGAAGAGCTAGGGGCAATTGAAAACGGGAAAATAACTCCCCATGGAATCCAGCTGCATAACGTACCAACTCATCCTCGAATAGGTCAGATGATGGTTCAAGCAAAAGAAATAGGTCAGCTTGCTTTAGCTACAGACATTGCTCCATTACTGGAGGAAAAAGATCCTTTACCCCCTAAATCGGGAATAGACATCAATTTAAGGATTGAAGCATTAAGAAGGTTCAGAAAAGATGGAAAAGGGGGTAAGCAATTTTCTCGTCTAGAAAAATTGGCTGAACAGTACCGCAGGATGTTTGGTATTGAACCAGATAATGGTATGATTGATGATCACGACACAGGGTTATTAATTGCCAGTGCATATCCTGAGAGAATTGCGAGTTCACGTCCGGGCAACAATGCACAGTTTCAAATGGCAAATGGGAAAATGGCAGCAGCTGGACATCTGGATGATTTAGCGCATGAGCAATGGTTGGCTATCGCTCATGTTACTGAAAGAGAAAATGGAGGTAAGATTTTTATGGCCAGCCCAATAAACCCTCGGGATTTATTAAGTAAGGTTATCACAAAAGAAATCGTAAAATGGGACACAGATGATGGAGGATTAATTGCGCGTGAAGAGATGAGAATTGGAAGTATTGTTCTCAAAAGTAGCCCTATTCCAAATCCAAATCCAGAAAAATTGATAGAGGCCATAACTGAGGCTATTGCTGAAAAAGGCCAGCAATTGTTGGACTGGAATAAGGATGTCGTTCAATTACTGTATCGTGTGAATTCTTTGCGAAAATGGAATCCTGATTTAAAGCTACCTGAATACAGTATTGAAGCATTGTTAGCATCCAACAAAGAATGGATTATCTCTTACCTGCCAGATGTTAAAAAACCCCAGGATTTGAGGAAAATTGACTTAAAAGAAATCCTCTATTACGCTTTAACTTTAGAACAACAAAAAAAAATAGATGTTCTTGCGCCATCAAAAGTAAGATTACCCAATGGAACATTTGCCAGGTTAGAATATCAAGAAAGTTGCTCAGAACCTGTTTTAGCCGTACCTCTTCAACGTTGTTTTGGAATGTTGGAAACCCCAAAAGTAAATGGAGGAAGGATCAATGTGCTCATGCATTTACTTTCGCCTGGATTTAAAGTGGTACAAATTACAAACGATTTAAACAGCTTTTGGGAAAAAACCTACTTCGAAGTAAGAAAAGAGCTTNGAATTCGCTACAAAAAACACAAATGGCCAGAAAACCCTNTGGAAACTTAAGNATTACATTAAAATATTTTTTACNCTACCAACTTTTCCATCGGTGAGCATCACTTTAATTCCNTGAGGATGATGCTGAGATTTTGTGAGNANTTTTTTTACNGTTCCTTGAGTNANNTCNCCNGTNNTTTGATGNTGTTTTTGNACNATNTCNACTTCATAACNAATACTTTACNTTTCTTCTNTATNTTCCGTCGGTTTCGTCCATTNTTNAANNCAACTCNGNNTTNATNGCNTTAATNAATTTNTCNCNNTCNNNTTGAGTNATNTTCATTGGAGGCAGTAANCTNAAAATACTTGGNTTNGCGCAGCCTCCAGTAAAAATATTGTGCTTAGTNAGTAGANTNGATCGCANAGNTTTTCCATCACCCTTAACNACTATNCCTAACATTAAACCTCTACCNGTTATGGTTTCAATTGAATTGATTTTTGAGAGNTCTTGAATTAGGTAACTCCCTTGNTTTTTNGCGTTTTTCAAAAGCTCTTCTTCTTCAATAATNTCCAGNACAGAGGAGCAGGCTGNACAGGCTAAATGATTTCCTCCAAAAGTTGTTCCCAGTAAACCAAANCTTGCTTTAAAATCTGGACTTAAAATGATTCCGCCTATTGGAAAACCATTACCCATACCTTTGGCCATTGTAATTATATCAGCTTTTATTCCGGCATGTTGGTGAGCAAAAAAATCTCCTGTGCGTCCAAATCCACTTTGAACCTCATCTAAAATTAATACAACACCATACTTGTNGGCTAAATCTCGTAAACCNTTCAAAAATTCCACACTGGGTTCAATAATACCGGCAACTCCTTGAATCCCCTCAATAATAATTCCAGCTACATCACCANCTTCTAACGCTTGNTCTACAGGTTCTAAATCATTCAAAGGAAGATATTCTGTAGTTATNGANCCATTAAAAGTGGACTTTATTTTTGAACTGTCGGTTACTTGAAGTGCTCCAGANGTACGTCCGTGAAAGGCCTTTTCAAAAGCAAGTATNNTNGATTTGCAGTTTTGGAAACTTGCCATTTTNAGAGCNTTTTCTACNGCTTCAGCACCACTGCTGCANAGAAAAAGTTGATAATCNTGGTAACCCGAAAGTTTTCCTAGTTTATTGGCTAATTCTGTTTGCGTATTGTTTATGACTGAATTTGAATAAAAAGCAATNTTATCGAGTTGATTTTTTATTCTTTGNACNTAATTTGGATGAGAATGTCCAACAGAGATAACCGCGTGACCTCCATAAAAGTCCAAATATTCAGTTCCGTGTTTATCATAAACATAGGCTCCTTGAGCTTTTACGGGCTCAATTGGAAAAAGCGGATAAACGTCGAATAATTTCATTGTGATNGTGTNAAAAGTTACTAATTACNTAAAAACCNATNGTTTTNAGTTTTAATCCCGTTTTTTCATCCAGACCAAAAAGTAAGTTCATGTTTTGAACNGCTTGGCCNGATGCTCCTTTNAACAAATTNTCTATTGCACTTTGGACATATATATTTCCATCGTGNACTTCAATTTGAAGTAGGCATTTATTTGTGTTTACAACCTGTTTCAGATCCAATCCTTTTTCTACAAAATGGATGAATGGATGATTTGCATAGAAATTAGAGTANATCTTTTTTGCTTCTTCAACNGTTCCATCATACNTGGTGTAGACACTTGCTAAAATTCCNCGAGTAAAATTTCCTCGGAAGGGAATAAAGTTTACAGGTTGGTCAAATGTAGGTTGTAAATGCTTTAGTGTAGCCTTTATTTCTTTTAAGTGTTGATGATTAAATTGTTTGTACACCGANATATTCCCATTTCTCCATGAGAAGTGAGAAGTGTCTGTAGGTANACGCCCNGCTCCGGTAGAACCNGTTATCGCACTNACATGAACNGGGTCATATATTTTACCNGCATCNGCTAGCGGTAANAGGGCAAACTGTATGCCTGTAGCAAAACACCCAGGGTTAGCAATTTTTNATGCAGATTTAATTTTTTCTTTTTGAAATTCCGGTAATCCGTAAACAAAACCATCTTTATCACTTTCAAACTCNTCTATGGAATGACGAAAATCAGTACTTAAATCGATTATTNTGGTGTTTNCAGCAATGTTNTTTTCGGTTAGGAAAGTTTTGGAAGTGCCATGAGGTAAACATAGGAATAGTACATCNACATCGATTAATTTGTCCGTNAAAATCAANTCGGTTTCNCCTAACAAATCTTTATGAGTNGNNCATACAGGATTTCCCGCTTGTGATGTNCTGTAAACATATTTTATATCAACATTAGGGTGATTAATGATGATTCGTAATAACTCGCCTCCTGTATAACCNGCACCTCCGGCAACACCTACTGTAATCATAGTTTTNAGTATTTAGTCAAGTATAGATCCATTTACTGCATTAAAAATAATATTTGGGACAGCAGCAATCTTTGAAAAACCACGNACATCATTACCGTCCCATANGGTATTCATTTCTCCGTATTGTGCAGCTTTACTGTTCATTAAATCGTGTTCACTTTCAATTCCCAATACTTGAAAATGATTNGGTGATANGCGAACAAAAGCTTTACCTGTAACATANTTNTGNGTATCGCTTAAGAAAGTTTCAATATTGCGCATNACTGGATCTAANTACTGTCCNTCATGNAGTAAATTACCATACCAGTTTGCCAATTGNTCTTTCCAATACAATTGCCATTTTGTGAGTGTNTGTTTTTCTAATGTATGGTGNGCCTTGATAATAATTAAAGGCGCTGCNGCTTCAAAACCAACACGACCTTTTATNCCTACNACCGTATCACCAACGTGAACNTCTCTACCAATTCCATACAAAGANGCTATTTCGTTTAGTTTTTGAATAGCAGAAACAGGGTTCAATTCTTCTCCATTAATTCCAACAACTTCACCTTGCTTAAAAGTTAATTCTACCTCCTCAGAATCATGTTTCTGAATTTGCGAAGGAAAAGCTTCTTCAGCTAAGAATTCGTTTGATGTTAATGTTTCTTTNCCTCCTACAGATGTTCCCCAAATTCCTTTGTTNATTGAATAAGCAGCTTTGGTCCAATCTCCTTCAACTCCATGCTTTTCTAAGAATTCAATCTCTTCCTCACGCGATAATTTATTATCACGTATTGGTGTAATTATTTCTGCTTCCGGGTAAATAATATGGAACGCCATATCAAAACGAACCTGATCATTACCAGCACCAGTTGATCCGTGGGCAATAGCATCCGCTTTTAANTCTTTAGCGTATTGAGCAATGGCTACCGCTTGGAAAATACGTTCAGCACTTACTGAAAGTGGATACGTATTATTTTTTAAGATATTTCCAAAGATTAAGTATTTGATGCATTTATCGTAAAATTTTTGAGTAACCTTTATTGCTTTATATGAGGCTACACCAATACTGTTNGCTCTTTTTTCAACGAAGTNCAATTCTTCTTGCGAGAAACCACCTGTATCTACTAAAACAGCATGGACTTCATATCCTAGATCACCTAAATATTTGACACAATAGGTTGTGTCTAAACCTCCACTATATGCTAAAACGACTTTTTTCATTTTTATTGTTTTTAAACCATTGAGTTGGTTTTTCAGTATTGCAAAATTACCGAAATTTACCGGATTCTACCTAGTTTGACGGGGAATTCAAAACTCGATTATCTTTGTGGTATGTATAAAGCACTATTTTCCCTACCCAGTACTCCCTTAAAAGCCGAATGGAGAAGGCATGATTTGGTGTTTAAGCAACCCGCCAAAACGTCAAGAGAAACTTTTAAGAAAAAGGATACTTATATCCTTAAACTATCCTTTGTGGACCAAAAAATAGAGGGTTGGGGTGAATGCAGCCCACTATGGACACTAAGTATTGATTCTAAAGATGGGTATTCTGAAAAGTTGGATTGGGTTTGCGAAAATATAAACGATTGGAAAAATTTTATTTACTCTGATGAATTTTCCTTGTACCCGAGCATTCAGTTCGGATTAGAAACGGCTCTTCTTGATTTGCAATATGGAGGAAAGAAAGTGATTTTTCCATCTCGTTTTACAAATGGGTTAGATAGCATTGAGATAAACGGTTTAATATGGATGGGAAATTATGATTACATGTCGCAACAAATTGAAGGAAAAATTGAAGCAGGATATAATTGTGTTAAGCTTAAGATTGGAGCCATAGATTGGGAACAAGAAAAAGATTTGTTACAAAAGATAAGATCGAAATATTCTACTGAAGAAATTGAGTTAAGGGTGGATGCAAATGGTGCCTTTAATCCTAGTAATGTTGGAGTTAAATTACAATTCCTGGCTGATTTAAAAATTCACTCTATTGAACAACCAATAATGGCTGGTAATATAGAGGAGATGACCAAGCTTTGTAGTGAGACACCTGTTCCAATAGCTTTAGATGAAGAGCTAATCGGTATTAAAAACTATGATCAAAAAAGGGAACTTCTAGAAAAGGTCAAACCTCAATATATCATCCTTAAACCAAGTTTAATTGGAGGTATTAAATCTTGTAATGAATGGATTAAAATTGCAAAAGAACTAGGAGTCGGCTGGTGGGCTACTTCAGCACTAGAAGGCAATATTGGGTTAAATGCAATTGCTCAGTTTGCTTATCAAACAGGAAATAAAATGCCCCAGGGTTTAGGAACCGGACAGTTATTCGAAAAGAATTTTGAAGTACCAATTAATTTGAAGGGAAATAAGGTTATTTTCCGCTAATCTAATTGGGAAAGCACCTTTACCATTCTTTTTTTCAAGGTTCTTTTTGATGTAAAACAATCGAATTGAAGCCAAGTTTTATCGAATTCACTAATGATTTCTGAATTCCTAAGTCGCTTTATTGATTTTGCTACGTTTTCTTCTAACTTATTGATTTCCATTCGAATTCTGAAAACACCAGTTGCGGGAGCTTTAGCATTCCCCGTTGGAATCATTTTAAATTGAATAAAAATTTCTCTTTTAGGATGATAATACTTGTAGAGATTATCATCTAATTTGGAAACATCCATGATTTTTAAAAGGCTTCTTTCCATTCTGTTTTTTTCCCATTTATAAAGTTTTGGGAAAAAGACGACTATTAATCCTAATAAAACCAAACAACCACCTAAAAAAATGAAGACACCTAAAGGACCTCCCCAAATTTTATCTTTTTCGTAGTTTAAATACTGATTAAATTCAAGAATGAAAAGACCATTAGGGTATCTGATATCCGTTATTTTTTGATCAACGATACCTATTTCATATTTATCTCCTTTTACAAGGTTTTCAACTTTTTGAAGACTCAAAATGGATCCTGTATCTACTTTAAGTATTTTTCCTGATTGGAATGAAATATGAAATTCATCCTTAAAAATGGATTTAGACTTAAGGGTTGTGATTTCAGTTGTACGATCATTTTTATCAGGAAGATCCTGCCACATATCTAAAGCAGAATAACCAGCAAATACCACTAGTAAAAAAGGAATTGACATAGGAAATAGTGCAGGTAATACAAGTTTTCTTGGTCTGAAAACCCCGTCCTTATTTCTTGTCTTTTTTTTCATTCATTAGGATTCATTAACATCCCAGTGCATAAACAGTTTTTTCTCTCTGTTCTTGTAAGAATATCATAGTTAACACAGCTTTGGCACCCCTTCCAAAATTGTTCATCATCAGTTAATTCACTAAAAGTAACCGGACGGTAACCTAACTCCGAATTAATTTTCATTACAGGAAGCGAAGTGGTTAAACCGAAAATTTTTGCCTTTGGAAATTTTTGTCTTGACACATCAAAAATCAGCTTTTTGATTTTTTTTGAAAGACCTCTACCAAGATAATTTTCGTTTATAATTAAACCTGAGTGGGCGATAAACGCATCGTTTTCCCAATTTTGGAAATAGCAAAAGCCAACAACTATCTCTTCGTCTAGTGCAATTACCGATTTTCCTTGTATTATTTTTTCAAGTATAAATTCAGGTTTTCTAAGGGCAAGAATTGTTCCTTTTTTTTGAGCAGCATTTTGAATCATTTCAGAAATTACACTTGCGTAATTTCTATGTTTTTCCCCTCCTATTTCAATTCTTATCTCCATTGGGAATAATTAAAGAGACTTTTAACAGTCTACTGATTAAATTTAATAAAAATACCTGAGGTGTGTATTTTAGTTTCCCCAATGCTTATCGAGTTAAAACAATATAATCATTCAAAATTGTTTTGAGAAATTTTGTTCTTTTTTTGGGTACTTTTTTAATGTCTAGTTCTTTACATATTTTCTCAGTCAGCAGAGCTAATAATTTTTTATAATGTTTATTTGGGTTGGTTTTAGCTCTATCGAGCGTATTTTTTAGTAATAGCATATCTTCTTCCGTGAAACGAACCACACCTTCATATTTTGGTTCATAGTTTTCTTGAGTTTTAATTTTTAGAACGTCGACAATTGACATTTGATTTCTTGGGTTTGTTTTAACAACACAGGTGTCCCCTACGATATCACCTAACCTTTGGTTATAGTCATTACTCATTATTGTAATTACAGCCACACTTCCACATGAGAACAAAATATCAACAAGACGAAACATCCATCTTTTTCCGTAATCACCAATGTCCATTTGTTGCCCATTGCACTTCATTACTTTAATCCCAAGTGCTTTTTTCCCAATTGATTGACCATTCCAGAACGCTTCACATATTAAATGGTAACCAATTACAGGAGGAAAAATGATAAAAACGATAACGATGAATAAAACTATATCATTAGAATCCCTGAAGGTATTACCTAAAGCTAATGTCCATCCTATAACATATATATATGCAACTAAAATTACCGTATCCAATAAAAAAGCGAGCAATCGTTCCATTAAACCGGCTAATTCGTAGTCGATAGCGACATTTTGAGTGGTATTTATACTTATGGTACGCATTTTTAGTGCCAAGATAGTAAGAAATAATACAAATTATTTTGCATTCAGGAGGATAAACAGCAATTTTATCCTTCAATTTTATTCAATTGAGAGAAACAACGTTCATACGACAAAAAAAGAAGAGCTGGAAAAGGTTTGAGGATATGCAGAAAAGGGAAAATGCAAATCCCGACGATCTGACAAAGTTATTTGTTGAAATCACAGATGATTTGAGCTATACGCGAACATTTTACAACAAGCGATCTGTTCGTGTGTACTTGAATTACCTATCTCAGTTGGTTTTTCTAAAAGTAAATAAAAATAAGAAAGTTAAGATTTCAAAGTTTTTTAAATTTTTATCTCATGGACTGCCTTTAGAGTTTGCAAGAAGCTGGAAGTCAATGCTTCTTTCTCTTGTAGTTTTTTTTGGCGCTTTGATGGTTGGTATTGTTTCAACTGCAAACGATATTGAATACGCTACTGAGATAATGGGATCCCGTTATATTCAAATGACCGATGAAAATATAAAAAATGGTGATCCTATGGCTGTATATCATCAGCATGAAAATTCTGCCTGGTCTAGTTTTGGATTAACACAGCATAATACCAGAATAGCTGCATTTACATACACTTCCGGAATTATATTGGGTATACCTCCTGTAATTATAATGATTAAAAATGGAATAATGCTAGGGACTTTTCATTACTACTTATATCATAAAGGAGTGCTGAGTGATGCCATGTGGATTATTTGGATTCATGGTGTTTTAGAAATTTCAGCAATTATTATTGCAGGTGGGGCAGGCTTATTATTAGGAGGGGGCTTACTTTTTCCAGGAACATACACACGATTACAGTCTTTGCGAATCTCAGCAAAAAGAAGTTTTAAAATAGCGTTGAGTTGTGTATTTATTTTAATAATATCTGGTTTTTTGGAGGGTAGCGTGACTCGCTATACAAATATGCCGTCAGTGGTTAAGTATATTTTAGTTTTAGGATCATTGGCTTTTATTGTTTTTTATTTTATCGCATACCCTATTTATCTATACAAGACAAAAATAAAAACGGGTAAATTTACATTTAATGATAAGATACCCCATGTAGAGCGCAAAAATATTGCTTTTGAAAAAGTTAGGGAGGTTGGAGATATTTTTAATGACACTTTAAATTTATTTCGTCAGTCTTTTGCTAATGTTTTAAAAGGGCTGGTTTTATCTGGGGTACTTTTGATGCTTTTTGTTGTGGGGTATCATTTCTTTTTTTTAACATCTTATGAAAAAGAGCTCTACTGGTGGAAGAGTATAGAAAATGTTTTCCATTCCGAACCTTCAGGCTGGATGAATTTGCTTTTTTTGATGGGACTAATTGCTCCTGTCTTTTTGAGTGTCTATTATGCACTGTATCTCTACAGAGGCAATTTAAAGTTTAATATTATAAAATTTTATAAATATTGTATTTACGGAGTTCTTAAGTTATGGCCTCTATTTCTGTTTTTGTTTTTTCTTCATTTGTGGCCAAATCCTTTCATTATTTTGATAGGTATCTTTAGTGTTCCTTTTATTTTTCAGTTTTCATATTTAGGTTTTTACGATGAGAAAAAGTACAAAGTTTTATATAAAACAGGATCAAAATTGGTTTTTAAGTCCTGGTTTGGTTCAATAGGGGTCTTTTTATTGCAAATGGTAATTCCCGTAATTTTATTTATTGCAGGATTTATCTTATCGAAATTACTGGGTTTAAAAACTACTTTAATCTTAGATTTTATGTCTGATTTTTTATTGGAACACGTTAACCCCTTTACAGATAACTTAACTCAGTATGCAAATGCTTTGAATTTTATTTTGTACTACATCTTTTTAATTGTACTTATTTCTTTTACAATAATTGGTTTGGTGATACAATTTCATTCGATTAGAGAGCGCATAATGGCCTTAACGTTATATAAGAGGCTAAAAGATTTTGGGAAGAAAAATAATTTATTTGAACAGATAGATGAAGGAGATTATTAAAAAGATTATTTTATACTTATTTCTTTTGTCTGTTTCAGCAGCATGGTCTCAAAATGAGTTTGCTGAAACTTATTCTGCTCCAGAAAAGAAAGAATTTAATCAGGAAGAATACCAAAAGTTAAAGAAAGAAGTTGATTTAATCGAAGAGATGGAACAAAAACGACTTCTTGAGGACAGTTCTCAATTTGGAACAGGTTACGGCGTTGAAAAAGGAGATAACTACATTGTTTATGATTACGATTCGATTACAGGGAAAGGTTCTTATTCTGAAAAACACAGAGGAGCTGGAGCTCAGAACTTAAATGATGGCGTACAGCCGAATGCCAGAGATCAAGAGAATAGAAAAGAATTTAAGAGAAGACAATCCAATGAGAGGTTAAAAAATCGAATCCGAAAAGTTAAGGAAAATCGTTTAAGACGAAAAAAAGAGGAAGATTGGCGCAGTAAACCACGATCGGAACATCCCAATACTCCATCAGAAAATAATATTTCTGATGGAGGGTTTTTAAAATTACTTTTGATATTGGTTATTGCTTTTATTCTTGGAGCAGCAGCATATATGTTGTTTGTAAAATCACCATTCGAGGGAGCCGACACTAAAATTTTATATCATCAAGAAATGAATCCTGATTCTGTAAACTTGTCGGAATTAGAAATTAAAATAAAAAGAGCTAAGGAATTAAATGATTTTAGAGCAGCTACCAGGTTATATTTCGTTTGGGTGATTAAGGAGTTATCGGATAAAGGCTACATTCAGTGGAAAAAGAGAAAAACAAATTACCATTACCATATTGAACTTGAAGGGAAGTCATTTTCTGATGATTTTGGAACAGGTGTAAAAAATTATGAGTTCATATGGTACGGTAAATACGAGATTTTATGGGAGGAATTTAAGTTGGTTGAAAATCAGTTTATAAAGTTGATCGATAAAATAAAAAGGTAGCAATGGGAGCTTCGACAAAATACGTTATTATGTTAGTCTTGGTACTTGTACTAGGGTTGATCGTGTATTTTTTTGGAGGAAGCAGTCAACAAGCGAGTAGTCTTGAACAAAGAACCGTCGATTCAATCAACTGGGAAGAAACGTACGATTCTAAAAGTAAGCATCCTTATGGAACATACTTCATCCGAAATATTTTTGAGAATGGTTTAGAAGAGCATTCCGTTAAGGATATTAATGTATCTGTTCAATCCTATTTTGACAGCATTGACATACAAATTAAAGCCCAGCCAATTACGTATTTTTTTGTAGGTAAGTCTCTTAATTTATACAACAATGAGGTAGATAGTTTATTGGAGTTTACAGATCGAGGTAATACATTGTTTATATCTGCTGAATTTCTGCCAAATCGATTATTGAAGGAGCTCTTTTTGAATTACAATGAACACCGCTATTTTGGTTACACAAATGATTCTTTGGTTACTTTAACTTTAGTGGATAATGGTTTCAATGATGAATATGAAATTTTTAATGAGGTTAAAGGGAAACTACAAACTAAAAGATGGTACAATATTAACTATGGTGTTCAGTATTCTCATGATGGTAGAATCATTGGAAAAGCAGGTTTTCGCCCCTGTTTCTTAGAGTTTCAATACGGTGATGGGAAAATTTTAATTCACACAATCCCTCAAGCATTTACCAACAAACATTTGAGTGATGATTTAGGAAAAAAATATATTGAGTCGGTACTTTCCTATTTCTCCAAAAGTACTATTTTGTTTGATAATTATACGCATTACGCATATGATGATGGTACAATGGAATTTGATCCTGGAAATGTTTCAGATAACAATGGTCGATATTTGAATGATCATACAACCTTGGATTTTCTTCTAAATAATCTTCCGCTCCGATGGGGATATTTCATTATTTTGGTAGGGATTCTTTTGTTTGTGATTTTCTCTGGAAAAAGGGAGCAAAAAATTATGCCCACGATTTCCTCCAACGATAACTCATCTCTCGAGTTTACGGAAACAATTGCTCGTTTGTATTTAAAACAAAATCAACACAACAAATTGATTGTTCACATGGAAAACATTTTTAAAAATAAAATAAAGTCCCGCTATTATATTGCATATTCGGATGAAGACAATTACGTTAAGAGGATAGCTCAAAAATCAGGGGTAAATGAAAAAGAAATTAAAGATATATTGAATTTATTTAAAGGTGGTTCAAACCTTACTGGAGTATCAGATGATTATCTGGTGAATTTGTACAAAAAGCTAAATAATTTTTATAAAAAAGCGAAATAATTATGGAATCAAACGAAAATTCTCAACCCAAAACTGATTTGAATGGAGGAAATGAGGAGAACAAAATTCATGAAACTACCACGGAAAATTCCGATTCTGAACCTATAAATCAGGAGGAAAATACGATTGAATCCTTTGTTCCTGAATCTAGATTAAAATTACAGCATTTTCAGTCAAAAATAGAGGCGGTTAAGAAGGAGGTTGGTAAATTGATTATTGGTCAGCATCAACTGGTTGATCAAATTTTATTGGCGATTCTTTCGAGAGGACATGTTTTACTTGAAGGTGTTCCCGGTATTGCTAAAACTATGACTTCAAAAGTAATTTCAAAAACATTGTCGGTTGATTACTCAAGAATTCAGTTTACTCCAGATTTAATGCCCTCGGATGTATTGGGTACGTCGATTTTTAATGTAAAAACTTCTGAATTTACGTATAAAAAAGGACCTGTTTTTTCAAATATTGTTCTGATCGATGAAATAAACCGTTCTCCCGCGAAAACTCAAGCAGCTTTATTTGAAGTTATGGAAGAACGACAGGTGACCAATGACGGTATAAAGTACAAAATGGATCTACCGTTTTTTATAATGGCAACTCAAAACCCAATCGAACAAGAGGGTACTTATCGTTTGCCTGAAGCCCAATTGGACAGATTTATCTTTCGAATAAAATTAGAATATCCCTCTTTTCAAGAGGAAGTGGATATACTAAAACGGTTTAAAAATAATATTAAAGATGTTTCATTTGGTCAAATTAATTCTATTTTAAGCGCTGGAGAAATCGAAGAGTTCCAAGGTTTAATTGAGGAAGTTAAAATTGAAGATCAGCTTCTTGAATATATCGCCAGGATTATAGCAGAAACGAGAAATCATGCAAAGCTTTATTTGGGAGCATCTCCACGTGCTTCTCTTTCAATCTTAAAATCTGCAAAAGCAGCTGCTGCTGTTAGGGGAAGAGATTTTGTTACTCCTGACGATATTCAATACGTTGCCGAGCCTGTATTAAATCATAGAATTATTTTAACTCCTGAAACAGAGATGGAAGGGGCGACTGCAGAAGATGTTATTGCTGAAATTATACAGAAAATAGAAGTGCCTCGTTAATTTGGCTTTTCAAGTGTAAAAATGAAAACAAGCAAATTCATATCGAATATTTATTTAACCAATTGGTTTTATCTGTTGCTGTCTATTTCAGCTGGATTTTTTGTCCTAAGTTTTCTGTTTGAGGTTGTTTTTTTCTATTCTCAAATGTTTTTATCGTTGGTGATTGCTTATTTATTCATCGACTTACTGATTTTGTTTTTTGGTTCAGCTAAAATAGAAGCTGAAAGAGTTTTAAAAGAGCAATTAAATCTTGGGGATCAGAATCAGGTAAAAGTGCGTGTGAAAAATAAAAATTCAGTTCCTATTAAGGTTAAAATTATTGATGAACTGCCGTATCAGTTTCAAGTTAGAGATTTTTGTAAGTTTTTAATTTTAAAACCCAATGAAGAAAAGGTTTTGAGTTATAATTTAAGACCTGTTAAGCGAGGAGAATACTTATTTGGATCATTAAATATATTTGTTGGGACATATTTACGAATGGCCCAAAGAAGAGTTCGTTATTCTCAAGATTTTTCTGCAAAAGTTTACCCTTCTGTTCGTTTAATGCGTGAATATGAGTTAAAAGTATTTACAAACTCGAATTTAAATCAAGGACTCAAGAAAGTTAGACAAATTGGGAATGCCCAAGAATTTGAGCAAATTAAATCGTATGTTCAAGGAGACGATTTTAGAAAAATAAACTGGAAAGCGACAAGTAGAAAAGGTGAGCTAATGGTAAATCAGTTTCAGGATGAACGTTCTCAAACGATTTATTCTATTGTTGATAAAAGCAGGACAATGAAAATGCCCTTCAATAATATGACATTGTTGGATCACAGTATAAATTCTGCTTTAGTAATTTCTAATATTGCTCTTCGAAAAGATGATAAAGTTGGACTTATGACTTTTTCAGATAAACTAGGAGTACATGTGAAAGCTGATAAATTAGGAGGACAACTAAGAAAACTTCTTGAAAATCTTTACAGGCAAAAAACAAGATACAATGATGCTAACTTTGAAATGTTATACTATGGTGTTCGGCAGAACATCAAGGGTAGGAGCTTACTCTTTTTATATTCCAATTTTGAGAGTATGTATGCAATGGAGCGAGCTATGCCTATGTTGCGAAAAATCAGCAAATTACACTTGTTAGTGGTTGTTTTCTTTGAGAATACAGGTTTGATAGAAAAGTCAAATAGAAAAGCTGAAACAATAGAACAAATTTATTTGCAGACGATAGCTCAAAAATCGGTTATTGAAAAGCAAACTATAGCTGCAGAATTAAAGAAATACGGGATAAATACAATTCTTACTACTCCAGAAAAATTAAATGTTGACACAATCAATAAATATCTAGAACTGAAGTCTCGGGGATTGATATAACCAACTTAACTGCTTGAAGCATATTCTGTTGAAAGAATAGCCTTTTTTAGTGATTGCGGATTGTTATACAATGTTTCAACTTTGCACAATCAAAAGAGATAAAGCTGGAAATGATGTCAAGTAGTAATTATAAGATGCTCTCAAGTAATGAGATTGGTAATGTACTGTTTTGTGAGCAAAATCAAGAAATGATTATTGGAATAGGAACCTTTATTTTGAAGTTTAAAGACGAACAACCAAAAATTTTCCTGAAAGCATTATTGGGAACAAAAGGCGAATACGATAGTGTTAAAAATCATTTAATTGAAAAGGTGTTTTTAAAAACCCCTGTAAGCAATATGATGCTTGCATTGAGTTGGATTGAATTAAATAAGAGTATAGATCTTTTGCAGATGGCCTTTTTAAATTTAAAGGCGAATGAGATTTTAACAGTTAAAATTTAATTCCCATAATTAGAATATCGTCGACTTGATCTGAATCTCCCATCCATTCATTAAAACGAAAATTGATGTTTTCTTTTTGAGTGGTCATATTTTCCGAACTTCCTTCGATTAGCATTTCTTTTAATGTCTTTGTTTTGAATTTTTTGTTTTTTGGTCCTCCAAATTGGTCTGGATACCCATCAGTAAACATAAATAAACAGTCGTTTTCTTCGTATTTCAATGTTGTTTTTTCATAGGTTTTATTGGAAACGTCTTTAAATCCTATGGACATTTTCGTAGCCTTATATTCAAAAAGTTCACCCTCTCTAATCATAATTAATGGTCGATGTGCTCCCGAATATTCAATAGTTTTATTTTTCTTGTCAATTGTAATTAAACTAATATCCATCCCGTCATTCGTTTCCGATTCACTATTTTCAAATGCTTTTAAAATACCTTTGTCCAGTAATTTCAAAACTTCAGCAGGATCAGTTATTTTGTTACCACCGACGATTTCATTTAAAAGCGCTATTCCAATCATACTTGTAAGTGCACCTGGAACACCATGCCCAGTACAATCTGCGCAAGCAATTACAAACTTTTCATTTGTTTTTCTGTACCAATAAAAATCACCCGAGACAATATCTCTCGGTAGGTGAAAAATAAACGAGTCGGGAAGCTCTTCATACAGTTCTTGAAGAGAAGGAAATGAGGCTTTTTGAATGGTTAGGGCGTATCTAATACTTGAATTTAAATCATTATTTTTTTGTTCAATTTCCTTGTTTTTAGAAACCATTTCAAGATTTATTGATTCAAGTTCTTTGTTTTTCTCTAACACCTCCTGGTTTCTCTCTTTTACTTTTTCCTCTAACAATTCTCGCTCGTCTTTTAATTTCTTTTCTCTGTATTTTATGAATGTTATAATGAAGAATATTACGATTAAAGATACCAGGATAATAAACCAAATTTCTGCCCAAAATGGTGGGGAAATTACAAATGAAAATGTGGAAGGATTTTTATCGTTACAAAAGTCGTCCTTGTTGCATGCGTAAACTACAAATTCATATTCTCCAGGAGGTAGTTTTGTAAAGTCCCTTTTAGTTTCATTGTTTATTTTTTGTGGTGCAAAAGTTTCTCCATCTTGTTTGAGTGAAGAATAATAAGTTGTTCCGCTTGAATTATCGTGATTGACTCCTACGAAATGAAAAGTTAAAGTAGATGAATCATGCGGTAAAACAAGATTTTTAGGCATTTTTGTCCAAGGTTCGACTTCATAATTTCGTTTTGTCCAGTTTACTATTTTATTATCCAATTCAAGGCCTGTAAAATAAGTTTGTGGTGCAATGTCGCTAGTGTGATCAACACTTCTGTCGTGCTTTATGGCTCCCTTATTTGTTCCAAACCATAGATTTCCATCAAAATCTTCACAAATAGCATTTCCGTTAATTTGTCCTCCTGTAATTCCATCGGATTTCCCAAAATGTTTAATTTCAGAAATATATTCTCCCGTTTGACGTGTAATTTGAGGTGGATTAAAAGAGATTCGATCTAAGCCTTTATTTGTTCCTATCCAAAGTTGATTATCCTCATCAAATAACATCATTTTAATATTATCAGAACTTATTTTACTGTTTTGGGTGTTGAATGTTTTATACGTATTTCGGTTCTCATCAAATTTTGTGATTCCCGAATTTGTACCAATAAAAATTCCACCTCTGGGACCTTTAATCATACAGTTTATAAAATTTGAAGGGATTAGACCGTCGTCCTCATTAATTTGTCCGAACTCTATGCCATTGAACCAGTTTATACCTCCACTTTTTGTTCCTATCCAAAGCTTACCGGATTTATCCTGAGTTATTGCACTAATTTTTCCGTCACTCAATCCATCGAACATTCTGAAAAATTCAATTTTGTCACCGTTGAGCCTACCTAATCCCCCTTCCGTTCCAATCCATAGTGTTCCATCACTGTCTTGAAAAAAACAAGTGATTGGATTCATAACACCATCTAAAACGGAAAATATTCTATCTATTTTATTGTCTATTATTTTGACAAGCCCTATTGGAGTTCCAACCCATATGTTATTATTATTGTCTTCAAAAACTGTTGTTGAATAATCAACAGGAAGCCCTGACTTCCTGTTAAAAAGTTGAAAAGAGTCTCTACCATTGTAGCGAATCACACCTCCTCTGGTTGCGAACCAAAAGTTGTTTTTGGAATCCTGGATTAGCCCATTAATTTTTTCGTTCTGCAGACCTTCTTTGATTCCAAAATATGTGAATGAAATCCCGGTGAATTTATTTATTCCGCCTCCCTTTGTTCCAACCCAGATATTATCGTGTTTATCTTCTAAAATAGATAAAACAATATCTTCACTTAATCCTTTGTTTTCATTGTAAATTTCACATTCATAAGTGTTAATGTTCAGTCGAATGACACCTGCGTTCAGTGTACCGATCCATATGTTATCGCTTTTGTCTTGTTCAAGTGTTTTAACTGTACTTACCGGAAATTCTGATGTGGCTTTAAAGTTTTTAAATGTTCCATCTGAAAACACAGAAAGCCCGGATGATGTTCCTATCCATATATCTCCATTTACGTCTTCTTGTAAGTCATATATACTGTTTCCAATTAGTCCGTTTTTTGTTGTATAGGTTTTAACAATCCCATTGAATATTTCGGCCAGTCCCTGATTTGTACCAATAAATATTTTAGCATCTGGTGTTTCAATTACTTTATTTACTGATAGTTTTCCTCTTCCTCCAAAATCAATTTTATAGGGTACAAAGATTTTTTCCTCTTTTGTGAAATTATCCAACATGCATAGTCCACCATATTGAGTTCCTATCCAGAGTCTTCCAAATCCATCTTCACAGATTGATTTTACAACATTCGAGGGCAGGCCGTCTTTTTGAGTAAAGGTATGTAAATTGTTTCCGTCATATACAGTTAGGCCTTTATGGGTTCCTATCCATATGTCTCCTTTTACATCTTCGTAAAGACAGTTAATAATATTAGAGGGTAAACCAGAACTATCGTTTAAATGCCTGAAGCTTACTCCGTCGTATATAGAAATTCCTCCCGGAGTTGCCATCCATATAGCACCTCTTTTGTCCTGTATTAAATCGAAAACTTCGTTTTCTGCTAAACCATCTTCAACAGTCAGGTTAAGAAAATGGTAGCTTTGCGAGTACAAAGAGGCTGTGATGAAAAGAAATAATTGAAAAAATATTTTCTTCATTTGAAAGCTATCTAATTCACTACGGTTTTGTCAAAAAAATGTTTTGTAAATGTATATAATTCATCGGGTCTATTTACAATTATTGCAAAAAAAAGAGACTTCATTTTGAAGTCTCTTTTGTGTATAAAAATAAATTTCTGTTATCGTTCATCCAAAGGAACATAAGATCTTTCGTTTGCACCGACATAAATTTGTCTTGGACGACCAATTGGTTCTTTGTTTTCAATCATTTCCTTCCATTGTGCAATCCATCCAGGAAGCCTACCCAACGCGAACATTACTGTAAACATTTCGGTTGGTATACCTAATGCTTTGTATATAATTCCAGAGTAGAAATCAACGTTAGGATATAGGTTTCTTGCCTTGAAATACTCATCATTTAACGCAACTTGTTCCAGTTCTTTAGCGATTTCAATTAAGGGATCTTGAATTCCTAATTTTTCTAACACATCATCGGCAGCTTTCTTGATTATTTTAGCTCGCGGATCAAAGTTTTTGTATACTCTGTGACCGAATCCCATCAATCTAAATGGATCGTTTTTATCTTTTGCCTTGGCGATCCAGTTTTCTAATGGAGTACCGTCTTCATAGATAGTTTCCAACATTTCAATTACGGCCTGATTTGCTCCTCCATGTAATGGTCCCCACAAGGCTATTACACCAGCCGAAATAGAGGAATAGAGGTTGGCATGAGATGAACCTACAATTCTCACTGTTGAGGCAGAACAATTTTGTTCGTGATCTGCATGTAATATCAATAGTTTGTTGAGAGCATCGGCTACAACAGGGTCTATTTTATATTTTTCAGCTGGTAAGCTGAACATCATGTTCAAAAAGTTTTCTTCATAGTTTAGGTTGTTTTTTGGATAAACAACAGGGTGACCAACGAAGTTTTTATAAGCCCATGCAGAAATTGTTGGTAGTTTTGCCAATAATCTGTAAATAGTTAATTCTATTTCCTCTTCTGTTCTGTTTGGATTCTGAGAGTCCGGATAGAAGGTTGAAAGAGAACATAACAATGAAGCAACTATTCCCATGGGATGTGCCTTGGATGGATATGCCTCATAAAAACGTTTCATATCCTCATGAATCAAGGTGTGTTTGGTTATGTTTGCTTCAAACTCAGATAGTTGGCTTTTTGTAGGCAGTTCTCCATTTATTAACAAGTAGGCAACTTCAATAAAAGAAGCTTTTTCTGCTAACTCCTCAATGGAATAACCTCTATATCTTAGGATACCATTTTCACCGTCAAGATAGGTAACCGCACTTTTAGTGGAACCTGTGTTTTTATAACCTGAATCAAGGGTAACAGCTCCAGAAAGTGAACGTAACTTTGTTATATCTATTCCTTTTTCATCTTCTGAACCTGTAATAATTGGTAATTCGTATGTCTGTCCGTTAATCTTTACCTCTGCAATTTCACTCATGGGTATTTCCTTTTTGTGATTTTATAATGTAATAGATAAAGATAGTAAAGAAAAATTGCTCTCTTAAAGATAAGAGAAGAAAAATTGTGTTGAAACGTAATAAAATGATGAAACCGTAAAACTTTTTTTGTTTTTCTACGTAAAAGGTTTCGTTTTGCGCCTAATGAGAAGTATAGATTCACAATTTGCCTACGATACTCATCAAATGATGGATTTAAAATCCGTGAGACTTTCCTTTTCTGGTGAGTTCACATCGGATTTAGTTTCAGTTCTACTTCTTTTAGCTAAAAATAATGTCGGGGGTCGTTCGGTTATGAAAAAAGTTTACAATGTTATGATTGAGAGCTTGGAAAATTTAATTAAACATGCTTTTTTTCATAACGAGGATTCATTTCCTGCAATATTTATTTTAGGGAAAGATGAGGCATTTTATTACTTGGCTACAGGAAATAAAATTGAGAATAAAAAAATTTCAGAATTACAGAAAAGGTTAGAGAAAGTGAACCACATGAATCGTATCGATTTAGTAAAATGGTACAACAGTATTTTGATGAGTGATCAAAGTTTAAATTCAACAAATGGAGCAGGTCTTGGAATAATTGATATGGCTATAAAAAGTAATAATAAATTTGAATATGGTTTTCATAAAATTGATGAAAACCATTCCTTTTTTACGTTGAAGATTAAAATAGAGAGTGAAATTTGACTATGGATTCATTGAAGATCGAAAAGCAAGATACTACACCATTATTAGATTTTAATCTGGATAAAATGGAATTCATTTTAGAGGGTGAATGCAGGCCTGAAAATGGTTTGGTGTTCTTTGAACCTGTGATAAGCTGGTTGGATGTTTTTATTGATTTTGCAGGTAGCGTTGAACTGGGAAAAAAGTTAGAATTTCACTTTAAATTGGAGTACTACAATTCATCTTCAGCGAAATTTATTTTTAACATCTTTAAAAGATTAAAATCACTTAATTCGAAAGGAATACAATTATCAGTATTATGGTTTTATGATGTTCTTGATGAGGATTTACTTGAAAGCGGAAAGGAATATGAAAAAATATTAGGGCTTAAATTTCATTTCTTAGCCCTTCAAAATTAACCCATTCTTCAATTTTTTCAGCAAGTACATTACTTAATTTAAAGTAGGATTCGTGTGACCATCCAGCTATATGAGGAGATAAAATTACATTTGGAGAATTTTTTAAATACTCCAGATCTTCGCAAGTCTCTGATTGACTTATTGATTCAAAAGAAGTAGATTCATACTCAAGCACGTCTAAACAAGCACCTAAAATTTTATTCGTTTTAAGTCCTCTCACCAAATCGCTTGTGTTTACATTAAAACCTCTTGCTGTGTTAATAAGAATAAAAGGTTTTTCAACGTTTTTAATAAACAAATCGTTAATTAGATATTTATTTTGAGGTAAGTAGTTTGTGTGCACACTAATTATGTCCGATTCTTTCAATAATGTTTTTTTTGAAACGGCTTTTGTCAAATTATCTGAATATTTTTTTTTGTATTTATCATAAGCAATAATATTTACATCAAAACCTTTAAGTCTCTGAGCAAATGCCTTCCCCATAATTCCATATCCAATAAGTCCAATCGTTTTTCCTTTAAGTTCGTAGCCTCTGTTTTGAGTTCTTTTCCATATTCCTTTTCTAACTTCTGCATCTGCGTGTTTCAAATTATTTTGAAGCATTAGCAACATGCCTAGTGTGTGTTCAGCAAGGGCATCTCTATTTCCTTCGGGAGAATTAAAAACTTGAATTTTATTTTGTTTGCAATATTCAACATCAATATTTTCGAGTCCTGATCCTGCTCTGGCAATGAATTGAAGATTGGGTAATGTGGCTAATATATCATTGTTTAAGTTAAAACGTGAACGAATGACTATTCCATTGTAATTTTTTAAGTTTTTTAAAATCGTTTCGGAATTTGATTTGGTATGATCTTCACAAATCCAGTTATAATTTGTTAAACGTTTCCATAAGATTTCGTGCACTGAGTCGATAAAAATTACTTTACCCAGATTCATTCGACTAAAATTTTACAAATATAAAAATACAGAAACAGTCCAAAAATATCATTGGCCGTGGTAATAAATGGGCCTGTTGCCAGCGCTGGATCGATTTTAATTTTGTTGAAGAAAAGTGGAATCCATGTTCCAAATAAGGCAGCAAAAATTATTACAGAAACCAAGGAGATGCTTATAGCGAAACTAAAATCAAAGTCCATCCAGTAAATGTTAACAAAAAAGAGAATAAAACCACAAAGAAGTCCATTTACGATGCCTACTCCTAGTTCTTTCATGAGTTTGCTAATGATACTTCCAGATAGGGTTTGATTTGCAATTCCTTGAACAACAATAGCGGAGGATTGAATACCTACGTTTCCACCCATTGCTGCTATTAATGGAATATAAAGCATCAGGGCTGGACTGGCATCTTTTTCAAAAATCCCAATTACTTTAGCCCCTAAAATTCCTCCCAGCATTCCTACTAATAGCCATGGAAAACGAGCTCGTGTTAATTGCCATATGTTATCGGAAGATTCTACATCTTCAGATATACCAGACAACATTTGGTAATCCTTTTCAGCTTCCTCAACAATTACATCGACAACATCATCAATTGTTATACGCCCAACGAGATAATTATTTTCATCAACCACAGGAAGTACAACAAGGTCATATTTGTCCATTATTCGAGAAACTTCACCGCTTTTTTCGGATGCTTTTATTGATATAATATCGGTTTTTGAAATTGTTTTAACTTTAGTTTCCGGAGAGTTTAAAATAAGTGCTTTTAGTGAGATGATTCCGACGAGTTTATCTTCGTCGTTAACAACATAAACGGTATGAACATCATCGACTTCTTCAGCTTGTTTTCTTAATTCAAACTCACATTCCTTAACACTCCAGTTTTCTCTGACTTTTACAAGTTCTTTAGCCATTAATCCTCCTGCAGAGTCTTCATCATAAGCAAGTAGGTCAAGTAAGTCTTGCGCTTGTTCAGAATCTTCAAGAGCATTAATTACTTTGCTTTGTTTCTCGGGAGAGAGTTCTGAGAGTAAGTCGGCAGCATCGTCCGAATCCATTTTTGTAACGACAGATTCCGCTATTTCGACTGCAGGAAGTTCTTCGAGTAATTTTTCTCGCTCTTCGGGGTCTAATTCGGCTACAACATCTGAACGTATTTCCTCATTCAGAAGACGAACAATAGCAATGGCATTTTCATCCGAAATTGAACGAATAATTTCAGCGGTATCCGCTGGATGCATAATCTCCAGTTTGGATATAACCAAAGAAATATCGCCATCCGCGAGATGTTTAGGTATCGTTTCAATAAAGATTCTTATTTCGTCCTCCTGTTTTACCATTATTGCAAAAGTAATCTTTTATGAAGTGCTACAAAACAAAAAAGCTGTTCAGCATAGCTAAACAGCTTTTTTTATTTCATTTTAATTACTTTAAACTAAATGTTTCAACAAGAATCATGTCTGATTTTGTATAAACCTGAACTTTATATAGGCCTTCATCGAAATTTTTTCCACCTACTTTTTCAGCATAAATAATTACATCTGTAGCTGAGTTTTGATAGTTTATGGATTCTTTTGATGTATAAGTGAGCTTTTCAGTTTTGTAATTAAACTCTTCTCCGTTTTCCGAAAGAACTCTATCGTCTGGGTCAAGAACTCTTAAGAAAAGTTCAATATTCCCAGCGTCAGCAATTTCGTTTTTACCAATCGTAAATGCAACTCTTATTTTATCAGCTCTTCTTGCACGATTTGTAGATTTTTCTTCACCATTTCTTCTTACTTTAACCCCTTCGGCAATTTTTTCAAATGTTTGAAGACGCTTACCTATGGCTACTTTACCTTCTAAGTCATTATTAATTCCTTCAAGCCTGGCGTTGTTTTCATTTGCTCCTGCTAAGTCTGTGCCGAGCTGCTGATTTTCTTCTTTAAGTTTTGCGTTTTCCGAAATTAAAGCTTGATTTTTAGCTTTTAATCTAGAGATGTCTGATCTAAGAGAATAGACTTCAACTTTTAGTTTAGCGTAGAGAGCTTTGAACTGTTCAAAGTTGCTTGCTTGTCCGTCGGACTCTTCAATTAATTGAGCGATTTGTTTCTCGAGTGTCGCAATTTTTTCCGCACTTTCTTTTCTTTTAGCTAAAATTTCTTCTATATCTTTCCCTAAGGCCACTGAATCAATTCCTGAGATATCAATGGAGCTTAATAAGTTTTTAGCTTTGTTAACATCGCTTGTCAATCGTTGAAATCGTTTTTCGGTAGAGTCAGCTCTACGACCCAAAGTTTCTATTTCTCCGTCTTTATCTATGAATGCAACTTTAGCTAAAAAGCCAGCTGCTCCAGTGAGTAAACCTGTACATACCAAAAGGATTACAATAATACCTTTCCCCTTTTTTTTCTCTTGTAAATCGCTCATAATATTTCCTAAAAATCGATAATAGAGGACAAATATACTTTATTTTTATAGATTACATAATCTTAAATCAAAGATGCCAAAAATCAGTTCTTTTTTGTCGGTATTCTATCCTGAAAATTGCAAATCCTGTGGTGATATTTTAGTTCGAGGAGAGTCTCTTGTTTGTTTGCATTGTGAATTAAATTTCGGAAAAAACATTCAACCAAATGGTAATTGCTCTGAAATTGAACAATTGTTTTGGGGGAAAGCTGAAATTGAATCTGCAGTTGCGATTTTTCAATTTTTAAAAAAGGAGAATTTACAGGGTTTAATTCACGAGTTTAAATACAAGGGAAATGTAGGTTTAGCACTAAAAATGGGAGGTATTGTTGGCCATAACTACGAATTCAAATCAGATGATATCGACTTAATTTCTTTTGTCCCCATGCATCCAAGAAAAGAAAAAACGAGAGGATATAATCAAGCTGAGAAATTGGCTGAGGGGTTTTCAAAAGTAACAGGAATAAAAGTTGCCTCAATTTTATTTCGAGTTGAAAATACAACAACACAAACAAAAAAAGATGTTTTTGACCGATTTGAGAATATGCAAAATAAGTTTGAAGTCAACCATTCTATGGTGGGTATTCGTCATATTCTGTTGATAGATGATGTAGTAACAACAGGAGCAACCTTAACGGCATGTGCAAAAAAAATAAATGAAAAAGGAGTGAAAGTAAGTTTGGTTTGTTTAGCTTATAGGGGTTTAGGAATTTAAAATCCACATTTCTTATCTCCACGAACGTACAGAAAAAAAGCGAATCCTAATGCGATTCCAACCAAATCAGCAAGGATATCAAAAACATCGAAATTTCTTTTGGGAATTAAAAAGTGCTGTATTAATTCTGTAAAAACAGCAAGAAAAGAACTTATACCGATAGCATATTTTACAGCATCAAAATGTAATTTTGGAAATTGATTTTGTTTGATAAATCCTATGATTGCACTGAAGCTGAAAAAAAAGAATAGAGCTCCATGAACTACTTTGTCTAAATTTTCTACGCGAGCTTTTGGCAAGTTACTCCCGGGGATAAAACATCCAACAATAATTAGGACGAAAAAACAAAAAGTGAATATGTTGTATCTGAGAAACAGAATCAATTATTTAATGATATGTTCAACTCTTTGAGTTGTTCAATATTAATTTTTGATGGTGAATTTATCATAACATCTCTACCCGAATTGTTTTTAGGAAATGCAATAAAGTCTCTTATGCTGTCTTGACCTCCTAACATCGCACAGAGACGATCAAATCCAAAAGCTAAACCTCCGTGAGGAGGTGCACCATATTCAAAGGCATTCATTAAAAATCCAAATTGTTCTTTGGCCTCTTCTTCTGTGAACCCCAATAAGTCGAACATCCTTTTTTGCAAGGATTTATCAAAAATCCTGATAGATCCTCCTCCCAGTTCAACACCATTCATGCATAAGTCATATGCGTTTGCTCGAACTTCTCCGGGGGTAGAATCCATTTTTTCAAAATCCTCTTCTTTTGGTGATGTGAATGGATGATGCATAGCATGAAATCTTGATGTCTCTTCGTCCCATTCCAAAAGAGGAAAGTCGATAATCCACAAAGGCTTAAAAACATTCGGATCTCTTAATCCAAGTTCCTCCCCCATATGAAGTCTAAGTTCATTTAATTGGCTTCGGACTTTATTAGTTTCACCAGCTAATACTAGAAGTAAATCACCAGGCTTTGCATTTGCTTCATTGGCCCATTCTTTTAATTGCTCTTGATTAAAAAACTTATCTACAGAAGATTTGAAAGTTCCATCCTCATTGTATTTAACGTAAACTACTCCATTTGCCCCAACTTGTGGTCTTTTAACGAAGTTGGTGATTTTGTCCAGCTGTTTTCTTGAATAAGTTGCACAGCCCTCTGCATTAATTCCAACAACAAGTTCAACATCATCAAATACCTTAAAGCCTTTGTTTTTGGCAACAGAATTTAACTCAACGAATTTCATACCAAACCTTGTGTCAGGTTTGTCGCTTCCATATAGCTTCATCGCGTCAGCATAAGTTAATCTTGGGAATTTTGATAAATCAACATTTAAAACCGATTTGAAAAGATGTTTTGTTAAGCCTTCAAACGTTTCAAGAATATCTTCTTGAGTTACAAAAGACATTTCACAGTCTATTTGAGTGAATTCGGGTTGTCGATCTGCTCTTAAATCTTCATCTCTAAAACATTTTACAATTTGATAGTATCTATCCATCCCTGCAACCATTAACAATTGTTTAAAGGTTTGTGGAGATTGAGGAAGAGCGTAAAATTCACCTGGATTCATCCTTGATGGAACTACAAAGTCCCGAGCTCCTTCTGGAGTGGATTTTATTAAATAGGGAGTTTCTACTTCAAGAAATTTTTGACTTTCTAAATATTTTCTTGTTTCAAAAGAAACTTTGTTCCTTAGTTCTAAGTTTTCTCGGACAGGATTTCTTCGAATATCAAGATATCGATATTTCATCCTTAATTCCTCACCTCCATCGGTTTCATCTTCAATAGTAAAAGGTGGGGTCTCCGATTTATTTAGTATACTTAATAGATTTACTTTAATTTCTACATCACCCGTTGGTATTTTTGTTGTTTTTGAAAATCGTTCAATAACTTCACCTGAGACAGAAACAACATACTCCCTACCTAACTTTTTTGCGATTTCAATGGACTCATTCGATGAGACTCCCTCTTCCAGAACCAATTGAGTAATTCCGTATCGATCACGAAGGTCAATCCATATCATACCTCCTTTATTCCTGACTTTCTGAATCCAGCCACTCAAGGTTACTTGTTCTCCCGTATTTGAAATTCGTAATTCTCCGCAGTTGTGTGATCGATACATAGTTTTTCTGTAAAATTCAATTGCAAAAGTAATAAAACGTTGACAGTCGAACGAAAACTTTAACTTTGTAATATGGGACTATCTGTTTTTAGTGATGAACATTTTATGAAACTGGCTTATTTAGAAGCTCAGAAAGCTTTTGAAATGGACGAGGTTCCTGTTGGAGCTGTGATTGTATGTAATAATCAAGTAATTGCAAAGGCTCATAATATGACTGAAACGCTCAATGATGTTACAGCTCATGCAGAAATGCAAGTTTTTACGATGGCTGCTAATTTTTTGGGAGGGAAGTTTTTAGATGAATGTACACTTTATGTAACTCTTGAACCTTGTTCAATGTGTGCCGGAGCTGCTTATTGGTCAAGAATAAAAAAAGTAGTAATTGCTGCCCAGGATGAAAAGAGAGGATATAGGGCATTTAATGAAAACATGCTTCATCCGAAGACAGAAATTGAATGGGGAGTAATGGAAGAAGAATGCAGTACTATTCTAAAAGAGTTTTTTTCAAAAAAAAGAGGTGTTATCTAGTTAACCCAACATTTTTAGTTGAGTAACCTCTGTTTCTGAAAGTCTTCTATACTCTCCTCTTGATAGATTTTTCTTTGTTATTCCTGCGAAAGAAACCCTGTCTTCTTTTTTTATTTTGTACCCTAAAAGATCAAATATTTTTGCTAAAATTTTAGGCTTATTGTTAAAAATCTCCACACCAATAGTGTGCTGATTTCCTTTTACATAAGATATGGATTCGGCTTTGGCCCATCCTCCTGATGGAAGTCGTATTCCTTGAGTTATTTTTTCTAAATCTTCTTGTTTTAAGGGCTTATCCAATTCCAATTGAAAAATTTTTTCAAATTCATGTTTTGGATTGGAAAGTTTCAGATATAAATCATTATCGTTGGTTAGTAGCAGTATTCCGGTTGAATCTCGATCGAGTTTTCCAACTGGCGATAATATATATTTAGTTGCTTTATTGACTAAACGCCCAACAGTCCTTTCTTTTAAAGGATTATCGCAGGCAGAATTGAAGTTTTTGGGTTTATTGATGGCTAAGTAAAAAAGTTCATTATGAGAAAGGGTTTCACCTTCATGCTTTACAACATCTGTGTTTTTTACCTTGTAACCCATTTCTGTTATTATTTTTCCATTAACTGTTATGGACCCTAACTGTATAAGTTCATCGGCTTCTCTTCTTGAACATACCCCAGCATGGGCAATAAATTTATTAAGTCGAGTAGTTCCGTCACCTAAATTAGATGAACTTGAGTTTAATCTTTTTTTTGGTCCTCCACCTCTTTTTTTGTCCTTTCCAAATCGCACTGCTGCGGGTTCATGATTTCTCTTTTTACTGCCGCCGGTTTTCTTTTTATTCGCCATAACGATGTAAATATAGTTTTTAAAAGGGATAGTAGATAAAATAGTAAACTTACAATAGAGTCATTTTATATTCTTTAAAAACGAAATGTTTCTTTTGAGACCCGAAAGTTTTGTTCTTTTTACTGCGCTTTTTGAGAAAAGTTTGCTGAAGGTTTCTTGGTTTATTTCATCCCAATCTTTCTGAGTCATTGAAAGTAAATCGGGATGAGGGTTAAAAAGTGGTTCGTTGTGAGGTTTGGAGTGACGATTCCAAGGACAAACATCCTGGCAAATATCGCATCCAAACATCCAATTGTCGAATTTCCCTTGTGCCGATTTGGGGATAGCCTCCTTCAATTCAATAGTGAAATAAGAAATACATTTTGATCCATCAACAACCATTGGTTCTATAATAGCTTCAGTAGGACATTCATCAATACATGCAGTGCATGTTCCACAATGATCGGTTACAGGACCATCACTTGGGAGTTCTAAATCAAGAATAAGTTCAGCGATAAAGAAAAAGCTTCCTGATTTTTTGTGAATTAAATTGCCGTTTTTTCCAACCCAACCAAGACCACTCTTTTTTGCCCAAGCCTTATCCAAAATAGGAGCAGAATCAACAAAGCCTCTTCCTGATACTTCGCCAATTTCCACATTAATGAATTCAAGCAATTCATTTAATTTTTGACGAATTACCAAATGATAATCTTGACCGTATGCGTATTTTGCAATTTTAGGTGAATTTTTGTTTTGCTTTTTCTCAGGAAAATAGTTGATCAAAAAAGAAATCACTGTTTTGGCATCATCTACCAGGAGCCTGGGATCAAGCCTTTTGTCAAAATGATTTTCCATGTAACTCATCTTGCCGTGAAGATTATTTTTCAGGTATTTTTCTAGCCTGGGAGCATCTTCTTCGAGAAATTCTGCTTTTGAAACACCAACATAATCAAAGCCTAATCGATAGGCTTCTTTTTTGATTAGCTTTTTATGTTTTTCTTTTAAATTCAAAATTGCATGTATATGAATTCGGCACCGTCATTAAAACTTCCAAATAGAAAACAAAGGAGAGTTAAAATAGAGATAAAGGTAATCGACAAATTTGTTGATTTTGATGCTTTTTCGAGAGCTTTTTCGAACAACAGGAATAGAAATATAAGTATTAGAATCATTCCTAATTCAAATTGTTGCTCTAAATACCAACCATTTCCTAAAACAGCAAAAACATCCGATTCCCAATTAAAACTCCAGGATTCATAATTGAAGATTTGGTATATAAAATTTAATGAATTTTCCCAAGATTTTGCAACGAAAAATAAATTTGAGAAGCTTATAAATAGAATTGTTAAGATCCAACCAATCAATTTATGCATATGTATTCCTAACTTTTTTAATAAGAATTCTGTGCTTAAATAAATACCGTTTAAAAGTCCCCAAATTAAAAATCCTGCATATAAACCATGCCATAAACCACTTAAAATGAATGTTGTTAAGATTCCTATAACAATTCCGTATTTAGGATTTTTTCTAAGTTGAAAAGATATTGGATAGAAGAAGTTTTGTGTAAGCCAGTCAATTAATGAAATATGTGTTTTTTTCCAGTATTCGCTTACCGATGAAGACCGAAGAGGGATTTTAAAATTTTCTTTTAAGTTTACGTTAAATAATTTTCCGAAGCCCAGTATAATATCTGTATATGCACTAAAGTTTAGATACATTTCAACCGTGAACAGTAAACTTGCAAGTAGAATTGTGACTCCTTTGAATCCAACTTCTTTATCATCAAAGACAGTATTTGTGATGATATGTAGATTATCTGCAAGAACAATTTTTTTAAAAAAACCGAAAACAATTCGATTGATGCCGCAATTAAAGTTTTTAGAGTTGAATTCGGAATTATATTCTAAAGCTTTGATTTCTTTTGGCAAGAGTATTGGTCCCGAGGTGAATTTTGGAAAAAAAGCATTAGCAAAAAGGAGATCTTTAAAAGAATATTTTTGAGACTTATGACGAATACACAATAAAAAAACTCCTATGTTTTGAAGTGAATAATATGATAATCCAACATTAAACAAAGTCAATTCTTTTTTTCCAAACGCTGCATAAACGATAAAGATAAGGTGAAGAAAAATCCCCAGCCATGCTTTTGTTTTTGAGTCCTGAAGTAATGTTGTTATTCCTGTTAAAATTATTACACAAAGCGCCGACTGCCAGCTTAATATCGAAATAAGAACGATTGATGTGGCTAAAAGGATGTTTTGACCATTAGATTTTGTTTTGTAAAAAGTAATGATACTAGCTAGAAATATTCCAATATAGAGAACCCAATTCACTTTGCTAAATTACTGAAATGTGTTGTTTCTTTTTTTTTGAATGGATTCTATTAAAGCACCTATGTTTTCAAAATCCATAACTTCAAAAAAATCAAATTCAATTTCAAATTCTTGTTCTATTGCTTGGATTAAACTCATATGATTAAGAGAGTCCCATTCCTCGATATCTTCGGCCGTGGTTGAGGGTGTTATAGAGAGTTCTTCTTTTTTAAAGAATTTTTTTATTACCGAGTTCAGTCTTTTTAGTATGTATTTATTGTTGACCAATTGTTAAAAGAAGTTAAGCATATACAAAAGTACAATTATGTGCGTTAATAAATTAATTACGTTCTTTTTAAGATTAATTTTTCATAATTCTTAACCCTGATTTTCTATAATCAGGTTTTAAGTAGGTTTAGTTTTGGTTAGTAGTAATCCTGTCTTTTGTAAAAGGCAGGATTTACTTTGTTGTATAATTTTAAAAGATATTTTTTAATCTCTTATTAATTGAATAAAGCCATTTACGATTCGGTTTTCAAGACCATTAAGTCTTTTCTCTTTTACAATACAAGAATAAAAATATACTCCTGAAGCACACGGGAGATTGGTTAAACTGTTTATTCCATTCCATTTTATATCCGGACTTTTAGTTTCATAAACAAGTTGTCCCCATCTGTTGTAGATTTTAAAATTAACCTCCTCGACGTATTTATATGGAAATGGAGTTACGAATTCATTTAAATTATCCCCATTTGGAGAAAAAACATTAGGTAATTGGTAAAATGGGCAATTGTCGAAACATATTTCTTGACTTAGTTCGGATTCGTTACCAACTGAATCTTCTGCAGAAAACGAATAACATCCTGCTACTTCTATTAATTCTGTTTGGGTATATACCGAGTCATTCCAAGGGTTAGATTCAACATACAATAAACTGTATTCATCCTCAGGATATCGTTTGAAAAATATCTTAAGTAAAGTTAGATCTGAGTTGCAATTCACAGTGTCCAAATTCCATGAGAATTGATTTTGAGTTATTTCACAATTTGACAGACTAATTATTTCAGGAACACAAGGAGGTATTATATCCTCAGGGATGTCGCATTTTTCCTGACTATGATTAAGAAGAAATGTATCCGACAGGTTGGAGGTGTATTCGCCTATTGTCATAACTTTATAGCAATAGGTCTCTCCATTTATGAGATTTTTGTGAACGAATGAATTTCCAGTAACCGTATCAATGCTTTCCCAGATACCATTTTCGTTTAATAGGATTACTGTTGTATCGTTACTCCATGGGGTAACGAAATTCCATGATAAAAATACGGTTTGGTCGGCTGGGGCAGTAATTAAGAAAACCGAGCTTGCGGTTTCAGATGTAGAAAGTAGATTTTCGGATCCATTTACATCTTCAATCAACTCGATGTAATAATTCTTTTGAAAAGATATTGTATTCAAGTTTTTATGCAGAAATGTTGTGTCGAAAAAATTTAAAGAAGTGTGAATTAGGTTGGGAGGTTGAAATTCATTGGTTTCATATACTTTGTAATAAAGTATTCCTGTAGAATTTAAACTGTCTAAATCTTTGGGTTTTTTCCACGTGATTAAAACTTCTCCCAGAATAGAATCTGTTACTATTACATCAACGTGTGTTGGGATTGGGCTGGTTTGTGTGGTTTCAGCACAAGATTTTTCACTGGAAATACTTTTGGCTCCATCTGGAAAAACAGCTACTATTCGATAACAATATAAATTTCCTTCAATTGCATTTTCGTCCAAAAACTGAGTGTTGTCGAGTCCTGTATTATAGCCGATTAATGAATAACCCGTGTAAGATGGTACTCCAGTTTCGCAAGAATCAGGAAACCAGTTTAATGAATCATTTTTTCTGTAAATTTCATACCCTATAGCTTCTTCACAAAAACTTTTTGTCCAGGTGACCAAAATACCTTCAGTTTGAGACTGTGCGACTACATTTTCCACTTTAGAGGCAACTACGGTGATGTTTAAGGTGAATAAATCAATCAGTTGTACTTCACTGTCGTTGTCTTGAGCCTTGAATAGAATTTGGTATGGAGATTGTCTTACGTGAGAACAGCTTGTGTTCCATTTGAAAGAACCTGTTACTGTGTCTTCTCCCAGAACTTCAGAAAAAACAGCTAATTCTCCTGTTACTTCTGATATTGGTCCTCCTGTTGCCGTTAGGGTAATAGTTTGATCGATGTCGTTATCAGTCGCCATAATTTCAAAATCCATAGAAGTTCCTGCTTCGACACATAGGTTTTGAATATCAACAATTGAAGGGGGGGTGTTATCACAGTTTTTCACACTAACCTGCATATCTCTAACCATGCTCCCAATCAAAAATCCATCTCTATATTCTTCTATTAAAATGGCTAAGTTAAACTCACCAGTGCTTGCGGGTTTGTCCCAGGTTAAAGTCCCGTCATTAGAATTGATCGAAATACCCTCAGGAAAAACATATCCAGGGATCGGATCTCCGCCAAACCCATTGGCTTCAGTTATTGAAAATACTAAACTGTCACCATCCTCATCAAAAGCAGAAGGGTTGTGAAGAAAAACAGCATCGATACAAGCTTCTTCTATTGGGGGTGTGAGTAAAATGGGAGAATGATTAAACCCTAGAAAAGGGTTTATAATAATTTGAGATTCAATGTAGAATGGGACATTTACACTATTGGGAATGTTACTTATGTCGGCGTTTCTATTAGGGTCCTCAAGGGATACATTATATGTTCCTGGACCTGGAAATGTATGTGTGCTTTTGTATTCATTCTTATTGATGTCAAAAGCAATAAATTGAGGAAAACCCTCTGATCTTGATAGTGAGTCAATTGTTCCATCTCCCCAATTGATTTCAATAACAGGGCGATCTGCGTCTGTTTCTATTCGTGTGTAGGTGATTAGGGTTATTTCATATTCATTGATACCGACTTGCCTAAAAGATATTTCCCCAGCTCTGTTGTGTGTTGCCAAAGCTATCGATGAAATGAAAAAAAAGAATATGAATTGAAGAAATTTCATTAACCGAATTGAACCAATGGTTGTTTTATAAATATTATTTCTAAGTTATGTATTTCAAATTAAGGTTTTTGGGAATAGTTTGGTAAATTACCTTAAAATTATTTTTCATGGAGGTGTTTCTAGAAAAAGATAGAGTGAATTGCGGAAGTCAAATTCTGATTTTCGATTCAAAAAAAACTTTAAAAAGTAAACTTACAGCTGAAGAATATAAAATTGTCATTAACCAAATTGAAAAAGACACTTTTGTAGACGTCTCTTTTCCAGGAGAACAAAAGCTAATAGGTTTTTTGGATTTAAAAAATCAAGAATATAATCGGAGATTAGGAGCGGAGATTGAAAATGAAATTAAAAATAAAACTGTCATTTTTGATTTTTCTTCGAATCCAGATGGTATCTATTCTTTTTTGGAAGGTACGATGCTTAATGGTTATTTATTCGATAAATACAAATCAAAAGTCCGAAGTAGCAGTAAAAAAGGAGCATTAATATCCTCAAACATAACTGAAGAAACTCTTGTTGAACTAAATACTATAGTAGAGGGTGTCTTTAAAGCTAGAAATTGGGTGAATGAACCGGTAAATAAATTGAATACGAGTCAGTTTATCAAAGAAATAAAGTCCTTTAAGAAAATAGGAGTAAGTGTAGATGTCTTTCGAAAATCGAAACTTGAGGCTTTAAGTATGGGAGGAATTCTTGGAGTTAATAAAGGAAGTTGTGATGATGCAGCTTTAGTAAAAGTTGAGTGGAAACCGAAAAAGCCCAGAAACCGAAAACCAATTGTTTTGGTCGGTAAGGGTGTTTTATTTGATACTGGAGGTATTAACATAAAAACAGGTGGTTCTATGGAGGAAATGAAAGCCGATATGGGTGGAGCTTCCATCGTTTTAGCTGTTCTTAAAGTTATTGCGAAACAAGAGTTGCCTATTCATGTTATTGTTTTAACTCCTATTACGGAAAACAGAATTAATGGAAAGGAGTTGGTTCCAGGAGATGTCATTAAAATGCATAATGGAAAAACAGTTGAAGTGTTGAATACGGATGCCGAGGGTAGGTTGATAATGGCAGATGCTTTAACTTTTGCCAAAAAATATAATCCATGTTTAGTTGTTGATGCGGCCACATTAACAGGTTCAGCTTTTCGAATAACGGCAAACCATGGGGCTGTTATTATGGGAACCGATCAAAAGAATTTGAAAGCACTTAAAAAGGCAGGTGAAAAAGTATATGAACGATTAATTGAACTCCCTATGTGGGAGGAATTCGAGGATACTTTAAAAAGTAATATTGCAGATATAAATAATCTAGGATCCACTGAGGGTCAAGCAGTTTGTGCAGGATTTTTTCTTAAAAATTTCATTGATTATCCATGGTTGCATATCGATATTGCCGGTCCCGCATTTAGAGGTTCTAAGCTACATTATTTGCCCAAAGGAGGAACAGGTTTTGGCGTCAGGTTGCTGTATCAATTTTTTAAGGATAACTTTGTGAACTGATTAAAATAGTATGAGCGAAAAAAGAGAAAAAATAAAAGTTGGAATAACTCATGGTGATGTTAATGGAGTGGGCTATGAAGTTATTTTGAAAGCATTTACAGATAACAAAATGTTGGATTTATGCACGCCTGTAATTTATGGGTCTAAAAAATATAGTACCGTTCATAAGTCTCAATTAAAAATGGAGAACTTTCCTTTTTTCTTTATTGAGAGTTCAGACGATGCAAAAAAAAATAAAGTCAATTTAATAGATTGTTGTGAAGATCAGGAAGACTTAAATTTGGGTGAGCCCACGATCTCATCGGGTAAAGCGGCATACCAATCTTTAGAAAAAGCAGTTAGTGATTTGCGTAATAATAAGATTGATGTTGTGGTGACTGCTCCAATAAATAAGAAAAATATTCAGGGAGAAAATTTTGATTTTCCAGGTCACACCGAGTTTTTAAGTCAGCAAGATGCGGGAAATAAAGGTTTGATGTTCATGATTTCAGAAAAGTTAAAGATTGGAGTAGTCACAGGTCACATACCTTTAAAGGATGTTTCTCAGGCAATTTCAACTGAAGAAATTGAAGAAAAACTTACAATTATGAATCAATCTCTAATCAGAGACTTTAACATCCGAAAACCGAAAATTGCGGTATTGGGTTTAAATCCACATTCTGGAGATAATGGTCTCTTGGGTACCGAGGAGCAGGATGTCATTATTAAGTCAATTCAAAATGCGTGTCAAAAAAATATAATTGCACATGGTCCATTCCCTGCAGATGGTTTTTTTGGTTCTTCACAGTATTCCAACTACGACGGAGTTTTAGCAATGTACCACGATCAAGGTTTAATTCCTTTTAAAGCCTTAAGTTTCGGCGAAGGGGTTAATTTTACAGCTGGATTAAGTTTTGTGCGAACATCACCAGATCATGGGACAGGATATGATATTGCTGGTGAAAATAAGGCGGACTCATCCTCTATGAGAAAAGCAATTTATACTGCAATTGAGATTTGTAAAAACAGACATTTTAACGATGGTCTTCAAAAGAATGCAATTCGTTCACAAAGTGGTAGAGAAAAAGGCCCTGGAGCTTCTTCACAACAAAGAAATAATAGGGGGGAACGAAAGTCTCAAAACAAACCTGCGTCAAATGTATCTGAATAAATTAGCAAATGCCTGTTTTTATAAAATTTTATTTAGTAAATTTGCAGGCTCTTAATTTTTAGACGTATGGAATTTGATCCGTTTTTAATCAGTTTCGAAGGCCTAAAGTTGGGAGAACATGATTTTAAGTTTTTAATAGATAGCACGTTCTTTAGAGAATTAGAATACTCTGAAATACAAGAAGGTAAAGTAGTAATTGACGCACTTTTCATTAAATCAGAACGTTTAATGGAAATGGAATTAAACTTTAAAGGAGAAGTTATTGTTCCTTGTGATTTGTGTGGAGAAGATCTTGTTCAAACAATTGACTTTGAGGAGTCTCTTGTAATTAAAACTGGAGTTCAGCAAGATGAAGATGAGGGAATAATTATTGTTGACAGAGACGAAACGAAAATTGATATTGGCCATTATTTATATGAAAGTATCAGTTTGAGTTTGCCTTTGAAGAGAGTGCATGAGCAAGTTGAGGGAAAGCCAAAATGTAATGAAACTTTATTGGCAAAGATGAACTTGAATGATAATGATAATGATGATGAAGTTGACCCAAGATGGGCTGCTTTGAAAAAATTAAAATAAGAATATAATTAAACCATATAAAAATGGCACATCCTAAACGAAAGATTAGTAAAACAAGAAGAGACAAGAGAAGAACTCATTATAAAGCTTCTGCTCCTCAAATCGCTGAATGTCCAACAACAGGTGAAGCTCATTTATATCACAGAGCTCATTGGCACGAAGGAAAACTTTACTATAAAGGTAAAGTAGTTATGGAAAAACAAACATCTTTATAGTTTGGTGACATATTTTTGTAGTTTTATCCAAATAAAACTATGAGCGGTAAATGAGGATTGGTATAGATATTATGGGTGGTGACTTTGCACCCCAAACTACTACCGAAGGTGCTGTTTTGGCACAAAAGGAATTGTCTGATGTAGAATTAGTTCTTATTGGAGATGAACCTTTGATATCTTCAATATTGGAGAGTCAAGGTGCTGATAAGAGCAAATTTTCTATTGTTCATACCACAGATATTATTGGTATGGGAGAACATCCCATTAAAGCTTTCAAGCAAAAACCTAAATCGTCAATAGGTTTAGGTTTTCATCTTTTAGCAACCGGAGAAATTCAAGGTTTTGCCGGAGCAGGGAATACAGGGGCAATGATGATTGGTTCTATGTATTCTGTGAAGTCTATTCCCGGAATTATCCGTCCATGTATTACTTCAGTACTTCCTAAAGAAAGTGGAGGTGTAAATCTTATTTTAGATGTTGGTGTAAATGCCGATTGCAAACCGGATGTTCTTTATCAGTTTGGTATCGTTGGTAGTGTTTATGCTCAGAGTGTATTGGGAATAGAAAATCCTAGAGTTGGACTTTTGAATATTGGAGAGGAGCCTGAAAAAGGTAACTTATTGAGCCAGGCATCAAATAATTTAATGAACGATTCAAAAGATTTTAATTTTATCGGTAATATTGAAGGGAGAGATCTATTTGATGATAAATGCGATGTCATTGTTTGTGATGGTTTTACGGGTAATGTAGTACTTAAGGAGGCGGAAGCCTTTTATTATTTGATGAAAAAACGTGGGATGCTCGACGATTATTTTAGTAAGTTTAATTATGAGATATATGGAGGAAGTCCTATCTTGGGGATTAATTCTAATGTTGTAGTAGGTCATGGTATATCAAACAGTGAGGCAATTAAAAATATGATTATGTTAACCGCAGAATGTGTTGAAGCAAATCTGTCCAAAAAAATAAAAGAAGCTTTTAAATAATGAGTACCATAAATGCTGCAATAACTTGTGTTGGAGGTTATGTCCCAGAATATGTGATGACCAACAAAGAATTAGAGAAAATTGTTGATACAACCGATGAATGGATTACTACTCGAACAGGTATTAAAGAGCGTAGAATTCTAAAAGGTGAGGGTAAAGCAACATCCGATATGGGTGCAGAGGTTGTAAAGCAGATTTGTAAAAAAAGAGGAATATCTCCCGAAGAAATTGATTTGGTTCTTGTCGCTACCGTGACTCCCGATATGCCTTTTCCTTCAACAGCGAATCTTATATGCGATAAAGTTGGAGCTTCTAATGCTTGGGGTTATGACTTAAGTGCAGCGTGTTCTGGATTTCTTTATGCACTTGTAACAGGTCAAAGGTTTGTTGAAAGTGGTGCGTATAAAAAAGTTGTAGTTGTTGGGGCCGATAAAGTGTCAAGTATTATAAATTATGAGGACAGAACAACTTGTATAATTTTTGGAGATGGAGCAGGAGGTGTTTTACTGGAACCCACAGAAGAGAGTGTTGGAGTTATAGATTCTGTTTTGAAAAGCGATGGGTCAGGAAGAGAGTATTTAAATATTAAAGCCGGAGGGTCCTACAAGCCACCCAGTTATCAAACGATTGATAATAAAGAACATTTCGTATATCAAGAGGGGAGATCGGTATTCAAATTTGCAGTTACTAATATGGCTGATGTTGCTGCAGAAGTAATGGAAAGAAACAATTTAACGGGAAGTGATGTGGATTGGTTGGTTCCGCATCAAGCAAATCTCAGAATTATTGACGCAACCAGAGAAAGAGCAGGTTTACCAGAGGAGAAAGTTATGATAAATATTCAAAAGTACGGAAATACTACTGCGGGAACCTTACCTCTATGCTTATGGGATTGGGAAAAAAAATTAAAAAAAGGCGATAACTTGTTATTGGCTGCTTTTGGAGGTGGATTCACATGGGGATCCGTTTATCTGAAATGGGCTTATAATGCATAAAAATTTTAAGAATAAAACTCTTTTATTATGAAAGCTACAGAAATTCAAGACTTGATTAAATTCGTTTCCAAGTCCGGTGTAAGTGAGGTTAATTTAGAGACAAAAGATGTTAAATTAACTATTAAAAATGACGCGGTTAAACGTAAAAAAACAGGTTCTGTTGAGCCTCAAATAGTGCAAGTTCCTGTACCTCAGGTTGTTCAGCAACCCGTTACAGCTCCTATAGCGGCTCCAGCACCTGTTGCACCAGCACCTGTTGCTGCTGCAGCACCAGCACCAGCTGCCGTATCTAATTCAGTAAATGAGGAATCTGTTTCAGAGGCAGTTGAGGATACTTCAAAATACGTTGAGATTAAATCACCAATGATTGGAACTTTTTATCGTCGTCCATCACCTGATAAGCCAAATTTTGTAGAAGTTGGTACAGAAATCAAGAAAGGGGATGTTATTTGTATCATTGAGGCAATGAAACTTTTTAATGAAATTGAAGCAGAAGTTACAGGTAAAGTTGTAAAAACATTAGTTGATGATTCGACTCCTGTTGAGTATGATCAGCCATTATTTGTTATCGATCCAAGCTAATCTGTTGAATGTGAATTTATTTCCTCTTTTGATTAAGAAAGAGGCAAAACTGAAATGTTATGTTTAAAAAAATATTAATTGCAAACCGTGGAGAAATTGCATTACGTGTTATTCGTACGTGTAAAGAAATGGGCATAAAAACGGTTGCTGTTTACTCTACTGCCGATAAGGACAGTTTGCATGTTAGATTTGCTGACGAAGCAATTTGTATTGGTCCTGCTCCATCCAACGAATCGTATTTAGATATTCCAAGAATTATTTCTGCAGCTGAAATCACAAATGCTGATGCTGTTCACCCGGGTTATGGTTTTTTATCGGAGAATTCAAAATTTTCGAGAATTTGTACTGAAAATGGGATTAAGTTTATTGGTGCAACGCCTGAGCAAATTGACGGTATGGGAAATAAAGCACAGGCTAAATCTACTATGGAAGCCGCTGGTGTGCCATGTGTTCCAGGTTCTAAAGGAGTAGTCAATACTGTTGCCGAAGCTAAAAAAATTGCAAAGCAAATTGGTTATCCTGTTATGATTAAGGCCTCTGCCGGAGGAGGAGGTAAAGGTATGCGATATATCCCCTCGGAAGACCAGCTAGAGGAATTGATGGATAGCGCTAAGCGAGAATCTGCTGCGTGCTTCGGTAATGATGATATGTATATGGAGAAATTCATAGAAGAGCCTCGTCACATTGAAATTCAAATTATTGGTGATCAAACCGGTAATGCTTGTCATCTATCTGAAAGAGATTGTTCTACTCAAAGGCGTCACCAAAAGTTGGTTGAGGAAGTTCCATCGCCCTTTATGACAAAAAAATTAAGAGATGAAATGGGGAAAGCGGCAATTAAAGCCGCCAAGGCCGTAAAATATGAAGGTGCAGGTACTGTAGAGTTTTTAGTGGATAAGCACAGAAAATTTTACTTTATGGAAATGAACACTCGTATTCAGGTTGAACATTGTGTTACTGAAGAAGTAGTAGGATTTGATTTAATTAGAGAACAAATAAAAGTTGCTGCTGGATATAAAATTTCAGGAAAAAATTACACACCTCAATTACATGCGATTGAGTGTAGAATTAATGCCGAAGATCCAATAAATGGATTTCGACCTTCTCCGGGTAAAATTAAAGAACTGCATACACCTGGAGGGCATGGAATACGTTTGGATACTCATGTTTATTCAGGATATGCTATTCCTCCAAATTATGATTCCATGATTGCTAAGTTAATTTCTGTCGCTCAAACCAGAGAAGAAGCAATAGCAAAAATGAAAAGAGCTTTGGATGAATTTATAATAGAAGGTATTAAAACAACCATTCCTTTCCACATTAAATTAATGGAAAATGAAACTTTTGTGAATGGTGGCGTAACAACCAAATTCCTTGAAGAAGTAGAGTTTGATTTTTCGGACATGAAGTGAAATTATTCAAAACAATAAAAAAGTCGGTTTTTAACCGGCTTTTTTTATCCATTTATTTCAATAGTAAGAGGGCTATAGAGTAAACCGAATACTTACACCTCCTTTACTGGTAGATGTAGGAAAAGAGGTTGATATATATGGGTTGTTTATTGTTTGATCGTAAAATGCCCTCGCGGTAACCTTTTCGCTTACTTTATAATCTCCGGAAATTTTTATTGCAGTTATTAGACCACCGTTGGGTGGTGAAGGGTTGCCGTCAATAGTAAGCATTATCATTCGGGTACTTTTTACGGAAACATCCAGTCGTAAATTAAGATCAGATTTTAGTCTTCGTCCCTTTATTTCAACATTTGGAATAACTAAATCCTTAATCGTATATCCTCCTCCAATGATAAAATCCCATGTATGGCTCTCAATGACTTGAGGTGTACTTACCTCTAATTCAACAGTTCGTGATTTTTTCACTTCCATTTTAGCAAGAATAGAATTGTGAAATTTCATATCCACCTTAACTAAAGGGTTAAATGATTCTTTAATAAAAACAGCAACTTTATAAAAATCAATATTTGTTTCAAAATCACCGAATTCAGTTGTGTCTCCAGAACCGTCAAAATTAATATTGTTCTGGACTCCATTTATGCTTAGTGTGCTTTTGTAGGCATGGGCAATTGAAATGGAACGAAAATATCTTCTTACAATGGGTAGCTTTTTTAATCCGTTGTAATTGAATCGCCAATCCGGAATAGGAATGGAAGGGAAGAATCCTTCCGTTGAACCTGGTGTTTGGCTACTGTTTATTTTAATTTTTTCAGGTCGCTGACCTCGATACGCAGAGAGAAAGGAGTACAAAAGGACTTCATGATGCTGTGCACTGTAACCTTCAGGAAAGGAAGTTGTAGGATTAGTTTGCCCTGTCCAATTCGCATTTTTTTGAGCCAATCTGTTTGCAATTATGTATCGATTGTTTAACATCTGTTTGTAGGCACTGGAGCCTTGATTTGTTTTTGTTTTGGAAAATGAGGTTTTGAAAGTATTGGTAGATATAGAGAATTCCTGAGTTTTAACTCGAGTGTCCTTTCTGTATTTACTCGATAGTGTTGAATCAATTTGGTAAAAATAATTGTCGTTTGTCGTTAAACTTCTAGTTCCGGATAAGTTAATTTTAAACCTCTTCCAAGGTTCAATTGTGGCTCGAGCATTTAGATTTTGTCGATTCGTTTTAGAAACTTGCGGAACTTTTGTAATTAAGTTTGGACTTTCATTGAACCATTTATTTTCTATTCCATGGGTTAGGATGTCTTCCTGACTTCCTAAAACAAATTTATAACCGGGGGCAAAAAGTTTATTTACATCCATTCCTAATGCCTGGCTTTCTCCCATAAACCCAGGTAAGAATGTTCCATTGTTCTCGCTGTAATTAACGGAGAGATTTCTCAGCATCATTATTGCTCGAACACTGTGATTCATAATGTCTCTAGGAGTTAGTGTCACTTTTGGTTTTTTAACCTGAGTGGTATCTTTTGGATTTTTCTTTACGGAGGGCCGTTTTTTATTACCTCTGTTAATTTGTTTTAGATATCTGGATTTGTTGTACAGATTTACAAAATTAAGTTGTCCATTAATTTGACGCGTATTGTTGTTTGATATGTTATGACCTATGGAATCAACAAAAGCAGGGTTTGTGGCCTGCCAATCGTACTTTCCTGTATATTTTGCGTTTGCCGTTATCCAGCTTGTTAAAGGAAATTTGTTTATCGGGATGCGATAGTTTGCACTAACGTTTTGAGAAAACATTGTATTCCTTCCAAAATTTCTTAAATTATTCCAAACTGAATCTTTTTTCTCTTGACTGTCAATTCTTCCTAAAGGCTCATCAATTATAGCATTGTTGCTGGAGTTATAATTTAACTTTAAAGTTTTGGTTAAATCCCATTTTACAGTATAGTCTCGATTGAAGTACCAATTTTTATTGTACGTTGGTTCTATTAATAAATTGGCAGTTGAAACGTTTCTTATTTCACGCTCATTGAACATTCTGTTCATGTTTGTTTTTACTCCAATTTGTTGTGGCATATATTGAAAATTAAAATCACGATAAAGAGCAAGATATTTTGAGCGTTTTAGTTTTGCTACATTTTTACGATAGTCAATTTTATCTTTCTTTACCTGTTTAATTTCTTTTTGCAGTTTTTTTATTTCATCAGCGTAGGTACTGCTGTAGTTTCTCAATGACTTTAATGAGTCTTCGAGAGATTGTTCTTTTTTTGCTAATTTTGCTAGGTGTTTTTTTTCGATGTTCTTTATAATCGGAGTTTTTTTGAACGGTTGAATTGATTTTGGTCGATTGTTGTAGTTATAATTTACCCCCCCTTTGTAGTTTTGTACAAGATCAATCTTGGTGTTTACATCCTTCTTTTCATTTTCATTATAAGCAAATGTTGCATCGAAGTTTGAAATGTCATAAAGGCGTTTTTTCTTCTTCGCTTTTTTAAGTTTTTTTACATTAGAAAAATTAATACTCCTACTGGTTTGCTGATCTGGTGTAACGTCGAGTAAGTACGATTTATATGATCCGTTTTTTAATTGATTTATTTTTATGTCGGTGTCCAGAGGATTATATTTTTGGTCTTTTCTAACTTGATTATAGCTCATGTACACAGGAAGCGATAGTCCTATTTTTTCTGGCAGAAGTTTGCCCAGTTGAAAATTACTTGTTGCATTCATATTTCGGACAGTTTCTCTCGATCGATCACTGACTTTTTGGTCGATTGCCCCCCAGCCAGGAGTGCTGTATCCTCCCGATAAAGAGACATTTCCAAAATCTGCCAATTTCATATTAACACTTGCTGTAGAAGCCCATCCTCCTTGTTGGTCAAATTCCGACAGACGAAGTTCATTTACCCATATTTCAGCGTCGCGTGTTTCCATTCCTATGGTGTCATTGTTTCGGACACCAATCATTAGGGAGGTGATGTTTGCCATACTGGGAGATCCTTTAACTATGGCAATATTTTTTCCATCAAATGTTGAATATCTCTCTGTAACGGGAATATTTAGTTCATTTCTTTTGGCTTTGAGGTTAGCGAATACTTCTTCATAATCGAAATCCATTCGGTTTCTTGCGTCCCAAATGGCCTCTCTCTTTTGATCGTCGCCCTGAGGGATATTATGGTCAGTAAATACAAGAGGGATTTCATATTCGTAATAGTTTTCAGTATAATCGGATCCCATTCTTAAAAAAACTGACATATTTGGATTTTCCAAATCTATATCGGCGTCGTACGGATGTTCAGCATGTATGTCCATTTGAATCCTCTTGTAGGACAACAGATCCAGATTTACAGGCTTGTACATTGCTCTGGCATCTCCGACATCAAGATTTTCAACTTGAATTTGCATGGCTTGTTCATTTTCCTGGTTTTGTGATCCCAAATTGAATTGACGTTGTGTATTTGGAGGTAATACATATGGAATAGGTGTTTTCTTTGAATCTTCCTCTAAGTTTACTGCACCAACGTTAAAAACAGGTGTTGTAGAGGGTGTCGAATTTTCTGCCGATAAGTCCTCTTCGTATTTCCTCCAGTCTGAACGAATTAAGTCCAACGAACCAAATCTGAGAACTACAGGATCTTTCCATCCTTTCAGCGCAAGTCTTATGAATCGAATGGACTGAAAGCCTTCAATGTTACCAATAATATTATCGGGTGATTTAACGGGTATTCTAAAGTTGTACCAATTTACAGATTTTCCAGATCCTGAAACTTTAGCCTGAATTTTTTGAAAAAGATAATTTGTTCCTAAATCGTCTTCGTTTAAATCGTCAGGCCGCATTGATATTTTATATTCATAATAGCTTTCTCCTTCACTAAGTGTGTTGTCTCGATTTAAGTCTTCAATATCTGGGAGAGTAGTTGAGGTACTCACGTAATCCAAGCCCGTTTGGCTTTGGGTTGGGGAATTGGCTTCAGTTCCATTAAAATCTTTATAACGTTCAATTACATTTGCACTGACTGCATCCAGATTATCTCCTCGAAAGTATTGATAGTTGTCCGCCCCTGGATCTTTTCCAATATTACCAGGAGCGTTTTGTGTTCCTCCAAAATAATCCAGATATTTTGAATATTTTGACATTTCATCTCGATCTTGCATACCATCGAAACCAACGTCTTGAGCCTCTCTGGATTGTTCGTCATTATCAAATGCGTTAATCAAGTTGATTTTGTTTGATACAAATCCCCATTCTGTAGTGTCGATATCAACATTGGGATCGCTGACTGAAGGCAATCCGTTTTCAAAAGATTTTCTTCCGTCTCGTAATATGTCTTCTGAAATATTACCAATATGTATATAAAGATCTCCACCTTCCATAGATCCTCCAAAGGCATCAATGTCATCCATTGATGAGGGATCATCTGGAAAAGGGTCCATTACCCAAAATTCAATAAATTCAATATTTTGACTAGCAAAATCCACATAATCTATTTTTCTCATTATCCCACCCCATCGGGTTTCAGGTTCAAATAATGTACCGGTTGTTTTGTCGATACCTTTGGATATTCCTGGAGCTCCTGTGGTATCGTAATTGTATGGACCTCTTTCTTCAGGAAAATAAGCTAAGTCAAGAGTTTGAAGTGTTGGAGGTTCACCTACAGCTAAACTTTTGTATGGATAAATTTCACTTTGTAATATAATTCTTTGGTAAAGGTTTTCTTGTATGGTTTTGTTTCCTTTAATGTGATCAGGAGTGTTTACACCGTCTCTACTTCCAAACAAAGGGTCGATATTGTACCAGGCCAATTTTGATCGATTAAATCCATAGGCTAAATCATTAATCAGATCTCCTTCAGGCCATTCTGGATTTCCCTGAGGAGTGGAGGCCAGAGTCCATGTTATTCTATTTCGAATATCAATACCTGTTTGACCGGCCTCAAAGTCATCGATGAAAGAAACAGCCTGTCCATTGTTTTCGATTGCGTTTGGTGAACCAGGCACCAACTGTGCAAATTCTCCTTTTATTTCGATGGATGATTTAGCTTTTGTATTATATAAAAGTTTGTCAATTACCTTTGTAAGATATTTTGATTCTGTTCTATAATCTGTATTCAATCCCCACATAGTATTCCTTATCGGTTCCTCTCCTTGGTTTACTTTTTGAGTTAAAGGTCTTTCAGTCAGATTTATAAAGGTTCCGCCAATATGAAAGTCTTTGTTTACTTCGTATTGCAAATTGGTTCCAAAAAGAGTTTTACTCATAATGCTGAACATGGCATTGCTTTCAACATTTACTCGTATTGGAGTGTTTGAATTAAGTATCGATTCATTTAAAATGGTAACCTGGCCCATGTTGTAGTCTACTCTAAAATCAACGCCTTCCACAAGGTTTCTTCCTCCTGCGGTCACGGTAACAGCACCTCTTGGTATACTGAATGAATTTAAATTGATGATGTTGCTTTTCGAAGAGTAACGGGCATATATTCTAAATCGATTTTGTGTTGGAAATTCATTTTTAGCCCTGAATTTACTTACATGATATAATGAGTCGAATGCAAAAGTATCCGCAATTGCATTGTCATTAATCTCAACTCTTAATTTGTTACCAAAAGGTTCCAATACTGGGAAGTAAATTTTCCCATTTTGAAGTCGAATGGTTTGCCCTTCAATTATGTCGTATTTTCCGTCCGGTCTTGGGTTTTGAAGGTTGTCAAGGCGATCCATACCCATAATCTCTAACCATCTTTTATTGCTCACATTCGGGTTTGCTCCAACTGCATTTAAAAAGTTAATATCATTGTTCGAAGATGGGTCTCTATATCGAATATCAATTTCTAGAGTTGAAGCATCAACCCCATAAGTTCCTAACGAGTAGACATTTTTCATCATAAGTTCCCAAAGTGGAACATTAGTGTTGTTGACTTGTGTCGACTTTAGCATTTTTAAAAAAATGGCAGATTGAACATCAGTTACTTCACTGGAGAATTCTCCAACTTGATAAACTTGATCTGATCCGATAACTGTATATTGATAAGCAATTGCCAACACTTCATCGTCTTCCATTTTTCGATTCAGTGAAATATATCCCAACTGGGGATGAATGAAATATTCTGATTCAGTTAGTTTTCTTGCGTTTTCAATTTTATTGAAATGAATTCCTGCAGTGTAATTATAGTTTGCTCCAATCAATTCTCCCGACGCTGAATTATAGAGTCGAACAGAAGCATCATTATTTATTTTATTGTAAAGATTATTACTGGCGTTATCGGGAAAAATTTGTGTTCCGGTTAAAGTTCCATCGTATGGTACGTTTTCCCCTAAGTCCATAAAACCAATTACATTTCTGGCACCTGGGTTGGCACTGATTCCAACATTTGTAACCCATACTTCAGCTTTTATTATGCTTACTGTTGAGTTCAGTATGGGAGGATTCGATAAGCTTTGATTGTAGTTATCTGCAAAATATTGAGCTAAGAAGAAATGACGATTATCCTCATAATCATCAGCTTGGATATATACCTCTTTCGTTTGAACACCTCCACTTAACTCAATAGTTTTTGATTCTGATTTTTGTTGAGATAAAACCGTTTGAACATTTAATTTCCCAAATTGCATTTCGGTTTTGACTCCAAATAAACTCTGACTTCCTTGGATTAAAGTTGAGTTAAGCGGCATGGTAACATTACCCAGTTCTATGTTTTTTAAAATTTCGTCCTCTTTTCCTTGGTATTGAAGTTTCATTTGGTTTTCAAAATCAAATGAAGCCTCGGTATTGTAGCTTGTTCCAAGTTCAAGTTTATCTCCTATTTTACCGCTAACATTAAGTTGTATTTTTTCATCGAAGTCGAAACTTGTCACACGTTGACTTTCAACTCTAATAATAGGATTCTCTGTTTTTGTGGATGTGACCCCAAAAATCAACTCTGCAGAACCTTGAGGTTTAATTTCAATTTTATCGTTACCAAAAATAGATCGAATTGCTCCTCCTCCAGGGATAATACCTCCTATTACATCACTACTTGACGAAGTTCCTGTATTTTCCTGCTGTTTTTGTTTCCAATAGTCCCTCTCGGATTCTTTGTATCGATTTTTCCAAAAATCATCAAAGTTTTGTTCATCACCAGGTCGGTATTCTTGATCTCCTACTTTTTCCTTGAGCTTGTAAGTATTGGTAATAGGGTCATATATTACCTCATATTCAATATTATTAGGATCTTTTAGGTCAAAAGGTTTTTTGTCTTCATCATATAGAACGGATGGTGTACTCAATGAGTCTCCTGAGTCGGACTGTGCAGAACCTTTCATCAAGCAAATCATTAAAGCCAATGAGAGTAAGTAATATTTTATGTCCTTATTAAACTTCAATCTAAAGATTTTTCAACGCTTCTTTAATTAAACTTTCTACGTCTAATTCCGGTTGAGCCTTTAGTACCTTATTTAAAACTTTTTCCACCGAATTTTTGATGAAACCAAGTGCCAATAATGCAGATAACGCTTCATCTCGATTTGTATTGTTAGCAAATGTTAAAATATTTTGTTCTATGCCATCAATTTTTCCGAGTTTATCTTTTAAATCAACAATGATCCTTTGGGCAGACTTTGCTCCTATGCCTTTAATACTTTTTAAAGCATTAACATCACTCGTGACAATTGCGGTTGTGATTTCTTCCGCAGTCATACTTGAAAGCATTATTCTGGCAGTACTTGCTCCAACACCATTTACAGAAATCAATTGGCGAAAAATTTCTCGTTCACTTTTTTCGGCGAATCCATAAAGTATATGGGCATCTTCTTTTATTGATAAGTGGGTATATAATTTACAATTTTCATCGGTTCCTAATTTTGAAAATGTAATCAAAGAGATATTCAGAAAGTACCCAATTCCATTTGTTTCTAAAATGGCGTGAGTAGGAGATTTTTCGATGAGTTTTCCCTCTATGTGATGAATCATGATTTTTTTGTTTGTTTAACTTGAGCATCAACTACTGCGAGCGTTGTCATATTCACAATTTCACGAACGCTTGCTCCAAGTTGCATAATGTGGACGGATTTATTCATGCCTAAGAGCACGGGTCCAATAACTTCTAAATCTCCCATTTGTTGGAGCAATTTGTATGAAATATTACCGGATGAAAGGTTTGGGAAAATTAGTGTATTTGCTCTTTTTCCATTTAATTTTGAGAACGGGAATTGTTCGTTTAATAAAGTTGGATTCACTGCAAAATTAGCTTGAATATCACCGTCTACAATCATTTTAGGATGATTCTTGTGAAGTGTTTTTACAGCTTCGATTACTTTATCAGGTCCTTTTCCTTCAACGGAACCAAAATTGGAATAACTCAACATTGCGATTCTTGGTTCAATATTAAATTCCTTAACCGCTTTGTGTGTGAGCAATGCAATATCTGCTAAATCTTCTGCGCTTGGATTTTGATTAATTGTGGTGTCAGCAAAGAAATAAGGACCATAATTTTTAGTCAAAACAAGGTACATTCCAGCAAGTTTTCCTATTTTTTCATCAACACCAATTATTTGAAGTGAAGGTCTTATAGAATCCTTGTATTTTCTTGTCACACCTGTAATTAATGCATCGGCTTCTCCATTTTCAACCATCATGCTTCCGAAATAATTACGGCTTCGCATAATTTTACGGGCTTCATATTTTGTGACTCCTCTTCTGTTTCTTTTTTTGTACAACAGGTCACCATATTCTTCAAGCTTGATTCTGGCCTCATCGGATCGAGTATCGATAATTTTAACCCCTTCTAAATCCAATTGATACTCTTCAATTAAATCGGATATATTTTCTTTATTTCCTAATAAAATGGGTTCACAAACGCCTTCATCGAAAACTGTTTGCGCCGCTTTTAAAACCTTGTAATTGTCTGCTTCTGCAAACACAACTTTTTTAGGATTTTGTTTTGCTCTTAATGTAACTTGTTGCATCAGGGTACTGTCGTAACCCATTCTGCTGATTAAATCCTGTTTGTATGTTTCCCAATTTTTAATTGGTTTTTGAGCTATGCCAGAATCCATTGCGGCTTTTGCAACTGCAGGAGCAACTATAGAAATTAATCTTGGATCTGTTGGTTTTGGAATAATATATTCTTTTCCAAAAACAAGGTTTTTTAGATTGTAAGCTTTACTAACTTCTTCTGGAACAGGTTCTTTAGCTAAAGCAGCAATTGCTTTTACAGCAGCAATTTTCATTTCTTCATTAATCCCTGTAGCATTTACATCCATTGCGCCTCGGAATATAAAAGGAAAGCCAATCACGTTATTGACTTGATTAGGATGATCTGACCTACCAGTTGCCAGGATGATGTCCTCTCTGGATTTGATGGCCAATTCATAAGAAATTTCTGGATCGGGATTGGCGCATGCAAAAACTATTGGATTCGGAGCCATTGTTTGTACCATTTTTGCAGATAAAATATTTCCTTTGGAAAGCCCCAAAAATACATCTGCACCTACAATTGCTTCTTCAAGAGTTGAGGCATTTACATCATTGGCAAAATAAGCTTTTTGTTCGGTTAAATTTTCCCTGGATGGTTTGATAACGCCTTTTGAATCAAGCATTAAGATGTTTTCCTTTTTTGCACCAAGAGAAATATACAACTTTGCACAACTTACTGCAGAAGCACCAGCTCCATTTACGATTATTCTTACGTTCTCAATATTTTTTTCAACGAGACTGAGGGCGTTAATCAAACCTGCAGTTGTAATAATTGCAGTACCGTGCTGATCATCATGCATAATAGGAATATTTAATTCCTCTTTTAAGCGACGTTCTATTTCAAAACATTCCGGCGCTTTTATGTCCTCAAGATTTATCCCTCCAAAAGTTGGAGATATTGATTTTACAGTATTAATAAACTGATCTACATCCGTGGCATCAACTTCAATATCGAAACAATCTAAATCGGCAAATATTTTAAAAAGCAAACCTTTACCCTCCATTACAGGTTTGGAAGCTTCAGGTCCAATATCGCCTAAACCCAATACAGCTGTTCCATTTGAAATAACAGCAACTAAATTTGATTTTGCTGTATATTTATATACATTGTTTTTATTTTTGGCAATTGCCAAGCAAGGTTCTGCAACCCCGGGAGAATAGGCTAAAGATAAGTCTCTTTGGGTACTGTAAGGTTTTGTAGGAACAACTTCAATTTTACCAGGTTTGCCGTTGGAATGATAGTCCAGGGCTTCCTTTTTTCTCAGTTTCGCCATTTTTTTAGTTTAAAGATGGTTTTTATTCAAGAATAAAGCTCGCTAAAATAAGGAATATATGACTAAAATCATTTATTCTAGTTGTGAATCATATATCCTTTTTTGGTATTTTACAATCATGAAGAAAATAGTTGTTTTATCGGGTGCCGGAATGAGTGCTGAAAGTGGTATTTCAACCTTTAGAGATAGCAATGGTTTATGGGAGAATCATAAAATTGAAGATGTCGCAACTTCTCAGGCATGGGAGCGAAATAAAGAATTGGTTTTAAGATTTTATAACTTGAGAAGAAAACAACTTTTTGAGGTTGAACCAAATAATGGTCATAAGGCTTTGGTTAAACTGGAAGAAAAATATGACGTTCAAATTATTACTCAAAATGTCGACGATTTGCATGAGAGAGCCGGCTCATCAAATATTTTACACCTTCATGGCGAGCTCAAAAAGGTGCGTTCAACAGTAGATTCCAATTTGGTATACGATTGGGATCGGTGGGACCTTAAATTGGGAGATACTTGCGAGAAAGGAAGTCAGCTTCGTCCTCATATTGTGTGGTTTGGAGAGGATGTTCCGCAAATTTTAAATGCCTCTGGAATCGTTAAGCAGGCGGATTATTTAATTGTTGTTGGAACATCATTAAATGTTTATCCAGCAGCAGGATTATTATATGACGTCAGGCCAAATGTCCCAATTTATGTTGTGGATCCTGGAAATGTGGAAGTGGGATTCTTTAAAGGAGTAAAAGTCATAAAATCCAATGCGGTAGAAGGGTTGACAAACTTGGTGAACAAGTTGTTACAAATAAACAAAAAATGAATATTTGCGTAAAAAGTCCATGGAATTAAAGCCGAAAATTTTAGTGCTATACACTGGGGGAACTATTGGCATGGTGAAATCAGAATCGGGAACGTATGTTCCGTTCTCATTGGAAGGTCTTTTAGGTTGCATCCCTGAAATTAATGCGCTAGGCGTTGATCTGCACTTAGAATCTTTTAAAATTCCTTTGGATTCAGCTTTAATAGGACCGGGAGAATGGCTTGAGATAGTCAATGTAATCAAGAATAATTATGATTTAGTGGATGGGTTTGTTGTTTTGCACGGAACCGATACAATGGCTTATACGTCTTCCGCTCTAAGTTTTATGTTGCGGGGGATTCATAAACCTGTAGTGCTTACAGGTGCACAAGTTCCCATTTATGAATCAGATTCAGACGGGATATCCAATTTTATAAATGCACTGAAAATTGCGCGTGATGGAGTCGTGAGAGAGGTTTCTTTATGGTTTCATGAAACCTTATTCAAGGGAGCATGTGTTACTAAATTCGATAGTAAGGACTTTAATGGATTTAGTTCTCCAAATCATTCTCATTTAGCAAAAAAAGGCAGTAAAATAATTTACAATAAGCATGCTTTTCTTAAGGGAAATATTGAGCGAAACTTTTTTAAGAAAATCAATTCTAAGGTAAAGTTTTTAAATCTTTTACCTTCTGTAAACAAACAAATTGAAGCCAAAGTAATACAGGAAAATTCCATTCAAGGAATCGTTTTGAGCATTTTTGGGTCAGGTACCGTTCCTTTGGTGCAAAACGATCCCGTTTTTTTAGCACTAAAAAATAAAAAGCTGCCAATTTTAGCAGTTACAGAATGCTATAAGGGTGGTTTGGAAATTGGAAAATATGAGGCAGGATCTGTTTTGAATGAATTGGGGGTTATTTCAGGGCAAAAAATGACAAAAGAGGCTGCCTTGACGAAGTTGATTGTGGCAACTTCTAATTTTGAAAGTACAGAAAAAATAAATTCTTATTTGTCTAAAAATCAAGTAGGAGAACTTTAATTAAATGCTTTCTAAAAGTTCAAAAAGAAGGCTTTTTTTTCGTTTTGATACGGGAACAGTTGTTCCATCAGTTAATTTAATATATCCACCATCATTTTTCTCGTACACATCAAAGAATTCCAGGTTAATTAAATGAGATTGATGGGATCTGAAAAAATATCTTTCTTCCAGAATATCGCTATACTCTTTAAGTGACTTTGAAACCAAAAGTTTTTTACCATCATTTAGATAAACACTTGTATAATTACTTTCGCTTTCCAAACGAATGATTGAAGATACATCAACCGCTTTTATTTGTTCTGAAGTTTTGAATAAAATTTTTTTGGGTCTATCGCTTGGGTTCTTCATCATTTGAATTAGAGACTGAATTTCTTTTTGGGGCTCTTCAAATTCAATTTTTTTACAGGTGCGTTTTAAAGCTTCTTCCAATTCCTCAGGATCGACTGGTTTCAAAAGGTAGTCAATAGCGCTGTATTTGAAAGCTTTGATAGCATATTCATTAAATGCGGTTACAAAAATAAGTTTGAATGACGCTTCAGGAAATTGTTCAATAAGATCAAACCCAGTTTCTGATTTTCCCAACTGAATGTCGCAAAAAACCAAATCAGGTTTTTTTTCTAGAATCATTTTTCTTGCATCGATAACATTATGCGCCATACCCAAAACGTTTACTTTATCGTTCTGGTCCAATAGTGTTTCTAGCGATTTTGCAACAGGAATTTCATCTTCAACAATTACAGCAGATATTGTAAGCATTTCATGATTGTTTTAGGTTGCAAATGTAGTTTTTTAAAATTGATTTTCGATTACATCTCTTTTTTAAAAAATCACATTTGATTATTTTTTATTTCAACTGTTTGCAGCTGATTTTTTTGGTTAAAAATCAGTTTTGAATAAATTTCTTGCTCCGTTAATTCCGCATTTTTGATATTTGTTGTAAGCTTGAGCGGCAGCCTCACGGGCTTGATATCCAGTTTGATTATTCATCCAGCTTTTAATGATTGCATGTAGGGTGTAGGCCTCAGGAGCCATGTAATTTGTCGTCCAAACATAGGGTTTTGACTTCGAAATTTTAACCCCTACATTGTAATATTGGCTAGACATACAAGCTAAAATGGATGTTTTCCTTTTAAGACTATCGGTTCTAATGGGATAAAAGTCCATTTTAAAATCCATTAGCCCATTATGTCCAATATAATTGATAAGAGTGGCTTGATTGGTATTAATGTACAAAGAGTCATTTATTTTTACTTGATTGTTTATTTTCCCTGCAACGGCTTTAAAAAAATCTACATTACATTTTTTTATTTCTCTTCCACGGTAAGCATCAGCAATATGGTAAACGTCATGTTTTTGATTATAAAAAATGAGTCTTTCGAGTATTATTGTATCAATTTTTTGAGATTTAATTAATTTCCATTCAGAGCTTTTTTTAAAAAAGGTTTTTAAACCGTATCCACATCCCCAGTACAAATTTGTATTTGGATTATCCCCATTTCCAATTGACTTTGGGACAGGAACAATCCCCTGGAATTCATTGTCGCATAGGGCGACCAAAGTATATGTTATTTTTTGTCCTTCAGATTTAAAGGCAATTAAGAACAGAAGCAAAAAAATGAATCTCATAATGTTTGTGTTTTATTCAATTTTTATCAAAAATGAATAATTAATCAAACTTATTAAATGAGCATTTATTGTAGATTGGGATTCATTTCGTGAAACATAATTTTCACTTAGTATATTTGATGTATTACCTCAAAACAATTTTTCATTTTTTTCAATTTTTAAGTTGGCGAGTTTGTATTCTATATATTTAATTGTTTTTCCTTTTTCTAACCACATGTTCTCGTAGAATGTTTTAAGCGATAATTCTTTTGCCAGTTGAGAATTTGGATTTTGAGGTATATATTTTTTATAAATATCATCGCAATCAAATAGAATTTCAAGATTTTTTTCAATGATGATTTCTTTCGTGAATTCATAAAAGAAATCACTGTCGGATTTGAGTCTCATCTTTCCATCCGGTTTTAAAAATTCTTGGTATCGGGATAAAAACAACTTGTTTGTTAAACGTTTTCTGCGTCTGTTTTTATTGATTTGAGGATCAGGAAAAGTAATCCATATTTCATCTACTTCGTCTTTAGCAAAACAATTGGCGATGAAGTCAATTCTGGTTCTCAAGAAACCAACATTATTTAATTTTTTTTTAATCGCTTTTGTAGCGCCTTTCCATATTCGGTTCCCCTTGATGTCAACTCCAATAAAATTTCTGTTGGGATACATTTCTGCCATTCCAACTGTGTATTCTCCACCACCACAGGCTAACTCTACAGTAATTGGATTGTTATTTTTAAAAAAAGTTTTGTTCCATTGTCCTTTTAGGTCAATACCTGTTTTCATTACCTCCTCCATGGTGGGCTCTACGCAATTTTCATACTCTTTAATCATTGCGAATTTTTCGAGTTTTCCTTTGCTCATTTTAATAATTTCTGTTTGTTGGTCGAACAATAATTTGTTCAAAGTTAGCTCCTAAGGAGGATTTAATTATCATTTCAGTAGCATCTACTATATCTTTAGTTTGAACAAAGTCGTTTTTTGGAGCTTCAATTCCATCCCATGAAGATGTGTTAATCGATCCGGGAATTATTTCAGTTACTTTAACTCCGAAATCTTTAAGATCATCGGTAAGGACTTTGGTGTAACCTTGTAGAGCAAATTTTGAAATTGTATATGCAGAGACGTCTTTTCTGGGTTCTTCAGTTACAATTGAACCGACGTTAATTATTGTTCCATATTTTTGAGATTTAAATACGTTTAGAAGGGATTGAGTAATTGAAAAAGCTGCTTTAAAATTAATCGACAACATTTTATTTACTTGTTCAAGATTGGTTTCTTCAAGGCTTCCCATTTCAAAAGCTCCAACATTATTAATGAGCACATCTACTTGATTAAAATCAGCTTGTAATTCGCGAATAAGTGCCTGGACTGCTTCTGAATTAGTAAAATCACAAGTATAGGTTATTACACTACAGTGTTTTAAATCCTCTGCGATATTTTTTAACCGATCTTGATTTGAAGCGATAATACCAATAGTACCGCCATATTTACTTGCAAATTTTGCAAATTCTTTACCTAAGCCTTTACTAGCGCCTGTTATTATAAAATTCATTGGATTATTTTTACTTAAAACAAATAGATTATTGGAATACTGTCTGATGTAAAATTATACTTATAAATTTGAACTATTGTTAAAGAAAAAGAAAATATTGTTTGCTGTTCTCAATTGGGGTTTGGGTCACGCAACTAGAAGCTGGGAGCTTATTCATAAATTGACGGAAGAAGGGAATGAGGTTGTTTTGGCAAGTGATGGGGTCGCTAAAAACTTTTTAGAAAAGGAATTTCCAAACTTAAAAGTCCATAATATCCCTTCCTACAATATTCGATACGGTATAAGAAATACGGTGTTTACCATGCTTAAAAATGGGGTTAAAACTCAAATCGCTGTAAAAAAAGAAAAAAAATGGTTAAAAGAGTTTCTTAAACAAAATAAGGTCGATCAAATTATAAGTGATAATCGATATGGATTTTATAATTCATCAATTAATTCAGTTATCATTACACATCAACTAAATATTAAAGCGCCTTTTGGATCAAGGTTGATTAATGCTCAAAATCATAAATGGTTAAATAGATTTCATGAAATATGGGTGCCAGATATGAATGGAGAATTATCAGGAGATCTTTCCAATCCCATACCTGAAAAATTATTATCAAAAGTTAAACAAATTGGGTTGCTTTCAAGATTTAAGAAAAATAAAAGCACAATCTGTCATGATTTTTTATTGGCAGTTGTATCTGGACCAGAGCCTCAAAAATCAATTTTAGCAGAAAAACTAATAAAAATACTTTCTAAAACTAAGAGTGTCTCTATTTTATATTTAGGTTCTCCAGAAATTAATAAACAAGAAAAAATAGGAAATCTTATTATAAAGTCTCACGCATCAACAGTTGAATTTGGAAAGGACTTAGCACGTGCAAAAGTAGTCATTGGCAGATCTGGATATTCTTCAATCATGGATTATAAAACTTTAGATAAAAAAATGATTTTGATTCCGACACCAGGGCAAAGTGAACAAGAGTATTTAGGAAAATACCTTGAGTCTCATTCAGAGGTGAAATTAATTACACAAAAGGAGTTGAGCATTACTTCATTAAAATCAGCACTTTGTGATAAAATCTAGGGCTCTGTTTGGAGAATTTTTAGGGACACTTATCTTAAGTGTAATTGGTTGTAGTTCTGTGGCTTTTTCGGTTCTTTTTAATGTCTTTGATTCAATCGTTCCAGTTGCATTAATTTGGGGAATCGGAGTTGCATTGGCAATTTATGCAACAAAAAGTTATTCTAAAGCGCATTTAAATCCAGCTGTTTCTTTAGGCTTTTTTATCCAGAAGCAAATTAATTACAAGGAGTTATTTAGCTATTGGCTTTTTCAGTTGTTAGGCGGCTTTGTTGCGGGTCTCGTAGTATACCTTTGTTTCATATCCAAAATAAAAAGTTTTGAAGATCTGAACAATATCATTCCACACACTGATTCTGGCAGTTATACTGCTGCAATATTTGGAGAGTTTTTCCCAAATCCTGGTTACAAATTAAAATTATCTTATGTTTCTCAGGTTTCGGCTTGTGCATATGAATGTATAGGTACGTTTTTTTTAATGTGGAGTATCCTGTGTAGTACAAGAAGTGAAAAAATTTCGAGATATTCTCCGTTAATTATCGGTTTAACAGTTTCAGTATTGATAGTTTGGATTGCTCCTTATACACAATGCGGAATTAATCCTGCTCGTGATTTTGGACCCAGATTAGTAGCGTGTTTTTTTCATTGGGGTTCAGGAGCATTTCCCGATGGAGATTTTAGTTTTTTTAACGTTTATATTATTTCTCCAATGATGGGGGCGTTTTTGTCTTCATTTCTATATGAAAAAATGTACAAAATAGTAAAGGGCTAAATCATTAGTAACTCTTCAATCTCAACTCCGTAACAAGGATAATTTTGAGATTTTTACAAAACATAAGGAATTCCATTTTATTCATTTTAATCCTTGGCCTCTCAGTTGGATTAGTTGGTTTGATTGGTTGGTCGGATATTGCTCATCATATCGAGCTTATTACATTTACACCTTTTGCAAGTAAGAAAATCTTATTTGTGCTTTTCATAACAGGTTTAGTTGGGAATTATGTTTCTATTTATAAAATTTGGAAGACACCCGAATCAAAGTCCAACGGAGTTTTCGCAATAGGATATAGTTTTTTATTAATAACAACATCTGTATTACTTGTTTTGTGGTTGTTGGACATGAGAGAATTATTGGACAACAGTTTCAATAAAAAGAAATTTCCTAGTGATGTTGATCAAGTTATTTATAATGTCAGATTGTCTTTTTTGAACACTCTTTTTTGGTTTTTTTTACTACTTGGTTCAATAGGCTTGGTCTCTTTTTCAGGAGTTTTGACTATTCAAAAACACTTACTGAATCGTTTTTTCTAATTTAACTTCTTGTTTTAAACCGAAAAATCATGATTTCTTCTTTAAAACAGTTGATATGAGTGAAGGAAAAACCTTAGATTTGCGAATTGAACTGAAATAATCCAAGATGGACAAGTTTACATTTTTAGGAAACGGGGATGTCAATGCTGTAGAATCTCTTTATGAGCAGTTTCTAGCTGACCCCAACAATGTTGATGAGACCTGGCAACAGTTTTTTGCTGGTTTTGATTTTGCTAAAGCTAATTTTGATCTTGATGGAGACCTTCCTGAGAACGTCCTGAAAGAATTTAAAGTTATAGAAATGATTGAGGCTTATCGAAAGTGTGGCCACTTGTTTACAAAAACAAATCCGGTACGGGTAAGAAGGAAGTATACTCCTACTCTTGATATTGAAAATTTTGGTTTAGAAAAGTCTGATTTGGAACTTCAGTTCCAGGCTGGAAGTAGAATAGGTATCGGAACAGCAAAATTAAAAGACATTCTTGCTCATCTTGATGCAATATATTGTGAAAGTATTGGTGTTGAATATACTTATATTCGAAAACCTGAAGAGGTAGAATGGTTGCAGAGTAAAATTGAAAACGGCCAAAATCGAACTCAATTTTCGGTCGAACAAAAACAACAAATTTTAAAAAAGCTAAATCAAGCTGTAGTTTTTGAGCAGTTTCTAGATAAAAAGTACGTTGGTCAAAAGCGTTTTTCTCTTCAAGGTGCTGAAGTTTTGATACCCGCACTGGATTCCGTTGTTGAAACAGGTGCTAAATTAGGAGTTGACGAATTTATATTTGGAATGGCTCATAGGGGTAGGCTGAATGTGCTTGCTAATATATTTTATAAAACCTACAAGGAAATCTTTTCAGAATTTGAACACAAAGATTTCGAGGATGAGGATTTAGGTTTTGACGGTGATGTAAAATACCATTTGGGATATACCTGTGATATAAAAACGGATTCTGGGAAGGATATTAAAATGACTTTGGCCCCAAATCCTTCGCATCTCGAAGCTGTTGATCCAGTAGTGGGAGGAATTGCAAGAGCAAAACTTGACAAGGAGTATGCAAATGATAATACTAAGGTATGTCCGGTGTTAATTCATGGTGATGCTGCAATAGCAGGGCAAGGTATAGTTTATGAGTACCTTCAGATGGCTCAACTTAAGGGTTATAAAACAGGAGGTACTATTCATATTGTTATTAATAATCAAGTTGGTTTTACAACCAATTATAGAGATGCAAGATCTTCTACCTACTGTACGGATATTGGTAAAGTTACCCTTTCTCCTGTATTTCATGTAAATGGCGATGATGCTGAGGCTTTAGCTCATACGATTAACCTTGCAATGGAATACCGTCAGCGTTATGGTAAAGATGTCTTTATTGATTTATTATGCTATCGTAAGCATGGTCACAATGAAGGAGATGAGCCAAGATATACCCAACCTTTGTTATATAAAGCCATAGCTAGACATCCTGATCCAAGGAAAATTTATGTCGACAAACTTATGTCTGAAGGAATTTTGGAGCAACAGATGGCAAAAAAATGGAAAAAGAATTCCAGGAAGAGCTTCAGGCTAGAATTTTGGAATCTAAGGAAATAAAAAAAGCAACGGTTACATCTTTCCTGGAGGACTACTGGAAGGGATTTCGCACTGCCACTGAACTTGATTTTGAAAAATCACCTATCACCGGAGTTAATAAAAAAGAGCTTTTAAAGGTTGCAGAAACAATTTACAAGCAACCTGAAGACTTAAAATTCATAAAAAAAATTCAAAAAGAATTTGCAAAGCGGAAAGCGATGATTGAGGAGACCAATCAATTGGATTGGGGTATGGCAGAACTTTTAGCTTATGGTACTCTGATTAATGAAGGAAATACTGTTCGTTTTACAGGACAAGATGTTCAGAGAGGAACTTTTTCTCATCGTCATGCTGTTCTAAAAACAGAGGATAACGAAACAAAGTATATTCCTCTTAACAATATTCCTTCGAATAAAGGAGGGAAAATATGGATATACAATTCTCTTCTTTCAGAATATGGGGTTTTAGGTTATGAGTACGGATACTCATTAACAAATCCAAATTCGTTAACCATATGGGAAGCACAATTTGGTGATTTTAATAATGGTGCACAAATTATGATTGATCAGTTTATAGCTGCCGGAGAAGATAAATGGAAAACTCAGTCCGGTCTCGTTATGTTGTTGCCTCATGGCTATGAAGGTATGGGAGCAGAACATTCAAGCGCTCGATTAGAAAGGTTTTTACAACTTTGTGCAGGCTTGAATCTTCAAATCGTTAATGCAACTACACCTGCTAATTTCTTTCACGTTTTGAGGAGACAAATGGTTCGGGATTTCCGTAAGCCTCTCATCGTATTCACACCTAAAAAACTGTTGAGATTTCCGGCTTGTGTATCCTCACTTGAAGAGTTCACCAAAGGATTTTTTCAGGAGGTTATTGATGACCCTCAAAACAAAGATTCCCAAAATATCGATACCATAATGTTTACTTCTGGGAAGATGTACTATGAGATTTTAGATCAACAAAAAAATTACACTGAACTGGATAATGTAGCTTTAGTTAGAATTGAACAAATAAGTCCTCTTCCGGTTAAACAAATACAAAATCTTTTGAAAAAGTACTCTGGGGCGAAAAATTATTTTTGGGTACAGGAGGAACCCGAAAATATGGGGGCATGGGGATATATTTTAAGAAAGTTCCCTGATGTTAAATTGAAATACATAGGTAGAAAAGAAAGTTCAGCACCTGCTGCAGGGTCTTTCAAAAGACATGAGATACGAGTAAATAAAGTGTATGAACAAATTTTTTCTCATGCTAAACCTTTGGTAACTAAATAATTGTAGAACAAAAGAAAATTAGATAAAATGTCAATCGTTGAAATTAAAGTTCCAAGTCCAGGAGAATCCATTACAGAGGTAGAAATTGCAACCTGGTTAAAGTCAAATGGAGACTATGTAGAGCTTGATGAGGATATATGTGAGGTTGATTCCGATAAAGCAACTTTAGGTCTGCCTTCAGAGGCGGCTGGTACAATTGAAGTATTGGTAGAGGAAGGTGAAACTGTTCAAGTTGGAGATGTGGTAGCTAAAATTGATACCAGTGCTGTTGCTCCTGCTCCTAAAGAAGTTGAGGGAGAATCTGCTCCTGTTGAAAAGAAGGTTGAAGCTCCTGTTGTAAGTGATTCTTCTCCTAAAGCTCCTGTTATTGAACCGGCAAAAGTAAGTCACGCAACAGGGCATGCTGGTCCTGCTGCTGCAAAACTAGCCAGAGAGGCTGGTGTTGATTTGCAAAAGGTTAACGGTTCCGGAAAAGACGGTAGAGTATTAAAATCAGATGTTGTAGACTATATCGCTGCCGGATTTAATGCAGGTGATATCGCTCAAGGATGGGGTGGTACAAGAGAGGAGTCTTCACAGAAAATGAAAGCTTTACGAAGAAAAATTGCTGAGCGATTGGTGTCTGTTAAGCAAGAAACGGCCATGTTAACTACTTTCAATGAAGTGGACATGAAGCCAATTATGGATATTCGTAAGCAATACAAAGAGAAGTTCAAAGAAACCCATGGAGTAGGAGTTGGGTTTATGTCATTTTTTACAAAAGCGGTTACCGAAGCACTTCGTCAGTTTCCTGATGTAAATGCAATGATTGATGATGATCATATTGTTAGTTTTGACTACGCTGATATAGGTATTGCAGTATCTTCACCAAAGGGGCTAATGGTTCCAGTATTGCGTAATGCTGAACAAATGAGTTTGGCTGAAATTGAAGCTGAAATAAGAAGGTTAGCGTTAAAAGCAAGAGATGGCAAATTAACCATTCCTGAAATGACTGGAGGAACATTTACAATTACCAATGGGGGTGTTTTTGGTTCTATGCTATCTACACCAATAATCAACCCGCCACAGTCTGCAATTTTGGGAATGCACAACATCGTTGAGCGGCCTGTAGCCATTAATGGAAAAGTAGAGATCCGTCCTATTATGTATGTAGCGTTATCTTACGATCACAGAATTATTGATGGTAAGGATTCGGTAGGATTTTTAAAGACAGTAAAAGATTACTTAGAAAATCCAGTGAGTTTATTGTTTGGAGGAAAGTCTCCTGAACAAGTCTTATTAGGGTTGTAGTAGTATGAATTTTTAATAGAAGCCCAGCATTTGCTGGGCTTTTTTTGTTTAAAAAGATTAGTATCTTTGCCGCTTCATTTGGGTTAATATCAGAGGGGTAAAACTGAATGAAAAAAAACAGCAATTAGTGTATCTTTTTCATAAAAGATGCATTATTGTTTTGATTGTAGAATAGTCTAATTATGAAAAAGGTATTTTTATTATTTGTAATTCTTGTTAGTGTTTGCACTAAAACGGAAGCTCAAGATGAAATATGGTATTTTGGAACAGGTAAAGATGGATTAGACTTTACGACTGATCCACCAACTGTTATTTCAATTCCATCAGGTGGGCCGCCAGCTGGTTTTTATGAGTGTAATGCAAGTATTTCTGATGGTTCAGGTAACTTGCTGTTTTATACTGACGGTTTGCGTATTTTGAATAGAAACCATGATATCATGCCAAATGGAGATGGTTTATCTGGGCCAAATGAGCCAGGTGGACAAACTGGCTCTAGTTCGCAAGGCGTAATTATTGTTCAAGACCCAGGGAACTCAGATAGATATTATGTTTTATATGCCGATTGTATTCATAATGCTTTCTCCGATGGCTACAGGTATTCAGTTGTTGACATGACTTTAGATGCTGGTAATGGAGATGTTGTTCCAGGTTTGAAGGATTTAATCATTTTGAATGGTTCTCCAGGAAATCAAGCTTCAGAATTTCTGAACGCGGTTTGTTATCAAGGAGTAACTTGGGTTCTTTCTCATAGTGTTGGAACAGATGAATTTATGGCACATAGAATTGATGCATCTGGAATTGATTTAACACCTGTTGTTTCCTCAGTTGGTCCAACCTTTACGCAGCAAGGTAATAACAGAGGAACGATTTCATTTAGTCATGCTGGGAATAGGTTCGCAATGGCATCTGGCGGTTTAGGAGTATATATGTTTGACTTTGATGTTACTACAGGTGTAGTAAGTAATATGACAACCATTGAAACAGGTGCAAGTCATTTTTACGGAACTGAATGGTCTCCGGATGATTCAAAAATTTATTTTTCCAGATTTATATCTGGAACAGGATCCGGATTATCGCAATATGACATCGCAACATCTTCTATTCATAATTATGCCGGAGGTACATTAGGAAGCCTTAGGTTGGCGCCTGACGGTAAAATATATGCTGCTCCTGGAAATCCTCCAGGTACGTCATTATCAGTAATAAATAATCCAGATGGACTTGGTGCTGCTGCTAATTATGTTCAAAATCAACAGACAGGTTTCAGTGGGGGTTGGATTTTATTAGGGTTACCAGATAATTTTCTTTGTAATGAGGTTATAGTATGTGAAATAGATCCTGTTTTAGATCAATGCGACACGGACGATTCTTTTCAATTAACGGCCACTCCAGAGGGGGGTACTTTTGGAGGTGGGGCTTATGTCACCTCTGCCGGTATGTTTGATCCTATCGCTGCTGGAGAAGGGACACATTGGGTGACCTATGATAATGGTTGCCAAGAGCCTGATAGTATTCAAATAACGGTTAATTCATGTTGTCCTGATACTACATTATCCAATACGATTGCAGCTATTTGTGTTGACGAAATAGCGGATTTAACAACCTATGAAGTTACAAGCGATGCAGGTACCTGGTCAATAATTAACACTCCATCGGGTTCAAGTCCAGCTACTATAACAGGAGAATCTGTTTTTGATGCAACGGGAGCTGATGCAGGTATTTACAGAATACGATTCACCTTAGATGGTTCTCCTTTAGAAAATTGTCCCGATTCAGCCGAAAGAAATATTGTTGTCAATGAAAAACCAGTGGTTGCGCTAACCGGTGGAGAATTTTGTGCCGGAGACTCTATACTTTTAGATGCCGGAAATCCAGGAGCGACGTATCAGTGGTCAAATGGGGGGACAAGTCAAACAGAATACTTTAGTACAGTTGGCCCTCACAAGGTAATTGTAACGCTTTCAGGCTGTGTAGATTCTGCTGAGGTATCGCTTACTGTTAATGAAAATCCAAATGTTTCTATTACTGCACCGTCAGCAAGTTGTGATAATGATTCTCCAGAAAATTTAATAGCTACACCAGAAGGAGGTCAGTGGTACATAAATGATATCGTTGTATCTGATCCTGCGCAATTTAATCCGAGCTCTTTGGGAGATGGATCTCATGAGATAAAGTATGAAGTTACCAATGGTAACGGTTGTTCTGATGTTGATTCAATTAGTCATGTAATTAATGCTGCTCCTGAAATTACAAACATGCCATCAACTGCTTTTTTGTGTGCGAGTCAGTCTGCTATAACATTATCTGCTGATCCAGCAGGAGGCCAATGGTATATAGATGATGTTGCTTCTTCCGACCAGTTTGATCCTGGTGCTTTAGGTTTGGGCGATCATGAGGTTAAATATGTTGTTTCAAGTGGTGCTTGTTCTGATTCTGATTCGGTTACTATATCTGTAAATGATGCCCCGAATGTAGTTATTAATGAGATACTTTCAAATTGTGATAATCAGGACGTTGAGACCTTAAGTGCTTCGCCGGATGGTGGACAATGGTATCTTGACAATGTTCCTTCGTCGAATCAATTTAACCCTGCTGCGTTAGGTGCAAACACTTATAACATTAAATATGTGTTTTCCAACGGAAGCGGATGTTCAGATTCTGATTCCGTAAGTGTTACCATTAATGTTGCTCCTACAGTTGATTTAGGTCCGAGCACATTCTTCTGTACAGGAGATTCTGTTTCGTTAGACGCAGGTCCTGGATTTAGTGATTATGGTTGGTCAACAGGTGACTCTAGCCAGGTTATTTTTGTTAATTCACCAGGTCCCGTTACTGTAGTGGTTACTGATCCTAACGGCTGCGTCGGAACGGACCAAGTACAGGTTTCTGCAAACGATTTACCTTCGGTTGATTTGGGAGGCTCTATTATAGTGTGTGAACAAGATTCAATTACTTTGGATGCGACTCACCCTGATGCATTTTCGTATGTCTGGCTTCCTGTTAATGAAACAACTCCAACAATTAGAGTGAGTTCTGAGGACTCAACGTATTCGGTTACAATAGTAGATAATGATGGATGTGAATTTACGGACTCTGTTCAGATTTCTCAAGAGGATCTCCCCACTGTTGATTTAGGTTCAGATACTATAATATGTGATAATGTGACTACGGTTTTGGATGCAGCTTCTGGTTCCGATGTTTTGTATACATGGCTCCTGGATGGAATTGTAATCTCAGGTGAAAATTCCCAAACACTTGAAGCGGACTCTGGTGAATATGTTGTAACGGTTTCTACCGAAAATGGATGTGAGAGTAGTGACACTGTAAATATTGATAATCATCAATTGCCGAATATTACTTTAGATGCCGAATATGAGTTTTGTCAATTTGATAGCGTTGAGATTGATTTGGGGAGTATTGGTGTGTCCTATTTATGGAGCACAGGAGATACTACTCAATCCATCTGGGCAATATCCAGTGGGACTATATCTGTGGAGGTTACAGATGCAAATTCATGTATCGTTTCTGGTAATACTTCAGTAATTGAAAATCTTGTTCCTGTAGTAAATTTAGGAAGTAATGATTCTGCATGTACTGGTTTAGAGATTGAATTAGACGCAACTGTTTTAGGAGGTGTAACTTACGTTTGGAGCGATGGAGAAACGGGTCCTGTATATAATTTGGTTGGTCCAGATACTCTATCGGTAATCGTAACAGACGATAAAAATTGTGTGGGTTATGATACAATTGAAGTATTGGAATTGGATTCTCTTGTTTTAACATTTGATCCAGAGGGTAACCAGGTTTGTGAAGGTTCTGAAGATGAAAATCCTTTGGACGCAGGATCTTTTGAAGAAGCTGAATACATCTGGACTCTTCCTGATGGAACTACAGAAACTGGTCAGTCGATTGTGCCTTTGTTGGACGGGTGGTACATTGTAAATATTACGGATCGATTTAACTGTAAAGGGCAAGATTCTGTTTTGAATATTGTGATTCCTGTTCCTAATATTGATTTGGGACCTGATACTAGTTTTTGTTCTTTAGGACAGGAAGTGGATACGGTTCGAATGAATTTTTCTCAAAATGTTCCTGGGGATATTTCTTGGGAGGATGAATACGGTAATACCGATAACAACAGTGTAAATGATACTTTGTTCATCGCAACGAGTGCTCCAATTTGGATTTCTGGTCTTTTTGTCGATAGTGCCTCAGGATGTTCTCATAGAGATACGGTTTATTTGGATGAAAAATGTGAAGAAACTGTCCTGACCTTTCCTAATATTTTTGTTCCAAATGGTACTAATAATACAACGTTTCGACCAATTGAATTGACGGATGAAGTTTTACAAAAGTTACTTAACAATATTTTATGGAGTAATTTTGAAGTTTACAACAGATGGGGTATTCGAGTATTCCAGAGTGAAAATACGCTGCCTCGATGGACAGGTCAATTTGAAAACAGACCTGTTCCTACAGGTACATATTATTGGATATTCAGATACAAAGATTCTTCAGTAAAAATCCATAGCCTCAATGGATTTGTTCAGGTATTGCATCAGTAAATGTAAATAAATTACTTTTCCGAAGGACCTTTATGAAAGTAGCAATTGTTGGTGGTGGAGCAGCCGGTTTTTTTGCAGGACTATCGGTTAAAAAGCATCATTCTAATGCCGATGTATTTATATTGGAAAAATCCAGTAAACTTTTGAGTAAGGTGAAAATATCAGGAGGAGGAAGGTGCAATGTTACTCACGCCTGTTTTAAAGCAAGTCAGCTGGCTAAATATTATCCAAGAGGATCAAAAGAGCTCAAAAAAGCTTTTTCTGTGTTTAATGTTAACCATACTATTGCTTGGTTTAAGGAGCGTGGAGTTGACCTAAAAAGAGAATCCGATAACAGAATGTTCCCTGTTACCAATACATCAAATACAATTATTAATTGTTTTTTAGATGAGGCAAGAAAGCACAACTTAAAGATTCAAAAAGACACTTTTGTTACTCGAATTGCTCAAGAAAAAAGACAAGTTAAATTGACTATTGACGGTTTTGATCACCTTTACGACAAGGTGATTATTGCTTCGGGAGGAACTCCTAAATTAGAGGGGCTCGATTGGATGAAAAAAATTGGTCATTCCATAGTAAGTCCACTGCCCTCCTTGTTTACGTTTAATATGCCAAACGAGGGAATAACTGCTTTACAAGGTCTTTCTGTTAAAAATGTTATCATAAGGGTTCAAGGAACTAAATTAGTTCAAGAAGGTCCTTTACTCATTACGCATTGGGGTATGAGTGGTCCTTCTGTTTTGAAAACATCGGCATGGGGAGCCAGAGATTTAGCAAAATTAGGTTACGATTTTAAAATTCAAATAAATTGGCTTGGAATTTCAAATGAGGATGAAGTTAGAAAGATATTAAATCGTCATTGCTACAATTACGATAAAAAGAAAATAGAAAATTCAAACCCATTTCAAATCCCTTCTCGATTGTGGAAGTTTTTAATTGTAAAGTCTGAATTGGATGGACAAAAAATTAATCATGAATTGAGTAATAAGGAAAAAAATAAATTAATAAATACTCTGTTGAATGATGTTTTTCAAGTTCGAGGAAAAACAACATTTAAAGAGGAGTTTGTTACATGTGGAGGAGTTGATCTAAAGGATGTAGATATAAAAACAATGCAAAGTAAGGTTTTTCCTAATCTTTACTTCGCTGGAGAGATACTTAATATTGATGGCGTCACAGGAGGATTCAATTTTCAAGCTGCATGGACAACCGCTTATATTGCAGGTCAACTGAAAAGTTAAATGAATTTATTTTGAACTCAACCAAATACTAAAATCGTCAGCTTCAATCAAAAGAGTTCCTCCTCTTTGATTTGTATTTTGTATGTGATTTTCTACTTTTTTTAAAGCGGATCCAATTGGTATCCAGGCTTCTTCACGAAACAATATATCCCATTTTTTTTGTTGAGTAATGTTTACTAAGTGAATGTATTGTTGAATTATTTTAATTTCATCTGAAAGTAATGTGTTTTCAGAATTTGTTTTGTGTAGTTTGTATCTGAGTACTCTGCTAAGATAACCTATGGAGGATGCTACTGACTTCGGTTCATCAAGGGCGTTTTCATATAATTTACCCAAAACATTACTCGTAAAGTTAAAACTCATTTCGTTTCGGATTTTTAGAATATCACCCTCTATTTTTTTTAATGAATTAAAATATCTTTTTTGTTTTTTAATTATTTTATCGACTAGAATTCTAGAAAGTGAGCTTATTGCAAAGAAGAAGAATGATAGATGTAAAATAGCCCCAATCTTATGTCCTTTTCCTACGATTTCCATTGGAACGAAGAATTTTTCAAATAAAAGATACAAGGGATATATTTGTGACATCGACAATATGATGTATAGTGAAAAGCTTAATAAAACCGCTTTTCCATGTTTCTTTTTAGGCATTATTGGTAACACAATGAAATAGTTAATGTAAAAAGGAAAAGCATAAATTAAAACACTGCCGAGATCAATAAACCATTTTTTTTCAGAAAGGCACAATTGTATTGAAACGCATGTTGTCCAAAAAAGAACATGACCAAAAAGGATATGCCAAAATTTATTTTTCATCTAACGTTAAATTAAGAGTAGATATAAAATTATCGGGATATTGTTTTAAGAATAGATTGAATTTTTTTGGGTAAATTATCTCAAGTCTTTTCTTTAATTTTTCTAAATTTTTATTTAGGTCTCCTGATGTGTTGTTCCGATTTGTCATATTTCGAATAGAAACAGAAATATCATTATTTTGTATTGAGCATTTCACCGTAATAAAACCTTCATCTGATACATCTCCACATTTGAAAACATTCTCAATCAGAGGAAGAATAAGCAGGGGTTCTATATACAATTGATTTTCATCAATTTCAGGAAATTCAATGGAAACAGGAACAGAGTATCTTATTTGTTGAAGGTTGATGTAATTTTTTAAAAAGTTTAATTCATGTTGAAAATCGATTTTAATACCTCCTTTCATTTTAGAAGAGGCTGTAATCAGCTGATTAAAGTTTTTGATAGCATATCCAGTTTGAGCAGAATTAGTCAGAGCCAGTCCATTTATACAACCTAATGTATTAAATAAAAAATGGGGGTTAATTTGTGCTTTTAGAAAATTTAATTCAGAGGTTTTTAATTCGTTTGTTCTGAAATATTTTTTTTGCGTATTTACAATAAGAAAGTTTAAATATCTCCAAGTAAAACTAACAGAAAAAAAAATAAAATTAGCACCAATAAACCCGGATAAATAAGCATCTGGAGTTTGGTTAAATAAGTTGCTAAATCCCGACCAAACCCACCAAAGTCCAATACAGTGTACAACAGAAATCAGTACTGTGAAAGCTATAAATAAAGTATATCTACTAGATTTGAAAAAGAGAGGGAATAATATACTATAAATAGAGTAAAAGTACATTATATGAAACAAAATTACTAAGGGACATGTCAACCAAAAGTATGGGTTTTCGTGTCGAGTGGGCAATTGAAAAAAAATAAAAATGATGGCAATTTTAACCATCCAAAATCCAATGTGATATCTTATGTTAATTTTATTCAAATTGAATTGAGTCTTGATTTAATAGAATCTGAAAACATTTGTAAAAACGGTTGAGTTCCTTTAACTGAGAGAATTAACGGACATACAAAATTTTTTTTGTCATGGATTATATCATTGTCGTTCAGAATTAGGTATTCAGAGTTGTGTTTTTTTGCAATGGAGTCAGTTCTTTGTAAAAATTGGTTTCGATTTGGTTGATCGGCAATTGAGGGCCAATATGCAGGACTTTCATATAAAATTAATTTAATTTCGTGCTTACCACATAGGGTAAATATTTTGGTTAAGTATGAAGCTCTTTTCGGATCCCAAGAAAACAATTGCCTCTTTTTATAAAGTTCATAATATATCGAAGAATCGGTTAATTCAGTTACATTTAAATTTCCGCTGAATATTAGATGCTTTGGTGCGATATATCCATCGGGTTTTTTATGAAATTCATTATCAGGATGAGCAATATGTCCATCTTTGAAATAGGCTCGGCTTTTATCTTGTAGGTAGTGTTTAAATCCTTGAACAGCATTGAATGTTTTATAACTATTGTAATAAGCAAACCTCATAAAAGGAAATCTGGATTTTTCAAAATAGTCAGGATCCATATCTTTTACGACTTCAGATACTATGGAATCTTTCAAATACGGAGCAAATCGATAGGTGTGAAATGAATTGAATCGTGCGTCAAAACTTTCGGGTGTAACATAAAGGTAAATTTGTTTTGGAGCTTTATTGGCTTTTAAATAAAGGTAGAGGTGAAGATAATTATCGGCAAAGTCTGTATGTCTTAGAGCGTAATTGTATGACTTTATTTGTATTAAAGAATCAATTTTAGAAGCGTCAACGGTAAAGAGGGGTTCACACGGTCCATGAAATAGAATGTCGTAATCTAAATTGCCCTTCATTACATTGGACAACTTGATGTTTCTGTTTTCTTGAATGAGAAATGAAAAAAGTTTATCAAAGCAGAATAATCCTGATATGATTATTGATGTGGCAATGATTATTTTTTTCATTTTTTACCGCTCTGTTTTAATGTTCTGTTTTTGAAGTAATTTGATTTTTCAAGATTAAGCAGCCATTCAACATCTAAATCCCAGTTGGCTCGAAGAGTTATGCTTTGGTTGTACCAATAAACTTTTTCAGGTTGCTCTTTTTTTAAATAATTTCCAGTTGTCCATTTTTTATCGTTGTTTTCATCTAAAATGTATTTAAGTTTATAGTTACCTGCTTTAGCCCCCTCTAAAATAAGTTTACCTTGATTTTTTTCTATTAAAACTTCTTTCATAAAGTTCTCCTCAAAATAAACTTGAAGTATTCCATTGTTTGTAGCTCCAATGAAATTATAATCTATTGTCAAGTTGCCGAGTGAACTATTTGAAGCAGTTGTGAAATTATGTTGTAAAGTGTCTTTATTGTTTTCTCCAAAAATTGATTGAACTGCATTCGGTAAAATGAAAAGTGTATATTTTGAATTTTCTTTTAGTTCAAAATTAAGCTGGAATTTTTTTAAGCTTTTTTCGATACAACTTATGGGGGCAAAAATTGTATCTCTGCTTTCTACAAGAATAATTTTAGAGGTATCATAAGAGGATATGGGTTGAGAGAATGTAAAATGAAAAGGTTTTTTATAATAATCTCCAATTTTTTCAAAATTATTGTGTGTTGACAGAGATTGAGATTTCATTTCTTTTCGATTTGAAAGTTGGTAATGTAAGGTGTCCTTTATTCCGTCAAAATTAATAACCAATGTAACAGAATCTAATGACTCTAAATTGGAACTCCATACGGTTAGCGAGTCTTTGGTTTTGTTCCAGTCCAAAATTTTCCAATCTTTTTTGAAGTTTTTATTCAAAATATTAATTGAAAATTTCTGAACGGGTAAATTGAATTCAAAATCAAATTTACCTCTAAAACTGCAACTGCTTCCAGTTAAAAATTGTCTTTTATCTTCTCCTGAAAAGGCACGCAATACTATTTTAGAGGTATCTTTTTCTTCAGATATGTTGATGGGTGTGTTTAAAAATGCAATTGATTCATTTGGTAAATCGTACAAAAAATTACTGTTGTTGTCATTCAAATAAAAGACTTTATATCTTCCTTCAGCCAAATTGGTAAAATGAAAATGACCGTTTTGGATTTTAGCAAAGTACGATGGTATTTTTTTTAATGGAGTTGAGTCTTTTACATCTTTATACAAGTGAACCATTCCTTCTGATAGCTTTTTCATGGACTCTGCATCATATATATCTCCGTGAAATGAAAGGCTGTCTATAAATTTTCCTGTACTGAAAATCAGTAGGTTATCTTGAAGAGGGTTCCCTTCGTTTAAGTCTTTGATTCCTTTTCCCAAAAAAATACTGTAAGTGGTATTGGGCTGAAGTAAAGTGTCGAATGTCAATGTAAGTTTTTTTCCAGATAATTTATATGTTGGTTGTTTTTTAACAGGGGGAGAGATTAAAAGCTCTTGATTTAAGCTGGATAATGTTACATATTCATCAAATTTCCATGAAATTTTTTTACCGTTGAAGTTGACATCAAAACTATGGGGATTGGACTCAACAATCTGTGGAGGAATATTATCTTTATTGCCTCCAGTTGGAGAACCTTTTTGACCACAATTCCATAGTAAAATAGAAAGGGATATTATGAGGTTAAATTTCCAAAAAATCTTTGCTTTTCTTAGCATTTCACTAAGATAGGGAGAATCGTTCAGAGAGAAAGAAAAGGCCCCCTTGAAAATATTCTTAGGAGCCTTTATAAAACAGGATAAGGTCGATTGAGATGAACCAATAATAATGCCAAATATTTTAAACTCAATCATACACTTTTGATATTGTGTATCTTTACAGTATGAGTTTTCTTATTCGGAAAAAGTTGTCTGACATACCAGAATCGATTTATCCAGTCATGACTGATTTGGCGGTAAAGTATAATGCAATTAATCTGGCGCAAGGTTTTCCTGGATACAGAGCTGATGAGGAGCTTTTAAAATTGGTGGATAAATACATATTGCTTGGAAAAAACCAATATGCACCAATCATGGGTGTTTTGGAGTTGAGAACAAATTTAGCCAATAAAATCAGTGAAATTTATGGTCGTGTGTATAATCCAGGTACCGAAATTTGTATTACTGCTGGTGCTACTCAGGGGATTTTTACAGCAGTAAGTGCAATAGTAAATAAGGATGATGAAGTTATAATAATTGATCCAGCATTTGAATCGTATGAACCTGTTGTTAAATTTAATGGGGGAAAGGTTAAAAGAAGTCCCCTGAAATCAGAGACTTTTGAAATTGACTGGAAGGATATTCAATCCAAAGTGACTGATAAAACTCGTATGTTAATCATTAATACTCCACAAAACCCAACCGGTAAAGTTTTTTCCATTGAAGACATTCAGAACCTTAGAAAAATAGTTTCCAATACGAATATTATTGTCCTTTCAGATGAGGTTTATGAACACATTGTTTTTGATGGAAAAAAACATGAAAGTATATCAAAGTACCCTGATTTGGCAGAACGGTCCATTCTAGTTTACTCGCTGGGTAAAACGTATCACATCACAGGATGGAGATTGGGGTATGTTTGCGCTCCTGAAGAATTAATGAAGGAGTTTGTGAGGGCTCATCAATATCAAGTTTATTCAGTATCTACTCCTTTACAATATGCTGTTTCTGAATATTTATTGTTAAAAGAAAAGTATTTAGAACTGTCTCAGTTTTTCCAGGAAAAAAGAGATTTTTTCTTGAAGTGCTTAAAAGGAAGTAAGTTTGTCCCGTTGGAATGTTCTGGATCTTATTTTCAGCTATTGAATTACAGTTCAATTTCCAATGAAAATGATGTTGATTTTGCAATACGATTAACCAAAGAAAATAAAGTAGCCTCTATACCTATATCTGTTTTTTATGAAGATAAAAGACAAAGTCATTTGCTTCGGTTTTGTTTTGCAAAAGACTTAGAAGATCTTGAGCGTGGTGCAGAGAAATTACATAAGTTTTAAAATAACTCTCTTAAATTAACTTTATGAAATTTATTGCCATCATTCCTGCACGTTATGCTTCAACCCGATTTCCCGGAAAGCCATTGGTTAAAATAAATGAAAAACTTATGGTTCAGCATGTTTATGAAAGAGTACTAAGTTCTGGTTTTTTTAAAAAAGTTATCGTGGCCACTGACGACGATCGAATTCAATCTGAAGTCTTGAATTTTGGAGGAGAAGTAATAATGACCAAAAGTAATCATCAGAGTGGAACCGATCGTTGTGGGGAAGCAATCGAAAAATTAAACGAATCTTTTGATGTAGTTGTAAATGTTCAAGGGGATGAACCATTTATTCATTATTCACAATTGGAAGAATTAATAAATGTATTTAAAAATACTTCAGCTCAAATTGGAACTTTAAAAAAAGAACTTATTCATACTGAAGATGTATTGAATCCTAATGTTGTTAAAATTGTTTCAGATTTAAGTGGAAAGGCATTGTATTTTTCCAGGAATCCAATTCCATATGTAAGAGACTCTGAAAGATCAGAATGGTTGAATAAACAAAAATATTACAAGCATATTGGATTATATGGATATCGCTTCAATGTTTTGAAAGAGCTGGTTCGATTGAAACCCTCTGAACTTGAGTTGAGTGAATCCTTGGAACAATTAAGATGGTTAGAGAATGGTTATCAAATATTTGCAGCTGAAACTAAGTACGAAAGTTTAGGAATAGACACTCCAGAAGATTTGTCTAAAATTATATAAAAACAGAGGATCTAATACCATTTTTAAATTCTACGTGTTAAGCTACCTTTATAAATCCATGATTAATCTCGTGCTTTTTTCCTAAATTAGTAACCACTATCGGACCAATTAAACATCCTTAATGTTGGATTTTAACGTTTTGAAAAATCACACTTTATGAGTATTGAAAACGATTCCTCTTCGCTGGATCAAAAGGTGGAGAAAACAGAAGTGAAGGAAATGATCTTGAATGATTACAGGATTATGATGGAGAGTCGAGAGGCTTCACTTTTAGGAAGAAGAGAGGTACTTACAGGTAAAGCTAAGTTTGGTATTTTCGGAGACGGTAAAGAGTTAGCCCAGCTTTGTTTGGCAAAGCAATTTATGGATGGAGATTATAGGAGTGGTTATTATAGGGATCAAACTATTATGCTTGCTCTTGGAGAAGTAACACTTCAAGAGTATTATGCTCAGTTGTTTTCAGATACAAATGTAGATAACGAACCACATTCTGCAGGTCGACAAATGAATTGTCATTACGGTACACGTTTCATTAACGATGATGGAACTTGGAAAGATATGACAAAAATTAAAATCACCACAACAGATTTATCGCCTACAGCAGCTCAAATGCCAAGAATTATGGGGCTTGGGCTTGCGTCAAAATTGTTCCGTGAGGATAAAAATTTGCATCAATTTACCACTTTGTCCAATAAGGGAAATGAAATCGTTTTTGGTACGATTGGAGATGGATCAACTTCGGAAGGTATTTTTCTTGAGGCCATCAATGCTATGGGAGTTTTACAAATACCTGTGGTAATGAGCGTTTGGGATGATGGACATGCAATCTCTGTTCCTGTTGAAAAACAAACTACAAAAGGAAGTATTTCAGAGGCATTGAAAGGATTCGTGAAAGAAAATGGTTCCAATGGAATAGAAATATTAAAAGCTCGGGGATGGAATTACCCAGAATTATGTGCTGCTTATGATAAAGCTGCCAAAATTGCTCGTAAAACACATACACCAGTTTTAGTTCATGTTGTTGAACTAACCCAGCCTCAAGGTCATTCCACGTCGGGCTCACATGAACGGTATAAATCGAAAGATCGTTTGGCTTGGGAAAAGGAATACGATTGCACGGTTCAATTTAAAAAGTGGATTATAGAAAATAGTTGGGCGAGTGAAGAGGAATTGGAAGAAGTGCATAAAAATTCAAAAAAAGTTGTAAGAGACGCAAAGAATAGTGCTTGGAAAAATTACATTACACCACTCAAAGAAGAGTTGTCCGAAGTGCTAGCAATGATTGATGCCATAGCATCCAAAAGTCGAAGCAGAACCTTTATTAAGAAATATCGAGATGAATTGACTGGGCAAATGGATGTGTATCGAAACTATATGATTACCGCTGCTAAAAAAGTACTAAGACAGGTTCGTTTTGAAGATATTCCAGAGGAAAAGCAGCGTTTAGCAGATTGGTTAAATGAATCAAAAATATCAAATTACGATCGCTACAATTCTTTGTTGTATGCACATGGAGAATTTGCATCTACAAATGTTAAAGAAATAAAACCAATCTACTCCGAAGAGTCTAATCAAGTTGATGGCAGAATTGTTTTGAGAGAAAATTTTGACGCTTTGTTGGCGTCTAACCCTAAGGTTTCAATTTTTGGAGAAGATACAGGCAAGATTGGTGGAGTAAATCAAGGTTGTGAAGGCTTGCAGGATAAGTATGGAGAATTAAGAGTTTTTGATACAGGTATTCGGGAGGCAGCAATTATGGGTAAAGGATCTGGAATGGCGATACGAGGATTGAGACCCATTGCTGAAGTTCAGTATTTGGATTATCTGGTTTATGGTTTAATGACGCTGACTGATGATGTGGCATCCCTGCATTGGAGAACAAAAGGAGGTCAAAAAGCTCCTATGATTATCAGAACCAGGGGGCACCGATTTGAGGGTATTTGGCATTCGGGCTCTCCTCTTGGTATGATTATCAATTCTTTAAGAGGTTTTGTTGTTTGTGTTCCAAGGAATATGACACAAGCTGCCGGTATGTATAATACGTTACTTTCCGCTCATGATCCATCATTGGTTATTGAGCCATTATTAATGTATCGTAAAAAAGAAGAATTGCCAACTAATTTAGGTGAATTCAAAGTTCCTGTTGGTATTCCTGAAATTATTGAAGAAGGAACAGATTTGACTATTGTGACTTATGGTTCTTGTGTTTCGATTGCTCAGGAATCCATAAAATCCTTACGTGAAGTGGGTATTTCCGCTGAATTAGTTGATGTTCAAACGTTATTGCCTTTTGATGTAGGTGGTAAGATTCTAAAAAGTCTACAAAAAACAAACCGTTTAATTGTTTTGGATGAAGATGTTTCTGGAGGTGCAACCGGGTTTATGATGCAACAAATTCTGGATGAACAAGGAGGTTATTTTTATCTGGATTCTGCTCCAAGAGCTTTATCTGCTAAAGATCATCGACCAGCTTATGGTTCAGATGGCAACTATTTCAGTAAGCCCAATCCTGAATCAATTTATGATGCCGCTTATGAAATGATGAATGAAGTTGATCCAGAAAAATATCCAGTTGTTTATTAAATAAAGTTATATTGCTCTTATTTTAAATTAGAATTCATTGAATAGTTCTATTAGAAAAAAATTGATTGCTCTTCACTATAAAAAGCAATCCATTCACTTGGGGAGCTCTTTAAGTTGTATCGATATTATTTCATCGATATTGTTGGAATTAAAAATACCATTCAGAGATTTTATTTTATCTAAAGGTCACGCGTCAACAGCGTTATATGTCTGTTTGAATGAATTGGGTGTAATTTCAAATTCTTTGCTTGATTCATATTACGAAAACGGAACTCATTTAACTGCGCATCCCATTTTTGAAAGTGGTTTTGTCGATTTCAGTACAGGATCTCTCGGTCATGGAATTTCTCTAGCCGCAGGAAAATGTATGGCTAGAAAATTTCAAGAAGTCGAAGCTCCAGTTTTTTGTTTGGTTTCAGATGGTGAGATGAATGAGGGTTCAGTATATGAAGGAATTAATTTCGCGGTTCAACATAAACTAAATAACTTGTACGTGATTGTTGATAATAATGGTTTTCAGGGTTTAGGACATGGAAGTGAAGTTTTGGGTGACTTGACTCAAACCTTTGCTACAAGGAAAGGCTTAAATTATATAGAAATTGATGGTCACAACTCTTCTGAAATAAAAATAGCGCTTAATTGTACATCCAGTTATCCAACCTTAATTAATGCTAAAACAATAAAAGGAAAAGGCGTCGACTTTGCCGAGAACGACAATAATTGGCACTATAACAAGTTGTCGAGGGAACAATATCATAATGCATTATCCAAATTGTAATGTCAAAAGAGAATTCAGAAAAAATATTAATTCTTGGGGCAGGTGGATTTATTGGTAAAAATTTATTCGATGGTTTTAAAGGAGAAGGTCTGGAAGTTGTTGGTTCTGCTCAATCAGGTAATTTTATTCGTTTGAATATTTTAATCGATGATTGGAAAAAAATAATACTCAATGAAAATCCTACTGTGATTATAAATTGTATTGCATACGGAAATTCTCAAAATCATCAAAACAACGAGTTAATAAAGGTCATATCGTATGACTTTCCTCGGGAGTTAATAAAATTTTGCCATGAGAAAATGAAGTTAAAGGCATTTATACAATTGGGTTCCAGTTCTGAATATGGATTAAATTGTTGTTATGCCGATGAAGGATTTGACTTAAAACCCAATAGTGAATATTCACTTCAAAAAGGAAGATTGAGCGAGTTTGTTCATCAATTTGCATATGAGTATAACTTTCCAGTTATATATTTCCGGTTATTTTCAGTTTATGGAGATTCTGAATCGGAAATGCGATTAATACCTACACTGTTGCGTGAAGCTAAAAAAGGCAAGTTTCCAAATTTAGGAAGTAAAGAAATATCAAGAGATTTCGTCCACGTTGATGATGTGATTGAAGTCATTAAGCTTGGAATTGAAAGTATAAATTTCGTTAAAGGCTCAATTTTTAATATTTGTTCTGGAAAAAAAATTACACTTCTTCAGTTGTGCGAAATAGTCAAATATCATTTTAAAATTAAAAGAAATCCTATTTTTGATACACGTCCTAATCACTCATGGGATATTAAAGATTGGTATGGAAATTCCCAAAAAGCACAAAAAATATTAGGATGGGAACCGAAGATGTCTTTGGAAGATTATTTTCAAGAAGAATTTAAAAAGGCATTTAACGTTAAATAAAACATTAAATATTGAATAAGGTTTCTATAATATTACCTTTATATCGACAATCTAAACAGGTTAATAAATTGATTGAAATTTATTCGTTGATTCGACAACGACATAAATCTGTTAATGAAATAATATTTGTAGTTAATAATGGCGATGAAACAACACACAGAGCGATTAAAAAAATTCAGGATGATTTTTTTAAGGTTTTATTTGTTTCCGATGGAGGATGGGGTAAAGGGATAAAAGAGGGGGTTAATCACGCCAATGGAAATTGGATTTTGTACACAAATTCAGCAAGAACACATTTTGATGATTTGAATCGATTTTTAAACGAATCAAAATTTGTTTCAAATCAACTTTATAAAGCGTGTAGAAAATCAAGGGGAATGTTAAGGAAAATGATTTCTAAAATCATGGAACTTGAATTCGCCTTTTTTTCAGGAATCCATCAAACAGATATTAATGGGACACCAAAACTGCTTGAGAAAGAATTGTTTCAAAACTTAGACTTAATAGAGGATAATGTTTTTATTGATTCAGAGCTGACATTAAAAGTAAGAAGTAGGGGTCTTTTTTTTCAGGATATTCCATTTTATAATTATCAAAGGTTGGAGGGGAAATCAACAACAAGTTCAAAAATGATTTTTTCTTTTATGATTCGACTGCCTAAAAAAGTTCGACTTTGGAAAAGTCAAATTTGAGCGATCCATTGCTGGAATTTCAAACTCAAATATCACTCGACATATCCTTTTGCATATTTTGAGAAATTGAATTCTTATTTTTACAATAAGGATGATAAAGGAATTCATAAAAGAGCTCGTAAATCAAATTTCAGATAGAGACGATATAATATTTATAACGGGTGATGTCGGACATCAGTCACTAGATGATATCCAAGATGTTTTGGGTTCAAAGTTTATAAATGCTGGTATCGCAGAACAAAATATGATAAATGTTGCTGCAGGAATGGCCAGTGAAGGGTATAAGGTTTATGTATATTCCATTGCTCCTTTTTTACTTTTCAGAGCTTATGAGCAGATAAAATTGAATGTAGCCAGTAGAAATTTAGATGTCAATTTGATTTCAAATGGAGGTGGGTATGGGTACGGAATAATGGGGCCCAGTCATCATGCGATAAATGATTTAGCTCTAATTGGGGGATTAGAAAATATAAAAGGGTATATTCCTGCTTGTTCTTTAGATGTTAAAAAAATTGTAGTTGAATCTTTCAATTCGGGTCCTAAATATTTTCGATTAGGTTTAAACTCAAATAAAATTGAAAAAACAATTGAAAATGGATTTGGTAAAGTAAGCACGTCAAAAAAGGCGAAATCAACCTTTGTGAGTCTTGGTCCATTGGCACAGGAAATCTCCAGAATTGAAAAAGATTTTGATCATTTTTCATGTTTTGAATTTCCGTTTCAAAACATACCCTTTTCTTTGGAGGAGTCTGTCAGAAGAACAAAACGTTTAATTGTTGTCGAAGAACATACCAAATCTGGAGGTGTTGGAGAGAAAATGACAGCAATTCTCCAGTCGAAAAATATTGAATTTAAAATGATTCATCGATTTGCAGATCATTACCAAGGATCTTATGGTGATCAAAAATTTCATAGAGCTCAAAACGGATTAGATTCGAATTCCTTAGAAAAATTGGTGTGATTTTTCTTAGAGGGAGTTTAAATCCTTTTTAAGCAATACACCTTAAAGAGTTTGTTTTCAAGTATTTTCTCGCCTTTTATTTCTTCGTAATCTCCTCTGAATGATGGAGTATATATTATTAAATAATCTAATTGATGGTTCCTAGGCTTATATTGTTTTAGTGAAATTTTAAATTTTTCAATATATTTTTCTGGTTTCATAAAATAGCACCACATTACTTCGGTTGAACCTAAAATATTATCGGGGTATACCTTGGCTAGAGAATCTCGAGCTGCTGAGTCTTGTGAAATTACAATTTGATGATATTTTCCAATGTCTTTATATTTCTCGTATTCATTTAAAATTAATGAATCCGAGTAGCCCATAAGTTTGTATGGATGGATAAACCTTTGTGCAGACTCTTCATACATTGCTCTTTTATGAGAGCAAGAGCCTTCATAAAGGTAAACGTCTGCATGAGCTGTAAATGTAATAAGAGGCATCATATTGTTACCTCCAATCACAGAATATGGATTTTTTTCCAAAAGTTTAATAACATCTAATTCATCTTTTCCTATAGACCAAAATGAATGATTTTTATCTGCTGACTTATACGAATTAAGAAAACCAAAAACTATTGTTAATGTTGAACAGGTTAAAACGATGTTTCTAATTCGAGTTAAGTTGATTTTGTCTTTCCAAATGATAATGATATTTAGTACAAGAAATGGAAAGTAAGATGCGTAAACCCAATGATAGGGCTGTATATTATAGCCTAGAACAAATTTTAAATTGCAAAAGAAAAAAATGAGATAGTAGTTTATGAGCGATAGCATGGCCCAATTTTTCCATTTGTTCCATTTGTTAGATACAATTACCATAAACAGAAGAGAGATAGGAAAAGAATATTTTACAATTTGTAGTAGATTTGGGAAGGGTTCAAGATAGCTGTTGAAGAATTTTATAAAAACAATCCAAAACAATGGAATTAGGCAAAGTAATAAATTGAACCATTGTCTTCCATTGTTAACGAAGCGCAATAGGCACAGTGTTCCAAAAAATAGGATGCCGCTGGATGGAAAAACTTCAATTCCTTTTATTCTTTCTCTATATTCTTCTAAAAAGGCTAATTGATTAAACTCGTAAAATTTAAGCCAAAAATGGCTGGATAAAAGTAAGTATCCAAGAAGTAAAATCAGAAATTCTCGTGGTCGTTTTTTATCAAAAAATAACATTCCTGCTGTTATTGGTATAGCGAATGACCAATAGTAAAAGTATGAGTATTGCAGCCCAAGAAGAGAAATTAACAACCAAATTTGATTTTTTATCGATGAAGATTCTCTGAATATGATGAATCGGTAAATCCAAAACAGGAAAAAAACAATTGAAGACTGGCAATAAGGAAATCTTTGAGCATAACCCAAAACGAGCAGATTGTTATGGTACTCACCTAAAAGTCCGAATCCAGTAAGAAATTTTTGTATTCCAAAAACATCATCAAAATTAGAACACAATACGAGTATAGAAATACCAATTGATATTGGTATTGAATGTTTTTGAAAAAAAATTGAGATGATTTTAAAAATTAAAAAAATGGATAAGAATAAGGGAATAAGCCCTCCATAATAATAGGTTATATTAATGTTTCCAACTATTTTATTGAAAAGACCTAAGTAAGAGTTGATGATGTTACCGTCAGCAAAGGATAAATGACTGTTTTCTTTTATTAATGGATCGTATCGGTAAAGAGAAGGGTGGTTTCCCGAGTAGCGGATAATTCCCGCATAGCTTAAATTGTCTTCTGATAAACTGAAAGGTGCTTTATAGGCAAAAGGAGTAAAAAGTTTGTTTTCATCTTTTTCATATAAATTGCCTATAATGTATTGGGCATTATGTAAAATAAAAACAAAAACCAAAGTTAACCCTATTTGAAAGGATCTTTTCGATTTTAATTTAACCATAGATGTCCAAAATTTCATCTAATAAACCTATGATTTGTTCTTCAGTTTGATATGTAACGAGTTTGAGACGGTAGTTTTTTATTCCAGGTAGGCCTCTGAAATAATTGGTGTAATGTCGTCGCATTTCTAAAATCCCTAGAGTAAGACCTTTCCATTTGATGGATTCTCTTAAGTGCATTTTGGCTGCATTAACACGATCATGAATAGTTGGAGCCGATAAGTGTTCTCCGGTTTTCATATAGTGCTTTATTTCATTGAAAATCCAGGGATAGCCAATTGCGGCTCTTCCAATCATAATGCCATCTACACCGTATTCATTCTTGTATTCCAAAGCTTTTTCAGGAGAATTAATATCTCCATTTCCAAAAACTGGAATATGTAAGCGGGGATTGTTTTTTGTGTCGCGAATTAAGTCCCATTTAGCTTCTCCTTTATACATTTGTTTTCGCGTCCTACCATGTATTGAAATACCCTGAATACCAATATCTTGTAATCTTTCCGCAACTTCAACAATATATTTTGTGTCTTCATCCCAGCCCAATCGAGTTTTAACAGTTACTGGCTTTTTTGTTGCTTTAACTACTGCTTCAGTTAGTCGAACCATTTTTGGAATATCTTGTAAAATACCAGATCCGGCTCCCTTGCAAACTACTTTTTTTACGGGACAACCATAGTTTATATCGATAACATCAGGGTCAGCTTGTTCCACAATTCTGGTGGCTTCAATCATACTTTCCATATTTCCACCAAAAATTTGAATTCCTATAGGACGTTCAAAATCGTAAATATCTAATTTTTGAACACTTTTTTCTGCATCTCGAATTAATCCCTCACTCGATATGAATTCTGTATACATCATGTCGGCACCTTGCTTTTTGCAAAGCGCCCGGAAGGGTGGATCGCTTACGTCTTCCATTGGAGCCAATAAAAGAGGGAATTCACCAAGATTAATATTTCCTATATTTACACTCATAATTCACAACAAAGATACTTCAAAACTAATTGTATATGTCTTTGAGTCATTTGAAGTCCTGGCCTTTAAACAAAAAAATTGTAGCATCGATTACACTTCTTGTGTTCTCTATTCTTTTATTTAATGGCTTGTATAGTCTAATCATTCACGGAGATCTTAAAGCTCTGGAGTCCGGTTCAGTTGGAGATAAAGTCACTCAGCTCGCACAACAAAAATTAGACGCTAAAATTGATGATTTTTCTTTTTTTAAAGAAATTCAGAAACTCATTCAAGAAGTGGATTCAAAAATTCTTAATAAAGGGTTTTATATCCAGATTGGATACAATCTAATTGTATTTTTCGGACTTTCTATTCTTTTTATGAAGTTTTTTCAGGTGGACGAACTAAAATCATTAAATTTTAGAAATAAAAGTGTCGTTTTATTATTGGTGGTTCTTGTTTTAGCAATTAATGTCCCATCTATTGGAATCGACGCAACCAGTATGTTGGAATCTATTCTAGGAGAAAGTTCTCTTGATGATAAAAAAAACTTGATTTCTCAATTTATTTTATTTCTTCCCAATGCTGAGAGGGGGTGGATTGTTACGTTAATTGGTATTGCTTTAATACCCGCAATTGGAGAAGAGTTAATGTTCAGAGGTTTTCTAATGAATTTGTTGGCTCAAAAATCAAATCATCATAATGGGATTGCTGTTTCTGCATTAATTTTTGCTGTTGTTCATTTTAATTTTACGAATTTCTTTTTTTATTTCATCTTAGGTGTTGTGATGGGCTATGTTTATTATTGGGGAAGAAATTTGATTTTTCCAATAATCATCCATTTTGTAAATAATGCATTGGTTCTTTTTGGATATATGTATGCGATTTCAATTGAGGCTCCTGAAGAGTTTAGTCAATCTTATTTTTTTATGCCATATATTATTACCGGTTTAAGCCTATTGATTTTTTATTTGAATTTCAAAAGAAACGAGAATTTATTGCATTAGAAGTCGTTGATTCAATTTTTTTTTCATGATTCTTAATCAATATACATCTATGCACCTAGACTTCCTTGTTTAAAAAGCATATCTTTGCGGCTGATTTTAAAAAGAGTGTTTTATGAAGGTGAAAAACATTGCCATTATTGCTCACGTTGACCATGGGAAAACCACTTTGGTGGATAAGATGCTTCATGCTTGTGAAGTTTTTGCAAAGCATCAAGAAGTGGGTGAATTAATCATGGATAATAATGATTTAGAAAAAGAAAGAGGAATTACCATTCGTTCAAAAAATGCAGCAGTTCAATACAAAGACTATAAAATTAATATTATAGACACTCCAGGACACAGTGATTTCGGTGGTGAGGTAGAGCGTGTTCTTAAAATGTGTGATGGTGTTTGTTTATTGGTTGATGCATTTGAGGGTCCAATGCCTCAAACTCGTTTTGTCCTTCAAAAGGCGATTCAATTGGGACTTAAACCGATGGTGTGTGTGAATAAGGTAGATAAGGAAAATTGTGATCCCGAGGCTGTATATGAAAAGGTTTTTGATTTGATGTTTGAATTGGAAGCAACTGAAGAGCAATTGGATTTCCCTGTTGTTTACGGTTCTGCAAAAAATGGTTGGTTAAGTGAAGATTGGCAACAACCAACGGATAATATTGATGTTATTTTTGAAAAGATAATAGAGCACATTCCTGATCCAAAAGTCGAGCAAGGAACAACTCAAATGCAAATTACGTCTTTGGACTATTCTTCTTTTGTTGGACGAATTGCTATTGGGCGATTGTTTCGAGGGACTTTACAACTCAACCAAAAAGTTAGTTTGGTAAAAAGAGATGGATCGGTTGTTAAGTCTCAAATCAAGGAATTAATGGTGTTTAATGATTTGGGTAAAGTAAATGTTAACCAAGTCGAAGCTGGCGAAATATGTGCAATTACCGGTTTAGAAGGATTTGAAATAGGGGATACTGTTGCGGATATTGAAAATCCAGAGGGATTACCTGCTATTACTATTGATGAGCCTACCATGAGTATGCTTTTTACAATTAATAATTCTCCTTTTTTCGGGAAAGAAGGAAAATACGTCACCTCTCGCCATATCCGTGAGCGATTGGATAAAGAATTGGAAAAGAATTTAGCAATGAAGGTTACCGACACCGAATCTGCTGATTCTTGGATGGTAGCAGGTAGAGGAATTATGCATTTGGCAGTATTGATTGAGGAAATGAGACGTGAAGGGTTTGAACTTCAGGTTGGTCAACCTCAGGTATTGGTGAAAACCATAGACGGGGTTAAATGTGAACCTATTGAGGAATTAACAGTAGACGTGCCTGATGAAAATTCAGGTAAAGTAATTGAAATGATTACAAAGAATAAAGGAGAATTAAAATCAATGACCCCTGTTGGAACAAGAATCAAAATTGAATTTGAGGTTCCATCAAGAGGGTTAATTGGTATGAGGGGTCCAATGCTTACAGCTACACAAGGAGAAGCCATTATGGCCCACCGCTTTATTAAATACGAACCCTGGAAAGGGGATATTCCTCAGCGTCAGAATGGTTCTTTGATTTCCATGGAAACTGGCCAGGCAATTCCTTATTCCATTAATAAAATACAAGAGAGAGGTAAGTTTTTCGTGGATCCTAATGAGCAGATTTACGAAGGTCAGGTTATAGGGGAAAATTCAAGAGAAGGAGATCTAACGGTCAATGTTACTAAAATGAAAAAGCAGTCCAATGTTCGATCCTCTGGGGCAGATGACTCTGTGAAAATTGTTCCAGCTATTAAAAGATCTTTGGAAGAATCTTTGGAATATATTCAATCGGATGAATATGTTGAGGTTACTCCTGAATCCATTAGATTGAGGAAAATTTTATTAACAGAAAATGAAAGAAAAAGAGGAGGGAAATAACTCTTATTAAAATTTGAAAATTAGGAAAAGGAAGCTTAGGCTTCCTTTTCCAATAAGTTCGATTATTACAGTAGTCATAATTTTAAAGTTTCACATTTTGTACATTGTTATTCCAACTAAATGATTTAAGATGACTTTTGAGTCATGTAATAAACGCTTTTGAATACGACTTTATAGTGAGCAAAATTTATTTTATTGATATCTTGGTTATACTCCATCTCGTGTAAGTCTTAAAATTCATCATTCTAAATACCAATCATTCGTAAAATCATAAATATTCATACCTGGATAAAACTTTCAATTCAGGAGTTGACTGAATGTTGTTCTTCAGAAGGGTAGATTTCTTAGATTAATTTGTTATTTCCTTTGTAACTAAAATTTTAAATAAATACGATTTATTACCTTTAAGCGTTTCAAATAGAAGTAAAGCAAAAAACTTTGAATTTTAGTTTAAAATCATCAGTATTTATTTTTCTATCGGCATTGTTGATTTCATTGTTTTTGTATTCATGTAGTACTGAAAAAAATGCTTTTTTAAATAGAAACTACCATTATATAACGGTTAAATATAACGGTTACTTTAATGGTAATGAGGCCTATAAACTGGCTAAAAAGAATATTGAAATTTCTGAAAAGGATGATTTTGATGACCTTTTAAACGTTTTCAAATTTGGAAATTTGAACGATAATAAGAAAGAATATTCCAATCTAAACAGGTCTCTTACAAAGGGTGCAAAAATGATCGATCGCCATTCGATGAAGTTTAAAGTAGGTTCCGAAGATGTTGAATATAATAAAATGATTGATGATTGTTATTTGTTGATTGGAAAAGCCAGATTTTTAAAATTTGATTTAGAGCCTGCAAAAGAAACGTTTTTATTTATAAAAAACACATTCAAAAAAGGAGATGAACGATACAAGGCAACACTTTGGTTGGTAATGACTTATATCTACCAAGAGAATTTTGTTGATGCAGAAACTACAATTAAGGCAATACAGGCAGATAAAGAGTTTCCTAAAAAATTTCAAGATGAATTGGTTCTAATACAGGCAATTAGTTTAAAAAGGAGCGGGCAAATAAGTGAAGCTATTCCAGTTTTTGAAAAGGCGATTGAGTCGGCTAAACCGAAAAAGTTTAAAAGAAGGTTACAGTATATACTGGCCCAAATGTATCAAAGTCAGAATAAATTTTTAGATGCGGCAAAGTTATATCAAATAGTTGCTAAGAAATCGACGGATTATGAATTGCAATTTAATTCGAAAATCAATTTGGCAACAACTTACGAAGGGTCTGGAGATAACGTAATTAATATCTTAAAAAAGATGCTCAAAGATGCCAAAAATATTGAGTATTTAGACCAGATATATTATGCGCTCGCAAAAGTTTATGAAAAACAGGGGAAAAATGATTTGGCTATCGATAGCTATGAATTGTCTGCCAGCAAAAGCGTAAATAACCCAAAGCAAAAAGGGAAGTCGTTTCTAGCTTTAGGTGATTATTATTTTGACCAACCTGACTATTTAAATGCATACAGTTATTATGATTCATCTCTGACTTCTTTACCCAAAAGTTATCCCAATTATGAAGATATAAGCGCAAAAAAGGAAAGTTTAAGAGATTTGGTAAAACATCTTAAAATCGTTCAAGAGCAAGATAGTTTGTTAAAAATAGTTTTAATGCCGGAAGAGGCACGAGCTGAATTCATAAAAAATAAAATACTTGAAGCAAAAGAAAAACAAGATCAAATAAATGCTATTGAAGAGGCTAAAAGAGAAAAGGCATTAGCTGATGCATCGGCACTTGGATCAAATGGGTCGAATTGGATATTTGAAAACCCTTCTCTTCTGGCCTCCGGTTTGGTCGAATTTAAAGGAATATGGGGCGACCGTCCTCTAGAAGATAATTGGAGGAGACAAGACAAATCTTCTGTTTTATTTGATGCTGTTGGTCAGGAAAATGAAAAAAACAGTGAAGCGAGTGAGGACATACCTGAAAATCAGACTGAAAAATTTTATTTAAAAGGATTACCCTTTAAAGTCGATCAGCAGGAAATTGCTCATCAAAAAATAATGAATTCATATTATCAACTCGGTGTAATTTATAGAGATAACTTTAATGATTTGCCAAAATCGATATTTTATTTTAAAAGGTTGAATTCTCGTTATCCTAAAAATCCTAAGGAGGCTGTAACATGGTATCAGCTTTATAGGAACTATGATAAAGTCGAAAAGGTGGTTTTAAAGAATGAGGTTAAAAATAAAGTCATTCAAAATTATCCAAATTCTGAATATGCTCAACTTTTAATCAATCCAAATATGATGGCTGAAGAGGAGAATAAATCGATTTATGATGATCGAGTTTATGAGGAGATTTTTTATGTTTTTAAAAAGGGTCAATATTCAAAAGTTATAAGCGACGTAAATGCATATAAAAAGAAGGTTAAAAGAAGTGAATTGAGGGCAAAATTTGATTTGATACATGCTTTTGCAAAAGGTAATTTATACGGAAAAGATTCTTTGGAGTATTATTTAAGAAAAACTCGAACTGATAATATAGGTACCGAAGCGGCCGATGACGTGATTAGTATTTTAGAGAGTTTCGATGAAGAGCGAAAGAGAATAAAGTTGGCACAACAGGATTCTCTAAAGAAAGCTAAATCTTTTGTTCTCTCTTCAAATGAGCCACATTATTTTGTTATAATATACAACAATCAGAAAAATAAATCGAGTGAAATTTTGAATAAAATATCCAATTTTAATAATGAATTCTATGCTACAAAAAATTTAAAATCTAAATTCATATCATGGTCGGAAAACGAGGATCTCATCGTTGTAAAGCCTTTTGTTTCAAATAGTGAATCCGGTAATTATTTTGGAACATTCAAACAACATTTTTTAGTGAACAATCTGGATTTAGGTGAGCTTAACTTCACCATTTCTAAAACCAATTATGCTAAGTTGTTTAAATACAAAGAAGTTATTCAATATATCGATTTTTACAAGAAAAATTATGCATCAAGGCAGTAACTGTAATTTATGAAATAAGGCCCAGTTAATCGTCTATTTTATTGAGTGGTTCGCATAAGTTTTTAAACTCTATTAAATCCATTTTGATTGCTCCTACCAATAAGTCTGCCTTTAAACGAATGGGTACTTTATTTTCATCGTCACTGATCCACAAGGTCATATCCTCTTCCTCTTTGAAAACACGTCCCTTTTCAACCATGGGTCTGAATTTTAAGCATTTGAACTCTCCTAATTTTGTTTCAATTTCTTCTTTTCCAAGGAATTTAATTTTTAGTGGGTACATTTCCATATCAAAGAAAGTATTTATAACAAATTCTTGTCCAACTTTAGCACCCTGCAAATCAAGGGTTCGTGCATAATAAAATGCAGAAAGTAAATCCTGAGAGTTGGGCTTTACAGCGTAGTTTTTTGTGTCCTTTTCAAAAACTGTAGCTTCATTGGAATAATGATTGAAATCAATATTTCTATCTAATTTGTAACCACCTTCTCGAACGTGACGGACAAATTTCCAAGGCAAGATAGCTTCTTCATCTATGTATGTTTCGTAACGATCGTCTACTTTAAAAAACCAACGAAGAGTACCGGTTGATTTTCCTTTTCCTACAATGTGCATTGTTTTTCTTCCATTAATTTCTTTAGAACTGGGTTCAACTTTCAATGTTGCTTGTGCGGCATCGAAAAATCCGTATGAAACATCATAGCGTAAAAATTCACCTTTTTTAAAGGAGGACTGTTTGATTTTTCTTAATGAATCTACTTCTTCGAGATTTGGATTTTTGTTTGCTGTGAAGGCGAAAACGCCTAAAATCAAAATCATTGAAATTACTACTGACCTTAAACTCATAAAAATTACTTTTGATACTCTACATTAACAAATACTATTCCAAATTTATAACGTGAAAACTTATTCAAAGTTTTTGATAAACCCAATTAATCGTAATGCTTTCCTTAATTTAGTACTTAAATTTACAGGTTTGAAAGCCAAAATTAAAGACCAATTGAATTTAGTATCTAAATTAACTGTTCACAAATTGGTGAATAGTGCTAAATTATTTTTGAGTTACCATTGGTCGAAAATAACAAGGAAACCTGTTCAGTGGGGATTACCTGCGAGCATTTCATTTGAGCCTACTACCTCATGCAATTTACGATGTCCTGAGTGTCCAAGTGGATTGAGGGCGTTTACTCGTCCAACAGGAATGCTTGAGAACGAATTTTTTAAAAAGGCAATATTACAGCTTAAAAAACAACTTCATTATCTCACTTTTTATTTCCAGGGAGAGCCTTACTTAAACCCGAATTTTCTTGAAATGGTGAAGTTTGCACATTTGAATAACATATATACTGCAACTTCAACAAATGCACATTATTTAAAGCCTTCGATTGCAAAAAAAACGATTGAATCTGGTTTAGATCGACTAATTATTTCTATTGATGGTACTTCTCAAGAAACCTATGAGTCATATAGGGTAGGTGGAAAATTAGAAAAGGTGATTGAGGGTGCCAGAAATATAGTTGAAGCTAAAAAGGAAATGAATTCAACTAAACCTTTTGTTATTTTTCAATTTTTAGTTGTTCGGCCAAACGAGCACCAAATTGAGGAAGTGTTAAAATTAGGAAAAAACATAGGGGTAGATGAAGTACGTTTAAAAACAGCTCAGGTTTATGATTATAAAAATGGAAATGAATTGATACCTACTCTTGATAAGTATTCCCGATATTATCAAAAGAAGGATGGTACCTGGAGTGTAAAAAATAAAATGGTCAACTCATGTTGGAGAATGTGGCAGGGATGTGTCATCACTTGGAATGGTGGAGTTGTCCCCTGTTGTTTTGATAAGGATGCTTCTCATCAGCTTGGTCAACTTTCAAAGCAAGATTTTAAGTCCATTTGGAAAGGAGAAAAATATAAAGGTTTTCGTCAAGCTATTTTACAGTCTCGTTCTGAGGTTGATATTTGTAAAAATTGTACTGAAGGAACCAAAGTTTGGGGGGACAAAACGGCTACTTGATTCTTAAAAGCCTTTGTGTTTTGGCATGAAATTTGGAGTTGAAATGAAAACCAAACACGATGAAGTTATTGTACAGTTTCGTATTGATTTTTATAATCAATTCATCATTAAATGGACAAGTTAATCAATTACCTCCACTACTTACTTTTACTCAAACCGAAACAATAAGTATTCAACCTAATGTAGCTGTTGTATGTTTTGAATTGAGAAAAGAATTTACTCAGGTAGGAAAAAATAGGTTGATTGATATATTTACAGAGCTTGAAATAAGTTCTAGACTTTTTGGAGTTGATCAACGAAACATTAAACTTTTTCCAACCACACAAGATTCAATTGGCTTTGTCAAAAAGGGTATTATTACTTTACATGATTTGGATAAATTAGACGCGCTTCATTTGTCTCTAAGACAAAGAAATGTAGGTGTTGTTTATACTCATCTTACGCATTCAAATTTAAATTATTACAAACAGAAGGCCTATTTATCTGGGATTAAAAAAGCAAAAACTCAAGCGCTAGAATTATCAAAAATCCTTAATGCTGGTTTAGGTAAAGTGTATTCAATTAACGAGTCTAGTTTGCAAGTTGTAAACAATACAAAATCTAAGGTTTCTCCTAATAACTATATTCATAATCTTGCGGAGATTAATTTAGTTTTAGAGCTTGAGATTTCATATTTACTGAATTGAATGAGTGTTGGTTTTAAATTAAATCTATGAGGCCCAATTCACCGGTTGATTTGGGTATTTTATAATTGTGTATGCCAAATTTTTTCAGTTCCTTTTCGGTAGTAGGTCCAATTGAAACGATACGTTGCCCTTCCTTTGCCTCCAACTTAGAAAAGTAAGCTCTCACATTGGATGGGCTTGTAAATATTAAAACATCAGCTTTTGGGTCTTGAAAGTTGTTTTTTTCAATTGTATTGTAAACAATTAAATCATATGTCTTCTCCTGATTAGGAAAATATTTTTGAATTGTTCTTTTGGAGATGTTGGAAACTGGAAAAAGACAAGTACCATCCTTGACTTTTTTTACAAATGCTTTACCAACATCATTTATGTTGACAGAGTCACCAACAAAATCAATTTTGGGAACATACTTCATAAGTTCTCTGTGGGTTCCTCTTCCCACACAGGCTATTTTTCTATTGTTAAGATGAATTTTTTGCTTGAAAAAGAAGCGTACGGAGTTCTTACTTGTAAAAAAAATCCAGTTTGTTATCGGAACATTTTCAACTTGGTTAATTTCAAAACGAATTAAAGATTCCGCAAGTATCGTGTACTCTTTAGGGATACACTTTGACTTAAAAAAGCTATTTTTATCAAGGTTTTTCGAAACAAAAACCCTTTTGGAAATTAGTTTTTTTTTAAGGCGTGAACAATTGAGTCAGCTGCATCGTATTCAGAGTCAAAACTGGATTGAACTCTTTTTAAAGAGCCATCTTCTTGTCCCAAAGTAGCCCAGACCTCATATTTTCCACTGATCTTTTCTGCGTAAACTCCAAGGGGTAGTTGACACCCTCCATCTAATTTGTTCAAAACGCTTCTTTCAATATTAACAATAGATTTAACATCTGGGTTATTTATTTTGGAAACGTATTTTTTAGTTTCTTCATCTTCAGATCGAGTTTGCAAGCCAAGCACTCCTTGCGCTGGTGCTGGAACAAAATCTTGTGGTTTTAAAATTTCTACTTGAAATTCTGATAGATCAATATTTAATCTTGAAACTCCTGCATTTGCTAAAACAATGGCATCATAATCTTCTTCACGAAGTTTATCAATCCTTGTTGGAACATTTCCTCGAAGATCTTTTATTTTTAAATCGGAACGAAAGGCACTTAGTATGGATTTTCTTCTGGCTGATGAAGTTCCAACTATAGCGTTTTCTTTTAACGCCAATTGTTTTGTTGGGTCATAGGCGTTCTTTTTTATTAAAAGCATGTCTGATGGGTTCTCTCTATCTGACACAGCAACGATTTCTAAACCATCGGGCTGGTTTGTTTCAAGGTCTTTGTGAGAGTGAACAGCAAGATCAATAGATTTATCTAATAAGGCGTCTTCAATTTCTTTAGTGAAAAAACCTTTACCCTCTAACTTGTCAAAGCTAAGATGCTGGATTTTATCTCCTTGAGTTTTTATAATGTGTATTTCAACTTCACAACCTAACTTTTGCAACTTGCTTTTTACAAAGTTTGCTTGCCATAATGCTAAATCACTTCCTCTGGTTCCTATTTTAATTAATGCCATGATACTAATTTAGGATAAAGCAGTTAAGATTTCATCAAATATAATTATGTTTTTAAATCATAGCATAAATTTCATATATTATTAAAAAATTATTGAACCTTTATGTTATGTCTAATTATTGGATGAAATGGAAACCTAAAAATTTTTTCTTATTTCTGAGTTTACTTTTTTTATTTTCTTTTACAGTAAGTTCTGACCAAAATGTCTATGATATAATCATTCAAAAGACAATAAAGAAAATAGGAAAGCATTTGTACCAAGTTAAAATAGATGTTAAAAATGGTGGCATGGTGAATGGAATTGCTAAATACGAGGCAAAACTGCCACTTTCGGCCGATTTTGTCAAAGAAGTTAGTAAGGACAAAACGGTAAACTTTAAAGTTGAAAAAAGGAAAATTAAAATAATTTGGATGTACTTGAGAAACAATAAAAACTATTCAACGGTTTTTCAAATGAGATCTCATCGTTCAATTAATAAATTAAAGATGTATGGTGATTTTCACGGACATAGCTCAGGTAAGCAATTTAGATTGAGAGATACAACCTCATTTTTACTTCCTTAAAGTTTTGCTTTTAATCTTGATGAATTACTATGAGTTTCTTTTTTAACATCTCGTGAACTGAGTATTCGATACCTCCCAATCCTTCTCCACTCAATCCTTGTCCGCCAAAAGGCATCCAGTCGACTCTGAATGCAGGATGCGTATTAATCATAACAGCAGTGCCGTTCAATGTTTCTGTAAATTTTAATGCGGAATTGATGGAGTTTGTGTAAACTGCCGATTGAAAAATGTATGGAGAATTATTGGCAAGTTGAATGGCTTCATTTATTTTTTTGAACGAATAAACGCAAATCACGGGTCCAAATATCTCCTCTTTGCTTACTAAACTATTTTTATTCGGATTTAATAAAACAGTGGGTTCATAGCAATTGTTTTGAAGTTTATTCCCTCCGCAAATTAGTGTGGCACCTTCATTAATGGCCAGTTGTACCCATTCATCGATTCTATCCAATGCAGATTTTGAAATTACAGGACCAATCAATGAGTTTTCACTTTTTGGGTTTCCTACTTTTTGTACTTGTGCCTGAAGATTTAATTGTGAAATAAACTTATCTATGATTTCTTCATGAACAAAAATTCTTTGCGCAGACACACAAACCTGTCCGGCATGATAAAACCCAGCTTTTACAATTTGAGGAACAGCATTGTTCAAGTTTGCATCTTTTGCAACAACAACTGGAGCAATTCCTCCATGTTCCAGAACAATCCTTACTCCTGGTGCCATTTTTTGTTTTATTGACCAGCCAATCTCACTTGAGCCAATAAAAGAAATGTAGCCAAGTAAGTCACTTTGAGCCAGGATTGAGGTGGTTTCATTATCGCATATTAAATAGGTACACCATTCTTTTGGGAGACCTGCTTCGTATATTGAATTAATTATTTCTTTACTTGTTAATGGAGTAGATAAAGCAGGTTTGTAAATAACTGGACAACCTGCAGCAATACAGGGTATAATTTGATGAATGGCCAGATTAATGGGATGATTAAATGCACTTATTGACAGAACAACTCCAATTGGTTTTTTTTGAGTGTAAGCGAGTTTTTTTTCACTTGCAGAATTTAAATTCATTGGAATCATTTCTCCTTTAATATTCCGAACGGCTTGGATTCCTAGTTTTACTCCTTCGAGAGCGCGATTCATTTCTAATTTAGTGTCTTGAATTGGTTTTCCACCTTCAGAAACACTTAATTCAATAAGTTTGTTTTTGTTTTTAAGCAGTAATAGATGCAGATTTTCAAGAATTTTTATTCTTTTTTCTTTTGAAATACCGGAAGGGTTTTTAGTGTGTAATGTATGGGCTTTCGTAAGTATTTGAAGGGCATCTTTTTTACTTGTAAAATTTACAGTTGAAATTTTATCAGAAGTAAAAGGATTTTCTATGTTCAAATTTGTCATATCCTTAATTTAAAGAAAGATGAAGGCTTTTGGTTATGAGAAAAGGTCACGGAAAACCTCTTCTATTTTTTTTACTTTAAAAACTGTTATTTCATTAATGGTACTTAATGCACTTAAATCATTATACTTTGAAACATATATCTTTTCGAAACCAAGTTTTTGAGCTTCTACAATTCTTGATGAAATTTTTTGAACTGGTCTCACTTCGCCCGATAAACCAACTTCTCCTGCAAAACAAACCTTACTTGAAATGGAAATATCTTCCCTACTTGAAACAATAGCAGATAGCACTGCGAGATCGGAAGCAGGGTCTTCAATCTTTATTCCTCCAGTTATATTTAAAAAAACATCTTCCATTCCTACTTTAAAACCGCATTTTTTTTCAAGTACAGCCAATAGCATATTCATTCTTCTTGCATCAAACCCGGTTGTGGTTCTTTGGGGAGTTCCATATGCAGCTCTTGAAACAAGGGCTTGAGTTTCAATCATTAAAGGTCGTATTCCCTCCAGGTTAGCTGTTATTGCGACGCCACTTAAGTCTTCCTCACGAGCAGAAATCAGTATTTTTGAAGGGTCAGTAACTGGTTTTAGTCCCGATTCCAACATCTCATATATACCCAATTCATTAGTAGATCCGAACCTGTTTTTTATGCTCCTTACAATTCTGTAAAAATGGTTTCTATCTCCTTCAAATTGAAGAACGGTATCTACCATATGTTCTAAAACTTTTGGGCCGGCAAGACTTCCTTCTTTGTTGATGTGACCTATTATAAACGTTGGTAGTGATAAACTCTTGGAAAAAGCTAAAATCTCAAAAGTACATTCTCTAATTTGAGAAACGGTTCCTGGTGCTGAGTCTAAATTATTCGAGTGGAGTGTTTGAATGGAATCAATTATTAAAATATCAGGATTGAGCGTTTCTGCAGCACTTCGAATAATGGTTGTATCTGTTTCTGTTAAAATAAAAATATTTTCAGAAGATTTAGGATTTATTCGATCTGCTCTTGTTTTGATTTGTTCGTCACTTTCTTCACCGGAAACATATAACACTTTGAATTGAGGGTTTAAAAGTGCTATTTGCAACATTAATGTAGATTTTCCAATCCCGGGTTCTCCGCCAAAAAGAATTAAAGAACCAGGAATTGCTCCTCCCCCTAAAACACGATTAAGTTCTTTATCGGTAAAAACTAAACGCTTTTGAGTTAGAGGTTGAACATCATTGAGTGCTCGAGCTTTTTTCGCTGTTCTCGAAGTGTTTTTTAATGTGGAAATACCTGAACCGTCAGAAATAATTTCTTCTACAAAAGAATTCCAAGCACTACATTGAGGACATTTACCCAGCCATTTGGCAGATTGATTTCCACAACTTTGACATACAAATGTTGTTTTTTTCTTGGCCAATTTTATTCATTTACAGCCTTTTCAAACTCATACCACTGAGATCCGTTATCTGTTTCTCTACGAATGGTTAAATAAGATTCAGTTATGACTTGTATATCCCAATCTCCGGCATAAACACTCTCTCTACAATATCCTTCAGGAAGAGCTATGGTAAGTACTCCATTTTTTAAAACATACGGACCATAATTACAAGTGTCAAGATCACCTGTTGGAGGTTCGTTGTCGTCTCCATCGGTAGCCGCAATGTAAACTCTACTCTCCTTAAAATACCATCGGTAATCTAAATCAGGTACGGGCTTCGTTATTAATATCCATTCACCAAGTAGGTACTCTCTGTTTTGCTTGTTACAAGAGATTAAACAAATTGAGCTGAAGATTATAGCTAGTGATATGTACAAGTTTTTTTTCATGACAACACAATTAAAACGTGAATATACAAACAATTTAACTTTTACTGAAACTTTGAATCTTAGTTACAATTTTACTTGTTGAATACCCAGGGAGGAATGGTATTATTTCAACACGACCACCACTTTTCTTTACTTCCTCTGCACCAACGATTGTCTCAATCGTATAGTCTCCTCCCTTTACCAAGATACTGGGTTTTAGTTGAGTAATTAAATTGATTGGCGTTTCTTCTTCGAATACAATTACGAGGTCAATACATTCCAAAGCAGCCAAAAGGTTGGAGCGGGATTTTGTTGAATTAATTGGGCGTGACGGACCTTTTAGTTTCCGAACGGAATCTGAAGAATTTACGCCAACTATTAATTTACTTCCTAAATCTTTGGCTTTGCACAAGTAGTCAATGTGACCCAAATGCAGTAAATCAAAACAACCGTTTGTGAAAACAATAATCTCTTCATTGGAATTCCAATCTTGAATAGTTCTTTTCGCTTTTTCAAGATTTTGAATTTTTGATGAGGATTTTTTTAAGCTCGACAATTATTTCAGTTTATTAGTAGACGTATCGGGAAATACAATAGTTGGCTTAAATTGTTTAGCCTCTTCAAAATTCATTTGGGCATAAGCGATGATTATTATAACATCTCCAACCGCTACTCTTCGGGCGGCAGGACCATTTAAGCATACATTTCCAGAACCTCTTTTTCCTTTAATTACGTAGGTTTCTAGCCGTTCTCCGTTATTAATATTAACGATTTGAACTTTTTCGCCCTCTATTACATTACTTGCGTCCATAATATCTTCATCAATTGTAACGCTTCCAATGTAATTCAAATCGGCTTCAGTAACCGTTACCCTGTGAATTTTAGATTTTAAAACCTCAACTAACATAATGCAAAATTACAACTATTTGTCAAATAATTTAAGTCCTCTTTTTTTTACTTGGCTTGAATTTTTTTTAAAATAAAAAAGGAGCTGATTACAGCTCCTTTTTTGAGGTTGCGGACGGAATCGAACCGCCGTAGCAGGTTTTGCAGACCTGTGCCTAGCCACTCGGCCACGCAACCTTTTAAATTTGAGATTTCAAAGATAAAACAAATCCTTTAGTTTGTCCAAAATTTAATTGCGCTTATTGTACAGTATATTCCACTAAATCGGAATATCCCCCTAAAAGCGCTGAACCACTCTTTATTAAACCAATTCCGTTAGCGTAATAGTACCTGTAGTCATTAGTAGACATAATGTAATCCCCGTCAAGGTAAGTTTCGATATCTAAATCAATTACCAAAACATCTTCAAACAAGTTGTTGTTTACCTCTAAAGATTCCAGTTTTTCATGAATCGTAAATTTGTAAACATTTTTTGTGATAAAACCATAAGTGTTAACAGAAATATCAAATCCCCATTCGTCTCCTTCATTACCTTTTTCTTTAAGAATTACATGAGGTTCATTGTCTCCGTAAACCGCTTCATCAATTATCAGATAATCACTACCTGATTTTCTAATTAAGTTACTCGCACCCTGATCATTTTCAATCTTGTAGTATAGTTTCCCTCCGATTGTTGTGTCACTGTTAATGAAAGTTTCGTAGGCAATAGCTCCTGTATAGCTCCAGTTGTTGCCAATGTTTAATGGTAAATAGTCTTCAGTTGATGTTGATGTTGATGTTGATATTGATGTATCTTCATCTTTCTCACAGGATGAAAATATGAATAAACTCACCGATAATAATGTAATTAATTTTGTATTCATTGTTTAAATTTTTATCAAATTTAATATATTTTTTAAAATAAATTATTCTTAATACAATACTATTTAATAATTGTTGTATTAAGATTGCAATGGAGTCAATGAATGCAACTGTTAGTATTGAAATAGGATATGTTATTAAAATTACATCTGGTTCGAAAAAGAGAAAATATTTCGAATTTATAAACGCTTTTGTTCATTATAATTTTCATCAATTTGGTTTCCTTATTAGAGTTTTATAAGGATATTCTTATGACCATATAAGAATTTTTGAAAAAGATATGGATAGTCAATTCGCATCAAATTCTTATTTTTACGTAGAATAATTCTAAATAAGGATATGATTCCAAATAAAAAGAAGATTTTAGAAGCGTTAAGTTCCGTTCAGGAGCCGGACTTAAAAAAGGATATTGTAGAATTAAATTTGGTTGATGAAATCGTTTGTGAAGAAAATACAGTCTCTTTTACTGTAAAGGTGCACAATCCTGCCATGCACAGTAAGAAAAAAATGGAGGAGGCTTGTGAATTTGCAGTTCACCGGTTTATTTCAAAAGAAATTATAGTTAATATAAAAGTAATCCCTTTGCCGGCGGACAGAGAACCTGAACAAAGAAAGATTCTCCCTGGAGTTAAGAACATAATTGCAATTTCATCAGGTAAAGGGGGAGTAGGAAAATCTACAATTACTTCAAATTTAGCTGTTGGTCTCGCGGATTTAGGATATAGTGTTGGTCTTATAGATGCTGATATTTACGGTCCGAGTATGCCTTTAATGTTCGATGTCGCTGATGAAAAACCATCAACAGTTGATGTGGAGGGGAAAAATTATATTAAACCAATTGAAAGTCATGGCGTTAAAATTTTGTCGATTGGTTTTTTTGCAGATGCAAACCAGGCAATTGTTTGGAGAGGACCAATGGCAAGTAAAGCATTACAGCAAATGTTCATGGATACGTACTGGGGAAGTTTAGACTATTTACTTATTGATTTACCACCAGGAACGGGAGATATTCACCTGAGTCTTGTTCAAACGGTTCCGGTAACAGGAGCGGTTGTTGTTTCTACACCTCAGGGCATTGCTTTGGCGGATGCTAAGAAAGGAGTTGGAATGTTTAAGTTGGAAAATATTAATGTACCGGTTTTGGGTATCGTTGAAAACATGGCTTATTTCACACCTGCCGAACTTCCTGAAAATAAATATTACATTTTCGGAAAAGAAGGAGGTGCTCAGTTGGCTGAACAATTGAATGTGAAATTGCTTGGTCAAATACCTTTAGTGCAAAGTATTTGTGAAGCAGGAGAGGCTGGTAGACCTGCGATTTTGCAAGAAACTACACTTCAAGCAAAGGCACTAAAAGAAATGGTAATTGAGGTGGACAAGGCAACAAAAGAAAGGAATGAAACGCTTGGGCCTACAAAGCTTGTTAAATTAAACAGTTAAAGTAATTTGAATTGATGAATAAGCAGGATATCATATCAAAAGTTGAGATTGGCTTGAACAAGGTTCGCCCGTTTCTTCAGTCCGATGGAGGTGATGTAAGAATTGTTGATTTGTCTGAGGATGGAGTTTTGAAACTTGAATTTCTTGGGAATTGTAGCTCATGTTCAATGAGCAATATGACATTTAAGTCTGGTATTGAAGAAAATGTTTTAATGGAGGCCCCGGAAATCAACTCAATTATAGTGACCAATTTGACAGCAAATTAAAAAATCATTTAAAACTGACGTAAATCTGCAATAATTAGGCTATTAGTGTTATTTTTGAAGACTGAAAAATTTGGTAAATACATAATTTACTGACTTTTTAAAAAAAATTAAAGAAATCCTTACAGTACAAAAGGTTTAATAGAGGAAAAAGTCTGTTATGACAAACGAAATAAAAGATGAGGTAACAATATTGTTCGCTGGAGATTCGGGAGATGGTATTCAGCTGACCGGAGGACAATTTACAGATACGGCTGCTTTAGTTGGAAACGACATCAGTACCTTTCCTAATTTCCCTGCAGAAATTAGGGCTCCCCAGGGAACTGTAGCGGGAGTTTCAGGATTTCAACTCCATTTTGGAAGTATTCAGTTGTATACTCCAGGAGATAGAGCAGATGTACTGGTGGTAATGAATGCTGCGGCCTTGAAATCTAATCTTGAATCGTTAAAAAAAGGAGGGATAGTTATTGTAAATATTGCCGGTTTTGATAAAAAGAATTTACGACTCGCAAAATATGAGGATGGAACAAGTCCACTAACGGATGGAACTTTAGATGGATATAAAATTCATGAAGTTGATGTTACCAAAATTACCCGTGAGACTTTAAAAAACTCAGGTCTTGGAAACAAGATTGTCGATCGTTCAAAAAATATGTTTGTACTTGGTTTTTTATACTGGATGTACAACAGAAAGTTAGACAATACCATAAGATTCATAGAGACTAAGTTTGCCAATAAACCCGAATTAATAGAGTCTAATATAGCTGTTTTAAAGGCCGGGTATCACTATGGGGATACCGCCGAGGCGATTGCTTCAAGATTTGAAGTGAAACCTGCAAACATCAAGCCTGGTACTTATCGAAATATTATGGGTAATCAAGCTACTGCTATTGGTTTAATTGCTGCAAGTCAAAAAACAGGTTTGGAATTATTTTGTGGAACTTATCCAATTACTCCTGCATCTGATATTCTCCATTTTTTGTCAAAGTATAAGAATTTTGGTGTAAAAACTTTTCAGGCAGAGGATGAAATAGCCGGAATATGTTCTACAATTGGAGCTTCTTTTGGAGGGGCTCTAGGGGTTACGACTTCTTCTGGCCCTGGTATTGCATTGAAAGGAGAAGCAATTGGTTTAGCTGGTGTTTTTGAATTGCCTTTGGTAATTATTAATGTTCAACGAGGTGGCCCGTCAACTGGATTACCTACTAAAACCGAGCAAGCTGATTTATTTCAGGCCATGTATGGAAGAAATGGAGAGTCTCCTGTTCCGGTTATAGCAGCTCAATCGCCAAAAGATTGTTTCAATTTAGCTTTTGAAGCTTGTCGAATAGCAATTGAGCATATGACCCCTGTATTTTTATTGACAGATGGTTATATTGCTAACGGATCAGAACCTTGGGAAGTTCAAAAATCTGAAAACCTGCCGAACATCGATGTTAAGTTTGCCAAACCAAGACAAGATGATGATCCGGAATTTTTACCTTACAAAAGAAACGAAAAACTTGTTCGACCCTGGGCCATTCCCGGAACAGAAGGATTAGCTCATAGGATAGGTGGTTTGGAAAAAGATTTCGAGACAGGAAATGTTTCCTATGACCCAGAAAACCATGAGAAAATGGTTAAAATTCGTCAAGAAAAAGTGGATAGAATTGCTGATTTTATTCCTGATCAAGAAATTGAGACGGGTAAAGAGTCGGGGGATTTACTTTTGTATAGTTGGGGTTCGACCTATGGGGCAGTTAAAACAGCTACCCGACAATTAATCAAGGAGGGGTATAATGTTTCTCATGCTCACGTAAGATACCTGAACCCGTTACCCAAGAACACAAAAGAAATTTTGTCCAAATTTAAACATGTAGTTATTCCTGAGATGAATAATGGGCAATTTATTAAGATTGTTCGAGATAAATTCCTGGTTGACGCAAAGGGGTTAAATAAAATAAAAGGACTTCCGTTCGCAACTGAAGAAATTGTTCAAAAGGCTAAAGAGGTTTTAGGCTAAAGATATTATTATGACTGAAGTAAAAACAAAAAAAATATCAGCAAAAGATTACGCTTCTGATCAGGATGTTAAATGGTGTCCCGGTTGTGGAGACTACTCAATATTAAAACAAGTTCAGGGAGTTTGTGCAGAGCTTGAATTGAATAAAGATAATACGGTTTTTGTTTCAGGGATTGGTTGCTCGTCTCGCTTTCCATATTACATGGATACATACGGTATGCACAGTATTCATGGAAGAGGACCTGCATTTGTTTCTGGCTTAAAGGTTGCTCGTCCTGACTTAAATGTTTGGATGATTACAGGAGATGGAGACGCTCTGTCAATAGGTGGGAATCATTTTATTCATCTTTTGAGAAGAAATGTTGATGTTAATGTACTTCTCTTCAATAATCAAATATATGGATTAACAAAGGGACAATATTCTCCAACTTCAGAAAAAGGAAAGGTAACCAAATCAACACCATTTGGGTCTATTGATCATCCTTTTAATCCTGCTTCGTTAGCGCTAGGTGCTGATGGGACCTTTGTCGCCAGAACTATGGATAGAGACCCAAAGAGTATGAGGGCTATTCTTCATGAAGCGCATGGTCATAAAGGAACTTCATTTGTTGAAATATATCAAAATTGTAACATATTTAACGATGGAGCGTTTTTCCCCTTAACGGAAAGATCTACAAAACCAGATAATACATTGTTTGTTCAACACGGTCAACCTTTGCTGTTTGGTGAAAACAATCAAAAAGCGATTGTATTAAAGGATTTTACTCCTACTGTAGTCAACGTTGATGAAGTTGATGAATCAGAAATATGGATTCATGATGTACATGATCGTGTAAAAGCCTCCATACTTACCAGGTTTTTTGATGACCCAAGAGAAGATGGAGGATTACCTCGTCCTTTTGGTGTTTTTTACCAAGAAGAGCGCCATGTATATGAAAATGGAGTGAAAAGTCAAATTGAAAAGCATATTGATGTTAAGGGATCTCCCGATTTAGACGATTTACTTGAAGGACCCAATACGTGGAGTATCAAGTAATCAAAATGGAAATTAAAAACCGACTTTTTAAAAAATAGTCGGTTTTTTTTGTTCATAACCTCAATCTCTTATTCTTACTTTTATGGATTATAGTTCCTATTTTTGAGTGTTCTCCTAGTTTATGTGGAATAAGATATCTCATATTATTTTAAGGTACCGAATTTGGGTTATTGCGTTATTGGTTCTAATTACTGGGTTTTTAGCTACCAATTTGGGATACAACAAAGTATCTTACGATCTTTCTCGATTGCTTCCGTTGGGCGATTCTACCTCAATAGTTTTTAGAGAGTTTAAAGAAACTTTTGGAGTCAACGATAATGTATATTTGGTTTCTACTGAGGATTCCAGTCTTTTTACATTGAATAAATTTCAAAAGTATTATGATTTCACAAGAAGTCTTCAAAATGAAACTGCAGTAGACAGTATTTTCTCGGTTGCCGATTTTGGGTTTTTAAAATTGGATAAGGAGACTAAAACATTTCGTTTAGAAAAAGCGTTTAAAAGCCGTCCTGAATCTCAAATAGAAATAGATTCTGCCCTATTGATTTTACGTGACCAACCGTTTTACGAAGGGATTTTATATTTACCCGATTCAGATATTTCATTACTTGCCGTTTCTTTTAATCCTGATTCTCTTGCAACCGTTCGGAGGAATCAATTTATTCTCTCGGTTACTCAGAAAATTGAGGAGTTTGAAAAAGAGAACGATATAAAGTTTAATTATTCAGGAATGCCTTTTATTCGTGCAAAATTAAGTTCTCAAGTTCGAGATGAGATTTTGTTGTTCATTGGTCTAGCTTTTATTTTGACTGCACTTTTGCTGTACTTTTTTTTGAGGGCCCCTCGAGCTGTATTTGTCTCTTTGTTGATTGTAAGTGTGGCTGTAGTTTGGTTGTTTGGGTCTTTAGGCTTATTGAACAGGTTGGCGGGTTATGGTTATTTCTCCAGTTTAGAGTTCAATATGAATATACTTACGAGTTTGGTACCTCCTTTGGTAATTGTAATAGGTATTCCAAATTGTATTTTTCTGATAAATAAATATTTTGATGAATACAGAGATCATAAAAATCAAGCATTAGCTCTTAAGCGTGTAATTCAAAAAATTGGAGGGGCAACTTTTATGACAAACGTCACAACTGCAAGTGGTTTTGCTACTTTTATTTTTGCTTCCAGTGATATACTTAAAGAATTTGGAATAGTTGCCTCAATTAGTATTATGGGCGTTTTCATTCTTTCTATTTTATTATTGCCTATTATTTATAGTTATTTGTCTCCTCCAAGGGAGAAACACTACAAACATTTAGATTATAAATGGACAAATGCTCTTATTGCATGGTTTGTAAATATTTCAAAAAATTATAGAGGTACTGTTTATGTTGTTATGATTTTTATAGCAGGAACAGCCGGGTTTGGTTTGAGTCAACTTGACAATAATGCTCTTGTTGTAGACGATATGCCGGAAGATCATCCTGTTATGGTTGATTTGAAATATTATGAATCGAAGTTTAATGGAGTAGTTCCTTTTGAAATAATTTTAAGGGCAGGAGTCGGAGAAAAAATCACTTTGAAGTCTAATAACGTAATATCTATTACTGATATAGAGAAACTTCCTTTTGTAAAGTATGTAAATCTCGATAGTTCTGGAGAATGTACAATCGTAACTAAAAAGAATGGGAATTTCAGTGATGAAATCCAAGGTTTTTGTGATGAGAAAGGATATGTTATTTCTGAACTTGAAAGTGAAAAAGTAAAAGGAAACGTTTTAAAATTAAAAACACTTAAGAAAGTAGAAAAGCTCTATCAATTACTCTCGACTTATGATGAGTTTTCTAGGCCAATGTCCATGCTTGACGTTTTAAAGTACAGTAAACAGGCTTTGTGGGGTGGGGAACGTAAAGAATTTACATTACCAACACAAGTAGAGTTGGGTTTTATTAAACAATATGCATCTAAATCAAAAGATGCTTCTTCAGAAATGCTGGGTGCTTTTATATCAAAAGACGGGAGTCAGTTGAGAATCGGATTTAAAATGAAAGATGTAGGAACCAATAGAACAAAAGAGTTAATGAAAGAATTGGCGCCTAAAATCGAAAATATATTTTCGGAAAAGAAATTTAGCTATTCTTTCACAGGAATAGGTGTAATTGTGGCTAAAGGAGTTGAGACGTTAATTTCTAATTTAATCATGTCTTTGTTACTAACTGTACTTATTATTTCTGTTCTGATGGGGTTAATGTTTAGAAACATTCGAATGGTTTTAATCAGTTTATTACCGAATATTTTACCTCTTTTTATAACAGCTGCAATTATGGGATATTGTGGTATAAACCTAAAGCCTTCTACCATTTTGGTATTTAGTATTGCTTTCGGAATATCTATTGACGATACAATTCATTTTTTAGTAAAATATAGACAAGAACTTGCTAGTAACCAGGGTGCTATAAAAACATCGGTAATAAATGCTTTAAAAGAAACTGGTTTAAGTATGTTTTATACTTCGGTTGTACTCTTTTTTGGATTTGGAATTTTTATAGCTTCAGATTTTGGAGGTACTATAGCACTCGGTGTTCTAGTTGCATTAACTCTTTTGGTAGCCATGTTATCCAATTTAATTTTATTACCTTGCTTACTGTTAACTTTAGATAAACTCATAACAATTAAAGCCGAGAAGGCCATTAAAAATTAGAAGTATGAAGGGGATTATTCTAGCAGGAGGATCAGGGTCAAGATTACATCCATTAACACTTTCTGTAAGTAAGCAATTAATGCCTGTATATGACAAACCAATGATTTATTACCCTCTGTCTACATTGCTTTTGGCTGGGATTAATGAAATTTTAATTATTACAACACCTCACGATCAAAAATCTTTTCAGCAATTATTAGGAGATGGGAGTAGAATCGGTTGCCGTTTTAAGTATGTAGTTCAACACGAACCTAACGGTTTGGCTCAAGCATTTGTGCTGGGAGAAGATTTTATAGGTAAAGATAATGCAGCATTGGTTTTAGGGGATAATATATTTTACGGTTCAGGCATGTCGAGTTTATTGCAATCCAATAACACACCAGATGGCGGTGTTGTTTACGCATATCATGTTTCTGATCCCGAACGATATGGTGTTGTTGAGTTTGATAAAAATATGAATGCTATATCTATTGAAGAAAAACCTGAGGTTCCAAAATCCAACTACGCGGTTCCAGGACTTTATTTCTATGATAATGATGTTGTTGAAATCGCGAAGAATATTAAACCCTCAAGTAGAGGTGAATATGAAATTACCGATGTTAATGCAGAGTATTTAAGAAGAGGAAAGCTTAAGGTTAGTGTTATGAATAGAGGAACAGCTTGGTTAGATACGGGAACTTTCTCTAGTTTAATGCAAGCAGGTCAATACGTACAGGTTATAGAAGAACGCCAAGGGCTTAAAATTGGTTGTATTGAAGAAGTTGCTTATCGAATGGGTTTCATTAACGAGGAGCAATTATTAGAGTTGGCCCAACCGCTTAAAAAGAGTGGGTATGGAATTTATATGGAAAATATTGTAAAATGACTAGAATATTAGTTACAGGAGGAGCAGGTTTTATAGGAAGTGTATTGGCTGAAAAGCTAATATCAAATAAAGAAAATTTCGTGGTAATAGTTGATGATTTGTCTACTGGTAGTTTAGATAAACTTCCGAATCATTTGCCAAATCAAAATTGGCGTTTTGTTAAGGCGGATGTAAATGAATATCGAGACATAGCTGAAATTATGTTGGGGAAAAAATTTGACTATGTTTTTCATTACGCAGCATTAGTAGGTGTTCAAAGAACCCAAGAATATCCAGTAAAAGTTTTGAGAGATATTGAAGGTTTTAAGCATGTTTTAAATCTTTCTAAAAGTACAGGAGTTAAGCGTGTTTTTTTCTCCTCGTCATCTGAAGTTTATGGAGAGCCCGTTGAATTGCCTCAGCATGAACAAACAACACCGTTAAATTCCAAGGTTCCATATGCAGTTGTTAAAAATATTGGTGAAGCCTTTTTAAGGTCTTACAAACAAGAATTCGGGTTGGATTACACAATATTCAGGTTTTTCAATACATATGGTCCGAAGCAGAGCGATGACTTTGTTATGTCTAAGTTCTTATATAAGGCTTTGAGAGGGGAAGATATTACAATATATGGAGATGGATCTCAAACCAGAACATTTTGTTTTTGTGACGACAATGTGGATGCTTGTTTGAAAGCTTTATACGATAAAAAAGTCATAAACGATGTCATAAATATAGGAGGAGAGCATGAAATTAAAATTATTGACTTGGCTAAAAAAATCATTGAAGCTACAAACTCCACTTCAAAAATCATTCACCTCCCTCCATTAAAGGATGGCGATATGGCCAGGAGATGTCCCGATAATACAAAAATGAGAAGTTTATTAGGACGTGAACTAATAACGATTGATGAAGGAATTAAGATTTTATTAGAAAGTCCACAATTTCAAATAAATCAATAAAATTAGAGTAGGTTTGGAATATCAGGAAATTATTTCTCTCGTTCAGGACGAGATAGAACAAACCAGTTACAAGGGCTATCCTTCTGAGTTATATGAGCCAATGAATTATATGATTCAATTGGGAGGGAAAAGGCTCCGTCCTGTTACTACTCTTTTGGCTACTCAATTGTTTTCTGGAGAAATATCCAGAGCAATACCTGCTGCAAAAGCTATTGAAGTATTTCATAATTTTACTTTAATTCATGACGACATCATGGATAAAGCGCCATTACGTAGAGGCAAACAAACTGTTCACGAAAAGTGGAACGATAATATTGCAATTCTTTCTGGAGATACTCTTTTGATTGAAGTTTATAATCATTTTTTAGAAGGAAACTATTCAAATTTATCTGAAATATTAAAAGTATTTAATCGAACTGCAATTGAGGTTTGTGAAGGTCAGCAATTGGACATGAATTTTGAGACTAGAAACGATGTTACAATCGAAGAATATATCAATATGATTCGATTAAAAACATCTGTCTTAGTAGGAGGAGCATTTAAAATAGGAGCTCTGGTTGCTAATGCGAATGAACTTGATTCAAATTTAATTTATGAATTTGGAGTCAACCTTGGAATAGCATTTCAGTTGCAGGACGATTATTTAGATTGTTTTGGTGATCCTCAAAAATTTGGGAAACAAGTAGGTGGAGATATCATATCGAATAAAAAAACATTTATGATGTTGAAGGCTCTTGAGATTGATTCAACAGGAGAATTACGCAATAGGATTTCAGAAAAAGAATTTGATTCGCAGGAAAAGGTAGATTCGGTTAAAGAACTTTATAAAAAGCTAAAAGTTGATCAAAAGGCATTTGAGCTAATGAATCAGTATTATGCTAAGGGAATTCAAAGTTTAAATCAAATTCAATCATTAGATGATGCAAAAAACAAAATCATTAGGTTTGCTGAAGATTTAATGAAAAGATCATCATAATGACTATCATTCAAAGAAACGATAGATTATATTTGAGTCAAGAGAGTTATTTTGAAAAGGTAAAGAGTCAATTGATTAATGATATAAATGATATTCATTTTGAAAAAAAAATAAAATTAATATCATTCAACCAAAGGGAACTTCTAGCGAGCACAGTTACGGTTTATTTACAAAAAACATTTACCAAGAGTTCTTCTTTGTTTTATCAATTGATGTATAAAATTGATATTCCTGAAACAACACTAGAATCCAAAATTGTCAATTTCTCAATTGATTTTTCAGTTTTGTCGGATTTAGTTTTGAAAAGAGAATTAATGAAAGTACTTACAAGGGAAAAATATTCACGCTAATGGGGTTTACTACTTTTCTTCAGGATATTTGATGTTGGATAATTCAGCAGTTACCTTTTCTTTTATCTCTATATACATTTTTAAGTTAGCTTGACTTATTGGTTTTGATTTAGGTAGTTTCTGTTTGTAAGGATCAACTTGACGTCCATTTTTCCAAAATCGGTAACATACATGAGGTCCCGTAGCTAAGCCTGTTGATCCGACAAATCCAATTACATCACCTTGATTCACTTTAACACCTGGACGAATACCTTTTTTTATTTTATTCATATGTAAATATTGGGTAGTGTATACAGAATTGTGTTTTATTTTAACATAATTCCCGTTATATCGGTTGTATTTTGCATGAGTTATTACTCCTTTAGCTGTGGCATAAATAGGAGTTCCTTTTGGTGCTGCATAATCTGTTCCCAAATGAGGTTTGTTTCTTTTCTGTACAGGATGATAGCGTCTCATAGAAAATCTTGAAGAAATTCTTGAGAATTTTACAGGGGCTTTTAGAAATTGCCGTCTTAGACCTCTATTTTCATGATCATAATACTCTGGTTCTCCATTTTGAGAGAACTGAATAGCATAGAATGGTTTTTTGAAATGTTCAAAATATGCGGCCTTTATTCTTTTTACCCCAATACTTTCTCCGTCTACAACGGTTTCTTCATAAATTACTTTAAATCGATCTCCTTTCTGAATGCGATAAAAGTCGATACTCCATGCATATACTTCAGACAAGGCAATAGCTAATTCTGGATTATATCCTTGTTTTTCAAGCGATAAGTAAAGTGAGTTATTTATAATTCCAGAAGCTTCTTTGGTCACAATTTTTACAGGTTTTTTATCGCGATATATTTTTAAAGAATCTCTTAAATCGTATACGATGTAATTTATTTTGTCGATTTCATAAACTAAAATTTGAGCCTTTTCTGAGGAGTCATTTTTTTCAAAAACAGTATAATGTCTTCCGGCTCTTAATTTTCTTACATTAAATAGTTTTTTTCCTTCATATGCCATTTTATTCATTGTGGCATAACTAATACCGTGACTGGTTACTAAATCGCTAAAAAATTGATTTTTTTTCACTTTATCTCCCACAACTTTAAAGGAATCAACGTGAAATCCATAAAGCATTTGCGGTTCTTTGATAATGGTATCGATTTGATCTGGATTTTTGGTTGTTGAACTGTTTATTTCAGATTCACCACAATTAGTAGTTAATATTAGAAGTAAAAGGAGTGTAAAAAATAGACTTATTTTAGTTTTAAACATAAGGTAAAATTAATTTATGAAAGGTTGCTTGAAAAGAGAGAATTTGTTAAAAAGTCAAACAAAGGTCGTTTATTATGTAAAAACGTAAGAAGTAAAGTTATAAGTTTCGTCCCAATGCAAGAGATAAAGTAAGTTTTGCCTGGTTGAGTATACTAAGGTGCATGAGTAAATCATTGATTTCTTCTGAAGATGTAAATGATTTTAACTTTTCGTTTACTTCCTTTATTTCAGACTTTATTCTTCCAAGTTTCAACCTGTTTAGAGCTACTGTTATGGCAAGCTTTATTTTATCTTGTTCAGTGGTCACATAAATGGAATGTTTTTTCCAATTATTTAACCGATGTCTTTCCTCAGTGATGTTAATCACCTGCTTCACCAAATTGGCTTCATTACTTCTCAAAAAGAATTTTTCGGTAGGGATTTCTCCCTCATAAAATTTATTCTTAAACACCTCCCATATGGACTTATGTTGTGAGTTTTTAAATTCAATTTCATCATGCGAAATGTCTTCAATTACCATTTGAGCAACAGTTATTTGATGTTGTTTTTTTGCATCCATGATGTCTTTGTTGAGTTCATCATTTTGGTTCGAGTTGTTTACTGAAATTTCATAATGACCATATTTGAGCAGAAGTCTTAAAAGATATGCCTCATTATAGTTGTTTTCTTGATTCAGTTTTTTCTGTTGTTCATCTTTAGGTAAATTACTTTTTTCTAACGATTTACCTTCAATGTCTTGAGTAATTGAATTTTGTGAGAGACTATCGAATTTAGTGGGGTTAGAATTTCCTTTTATTTTTTGTTCTTTTTCAAAATTCAATCTTCGTGCTTTATTAAGCTCATTAACAAGGGTTTGCTCGGCAATATTAAGAAGTTTGGATGCGTCTTGGGTATATACCGAGCGTACAATCATATCGGGTATTATAGAAATGGATTGGACAACCTCTTTTATGAGCCCTGCTCTTTTTATAGGATCATTTTTAGCTTCTTTTAAAAGTGTTGAAGCTTTAAAGCTTATAAAATCTTGTTTCTTTTCTTCGATGTATTCCTCCAGTTCAACAAGTGTATTTGATCGAGCAAAACTGTCAGGGTCTTCGCCGTTTGGAAAAGTAACCACTTTAACATTCATACCTTCACTTAAAATTAAGTCAATTCCTCTGAAAGATGCTTTAATTCCGGCCTCATCACCATCGTAAAGAACGGTTATGTTAGGGGTAAAACGTTTAATTAGTTTTATTTGTCCTTTGGTTAATGATGTGCCACTAGAGGCAACTACGTTTTCAATTCCTTTCTGGTGCAGAGATATGACGTCTGTATATCCTTCTACCAAAAAACAGTTGTCGTTTTGAATCATAGCTCGTTTTGCTAAATACAAACCATATAGAACATCACTTTTATGATAAATAGGTGTCTCAGGAGAGTTGAGGTATTTCGCTGATTTTTTGTTGGATTGAAGAATACGAGCTCCAAAACCAATTGTTCTTCCTGAGAGGTTATGAATGGGGAATATTATTCTTCCAAAGAATCGATCGAATAATTTATTGTTTCTTTCTGAGGTCAGCCCCGAATCAAGTAAAAGGTCTTTTTTATACCCTTTATCGAGTGCTATTTTTGTAAAATGATTCCTTTCTTCAAATGAATACCCCAATCCAAATTTATCTATCATTTCATCAGAAATACCTCTACTTTTAAAGTATCCTAAACCAACAGATTTACCTTCATCTGTTTCAGAAAGATTTTTTCTAAATTGCTCTTTTGCGAATTGAGAAATTAAAAATAAAGATTCTCTCTTGTTTATTTTTAACTTTTCATCTGGACTGATTTCTTTTTCCTCTACAGTAATATTGTATTTTTTTGCCAGATATTTTAAGGCTTCTGGATAGGACATTTGTTCATGTTCCATAACAAAGTTTACAGCATTCCCTGAAACTCCGCATCCGAAGCATTTATAAATTCCTTTGGCAGGAGAGACTGTGAATGAAGGTGTTTTTTCATTGTGAAAAGGACAGTTTCCAAGTAAATTGACACCTCTTTTTTTTAAAGCAACGAAATCACTAATTACCTCTTCAATTCGAGATTCGTCGATTATTTTATCTACAGTCTCCTTTGGAATCATTAATTATTTTGTTAGGATTTCCATTTCTTTTCCAATTTGCATACCGAATTCACGAATCTTGTCGGCTACAACATTCTCTTTAGTTGAACGTTCCAAAGAATCCGCTAAAGTCATTAGCGTTTGAAAATGAAAATACTTCATTTCGTCAACTCTCATTTCTTTCGTCCATAAATCAACCCGTTTAGCAACTTTTTCCTTTCCGTCCCAGACCGAAATCATTAATGCTTTAATTTCTTCTTCCGAAACCCCTCCTCCTTCAGAAGCTGTCCAATCTAATTTTTCAGGGATGAGGTTTTCATCTAAAGTAACAGTAAACTTAATTTCTTTTTTCATATTATTCTAAGGGTTATATTTTGAGTCTCTAAAAATAGTTGTAAAATCCTTATTTGTCATCAATTCATTCAAAGTTACCTCTGGGTTGTTGTCCATATACTCTTTAATTATTCTATAACCAATAAAAATACCAGCTCTTCCTGGGGATTCTCTTTCTACTGAAGATACAAATGGTCCGTGTTGTATGAATTTTTTATAGTTTCTATAATCTTTAGAGAATAAATGCTCCTTTAATGCGAGATGTTTCCAAAAGGACTTTTCATGGCTGTAGCACCATATCATCTGACGTGTTGTAAATTGAAAACGTATTGAGTCCATTACATTTGGCATCATTGCTTCTACAAAATATTCAAGTTTTCCGAGTCCAATCATATTTTCAAGGAGTGTTTCACCATGTATACTTTCTGAATATTTATTTTTTGCAAAAGACCTTATTACAATTGGAGTTATGTATTCTTTTTTGTAGTTCTTTGAAAGATATTTCGGAATACGATCTTGGCTATATATTTCATAATCTTCTCCATAAAACAAATCGATTCCAATTAAAATTTCGTTGTTTTTTACAACAACTGGCGTTGTATAGTTTACACTTGATATATAAGTGTAAATAACTGGTAATGAGTCTTTTGGGAAGTAGTGTTTGTAGTGAGAAAAAGCATGGTTTAATTTTTCTTTGATTTTATCGTAGCTGCCGATTTTGGAGTTCCAGTCGCTAAACAGTTTAATATTGAGTTCATTGTTCAAATAATCATTAAGCTCTAAAAGTTTGGTAGGGTCTTTGTACTCACCGTTTATAAATACAGGATATTTAGGAGCTAGTTGATCCAATGAAGTTTCTAAATTTTCAGTATTAATATTGAATAAATCTTGTTCATAGTGACGAAAATCTAATTTTGATTTGCTTTTAGAAACATCAATTATTAGAGACGGTTCAGAACAAGAAATAAAAAGAATAATAAATAAAAAGAAAATAACAACGTTCTTCATAAAACTATCGACTGCTTTACTTAATTTCGTAAAGTTAGTTATTGATTGAATAATTAACTTTTAATTATTCACTTTATTTGAAATATTTTTTAATAAAACTCAATACAATGAAAAAAATTATCACTTCACTAATTATATTTATACTTAGTTCAAATGTTTATGGTCAAGATATTTCAACTGGTCCTGAATTTAGGAAACATCGTTTTGGATTAAAAGGAACCCCGGGAGTTGCATATTTTAAGGTTAATAAAACCGGAAAGAAAAATAAAGGTTTGGGATACCATATTGGGGGTGGATTGAATTATGAGTATTCTTTGAGCAGAAATGTTGCCATTGCTTCAGGTTTGATTTTTTCGCAAACTAATGGAAAAGTTGAGTATACGGATTCTCTGGGATTGGATTATGTAAGTATATCAAACGGGACTGAAAATAGTGAAAGAGCATACCGGCTTCATTCAAGATCTTATGTCTTTAAGTCTGTTGACATTCCTTTGAAATTTAAATTCAGGACTCCTGAACTAGGATATTTGACTTACTACCTTGAATTTGGATCTACAGTGAATATAATTTCAGGTGCTTTTGCTCGTAAGAATCTTGTAACACTTAACGAGGGGAATACACAGTCTTTACTATCCGGTAATGAGTCTAGTCTGGATGTCGGTAAAGAAGTTGTTTTTCTAAGAGGAGGTGTTAATTTTGGGGGCGGTGTAGAATGGAATGTTGCGGGGAATACATCTTTGCTTTTTGGTTTAAATGGTAATTTTGGATTCACGAATATTTTAAAGAAAAATTCATCAACTATTTCCTACGATCATGGAGGTTCTTTTAAAAGAGCAACAAATTTAAATTACATTGCCCTTCAGGTTGGAGTTCAGTTTTAAAAGTTTTCAAATAAGAGTATTGAGCTTTATTTTTATTTGTGCATACTAATAACTTCTATTCTATCTTTGTAGTATGAAAATTGCAGCAGCTCAACTTAACTTTCATGTTGGGAATTTTGAATTCAATCGTAAAAAAATAATTGATTACATACGGTCAGCCGTTCAAAAGAAAATAGATCTTTTGGTTTTTCCTGAACTGGCCATTTGTGGGTATCCTCCACGTGATTTTTTAGAATTCAATGATTTTGTTGAAAAATGTATTGCTAGTATTGAGTCTATTGCTTTGGAAACAAAAGACATTGCTGTTGTCATTGGAGGTCCAAGTAAAAATAACACAGGTAAAGGTAAGTCTCTATTTAATTCTGCCTATGTTCTTGTAAATGGAAGGGTCAAAGAAATAATAAAAAAAACACTATTACCTACTTATGATGTGTTTGATGAATATCGTTATTTTGAACAATCTAGAGTTTTCAATGTAATAGAAATAAAAGGGAAAAATATTGGTATAGCGATTTGTGAAGATCTTTGGAATGTTGGGAACAACCCATTATATACACAAACACCGGCTTTAGAATTGAAAGAGTTGGGAGCTGAAATAATTGTTAATATTTCTGCTTCTCCATTTTCATATTTGCAGGATTCAAATCGGAAAGAAGTTCTAAAAGAAAATACTGAAAAAACTAACATTCCTATTGTTTATTGTAATCATGTTGGGGCTCAAACCGAATTGATTTTTGATGGGGGATCTTTTTTTATGAATTCAGATGGAAAGGTCGTTAAACAAAGTCCTTTTTTTAGTGAAGATTTGTTGATTTCAGAATTAATAAATGGTCAATTCTTAAAAGGAAATGTGCAATCGGGAAGTAAAATTCAGTTGATTCATGATGCTTTAATTATGGGCATAAAGGATTATTTTAAAAAGTTAGGCTTTAATAAGGCAGTTATTGGGTTAAGCGGTGGTATTGATTCAGCGGTTACTTTTGCTTTAGCAGTCCGAGCACTAGGGAATAATAATGTTTTTGGAGTATTAATGCCTTCTCAATATTCTTCCAATCATTCTATTGATGATGCAAAAAAATTAAGTGAGAATCTTGGTGCTCCATATAAAATAGTGTCTATTGAGGAGATATATTCGGTATACAATGAAAAATTGAAGCCTCTTTTTAAGGATTTACCCTTTGGACTGGCCGAAGAAAATTTACAGGCGAGAGCACGAGGGGTTTTATTAATGGCAATATCCAATAAATTTGGATACATTGTCTTGAATACATCAAATAAAAGTGAAGCAGCTGTTGGCTATGGAACCTTATATGGGGACATGTGTGGGGGATTATCTGTACTGGGAGATGTTTATAAAACAGAGGTTTTCGAATTGGCTAGATACATCAATAAGGATGCTGAGGTTATACCTGAAAATTCTATTTTAAAACCGCCTTCAGCAGAGCTTCGCCCAGACCAAAAAGATTCTGACTCCTTACCAGATTATGATGTTTTGGATAAAGTTTTATTTGAATACATAGAAAATAGAAAAGGGCCAAAAGAGCTTTTAAAAATGGGGATCGATGAAACTGTTGTCAATCGAGTGCTAAGAATGGTAAACTCTAACGAGTACAAACGATACCAAACACCACCGGTTTTACGGATAAGTCATAAGGCTTTTGGTATGGGTAGAAGGATGCCTATAGTAGCAAAATATCTTTTGTGATGTTTCGGAAAACAATTCCTATAGTTTTGTTCGGAGGCATTCATTTGATGTTTCTATTGGGTATTGTGTTTAATATTTTTGGCTTATTGTCGGTACTTGGTTTTGTACCTTTATCTGCTTACATTTTTTTTAAGTATACACCCGTTAAATTTAATTTCAAAGAGTATTTATTCACATTGATATTATTCGGGGTTGGTTATGTGCTGACCACTCAAGCAATTGATGTTTTTTCAGTAACCTCAGTTTATGCATCGGCTTTAGTAGGGGCTGTTTTTTCTTTTTTTCATTTAAAATATTTTCCATTATTTTCTTCTGTTATTTACTCCGGATCCTTTGCTGGAATGGTTTCAGATTTTCATATCGAAGAGATTTATGTTGAATGTTTAATTATAATTCTAGGGGGGAATTTATTTTACTTTTTGAAAGATAATTTCAATGGTCTGGGAGGGAAATTGGGGTCAATTGGATTTGGCGCTATGTTATTTCCTGTAATCCTTGGAAGAGAAAAATCATTTTTAAATGAGGTATTTGATGAATGTATTTCAATTAATCCGATAGGTGAATTATCGTCTAACAAAACGCTGCTGTTCATTGTAATTACTTCTCTTTTTGGAACAATATTAACCTATTGGTTAAATAACAAAAAGGGATATGGGCCTATTAAAGCATCTGCTATCCCTGCTTTTATTGTAGCTATACCGCTTCAATTAATTCCAATCTCGGGGTTTATGGCATTAGTTCCCGTAGTTTTTTTTGGAGCTTCATTTGTCGGAATGTCCAATGACAAAACTTTAGGGTGGTTTCCAATTGTTGTTTCTAGTTTATTTTATGCTGTATTGTTCCACTTTATTCATCCTCATTTCAATGGTTATGGCGGTTCATTGGGAGCCACGGCATGTTTGAGTTGTTTATTTGGACTGCTACTTCAGAAAACTTTCCAACGCAAGTCGGTAAGAATCCAGTCCAAACCCTAGAATAACCCCTTGACAAACAGGAGAGATGTAAGAGTGATGACGAAATTTTTCTCTTTGGTGAGTATTCGAGATGTGAACCTCAATTACAGGTGTTTCAATTCCTGAAATGGCATCTCTAAGGGCCACAGAGGTATGAGTGTATGCTCCTGCATTGATGACAATCCCATCGTAAGTAAATCCAACCTTATGAATTTTGTTAATTAACTCACCTTCAACATTACTTTGAAAAAATTCTAAATTCAGAGTGTTGAATTTGGACTTTAGTTTTTTAAAATAGTCTTCGAAGGTTGTGGAGCCATAAACCTCGGGTTCTCTTTTCCCTAATAAGTTTAGATTTGGTCCATTGATGATTAAGATTTTCATATTTCAAAAGTACAAAAAATGATTATTCTTTGTTTTTAGTATCAATATTGATGGTAACAGGTCCCTCGTTCACAAGAGAAATTTTCATTTCTGCTCCAAACTTACCTGTTGCGATCTTCTTTCCAGTTTTCTTTTCTAAATCAATTATAAATTCCTTGTACATTTTTTTGGCGAAATGTGGTTCACCCGATTGCGTAAAACTGGGACGATTTCCTTTTTTAGTTTTCGCAAAGAGAGTAAATTGACTTACCACAATTATATCTCCGCAAACATCCATAACACTTTTGTTCATTGATGCATTTTCATCGGGAAAAATTCTTAAGTTGCTAATTTTACTAGTAAGCCAGTTGATGTCCTCAAATGTATCCTCATTCTCTATTCCAATTAGAACAAGAAGACCTCTTCTAATTTCTCCTGCCACAACCTTATTAATTATAACTGATGCCTCAGAAACTCTTTGAATCGTAACTCTCATTATCGATAATTTTCTCTCTTATTGTCGTTAAAAATACTGAGGTAGCTGTTGTATCGCGAAAACGACAAATCCCCTTGTTCTAAAGCTGTTTTTACGGCACAATTTGGCTCGTTAATATGAACGCAATTATTGAATTTACAATGAGATTTTAGTCGTAAAAACTCCGGAAAAAAATTGCTTAATTCATCGGGTGCAATATCAACAACACCTATCCCACGGATTCCGGGCGTATCAATCAAACGACCACCACCAGATAAATCGTACATTTCAGCAAATGTGGTAGTGTGGACACCTTGCTTGTGTATTTCTGAAATTTCTTTTATTGAAATTTCTTCATTCGGAAGAAGTTTCTTTAGAAGACTACTTTTACCTACTCCGCTATTTCCGGAAAGAACGGTGGTTTTATCACGGAATAGATCCTTTACCTCATCCAAATTGGTTCCTTTTTCAACACTGATTGGCAGAATCTTGTAGTCAGCATTATTGTAAATGGTTTCCCATTCAGCAAGCTGTTTTAATTGAGCATCTTTACAAAGGTCAATTTTATTTACAAGTATGACGGCAGGTATACCGTAAGCGGTAACACTTACAAGGAAACGATCGATAAATTCATTCAGTGTTTCAGGTTGAGTTATTGTGGCAATTAAAACAGCTTGGTCAATATTGGAAGCAATAATGTGGTATTGTTTAGATAGGTTTACGGATTTTCGAATTAAGTAATTTTTACGAGTGTTAATTTTAGAAATGATTCCTGTTTTTTTTTGGGGTTCCATTTCAAAATCTACAACATCGCCTACTGAAACAGGGTTTGTAACTTTTAATCCCTTGACCCTTAGTTTTCCTTTCAATCTGCACACGATGATGTTACCATCATTATTTTTAACCTTATACCAACTCCCGGTAGACTTGTATACAATACCTTTCATTTTTGTAAAAATAGAGTTTTTGGGTGACTCGATTAAGAATACGTATTATGTTGTTATAAATGTTTGTTAAATTTAAATTCAACTCATAAAATTAGTGCTATGTCGATATCGGTAAATCAAATAACAAAAACTTATGGAAAGCAAAAAGTGCTCGACAATGTAAGCTTTGAAATAGATGCAGGTGAGGTTGTTGGTTTTTTAGGACCAAATGGAGCGGGAAAATCTACGATGATGAAAATCTTAACCGGGTATGTTACACAAAGTGAAGGAGAGGTTTGCGTATGTGGAATTAATGTTCTTCACAATTCAATTGAATCAAGAAAAAAAATAGGATATCTTCCTGAGCACAATCCATTGTATTTAGATATGTACGTAAAAGAATTTCTTTCTTTTATTGCAGACATCCATAAGTTGAAAAATAAAAAAGAAAGAATTCTTGAAATGATTGAACTAACCGGCTTGGTTCCTGAAAAAACAAAAAAAATTCGACAATTGTCAAAAGGGTATCGTCAAAGGGTAGGTCTAGCCGCAGCCCTGATACATGATCCTGAAGTTTTGATTTTAGATGAACCTACAACCGGATTAGACCCTAATCAGCTAAAAGAAATCAGATCGTTAATTAAATCAATTGCAGAGAAAAAAACCATTATGCTGTCAACTCATATTATGCAAGAAGTAGAGGCTATCTGTGACCGCGCTATTATTATAACAAAGGGACAAATTGTAGCGGATGATAAAATTGAAATCCTTCAAAATAAAGAATCAGAAATTATTGAAGTTGAATTTCAAAATCCAATTTCAATAGAAACATTGGAAAATATAAAAGGCGTGAAGCATGTTCTTGAAAAATCTGATACTCGATTTGATTTGGTATCCATGAATTCAACTGATATCAGACCTTTAATTTCTCAGTTTGCTATTAACAATTCTAATCTTGTTTTAAGTATGCAAAAGAGAGAGCAAAAGATGGAAGATATTTTTCAAAACCTTACCAAAGAATAACATTTAAATAATTACATTTGTTTTTCAAAAATAAGTTCTATGGCTAATTATTTATTTACATCTGAGTCCGTTTCAGAAGGACATCCCGATAAAGTTGCTGATCAAATTTCAGATGCTTTGATTGATAACTTTCTTGCTTTTGACTCACAGTCCAAAGTGGCTTGTGAAACATTAGTAACAACAGGTCAAGTTGTATTGGCAGGTGAAGTAAAATCAAAAACCTATTTAGATGTTCAAAAAATTGCTCGAGATGTTATTCAAAAGGTTGGATATACTAAATCCGAGTATATGTTTGAAGCAAACTCTTGTGGTGTTTTGTCAGCCATTCATGAGCAATCCCCTGACATCAATCAGGGCGTTGACAGGGAGAGTCCTGAGGAGCAGGGAGCAGGAGATCAAGGTATGATGTTTGGTTATGCGACTAAAGAGACAGAAAACTATATGCCGCTTGCGTTAGATCTCTCTCACAAAATATTAATTGAACATGCAAGGTTGAGAAGAGAAGGCAATTTGATTCCTTATTTAAGGCCAGATGCTAAATCTCAGGTTACTATTGAATATTCTGAAGATAACGTTCCATTGAGAATCGATTCAATAGTTGTTTCGACACAGCACGATGATTTTGATACGGAAGAGACGATGTTGGAGAAAATTAAGGAGGATATTATAAATATATTGATACCTCGTGTAGTTGAACAGCTTCCTGCAAATATTAAACTATTATTCAACAATGATATTGTTTACCATATTAATCCTACTGGAAAATTTGTTATTGGAGGTCCACACGGAGATACCGGTTTGACAGGTAGGAAAATTATTGTAGACACATACGGGGGAAAAGGAGCGCATGGAGGCGGTGCTTTTTCGGGAAAAGATCCTTCAAAAGTAGATCGCTCTGCAGCATACGCTACACGTCACATTGCAAAAAATCTAGTAGCCGCAGGAGTTTGTGACGAAGTTTTAGTTCAGGTTTCATACGCAATTGGAGTTGTAAAACCGATGGCCATATTTATAAATACCTACGGTACATCGAAAGTTAACATGGACGATGGAGAAATAGCGAAAATTGTCGAAGAGGTTTTTGATATGCGTCCTTATGCTATAGAACAACGATTAAAATTAAGAAATCCAATATACTTTGAAACAGCTGCATACGGACACATGGGAAGAAAAAACCGGTTGGTTAAAAAAACTTTCATTGGTGCAGATGGAACTAGAAAACAGGTTGAAGTGGAATTGTTTACTTGGGAAAAGTTAGATTTTGTTGATAAAATTAAATTGGCCTTTTCTCTGTAATCTTTAATAAGGGTTTAAGTAAAATCTACTTTTAACGATAGCATGAATTTATCGGATTATATAGTTTTCTTTTTTATGCCTTTTATCGAAGAAAATTATTCCAATCCAAAAAATATCAACTGCACAAGTAACGGATGGATGTGATTGAATGTGTTTCCATGCTTCTTCCATTTCTTTACTCCAATGAATATCATCGAATATGAAAATTGAATTCTCATGTGCCTTTTCAAGGCACATGTCGAAGTATTCTATTGTAGGTTTCTTCTGGTGATTTCCATCGAAAAAAACGTAATCCAGTTCATCGTAATTGTGTATCACCTCAGAAAGTGTTTCAGAAAAATGCCCTACTTTAATTTGTACATTTGGTGCCTTGAAATTCGATAAAACTTTTTCTGCAATTTTTGCTGTTTCAGGACATCCTTCCATGGTTGTAAAGTTTGCTTTTTTATTTGCGCCAATTTGGTAGCAGGCAGAAATCCCAAGTGAAGTTCCCAACTCAAGCATGTTGTTGGGTTGGAACTTATTGACGAGTCGAAATAAAATTTCACCAAGCCAGGGCGCCTTTGCTGAGTTGGTTGCTAAATCAGAAATTTTTCGCTCTTTAGAAGTGTTTATAGAACTTCCCGCCCCGAAGTCAGTAATTTTTATTTTGGAGTTGTTTTTCTTTAGAACGGTTCGAATTCCTTCAATTTCTTTGAATGCATAAAATTTCTGATTGGAACGCAATACATCGAGAATTAAACTGTTTACAAATTCTGATTTTGTAATGTTTTTAGCATAAAGCCAATATTTGAAGTACCTTCCTACGAATTGAAGTTTTTTAAGCATTCTGCAAAGAAATGATATTTAACTCAAAATGCCCAAAAGCTTCATGATTAAATAAAAGGGCTGATTATTCAGCCCTTTACCTAACATCATATCTTGATTAGAGATATGTCCTGACAATATTATCTGATGGTTATTCTTTGGAAAATTTTATGAGTTATTTTATCAGCTCCTTTAGCTTTCATTATAATTTCAATTTTATCACCCCTTCTTAATCTACTAATAAGGTTTTCTATTTCTTTATCAATAATTTTTCCATTAACTAGATTTGGAAGTGGAGTTATATTGTTTCCTTTTCGATATGAAATTTCAGCACTTATAATTTTGGGTGTAGATGAGATGGGAAATGATTTACTATATTTTGGTTTTGCACCAATTTGTTTTAAAACTGTAGCTAAACTTTCTGCACCAGCTAAACCATTCTTTACTCCGGGTGTGAAAATAAAAGGAGGCGGAAGAGACATGCTTTTCCATGTTTGTTTGGAAACAACCTTTTTTTCACCATTAATATTGGCTAAAACTGTAATTTCAATTCTTCCACCTTTTGAAGGAGTAAATGTATATTTTCCATTTCCCTTTTGAGTAACTTTACATGAATTGCTTGCATTTACCGTTAGGTCTTCAGACTTAATTCCAGGAGCAGAAATACTTATATCATTCTCTAAACCTATATACATAATGTTTAATTGATCGGACGAAATTACAGCACTTGGCGCTGCTACTGTATAGTTTTTCACAAATGGGTAGGAGAGGAACTCACCTTTTCTTTTGGGATTGGGGTGAGGGACTTTCATTATTCCACCCCATGTGTGGTTTCCAGTCTCATTCGTTTTTATTTTAAACCTTCCCATACCACCATATACAGGGATAGTGTCGGTTTTATTCGTGAATTTTATTTCTCCCGTTTTTCCGTAATGAGCAATATCGTAATCACCTACAATTACAATTGGGTCTTGCGTGGTGTCTGAGGCGGCAAGAAATATATCTGCAGAATATTCGTCTCCTTGAAGTACATAGCTTGATTGAGCAATTGAAGTTGCTAATATTTTGTTGACTTTAACTTCATTAATTCCAATGTTTTCCAATAAATAATTTATGGCTTGTGATTCAGAATTTCGAACGTAACTTTGAATATTTGTTAGGTTTGCAGTTACTGCAGCAAGAGGTAAATATTCACAGATACCATTTTCCCAAGGGCTCTCTACATCTTCATAATCAATATGGGGTGGAGTAGCTAAAAGTTTTTCAATACCATTGATTATTGCTGTGTCCTCGGGTTCAATTAATGCGATTAAGCTTGATTTATAATCATTAATTTTATTTTTAAGTTCTTCTCCAAATCCTTTTACGATTAGATATTCTGCTCCAACATCTTGGTTGTCTTTTCCAATAGGGATTCCGGTTTCATCATCAATTCCACCACCAAGTTCAATAATATCTGCTTTATATTTTTCAATATCCAAAAATAGCTGATTCGACAATTTTTCAATATTCGAAGCGTTTTTTTCCGCTTTTATTGCAACATCAGCCCCGGATGCTGCTGCTGTTGTAATCTTAGAATAAATTGAATTGTTTGTTGCGTTAAAGTTTTTTGTGGTAATATCAATACCGTCTTCTAAAAAGATAAATGCATCCAATAAATCTTTTGATGCATTCATTGCCAACATTGCCAACAGAACAAGGTACATCATACCGATCATTTGTTGGCGTGGGGTTTGTTTTACTCCTGCCATTATAAATGTTTTTATTGATTAGATAACCCTTATGGATTAACTAGGCGACAACTTGAGCTCTTTGTTGATGCTTCAATGGTTAAATACAGTAAAATAAAATGGTTACACTTTTTATTTATTTCTTTTAAAAGAAGAGCTTATAAGCACAGAAAATGCTCTCAGAAACAGGGTTTGAGAGGAATCGGGGTTTCAAATTTGAATTTATTGTTGACTAAAAATGTAGAACTATTAAGTTATGCAAGAGCTACCTCTTGAATTTTTGAATCTAAATGATCATAGTTTATGGGTTTTCTTAAAACTAAATCATTGTCAATTTCATTATCTAAATATTTAATGTATTTATCTTTCAAAGAAGTTATAAATAGCATTTTTGTCTGTGTTTTATTTAAGTAATTGAGTGTTTTATACAATTCACTTCCCGTCACATAAGGCATAAGTAAATCAGTTATGACTAAATCGGGCTGGTGTTTTAAAATTAATGATAAAGCTTCCATTGCATTGGTTGACTCAATAACCTTATGGCCTTTTTGATTTAAATAAAAGGAGAGTTTTTTAAGAACAAGTAAGTTGTCGTCAATTATTAAAATGTTCATGGCATCAAAACTTTAAGGGGTGTTTAGAGTATACGGTACTTAAAAATATTTTGTCGTAAATTTATCGATAAAACACCTTAAATAAGCGATTAATAAATGTTTTGTTTCTATAAAAATTTAATAATCAAAGCTTATTTTAATGCTTGGACTAAGTACTTTTGCTTGGCAGGACAGCACAGCTCCACTTGAAACTTCATCATCTGAGAGTGCAATGTTGTTTTCCATTTCAACTTTTCCATCTCCTATAAAGCATTTGCAAACACCACATACTCCACCTTGACATGAAAATGGAATATCGTGTCCTGCTGAAAGCCCCGCTTCCAATATGGATTCATTTTTCTTTACAACAAATTCTATTGTCTCTCCATTTAAAGTTGCTGTTGCAGAGCTCGAACCTTTTGATTTTTTGAGTGGTACTGACTTTTCTGTAGTTTTTGCTGTGAAAAGCTCGTAATGTATTTTAGATGAATTGAAATTAAATTTATTTTCCAGTAGGTCAATTATACTTAATGTCATTTCTTGCGGACCACAAATAAAAATTTCATCACATGAATGAGCCGGTGCAAATTTTTTGAAAAGTTTTTTAAGTTTTCTTCCCTCAAGCCTTCCACTGTGAAACCGACTTTCTCCTTTAGTTTTACTGTATATGTAATGAACATTCAGATTGTTATTAAACTGAGTAATCAGTTCGTCAATTTTATTTTTAAATATGGTTAATTCAGGTGATTTGTTTCCATAAAATAAGTTTACAGTACTGTTAGGTTCATCATTCAGAATGGTTTTCAAAATTGAAATAATAGGAGTTATTCCACTTCCGGCCGCAATTAAGGTGTAGGATTTTTGGTTTTGTTTATTGGTTTCAACAAAGAAGTTTCCGGCCGGTTTACCCAATTCAATGTGATCTCCAGTTTTTAGTTTTGTATTGGCGAACGTAGAAAATTTACCGTTTTGAATCTGTTTGACAACTACTTTTAATTTTCCCGATTTAGGTGTTGAACACAAAGAATATGATCTTCTTAATTCTTCACCATTTACAGTGTGTTTAAGTGTTAGGAATTGTCCTGACTTGAATGAAAATTCTTCAATAAGGTCAGAGGGCACCTCGAATTCTATGGATACAGATTCTGAGGTTTCTTTTTGAATACCTTTGATACGTAAGGAGTGGTGCATATTTATAATTTAATAAAAATCCTGACAAATGTAAAAAAGTAATTAGGTTTGTGGTACAGAATGTATCTATGGTTTATAAATTAATACAGTTTATATTAAGGATTTATCTTCCTGTTGTATTTAAGAGGCTTGAGTTTAGGGGGTTGGAGAATGTCCCTCAAGATAAACCAGTAATATTTGCTGTTAATCATCAAAATGCTTTTTTAGATGGGATTTTGGTAGCTTTAAAATTACGTCGTCCTGTTTTCTTTTTAACCCGGTCAGATGTTTTTAAAGGTAGGTGGGTTGTTAAAATTTTTAAAATACTTAATCTTGTTCCCATTTTTAGAAGGCAAGATGGAGCTGGAGACATAAAAACAAAAAATCGTGAAACATTCAAGTATTGTATCAAAGAGCTTGAAAAAAAGAAACCGATTTTAATCTTTCCAGAGGGTGAAAGCGAACCTATTCACCATCTTTTTGATTTGAAAAAAGGAGTTGCTCGTTTGGCCTTTGAGGCAGAGGCCAAAAATAATTTTAAACTTGGCTTGCATGTTGTCCCAGTAGTAATCAACTACGAAAATCATTTCGTTCCAGGTAAAAAAGTTTTTGTTAATTACCTTAAGCCAATTTTGATTTCTGAATACAAAAATTTATATGTTGAGAATCAAGTCCGTTCGATGTCTATTTTTTTAAAAAAATTACAGCAAGCGATGAGAGAGAGTGTAATCCATATTTCTGGTGATTATGTTAAATTTAAAAGGAGATATTGGAGAGGAATCATAAGACAATCTAGAAATGATAAAGAAATTATAGCAGCAATTAAGTCGATACCTCAAGATTCAACTCAATTTTCAAAAGAAGGCTATAAATGGCATCGAGAAAAATACAGATACAATAAACCAAGACCACTATTAAGTCGGGTTTTTTATTCTTTTATTTGTTTGCCTGGATTTTTCTTATTTCTTCCCACAATTTTCATCACAAAATTAATTTTAGCAAAAGTTAAAGATGAGTCCTTTTACCTTTCAATCACCGTTTTAAGTTGGTTGTTTTTTGGTTTGATACAAATTGCAATAATGGCTATTTACATATGGAACTACACGGATTGGGATATTTTTGTTAGCTCCTTACTTGTAATTTTCACCTTAGGTTATATTACGATACGTAATTTTTATAAGCCAATAAAGTCCAGATAATATCATATTGTTTTTTCTAATTCAGGAGCTTGTGAATTAATATAATTTGTAAACTTCCATATTTCTATGATTTCCTCAACGTTTACTTCATATGGTTCATAAAAAGTGTTAGTAGAGCAAAGAAGAAACGTTTTATTTTTCTTAAGTTGATTGTATAAAATTTTAAAGACAATACCTTCGTCTTTAGTAATAACAATATAGGGGTAGCCGTTTTTAATATAGTTCCAATTTTGAACGAATTCTCCTGTTACGAAACTTCCATCTGAAACGGGAGGCATAGAATCACCAGATATAGGGAAAGTTCTGTATTTGCGGTCTTTTGCCAAAAAAGGAAGTTGAAAAGTAGGTAGTACTTTAATGTATTCGGGGTCATAGAGCCCTTGAGTGTAACCAGCTTGTGCTTTTACAGGAACCAGCTCAATATTTTCCTCGTCCTGATGATTAACGGTTGTTGTCAATACCCTTAGTTTTCTTCCGCTTACGTCGACATTAAACCCATTTTCGAGGTTGGTAAGTCTTAATTCTGAAAATTCATGTAAATCTTCTTTTAAAAACACATCGATAGGAAGACTAAAATATTTTGATATTTTCATAAGTGTATCGAAGTTTGGCTCGGCGGCTTCGTTTTCATATGCACTCCAAGTGGAACGAGTTATTTGAAGTGTATTGGACACGTCTGCTTGGGATCGAGAACGTCTTTTTCTTAGTAATTTTAAATTTCTTCCGAAATAACTCATTGACAATTTTTTTGTCAGAAGATAAAAAGGATTTTAAGTATTTGCAAATGTTGGACCTCGAAATTAATTAATAACACTCATGGGTAATTAAAAAAAATTATGAAACAGTATCATTCAATTTTTTTAAGGTTTCAAAAGCTTCCTCTATTGATGATATTTTATTAAATGTAATTGTTAACTTTCCTTTGATTTCCTTCATTTTACATGTTGTTAAATTCTTTTGAACAAACAATAAAATCTTCCCAAATTTTTCCGTTTGAAAATAATTGCTCTCAGGATTTGAAATGAAATAGCCTCTGAGTATTCTGTTTTTTAAATACAGTTTTTCAAAACCAATTTTTTGAGCTAACCATTTTAAACGCATTATCGATATTAGTTCTTGAGTTTGATGTGGTAATTCGCCAAAACGATCTCTTAAATTCTTTGAAAAGATTTGAAGGTCTTCTTCTGTTTTTAAGTCGTTGAGTTGTTTATAAAGTCGTAATCTTTCATCGACAGCATTCACGTAGGTTGTAGGCATTAAAATTTCCATATCGGTTTCTATGACACAATCCTTAACAAAAATTCGATTTTCCTCTTTAAGTTCTTCTGCGTATAATTCTTTGAATTCTCCCTCCTTTAATTCTTGAATCGCCTCATCAAGTATTTTTTGATAGGTGTCATAGCCTATATCGGAGATAAAACCGGATTGCTCTGCTCCAAGCATATCTCCTGCTCCTCTAATATCCAGATCTCTCATTGCAATATTAAATCCACTACCCAAATCTCCAAATTCTTCAAGAGCTCTTAAGCGTTTTCTCGCTTCTGGTGTTAGAGTACTTTGTGGAGGGGCTACTAAATAACAAAATGCCTTTTTGTTTGATCGTCCAACCCTTCCTCTCATTTGATGCAAATCACTCAATCCGAAGTTTTGAGCTTGATTAATTATGATGGTATTTGCATTCGGAATATCTAATCCTGATTCAATAATAGTTGTAGCTACCAATACGTCAAAGTCACCATGCATAAAATCCATCATTATTGATTCTAATTTTTTTCCGTCCATTTGTCCATGACCGACTCGGATTTTTGCATTGGGAACCAATCTTTGAATAGTTCCTGCAACCTCTTTGATATTCTCGACACGATTATGTATAAAGTAAACTTGACCATTTCTTGCTAACTCATAGGATACAGCATCTCTTAAAACTTCTTCATTAAACCCGGTAACGGAAGTTTCCACTGGATAGCGATTAGGGGGGGGGGTATTGATTACGCTTAAGTCTCTTGCACCGAGAAGTGAGAACTGAAGTGTTCTTGGTATTGGAGTAGCTGTTAAAGTAAGAGTGTCTAAATTAGCCTTTAGAGTTTTGAGTTTGTCTTTTACCGATACTCCAAACTTTTGTTCTTCGTCAATAATTAATAGTCCTAAGTCATTATATTTAACATCTTTCCCTGCTAATCTGTGTGTTCCAATAATAATGTCAATTTTTCCTTCTTCTAATTTTTTTAAGGTATCCTTTTGTTGTTTTGTGCTTCTGAAACGATTGATGTAATCTACAGTGACGGGATAATCTTTTAATCGTTTTGAAAAGGTTTGATGGTGTTGAAATGCCAATATTGTAGTTGGAACCAAAACAGCGACTTGTTTTCCATCAACGGCGGCTTTAAAAGCGGCTCTGACAGCAATTTCTGTCTTTCCAAAACCAACATCCCCACAAATTAATCGGTCCATAGGGAAGGGTTTCTCCATATCTCTTTTAACGGCAGCTGTTGAGGTTACTTGATCGGGAGTGTCTTCGAAAATAAAAGATGCTTCAAGTTCTGTTTGCATATAAGAGTCTTCGCTGTAGGAAAAACCTGTTGTAGCTTTTCTTTTGGCGTAAAGCTTAATTAGATCGTAAGCTATTTTTTTAACTTTCTTTTTTGTATTCGCCTTTTTTGTTTTCCAAGTAGAAGTTCCAAGCTTATTCAACAATGGAATCTTACCCTCTTTTCCTGAATATTTCGCTATTCGATGAAGAGATTGGATTCCCACATATAGTACGTCTTTATCCTTGTATAGTAATCGAATAGATTCTGTTTTTTTTTCGCCTTGATTAATGATTTCTAAACCGTCAAACACTCCAATTCCATAATCAATATGGGTAACATAGTCTCCTTTCTGAAGTCCGGTTAGTTCTTTTATTGTCAAAGATTGATTGCTCTTTTTTAAAGAGTCCTTAATTCTAAATCGATGGTAGCGATCGAAAATCTGATGGTCCGTGTAAACGACCGTTTTTGTTGTTTGATCGATAAAACCTTCATGTAGTGTGAAATAACGAGGGGAAAACTTTATATTTTTACCAATTAATTGGCCTTCTAATTCGTAATCGTCTAGAATTTTTCTGATTCGGTCAATTTGTTTTGTGTTGTCGCTGATGATATTAATTTCGTATTTTTCGGCTGCCTTTTGTTTTAAATCTTCAATCAAAAGTTGAAAATTTTTGTTGAAGTTAGGTTGCCTCATTACGTCAAATTCTAAAACCTCAGAATTTTTATAAAAGTCTTTGCCTCCAAATTCAATAACTTTACTTTTTTCCAGACTTTTTATAAGTCCGTTTTTGTTAATGTATAATTCGTTTGGAGGGAGTTGTAATGTATTCTTTTTTATTTTACACCAAGCATCAATAGTTTTTTGATAATTATCTTCAACCTTATCCAGTGTAAACTGGACGTCTCTAATCCATATTACAGAGGAGGGACCAATATATTCTATGAGTGATATTTTCTCCTCTTGTACTACTATTTCTTTGATGTTTGGTACAATAGTTATATTGTTGTAGGATGCTTTTGAAAGTTGATCGGCAGGATCGAATGAGCGTATGCTATCGATTTCATCGCCGAAGAAATCTATTCTAAAAGGTTTATCGTAGGAGTATGACCAAACGTCCATTAAGCCACCGCGAACTGCAAATTGTCCGGGTTCAATTACAAATTGTTCTCTCGAAAATTCGTATTCAAAGAGTACTTCAATTAAAAAGTCCATTGACAGGGTGTCACCAACTTTAATGGTGTGACTGTTTTTTGAGAGTTCTTTTTTTGTGATTATTTTTTCATGTAATGCTTCAGGATAAGATATAATGAGCTTTTTCTTATTGTTATTTAGTTCAGAAAGCACTTCAGCTCTCTGCACAATGTTTGCGTTTTGAGTTCGACTTGCTTGATAAGGTTGAGTTGATGAAGATGGATAATAAAGAGCTTTAGTTTCTCCTAAAAGATTTTGAATATCATTATAAATGTATGCAGCGTCTTCTTTATCGTTAGCTATAATTAACTGACAAATTGCATTTTTGGCTTGCATGGAGGCCAGCAAAACGTTTAGGAATGAACCTTTATTTTCTTTTAAGACTAATTTTTCGTTTGTAATGAAGGAATCTTGTAAGACAGAAAACAGAGGATGTTTTTCAAATGTTACTAACCATTCTTTAGAGTTCATGCAACAAAATTACTTAAATTGAAAAGAATGTTGTTGTTGGAAACAAAACATTTAAATGAATCGTTGGTAAAGTTAAGTATGACTCGTATTTAATCCAGAAAAGAGCTTATTTGGTAGTTATTTAACGATTTTTGTTTATTATTCATTCAAAAAAATTTTGATGCTATTCCAAAAAGTATATTTTTGCGGAAAATTGGACATTATTTTACATTTAAAATTTTTATAAATATGTATTGGACGTTAGAGCTAGCAAATTACTTAACTGATGCACCTTGGCCTGCTACTAAGGATGAGTTAATTGATTATGCCATGAGATCTGGGGCTCCATTAGAGGTTACCGAAAACTTACAGGAGCTGGAGGAGGAAGTTGAGTCATTTGAAAGCATAGAAGAAATTTGGCCAGACTTCCCGACGAAAGAAGATTTTCTTTTTAATGAAGATGAATACTAAAGGTCTTTTAATCCCGCTCTAAAGCGGGATTTTTTATGCTCTAATCCATTCTAGACATAAGTTACCTTCTTCTACTTGCATTTCAAGCGTTTTTCCAAAAATTAAAGCTCTGTTGTCATTTATGTGTCCGGCTGGAAAATTGCTAAATATAGGGATGTTTAGGTCTTTACAAAGGTCAAATATAATCTCTTCAGAATTTTTACCAAATGGGGTGTTGCTATCTTTCATTTCGGTAAAACTCCCAATAATTAATCCTGATAAGTTTTTAAAGTATCCATTTCGTTTTAAGTTGTAAATCATTCTATCAACGTGATACATGTATTCGGATAAGTCTTCTATAAAAAGGATTTTACCATCTGTTTTAACTGAAGATATCGATCCGCAAAGACTATACAGAATAGAAAGGTTTCCGCCAATCAGCTGACCTCTTGCTTTTCCATTTTTGCACAGTTCTTTGGTTTTAGATTGAATTTGGTAGTTTAAGGTCCCTTTCATAAGGAGTTTCTTCAGTGAACTCAAAGATTTCGGAGTGTTTTTCTTAAAGAAAACCGGCATTGTTGCATGAATTGTGGGGATATTAAAGTTCGCATTGATGTGTGAGTGAAATACAGTAATATCGCTAAATCCAATTAACCATTTTGGTGATTTTAAAAATGAAGAAAAATTAATTTCGTCAATAATTCGAACGCAGCCATATCCCCCTCTCGCTGAAATAATTGCTTTTATTTCTTGATTGTCTAACATTTTTTGGATGTCAGCTCTTCGCTGTTCATCATCACCACTGAATTGATTGAGCTCGGAACCAATAGTGTTTCCAATTACAACATCCAGTCCCCAATTTTGAAAAATTTTAACAGCGGGCTGAATTTCTTCAATCGTAATTTTTTTTGCAAAAGCAACAATTCCAATTTTGTCGCCAGGGGTTAAAAAATCAGGAGTCATGAAATAAATATACAAAACGTAATTTTGTGAATGGAGTTAAATTTATGTTTAGATTATTGAAGCATCTATATTTGATGTTCTTTTTTTGGAACTAATAAACTTTTTGAATTTTATTATTCTTTAACGATTATTTTAGTTGTTTTATGAGGTACTCATAGGCAGATTGAAGCTCTTTTTTATTAAAAGTCTTACCTATTCTAATTACCCTTTTTTTAGTTTGAACAGCAATCATAGCTTTTTTGTAGGCCTTAGTATCTGATTGTACTTGATCAAATGCAGCGAAGGGCATAAAAGCACTAGATCGTTCAGTTTTATTTACAAAACCCTGTTGAATTACTTTAAGTTTTAAAACGTTTTTTTTATGAAATTTAAAATTGTCAGTAAGAAGTCTTTTTCTTTCTTTAATTTGGATGATATCATTTTCAATACTTAAAGTTGTTGAGTCCATTAACGTCCAAAGAGCAAAAAGTACAAAAAAAGGCAGAAAAAATATTGCGATTAGAATCCATCCTGGATTAATAAAGCATAAAGTTAGTAATGTTATAGTTGCAGCACATGAAATAAATTTAGTTGCTACTGCGTAGTGATAAATTTTCATTTTATTTTTTAAAGAGGGGGTTTATATTCTCTATATAATCCAAGATCTTTTCTTTTCCCAATTTCTTTTCAGAAGACGTGATAAAGTATGGAGGTAATTCCTCCCAATATTTGTAAAGCTCTTTCTCGTATGTCTTCACATTAAGGCTGAGTTCTTTTTGCTTTAGTTTATCTGTTTTAGTGAAAATTATTGAGAACGGAACTCCATTTTCTCCAAGGAAAATCATGAAATCAATATCTATTTTTTGAGGTTTTAATCTAGAGTCGATTAAGACAAAAGTATTTAGTAGGTTTTTACGATTAAGAATATAGCCTTTTATCATTTTACTCCATTCTTCTCTGGATTTTTTACTGACTTTAGCGTAGCCATAACCGGGTAAGTCACACAAATACCATTTTTCATTGATTAAAAAGTGATTAATTAGCTGTGTTTTTCCAGGAGTAGAAGATGTTTTAGCTAGTCCTTTTTTTTCACAAAGTGTATTTATTAAGGAGCTTTTTCCCACATTAGACCTACCAATAAAAGCATACTCAGGAAAATTGGGGGCTGGGCATTCTTTCCAGTGCGGTTTGCTAATTATGAATTTTGAAGACGTGATTTTCATGCCTTGAAGTTGATATTCAAAATACTGGCCAATTTAAAAGATAATTAACTCTTTCTGACGTTTTCCAACCATGGAGTCAAGATAGTGTTGAATTCAATGGGGTGTTCCATCATAGGGGCGTGACCGCATTTATCAATCCAGTATAAATCTGAATTTGGCATTAATCTATGGAAGTCTTCAGCAACTTCTGGAGGTGTAACTATGTCTTGTTTTCCCCAAATTAAGCATACTGGAATTTTAAAATTTGGCAAATCTTTTTCCATGTTATGTCGAATCGCACTCTTGGCAAGAGCGAGAATTTTAATCAATTTACTTCTATCGCCGATAATGCCTAAAACTTCATCTACTAATTCATCAGTTGCTAATGCGGGATCGTAAAATGTTTTAGCTGTTTTTTCACGAATATATTCTTTGTCTCCTTTTCTCGGGTATTGATTTCCAAACGCATTTTCATATAATCCAGAAGAACCTGTGAGAACCATTGAGTGCACTTTTTCTGGCCAATTTGCATAGTATACCAAAGAAACATGACCTCCGAGAGAATTACCCAAAAGAGTAACGTTTTCGTACCCTTTGTGGTCGATGAACTTTTTAACAAATTTTGCTAAAGATTTTACCCCGGTGGTTGCTATGGGCATATCATATAAAGGAAGCATTGGAATAACTACTTTGTAATTCCCTTTAAAATGCTCAAATAAATCTTTAAAGTTTGATAGAGCTCCAAATAAACCGTGCAAAAGCACAATAACTTCTCCTTCTCCTTCTTCTAAATATTTAAACTTACCGTCTTCTTTGATTTTATAATCCATATTTCCGTCAGTCGATATGAACAAATATAGTAAAAGGGTTGTGGGGTTCAAATTGTAAAAGAGAAAAATATAAATTCTGTTGGTTTAAGTGTTTTATAGCTCTATGTTTTTCATTCAAGAGTTTTAAACCGCTAATTAAGTGACATAACTTATTAACAAATAAATTCCTGCCCACTAATTCCCACGTATTAAGATTCTGCTCAAATAGCCGTAAAATATATTGTTTTTAGTTTATTTGAAACAAACTTTATGTATATTCGTTCTTAAGTTATCAACAAGGTGGTAAAAGGTGGTAAATCGTGGTGAAAAACTTCTTACATTTATAGTACCTGTAAAATGTTATGACAAATTTGATTGGAGAATATGAGTGCAAGATTGACGCGAAGGGACGACTTTTGGTTCCTTCTGGGTTGAGGAAGCAATTTTCTCCAGAAGCTGAAGGAAAATTGTTTGTCAAGCGAGGTATAGAGAATTGTTTGGAGTTGTATCAAAAACATGATTGGGAATCTGTTTCTGAGAAAGTAAGTAGTCTGAACCAGTTTGTTAAAAAGAACAGGGTATTTGCCCGTAAGTTCATCAGTGGTGCAACGCAATTAGAATTAGATAGTGTTGGGAGGATCAATCTCCCGAAAATTTTGTTGGATTATGCAGGTGTAAAAAAGACTTTGATTCTTTTTGCCTATGGCAACAAAATTGAGATTTGGGATAAAGCGGTGTACGATGCAGAGCTAGATATGAGTGATGATGATTTTGCTGGTCTTGCTGAGGAAGTTATGGGGGATTTTAACCTGGACGAGTAAATGCAATATCACAAATCTGTACTGTTAAAAGAAAGCATCGATGCACTTGAGGTTTCAAACGGGGGTGTTTATGTTGATACGACTTTCGGAGGAGGAGGGCATTCTAGAGAGATTTTAAGTAGGGTTCAAAATTGCTCTTTGTATTCTTTTGATCAAGATGAAGATGCACTGGAAAATGAATTGGATGATGAAAGGTTGACGTTAATTCATTCAAATTTCTCTGAATTGGAAAATTCATTAAAGCTTTATCGAGTTGATAAAGTTGATGGTGTTCTGGCTGATTTGGGCGTCTCTTCTCATCAGTTTGATTCTGAACAAAGAGGGTTCTCTATTCGGTTTGATGGTCCTTTGGATATGAGGATGGGGAAGGAGATTCAAAAAACAGCCTCTGATATTATTTGTGAGTATTCTTGGGAGGAATTGTCGGAAATGTTGAGAAGTTATTCCGACTTAAAAGGAACGGGAAGAATCGCCAGAAGAATAAAAGAAGTTAGTGAGTTAAGTCCGTTGCGAAGTACTTCGGAATTGGTTGAGGTTTTAAAAAAGATGGCTCCGGCCAATAAACATAATAAGTTTTTGGCTCAAGTTTTTCAGGCTTTTAGAATTGAGGTAAACGATGAGATGCAGGTTTTAAAGGATATGTTAAATCAAACTATAGATGTTTTGAAGCCTGGAGGTAAATTGGTTGTGATTTCTTACCATTCAATTGAAGATCGTTTAGTAAAAAACTTCATGAGGTCAGGAAGTTTTAATGGAGAAGAAGAAAAAGATTTTTTTGGCAATTCATTGTCACCATTTAATATGATTACAAGAAAGCCTATTGTTCCAAGTAGTTCTGAAATAGATGAAAACAATAGGGCCAGAAGTGCAAAATTAAGAGTAGCAAAAAAAGTTTGATTTGAAAGAGCGAATGAAAATAAAAAATATGTTTGGATTGAATGATAAGGGGTTTTTTAAAAACTTACCCTTTATCCTCTTTCTTTCATTATTGGGCTTTTTGTACATAACAAACTCTTACTCTTTTGACGAAACGGTTCGCGAAATGGATGCTATTAAGAACGAAATTAACGATCAAAACAATGAGTTTGTTATTACCAAGACTCAGGTTAGTATAAAAGGACAAAGAAACGAAGTGGTTAATAAAGTTGAGCAGTTGGGTTTAAAAGAGAGTAAGAAGCCGCCTTTTCAGTTGAAAAAAGAAAATGAAAAAATAGATAAATAATTGGATTCAAAAACAAACATACTAAAGAGAGTATATTTTTTCTTTTTTGGATTAGTAGCTTTTGGAGTGTTGATTCTATTGGCTACAATAAATATTCAGTTTCTAAAAACTGATAAGGTAGTCGAAAATGTTAAAACTACTACTGTTAAGAAGAGAACTTTTCCTGCAAAGAGAGGAGATCTTTATGCGAAAGACGGGAGTTTGCTGGCAACATCTTTAACCTATTATGAAGTTGGTTTGGATCTTACCTCTCCTGCTATAGTTGAAGATACATTAAATAAATACGTGAAGAGTTTATCAGATTCTTTAGAGGCTTTAACTGGTATAAAATCATCCAATGAATATTATAAGGATATTTTAGAAGCATACAAGGATTCTGTTCGATGGTATTTATTGAGTAGAGGTCTCAATTATCCTGATTTTCAAAAACTAAAAACGTTTCCTTTTATTAACCAGGGAAGATTAAAAAGTGGTTTGGCGTACAGGAAGTATACAAAAAGAAAAAAACCTTTTGGTGTTTTGGCCTCCAGGACCATTGGTTCCAGGGCTCCATTTGGTTTAGAGGGAGCATACGATGCATATCTCATGGGGGTAGACGGAGAGCAGTTGCAAAGAAGGAAGTCCAATGTTTGGGTTCCGGTAAATAACTCAAATATTAAGGAGTCGATAGATGGATCAGATGTCTATTCTACCATTGATATAAATATTCAAGAAGTGGCTGAAAATGCATTAAAAGATCAATTGTTTTATAATAAAGCAGATTATGGTTGTGCTGTAGTTATGGAGGTTGAAACGGGTAAAGTAAGAGCTATTGCCAATCTTTTGATCGATACGGCAACAGGAGAGTTTACAGAAGCTAGAAATTTCGCTGTTGCTGATGCTGAGGAGCCAGGTTCAACCATTAAGTTGGCAAGTTTTATGGCTGTTCTGGAAAAAAAACAGTTGGATTTAGATGATAAAAATATAAAAATTGGTAACGGAAAGTATAAAGTTTATGATAGAGTCGTAAAGGACTCTCATGTTACAAATTCAAAGCTCTCTGCTCGTGAGGTTTTTGAAAGATCTTCGAATGTTGGAACCGTTAAACTGGTAGAAAAATATTACAAAAAGAATCCTGAGGAATATATTGAAAGATTATACAGTTTTGGTCTGTTGGATAAGTTAAATCTTGATATAATAGGTGAGGCAGATCCAATGATAAAATCTCCTTCCGATGAGGATTGGTATGGTACAACGCTTGCCTGGACTTCTCATGGCTATGAGTCTAAGCTAACGCCTTTACAGATACTTGCTTTTTATAATTCGGTTGCGAATAACGGGAAATTAGTAAAACCTATTTTTATTGAGAAGATTATTAATCAAGACAAGAAGGAAACTTTGTTTAGTCCTCACATCATAAAATCTTCAATTTGCTCTAAAGAATCTATTGAAAAACTTCAAGGCTTATTGGAGGGCGTTGTCTCCAATGGAACGGCTAAAAGACCATTCAAAGGTTCCCTTTATAAAGTAGCAGGCAAAACGGGAACAGCTGTTACAAATTACAGTGATTCGGGAATAAAAAAGAAAAAATACAGAAGCTCTTTTGTGGGGTATTTTCCCGCAGATAATCCGAGATATTCTTGTATTGTTGTTGTTACAAACCCAAGAGAAAATGGTATTTATGGAAGTAGTACAGCAGCCCCGGTTTTTCGAAAAATATCAGACCGAGTTTTTGCTCTAGATAAAGAATTGAGAACAGAATTGGCATCAAAAAATACTTCGGTAGATGTAAGGTCAAAAAATGGTCGAGAAAACGAAATAGTAACTGTTGCAGAAAATCTTAATATGGTAACTGATGCAGGAGAATCTAATAAATATGTGTCGGCAAAAATCATAAAAAATAAAATGCGAGTAAAACCTTTGAAAGAAGCAATTGAAAATGTTCCAAATGTAAAGGGTTTAACGGCAAAAGATGCCTTGTATATTTTGGAGGGAAAGGGCTTAAAAGTGATAATTTCTGGTAAGGGAAGAGTTTTGAAACAAAGTTTACCCCCTGGAAGCAAAGTAATAAAAGGAAAACCTATAGAAATCATATTAGGATAATGAAGTTACTGTCCGACATATTATATAAATCTGGTATTGAGGAGGTTATTGGAGACATTAGTCGTTCAATTGACTCAATATGTTTTGATTCGCGTAAAGTAACCAGTAATTCTTTATTTATTGCCACTAGAGGAACTCATGTTGATGGACATGAATTCATAAATTCAGCCATAGATAATGGGGCTGTTACTGTTATTTGTGAAAAATTTCCAAGTCAAATTTCAAGTCAAATCACTTACGTTAAGGTAAAAGATTCTTCTTATGCACTTGGTGTAGTTGCCTCTAATTTTTATGGAAACCCTTCTGATAAACTTAAACTAATAGGTGTAACGGGTACAAATGGTAAAACTACCGTAGTAACCTTGTTGTACTTGCTGTATTCTCAATTGGGAAAAAAAGCAGGTCTTTTGTCCACAGTTCGAAATAAGATAATATCGGAAACTATTCCCTCTACACATACTACACCTGATGCCATAGCAATCAATCAACTTTTAGCACAAATGGTGGAAAAAGGGTGCACACATTGTTTTATGGAGGTCAGTTCACATTCCATACAACAAAATCGAATATCTGGTTTGGATTTTGACTTGGCTCTGTTTACTAATCTGACGCATGACCATCTGGATTATCATAAAACTTTTGAAGCTTACATAAATGCAAAAAAACAATTTTTCGATGGACTTTCATCAGGTTCCATAGCGCTTACTAATGCTGATGAGCGGCATGGAAACACAATGGTTTTAAATACAAAAGCCGTAGTGAAAAAGTATGGGTTGAAGGCTATGGCAGATTATAAGTGTAGATTAGTAGAAAATTCTTTTGAAGGTCTTCAGCTCAACATTGATGGACAAGATGTTTGGACAAGATTAGTGGGCTCTTTTAATGCATACAATTTACTCGCGGTATACTCAGCTGCATTGGAGCTTGATGAAGATAAAATAGCTGTTCTAACAGCTCTGAGTAGTTTATCGGCTGTTGAGGGAAGATTTCAACATTTTAGATCAAGTAATGGTGTAATTGCAATTGTTGATTATGCTCACACACCTGATGCACTTAAAAAAGTATTAAATACGATTAAAGATATACGCTCAGGAAATGAACAATTAATTACGGTTGTGGGCTGTGGGGGAGATAGAGATAGAGAAAAAAGACCTCTTATGGCTCGAATAGCAGCTAATTTGAGTGATCGTGTTTTTGCTACCTCAGACAATCCAAGATCGGAAAATCCCGAAACAATAATCAAAGAAATGAAAACAGGATTGGATCCTGTTGAGTTGGCTAAAATTTTATCTATTTCTGATAGAGCTGAAGCCATAAAAACAGCTTGTACCCTTGCTCAACCTGGCGACATTGTTTTGGTAGCAGGCAAGGGTCATGAGAAATATCAAGAAATAAATGGGGTTAAGCATCCATTTGATGATGTTGAAATGTTAGAAAATTCATTTAAAATATTGAAAAAGTAATGTTGTACTACGTATTTGAATATTTAAACGATCTAAATTTTCCTGGTGCAGGGGCGTTTCAGTACATTACAACAAGAGCTGCATCTGCCATAATATTGTCTCTAATCATATCAATGATTTTTGGGAAAAAAATTATTAAGATGTTGCATCGTTTGCAGGTTGGTGAAACAGTTAGAGATTTGGGATTAGAAGGCCAGGTTGAGAAAACAGGGACGCCAACAATGGGAGGACTTTTAATTCTTGGAGCAATCCTCATACCAACCTTACTTTTTGCAAAGCTGGATAATATATACATATTAATGCTTTTACTATCAACGGTTTGGTTAGGACTTATTGGTTTTTTAGATGATTACATAAAAGTATTTAAAAAGAATAAAGAAGGTTTAAAAGGGAAGATGAAAATTGTTGGTCAAGTTGGCATAGGTATAATTGTTGGCGCAACTCTTTTTTTTAGTGATGAGGTGACAATAGCTGAAGAGTCTCCAAATTCACCCAATCCAACAGTAACTGTTGATGGAAAGATAATAAAGAACACAATCTGGGAAGAAAGTAAATCTTTATCGACAACAATTCCGTTTTTTAAAGACAATGAACTTGATTATGGTTATGCTGTTGAATTATTTGGGTTAGATGCTGAAAAATGGGGTTGGTTAGTTTTTATACCAATTGTAATTATAATTATTACTGCAGTTTCGAATGGAGCTAATTTAACTGACGGTATCGATGGTCTTGCAACAGGTACTTCTGCAATAATAGGGGTTGCACTTGGAGTTTTGGCTTATGTTTCAGGAAACGCTTTTTTTGCAGATTATTTGAACATAATGTATATTCCAGATTCTGGAGAGCTCGTAGTTTTTATGGGAGCTTTTGTTGGAGCATGTATTGGATTTTTGTGGTACAACGCTTATCCCGCTCAAGTCTTTATGGGAGATACAGGGAGTTTAGCCTTAGGAGGAATTATAGGAACATTTGCAATTGCAATACGAAAAGAGTTGTTAATTCCGGTCTTATGTGGAATTTTTTTAGTGGAGAATTTAAGTGTAATTCTTCAGGTTGCTTATTTCAAATACACAAAAAACAAATTTGGTGTTGGTAAAAGGGTTTTTAAAATGGCGCCTTTACATCATCATTATCAAAAATTAGGATATCATGAAGCTAAAATTGTGGGAAGGTTCTGGATAGTGGGGATTTTACTGGCAATTTTTGCTATTGCAACGTTAAAGTTAAGATAAAACTTGAGTCAAAAATTAGTCATATTAGGTGCAGGAGAGAGTGGAGTTGGAGCTGCTGTCTTGGGAAAACAAAAACAGTACGATGTTTTTGTTTCAGATATCGGCGCTATTGACCCTAACTATAAGAGAATACTTATTGATGAAGGAATATTTTTCGAGGAGGGTGTGCACACAGAAAAGGAGATATTTAATGCTGATGTTGTTGTAAAGAGTCCAGGAATACCAGATTCGATTTCTTTAATTAAGGATTTGATGGAGAAAGGTGTTCAGGTTGTTTCTGAAATAGAATTTGCAAGTTGGTTCACAAATGCAACATTAATTGGGATTACTGGAAGTAATGGGAAAACTACAACAACATCCTTAATGCATCATATTCTTAAATGTTCTGGATTAAATGTTGGTATAGCGGGTAATATTGGAAAAAGCTTTGCCATGCAGATAGCGAAATGTAACTATGATTTTTATGTTTTGGAATTAAGTAGTTTTCAATTGGATGGTATTGACAAATTAAAATTAGATGTTTCAGTTTTATTGAACATTACTCCCGATCATTTGGATCGTTATAATAATAGTTTTGAACAGTATACTAATTCGAAATTTCAAATTATAAGAAATTCTGATAAAAACTCTGTTTTTGTATACAATGGAGATGATCCTACTATTGTGCAGAAAATTAAGCATTTAAACTTAAAAGTCAATTCCTATTCGTTTACAAAAGAACCTATAAAAAATAAAGGTGCAGGTATCGAAAATGAAAGTATATGTATAGATATCAACAATCCAATGAGGATATCTGGGGATGACATTTCCTTGAAGGGCAAACATAATTCATATAATATTATGGCATCTGCTATAGTTGCATGTTTGTTCGATTTGTCTGAGAATGCTATTGTATCAGCAATAAAAAGCTTTCAGCCTATTGAGCACAGAATGGAACGAGTTATGAAAATAAATGGCGTAGAATATATTAATGATTCAAAAGCAACAAATGTTGATAGTGCTTTCTACGCGCTAGAAAGCATTCAAAATAAAGTGATTTGGATAGCTGGAGGTATTGATAAAGGAAACGATTATACCAAATTGGTTCCTTTGGTTAAATCTAAAGTCAAAGGCATGGTATGTCTGGGAAAAGACAATAAAAAATTACACGACACCTTTAAAGATCTTGTAGAACAAATAGCCGACGCATCTAGTGCAAATGAAGCAGTAGAGAAAGCTTCAGCAATGGCCAAGGATGGTTATACTGTATTGCTTTCTCCTGCATGTGCAAGCTTTGATTTGTTCAAAAATTATCAAGATAGAGGAGAAAAATTTAAACAAGGAATAATTAAACTAAACCAATAAATTTAATTAAATCATGACAAAGGGCAATTTTGAATTTCAGAGTAAGTTAAGCGTTGGTGATACAATGGCTGAAAACTTAAAAGAAAATGTTGAAAACTTAAGAAAGGATAGCTTAAGAGAAAAATTTAGTGACTTCGAGAATGTTGAACATCGCTTGGAATTTGTTGCTAATGTGCACGGTATTGAGTACATTAATGACTCAAAAGCCACCAATGTAAATTCCACTTGGTATGCTTTGGAAAGAATGAAAAGGCAAACCGTTTGGATTGTTGGAGGCGTTGATAAAACAATTGATTATTCATCACTTCAAGAATTATCTAAGGAAAAAGTTAGAGCGATTGTGTATATTGGTACCAACAAATCTAAAATATTTGAAAACTTTTTGGATAAGGTTGATATGATTGTAGACGCTGGATCAATGGAAGAAGCTGTGCAAATGGCATATTATATAGCAGATAAAGGAGAAACAGTTTTGTTGTCACCAGCTTCTGCGAGTTTTAATATGTTTGAGAATTTGGAGGAAAGAGGCAATGCCTTTAAACAAGCTGTTAGAAGCTTATAATTAATTGTTGCTATGGAAGAAGTAAAACCCGATAAAAGTAGAGAGGTAAAACTCCTTGTTACTATTATTGCTTCTAGTGTGCTTTTGTTCTTGATTTTTAGTATTGTTTGGGTGATAAAAAGAGTCAAGGAAGGAGTATCCTAAATTAATGCAGGAGATTTACAATAAGATATATGGCGATAAAGTCATTTGGGGTGTAATTATATCCCTCGCTTTGTTGTCGATTCCAATTGTTTATGTTGGTACGGAACAGTTGGCTTTATTAAGAGGAGGAAACTTTTTTTATTTCGTTATAAAACACGCAATAATTTTATTAAGCGCCTTTGTCATTGCTTACCAAGTTTCTAAAATCAATCATGGTTATCTCTCCAGAGTTTCTATTATTTTAATGGTTTTTACCATTCCACTTCTTTTATATACAATGTTTGCAGGCCATAATGTTGATGATGCCTCCAGGTGGATTAAAATTCCTTTTATAGGATTAAGTTTTCAGACATCAGATTTTGCCAAAATTTCATTAACAATTTATGTAGCAAGAGTTCTTAGTAGGAAACAAGGAGAACTTCATAGTTTTAAGGTTGTGTTGAAACACTTATTTATTCCTATTGTTTTTGTTTGTGCATTGATTGTAAAGAGTGATTTTTCAACCGCATTTTTAATTTTGGGGGGTTGTTTTATTATATTGTTTTTTGGAGGTGTTAAAATGAGCCATTTTGGAATTATATTATTGATTCTTATTCTTTGTTTTACAATAATATTACTTACAGTGCCAGAATTTCTTCAAAGACTACTTACTTGGGTGAACAGATTGAAGGCATACAGTGATCCTCTTCATCCGGGAAATTACCAAAAAAATTTAGCGGAAGCTTCGATTTATGATGGTGGTGCTCTTGGGTTATGGTTTGATATATTTCCTGGCAAATATGGTCAGCCACCTCAGGCAGCGTCGGATTTTATTTATGCTACAATTTTGAGAAACTATGGAATAATAGGAGGTGCGTTTACCATTTTAATGTATCTAGTCTTATTTTTTAGAAGTATTAAAATAGCTCGAAAATGCAATAAACTTTTCTCCGTTCTATTAGTAATTGGTCTTTCTTCTGGACTAATCATTCAAGCATTTAGTAATATGGCAGTTGCAGTTGGGATTTTTCCCGTAACGGGACAACCTTTACCAATGGTAAGTATGGGAGGTACATCTTTATGGTTTACTGCAATATCAATTGGAATAATTTTGAGTGTAAGTCGAGAAATAAGTAGCGGTAATAACGATGAAGAAATCGCCAAAAGTAATAATTAGTGGTGGCGGAACAGGAGGACATATTTTTCCTGCTGTAGCCATAGCAAATGCAATTAAACTAAAATATCCCGATGCAAATATCCTTTTTGTTGGTGCAAAAGGCAAAATGGAAATGGAAAAAGTCCCCAAAGCGGGATACCCTATTGAAGGCCTTTGGATTAGTGGTATTCAACGAAAACTGACAATTTCCAACCTGTCTTTTCCTTTCAAACTCATTTCAAGTTTATGGAAATCTCGAAATATAATTAAACGCTTTAATCCTGATTTATGTATAGGCGTTGGAGGGTTTGCAAGTGGACCACTTTTAAAGGCTGCTACATGGGCAGGAATTCCAACATTGATTCACGAATCGAACTCTTATCCGGGGATTACTAATAAATTATTGGGTAAAAATGTTAATACAGTTTGTGTTGCTTTTCAAGGAATGGAAAAGTTCTTCCCAAAGGCTAAAAAACTGGTAATTACAGGTAACCCTGTTCGTCAAGAAATTTTGAATTTGGATGGTAAAAAAGAAAAAGGTTTGCGTGATTTTGGTTTGGAAGCAGATAAGCCTGTTGTTTTGTCAATAGGAGGAAGTCAAGGAGCCAGAAGTATTAATCAAGCTTTGGATGATGATTTAGAAAAATTTGTGGAAAAAGGGTATCAATTGTTATGGCAAACAGGTAAGTTTTATAAAACAAAATCTCAAGATAGAGTTGACAAAATCGGGAGTAATTTAATTCACCCTCATGAGTTTATTTATACTATGGACTTGGCCTATTCAGTTGCTGATGTAGTTGTTTCCAGATCTGGCGCAATGTCCGTTACTGAATTGAGTTTAGTTGGAAAGCCTTGTGTGCTTGTCCCTTTTCCTTTTGCTGCTGAAGACCACCAAACTGCAAATGCAATGGCGTTAGTTAATAATAATGCTGGGGTTTTAGTTAAGGATTCTGAAGTTAAAAATAAACTTTTTCAAGCCGTAGACAGTCTTCTCTCTGATGAAGAAAAAAGAAGAACCTTAAAACGAAATATTGAGAAGTTAAAAATTGAAAATGCTGCTGATTTAATAATGGCAGAAGTAAATAAACTTTTGGAAAATTGACAATAAAAAAAAACATATACTTTATTGGTGTTGGCGGTATAGGAATGAGTGCTCTTGCTCGTTATTTTCTGGCATTGGGTTGTAAGGTTTCCGGTTACGATAAAACAGAAACTGCACTTACAAAAAAATTGGAAAATGAGGGAGTAAAAATTCATTACGAAGACAATGTTTCGCTAATTGATAAGGAATTCTTGTCCTTGGAAAATACGTTGGTAATTTTGACACCTGCGGTTCCCAAGAATCATTCTGAGTGGAATTTTTTTAAACGATCAGGTTTTGAAATTTTAAAAAGAGCCCAAGTATTAGGTAAAATTACTGAATCAAATAAAAGTATTGGTGTTGCAGGTACTCATGGAAAAACTACAATATCAAGTATGATATCTCATATTTTTAAATTTTGCAACGTTCCTTTTACTGCATTTTTAGGGGGTATTTCTAAGGATTTAGGAAGTAATTATTATCATGATTTAAATAGTCAAATTACAGTTGTAGAGGCCGATGAGTATGATCGGTCATTTTTAGAATTAAAACCCACTTTTGCAACAGTTTCTGCAATTGATGCAGATCATTTGGATATTTATGGTACAAAGGAAGAAATGCAAAAAGCTTTCAGACAGTATTTGGATCAAAATTTACAGAAACAAGGAGTAGCAATCATCCACAGTTCGTTAACTGAAGTTTTAGGCAAAAAGTATAAAACGTATTCAATTGATGATGAATCAGCAGATTATTATGCTGCTAATTTTAGGGTAGAAAATGCTGATTTTTTTGGAGATTTTAAATGGTCGGGCGGTGAAATAAAAGACGTCAAAATTGGTTTGCCGGGAATACATAACATGGAAAATGCTTTGCTGGCTTTTGGAATTGCCTTAGAAAACGGAATTGAACCTGTTAAAATTAAGGAGGCAATAGGCAATTATAGTGGTGTTGAAAGGAGATTTGACGTTCATATAAAATCAGATAATTTAATTTACATTGATGACTATGCTCATCACCCTGAAGAGATAAAAAAGCTTGTAACTTCTGTTCGAAAAATGTACCCTGAAAAAAATATTTTAGGTGTTTTTCAACCGCATTTGTTCTCTCGTACTCAAGATTTCGCAGATGAATTTGCAAGGAGTTTAGAGTTGTTGGATGAATTGTTGCTTTTAGATATTTATCCAGCTCGCGAGTTACCGATTCCTGGGGTCAATTCCAGAATGCTTTTTGATCGAATTAACATGAATTCAAAAACGCTTTGTTCAAAAAAACAGCTTACACACTATGTTGGTGTATCTAAATGTGACGTAGTTTTAACTATAGGTGCTGGAGATATCGGTGCTGAAGTTGAAAATTTGAAAGAATTCTTGTTGAAACACTAACAAATAAAGCGTTCTAATGGACAATCGTATCAAGAACATAATGGGCTTTTTACTGATTTCAGCCTTTCTTGTTTTTGTATCGTTTACAAAAAATGAGCAGGGTAAAAGATCAGTCAAAAGCGTTTTTGTTTCTATTGATGCAACGAAAGGGGATGCTTTCATGGACAAGGATGATGTTATTGATTTAGTTTATTCAAGGTACGACACCTTGTTGGGGAAATCTTTTCACTCTCTGTGCTTGAATGGAATTGAAAATTTATTAAAAAGTCAATCTTCAGTAAAGAGTGCTGAGGTGTATGTTGAACAAAACGGTAGTGTAAAGTTAGATGTCGAATTAAGAAAAGTAATAGCCCGAATAAAACCAGATTCAACCCCTGGATTTTACATTGATGAGGAGGGCTTTTCAATGACATGGCAAACAAAATACTCACCGCGTGTATTAACAATAACGGGGCATCTAGCCAAGTACAACAGATATTTGAAAGATACTATGGTTGATGAGGATATTGCTACTCATTTTAAATTGGTAAATGATGTTTACGAATTTGCTAAATATGTAAATAAAAACTCTTTTTGGAAGGCCCAAATTGGGCAGGTTTACATAAATAAAAATGGAGATGCTGTTCTAATTCCCTTAATTGGAAATGAGGAGTTTGTATTTGGAGAGCTTACAAATTACAAAGATAAATTTGATAAAATTAATAGGTATTATGATGAAATTGCCCCGAAATTAGGTTGGAACAAGTACAAAGAGGTGAATGTGAAGTATGATCGGCAAATAGTTTGCAAATAAAGAAATTAGGATGAGTAATTCAGGAAAAAAAGATATAGTTGTAGGGTTAGATATTGGAACTACCAAGATTGTTTGTATGGTAGGAAGCAAAAATGAATTTGGGAAAATTGAAATTCTTGGGATGGGTAAGTCTGAGTCTGTAGGGGTTTCTAGAGGAGTAGTTTCCAATATCGATAAAACGGTAGAGAGTATTAAAACAGCAGTTGCTGAGGCGGAGGCACAATCCGGGGTAAATATTCGCGTTGTAAATGTGGGTATTGCGGGTCAGCATATTAAGAGTCTACAACATAGAGGAGAAAAGATACGTCATACGGGTGAAGATGAAATAGACCAGAAGGATATTGACGGTCTAATTGATGATATGTACAAGTTGGTAACGCTTCCTGGTGAGGAAATAATCCATGTTCTTCCTCAAGAGTATATTGTTGATAATGAACAGGGTATAAAAGAACCTATTGGGATGGCCGGGACGCGATTGGAGGCTAATTTTCATATTATAACGGGTCAAATTACTGCTGCTAAAAACATACACAAATGCGTTGAAAAGGCAGGACTTCAAGTTGCCGAATTAATTTTGGAACCTTTAGCTTCCTCAGAAGCCGTTTTAAGTGATGAAGAGAAAGAAGCAGGGATTGCTCTTGTTGATATTGGAGGAGGAACAACTGATATAGCTATTTTTCAGGATCAGATTATTCGACATACTGCAGTCATTCCTTTTGGTGGTAATATAGTGACAGAGGATATTAAGGAGGGTTGTACTATCATTAAATCTCAAGCTGAGTTATTAAAAGTAAAGTTTGGTTCGGCATTAGCCAATGAAAATCAAGAAAACGAAATAGTGAGTATTCCCGGATTAAGGGGAAGATCTCCAAAAGAAATCTCGGTTAAAAATTTAGCTCATATTATCCAGGCTAGATTGGAGGAAATTATTGAAAACGTATATTTTGAAATAAAAAATTCAGGCTTCGAAAAAAAATTAATAGGAGGTATTGTAATTACAGGGGGAGGCTCTCAGCTCAAACACATTTGTCAGCTTGTAGAGTACATGACGGGAATGGATACAAGAATTGGTTATCCAAACGAACACCTGGCAAGTGGTAATTCTGATGAAATTACGAGTCCTGTATTTGCAACAGGTGTAGGATTAGTCATAAAAGGATTAGAAAAAAGAACAATAAATCCAGTAACGGGTCATTCTGAAAAAGAAAAAGGAAACTTTTTTGATGTTATATTAAAGCCGGTTAGTGATTTTTTTAAAGATGATTCAGAATAAAAATATTAAAACCAACCAATGTTATGATGCAATTTGAAATTGAAAACTCAGAAAGCTCCATCATCAAGGTATTTGGTGTAGGGGGAGGTGGGTCCAACGCGGTTAACCACATGTATAATGCCGGTATTAAAGGTGTTGACTTTTTTATATGTAATACTGACGAGCAGTCACTTGAAATGAGTCCTGTTCCTAATAAAATTCAATTAGGACTTAACTTGACAGGTGGTCGAGGAGCAGGTTCAATTGCTGAAGTAGGAAAAAATGCAGCAATTGAAAATATTGATGAAATAAAGGAAATCCTGGAAAAGGATACTAAAATGCTTTTCATCACAGCTGGAATGGGAGGAGGAACCGGAACCGGTGCAGCTCCGATTATTGCCAGACTGGCTAAAGAGTTGGGTATTTTGACCGTAGCAATAGTGACCTATCCCTTTGGATTTGAAGGAAGAAAAAGGTCGAATCAAGCCGATAATGGACTTGAGGAATTGCGTGACTCTGTCGATACATGTGTAATTATTTGTAACGATAAACTGAGAGAGATATATGGAAACCTTTCTCTTTCCGATGCATTTGCAAAAGCAGACGATATACTAACTACCGCTGCGAAAGGAATTGCAGAAATTATAACTCGAACAGGGTATATAAATGTCGATTTTGAAGATGTAAGAACTGTAATGACTGACAGTGGAGTTGCGATAATGGGATCATCATTAGCCTCCGGAGAAAATAGAGCAATTAAGGCAGCACAAGAAGCTTTAGAGTCTCCCTTATTAAACGACAATAATATTGAGGGAGCAAATTACATTTTATTAAATATCACATCGGGCAATAATGAAGTGATGATGGACGAGATTTCTCAAATCACGGATTATATTCAAGATGAAGCTGGATTATCTGCTGATATAATTTGGGGTACAGGACGAGATGAGGATTTGGGTGATAATATCTCTATTACACTAATCGCTACAGGTTTTGAAGCCAATAAATCAATAGGGGGTATTCAAACAGAGAGAAAAAAGGAAAAGCTTGTTCATGATTTAAAATTGGATGATTCTGTTGTTTCGAAAACAACTGATGTTAAAAATACAATGCAAAGTCAAGAGAATTCACTTGAGCCTGAATTAAAGACACAAGAAACTCCAAAAGCCGAGCAAATTAAAATGGAATTGGATGTTCCGGTTGTTGAAAAAGATGGAGATACGATGCAAAATATAAATTCAACGCATATTGAAACTACTCAAAATGCTGTTTCTGAACCTGCATCTTCACCAAAGATAGTTCATAATTTATATGAGGAATCTGATTTGGAGCAATCCTATGAAGAAGTCTCTAAAAGTGATTTAAATTATGAAGGAACTAAGTTTGATTTTACAACTAAACAAGAAGATTCTAATGAGGGTTCTAATTTCGAACCTAGTTTTAATGAAGTTACTAATTCAGAAGATACAACTTTTATTCATGAAATAAAGTCTTCTCCAGAACAAGCCAACACTACATTTGCAGATGAGTTAGATGCTGAAGAGAGGTTGAAAAGATCTCAAGAGAGGTTAATGAAGTTGAATCACTTGACTTCAAAATTAAAATCTCCTTCAAGTATAAGTGATTTGGAGGATGAACCGGCATATATAAGAAAAAAAGTTAAGCTTGATAATGTCGAGCATTCATCTGAAAATAAAACTTCGAGATTTACACTTGGGGACGATGGAGACAATAATCCAGAAATTCGTCCAAATAATTCTTTTTTGCACGATAACGTCGATTAATTTAGGACTTACATAACATTTTGGTTAAATCGCCCCTACGTATTGTAGGGGCTTTTTATTTAATTATGAATAAAACTAACACAATGATTCTGAATAAAAACTTTAAACTCTTTCGAAAAATTATAAACTTACACCTATTTTAGAAAAAAACAATGCAATGAAATATACGGCTTTGGTGTACGGGGGATTTTCAGGCGAGTCTGAAATTTCAAAAAAAAGTGCAAAAGAAATATTTAATTCTTTTGACTCCACAATCAATCATCCTGTTTTGGTTCGGATAGTAAATAAAAATTGGATTGCCGAGTATAATGAGGAAGAATATTCGATTGATAAAAACGATTTTTCATTTTATGTAAATGGAGAAAAAATACAATTTAGTTCTGTTTTTAATATTATACATGGGACTCCAGGGGAAGATGGTAAATTAGCTGGTTATTTCGATTTACTCGGTATCCCTTATAATTCATCGGATCTTTTATCAAGTGCACTGACGTTTAATAAGAACTGGTGTAATCGATTTTTGAGTACGTATGACATTACTGTTCCAAAGTCCGTTGTTTTTTATAAAGATGAAGATAACTCAGCGCTTTATTCTAAGCTTGATTATCCATGTTTTGTAAAACCGAACAATGGAGGTTCATCAATAGGAACTCATAAAGTCGCAAATGAAAAGGATTTGAAAACTGCCTTGCAGGATGCTTTTCATCATGATACAGAAGTCATCGTTGAGGAATTTATTGAAGGAAGAGAGTTTTCGGTCGGAATTATTAAGCACGAAGATAAAGAGAAGGTAATGCCAATAACGGAAATAATAGTAAATTCAGAGTTTTTTGATTTTAATCAAAAATATTCTGAACAGGGCGCGAAGGAAATAACTCCTGCAGATTTATCCGAAGAGAAAACCTTGGAATGTCAGAATATTGTTCGAAAAGTATTCAAGCTTTTACGACTTAACAAAGTGGCAAGAATCGATTTTATTTTGAACAAAGACATCTTTTATTTAATCGAGGTAAATACAATTCCTGGAATGAGTTCAAGAAGTATTCTCCCTAAGCAAGCAGAATATGAAAAAATTAGCTTTAAAGATTTAATATGTATTTTATCTTAAAATAAAAGTTGGACTTGCATATTTCCGGTGTGTACGGCCTTAATAGTCTCTGAATTCCTTCCCTCATAATTCAAACTGATTTGAAAATTATTTTTAAATGAGCGTTGATAACTTGCTCTCCAAGTGTAATTTGTTCCTATTTGAAATCCTTCTAAAAGTTCAAAAAGTAATGGTGAGTTATTCGCTTGTGACCCATCAAATACGGTAGAAATGTAATCTGTGCCAAGGGTCATTCTGCCTTTAGAAATTAGGTTGTAAGTTATTTCAATTCCTATTTTTTTAAATTCTGCTTTTCCTCCTCCAAAAACATTATTGTTCGTTTTATCCTTAAATGCGGTAACGATTGAACTTCGAAAGCTTGAACCTTTTTGGTATGTAAATTTAGGTTCTACTACGTAACTTTTAATTTCGTAATTGTTGTCCTCAGAAAGCTCAGATAATCGTGATTTTGTAATTAACTCCACTTTATTTCTGAACGTGAATTTTTTTGCAATATTCCATCTTAGGTCTATAGAGTTGGAAGTCAATGATCTGCCTTCAAAACCAGATATTAAAAGAGTTTTATTTTGATTTGTACGTACTGTATAATTCATCCCGATTATTGGGTTAGATCGATTGAAATATATAGTGTTTCTAATTGAGGATGAAGTAGAAATTAAATTTGTGTCGTTTATTCCATTTTGAAAAGGAATTTGAATTCTTTTTTTTTGGCTCTTAGAAGTTTTTGTATTTAATTTCATTAAAAACTGATTATTGAAACGAGTAATGAGTTTATTAATTTTCTTATCCCTTTTTAGATATCGAGCAGGATTGATGTTTAAGGATTGATTAAATTCGTTATTGTACGTTTTTATGAGATCGGAAGTTGGTAAGGATACTTTTATGTAATTATTTTGATCTTGAAAATCAGAAACCACAAATTCAGTGAAATCTTGGATAGAATCGTTGTTAAAATCAATCCATGCATAATTTCCCTGTCCTGGATTAACTTCTACGAATTGAAATTGTCTTTTAATTTCGCTTCCTGAAGCAGTTTCAAAAAACGAAGATGAATTTATCAACCCCTTTAGAAGCTTAAATTTATAATCAAATCGATTCAATAGTGTGTTTTCAGGTTTTTCATTTACTAAATCATTATTGTCAATAGATAATTCTCGGAATACAGAATTCCAAAGAAATTTTGTTCCTTTCTTATTGAGATAAATAAATTTAGTACCAGCATTATTGGCTGTAGTAACTTTATTCATCACATTATTTAGTGGTAGGTAGTCTATTCTTTGATTACCAGTAAAGCTTAGGTTAATTGAATTTGATTTTTTTAAATTCAATTCTGAACCGTAAACGGTGTATCGGAATGAGTTGGATTCAAGAGTGTCGACATTTGAATTATTGACTAAATTATACTCCTCTTCTTCCCATATTTTCAAACTTATACTATTATTGAGTCTATATTTATAGGTTACCAAATGTCTTAAAAATTGACTTTTCTGAGTATTACCCTCTGATTGCAAATAACTACCCTTTCCATTTAAAGTTCCTTTTTTTCCAATTTTACTATTGAGATCAACAGCAGACTTAAAACCATAATATTCATTTTGTCTGTTAATGTATGATAAATCGATACCAAAAACCCTTTTATTTAAATAGATTTTATTCCATTTTAAGCTCAATATTTGTTCGGTATTTTGGGGAGTCGAAGAGCTTAAATTGAAATCTCTATTGAACTCTACAGATCTGAAACGTTCTATTGATCTGAAATTTTTATTAATGAGTTGATAGCTAAATTCAGTATTGAAAATCCGAGTTTTTGGGGACTCTTTGGTATTTTCCTCATTTAATTTTTTAATTTTTTGATTTTTTAAAGTGGTTTTTAAAGCAATTCCCTGATTGTCCTTTTTGTGTTTTTTCGAAAAAAGATTTTGATTTCTTTTACTAAAAGCAGATTCGAAAAAAAAGGTTGAGTTTTTATGTTTGTAGCTTGATCCAATTGTAAGCATTTGATTTTGTTTGGGAGCAATTAGTTGATTTATGGGTTCATAACTCCCTTGCATAGTTCCGTTTAATGGTGGTATCCATTCATATACACGGCCATTAATATTGGAACTGGAGAGGGTATAGTTTCCATTTCCTTGACCAACATTACTAAATCCTAAACTATAAATGGCACTATCGGGATTATTACTGTATTGATAGTAAGTATAGTTGATGGAATCAATTATTGTATCGGACTTTTTATACAATATTTGATTAGAATTATATTCAACAGTATCAATTCGAGGTGACACGGCAAACTGTAAACTATCACCAACATCACTTAACAGCTGAATCTGATCGTTCGACAAGGACTGGTTTAGCTGCTGAAATTTCATGTCTTGTTCGGTGTAAAAGTTAATGAAAAATTTACCTTTTTGATTGGAAATTTCATTTCGTGAAGTAAAAAGAGATCTCCCGTAATTTTGATCTGAATATTGGAACTCTACAATGATTCTTTTGTCTTTTGTTATGATTTGGTTGGTAGTAAAAGTAATTTCTGCTGAGTTATAATCGATGACATAGTCACCGTCCATTCCTCTGGATAATAATTTACCGTCAATATAAACTCGTTCTGTACCTGAAAGAATAATTATAAACCGTTCATTTTCTGCACCAAAAAGTTGATATGGACCCTGATTCCCTTCAATTCCAAGAATACTTTGTCGATTGAATTTTCCACGCGACAATGCAACATCTGATTTTGTTGATAAAACAGCCGATTTTTTAAAAAGTTTGGAAGTGTATTTTCCAGAATAACTTATACCCTGAGCTTTTTTATTGAATTTCAGAAAAACATCATTTGATTCTTTTGTTTGAAAATCTCCTGCAATAAGTCGGTGGTCATCTTTTGAGAATTGAATGAATACTTTATCAAAGTCCTGAAGAGTTTGAGTGTTTCCCTGAGGTTGAATAGGTATATTATTATCGGTTACTGAGGCTAAAATCTCTATGCCTTGAAACGTACCCGCAAGTTTCAAGTTCATATTAGAATTTACAGATAAATCTCTTGTATTACCTATGTTAATTCCTCTTGAGATACTTCCACTTTTTTGTAATGAATTTGATCCGAAAAGGTCTTCTCTATTAAGCGTTTTAGGAGTATAGTAATAAGGGTTTTTGGTTAGTATTTTTTTTCTGCCGTTTTCATTTTGATTCTTCAAGCTTCTGTTTTGTACAGTGGAAGTAAAATTCAATGGATAGGATTTGTAACGAACAAAGATAGAATCGGTGTTTTTTTGTTTAAAAAGAATATATCCTTTAAAATAATTTATGCGATAATAACTACTGTCCATATTGATGTAAAAGCTTCCTGGGATAATTGATAAAGAATCAATTTGTACAGAGTCAAGAACTGGAATTTTTTTTGTGGTAAAGTTGCTGAAATTCTTTTGAGAATATCCCAGATATGAGATCATAATCAATCCTAAAATAGAGCAGTATTTAATCCGGTTATAAAAGTTCAAAACCCTTTATTCGTAATAACGAAAATACGATATCAAAATTTTATTCTTCCATGGTTTATTAAGGAATTGCACAGAATACTGTTAGTAATAAACAACTTTGACAAAATCTTGGCAGTAATTTTGCCGTTACATTTGTAAAAGAGGGATGCCTTATGAAAAATATAGTTAAGATTTTAATCGTTGGAGGAATTTTGGGAACATCAATTTCAAGTTGTGTTCCTAAACGAAAATTAGATGATGTTACTGCAAATTATAACGCAGAAAAAGCAAAGTCTCAAGAATTACATTCTAAAAATGTACAGTTGGAGTCTGCAAATAGTGAACTTGAAAATAAAATGGTTGATATGGATAAACGTATGTCAGCGCTGCAAAATGACACCTCAGTTCAAGGAACATCTCTACGCCAGTTAACAACCAATTATGATCAATTGGACAAAACTTACAGAGAATTACTTGCCTTAAAGGATTTGAATAAGAAGAAAGCAGAAGAGTTGGTGATGAGATATATGCAAGAGATTGAGAATACAAGAAGCACTCTTCAAGTAAAGGAAGATAAACTTAACGATGCAGAAAGATCTCTGGCAGAGAAAGAAGCCAATTTAAAGCAAAAAACAAAAGAGCTTAATCAGGCAATGGCTGATATTGAACAGAGAGCAAAAAGGATTGCTGAATTACAATCGGAAATAACAAGAAGAGATTCATTAGCGAAAGCTTTAGAGGATAAAATTAGAAAAGCTCTTTTTGGACTAGAAGATGAAGGGATTACAATGGAAATGAGAAATGGAAAAGTATACATTTCACTGGATAATGAACTGTTGTTTAAACCAGGTAGCTATAAGGCTGATGAAAAAGGAAAACAAGCACTTAAGAAACTAGCGAAAGCCTTAAAGGGAAATAACGATATTAATATCACTGTTGAGGGTCATACTGATACGGACAAATATCATGGAGGACCTCAATTAAAAGACAATTGGGACTTAAGTGTAATGAGAGGTACAGAAATTGTAAAAGTGTTAGAAAGTTTTAAAGTAGATCCTAAGCGATTAACAGCTAGTGGAAAAGGACAGCATTCTCCATTAGATCCTGCTAAAACTTCAGAAGCTAAAAAGAAAAACAGAAGAACAGATATCGTATTAACGCCGAGGTTGGACGTATTTGAAGAAATATTAAAGAATTAAAATTCTCTTTCTACAAGGTTGGTTTCCAACCCTGATTTTGCTAAGTGAAGTGGTGCGTGAGCACCACTTCTTTCTTTTAATATACTTTAAGAATTTTCCATTTTTTACTGTTAAACTCAATACAATCTCCAGTTTTTTTGTTTTGAAGAGCTTTTCCTATCGGAGAAACTAAAGAAACAATCATAACTTCTTGTTCATTTATAACTAAATTTCCGAATGGAATCGAAATGTATAGCCATCCATAATTAGTTTGGATCAATGAGCCTAAAGTAATGTGTGTGTCTTTTTTTTGAAGATTAATTTTACCTGAAAGTTTTTTGAGTACAAAAAGTTGATCTAATTGTCGGTTTAATTTTTCCTCTTCAATGTGCATCATGGCTCTAGATGTATTATGCTTATCTCCAGCCGTAGATTCAGATGCTGTTTTTAAACTTTCTTTTTGGATTTTAAGCGCTCGCTGAACATTTTCTATTCTGACATCAAGCTGTTTAGTCATTTTTTCGTGAATGACCTCTTTTTTCATAATCATAAAAAAATAATAAATGATTATTTAACTTCAATAGGACTTTGTTGAAAATCTCCTCTTAACAATCGGTATTTTTTTCTTGCTTCAAATGCATAATAACTGTCCTGATGCTTCACTATAATTTCTTCAAAGCAAAGTAAAGCCTTATCGGGGTTTTTAAGAATTTTATTATAAATTATTCCCATTTCATATAGTGCATCATCTTTTAATAAATCATCATAATCTATCGCTTTTTGATATCGATCGATTGCATCTGCCCATCTTTTATTTTTGGCATGTATTTTTGCTTGCATAAAATATACATCATCCAGAAGAGTTAAATTATCTGGGAATTGATTTAATATACTGTCGTAATAGATATAGGCCAAAGAGTCATTGTTTTGATAGTAATATAAATCTGCTTTAGCATATAATTTTAGCGGGGCTGTTGCTGTGTCCAAAGCTAAATTATCAGAAATTAGAATAGAAAGCTGCATTGCATCATTTGCAATTAATTTCGTTGTACTTGCTTTAAGTACATCCAGTTGTGTTTTCGCCCATTCAAAATCACCTCCATAAAAGTAAGTTTTAGCTGCTTTTAGTTTGGCCTCATGTCCAATAATATCTTCGCTAAAATCATGATTTACTTGACCATACAATAACGCGGCCTCCCAAATGTTGTCTTCTTTAACATAAATATCTGCCAATGTTATTTTACATTTTGCCAATTCTGTATTTTTAGCTCTCGATTGCTTTAAAGCTGTTTTTAATTCTTCTTTAGCTTTTTCAGTTTCGTTATAATTAAATGCGAGTAAGAGAGCATAACCTCGTATTAAGTCCATTGTATAGTTGTTTCTACCAAGTTCTTCCAATGCGCTTTCATAATTTTTTTTCAACGAATTAATGTCTTCTGATGTTGAGTTGGGGTCTTCCTTAATTTTTTTATTTAAGACCTCAACCGTTTTCATCCTTGCTGTTCTGTAGAAATAAGAATCATCCTTTTTATCTAAAAGGTATTTGTATGCTTTTAGTGCTACATCATAAGCTTTATTTTGAACAAAGATTTCGGCAATTTTTATAATTCTATTTCCAAATTCTTGGTTTCTTTTGTCAAGTGCGACAGCATGAGTTAAAGCTGAAGAAAATTTCTTTTCTTGTAGAAAAAACCAAATTAATAGTTCCGTGTAGCTGCTTTGAGAGGGATGTTTTTGTACAAACTCTAAGAGAACTTCTTTAAAAACACGTCTTTTTTTTCCATTTGAATCATCATAAAAGTAAGTAGATAAAGCTCCTTTTACCGATTCTATGTAGTCTTCTCCAAATTCCAGAACACCGATTAAGGATTTAGAGACATAAGTTAAGTTTCCTTTCGCTTCATATACTTTTGCAAGCTCAAAGGCAAAAGGATAGTCTCCGTTTATGAGTTTTGAACCCCTTTTGTAAGCTTTAATTGCATAATCGTATTTTCCTTTCTGATAAAATTTATTTCCGACGGATAAAATGGAGTTTACATTACCGACCATCGATTTCAGTGTTTGATCATATACTTGTAAGGCCTTAGTTTGTTTACCCCAAGCTTCTAAAACATATCCATGGTCAATCCCTAATTCAATTCTACCCGGATGTTTTTTTATGTGATTTTTAGTTAGTTTTTCTGCTTCTTTGAAACGCTCTAAAAAAATGAATGATTGCAACAAAGGTTCATAATACTCTTTTTTTTGCTCTTTTTTGTAAAGACTTTTGTAAAGTATGATTGCTTTTTCATATTGCTTTTCAGCAAAGTATTGGTAGGCTATTTTTTCATTTTGAGATTGGCTAAATCCAAATATTGTTATGAGTGAGAAACAAATTGTGAATGTCCACTTATACATTATGTTAAATTACGTTGTAAAATTTAAACTTCAAATTAATTTTTGTAACGATAAATTTTAAAAATTATTACCGTCGGATTTTATAAATATGTTGAAGTTTATACCTATTTATCATTGGTTTAAATTTCAATCAAATTTTGGTTTGTCCTCTTTTGAACTAATCAGTTTTCGAGAAAGAGAAAAAACGAATTACATCTTATTAAAAAGTTATTTTTCTCGATTAGTAGTTTAAGATTGGACCTAACCATTTTTCTATGTATTCAATAGTTTCTCCCTTTCTTTGTGCATAATCCTCTACTTGATCTTTTTCTATTTTACCGATCCCAAAATATTTTGAATCAGGATGAGCAAAATACCATCCTGAAACTGATGCTGTTGGATACATCGCCATACTTTCTGTCAAGGAAACTCCAGTTAATTCCTCGGCATTTAAAAGCTTGAAAAGTGTAGGTTTTTCTAAATGGTCTGGACAAGCTGGATATCCTGGTGCCGGTCGAATTCCCTTATATGATTCTTTAATTAAATCTTCATTTTCAAAATTCTCTTCGGCTGCATACCCCCAAATTTCTTTTCTTACTTTTTCATGCATTAACTCAGTGAAAGCCTCTGCGCATCGATCTGCTAATGCTTTTAACATAATCGAATTGTAATCGTCGTGATCAGATTCAAACCTTTCAATATGTTTTTCAATCCCAATTCCGGCCGTTACTACAAATCCTCCGATGTAATCTTTTACTCCCGATTCTTTTGGAGCAATAAAATCTACTAGTGAATGATTTGGTAATCCTTCCTTTTTCTTCTGTTGTTGGCGAATGGTAAAGAATTTTTCGGCTACTTCATTTCTGGATTCATTTGTATAAACCTCAATATCTTCCTCTACTGAATTTGCAGGCCAAATTCCTACAACAGCTTTATTGCATATCCATTTTTCTGCGATAATATCATCGAGCATTTTTAGTGCATCTATCAGTAGTTTTTTAGCCTCTTTTCCTACGATTTTGTCTTCTAAAATATTCGGATATCTACCATGCAAATCCCATGTTTGAAAGAAGGGGGTCCAATCAATGTATTTCTTTATTTCTTCTAAAGAGATGTCATCAAACAACTTTACTCCAATGAAATTTGGAGTTTTCACCTCATATTGGTTCCATTCCGTTTTCTGTCTATTTGCTTTTGCTTTTTTCCATGAAACTTTTTCTTTTGACGCTCTTCTTTTTTTATGATGTTCTCGCATTCTTGAATATTCGCTTTGAATATCCTTTATATATTCATTTTTTTCTTTCCCAAGCAAGTTACTTGCTACTGTAACAGATCTTGAGGCATCCAATACGTAAACGGTTTGTCCTCCTTTATAGTGTTCTTCAATTTTAACTGCAGTATGGATTTTGGAAGTAGTCGCTCCACCAATTAATAAAGGAATATTCATACCACTTTTCTCCATTTCTTTAGCTACGGTAATCATTTCATCTAAAGATGGAGTAATTAATCCACTCAAACCTATTATGTCAACATTATGTTCTATGGCTGCTTCAATAATTTTATCGGGAGGTACCATTACTCCAATGTCGATGATTTCGTAACCATTACAACCCAATACAACACCTACTATGTTTTTTCCGATATCGTGAACATCACCTTTTACCGTGGCTAGTAAAATTTTACCTGCTGAACTTCCTTCTTCTTTTTCATCCTCTAAAAAGGGTAAAAGATAGGCAACAGCTTTTTTCATTACCCTTGCTGATTTAACAACTTGAGGTAAAAACATTTTTCCCGATCCAAATAAGTCCCCAACTACATTCATTCCATCCATCAGAGGCCCTTCAATAACGTGAAGAGGTTTTTCGTGCGATAGCCTTGCCTCTTCTACATCTTCATCTATGTAGTCGGTAATTCCTTTGACGAGAGAATGTTCCAACCTTTTTGCAACCGATTCTTCACGCCACTTAGTATCCGTTTTTTTCTCTTTTGCTGTCTCTACTACCGTTTCAGCAAATTCTAAAAGTTTTTCAGTAGCATCGTCTTTTCTATCAAGAAGAACATCCTCCACTTTTTCCAATAAATCTTTAGGAATGTCATCATAAACTTCTAACATTGCTGGATTTACAATTCCCATATCCATACCTTCTTTAATGGCATGATATAAAAAAGCTGAATGCATAGCTTCTCGAACGGGATTATTACCCCTAAAAGAAAAAGATACATTGGATACCCCTCCGCTAACATGTGCTCCCGGTAGATTCTCTCTCACCCAGCGAGTTGCCTGTATAAAATCAATAGCATTTTTTCTATGTTCTTCAATTCCTGTAGCGACAGGAAAAACGTTCAAATCAAAAATAATATCTTGGGGAGAAAAATTCACTTTGGGTCCAGTAAGAATGGAATAGCTTCTTTCAACAATTTCTATTCTTCTTTCATACGTGTCTGCTTGTCCAACTTCATCAAATGCCATGACAATTGTTGCTGCACCAAACCTTTTAATTTTTTTTGCTTGTTCAATAAACTCTTCCTCTCCGCCTTTTAAGGAAATTGAATTTACAATTGATTTTCCTTGAACACATTTTAATCCTGCTTCAATTATTTCCCATTTAGAAGAGTCAATCATTATTGGAACTCTTGCAATATCGGGCTCGGCAGCAATTAGATTTAAGAATTTGGTCATAGATGAAACACCATCAATCATTCCCTCATCCATATTGATATCGATTACTTGAGCACCATTTTCAACTTGATCTCGAGCAATAGAAAGAGCCTCATCAAAAAGTTCTTCTTTGATGAGACGCAAAAATTTTCTTGAACCGGTAACATTTGTTCGTTCACCTACATTAACAAAATTAAGTTCAGGAGTAACAACCAAAGGTTCTAAACCACTCAACCGCATAAAGGGAAGATCATTCCATTTGTATTCATATTGACCCTGATAGTCAGGATGTAAACTCATTGTTCTTGTATTTTTCTCGGTTTGTATTTTTCGGACAAAATTACCATTTCCTTAATATGTTCAGGAGTGGTTCCGCAACATCCTCCAATAATATTGATAATATTATTTTCTAGATACTCTTTAATCTGACTTGACATATCTTCAGGAGTCTCGTCGTATTCACCAAATTCATTTGGTAAGCCTGCATTTGGATGAGCACTAACATAAAATTCAGTGTTTTTTGATATGACTTCTAGGTAGGGTTTCATCATTTTAGCCCCAAGTGCACAATTAAATCCAACAGATAATAGGTTTAAATGAGAAACGGATGTTAAAAAGGCCTCAGCTGTTTGTCCACTGAGGGTTCTTCCTGATGCATCGGTAATTGTCCCGGAAACCATTATGGGAAGATCTATATTTTTTTCCTCAAAAATTTCATCGATAGCATACAAACAGGCTTTGGCATTTAATGTGTCAAAAATGGTCTCAACCAATAAAATATCAACACCACCATCGATTAAAGCTGAAGTTTGTTCTTTATAGGCCGTCACCATTTCATCCCAGGTAATAGCTCTAAACCCTGGGTCATTTACATCTGGAGAAATTGATAATGTACGGTTTGTTGGCCCTATTGCACCTGCTACGTATCTTGGTTTATTGGGCGTTTTTAGAGTGTATTCATCAGCGATTTCTTTGGCAACCCTAGCGGAATGAAAATTAATATCATATACCGCTTCTTCCAATGCATAATCTGCTTGAGCTATGGTTGTTCCAGAAAACGTATTAGTTTCTAAAATATCTGCACCGGCTTCCAGGTATTGAGCGTGTATCTCCTTTAAAACGTCAGGCCGTACTATAGCCAATAGATCGTTGTTGCCTTTAAGAGGATGCGAGTGATTTTTGAATCTTTCGCCTCTAAAATCTTCTTCTTCTAATTTATAGGTTTGAATTAATGAACCCATGGCGCCATCAAGCACGAGAATTCTTTTTTTCAGTATGTCTTTTATTTTTGGTTTAACCATTATTTTTTTTATTGTAACAATAAACCTATCGGAAAAATGAGATTAAATAAGAGAGTGATTTTTGACCTACAATTGTTTTCATTTTATCTTTCCCATTGGGTTTTGGGTTGGACGTAGCACCTTCCAAATCTTGGATTTGCCAAGGTTTCATAGGGCCATTCCCTTCACCTTTTATGATAAGCGATTAAAAAGAACTTTGGAATTTACGAATTTACGAAATTCTTTAATCCTGCTCTAATTTTCCCTTTAAAACCAAGCAAAACAATTGCAATTAAAAGAAGATAGGGTGGAATCATAAGAAAAAGTATGCCTGAATTGAGTCCATTGGCCCATCCACCATCATTTTCTTCGGCTATTGCTTTACATTGTGAGCACATTGCAAAAGCAGATTGCGAAAATAAAAAACCCACTAAAAATAAGACCAAAGATCTAAACATATTGCAAAGATACGAATTTGTATAATGAAGGTCAATTACTTGCCGTAATATGGAGAAAGCATCAAATAAACTATTGGGCCCGTTAAAGCCACATATAGCCATACAGGGTAAGCCCATTTAACCAGCTTTTTATGACCTGAAACATCTCCTATAAATGCTCTGTAATATGAAAATAAAATAAAGGGTAATGAAATTCCCGATAAGACAATGTGAGTTGAAAGTATGAAGTAGTATAAACCAACCAAATCTCCTTCATATGATGTTTCCTTATTGGTAATGTGGTAAAGAACATAACTCAACAAAAAGAAAACAGATAAAATCATAGCGAATGTATTCAACCGCATATGCATGGTTACATTTTTTCGTTTAATCATGATAAATGAAACGATTAATGTAACAAAACATGAAAAGTTAATTATTGCATTTACTGCAGGTAAAGCTTTTGTGAATTCTGGTGCTTCATTGGGCCTTGGGAAATCTTTTGACCCCATTAATGTAACCAATAAAAAAACAACACCAGTGAATAACCATATTGCTATTTTTACGCCTCTTTTTTGATTGAATTTATCGGGGTTGTTTATTGTTTCACTAGCCATTTTATGTCTTCAATTAAATTATTAACTTCAGTAGTGTCTGTTCCATCATACAGTCCTCTTATTCTGTTTTTTTTGTCTACAAGTACCAAAAATTCACTGTGTACAAACGGAATGGGCTGAGAGGTATCTTTTATTGCAGTTAATTGATAAGTTGCCGCCTGCCTGTATATTTTTTGAGCTTCACCTGTTACAAAGTCCCAATTACTAAGGTCGGCACCCATTTTCTGAGCATAATCTAATAATACATCAGTGGTGTCGTATTCAGGATTAACGGTATGAGAAAGTATAGAAAAGTTTATTCCATTCAATTTCCTTTGAACACGACTTAACTGATTTGTCATAACCGGACAAATTGTTTGACATGTTGTGAAAAAGAAATCGGTAACATAAACCTGGTTTTTATACTTATCAAGAGTTATTATTTGGTTGTTTTGATTTACAAATTTAAAATCAGATACAGTGTAATCAATTTCCTCTCCTGACTCATTGATTTGTTTCGGACCATAAACGGGAAGAGGTTGTTTGGGTGAACTACATGCGACAATTATTAAAAGTAGAAGACTACTTTTTAATTTGTTTGATATCCAGTTTCCTTGGAACATACTGATTGTTTAGTAATTTGAACATTTTTGGAATATCTCTCGCCTTCTTAGCATCGTTAATTGGACAATATGCTCTAATGTGTTCTTCTTTATCAACCAGTACATAATCGTAGATATTTGTACTGTCGTTTAGAGATAATTTTAAATTATTCTTTATTTCTGAAAATTGTTTTTTAGATGCGTGCGCTAAATACCATTTATCAGAAATCGATGCAACATATTCGTTAGGAGATTCTTTCCATTTTGTCATTTCAGGATCGTCTTCGAAAACAGATATAACTTTGATGTTGTTTGCTCTCTTAATTATTTTGCTTCCTATGTATAAAACGTGTTTTTCCCATTCTTTCGAATTTCCTTTGTGAAAGAGAGTAATCATATATAATGTTGAATCTTCATGACTGAAGTGAATTGTGTCTCCAGTAAAGGTTGGAAGAGAAAATTCTGGTATTGTATAGTAGGGAGGAGGGTTTTTATATTTCAATTGAACAAATTTCCCTTCAAGATTCATTATGGGTAGAGTTCCCAGACCTTTAGAGTAATATATTAAGGCCATTGCAATGAGAAATGGAACTATAAACAGTCCTACATACAATATTCTGTTCCTAGGAGACCATGTTTTTTTTTCTCCCATAACTTCATTTATTAATTGAGAGGAAAGTTGGAATCACTTACCGCCAAGGCCTCTGTTACTGAAATGAAAATAAGATAGAGAACAAAAACTATGTAAGGAACTAAAACGGTTAATTTCATACCTTTTCTTTCATGACCAAGGTGCATGAACTCCATAACAATGTAGCCTGCTTTAATAAGAGTTAATACAATATATCCATATTTAATCATTGCCCAGGCCCAATCAGAAACGTTTGGATTACTTCTTGAAAACAGTATTCCAACAATTACTTCAACCGCAGTTATGATTGTTAGAAGAATAGTTACTTTAACAATATTCTTTCTTATTTTTCTTCCTTCTTCTTCAGAGTGCTGTGCTCCCAAAGAATATTCTTTTATATCGTCTCTTTCCATGAGATATATTAATTTTCTTTTTTATAATAGGTAATAGAAAGTAAATACAAATACCCAAACCAAATCTACAAAGTGCCAATAAAGACCAACTTTTTCGACCATTTCGTAATGACCACGTCTCTCGTAAGTTCCTCCGATTGAGTTGATTAATATTATTATGTTAATTACCACACCGGAGAATACGTGAAATCCGTGAAAACCAGTCACACAGAAGAAAAATTGAGCATACTGAGGCGGACCATACCCATCGAGTCCATAAGGGTTGGATGTAAGTGTTGCGTTGTCTCCCCAAGTACTTAATAATCCGTCTGTTCCAGCAATGAAAGTTGACCACTCCCATACCTGAGAACCTAAGAAAATAAAACCACCAATGATTGTAGCAATCATCCATTTCACTACTCCTGCTTTATCGTTTCTGTGTCCGGCTTCAACAGCAAGAACCATTGTTACAGAGGATATGATTAAGACAAATGTCATAAATGCCACATAGGCAAGTGGGAAGTTTCCGTGGACAAGTGGAATGTGAAAGAAAACTTGATCAGAAACGGGCCAGTCTGGATATACATATCTAAACCATCCCAAAGAAACAATAAACGCACCGAATGTTAATGCATCAGAAATTAAGAAGAGCCACATCATTAATTTACCATAGCTCATACTGAAAGGAGAACGTCCTCCTTCCCAAAGTTCTTTAGCTGGAATCGCTTTACTTACCTCTCCTGCCATTTTCTAAGATTTAAATTTTTCTCAATTAGCCTACAAAATATAATAGGAGCAACAAAGATAACCACAAAAAATCTAAAAAGTGCCAATAAATTGAACTAACTTGAATTCCAACGATATCATTTTCGTTGTATTTTTTTAGTAAACTCTTGATTGTCACTACAATTAGAGAAATTATCCCTCCGAGAAGATGGACGAGATGTAAGCCGGTTAACATGTACATCCAGCTGCTTGCAACGTTATCAGCTCCAACACTGGGATAAAGTGGGATTGAATTGTATTCATCTCTTTTGTCGTAAAAAACACCGTCTACGTATTTAAGCTCATTATCATTCATAAAAACAGTGTAATCTACTCCGTATTCAACATCTTTGTTGTTGATTAATCCATCAATTTTTACGGCATCGCTTAAATACATTCCTTTCGATTTCATATACTTCCATCCGTCTCTCTGAAATTTCACAAACAATAAGCCAAGAATTAGTGTAATTATCATAAAGACAGGAAGCAGTTGAAATTTTCCTTTTTTTGCAAATCTTAAGGCAATAAAGAATGTAATACTACTTAAAATTATTATTCCTGTACTGATGAAAAATTCTTCTGGGACGTTAATGGAAACCCATACAGGACCTGTTTTTGCGATGTAATAACCACTTGACAAACCTAGAAAGAGCATAATCATTGAACCTATGGCCAAATAGATCATATTTTTATTTGTCTTCTTTTTAATTTCTAATCTTTCTTCTTTTGAAATACTACTTCTCATAACTTAATAAAATTGATCGGTTAAAAATGTAATAAGTACTAGCGGTAGATATATAAAAGAGGCGAACATTAATTTTGTCGCCCATTTTTCATTCAAAGTTTTCATTAACATAAAGGCAGGATATAACATTATTATGCCCAGAGATAAAACTATTATACTGGAAATAAAACCTGCAACGCCAATTTGTGAATGACAGGGAAGCATTGCTATAGGTATCATAAACAATGTATACAATAGAATTTGAAATGCACTTTTGAAGTCCTTTCCACCAGGCGAAGGTAAAAGTTGAAAACCTCCTTTTTTATAATCATCATGACATTTCCAGGCTATAGCCCAAAAGTGCGGGAATTGCCACATAAATTGAATGCAGAAAACAGATAGAGCAGCTGGTGAAATGGCTATTTTATCAGACGCTTCGAATGCAGTCCAACCAATCAAAGGAGGTGCAGCTCCTGGAAAAGCACCTATAAAAACGGCCCATGGTGTTTTTTGCTTCATGGGCGTATAAATAAAGGAGTATATTGCCAAACTTGATAAACCTAAAATTCCTGTAAGAGGGTTGAGTTTAAACCACAAAATCAGAGTGCCTAAAACACCTGAAATCAAAGTTATTGACCATGCAGTTTTTAAAGACATTCTTTTTGTTGGTAAAGGCCGGTTTTGCGTTCTAGACATTAATTTATCCAGGTCTTTTTCAAAGATTTGATTGAAACCGTTTGAACTTATTGTAACCAACATTCCTCCGAAACATAACCAAATTACAGAATACCAATCAATATCATGGTTTCTGTATTTAACAGCTGTTATGTAAGTTATGAACGCAGAAAAGACGACTAAAAGAGCAAGACGAAGTTTGACAAACTCTTTTAAATCATAAGCTAAACTGTAATTTTTATCTTTTATTATGCTTTCCAAAACAAATAGAATATACTACAAAGATAGGCCATTTCAAATCAATCAAAAAGCATTATTTATCGAGGTTCTCTATCGCATTCCTGCGGTTGCATACCCACCGAGAACAAAAATCATTTTAATTTGAGGAATTTTTCTCTTATTCAATGATTTATAGTACCACTGTAAATGCAATCCACCCCATTTGTAGGCTTTTGAATAGAGTTGCTTTTTATTTTCAGATTCCAGTTTCTTAAGTATTTTTTTTGCAAAACTATGATAATCAAGAGGTTCAATCTCTTTTCTAACCGGATTAACTTCACTTTTCCTTGGTTTTTTACCATAGAATAATTTGAATTCAGATTTTTTGTTGTTTTTGCTGTAAAAGTATTCAGATTTTCCATCATAATCCAACGCTTCATATTCTCCTACAATAGGAACAACTAAACCGCCATCAAACCCCTCGTTTTTTGTTTTAATATACAATGAACGATTAATTTTTCTTTCGATGGAGGAAGGGTTTGAAAAACGTTTCAATTCTAATTTGTCTTGAAATTCCAATGATACTTTGTTCAAAGCTGAGTTGAAGCGAAGGGAGTCAAGTCCCTTTTTTCTTCTTTTATCGTTGACCAATTGAAAAACAGTCTTGTTCAATAAAATATTGTCGAAGGATCTTACACTGATTTTTTTGGATTTAGCATTTGAGTAGTTTGTTTTTGTTTGACTTTTTATTCTTTTATTAATTTCATCATTATCGAATGTTGCCAGGGAAAAGAGAATTAAAATAGAAAGAATAGATTTTATCATTTTGCTTTAACTTTTTCAAATTTTACTTTGTTGTTTATTCCCCATAAACCTGAATACAAGGTGTCGTTTAAAACTGTGCTAATTTTATAAATTCCCCTTTCTTTAATGATTTCTTTTGGATTGGACCAAAAATTATATCCCTTTGATACATTCGAAACAAGAACTTTTTGAGGGTGAAACCTTTTTCCATTTATGTAATAAATTGGTTTTTTAGTCACACCTTTATTAATGAGTAGAGGAGTAGCCATTTGATACAAACCAGGTTTATATATCTTCAAAACTTGCCGAGATGTTTCACTTTTGTTTACGTTTTTAATTGAATAAAGAGCTTTCGTATTATATATTCTAAAGGCTTCTAAATTCGCCTCAAAATTTTCATATCGATTAATAAATAGAGTGTCCATTTTAAGCCATTTTTCTTTGCGCTTTTCCAGTGACTTTTTATATTTTCGATACTTGATTTTGTGCCATCTTTGAATTTTTTTTGCCTTGTAAACGGTAATAAAAGGTAAAGCCTCAATGGAAAAAGTATCTCTTCCTTGAATAAACTGAATTAAATAATTATCGTCATTAGGATTTGGGAAAATTCTAATGTCTTTAATATCTAAAACGTAAGCTTTTAAAGAACTGTATTTTTTTAATTTTTCAATCTTTGCTTCATCCGATAGAAAGTAAAGTTTTTTCAAATCACTTTCTAAACTATCTCCCACATACCTCCATTTAATTCCTTTATAGTGTTTAAGTTCAGGATAACCTTTGATTCTATCTCCGAAAGGGTTTAGTAGTTGATCCCTGTATCCATATTCCGGTGTTATTTCAAAATTCAGTTTCTTCTTCTTTTTCTTTCGCATCAATTTTACAAATACTTTGGATACTTTTAAATCCTGTGATATTTTGGGTAGATTGCTGTAGTCTGTACAATGTGGAGTTATTTTAGAATCTGATTCGCTCCGGCAAATGTTGGATGCTTGATTCAATCTTTGCCACTCTGATTTGTAATTGAGATAAAAGTATTTATCCAAAGAAAATTGTTTTTTAAAGCTTGGGTAAATTAGAATGGGTTTTTCCGATTTAACGTACACTTCTTTGTTTTTGTGAAAGGCTCTTATTTCTATTGCGTATTTGGTGTCGGAAATTTCTCCATTTGGTAAATAAGTAGGATATTTTGTCAATGCGTAATCTGCAGGAGTTGTAAATTCTTTAATTTCAATTTTGACATCTCCTAAAATGGTAACATTTCCTGTTCCAATAAAACATTCCGCAGGAACTTCAACTTTTGCTCCTGATGGGAGAGTGAAGAAATCACCTACTTCAGTGTAAATCATTCTTTTAATTGTTGTTTGGTTTTGAGAGTACCTCCAACTGTTCAATACTTTAGGTTCATAGGATAGGGTCTGATAATGGGCGCCAATTATAGTTTTTGGAGATTTCCAGGTGATTTTGTTTTTTGCTATTTTATTCCCCTTTAAATTAATAAGATTCAGGTTTGGAAATTTGCTTATATCAAATGGAATGTAGGTTAAATAACAATTGTTTATGTGAATCTCTTCCAATTTTTCGGATGCACCTATTTTCCAGTCAGAACGTCCAAAAACACAGTCTTTGATGTAAAGTCTCTTAATCTTTTTGCTCTTACCCATTTCTTTAAAAACCTGAGAGGGATTGGGAAAACTGCAATTTGAGAATGAAATATCTTTTCCACGAAAACGTGCTATAGAGCTTGATAATTTTTTAAAACAGGAATTATCTATTTGTAATCTTTCTATTTTTTTGAGCTTTGAAATGTTGTAGGGTACTGTAGTTAAGTTTTTGTGTCCGATTTTAAGATTCCTAAGTGTTGAGTAACTACCAATCAGAGATTCCACTAGGTCAGAAATTTTTAATTTTTTACAACCTCTAACATCGAGATTTCTTAAATTATTTAACTTTTTAAAATTTTCCGGTAGGTTTTCTAAAGTTCCATTATTTATTATGAGTTCTTTTAAAAAATGAATTTTATGTATTTCTTCAGGCAATTTGTTTGCTCCTGACAGATTAAGTATTTCAAGATTTTTTAAAAATTCAACGGTATAGTATGTGAATTTATTTTCAATTGCAGGAGTATAGCTTATATCTAATTTTTTTAATGTATTCATGAATACCAATGTACTTGGAAGAGTATCAATACAATTGTAGGATAGATCTAATTTTTCCCAAAAGGTATATTCAAAGATAGGGGGCAGATGCTTAATGTGGTTATCGGATATGCATACTTCTTTAAGGGTTTTTATTCTTCTAATGGAAACTGGTAAATAAAACATATTGCAATGGTTTGCAACCAGTTTTTTAAGTTTTGGCAGTTTACTAATAATGGAAAAAGCTTGCTTAATATTTAAGCTCCTATTTCCCGAAATATCTAGCTCTTCAAGATTATCTAAATTTTTAAACCATGCAGGTAAAAAAGCCAGGTGGTTATTTTTAATGTTTAATTTTTTTAGTTTTTTACATTCTTTAATAGAGAAAGGAAGTTCTGTAAAACCCTCATTCGATAAGTTTAAAACTTCAATTCTTGCAGAATTTTTTGGGATATCTATGTACTTGTACTCTCTCTGTGTATGTGCAGTGAGAGAAAACAAAATAATTGATATAAAAAATCCAAGTTTCATTTTATGCAAAATAATAATGTTCACAATACATTACAGGATCAACTTCAATTGCTATTCCATAATTAAATGTTAATTAGTTTTAACTTTGTATATCCAGAATCAAATTTATGTCGGGGATTTATATTCATATTCCATTTTGTAAGAAGGCTTGTCACTACTGTAATTTTCATTTTTCTACAACTTTTGACAACTATCGTTCTCAGATGATTGATTCCATTTGTAAAGAACTTGAACTGAAAAGGTCTCTTTTCAAGGAAGTTGCCATTCGTACAGTTTATTTTGGTGGAGGAACACCATCGATACTTGAAAACAAAGAAATAGATCGTATTTGGAATGCTTTAAGTTCTAATTATAATATAAATTCAGTTGAAGAAATAACAATTGAAGCCAACCCTGAAGACATAAGCTATTCAAAATTGAGTTATTGGAAATCAGTAGGAATCAATCGAATCAGTCTCGGTGTCCAATCTTTTTTTGAGGAAGATTTAAAGCAAATGAATAGAGTTCATGACTCGGCACAAGCTTTAAAAGCTATTGAGTGTATAAAACAGGCTGAATTTGATAATTTTTCTATTGACTTTATGTTTGCTCTGCCGTTGTTGTCTGATGATCAATTGCTTAAAAACTTAGAAATAGCAATAGATCTTGAAGTACCACATATATCATGTTATAATTTAACTCTGGAGGAGCAAACAGCATTGGTTAAATTGATAAAAAAGGGTGAAATTAAAGATTTAAGCGAGGAGAAGTCTATTTGTCAATTTCAAATCATCATGGAAAAATTAGGGAAACATAAATATTTACAATATGAAATTTCCAATTATGCTAAAGTGGGATACAAAAGTAAACACAATTCAGCTTATTGGGAACAGAAACCATATATAGGTTTTGGTCCATCTGCACATAGTTTTTATAATAACGTAAGAACTTACAATGTCTCAAGTAATACAAAATATATGAACCAAATTCAAAGAGGTTCTGGTTATTACGAAATGGAAAAATTAACGAGTAATGACTTTTATAATGAGTTTGTTATGACTCGATTAAGAACTTCTAAGGGTGTAAATATCCGTGAACTTGAGCTTTTGTTTCCGGAGTATATTAATGGTTTCAAAGAGAAAACATCAACCTTTTTAAGGTCTGGCCATCTTGCTTTTTTTGGTGAAGAATTCCGGTTAACAAAAGAAGGAAAACTAATGGCAGATTATATCGCAAGTGAATTTTTTGAACTTTAACAAAAACAGGTAAGGAGATATTTCCTATATACAGATTAAAGCTTGAGTTTCTTTTTGAGTATCAAATACATTCCGAGAGCTGTTGCAACTCCAAGAAAAGAACCCGCAACTAAGTCCATTAAAAAATGATAGGACAAATAGGTTCTGGAAAATCCAATTAGAACAGCTATTACAACAAGTATTGTTCCAACCTTTTTATTTGGTATAATAAGAGCTAAACTAAAAAAAATACAAAACGCTACTGTAGTGTGTCCGCTGGGAAAACTCAGGTTTGAAGGCATTTCAACATCTTTCAACCAATTATAATTCTCATCTTCAATTAATTGTTTTAACCCATGTGGGCGTTTAAAGTTTGCAAATACAAAACGTTTTAATACCGCTACCAATAATGAAGCTATTCCATATGCAAGCCCAATATATAAACCTTTTCTCCAATTGTAAACAAATAGAAAAATTAGTAAAGGGACAGTAAACCATCCTTCAGCCAAATGAGTAATGAATTTAAAAACGGCACTTGATGCTGGATGATAAAAAGAGTTGAAGTAGTACTGTGTTTCTACTTTTGTATAGGCTACAGAAAAAATTAATCCTGTAAAGAAAAACAGAAAAAAAACAACTAAGGGCCCTCTATTTTTTTTAATCGTATTCAATTCGACAAAGTTAAGTGCATATTTTAATCAAACTTAACTTTTGTGAAGAATCTTTGAACATCAATAAATTATCCTGATTGAAGCTGAATGAGCGGTTCCCATCAGCTGGTTATTTAAAGATTCTTGCATTCTATTGATTTCAATCTGATAGAATATTCCCCATTTGAATCCAAACTTTGAAAAAATGTAACCTATTTCAGAATTTCCATTGAATAATCTGTTTGAAAATCCGGAATAAAATTTGGTATACCTATTTCCTGGAATTTTACCGGTAAGTCTATTCATTCTGTTATAAAAAACAGTGGATAAAATAGGGAGATGCATGTTAAAGTCTATTCTGTTTTTTTTCAATTCAAACTTACTCATGACAGCGATTCCGGTAAAAGACTGATTGAACCATAACAGGTTATTGTTATCGATTTTCGGAAAAAAATTTAAGTTGAAGTCATTTCCTATATGGAATCCAAAATAATGACGAGAATTTTTTAACGCTATCGACTGAACTGTAAAATCGTAATATATATTAGCTGCAGTGGCTGCTGAGACATATAGTATATCCATTTCAACTTCTCTATTGGAGTTTGAAATTTGAAACTGAATTCTATTCAAGTATTGATTTCCAAATTCATAAGAAAATCCTCCGTATAAATACTTTGCAGAATGAATTAGTTTTTTATGAGAAGCGAATTCATATGTTTTGTAGCCCATTCCGTATTTCACATATTTTTCTCCTGAAAAAACAAAGTAATAAAACAGACAAAGTATGCCTGTAAGGATGATATTTTTCCTTTTTAAAATCAATATAAAGAGTGTAAAATTTGTTTCGTTGGGCTTACCTTAGATTACGAAATTATTCAACATATTGTTTCTTAAAAGAACATAAAAAAAGCCCGCAATTGCGGGCTTTTTAATTTATTTAGAGAACAAAATTTTACATCATTCCCGGCATTCCTCCTGGCATTCCACCACCCATAGCTGCTGAGGCTGCTGGATCTTCAGGTTCATCAGCAATAACACACTCAGTAGTAAGTAATAGTCCTGAAATAGAGGCTGAGTTTTCAAGTGCTAAACGAGTAACCTTAACGGGATCAATAACACCACTTGCGATTAAGTTTTCGTATACATCGTTTCTAGCGTTGTATCCAAAATCACCTTTTCCTTCTTTTACTTTATTAACAACAACTGATCCTTCTCCACCTGCATTAGAGACAATAGTTCTTAATGGAGATTCAATAGCAGATTTAACAATGTTTACTCCATGCTCTTGGTCGTCATTTTCTCCTTTAACGTTATTTAATGCGTTTAATGCTCTTACCAGCGCTGTACCTCCACCTGCAACAATACCTTCCTCAACGGCGGCTCTTGTTGCATGCAATGCATCGTCGACACGATCTTTCTTTTCTTTCATTTCAACTTCAGTGGCCGCCCCAACATAAATTACAGCTACTCCACCTGAAAGTTTAGCCAATCTTTCTTGTAATTTTTCTTTATCGTAATCAGAACTTGTTGATTCAATTTGAGCTTTAATTTGGTTCACTCTTGCTTTAATTTGATCTGAATCTCCAGCCCCATTTACAATAGTTGAGTTGTCCTTGTCGATTACAACTTTTTCTGCTTGCCCTAACATTGGAATGTCAGCGTTTTCGAGCTGATATCCTTGCTCATCACTAATTACTGTTCCGCCAGTTAGAACAGCTATGTCTTCAAGCATAGCTTTTCTTCTGTCTCCAAAACCTGGTGCTTTTACAGCTGCAATTTTTAGAGAACCTCTTATTTTATTCACAACCAATGCTGCAAGAGCTTCTCCATCAACATCCTCTGCAATTATTAATAAGGGCCGTCCAGTTTGCTGAGATTTTTCCAATACTGGTAAAACATCTTTTAAAGCAGATATTTTTTTGTCGTGAATTAAAATTAAAGGATTTTCTAATTCCACTTCCATTTTATCAGCGTTCGTTACAAAATAGGGGGATAAGTATCCTCTGTCGAATTGCATACCTTCAACGGTTTTCAACTCATCTTCAGTTCCTTTTGCTTCTTCAACTGTGATAACACCGTCTTTTCCGACAACTTTCATTGCTTCTGCTATTCTGTTCCCTACCTCGCTGTCGTTATTTGCGGATATGGTTGCTACCTGAGCAATCTCTTCAGTTTTATCTATGGGTTGAGCTTGTTCTTTAAGGTTGTTTACGACAACTTTTACTGCCGCATCAATTCCTCGTTTCAAGTCCATCGGATTCGCTCCGGCAGCTACAGATTTAATTCCTGCTCCGTAGATTGCTTGCGCTAATACAGTAGCTGTAGTCGTCCCATCTCCAGCAGCATCTGCTGTTTTGCTGGCAACTTCTTTTACCAATTGTGCACCCATATTCTCTACAGGGTCGGTTAGGTCGATTTCTTTCGCTACGGTAACTCCATCTTTTGTTACAGTTGGAGCACCGAATTTTTTATCGATAACTACATTTCTACCTTTAGGTCCAAGTGTTACCTTTACTGCACTTGCTAAAGAATCAACTCCTTTTTTGATTTTATCTCTAGCCTCTACGTCAAATAAAATTTCTTTTGCCATTTTAACTTTGTTTTTTAAACGATTGCGAAAATATCCGCTTCTCTCATAATTAAATAATCAACACCTTCATAGGCTAATTCTGTTCCTGAATACTTTCCATAAATAACAGTATCACCAACTTTTACATTTAAAGGTTCGTCTTTTTTTCCATCCCCAACAGCTATGATTTCGCCTTTTTGAGGTTTTTCTTTTGCTGTATCCGGGATTATTATCCCCGAAGCAGTTTTGTCTTCTGCCAGAGCAGGCTTGATTAACACTCTGTCTCCTAATGGTTTTACATTTACTGACATTTTTCTAAATATTTAGGTTATAAAATTTTGTTTTACTTAACACTTTATGTGCCATTCTAAATTGAGCATAAAAATAGTCTTTTTGTACGTCAGTTTTACTGATTAAAAGCTATTGCCAATAAATATTGTCAGCCGAAATGACACACTGACGCATTTTCCGAGAGCTACTTAATTATCTGAATTATCAAAGTTATCGCTTTGTTCAGTTTGATATTGATCAGTCACATTTTGTTGACTTGAGGAACTAGATGAAATAGATTTAGTAGAGATGATGCATAAAATAGCCAAAGCACCTATCAAGTACCACGTTACTTTTTCTACGATTTCAGTAGTTTTTTTTGCTCCGAAAGATTGGTTTTGTGATGCTATGTTAGCGTCTAAACCACCACCCTTACTGTTTTGAATAATTACCACTAACACTAGCAGTACACAAATAATTATAATTAAAATACTTAAAAAAGTCATATCTAAAATCTATTCTGACCTCAAATCCTTAATGAGGGATGCAAAGTAACTCTTTTTTTCTGGATTTTTCAAAATTAACTGCTCATAAATACTTTTTGCCTTAGCCATATTTCCTTGTTCAGCATAAACTCTGGCTAAAGTTTCGGTTACCATAGCCTGAGAATCCTCGATGCTTTTTTTCGCCATATTTTCAGGAGAGTAAAACTCAGTCTTTGGCTTAATCTTTGGCTGGTTTAGGATAAATTGATCGATAAGTACTTCGGCTTTTTCTCTAAACTCTTTACGTTCCTTCTCTTTTGGCGAAAGATTTGATCTTATTTCTTTGGTTTCGCTCGCTTTGATCCATTCTAAAAACGATTTCGTTCCTTCTTCTTGTACTTCTTCTTGTACTTCTTCTTTTATTTCAGTAGATATTTTATCAATGTCTAAAGAAATTGATGCCCCAATTGCAGAACTTATAATTAAATCGTCGAGCTCTTTTAGAGACTGATTTTTTGATTTTTCAGAACGATTGAACTCTTTTTCCTGGGAACTCTTTTTTTCTTGTGTTATTTCTTCGGATTTATTTTCTTTTTCTTCAACCGTATTCTCACCTTCAATTTCTTTTTGATTTACCTTTCCAATATTCTCTTGATTACATTCCAGATTTTCATTGCTCTTGTCTTCTCCCGACAGAACTTTCATTTTTGATTCTTCAATTATGTAGGCGTCTTTACTGAGCGGTTTTGAGATTATTTTTTTCAAAACACTTCTATCTGAAATGTAGGCTGCAGTTTTTTTTAGTTCTTGTTCAAAAAGAACATCGGCGTCATTCAGCAATGAGGACAAATAAAGCAGACGAATGTTTGCAGAGTATGGAAAATTATCTACTAATTTTTTTAAATCGCTCTTATGTTTTGGATCAACATGAGCAGGATTTTTTAAAAGGTGGTTAAAAACTTCCTTGTTCATAGCTTACCATTCCATCAATGTTTCATTGTATACTAAATCTACTAGTTTTTTTGATATAGACTCCATTAATTCGTCCTCAATTGAGGAAAAGTCTTCAGTTGCTTTGAAGTTGTCGTAAGATTCAAACGTTTTATTAAAGTCTTGATCTCCATTTTCAGAGTTTGTATATGTTATTTTAATTGAAATGGTTAAACGATTCAAAGCTACTATATCACTTCCCGTACCTTGCTCGGGAGTTATTGTATATCGTGTAATTACGCCTGTAAATTGAGCATCTCCAATACCGTTTGTGTACTTTAAATTGGACTCATTCGTGAATTTTTCTTGTAATGCGTCTTGCAGTACAATGGCTAAATTAGGATTAACCAATGAAGCCGTATTCGTAATGCTTTCAATGCTAAAGGTTTGCCCTGGTATTTCTCCTCCTCTGAAGGAATAACTTACCTTACAACCTAATGCAACAATGGTAACGAGAATTAAAAGCAGATTTTTCATTGTTGAATATTGTATTCTTTTATTTTTCGATAAAGTGTTCTTTCTGAAATACCCAATTCCTTTGCAGCGTTTTTTCTTCTGCCTCTGTGTTTTTCAAGTGCTTTGATGATGAATTCCTTCTCTCGTTCCGCTAAAGATAAACTTTCTTCCACCACTTCATGGCTCTCGTCAAAATCATCTTGATTGGCATCCTGCTCAAAATTAGGGTTGACCTTCATTGGAAAAGTAGGGTGATCTTGAGTGGGGGCTACATCAGAGTTTAAGTGCAAACGCTGATAGGCTTTTTCAGTATCACCAACGTTTCCTCTGTTTCTCACTAATTCAGCAACAACCCCTTTTAAATCTCCAAGTTCTTTTTTCATGTCAAAAAGAGCTTTGTATAGAATTTCACGTTCTTTTTTCCATTCGGACCCTTCAAAAGACTCGTGTTCATTTTCATTTACACCAATAATAACAGGTAGGTTAGAGGAGCTTGCTTCGGGAAGATATTTTAAGAGTTGGTTGCGAGTAACCAAACGATTTTCTTCGATTACTGAAATTTGTTCAGCAATATTTTTTAGTTGTCGAATATTTCCTGGCCACCGGTAGTTTTCTAAAATCTCTTTTGATTCATCGTCCAAACGAAGTGGAGGCATTCTATATTTTTCTGCTAAGTCGATTGAGAATTTTCGAAAAAGTAAGTATATGTCTTCTTTTCTTTCTCTCAACGAGGGAACTTTAATGGGAATTGTATTTAAACGATAATACAAATCTTCGCGGAATTTCCCCATTTTTATGGCCTTAGGAATATCCAAATTGGTTGCCGCAACAATCCTTATGTTTACTTTTTGTACTTTGGAAGATCCAACTTTTATAAACTCTCCGGCTTCCAGGACTCTGAGTAAACGAGCTTGAGTACTCATTGGTAATTCTCCAACTTCGTCTAAGAATATAGTACCATTGTTGGCAACCTCAAAATAACCTTTTCTCTGATCTACAGCTCCTGTAAAGGCTCCTTTTTCGTGACCAAATAGTTCTGAATCAATAGTTCCATCTGGAATTGCACCACAGTTGACGGCTATAAAGTCGTTGTGCTTTCTTTTACTTTGAAAGTGTATGATTTTCGCAAAATTTTCTTTACCAACTCCACTTCCTCCGGTTACTAAAACAGATAGGTCAGTGGGAGCTACCTGCATAGCTATATCTATTGCATCGTTGAGCAATTTTGAATTCCCGATTATTCCAAATCGTTGTTTTATGCCTGTAAGCGTTGCATTCATACGGCTTAATAAGTTACGGGCTCTACAGCCTTACCGATTAACGTTGCAGAGGTGGATTTTTCAATTACAACGTTCACATAATCTCCTATTTTGTAATTTTCTTTTGGAAATATGATCATTTTGTTTTGGCTGTTTCTGCCTCTGAAATCATTTTCGTCGCGTTTTGAGATGCCTTCAATCAACACTTCATAGGTTTTTCCAATTTCGTTTGAATTCAGCTCTTTATTGATTTGAGTTTGAATATCAATGATTTCCTTAAGTCTAGCCTTCTTTACTTCTTCAGGGACATCGTCTTCAAACTTTTTTTGTGCTAAGGTTCCAGGTCTTTCAGAGTAAAAGAACATATAGGCTAAATCGTAACGAACTTGTTTCATTAATTCTACAGTATCATGATGTTCCGCATCCGTCTCAGAACAAAATCCCGTAATTATATCTGTTGATATAGCACAATTCGGTATGACTTCTCGAATTCGAGAAACTTTTTCGTCGTACCATTCTCTAGTATAGGTACGATTCATTTTTTTTAGAATTCTTGTGTTTCCACTTTGAGCCGGTAAATGTATGTATTCACATATGTTCTCATAATCCCGAATCGCATACATAACTTCATCAATAATGTCTTTAGGGTGTGAAGTGCTGAAACGAACTCTTAAATCTGGAGATATTTCTGCTACCATAATCAGTAATTTTGCAAAATCAATAACATCTTCTCTTGGAGCTTCTTTTAAAGCTCTTCCCCTAAGTTCTTTATTTTCGGACCACCTGTATGAATCAACATTTTGACCCAGTAAGGTAACTTCTTTGTAGCCTTTTTTATGAAGGTCTTTACATTCTTTTACAATAGAATTTGCATTTCGTGAACGTTCGCGTCCTCTGGTGAAAGGGACAACACAAAAAGTACACATATTGTCGCAGCCTCTCATTATAGATACAAATGCAGTAACCCCATTGGAGTTTATTCTAACGGGTTCTATATCCTCATAAGTTTCCTCTCTGGAGAGTAAAACATTTACTGCTTTTTGACCGTCTTCTATATCGTCGACCAGTTCAGGTAATTTCCGATACGCATCAGGCCCGGCTACTAAATCAACAAGCTTTTCCTCTTCAAGTAACTTTTCTTTTAGGCGTTCTGCCATACAACCCAAAACACCAACTTTGACATCTTTTTTCTTTTTTGGATCATGCTTAATGGATTTCAATCGTTTCCTTATCGTTTCCTCTGCTTTGTCTCGAATGGAACAAGTATTTAAAAAAACTAAATCCGCTTCTTCCATGTTGGTTGTTGTTGTATACCCTTCATTTCCGAGAACGGAGGCAACAATTTCACTGTCGGAAAAATTCATTTGACATCCGTAACTTTCAATGTATAATTTTTTACCCTTTTGGGTTTCATTGAATGGGTTTAGCTCTAAAGCTTCACCCTGACGACTTTCCTCCAACATTTCTTCCTGTAATCCCATTTTTGATAATTGTTCCACAAAGGTACGTTTTAATTGAATAAATGACAATATGTCATATTGTTAAAAATCATTAACCTTTAGGTTAATAGTATATATAATAAGGTAACTTCTGAAAAAGGATTTGGAACATATGAAATGAAATGCTTTATTTTGCAAATCCAAAATTTGTATAAAAAAAGTTTTAAAAGTAACATAAATGGCAAAAAACCTAGTTATTGTCGAGTCCCCTGCAAAGGCTAAAACAATTGAAAAGTATTTGGGTAAGGATTACACTGTTCGATCAAGTGTAGGGCACATAAGAGACTTAGTGAAGAAAGGGTTAGGAGTTGATACCGAAAATAATTTTGAACCTACTTACGAAATTTCACCCGATAAAAAAGCTGTAGTTAAAGAATTAAAAGATTTAGCAAAAAAAGCTGAAGTAGTATGGTTAGCAACGGATGAAGATCGAGAGGGAGAAGCGATTTCCTGGCATTTACTTGAGGCCTTGAAATTAGACGAATCTAAAACTCGTCGTGTGGTTTACAACGAGATCACAAAAGATGCGATTATTAAAGCAATTAATAAGCCCAGAACCATTGACTTTAATTTAGTAAATGCCCAACAGGCAAGAAGAGTATTGGATCGATTGGTCGGTTTTGAATTGTCACCCGTTTTATGGAGAAAAGTTAAACCTTCGCTTTCAGCTGGTCGAGTTCAATCGGTAGCGGTTCGTTTAATAGTTGAACGTGAAAGAGAGATACAAGATTTTGTTCCACAAAGTTCATTTCGAATAGTTGCCTATTTTGATGCTGAGGGAAATGTTTTTAAAGCAACATTAACAAAAAATTTAAAAACAGAATCCGAAGCTTTTGAATTTTTACAAAAGAGTGCAAATTCTATTTTTTCAGTTGCAAAATTGGATAAAAAACCAGCAAAGAAAAGTCCCGTTGCTCCTTTTACAACTTCAACTTTGCAGCAAGAAGCTGGACGTAAATTAGGTTATGCCGTTGGTCAAACTATGTCTGTAGCTCAAAAATTATATGAGCAAGGATATATTACTTATATGAGAACGGACTCAACAAATTTGTCTAATCTCGCGTTAGAGGGAATTGAAGATGAAGTAATAAATTCGTACGGAAAAGAATACCATAATAAACGTATTTTTAAAACGAAGAATAAGGACGCGCAAGAGGCTCATGAAGCAATTCGTCCAACCGATTTCAGTAAGCATCAAATTGACGGAGATTATCAGAATCAAAGGTTATATGAATTGATATGGAAACGAGCTGTAGCATCACAAATGTCAGATGCTCAATTGGAGAGAACAACCGTTACAATAAACGTTTCTGAGTCAGAAAAAGACTTGATAGCAAAAGGTGAGATTTTAAAGTTTGATGGATTCTTAAAACTATATCTTGAATCAACCGACGACGATCAAGAAGAGGAAGAGGGAATGTTACCTGAATTAAAGACAAATCAAGAGTTAATTTTAACCAACCTGAATGCTCGTGAACGGTTTACAAAACATCCTCCGAGATATACGGAGTCCAGTTTGGTTAAGGCAATGGAGGAAAGAGGGATAGGTCGTCCTTCAACATACGCCCCAACAATTTCTACGATTCAAAAGAGAACTTATGTAGTAAAGGAAGAGCGGGATGGAGTTGAAAGAAACTATAAATTCTTGACTTTGGAAGGAGGACATTTAAATACCATGAACCGAACTGAGCTTACAGGTGCTGAAAAAAACAAACTTTTTCCTACAGATATTGGAATTCTAGTGAATGATTTTTTGGTACAAAATTTTAGTAAGATTGTCGACTATGGATTTACAGCTGAAGTTGAACAGCAGTTTGATCAGATTGCTCAAGGATTAAAGGACTGGAAATCCATGATTGATTCTTTTTATCATCCATTTCATGAGAATGTTGAAGAAACTATTGAAAAATCCGAAAGAATAACTGGCGAGCGACAGTTGGGAATTGATCCAAAATCAGGTAAAAAAGTAATTGTCCGAATGGGTAAGTTTGGTCCTATTGCTCAAATTGGTGAAGTTTCCGAGGATGGTGCTGAAAAACCTAAATTTGCGGGTCTTCGAAAAGGTCAAAGCATACAAAACCTTAGTTTAGAGGATGCTTTAGAACTTTTTAAACTTCCAAGGACGTTGGGAGAACTGGAAGGAAAGCCTGTGAAGTCAAACATTGGAAGATTTGGACCATATGTCCAAAACGGTTCTCTTTTTGCCAGTATTCCAAAAGAAGAAGATCCCTTGGATATTACTTTTGACAGAGCATTGGAATTAATTGCTGCAAAAAAGAAAGCTGATGCTGAAAAATTCATAAATTCATTTGAACATGAGGATGGAGAAATTCAAGTTTTAAATGGTCGTTGGGGACCATACATAAAACAAGGGCGTAAAAATTATAAAATTCCAAAAGATGTCGAAGCCAAAGATTTGGCTTTCGATGAAGTACTTCATATCATGAAGAATCAACCTAAAAAAGCGATTAAAAGAAAAAGTACTAAGAAAAAAACAACGAAAAAGAAACAATGAGCTTAAGTATTTATCTAAATCAACTTGATTCACATCTTCTAACAAAAGAAAATTGGAATAATAATACAATTGGAAAAACTGTTGTTTCTTATTCTGATGATGTTAATATGGTTGACTTCGATGTTGCCTTAATTGGTGTCATGGAGCAACGTGGAAATATAGAAAATGATGGTTGCGGCTCGGCACCAGATAAAATTAGAGAACAGCTATACAGCCTGTATCATCGATTTGGGAAAGGTGTTCGTATTTTAGATATGGGCAACGTGCTTGCCGGAAATACATACAAAGACACCTATTTTGCATTAACCACAGTTGTCACTGAGTTGATAAAAAGAGAGGTTGTTCCAATTATTATTGGAGGAAGCCACGACTTAACTTACGCAAATTACCAAGCCTATGAAAATTTAGAACAAGTTGTAAATCTCGTAAGTATAGATCGTTCAATTGATTTGGGTGTAATAAATAATGAAATTACGGAGGAAAATTTCATCAATCATATTATTATGCATCAACCAAACTTTTTGTTTAATTTCAGTTCCGTTGGTTATCAATCCTACTACGTGGAAAAGGAAATTGATGCGATGATGGAGAGAATGCATTTTGATGCATATCGCTTAGGGGTAGTGAGACAAAACATTCAAGAAATGGAGGCTATTGTAAGAAATGCGGACATTCTTAGTTTTGATGTAAATGCCATAAAAAGTTCCGAATTTTCAGGGTATGCCAAACCAAATCCAAACGGATTTTTAAGTGATGAAATATGCAGAATTTCCCGTTATGCAGGGCTTTCAGATAAACTTACTTCTTTTGGAGTATACAATTACAATCCAGTATACGATTCGACTAGAAATGGGGCGATGTTATTGGCTCAGATGATTTGGTATTTTATTGAAGGTTATCGGGAAAGAAAGGGTGATTATCCAGTAGCGAGCAAATCAAAATATAAAAAATACCATGTTGCTATTGAAAAAAATAAAGAGTACGAATTGATTTTCTACAAAAGCGACAGTGGAAGATGGTGGATGGAAGTCCCTCACCCTTCTGATTTTAACAGTCGATTTGTTCGACATCAAATGGTTCCATGCAGTTATTCAGACTATGAATCTGCATTAAATGGTGAAGTACCGGATAGATGGTATCAAACTTTTCAAAAACTGGCTTAAAATTGTTTGAAATTCATGACATATTAATTTCAGATGATTTGTATGAACGTAAATTTCTATGTGATTTAAATTCATGTAAGGGAGCCTGTTGTGTAGAGGGCGACAGTGGAGCTCCTTTGGAGGAAGAAGAGTGTTCGAAATTGGAAGAAATTTTTTCAGATGTAAGACCCTACATGCGACCTGAGGGAATTAAAGCTGTTCAAGAGCAGGGAGTTTTTGTTGTTGATAGTGATAACGACTTGGTTACCCCTTTAGTAAACAACAGAGAGTGTGCTTATGTTTATTTTGCAAAAGATGGTGGTACAAGATGTGCCATTGAATCAGCGTATAAGGAAGGAAAAATTGACTGGAAAAAACCTATATCGTGCGAGCTTTTTCCAGTGCGTGTAACAGAATATCCCACATTTACCGCAGTTAATGTTCAATTCCTGGATATATGCGAATCGGCATGTAGTTTAGGGAAAGCACTTGAGATTCCAGTTTATAAGTTTCTTAAAGACCCTCTTATTAAGCGTTTTGGAAAAGAGTGGTACACGGAAATGGAAAAAATTGCCGGAGGATAAAGTGTTTTTAAATTCGACTATTCTCATTGTTGAATTTGTAATTCAAAGTTTTTTCATCCTCTTTCCAGGACAATTATTCTCCAAAATTTGCGTAGAATTAAAATCAGTTTAACAGAATTTGTCTTAAGCACTTACAAATAACTAAAAAATACTATTTTTACGTATGTCCATTTTTTCACATTTAGGAAAATATTACATCTTAATGGCTCAAGCATTTGCTAAGCCGGATAAATTTAAAGTTGTTTGGAAACGTGTAATAGATGAAATGGAGGCTATTGGAGTTGGCTCAATTCCTATTGTAGCGATTCTTTCAATATTTATGGGAGCAGTTACGTTGCTTCAAATGGCATATAATTTCAGCAGCCCTTTGGTTCCGGACTACACAGAGGGATTAGCAACTCGGGATACAATGATACTAGAGTTTGCTCCCACCATCATTTCATTGATTTTAGCGGGTAAAGTGGGGAGCTCCATTGCAGGTAATTTGGGAACCATGAAAGTAACAGAGCAAATAGATGCCTTGGAAATCATGGGAGTAAATCCACAAAGTTATTTGATTATGCCAAAAATGGTTGCAGCTCTTTGTGTGTTTCCTTTTATAGTAATTGTCTCCATATTTTTAGGGACGATGGGAGGGTATCTTGCATCTTTACTTACTGGAGTTGTTTCAATTGATAAATATGTTTACGGAATACGCTACGATTTTGAACCTTTTTACATCACATATGCACTGGTAAAAGCAGAGTTTTTCGCGATGATAATAACATCTGTTTCTGCTTATCAAGGCTTTATTACGTCAGGTGGACCAAAAGAAGTAGGAGATAGTATAACCAGAGCTGTTGTATACAGTTGTATTATTATTCTTCTATTTGATTTGATTTTAACTCAGTTATTACTTACTGCTTAATGATTGAGATTAAAGGCATATCGAAATCGTTTGAGAACAAAGATGTTTTGACAAATATTGACCTTAATCTTGAGAGAGGAAAAGTCAATATGATTATTGGTAAAAGTGGAGCAGGAAAATCAGTTTTGTTGAAATGTTTAGTTGGACTTTTTGATATTGATTCAGGTCATATTCTCTATGATGGGCGACCTTTTTCTGATATGGGATATCAAAAGAAAAAAGAAATTAGAAAAGAGATAGGAATGCTGTTTCAAGGTTCAGCTCTGTTCGATTCAAAAACAGTATTGGAAAATGTTATGTTTCCCTTAACCATCTTTTCTGAAAAATCACAAGAAGAAATCAAAGAGAGAGCTTTATTTTGTTTACGAAGGGTCAAAATTGAAGAACAAGCTAATAATCTTTTTCCTGCAGAAATATCAGGAGGTATGAAGAAACGAGTTGCAATAGCTCGGGCAATAGCTCTTCAACCTCGTTATTTATTTTGTGATGAACCCAATTCAGGATTAGACCCCCAAACATCAATAGTAATTGATAATCTAATCAAGGAAATTACATTAGAGTTTGATATTACCACCGTTGTTATATCTCACGATATGAATAGCGTTATGGAAATTTCAGATTTTATTTCGTTTATTCACCAAGGGCAAAAATGGTGGGAAGGATCCAGAGACGATATTTTAACGAGTGAAAATAAGGAGGTCGTTGATTTTGTATATGCTTCTAATTTTATGAAAGCGGTTCGAGAAAGTTTTAAGAAAAAATAATTTATTCTTCGATTGATAATTACAATTCTGGATTCAGTGAATTCCAAAAATAATTTTTAGCCTTTTCAATTTCTTCTTTTGTTATTTCGGGCGAAAAAGAAAGTCTAAAGGAACAAAAACAATTTTCTTTGGAAATACCCATTGCAGTAAGTACTAATGAAGGATCAAGTGTCTCAGATGTACAAGCAGAACCTAGGGAATAGCTTAAGTTTCTTGTTTTTTTGATGAGCTGATTTGATTTAACTCCGGGTAAGGTTATGTTTAAAATATGTGGACTTGTATTTCCTTCAGATTCATTGAAAACAGCATTATGAGAAGTGAAAAAGTCTTTGAATTCCTTCTTAATATCCTTTAAACGCCTTACATTTTTTTCCATTTCTCGTGTTGCTAACTCAATAGCTTCACCAATACCCACAATACCTGGAGTATTTAGTGTGCCTGCTCTTAGCTTGTTTTCTTGTCCGCCTCCTGTAATCAAAGGACAAAGAGTAATTCTTGGTTTTTTTCGTCTAACAAATAGAGCTCCAACACCCTTTGGACCAAAAAATTTGTGCGCCGAAATCGGCATAACTCCAATTTTATTATCCTGCATATTTATTGATAATTTACCAACTGCCTGAGTTCCGTCGCACAAAAATGGAATGTTGTTTTCGTAGGCTTTTTCTGATAGTTTTTTTACGTTTTGTATGACCCCCGTTTCGTTATTAACCCACATAACTGCAACCAAAACAGTGGTTTCTTTTAAGGCATTTTGGTACTCTTTAAAGTCAACTAACCCTTGAGAATTAACATCTAAATAGGTTACTTCAGCACCTTTTTTTTCTAATTCTGCAACAGTATCTAAAACTGCTTTATGTTCAGTTTTTGAGACTACAATATGATTTCCCTTGTTACTATATAAGTCATAAATTGCTCGAATACTCTGATTGATTCCTTCGGTTGCACCCGAAGTGAAAATAACTTCCGATTCTTCACAATGAATTGCTTTAGCAACTTGCTTTCGAGCACGTTTTATTGCACCTTTTGCGTACCATCCGTCTTGATGAGTAGCACTACTGGAATTTCCAAAATGATCAGTGAAAAAAGGCAGCATCTTTTCAAGTACCTTTTCTGAAACAGGAGTAGTTGATGCATAATCCAAATATATACTTTTTGTTTTCACGTGCAATTCAAAGGTACTAAAAACATATCCTATATAGAATCAAGACTCGTTTTGTATATTCATTTTAGATCCATAAAAATCTGTTATTTACCTTTAAAAGCGGTTCAACGGGCTTCAATTGTGAAAAAATCAAAAAACTGCAGTTAAACTGTCCTAAAATCCTACCAAACAAGATGTGTTTTGTTTATTTTTGGTGAAAGTAATTTTGAATGTCGACAGACAATTGGAAATATTGCAACGATTATTTAAACTATTCTCGATTTATAACTCGAGAGGTTAATATTGGGGACATAGCATTGGGTGGAAAGAATCCGATACGTATTCAAAGTATGACTACAACAGATACAATGGATACAATTGGAACCGTTGAACAAACCATTCGAATGGTTGAATCGGGTTGTGAGTTCGTTAGAATTACTGCACCTACAAAAAAAAGTGCTGAAAATCTTCGGGAGATAAAAAAAGAACTGAAAAGGAGAGGTTGTCATGTTCCTTTAATTGCAGATATTCATTATACACCAAATGCCGCTGAGATTGCCGCTCGTCTTATTGAAAAAGTTCGAGTTAATCCGGGGAACTATGCGGATAAAAAAAGATTTCAGCAAATTGAATATTCTGACTCCCAATATGCTGCAGAACTTGATAGAATTCGAGAAAAATTTACTCCATTAGTAAAAATTTGTAAAGAATACGGAACAGCAATTCGAATTGGTACAAATCATGGTTCACTGTCCGATAGAATTTTAAGTCGTTATGGAGATACTCCTATTGGTATGGTTGAGTCTGCCATGGAGTTTTTAAGAATATCTGAAGACTTAAATTTCCACAATTTAGTTCTGTCTATGAAGGCTAGTAACCCTAAAGTGATGGTTCATGCATACCGTCTATTAGTTAATCAAATGATGAGTGCGGGTATGAATTATCCTCTTCATCTTGGAGTTACAGAAGCAGGAGATGGAGAGGATGGAAGAATTAAAAGTGCAACGGGAATAGGAACTCTTCTTGAAGATGGAATTGGAGATACCATTAGAGTCTCTTTAACTGAAGATCCTGAATTTGAAGCGCCGGTCGCCAAAGCTTTGGCGAATCGATATTCTTCAAGAGAAAACGCCATAAAATTATCTACCACTGATAAGTTTGTTATTAATCCTTTTGAATACAAAAAAAGAACAACTCATCAAATTCTTAATATAGGAGGTGATAATGTCCCTAGAGTCATTGCTGATTTGAGTAATGTTGAAAAGATAAAGCCTGCTCATCTTTATCCATTTGGTTATGTATATAACATTAGTGATGATAAATGGACAATTCAAGACGTATCAGCGGATTATATTTACATTGGAAACCAATCAATTGAATTCGATATTCCAGGAACAATAGGGGTTATTCAGAATAGAGCTAAATGGGAGCAAAAAGAAAGGCATTATCCAGTTTTTGAATTTGGAGCCGAAATCGATACAAATGATTTATGTTTTGTTGAGGCTAAGACAGACGAGATAATGACCGAAAACTTAAGTCTACCATCTCAGGCTGTTTTAATTCTTACAACGACTCATCCTCATGGAATGGCCGATCATCGAAGAGTTTTTAATAAACTCTTTAATGATTCTGTTTCAAATCCTGTAATCATTAGAAGAGGATATAAAGAAGTTACTGAAGATCTTTTCCAGCTTCATGCCTCAACAGATTTTGGAGCACTGTTAATTGATGGATTGGGTGATGGCGTTTGGGTTGAGTCCGACCTTTCCTCCCAAAAAGTTATGGCTACCATATTCGGTTTTTTACAAGCTACTAGAACAAGAATTTCAAAAACTGAATATATTTCATGTCCAAGCTGTGGAAGAACACTATTTGATTTACAAGAAACGACTCAATTGATTCGCTCTCGGACTTCGCATTTAAAAGGAGTTAAAATTGGAATTATGGGATGTATTGTAAATGGACCTGGAGAGATGGCTGACGCAGATTATGGTTATGTTGGCTCTGGTCATGATCGAATTACTCTGTATAAAGGACAGGAAGTCGTCGAGAAATCAATTCCTTCTGCTGAAGCTGTAGACAAACTTATTGAACTCATACAGGAAAATGGAGATTGGGTAGAGAAATGACGTGCTACTGAATTTTGAATTCGTCAGCATCTAAATGAGCTGGGAATTTTAACCTGTATTCATGGAGATTGTCCATATTTAAAAATAAATTTTCTGTTTTTTGCTCTCTTGTCTTGGTAGTAGATATTTTTTTCCCAAGATAATCATAAACGGCTGAATCTCCAGAATACTCAATATTATTTCCATCCCTACCAATTCTATTGACACCAATAACGAAAGATTGATTTTCAATAGCTCGTGCTTTTAATAAAGAGCTCCAGTGTTCTTTTCTTTTCTCTGGCCAGTTTGCAATATAAACTGCAACATCGTATTTGAGTTGGTAATTTCTGCACCAAACAGGAAACCTTAAATCATAGCAAATAAAAAAAGCAATTTTGATTCCTTCAATAGATACAATTAACTCTTTGTTTCCAGGCGTGTAGTTTTTGTCCTCGCTGGCGTAACTAAATAAATGTTTTTTATCGTAAAAACTAATTTTTCCATTTGGAGAGACAACCACAAGCCGATTGAAGAAACAACCATTTTCTTTTATAATTAAACTTCCTACGATGTGTTTTTTAGTAATCTCTGATTGTTTAATCATCCAATGAATGGAATGCCCGTTCATTTCCTCAGCAAGGTTTTTTGCATTCATTGAAAATCCTGTTGTAAACATTTCAGGAAGTATGATTAATCTTGATTTTTCGGACGTTTTTTGAATGGCTTCAGCGAACAATTTGAAGTTGGCTTTTTTATCTTCCCAATATAAATCTGATTGAACGGTTGTAATTGAAAAATCCACGAGCTCAAATTATGGAATTTATTAGTAATAAAAAAGTCCTCATAAATATGAGGACTTATATAATGTAAAATTTTATTTTTTTTAGTAACCAAATTGACTTTGGATTCCACCATTGAGAGGTAATGGTTCTGCTTCTTCAGGTAATCCCAGCTCTAAACGAACTAATTTTGTGATATCGTCTCCTCCTGCAAAAAGGGCAGTTTCTTTACTTATGATGTATGTAAAGGAATTTTCTTTAGCGATTTTTTCAATTGCTTTTGTTATTTTTTCCTCTATTGGCTTTACAAGATCGAGCTCTTTCAACTGAAATCTTTTCTGCATGTTTGGTAATGTAACCGTTTGAAATTCAGAATAATCTTGCTGAAGCCTTTGGACTAAATTATTGAAAGATTCTTCAGATATGGAGTCTTTTAATTTTTGTAAACCGTGCTCACGTTCTTGAAGTTCTTGTTGAAGGTATATTGATTCCTTTTCCAATTGTTTTCTAAATTCCATCAGTTTAAATTGAATGGAATCCTTGATATACATAGATTCCATAATTTCTGTTGTGTTCACATGGCCAATTTTTTGTTTTTGTCCAAACACCATTGAAACACTGAAAGTAAGAACAACTATTAATATGCTTTTTTTCATAATTCTAATCTTTACAAGAGCTGCAAAAGTACTATAAATATCCTAAATTCTTAAGAACATCATTGGTTTTGTCGTACTTATCGCTGTAATAGAGAACTGCAATCTCCGATGAAGAATCCAACACAAATGCAAATCTTTGGATTGTGGCCATGTCTTGTATAGCTTTGTAAATTTTGTCTTGTATTGGCTTTACCATCTTTTGACGTTCTTTGTATAAATTTCCTTTTGGTCCAAAATATTTTTTTCGTAATTCTGAAAGTTCAAATTCAGCTCTACTAATTTCTTCCTTTCTTTTAATGCGCATTGATTTTGATAACAATATCTTATCGGCCTGAAAGGAAGCATTCAATTGGTTTATAAATGCTTGTTTTTCTTCAATTTCTTTTTGATATTGAACAGCCAGTGCATCTAGTTTTTCTTGAGCGCTCTTGTATTCAGGAATTTTTTCTAAAATTTTATCTGTATTAACAAAAGCTATTTTTTGAGCTTGCCCAGATAAAGCAAACAACATACCAAATATTAAAATGATCTTTTTCATACTGTTTAATTTTTACCACCCACTTATGTTTCCTCCGAATGTAAACGTAAATTGTCCAGGGAAGGAAGTGAATGAAGGTTCAAGTTCACTGTTTGCAGCATTGAAAGGAAACCCATAGTCAAAACCTAACATTCCAAGCATTGGGAGGTATAATCGAATTCCCATTCCTGCTGCTTTTTTTACGTCAAATGGATCGAATTGTCTTAAAGAGGAGAATGTATTCCCTGCTTCAGCAAAAGCCAACGCATATATCGTTGCTTGCTGCTCTAAGCTAATTGGATACCTCAATTCAAAAGTGTATTTTATTGCTCCTACACCTCCATTTTTACCATCTCCATTGAAAACCACATTTTGCGAATTGGCTTCAGAAAAACCTCTCAATGGAATTATTTCTCTTCCGTCGATGTTGAATCCAGTTAGACCCGACCCTCCCATGTAAAATCTTTCAAAAGGTGAAATTGGAATGTTTTTATTGTATGAGGCCAACAAACCAAAATTAACCTTTGAATATAGAACTAAATTATCTATGATTTTATTGTACCACCCTGCGTGAAACTTGTATTTATGATACTCAATCCATTTGTATTGATTTACTTCACTCATTCCTTTCACCTCGTCGGGAGAGTTCAGTAAAGAAACAAATGGTGCAGTAAGTTGGGCAATTATATTAAATTCAGAACCAGAGCGAGGGTAGAGGGGTTGATCTATACTGCTTCTGGATATTGTTATCTTGGTATTTAAGTTGTTAAACGTTCCTGGGTCGTTTGTTGCGATATTTAACCCGGAATAATTGAAAACATCGTATTTTTGATACCCTAATGAATACTGAAATCTAAAAAAATTATCGGGCCATTTTAACCTCTTCCCCAGTCCAACAGTTGCACCTGTGATGTATTGATAACCTCCAGTATTTACACTTTGAAGTCTTGTGTGATAAACGGATGTGCTTAGAGCGTTTGGTTTCTTTCCACCAAACCAAGGTTCAGTAAAGCTAAAATTATACGATTGGTACCAAGGTCCTGAAGATTGAGCCCTTAAAGTTAGCGTTTGTCCATCTCCAGATGGAATAGGATTCCAATATTTTCTTTTCCAAAATCGCTTCGTAGAAAAATTATTAAAACTTAAACCTAGTGTTCCAACTACTCTCCCTGCTCCAAACCCTCCTTGGAGTTCAAATTGATCTGAAGGTTGTTCTTCTACCACAAACTCAATGTCTACAGTCCCATTTGCAGGATTGGGTTTAGGATTTACCTGAAGCTTTTCAGGGGCAAAATATCTCAACGCATGTAGAGATTGCTGGGATCTTATAATATCGGATCGTTTAAATAAATCTCCAGGACGCATGAAAATCTCTCTCAAGATAACGTGATCACTGGTTTTGGTATTTCCCACTATTGTAATTTGTCCTACAACAGCTTGCTTTCCTTCAAAAATTTGTATTTCTAAATCAACTGAGTCGTTTTCTATTTTTACTTCTTTTGCGTTTAGGTTAAAGAACAAGTAACCGTCATCCAAATATAGAGAACTGATGTCAGTTTGTCGAGGGTCCATTGTTAATCGCTGCTGAAGCCTTTGCTCGTTGTAAACATCTCCCTTTTGAATGTCTAAATACTTAATTAAAAATTCATTGGAATATTGAGTGTTTCCAACAAAATTAATTTTTCTAAAGTAATATCTCTTTCCTTCATCGACTGTAATGATTAATTTAATTTTATCCTCTTCGGTTTTAATAATCGAATCGTTTAAAATTTTAATATCTCTAAAACCGTATTGAAGGTATGCGGCCTTAACTAGGTTTAAATCTTCAGTATATTCGGACTCTATAAATTTAGCGCCACGAATAATATTCCACCATAATTTTCTTTTTGTTTCCTTCATAGCCTTCCTTAATTTTGAGTCTGGAAGAGCTCTGTTTCCTTTGAAAACAATGTCCTCTATTTTCACTTTAGGACCCTCGTCAACTTCAATAAAAAGGATTACTTTATTGTTTTTAGTCGTGTCATTTTTTATGTAATGTTTGATTTTTGGATATAATTTTCCTTCATCAGAATAATATTTTTCAATAATTTCTTTAGCTCTAAAAACTACATTAGGATTATACGACCTGTAAGTAAGATTTTTTAAATTACCCTCAAGGTCTTCTCGTTCACTTTTTGAAGGGTTTTTTCCAGTTTCGGATTTTACAACCTTAATTTTTCCAATTTGTGGCGTTTCTTTGAATTTAAAAATAAGTTTGACATCATCTCCTTTGATTTTTTCAGCATACAACTTGACATCTGTAAATAATTTAGATTCCCATAGTTTTCGAACCGCTTCTCTGGTAGCTTCACTTGGTATTTTGATTTTATCTCCTTCAGCAAGTCCGCTTCTTATTAATACAGCACTCTTGTTTTTGTTGGTTCCTTCTAGTACGATTTCCTTAACGGTATATATTTTACCTACTTCAAGATTATTGGTTGGTAACGAATTTTTACTTAACTGAGTTTTTAGTGAATCAATCTTTTCAGTAAGAGTATCCGATTGAGTGTAACCACAAAAACTAAGAACAAGAAAACAATATAGTGCAAGCTGCTTTTTCATTAATTAGGTTCTGTAATTTGTTCACTTGTTTTCCCAAATCGTCTTTCTCTCTTTTGAAAGCTCAATAGTGCATCGTACAAATCTTGTTCTCTGAAATCTGGCCATAGTTTGGGCGTGAAATATAGTTCAGCATAGGCCAATTGCCATAAAAGAAAGTTACTTATTCTATGTTCACCCGATGTTCTAATCATTAATTCAGGATGAGGAATACCAACAGTTGACAAGCTGTTATCAATTAATTTTTCATTTATCTCTTCTGATGATATATTACCTGATGCTACTTGGTTCGATATTTCTTTTACTGCGTTTATAATTTCCCATTTTGAGGAATAACTTAACGCTAAAATTAACGTCATATGTTCATTTTGAGCAGTTTTATCAATAGCATTTTGTAATTTTTCTCTGGCTTTTTTGGGAAGCGTATTTAAATCCCCAATGGCTTGCAAACGAATTTTATTTTTGTTTAGGGTGGCGATTTCTTTTTGAATGGTATCGACCAAAAGCTCCATTAATGCGTTTACCTCAAATTGTGGACGATTCCAGTTCTCAGTTGAAAAGGCATATAGGGTAATATAATTAATGCCCACTTTAGCTGCGCCCTCAATAGTGGACTGAACAGCTTTTACTCCATTTTTATGACCAAATACACGAAGCTTTCCTTTTTGTTTAGCCCATCGTCCATTTCCGTCCATAATTATGGCAACATGCTTTGGGATATTCTTATTATTAACCTCGTTTATTTCAGCCATTAAAAAAGTAGTGTATTGAACATCAGTCTACAAAAATAAGCTTTTAATTACTATTATCTGCATACCTCCTCAGGAGTTAGATTCACAAAAATTGTTAATCCTGTAAAAACATACCAGTCTTTATTATAGCGATCGCCTCTTTTAACGTTAGCCACGTTGTCGTATTGTGTTGTGTTTGCAATACTCGACTGACCTGTAGAGTTAGAGTTTGAAAAATCTATGAAATTTGTACTAACATCATCTAAGTAATCAGAATTTGTTTTTCTAATTCCCCAGCTTAATTCGAATCCGAATCTGTTGGTTCTCATTTTATAGCCGATTCCCATAGGTACAGAGAGAATATTTTTTTTGTAGGCTATTCCTTCAGTTTGAAGACTTTGAGTGCTTAATAATATTCCATTCAATATTGCTTTAGGGTTGTGTTTTGTGTATCCCATTCCAACGAAGATAAACGGAGTAGAAAGTCTGGATTTGCCATCTAAAACAGAATAAGGATAAAAATTAAATTCACCCACAAGGGCACCTTCTATGAGTTGAGATGTAAAAGCAAAGTTTCTGTCTCTTTTGAATGAGTTATTACTGGATGCGTCGTCACCGCTTATCTCACCTATTGTTAATAAACCTTTTAAACTGATTCTTTGATCGTAGTTGTATCTTAAGCGGGGTCCAAAAGAAAAGTTAATAGGTTGAAAATGAGTTTGATTAATTTCACCTAAATAATAAGACTCACCTGCATATATGCCAAGTTCCCAACTGGAATAAGGCGTTTGAGTTAAACCTGAAAGCGTTAACATCAAAAGCAGAGTGATTTGACAAATTCTGTTTTTCATAAAAGACAAAACCTAAACGCAAGGTTTAGGTTTTTTAGTACTTTAAATATTATTAAATTCTACCGGAATTTCGGTAAACCACCTCTCGTAGTTTTTAATTTATAGTTAGCACCAATGATTAAAAACATGTAAGAGTCATTATCTGTTGGGTCACCACGTTGTTGGTATGATTCTGAGCCTACCCAAGTACCTTCAGTAGGATCTGCAGCTAAAGCAGAATACGAACCTACTTCACTTAGTAAAATGTCGTTAGGGAAATAAGTAGAACTGACGTCATCAATGTAGTCGGTGAACGTTTTTCTTATACCGTATTCGATACTTATTAACCATCTTCTATCAACTGCGTATTTTATACCCACTCCCAAGGGAATAGCTACCTGTACTAAGCTATAAGGTTCTCTTGAAGGGGCTAATGTTTGTCCTTCAGTTTTAAGGGGCTTTAACCATTTCCAGTCTCCACCTACTTTACCTTGAGGTGCGAAAAAGAATCCGGATATTCCGAAAAATCCATAAGGGTATAAACCCATATTTCTCAAACCTCTAACACCCCTCAGTTTGAAACGGTGTCCTCTCTTTTCTTTTTTCAAATAAAATTCAAAATTATATCCTAATTCAACAATTGGAGATCGGAAATTTAGGTTTCTAATTTTTCTGTAGGTTTCTGTTGTCCATGCATCATTACCAGCCACCATACCAAAAGTGAAATTTGCTTTATGGGATATTTGTTGGGTTTGTTTGAAACGCATTCCAACCATAATTGCTGGCCTTGTTGCTCTAGGGTCAGTATCATACAAATAATTAGTACCAACTTGATTAGCACCTCCAAGTTCACCAAGGAAATTAGTCACACCTATTCCATAGATCGTTTCCCACCTGTACCTTTTCCAACGCTGAGCATCAGCACTAAAGAAAGCTCCTAATAAAATGGTAAGTAAAAGTACTTTCGTTCTCATCTTTAATTATTTAGAACACTACAAGTTAACAAATATATAAATTTCAAAGTTTTAGCCCACAACAAGCATGAATTAATTTTTAGTTTCTACTATCCAATCCCCAGTTCAACTTGTTTCGTATGGTTGAAAAGAAAGAATGGTTGGGTGTTCTTACAACATTCATATAAAATTCACCATGTTCAATGGTAAGTTCTTCATTAATTTTTATGGGTTCACTCCTTGCGTCCAAGGCGACGAGAAATTCATCGTCTCTTCCTTCGAGCTTGAGTGTGATTTTCTTGTTGTCGGGAATGATGAGAGGTCTTACGTTTAGATTGTGAGGGGCAATTGGCGTAATTATGAAAACTTCGCTTCCCGGCATAATAATAGGTCCTGAACAGCTTAGGTTGTAACCGGTTGAACCTGTTGGAGTAGATACTATCAAACCATCTGCCCAATAAGAATTCAAATATTCATCATCAACATAAGTGTGGATGGTCATCATGGAAGATGAATCTTTCTTTTGAACGGTAACTTCGTTTAGAGCGTAATTAATGTCTCCAAAATGATTCGATTTAGTGGTCAATTTTAGTATACTCCTTCGGTCGTATTTGAGATTTCCAGAAAGAATTTTATCCAAAGGTTTTTTAACCTCCTCGGAGGAAACACTCGATAAAAACCCAAGTCTTCCTGTATTTATTCCAAATACCGGAACGTTTGAACTTCTAACAATTGAGAGTGAATCAAGAATAGATCCATCGCCACCTAAACAAATGAGTAAATCGTAATTTTTTATTTCATCGGAGTAGGAAAAAGCATCAAAACCATCGATATCTTTAATCTTGCCTACAAGTTGCTTGAATAATCCTGAGTATATGGATATAGTATTTTTATCAAGCTTTGTTTTTAAATAAGTAAATAAGTTTTGAAAAGTACTTATTTTCTCCGGGTTGAATTTTATTCCGTAAACGCCAATTTTCATACTAAACTCAATATGACTCTAATGTACAAATAAATGATTGATGAGGTTACAATAAAAATGTCTTAAAGTGGCGACACAAAGCTAATGTTAAAGTTGGTGTTGCCAAATTGATTAATGGAATACTCAGTACGAATTACAACGTCATAGTAGGTTACCCAGTCAATTCCGGAACCTCCGCCAAGCAATAATTGATTGGCCAGTTCATTGGTTGAAGGATTTGGTAGATGAACATAACCAGCATCTAAAAAACAATTCCAATATACAGCGAAGTATATTTTACTGAATTTTTTAATTTTCTTGATTAGTGGGACAGTAAACGGTTTAGTTTTTAATAATTTAGTTTTGAAATTACTTTTTAATAAACCAGATGTTTTTCCATAAATTATGTAAGGCTCAAAACCTCTCACATAATTACTGAACCCTAAACCGCTTTGTAAATAAAACGGTGTGTTTTTATTAAAATAATGATTTAAGAAAGCTCCTGCTGCAAAAAAATATTTGTGATTTATTTTCCAATATTTTCTATAGCTTGAAAGTAGCCTGGAAACAAATATGTTTGATTGATCTAAATTTCCAAATCCAAATTGATCGATTTGTACGTCAAAAAAATAGCCATTTAGTGGGTAGTTTTGACTAAATCTTCTGTCGTATTTATAACGATAGCTAAAATTAATAAACCGAAGAGATGAAGAATTATTTCCGAAATAAGAATTTGAGAAAGGATTTAAAATATCCCAACCCTCAAGACGAATAAATCTTAAGTTAAAAAATTGAGTTTGATAAAAACCTGTTCTTCTGGTATATTCTAATTGAAGTTTCAGGGAAGATTGAATTGGGGTTGAATCGTTTTTAATATAAACCATTTCATCTTTATCAATATCCACAAAAACCTCATTTTGAGTACTGTAATCGGCTGCGATTTTAAATCCATCTTTCAATTTTTCATTGAAATATGGCACCTTGTATTGGAATCCAAAACTTTCAGTAAACCCCAGGTAAGAATTCAACTGAACGGTTTGATTGAGACCAAGAAAATTTAATTTATTCAGATGTAATCCGAAATCTACTCGGGATAAGTTTTTATTTTTCCACCATTCAGCAAAGTTTCTTTCTTGAAATTTAACAATTACCTCAGGCCATATATACCATCTCTCTTGAAGTTCAACACATACATTCCAATTATTCAAAGAATCCTTAAAGGTTACTTTGGTAAAATTGAACAGTGCTGTATTGAACAAATTGTTCTCAGACTTTTTTATGTGGTTTAATGTGTCGGTTGATGATATAGTGTCTCCAATGGAAAAAGACAACTCTCTTAAAATGATTTTTTTCTTTGTAGTTGAGTTTCCAATGATTTCAATGCTCTTTACAATTTGACTGTAACCATTAAAAAGAGTCAAACAAAAAAATATTGCAATCCAATATCCTCGCACGGAGATTAGATGTTTAAATACTTTAAAAATTGATCGTACCTACTCTGCAAATCCTCTTCATGTGCACTTTCGTGAAAAGAAGCTTTTATTTCATAATTGAAACGATCAAAGCTTGCAATTAAAGGAGATAGATCAGATTTATTTATTTTGAGGACCAAATCCATTTTTAATGAGTTTTCCTGGCTGCTGGTGTAGGCAGATAATATTTTAGCACCTTCGCTTTCTACAATTTGAGCTACTTGAACCATTGAATAGTCTCTAACGTTTAAGCCCAGAACAATTACTCCGCCGGGTTCATTTGCATTGGTTATTTTTCTTAGAGCTTTAACAATTTGTTCTTGTCCAATAACCCCAAGGTATTGTTCATTATCATCTAAAACAGGAAGAGCTGTAATATTGTTTTCGGCAAATATTCCCAGTATATCGTAAATATAGTCGTATTGCTTAACCGACGGATTAATAAGAATTGGTTTTAGTTTATTTATGGGTACAAAAGTGTCTTCTAAATCGTAAATTTCAGTATCTGAAATTAATCCGTGATACTCTCCATTATCAACAACGGCAAGATGTGAAACGCGATTTTCATCCATAATAAGCAATGCTTTTTCTCCGTCATCGTTTCGTGAAATGGATGGAATGTGGATTGAAATTAATTCTTTAGCTATCAACTTTAAATGGTCTTTTTAATTTGTAATTAATTTTTAGGCGAGTAAATGGAATTTTATTTGCCCCAAAATTCAGTTTATAAAAGTAGTATTTTTTTAGCTTTGTATTCGATTATTAAATAAAAGTAATGACATCACTTAGTGTTAACATAAACAAGATTGCCACCCTTAGGAATTCACGCGGAGGAAATACACCGAATTTACAAAAAGTGGCAAAAGATTGCGAAAGATTTGGAGCTCAAGGAATAACAGTACATCCACGACCAGACCAAAGACACATAAGATATCAGGATATTAGAGAATTGAAGCCTATTTTAACTACAGAATTTAATATTGAAGGATATCCAAGTAATGATTTTATAGAGTTGGTTAATGAAAATAAACCGGCTCAAGTTACACTTGTTCCTGATTCTCCCACAGCACTTACTAGTAATTCAGGTTGGGATGTTAAGAGTAATTTTGAATTCCTCAAGGATGTTGTGCAAGAATTTAAAAACAATGGAATTAGAGTTTCAATATTCATTGATCCCATTTTACATCAGATTGAGTGGGCTAAAAAGACAGGAACCGATCGTATTGAATTGTATACCGAAAATTATGCCGTTCAATATGCAAAAGGAAATAAAAAGGGTATTCAACCTTATATTGAAGCAGCAAGATTTTCTAAAAACATTGGATTAGGAATCAATGCAGGTCATGATTTAAATTTGGATAACTTAAATTTTTGGGCAAAACAAATTCCAGAAATAGCTGAGGTTAGTATTGGACATGCTTTGATTTCCGATGCACTTTATTTAGGATTGGAAAATACGATTCAATTGTACAGAAGAGCTTTAAACATCGAACATGGGATTGAACTTTAAAAAATACGGTACTGGTGAAGAGAATCTTGTGATTCTTCATGGATTATTTGGTTCTTTGGATAATTGGCAGTCTTTGGGAAAATTGTTTGGTGAGTATTTTACAACCTACATAGTTGATCAGAGGAATCATGGTAAGTCCCCTCATTTCAATGAACACAACTATTCAGTTATGGCCTCAGATTTGAAAGGCTTCCTTGAAGAGCAATCGATTGAAGAGACTCATTTATTGGGTCATTCAATGGGAGGTAAAACGGTAATGCAATTTTCAATTCAAGAGCCTCAATTTATAAAAAAGATGATTGTTGCTGATATTGCTCCTAAGTATTATCCTCCTCATCATCATGAAGTTATCTCAGCATTAGAGTCGGTTGATTTTTCTATTCATACTGATAGGAAAAAAGTACAATTAAAAATAGAAGAAACAATAGAAGATAAGGGTATTGTTCAGTTTCTGATGAAGGGATTAACCTGGGTGGATAAGAGTCAACTGGGGTGGAAGTTTAATTTGAAAGTACTAAGTGAAAAAATAGAGAATATTGGCGAGGAACTTGAGGGATTCGCCTATTTTACAAATCCAACGCTTTTTCTCAGAGGAGAAAACTCCAATTATATTACTTTGGATGATATAGATTCAATTGAGGAAATCTTCCCTATGGCTCAATATTCAACAATTGAAAATTCGGGACATTGGATGCATGCAGAAAATCCTGAGCAATTCTTCGAGGAAGCATTAAATTTTCTTAAATAAATAACTCCTTTGAATTTTATAATTATCTTGGTTGCAGACAAAAATGTCCGATACTTTAATAATCATACCAACTTACAATGAAATCGATAACGTCGAAGAGATTCTTCGCGTTGTTTTTAGTCTTGAAAAATTATATCATGTCCTAATTGTTGATGATGGTTCTCCGGATGGGACTGCTGATGCAGTAAAAAAGTTACAAACAGAATTTCCATCCCAATTGCATATTGAGGAGAGGACAGGAAAGTTAGGCTTGGGAACTGCATATATTCATGGATTTCAATGGGCCTTAAAAAGAGATTACAAATATATAATTGAAATGGATGCAGATTTTTCTCATCCACCCAATTCTATTATTGAACTTTACAACGCGTGTGAAAAAGATGGAGCAGATGTATCTGTAGGTTCAAGATACGTTAGTGGTGTTAATGTTGTTAATTGGCCAATGAGCAGGGTGCTAATGAGTTATTTTGCATCGGTTTATGTTCGTTGGGTTACGCGTCTTCCCGTTCGAGATACCACAGCTGGTTTTGTATGCTACAATCGCTCTGTTTTGGAAAGGATGCGTTTAGATAAAATCAATTTTGTTGGTTATGCGTTTCAGATTGAAATGAAATTCACAGCGTGGCGATTAGGGTTCAAAATAAAAGAAGTTCCAATTATTTTTACCGATAGAAAAAAAGGACAGTCAAAAATGAGCTCCTCAATTTTTAAAGAGGCTGTATTGGGCGTTTTATTCATGAAAATCAAATCTTGGTTTAAAAAATATTAACGTAAGGTATTATATTGAAAGTTTAGTCTTTAAAGTTGTTTTCATCAGTTTTTAAAGTGCTATTTTTGTGATTTAAAATCTAGATTATGTCCACATTGTATATAAAGAACGCAACAGTTGTAAACGAAGGAGATGAATTTCTCGCAACTGTAATTGTCCAGGAAGGAGTAATTAAAGATGTTGTAAGAGGAGAATATGTTGTGTCCAATGAAAATTCAGAAATAATTGATGCGACAGGGTTACATCTTTTACCTGGAATGATTGATGATCAGGTTCATTTTCGTGAGCCAGGTTTGACTCACAAAGCAAATATAAGAACTGAAAGTAGAGCCGCCGTTGCAGGAGGAATTACCTCGTTTATGGAAATGCCGAATACAAATCCTCAAACCACCACCCATCTGGAGTTGGAAAAAAAGTTTGAAATTGCTTCTAAGGATGCCTTGGCGAATCATTCATTTTTCTTTGGTGCAACGAATGAAAATATTGATGAAGTGTTGGCAGTAGACGGAAAAAATGTTTGTGGGATTAAAATATTTATGGGCTCATCCACTGGGAATATGCTTGTAGATAATCGAGAAACACTTAGAAATATTTTTGGAAAATGTGACTTGCTAATTGCTACTCATTGTGAAGATGAGGCAACCGTTCGCGGAAATGAAGCAAAATATAGAGCTAAATTTGGAGAAGAATTACCCATAAAATATCACCCTATAATTAGAAACGAGGAGGCATGTTATAAGTCATCAAGCATGGCTGTTGATTTGGCTAAAGAGTTAGATGCAAGATTGCATATTCTTCATATTTCTACCGCTAAAGAAACAAATCTTTTCAGGAATGATATTCCTTTAAAAGAAAAAAGAATAACAGCTGAAGCTTGCGTACATCATTTATGGTTTTCAGATGAGGAGTATGAAACAAAAGGAACTCATATCAAATGGAATCCTGCTGTGAAATCTGCTGAGGATAGAGCTGGAGTACTGCAAGCTGTTTTAGATGACAGAATAGATATTATTGCTACCGATCATGCACCGCATACTTTGGATGAAAAAAACAATAAGTATTTTTCCGCTCCATCGGGAGGCCCATTGGTTCAACATGCAATGATAAGTGTTCTGGAGTTGGTGCGTCAAGGGAAAATATCTTTATCTAAAGCGGTCGAAAAAATGTGTCATGCTCCCGCTGAATTGTTTCAAATTCCAAATCGTGGATACATCAAAAAAGGTTTTCAAGCCGATATGGTGTTGGTGAACTTAAACAATCCATGGGTAGTTTCAAAGTCAAATATTTTGTACAAATGCGGTTGGTCTCCATTCGAAGGACAAGAGTTTTCGGCTCAAATAAAGGCCACGTTCGTTAATGGTGTCAAAGTATATGAGGATGGGGAAATTATTGAGCCAATTTCAAATCCTGCTCAAAAATTAATTTTTTCGAGGTAATCGAAGAAAAAGACCTTAACTGTGCGGTTTTGTCTGTACTTGTTTTTTTAATGTATTTTTAAAGTATGAAGAATATAAGAAACTTCTGTATAATTGCTCATATTGATCATGGAAAGTCAACTTTAGCAGATCGTTTATTGCAAGAAACAAATACAGTTTCTGATCGAGAGTTAAGTGAACAAACTCTTGATGATATGGATTTGGAAAAAGAGAGGGGTATAACTATAAAATCTCATGCAATCCAAATGGATTATGAGCAAGATGGGGAGGCTTATACTCTTAACTTAATAGATACGCCAGGTCATGTTGATTTTTCCTATGAAGTTTCTAGAAGCATCGCTGCTTGTGAAGGCGCCTTACTAATTGTAGATGCAGCACAGGGTATTCAAGCTCAAACAATATCCAATTTATACTTAGCCCTTGAAAACGATTTGGAAATAATTCCAGTTCTAAATAAAATGGATTTACCCGGTGCCCAGCCTGAAGAGGTGAAAGATCAAATAGTTGATTTAATTGGCTGTGAACGAGATAAAATCATTCCTGCATCCGGAAAGACAGGTTTGGGAGTTTCTGATATATTAAAAGCGATTGTTGCTGATGTTCCACCTCCCGAGGGGAACCCTGAATCCCCTTTACAGGCTATGATTTTTGATTCTGTATTTAATCCTTTTAGAGGAATAATCGCTTATTACAGAGTGTTGAACGGATCAATAAAAAAAGGAGATAAAGTCAAGTTTTTTAATACAGGAAAGAGCTACAATGCCGATGAGATTGGGATTCTGCGTTTGGATATGGAAACCAGAAATGAGGTTAAAACAGGTGATGTCGGATATATAATCTCAGGAATAAAAAGTGCTGCAGACGTAAAAGTAGGGGATACAATAACTCACTTTGAAAACCCCTGTTCTCAAGCAGTAGAGGGATTTGAAGACGTTAAGCCGATGGTTTTCGCAGGAGTATATCCCGTTGTTACCGAAGATTATGAAGATTTACGTACTGCAATGGAAAAACTTCAATTAAACGATGCGTCTTTGACTTTTGAACCTGAAAGTTCAGCAGCTCTTGGATTTGGTTTTCGATGTGGTTTTTTGGGGATGTTGCATATGGAAATCATCACCGAAAGACTAGAGCGTGAATTCGAAATGGATGTTATTACCACTGTACCTAATGTTTCGTATCTGGCATATACTAAAAAAGGTGAAGAAGTAGTAGTGAATAATCCTTCCGAGTTACCGGATCCTTCAGCAGTTGATTGGATTGAGGAACCCTATATTAAAGCGCAGGTAATTACAAAATCAGATTATGTTGGGGCAGTTATGACTCTTGCAATTGAAAAGAGAGGAGAGTTGAGTAATCAGGTGTATTTGAGTGCAGATAGAGTTGAACTATCTTTTGAAATGCCTTTGGCTGAAATAGTATTTGATTTTTACGATAGATTGAAATCGGTATCAAAAGGATATGCATCATTTGATTACTATCCGTCGGGTATGCGTCAATCCAATTTAAAAAAAATGGATATTCTTTTGAATGGTGATCAGGTAGACGCATTATCGGCCTTAATTCATGCAGACAATGCGTTCACATTAGGTAAGAAAATTTGTAAAAAATTAAAAGAACTTATTCCTCGCCAACAGTTTGTTATAGCTATTCAGGCCGCTATAGGTTCAAAAATAATCGCAAGAGAAACTATTTCAGCATTGAGAAAAGATGTAACGGCTAAATGTTACGGAGGGGACATATCTCGTAAGCGTAAGCTCCTTGAAAAACAAAAAGCAGGAAAGAAAAAAATGCGTCAAATAGGTTCCGTTGAAATTCCTCAGAGTGCGTTTTTAGCGGTTTTGAAACTGGATGATTAATGACTCAAATTACATTGTTTTGAAAATCAGGTTTATCTTCACGAAATTTATCTGTTTATAAACAATTTGTCAGCTAGAAACCTTCTTTTCCTGCCGATTTTACAGGGAATTAGTTTAAATTTATACTTTGCATTCTTTTTGTTAAGCGTGTGCATCATATACAAGAAATAAATAACCAATGATAGGTTCAATAGGAAATGTAATTACTAAGCTTTTTGGGAAGAAAAGCGATAAGGATATCAAAGATATTTCACCACTTGTAAATCAAGTTTTACTTGAGCAAGAGAAATTAAAAGATGTTTCATCCGATGAATTAAGAGCGAATTCTCAAAAATTTCGATTGGAAATTCAAGAATACATAAAACCAGAAGAAGAACAAATTTTAAAAATCAAATCTGAGGCTGATAAGATTGGTGTTCCTGTAAAGGAGAAGGAGGCTCTTTACAAGAAGGTCGATGAAATTAATAAAGAAATCGACGAAAAGATAGAAGAAATTCTTAATAAAATATTGCCTAAAGCATTCGCAAACATTAGAGAAACAGCAAGAAGGTTTAAGGACAATGAAACCATAGAAGTAACCGCTTCGGAATTTGAAAAAAGCATTGCTCACGAAAGAGACAATTTTGAGATTAAAGGTGATCAAGCCGTTTATTCAACAACATGGGAAGCTGGTGGAAATGAGATAAAATGGGACATGGAACACTATAAAGTTCAATTGGTGGGCGGTATAGTTCTTCATTCTGGTAAAATTGGCGAAATGGCCACTGGAGAAGGAAAAACACTGGTAGCGACACTGCCTGTTTATTTGAATGCATTGGCAGGAAAGGGGGTTCATTTGGTTACGGTTAATGATTACCTCGCAACTCGAGACTGCGAATGGATGAGACCACTTTTTGAATTTCATAGTATATCCATTGATTGCATTGACAAGTATCAACCCAATAGTGAAAATAGGAGAAAAGCGTACAACTGTGATGTGACCTACGGTACAAACAATGAATTTGGGTTTGATTATTTGAGAGATAATATGGCCAGTGATGTTAATGATTTGGTTCAACGCAAACATCACTATGCAATTGTAGATGAGGTCGATTCTGTATTGATTGATGATGCAAGAACTCCTTTGATTATTTCCGGTCAAATGACTCGGAAAACCAATATGGAGTTCGATAAGTTAAAGCCTTTTGTGAACCAATTGGTTCAAGCTCAACGTCAGTTCGTGACTAAAAAATTGGCTGAAGCCAAAAAGTTGTTTAAGGATGAAAATTCAAAAGAAGCGGGGGTTGAAATTTTAAGAGCCTATAGAGGGTTACCTAAGAATAAAGCTTTAATTAAGTTTTTATCTGAACCAGGCGCGAAGCAGTTACTTCAAAAGACAGAGAATCATTACATGCAGGAGCAAGGCAAAAATATGCATGTCATTGATGACGAGTTGTTTTTTGTAATTGATGAAAAAGCGAATACTATTGAGTTAAAAGATAAGGGTGTTGATTTGATTTCTCAGTCTATTGAGGACAAGGATTTTTTCGTAATGCCTGACTTGGGTAGTTTGTTAGCTGGAGTAGATCAGATGAAGGGTACGGATCAAGAAAAGGCTCAAGCTAAAACTAAAGTTACACAAGAATACAGTGTCAAGGTAGAACGATTGCATACTATGCAACAATTACTGAAAGCATTTACTCTTTTCGAAAAGGAGAAAGATTACGTAGTCATGGACAATTCTGTTAAAATTGTTGATGAGTCCACCGGTCGTATAATGGACGGAAGAAGATGGAGTGATGGTTTACATCAGGCCGTTGAAGCTAAGGAAGGTGTTAAAATTGAGGCCGCTTCTCAAACATATGCCTCTGTTACACTCCAAAATTACTTTAGAATGTACCATAAGCTCTGTGGTATGACGGGTACGGCAATTACAGAAGCTGCAGAGTTTTGGGATATTTATAAATTGGATGTCGTTGAAATCCCCACCAATAAGCCTATAGTAAGAGATGATCGTAACGATAAGGTGTATAAAACACAGCGTGAAAAATTTAATGCAGTAATTGAAGAAATTGGTGAAATCACAAAACAGGGAAGACCCGTTCTTGTTGGAACTACTTCGGTAGAAATTTCCGAATTGCTCAGTAGAACGTTAAAGATGCGAGGTATAAAGCATAATGTGCTTAATGCAAAACGTCATGGGCAAGAAGCTCAAATTGTTCGCGAGGCAGGTCAAGCGAATATGGTTACCATTGCAACGAATATGGCGGGTCGAGGTACAGATATTAAACTTTCTGACGATGTTAAGGCAAAAGGAGGTTTAGCAATAATAGCTACCGAGCGTCATGAATCTCGTCGAGTTGACCGTCAATTGAGGGGTCGTTCCGGACGTCAGGGTGATCCGGGTTCTTCTCAGTTTTTCGTTGCCTTAGAAGATCCATTGATGAGGTTGTTTGGTTCAGAACGAATTTCAAAATTAATGGACAGAATGGGGCTTAAAGAGGGAGAGGTTATTCAACACTCTATGATTTCAAAGTCCATTGAAAGAGCCCAAAAGAAAGTAGAGGAGAATAATTTCGGAATGCGAAAGCGTTTATTGGAGTATGATGATATTTTAAATGCTCAAAGAGAAGTTATATATACCAAGAGAAGAAACGCACTATATGGCGATCGTCTTTCGGTTGATGTATCTAATATGTTTATGGATGCAATTGAAACTTTAGTTTTAAAGTATTCTCATAAAAAAGATTTTGATTCATTTAAGGTTGATTTATTTACTCAGCTTGGAATAGAATCTCCGTTGTCATCCGAGGAATTTGAAAGTTCATCCGACAAGGATATTTTTGAAGCAGTTGTTAAAAACGTTTCAGAATCTTATAAAGCTAAGAAAGATGGTTTAGCCATAACAACATCGCCTATAATAAATGACGTGTATAAAAATCAAGGCGATCAATATACCTCTATGAATATTCCTTTTACGGACGGGAAAAAGATATTGAACATAACTGTAAATTTAGAAAAGGCATTTGAGTCAAATGGTCAGGAAGTTGTTAAGCAATTTGAAAGAGGGATAACACTTTCTATTATTGATGCTGAGTGGAAAGAACATTTAAGAGAGATGGATGACTTGAGAACGAATGTTCAAAACGCTTCCGTAGAACAAAAAGATCCATTACTTATCTACAAGAGAGAATCCTACGATGTTTTTCTGGTTATGATGGATAAGATAAACAGTGAGGTAGCTTCGTTTCTTATGAAAGCAGGGATTCTTAAACAAGATTCTAATCAACAACAGTCTGTTGCTCCGAGAAAGTCATCTGCTCCAAAGGTTGTAGCATCCAGAGGTGATGTGAATGGAGCAGTGAAAGAAGATTCTAAAACACCCGTTGTGGCTCAAAAAACAGTAGGGAGAAATGAACCTTGTCCTTGTGGAAGTGGTAAAAAATACAAACAATGTTGTGGCAGGGGATAAGAGATAAAACACAAAAGAGCCGTCGATAGACGGCTCTTTTGTGATAAAAACTTTTGTTAAAGTTACGGAATCATTGAAGTGAGACTTCTAAATTAAGTAAGGGAAGTAGAGCCATCTTCGTAGTTGGCTAGAATATGAATCAGCATATTCTTTACCTTAAAATCTTTCGATTGTCTGTTAAATCTGACTTATCATTGATGTATTCATCAACCAACAAATTCCCGTTTCTTTGAGCAGTATATTGAAGTTGATTTTTTTCTAAATCAAAATTGGTGTTTTCCGTTATTTCAGCATCGTGTTCCTTTACAATTTTTACGATGTATATACCTTCTTCACCTTTTATTAAATCTGAAGTTTTGTCTTTGGTTAATCCTGCAATATTTCCAATCACTTCAAATTCATTAGAAAACTCTGACGAACCACTTTTTAAGTTCACGGCTGTTTCTTTGATAACTTTTATTGCATTGTTTGTCTGAGCCAAAGATTGTAAGTTTTTAGCATTTAGTTCAGGGAAATCACTTAATATTTTTGCTTTTTGCTTTTCTTTACGGGCATGAGCTTCACATGCAGTTTTTACATAAGGGTCATCAAGTGATCTATATTTACTACTGTTTTCACTACGAACAACTCCTACCACAAAGGCATTGGGCGTGATGAATACATTCGAGGGTTCATTTAAATCAGTATTAAATGTCCAGTAAATTATTTGTCTGGAATCAGGGATGCCTTTTAAACTGTAAGTAGAACCTTTTACATCGGCTGAGTCAACAACATAATCTAAACTATCTGCGAAGGAAATTAAGTCTTTTCCTTCTTTAATTATGAATGCAACTTGATTGGCTCTAGCCATATAATCTTCTTGAGTTTCATCACCAGGTAAAACGTTTTTGATAATGGTACCAATTTGCATTTTTCGCGATTTGATACCAAATTTTTTGACTTTTATTATCCCGTAAATACCACCTCCTTGACCGGTCGGAATAAATACCTTTTTCACATCTCCAACTTCGCAAGATATGATTGTATCCATAAAATTTCTACCGTAAGTGTTTTTAGACAACTGAGCCCATTCTAATTTACCGTTTTTTATGTATGTAGAATCGATTGAAACAAAGTCTTTTGAAAAAGAAGAAAGTTTTTTCGATTGCGCTTCTTCTAATAGACTGTCCGAAAGCTTTACATATAATTCCCGAAATTTTTGTTTGTCTTCAGCGGTAAACTCATACTCAGGATCTCCTTTTGTAATTTGTTTTATTACAGGTTCAGAGTTAACAAAAGCCATTTCAACTTTAGCAGAGTCCGCAAGTTGTTTTACATCTAATATTTTAGCAATACCGAATTTACTTTGATTTGTATTTGTAAACGGACCATAGGTGTCGCCCTTTTTTAAGCGATATAAAACAGTATCGATTCCTGCAATTTTTTGAGGATACTCTCCTCTTTTGTAAAAGGTAAAATCTACGATTTCATTCGCGTCCGTTTCATTCTTGATGAAAAGTTTTGGATTAATTTCTTCGTTAAGAGTAGTTTTAAGACTTGCTATATCCTGCAAAACAGTTTGGCGGTCCTTATCGGATGGTTGTAAATTAAAAGTTGCAAATATTAATTTTCTTGAATTTTCCTTTTCAATAAATTGATGTTTTATTTCTTCGTAGGCAGATTTTATTTCTTCCTCAGTTGGCTCGATGGATTCATCGTTAATTTGGCTGTATTTTACAAATCCTAATTCAATATCTTTTTTGGAGTTCTTGGCTAAAAACTCATCCTTCGCTAAACTTGTTGTTGTATAGAAACAATTCGATAAAATTCTTTGAAGTTTCTCTTGCTCTTTTAGTTTAATTCCGAAATCTCTCACCCACAATGAACTTCCTTTGAGAGGGATTTGTTGAACAATGTTTCTTCTCTGTTGATCAAAAACAGCCATGTATGCATAATCGGATAAATCGGATGTGTTTTTGGCGATATTATCTCTATTCTTTTCGTACATTTCAGAGCCTCCGAACAAGTAGTTTACATAAAATGCAAAAGGAGGATTTTTTGAAATGTCATTTCCACCAATAAGCATTTCTTGCTCCTCATCACTTGTTACTTTTATACCAAGTTCTTCTGCCTCATTTTTGTAGAATTTATCTCTTAAAATACTGTTCCATGCCTCATTTGTGAACCTGCCTTTTTGTCTAGTAGCGCTAAAAGATTCACCGCCATTCATAAGAAAAACAAGTTTTTCTCTTTCTGCCGAAAATTCTTGATCTGATATTTCAATTCCGTTAAAGGCACCTACTGTTGTGTCCAATTCATTATTTGAAAAGTTACTACTCAGATATTCAGTAAGAATAAAGGCCAGAAGAGCTCCACCTAGAACTATAAACATCAAAGCAGACTTTTCTCTTGTTTTTTGAATGATTCCCATTTCTACAAAATTTTAAGGTTCACAAATATATTACAGATTCATCTATTAATGAAAAATATCGGGCGATAATTAGTCTTTAATAGGTGTTGTTTTGAGATATTGATTTATTTTTTTATTCAATGGAATAAACTGTAAGCTTTATGAGTTCTATTCTAGTCTCACCTACTTTCTCGATTTGAAAGCTAAAATGATCGATTTCAATTTTAGCTCCTTTTTCTGGAATGGATTCTGTGTGCATGAAAATGTAACCTGCTAGTGTTTCATAGCTTTCGTCGGTAGGTATATTTAAACCGTATTTTTCATTTAAGGCATCTACTTTCAATCTACCTGAAAATAAAAATTCTTTATCCGACATCTGTTCTTCGACATGGTCTACTTTGTCGTGCTCGTCTTCAATCTCTCCCAATATTTCCTCTAAAATATCCTCTATAGTAAGCATTCCTGCTGTACCTCCGAACTCGTTTACTACTACCAATACGCTTCTTCGCAGATGAATAAAAGTATTTAAAGCTCGTTGCGCTGTCATTGATTCAGGTACATAACCAACGGGAAGAAGTATTGAAGAAATGTCTTCGGGTAGTTTGAATACTTCTTTGGAGTGAACAAAACCGATAACTTCATCAACAGATTCTTTAAAAATTAAAATTTTTGAATGCCCTGTTTCAATAAATATTTTATTTAATTTTTCAATTGAAGTTTGAACATCCAAAGCAATTATTTCCGTTCGGGGAACCATACACTCGCGTACTTTAACCGATTGAAAATCGAGTATGTTTTTATAATATTGAACTTCTGCATCTAATTCTTCAACATTTTGAGTGTTTTCTACACGTTTTTCAAGGTATTGTTGAAGTTCTAATCTTCCAATTATTGGTCGGTCCTCCTGAATATCTACTTTTAAAAACTTTTTCAAGATGAATTTAGAAAACCCTACTATAATATTTACTACCCATTTTAAGCTCCAGAAGAGAAAAAACATTGGGTATGCAAAAATCCTTAAAGCATGATTCGGTTTAATTCTAAAAATAGTTTTCGGAATATATTCTGCAAACAAAAGGATTATAACAGTGGATATTATGGTTTGAATTAATAAAACAAGAATGGTTTTGTCTGTATATAAGGCAACCTTAGGTTCCAGTATTTTTTCTATATAAATACCAAATGTTACCAATGCCAGATTGTTACCTATTAATAACGTCGCAATGAATCTCGACGGATAAGAAACAAATGAATTCAGAATTTTTGCAATTAAACCTCCTCTTTTATTTATAATTTCAATTTGCATTTTGTCAGCGGTAACAAATGCAATTTCTAGTCCTGAAAAAATGGCGGACAACAAAATGGTAGAAATTAAAATAATCCAAGTCATTCTTCAGAATCCATTTTTTTTCCTCGTCGTCGTCGTGAAATATAAAATAATACAGAAACTGGAACGATGAACAAAAGCGGTTTAACATCCTCTATTCGGCCATCTAAATAATAGTAAACCAGAGCAACAATTGAGCTGATTCCTATAAGTAACCATGTTATTTCTAATATTTTATTTAGGCGCTTCTTCACGTTGAAATGGTAATTCTCCACTCACTTTTGTGATTTTATAATTCTCAAATCTTTCATCAGATTCTAAACTGCTCCCAACAATTTTTTGTCCATTAGGTTTGGTTATCACAACTGTGGTATCGCAAATTATCTTTTTTGTTTGAGAGTTCCAAGTTAGACGTTCAGTATTTAACTTTTCTTTTTTACTATTTACAACAACAACGTTTCCTTTAGCATGCATTTCGTTGGTTTTGTTATTTCTTATTGCATAATCAGCATAAAGTTGACTGGATACCGTTTGAGTTTGATTATAAAACCGAACATGTATACTGTCTCTCATAATATCTTTTCCAGGTTTTTCTTTTGTTTTTGAATATTGTTCGAGAATACGTCCAGTTATTTTAACTTTTAAAATTCCTGAATCAGAATATATGATGTTAAAATTTGTATAGTAGGCGTTGGGAACAACCCCTGTTATTTCAACATTATTTTTGTTGAGTCGATCCAAATCGCTTTGACAACAGTAAAGAAAAAGCACAAACACCATAATGCTCATGCTTTTAAAGAGTATATTAAATATTCGTTTCAATTATTTTTTTGCTCGAATAATTGTGGAAGCATTCACCCAACAACCTACTTGATAAGAGTCTCCAACATTTAAGGTTTGTAAGAAAATGTCCTTTTCTCGCGGAAAATAATTCGAGTTGGCGGCAGCTTTTTTCAATGCTTTTGCTTTAACTTCAGGGTCTTCAGCAATTGATGCGGCTTTGTTGTAGTAATCGACAGCGACCCAAAACACTTCAGGACCACCAAATTTAAGGCCCTTACAACTACTTGCTCCATAGCTAATTGCATTTCCAATAACAATGCATGCTTCAGCTTTTTTGGGATCAATATTTAAGGCTTTTTTAGCTGTTAGTCTAGCTCCTGAATAGTTTCCTATTTTATTTTGAAATTTTGCCTTTTTTATTAAATATTTTGTCAGTTTTACTGAATCCTTCTGCATTGATATAGCTTGGTCAAAGTAATTTAAAGCTTTTTCGTTTTCTTCTTTATTTCCAAAGTATAGAGCAAGAACAATTGCTGTTTTTGCTGCTGGAGAACTTTCAAATCTTTTTTCCATCATTTTTACCAGTACTTCACTTGATGCACATTTTTTATCGTACAATAAGCTGATTCCTGCATCCAGCCAATTTGTGTCGTTTTGGTTTTGATCAAAGTTTAATGAGTATAAGGAGTCCAACAAGTCACAATCCAGGCATTTGTCAGCATAATCCAAACTTTTTTGTTTGAGCTTAATGTAACTTTTCTTTTCCGGATCCTGCTTCACAACGTTTTCAATTTTTAAATAATTACTTATCACGTCTGTACATTCCAGTTTTCCTTTTTTATTCATGATTTTTGTAACATACATGTAGCGTGTTGCAGTTGAAGATTTAGTATTGGGAAATGTATAATTCACAACTGAGTCCAAAAGTGAATAAGCTTCTTCCATGGATTCATTTATTCTGTACTGAGCCAGTACCTTTCCCTTTGACTCAAGGATTTTCATTTGGGATTTTTGATCTCCTGGAAAATACTTCATTCGTAAGTCGTACACCATTAATAAGGAATCTACGTATTTGCTTCTCAATTCTTTATTGTCTTTATTTATTTTGACAAAGTGTTTCATTATCCTTTCACCTACGATGTAAATGTTTTTAGAGGATTCTGGACATCCTTCTAAACATTTTCTGTAAGATCGAGCAGCATCCTCGTATGCCTTTTGTTTGTAGTAAGTTTGCATAATAGTCAGATTCTTCTTGCACTCCTCTGGGTTTTCTCCGTAGTTAACCTCCTTTGAATCTTGTGCTGCAAGTGAAAAGCTTATTGAAACTAAAAGCAAAGATGTTCTAATTATATTTTTCATGTCGTTATTGAAATTTTCGCTTGATAAACCATTTATCGTTTAAGACAATACTGGCGTTAATATTTAAATAGTTTTCGTAATAATTGTTTTTGTAGTTTGCTCTTGATGAATAGCCAAAACCCAGAAATACAGAGGATCCAAAAGTTTCTGTTTGGTATTTGAATTTTTTCATCGGAAGACCAAAGGCAAAATTAATGCCAAATTCATAGAGCTCATTGTTGTTCAGGAAATAACCAGAATTTCCGTAGAATCCACCAAAATTATACGTAATCGTTTTCCAATAATTTGATTTCCCTAAAGCTTTTGAATTGGGTACAATTCTGGCCCCCGCAATAACTGTACTTCTATTGCCCAAATTTGAAGCTTCATCGTTCAATTGGTAAGTACTTAAGTTATTGTGTCTAAACTCTAATGAGCCTTCCCATTTTTCATGTTTTCCTACCGATAAACCAAATTGAAGCTGAGAAGGAAGGCTGATTTGTCCTTTTTCGGGAGTTTCCCTTGTGTCGATGATATTTTCATTTTGATGAATCTCAACATTGCCAAGTTCTGGGTTTTGGTGAGATTGCTCGTTGAAGTAATTTCCAATTCTATAGTTGGAGGTGGCGTAATCTTTTCCAAGCTCAAACGAACCACCTAATTTCACATAATTATTATCGGATATAGGGAAATTCAATTGTAATCCTGTATTGAAACCAAAACCGTTTACATTACTGTAGTTTCTGATTCTTAAACTATTATAGGTTAGGTTATCTTCGGTTGGGTGTTTTACTTTATTAATTGAATTAAGCCTACCAAATATATAATGACCATTGAGGCCAAAAGAGATGTTTTTTATTTCTATTCCATATCCCAGGAAAACCTTGCTAAGCCCACCGTCTCCTGAATAAACGTATTCAATAGGACTATTGTTTATGGAATCCTCGTAAATCTTTTCAAAATTTTGTTTTGAATAAGGAGTTAAACCAAAAGCAAGACCCATTCCCTTTTTAAGAGGAAGACCTAGGCCGAAAGAACTCAAGTTTGTATAATTGAAAAACCCATTTTTTTCACCATATTTCACAAAATTATTAGAGGAATATATCCCTGTTTCTCCTGTAGTTAATGTAATTTGTGAATAGCTTGCAGGGTTAATGGGATTTAACGTGTTTCCAGAGAAACTACTGGCTCCAATACCACCTCTTGAAAAGTTCGATTGAAAGTTACTCAAGTAAAAATCTCCTGGTCCAAATTGGGAAAATGGAGAGTTTCCTTGAGAAAAAACTATTAAACTAAATACAGTAAATAGTATGCTAAGTATACTATGCCTCATTTAACTTGATTAAAGAGTTTAGTCCTTTGAGAACTAAATTTTGGTCTACAAAGATGCCACTTTTTAATTCAGTACCCAAAAAAATGGAGTCTCCTCCTGTTAAGAAAACTTTAAGATTTGTACTTTTTGATTTAAAATATTTAATAAAACCTTTAATTTCATGAATAATTCCATTTATGGTTCCTGATTGCATGCATAAATTCGTTGTGGTACCCAAAATTTCAACGTGATTTTTAAATTGAGAAATTAACGGGAGTTTATCTGTAAAATTGTTCATTGAACGAAATCGCATTTCAATTCCTGGTGAAATCGCTCCCCCCATATATCCTTGATCTCTGGAAACAAAATCATAAGTAATACAACTTCCTGCGTCAATAACGAGTGTATCGAATTCATTAGAATACGCTCCAACAGAAGCAACAACTCTATCGATTCCCATTGTTTCTGGGCTTTCGTAGGAAATAGGAAAGGGAAAAATAGAGTCCTGATTGATTAAGATGTGATTTTCATGTGGTAAATCTGATATTTTTAATTCGTTTAAAACACTACATGAAATTGTGGTATTAATCTTATTGAACTTTTCCTCAGGGATGAAGTTCTTCAAGGATTGACCTTTCAATAATTTTCCATTAATCAGTAGTTCGTTGTTTTCAAACAAACCATACTTTATACTTGAGTTCCCAGCGTCAATAGCGAGTTGCATTAAAGATATTTCTTATATTTTTTTGTCGATTTCAAATCCGTTACGAATTGTTTGATTTTTTGCTCATCTTCTTTCTTACAGATCAGTAAAGCCTCATCTGTATTGACAACAATAAAGTTGTTTAATCCATCAATTACCATTAGCTTGTCTGTCGGGTTGGATATTACATTTTTTGAGCTGTTATATGTTTTGACGCTATCGCCAATAATGGCATTTTTTTTATCATCGTGATTGACCTGGGTGTAAAGAGCTCCCCATGTTCCTAAATCTGTCCAGCCTATATCGCATGAAAGAACATAAACATTTTTGGCTTTTTCGAGAATGGCATAATCCACAGATATATTTACACATTGTGCATATATTTGATTGATGAATTCTTTTTCAGTTTCCGAACTATATATTCCAAAACCATCTGAAAATAATTTATGAATTTTAGACATATGCTCTTGGAATGCTTTTATGATACTTTTTGAACTCCATATAAACATTCCGGAGTTCCAGGAAAAGTCACCACTTTCATAAAAAGCTTGAGCGATTTCCTGATTTGGCTTTTCAGTAAATGTTTTCACTTTAACAATACTGGAAATCGATTCTAATTCCTGGTCTGTAGCCTGAATGTATCCATATCCTGTGTCTGGTCGGGTAGGTTTTATACCTAATGTTATTAAAACATCATTTTCCGATGCTGCCTTGTAGGCCGTTCGAATTGCTTTAAGGTATTCTTCTTCTTTAGTGATTAAATGATCGCTTGGTGCAACAAGAATATTTGCATTCGGATTTTTGTCGTGAATTTTATAACATCCATAAGCTACACAAGGTGCGGTATTTCTTCTAACGGGTTCAAAAAGAATATTGTCTTTCGGTATTTCCGGAAGTTGTTCGGCAATTAGCTCATCATATTCATTGTTTGTAACGATATAAATCTGATTGCTGGGACAAACTTTTGACAACCGGTCAAAGGTGAGTTGAATTAAGCTTCTTCCAGTTCCCAGTATATCCAAGAATTGTTTGGGTTTTTCATGTGTGCTGAAGGGCCAAAATCGACTTCCAATTCCTCCAGCCATTATAATTGCGTAATTATTTTCCATATTCAACCTCAAAAATACTAATTGACAACAAACATTAACAATATTTAATTCTTTATTGATACAAATAATTCCAATATACCCTCATCAATTGATAAAATTGGTTACCTTAAATCAAATTTTATTTTATGAGAAGCATTTTTTTTGTACCTGTTATATTAGTTGTAATTTCTTTCGTTTCATGTAAGGGAAGAGATAAATGCTCAACTTGTCCAACATTTAGTGAAGTAGAGAAAATTGACCAGAAACAAATACAATATTAATTTTTTACCCAAGGATTTTCAAAATTATATTTTGAGACAAATTCAATCAGAGGGAATTTTCTTTCGAATATCCTCTCCAAGAAAATCAAAACTTGGCGATTACAGGTATAATAAAATAAGAAATACACACTCCATATCGGTGAATATTGATCTTTCAGAGATTCATTTTTTGATTACCTTCATTCATGAGTTGGCGCACAAAAAGTGTCATGAATTACATTTAGGAAGGGTAGCTTCTCATGGAAAAGAATGGAAGCAGATTTTTGTTGAATTGCTTGAGGAAGCAAAAGAAGAATTAAAGTTAAAATCAACCTGGGAAGAAGAAATTATGAGAAATATCAATTCGCCAAGAGCAACTTTTACAGGTTTTAATTTGGATGATACAGATGCTCTATCTGTTTCAGACTTGAGTCTTTATTCAAAGTTTGAATTAAAAAATGGCAGAAAGTTTCAGTTAATAAAAAAAAGAAGAACTCGCTATTTGTGTTCAGATTTAGTTAACGAACAGCTTTATTCGGTATCGGGAAAAGCAATTGTTCAAAAAGTATTATAGTTTCATTATGAAAAAAAATCAATTAGGATCATCTTCTTTATATGTGAGTAAAGTTTGTCTTGGTACAATGACCTTTGGTGAGCAAAATAGCCAAGATGAAGCTTTTGATCAGATGAGTTATGCTTTTGAAAATGGCGTTAATTTCTTCGATACAGCTGAAATGTATCCTATTCCTGGTCGAAAGCACACTCAGGGAGATACTGAGAAAATAATTGGAAAATGGTTGGATGAAAGTGGTAAAAGAAGCGAAATTTATCTCGCTACAAAAGTTTCAGGTCCAGGTTTGAAATGGATTAGAGAGGGTACGAATTTCTCCAAGGATCAAATACACAAAGCGGTTGACTCAAGCTTAAATCGACTAAAGGTAGATTCAATCGATTTATACCAGCTGCATTGGCCTGAGCGTGCAAACAACAAGTTTGGAAAAAGAGTTTATCCTTGGGGATTGAATAAGGGCTATAAACACAACTTTATGATGGTACTGGAAACCATCCTTGAGTTATTAGAGTCTGGAAAAATAAAAAATTGGGGTCTGTCAAATGAAACAGCATGGGGAGTTATGAAGTTTTTGGAGCTCTGTAGTCAATATAACATTCCTAAACCTATATCAATTCAGAATTCCTATAGTCTAATGAATCGTCTTTTTGAATATGGGACATCTGAAGTTGCCCAGTTTGAAAATATAGGTTTAATGGCATATAGCCCATTAGCCTTTGGGGTATTGACGGGAAAGTATCAAAACAATGTAAGACCAAAGGGAGCTCGGCTTACTGATTTTCCTGTTTTTGGGAGGTTTTTGAATCCTCAGGCTCATAAAGCGGTAGAGGAGTTTAAAAATCTAGCAGAAAAAAATGGTTTGTCGGTTACAGAATTGTCTCTGGCATATGTGATGAGTAGGCCATTTGTTTCAACTACCATTATTGGTGCGACAAAAATGAATCAACTTAGGGAAAATATAGAGTCGGCATATATTGAATTACCCGAAGCGCTTTTGAGTGAAATTGAAGAAATATTTGAAAAACATCCAGACGCAGCAGTTTAAAATGGAACAAAAACAGCCCATAGGTATTTTTGATAGTGGAATAGGAGGACTAACAGTGGCTAAGGCCATATCAGCATTGTTACCCTATGAACAAATAATTTATTTTGGCGACACAGCACATTTTCCATACGGAGATAAATCAAAAGAGTCTATCCAGAATTATTCTAAAGAAATCTCAACGTTTCTACTAAAGCAAAACTGTAAAGCAATCGTAGTTGCATGCAACACAGCATCTTCTCTAGCCTCGAGTTTTCTTAAGTTGATTCTTCCCAAAGATTTTCCGCTTATTGATGTAATTGTTCCTGTTGCAAATTTTTTGCAAACTTCTGATTATAAAAAAGTTGGAGTAATAGCTACGAAGGGTACAATAAACTCAAGAATATACCCAAAGCGAATTAATGAGCTCAGTCCAGATATTCAAGTTAGTTCTCTTGCAACTCCACTTTTAGCACCCATGATTGAAGAAGCATTTTTTGATAATAATATTTCACATACTGTAATCAATGAATATCTTTCTCATAAAGAACTACATAATATTGACGCATTAATTCTGGGTTGTACTCACTATCCTTTAATAGAGTCTGAAATAAATCAGTTTTACTCATCAACAAAAAAGAATGTTTTTGTTGTAAATAGTGCAAAAGTAGTTGCTCAAGAAGTTAAGAAGGTTCTCAAGCATAAATCTTTATTGAGTACATCTTTAAAAAAAGAACATCATTTTTACGTATCTGATTTCACGGATTCTTTTGAAAAAAGCACCAAAATTTTCTTTGGAAATGAATTAACCTTAAAAAAAGAGAACATTTGGGGAGGTTAAAAATTAACCTCTCTCATTTTGCCGTTTTTATCAAGAATGTAAATCGTTTTCTTTTTTTGATTTTCCATCTTTCTGGCTTCTTTAATCCTTGCCTCTTCTTCACGATCGCGTTTTATGAAGCCATAATTGATTTCGTATACAAATTGAATCACAGGTTTAACTTCTTGAGAATTAAAAATATAGTCAGCGTCTCTCAGGTCAAGATTATAATAAGCATCAATCTCAACCTTTCGATTGTAGTTGATGGTCGAGTTTTGAGAAATATGATGTTTAAATAAACTTGAATTTTGTATGTATGACTTAATGTATCTCTCACTTGGATAAATCACATTTTTATTTTTTTCAAAAAATGGTTTCCCGTCCTGTATTTCAAATCCTATTTTTTGAGCTAATTTTTTTTTCGAGTTTAGTATCTCAATTGCCTTTGAGTATAAGGAATCCTCAATGTACTTACTATTTTTAATAAAGGGAACAATATCGATTATATCATAAATATTGTATTTGAAGCAAATTCTTGTGAGTTGATCCACCATGGAAAGATCTGAAATCTTAAAAGTAAAGTTATGAGTCGATTTATAACCAGATGGATTTTGTTGTGAGGTTGAATCCGGATTTAAATTAAAAATTGGGTCGAGACCTGTAACATCAACAACTAAATCTCTTGCTTTCATTTGAAGTTTCTTTATGTCCTTTATGATGGAACTTTTTTTCTTGATAGTTATTTCCTCTAAATCGGCAATAGTTTGACTTATTTCTGTTTGGGTAAAAGTTATGTGGTATCCATCTGGAACGGCATTAAAAATTACTTTCGTGTTGATTTTGAGTTGGTTTCCCGAAACCGAAACGGATTTTTTTTGATTGTTTCCAAATTCGATTGATTTATTAAAGGACTGATTGATTAATTGAGCTCTTAAGCTCAAGCTTAGCAGTAAAACTGAGAAAAATATTGTTTGCTTCATAGTAGAGGAGTGTTTTATAATAGTAACACACTCCTTGAGAAACGTTACAAAAATGAAGGTTAACTTAATTTTTTTAGTATGTTTTTTAAGGCCACTTGATCAGAAAGTAATCTTGATAAATCGTTTACTTCTACTCGTTCCTGATTCATGGAATCTCTATCTCTCAGAGTTACGGTATTGTCCTCTAATGTTTGATGATCAATCGTAATGCAAAAAGGAGTTCCGATAGCGTCTTGTTTTCGATAGCGTTTACCGATTGTGTTTTTTTCATCGTATGTGCAATCGAAATCAAACTTTAGTTCTTTTAAAATTTCTTTTGCTTTTTCAGGAAGTCCATCTTTTCCAATTAAAGGAAGTAAAGCAACTTTGTAAGGAGCGAGGAAGGCCGGTATTTTTAATACAACACGTTCTGAACCGTCCTCTAACTTTTCCTCCGTGAAAGAATTACTTAAAATCGCAAGAAACATTCTGTCCACACCTATGGAGGTTTCTACAACATATGGAACATAACTTTCGTTTATTTCAGGATCAAAATATCTAAGTTTCTTTTTAGAATATTCTTCATGACTTTTTAAATCAAAATCGGTTCTTGAATGTATACCTTCTAATTCTTTGAATCCAAATGGAAATTTAAACTCTATGTCTGCAGCTGCATCCGCATAATGGGCGAGTTTTAAATGGTTATGGAATTTGTGGTGTCCTTCAGGGAACCCAATTGCAAGATGCCATTTCATTCTAACTTCTTTCCAGTATTCATACCACTTTTCTTGTTCTCCAGGTCGGACAAAAAACTGCATTTCCATTTGTTCGAATTCACGCATTCTGAAAACGAATTGTCTGGCCACAATTTCATTTCTGAAAGCTTTCCCTATTTGGGCGATTCCAAATGGGATTTTCATTCCACCTGTTTTTTGTACATTCAGGTAGTTTACAAAAATACCCTGAGCAGTTTCCGGGCGGAGAAATATTTTACTGGCACCATCTGATACAGACCCGATTTCTGTTGAAAACATTAAATTAAATTGTCGAACGTCCGTCCAGTTTTTAGATCCTGATATAGGACAAGATATTTCGAGGTCTTCGATCAGGTTTTTGAATCCTTCCATATCCTCATTTTCCTGAACCTTTTTTAATTGCAATTCTACCTCACGAATTTTTTCTTGGTAATTTAAAATTCTTGAATTTGTTGATTTGAATTGAATTTCATCAAAATCTTCACCAAAACGCTTTTTTGCTTTTTTTATTTCTTTATCAATTTTAGCTTCTAATTTATTTACGATGTAATCTTCAACCAGTACATCTGCTCGGTATCTCTTTTTTGAATCCTTATTATCTATTAATGGGTCATTAAACGCATCAACATGTCCTGACGCTTTCCACGTTGTTGGATGCATAAAGATTGAAGCATCTATACCAACAATATTTTCATTCATTTGAACCATGGAATTCCACCAATAGTCCTTTATATTTTTTTTAAGGGCAGATCCGTTTTGTCCGTAATCATATACAGCACTGAGTCCATCGTATATTTCACTGGATTGAAAAACAAATCCGAATTCTTTAGCGTGTGCAGTAATTTTTTTAAATACTTCTTCTTGTGTTGCCATAGCGCAAAAATAGAACTTTTTCCATTGAAAGTAGGTTTTATACTCTAGAGCTTTGAAAGAAATTTAAGTAAAAAGTGTGACTTTATTTTAAAACTGCATTATTATTGAAGAACGACTTATATTTTAAGCTTGAAAAGAAGTGTTATCCAAGATTCATTTTTGATTGTTAGGAGATGAAATATTTTGTAGGCATAAAATTTATGACTAAGTTTATAGGTTGTTTAGATAAGTAATCAGGCAAAAAAAACGAAAAACATTGACAATGAAAAGAGCTTTATTAGGAATAGCAATTCTGCTTTCGGTACTAAAAGTTAGTGCTCAGCAAGATGCTCAGTTTTCACAAAACATGTTTATTTCCGCTCCTATAAATCCTGGTGCGGTTGGTATTAGAGGAATGCACTGTTTTGACTTAGTTGCAAGGGAGCAGTGGTTGGGATTTGAAGGTCGGCCTGAAACCGGTTTGTTGAGTTACAATGGACCAATTGGTCAGATGAGTAATTTTGGAATAGGAGGAGTTTTGGTTTACGATAAGATTGGATTTGAAAACAATATTTTCTTTAAAGTAAGTGGTGCACATCACATCGATATAGGAAGTGATGGTGGAAAACTTGGGATTGGAGTTGATTTTGGGATTATTCAAAAAGGATTTTCAGGAATTGTAAAGGCTGTTGACCCTACTGATCCAACAGTAGCGATTAATGGTACGAATGATATGGGGTTTGATTTGGGTGTTGGTGCATTTTACTACTCTCCAAAGCTTTATTTCGGTGTCTCTGGTCAAAAGCTATTGCCTCAGAAAATGAAATTTGGCTCTGCCGAACCCAGAGTTCGTCCTCATGCTTACATAACTGCTGGGTACAATGTTGAAGGCGAAATGGTTAGTCTAAGACCCAATATGCTGGTAAAGACCGATTTCACTTCAACACAAGTTGATGTAAATCTAACTGCGTTTTTCTCAGAGACTAAATTTTGGTTGGGCGCTTCCTACAGAGTTCAGGATGCAATTGTCGCTAATGTTGGGTACAAGATAGGTCCGAATACAAAAGTAGGAATCGCATATGATTATACCACGCAAGGACTAAAAAAGAAAGGTACGTTTAACTCTTGGGATGAACAAGGGAATGTTGCAAACACTGATAACAATAACAGAAGTGTTGGTTCTGTAGAATTGTATTTTGGTCATTGTATTATTCCTCCTCCACCTAGAGGTTTTGATACTTATGTTGATCCTCTTTTCTTACAGTAATATGAGGATATGTAACCAATTGTTTTTGGTGGCGTTTAAAGTGTGTGATGGTGTGTGTTAAGATTTGTGAAGTTGATTTTTAAGAAAAAATGTTTTAATTTTCCGCCTTGCGGATAAAACTCGTGTAGTATGAAAAAGTTGCTTTTAAGTTGTGTGGCATTTTCTGGTCTGTTGTTAACCGGTTGTAAGCCAGGTGCTAACGGTGAGTTAGTAGGTACTTTTAGAGAGCCTTTTTTCCAAGAGACTCCTTTTGGAATGTTATTTATTCCTCTCGGTTCATTTCATATGGGACCAAGTGATCAAGAAATAACTTTCGCGCTTTCGGCTCAAAAAAAGGTTGTTTCAGTTCAATCTTTTTATATGGATGAAACTGAAATTACCAATGACGAATATCGTCAATTTACATATCATGTGAGAGACTCACTCGCGCTTTCTCTTTTGGGAGAGGAAGACGAAGAGAAATTCCTCAATAATCCTGGAGAATACAATCAGACTTTAAACTGGAGAAGAATACCCTGGTACGATCCAGCATACGAAGAAGTATTAAGTAGTCTTTTTTATGGAGAAAATGATGAAAGATTTTACAAGCGTAAACAATTGGATGCTCGAAAGTTTAATTACGAATATTGGTGGATCGATTTCAAAACAGCTGCTCTGAAAGCAAAACGGTTCAGTCATCCCGATATTAAAGATGCTTCTGCATCCACTGAATCTTGGAAATATGGAGATGGTATTTCAGACCGTTCAGATTTTATAAAAAGAGAAGTCATTAATATATACCCTGATACGCTGGCTTGGGTACACGATTTCACCTATTCATGGAATGAACCAATGACTCAGATGTATTTTTGGCATCCTGTTTATGACCATTATCCAGTAGTGGGCGTTTCTTGGAAGCAAGCTACTGCATTTTGTATCTGGAGAACACACCTTATGAATGATTTCAGACGAGATAGAGGAAAAGTAATAGTGAATGATTTTCGATTACCAACAGAAGCGGAATGGGAGTATGCGTCAAGAGGTAATTTCGATCAATCTCCATATCCTTGGGGAGGTCCTTATATTCGAAACAGAAGAGGGTGTTTCTTAGGGAACTTTAAACCTCTTAGAGGTAATTATGTTGATGATGGTGGAATGCATACCATTGTTGTTGCTCATTATTGGCCGAATGGATTTGGTTTATATGATATGGCAGGTAACGTTTCCGAATGGACGTCCAACTCTTTTGAAGAAGCTGCTTACAATTTCGCTCACGATTACAACATGAATTACACTTATCAAGCTAATGATGCTGATCCACCAGTTTTAAAAAGAAAAACAATCCGTGGAGGTTCATGGAAGGATATTGGATACTATATGCAAACCGGTTCCAGAACCTACGAATATCAAGATACGTCAAAGTGTTATGTTGGATACCGATGTGTTGAAACATACCTTGGACGAAAGGAGGGAGATACAAGAGATTCTCAAGTATATTAAAAACAGATTTAACCTTTTGGCCTTGCGCTGAAAGGTTAAAACGTTTATTTTAGTTAGACTTAAATTTTAAGTACACATATAAATCATTTTGTTAAATTATTAATTTTTAAATCAGTTTAGTTATGTCAGGTAGTTACAAGAAGAAGAAGATTATGAATATGATTACAGGGTTCGGAGCAGCTATTGTAATCGTTGGTGCGATGTTTAAAATCCAACACTGGCCAGGAGCAACAATCGCTCTTATCGGAGGTCTTTCCGTAGAAGCATTATTATTTACATTAGGTGCCTTTGAACCACCACACATGGAGGTTGATTGGTCTTTAGTATATCCGGAATTAGCAATTTCTCATGATGATGAACATGGAGATGAGGAACTTGATGAAATTGAAGCAGAAATAGATGGATCAACAGAGATGGTCTTGTCTGAAGAAGATGGAGATGCAGTTTCTCAGAAATTGGATCAAATGCTAATGGATGCCAACATTGGTGGAGACCTTATCGAATCACTTGGAGAAGGATTAAGAAATTTTGGAGAAACGGCTCAAAGTTTAAACTCTGTTGGAAGCGCGAGCCAAGCAACGGAAAGTTTATTCTCATCAATGGAAAATGCTTCACAAAGTGTCGACAAAATGTCTGATGCTTATAATCAAGCCTCTGAGTCCTTGTCTGGTATGGCTAGCCTTAAAGGTGAAAGTGATATGTATGCCGAGCAGTTGGTTACTATGACTAAAAACTTAGGTGAGCTAAATACGGTTTATGAGGAGCAGATTGAAGCAAGTAATGGTTCAATAAAAATCTCTGCGGATATTCAGCAGAATATCAATGAGCTTTTGGTAAGCTTATCAGATTCTGTAGAAGATACCAAAAAGTATAAAACTGAAGTTGCTGCTTTAGGAGAAAACTTATCTAAATTGAATACAGTTTACGGTAATATGTTGTCTGCTATGACCTTAACAGGAGGACAAGCATAATCAATCATACGTTATTTTTTTTAAAAACTTTAAATTTTAAATTATGGCAGGAGGAAAACAAACCCCCCGGCAGGCGATGATTGGAATGATGTACCTTGTACTTCTTGCAATGCTTGCTATGAACGCTTCAAAAGACCTTTTGAATGCTTTTGTATCCTTAGATCAAGGAATTTCAAAAACAGTTCAGAGTTTCGAAAAAGCAAATGAAACATTCTACAGAACTATTGATAAAGCGGCTACTTCAAGTGCCTCATATAAGCCGGTTCAAGAAATGGCAAATAAAATTAAAGCCAAATCTAAAGAGGTGGTTGATATGATGTCCAATCACAAAGTAAGTCTTTTTTCATCACAAGAATTCAATTCTACGGCGGATACAGCTAACGAAGCATACAGAGCGTTATTCGAAAATGGAATTCCATTGAATAAAGATAACCAAGATATTGGTGGTCAGTTTTACGTTCCTGGTGGAGTACCTAGTGAACCCGCAGTAGCCTTAAAAAAGGCTATGGATGAATTCAGAAATTTAGTTATCGAAGTATTAAATAACGATGGAGACGAATCCAACGACTTTTTAGTAGAAAGATATACTAAATTATTCAATACAGAGGTAGGACCAAACCCTCTCGAAGTTGATGGCCCTGACGTAACTTGGGTATCTCGTTTATCGGAGCATATTCCATTAGCAGCCGTTGCGGCCAATTTAACCTTGTGGCAATCATATGTTAAAAATGCTGAAGCGGACGTTATCAGTTCAATAGCATCTAAAATGGATGGTTCCGGTATGGTTGTTGATGCATCTCAGGGTATTGTTCAGTGGGAAAATCCTTACGTACTTAAAGGAGACTCTGTTAAAGGAGGGATATTCTTGGCTGCATACAATAGTAAAGCAGATCCGAAAATATATGTCGGTACCGTTGATACCACTAAATTTACGAACGGTAATCAATTGACATATCCTCCGGGACAAAGTGTTCAACCACCAATGATAGGTGAGTATAAGACACTTTCCGATATCAAAAATGGTACAGGGATGTATAGTGAGTTTGGTGATGCAGTTGGAAGTAAAGAAGTTACTGGAGTAATTGAAAACAAAAACTCTAAAGGAACTTTTTACACTAAATTTAAATCAAGCTACATGGTTGCAGAACCAACAGCAACAGTTGCTGCAATGAAAATGTCTGTTTTCTATGTAGGTGTTGATAACCCTGTTTCTGTATCAGCGCCTGGAATTTCTTTGGAGGACATAAAAATAGTAATGGCAGGGCAAACATTTAAACCACAGAAAAAAGCCGGAGAGTACATAATTCGACCAACAAGACCTACTAACAAAAAAGGTTTAGATGTTGAAGTTAGGAATAAGAATTCTAATGCATTGCTTGGTAAAGCTAACTTTAGAATTAAACGACTACCCGATCCAGCTGCTAATGTTTTAGGTCAAAAAGAAGGATTGATTTCGAAAGGTAAATTAAAGGCAATTACAAAGGTTGGTGCGAAGATGGAGAACTTTGATTTTGATTTGGATGTAAAAGTTCAGCAATTCAGTTTGACGGTGAAAGTTGGGTCCGATCTTATGACTCTAAAGTCAAAAAATAATAAACTCACACCTCAAATGAGAAAGCTTTTAATGAAGGTTAGTAGAGGATCGAGAATCTATTTTGAAGACATTAAGGTGGCTATGCCTGGAGGAGCCAGAAAGGTACCTTCTTTGATTTTTAAAGTTAAGTAATAAAACAAAATACATTCCCTTCCGTACAAGTTTGTGTGGAAGGGATTAATTTCTAAATTTGTGTGTTATGAAGGCTATTAAGTTATTTGCATTTTTGTTGGTGTGCGGTTTGTTTTACTCCAACAATTCAGTTGCTCAGCAAGAAGTTTTGGATGGTATTTATGTTAAAGAACACCACCCAGCAAAAAGAGTTATTCCAAACACACCTCTAAGAGAAGCCGATGTAATGTGGCTAAAACGTATATGGAGAGTTCTTGATTTGAGAGAAAAAATCAATCATCCTTTATATTATCCTACTGAAAAGATTATGGATCGTCAGAGCATGACTCAATTGATTTATGAATCGGTTGTTAATCCGGATGCCCCTGCAACAATTACGCCTTATGACGTAATGGACGATGAATTCACAATTCGTATGACGCCCGCTGAAGTTGAAGCAAAGACTACTAAAATTGACACTGAGTATGTCGAAAACGATATGGGTGACTTGGAACCACTTCCCATCAAAGAGGAATTTTCACCTCACGCTGTTAAGCGTTACCGAATGAAAGAGGAATGGTTTTTTGATAATCAAAAGTCGGTTATGGAACCACGAATTATTGGAATGTGTCCTGTTCAAGAAAAATTCGATGAAATGGGTGAGTATAAAGGAGAGATGCCTTTATTTTGGTTGTACTTTCCAGAGGCGAGAATTGCCTTTTCCACTGTTCCAGTTTATAACGAGCACAATGATGCTGAGAGAAGAACTCTCGAGGATTTATTCTGGAAAAGAAAATTTAGTTCGTACATCTATAAAGAATCAAGCGTATACGACAGAAAAATTGATACCTACAAACAGGATTTGGATTTATTACTCGAATCTAAAAGAATTGAGCATGAAATATTTCAATACGAACAAGATTTGTGGGAGTATTAAAAATCAACATTAACAAAAAAAGGCCATTCAACATTGAATGGCTTTTTTTGTTACTTTTTTCAAAGTACAGGTTATGCTTTAAAAAAGTCTATGCGTAATTTGTCTTGTTCCTTCTTTTTTTTCTCTTTTCTAATTACGACTGCTCAATACTGTCACCCGGGAACTACTTTAGAAGGAATTTTTAAAATGAAGTCGTCTCAATTTTCTTCGATACCTTATCCCTACCTAAGAGAAGCAGACGTTATGTGGAGTAAACGCGTGTGGAGAGTTATTGATATGCGGGAAAAAATTAATCATACTCTTTATTTTCCTGTTGAACCAATACCCAGTAGAGTAAGTTTTATGCAAATGGTCATGAATTCACTTACGTGTAACGCCACTGAATATCAAGTAACGCCCTATGACGTTATCGATGATGAGTTTACAACTCGTTTAACAAGAGAAGAGGTTATTGAAAAAGCATTCACGAAGGAGGAAATTAGCTTTGAAAATGATTTGGGTGAAATAGAAAGTAAAACAGTTGATAATCCATTTGATTTTTCATCCGTAAAAAGATTACGAATCAAGGAAGATTGGTTTTTCGACAATCAACGCTCTGTTTTTGATGTTCGGATTATTGGTGTTTGTCCTGTAGTCGAAAAATTTGATGAAATGGGTGAATATAAGGGTGAACAACCTTTAGTTTGGCTTTATTTTCCTGAATTGAGAATGCCTATGAGTATTACTTCAATTTTTAATCCTCGAAACGATGCATCCACTATAACTTATGATCATCTTTTTATGAAAAGAATATTTTCCTCATATATTTTTAAGGAATCAAATGTTTATGATCGAAAAATTAATTCATATAAGAAAGGTTTGGATTTACTTTTGGAGAGTAAGAGAATCGAAAATGTTTTATTTAATTACGAACAAGATTTGTGGGAGTATTGATTTTATAGTTTAGTTGTATCTTTTATCTTTTTTGTAAAATAACCTTTTCATAGTACTTATGATAAGACTGTAAAAATCAAATTCTTCGGATATTCTTCCTTGTAATTCGTAAACTCCTTTTCCTCTGAAAGGGTATTCTGCAGCAATTTTTGGGAAATGAACACTATCGAAAAAAATATTTTTTTCATCTGTAAATGTTCCAAAATACATTGTTTCTCCTTTTTGTGTTGTGGTTTTTTTAACACTCACAAGATACCCGATCATTGTCACCTCTTTTTGACGGTTGTTTTTCATGTCCGTAGCGTTTATATACAATGTTGGCTTTTCGTTTATTATATCAAAGGGTGAACATAAAGTAAAGCCAAGCAATTCCAATTCGTCAAATGCATCTTCATGTTGATGATATTCTAAAGCCGGAATGGAATATTTTTTCATGTTTTTTAAAAATAGTATTGGTGAATCTTTAGGCTTTGATTCATTATTATTTAAACAACTTTCCCAGAGAAGTTCTTTTTTAGTTCTTTTCGTAAACTTGAAAGCGCCTGAACGTATTAATAAGTTTAGCTGTTTCATCGAGATTGACACTTTATTTATAAAATCATCAAAGTTTTCAAACGGACCTGTTTTACTTTTAATTTGCTCGATTTTATGAATAACATCACTTTCAAGTTCACGAATCATATTTAAACCTAGAAATATTTCTTTGTTGTAAATTTGTGTATCCCCTTTACTGTTATTTACACAAGGACCGTGAATGTTTCCTCCCTTTATTTTTGCCTCATTTATATAGGTTTCAGCGGTATAAAATCCTCCACCGTTATTGAGTGCTGCAACAATGTGCTCCAGAGGATAGTACGCTTTAATGTATAAGCTTTGATAACTTTCAACGGCATAGGATGCAGAATGTCCTTTTGAGAAAGCATAGTTTCCAAAACTTTCAATTTGACTCCATACTTCATTAGTGATTTTTTGGGAGTAACCGTATTTTTTACAGTTCCTAAAAAATTTATTTTTTATCAATTTAAATTCATTATTTTCTCTGAATTTCCAAGACATACCTCTTCTTAAAACATCCGACTCTTCTAAGGTTAAACCTGCAAAAAAGTGAGCCACTTTTAAGACATCCTCTTGATAAACCATTACCCCGTAAGTTTCTTTCATAAGTTCAGCCAGTTTAGGGTGGGTATATTTTCGCTTTTCAGGGTTTCGAAATCGTTTAATGTATTCTTTCATCATTCCTGATTTAGAAACACCCGGTCGAATAATAGAGCTTGCGGCCACCAAACGCTTATAGTCACTTGCTTTTAGTTTTTTTAGTAACATTCTCATTCCAGGAGACTCTATGTAAAAACATCCAATTGTATTTCCTTTTCTTAATTGCGCTTTAATTTTTGAGTCATTTTTTAGGAATTCTATATTTTGAATCGTTTTTGAAACATCTATATTTTGGTTTTTTTTTATAATTTGGATAGAGTCTTTAATTTTCCCTAAACCTCGTTGACTTAGGATATCGAATTTATGCAAACCAATGTTGTCGGCTTCCTCCATACTGAATTGAGTTGTGAGAAATCCTTTAGGGGGAAGATGTTGTGCTGTGTAGTAATTTATCGGTAAATCGGATATAATGATTCCTCCTGCATGAATGCCTAGATAATTGGGGAAGTATTCAATTGCTTTACTATATTTCCATGTTAATTGAGCAAGTGAATCTTGATGTTTAGTCTTGTAATAAATTATTGATTCAATTTCTTTTTTAGGAAGTCCAAAAACCTTCCCTAGTTCTCTAACTGCTGATTTATATTTGAACGTATTGTATGTTGCCAGTAAGGCTGTATTTCTTGAATTATATTTATTAAAGAGATAATTAATGATGTCGTCTCGTTCGTTCCACGAAAAATCTAAATCGAAATCTGGAGGTGATTTACGATATTCATTAATGAAACGCTCAAAATAAAGATTCAACTCGATAGGATCTACATTTGTAATATACAAGCAATAGGCAACCATACTGTTTGCTCCACTTCCTCTTCCTACATAATAATATCCTTTTTTACGAGCATATTGTATGATGTCCCAATTGATTAAAAAATAAGCAGTAAAGCCTAGATTTTTAATACTACTGAGTTCTTTTTCTAATCGTTTTTCGGACTCTTTGTTTGGATGGGAATATCGTTCTCTATAACCTAAATAACTGAGGTATTGAAGCTGTATAAAGTCTTCCTCCTCTGAGTTTCCTATTACTTTTTTGTTTTTTGAGGATTTAAAGGTGAACTCAATATGTGCAGTATTAAGAATAAAGGCAGTATTTTCTATGAGTTTTGGATGTTGAGTAAATTTCTTTAGCAGTTCTTCCCAGCTCAGGAATACGTCGCAATATGAAGATTGTTCAGTTAAAGGTAGCTTACTAAGTAAGCTGTTATTGTCGATTGCTCGAAGCAACCTATGGGTGTTAAAGTCTCGCTTATGTCTAAATGTTCCTGTTTGTAAAGCAACTAATCTATGATCTGGAATGTATTTATTCCTAATGCACTTTAGGAACAACTGATGATGTTTTACGCCAACATATTCCCAAGGCTTTAGAGGAAATCCTGTGAATTTATCGATGGGATAAATAATAAAACAATCCTCAAAAGAGGGTGCTTTCAATGGAAATTTTTTTCCCTGTTTTAGGTGTTCAGTTAAAAATTGATTAAGCTGTAAAAAGCCATTGTTGTTTTGAGCAATCCCTATAAAATTTTGGTCCATTCCGTTACGAAAGTCTATCCCTACAATAGGTTTTATTTTATAAGCAGGGGCGGATTGTATAAAGCTTAATGCCGCAGATGTGTTATTTATATCTGTAAGTACTAAATTTCCCCAGCCAAATTCATCACGAAAAATACTTTTAGAAGCGTGTTCCAAAAGTTCTTTAACGGATAAACATCCATAACGCAGGCTGTAGTAAGTATGGTTGTTAAGCATTGTCTTTTTTATTTCTGTTATGAATAGGATTTGGTTCTTTAGAGTGTACTATACTACCAGCTCTCTTTATTGCACCGTATCCAAATTGCTTATTTACCTTATCGATTGCTTTGTATAGGTTAATCATCGCCAGTGAGTCCTCAAAAAGATTAATTTGATAATTACCATGTACTAAATGACTGAATTTCACTCCTATTAATCGAATAAGCATTCTTCTATTGTATAGTTTGTTAAATAACTCTTTAACACACTTGATTAATATATGATCGCATGAAGTGTAGCTAATTCGCATTTGTTGTGTATGTGTATCAAAATTTGAGTATCTAATTTTAATGCTTATACAAGCCGTCAATTTTTGTTCTTTACGCAGTTTTCCTGCGAGCTTTTCAGTCATTCCTAGTAAAATGGAATTGAGTTTATACACATCAATGGTGTCTTGATGAAATGTTTTCTCGGAAGAAATTGATTTTCGTTCTGAGTAAGGACGTACCGGTGAGTCGTCTATTCCATTTGCTCTTTTCCATAATCCTAATCCATTTTTTCCCAGCAGTTGATGAAAAGCTTCTGGTGGCATTTCTTGAATGGTTTTAATATATTCCACCCCCATTTGTTTTAATAAGTTTCCTGTTTTTTTTCCTACATATGGAATTTTAGTAATCGATAATGGAGCTAGAAATGATTTTTCATAGCCGTATTCAACTTTTTTTTCTCCATTAGGTTTACCTTCGTTGGTAGCTATTTTAGCTACTGTTTTATTTGTGGATAGTCCAAATGATATGGGAAGACCGGTTTCATTGATTATCTTTTTTCTAAGCTTTTTACTGAATGCATAGGTGCCGAAAAATTTATCCATTCCGGTCAGGTCGATATAAAATTCGTCAATTGATGTTTTTTCGTATTGAGGTACGTCTTCTGAAATAATATCCGTGATAATTGTAGAGTAGTAACTGTATTGGTCCATGTCTCCACGTATTTGAATGAGTTCTGGACACAATTGACGAGCTGTTTTCATTGGCATTCCTGATCGAACACCAAAAATTCTAGCTTCGTAGCTGCATGAACTGACAACACCTCGATCACCTTGTCCTCCTAGTGCAATGGGTTTCTTTTTTAAAGAGCTGTTTTTAAGTGTTTCTACAGAAACAAAAAAACTATCCAGGTCAAAGTGCACAATAGATCTTTCTTTCAATTTTGACAATTTTTTTGTCAAAAATTATAAAAAAAACAGATTTTTAACAACTTTTTTGACAATTTTTTTGTCAAAAAATAAGGGTAACCAATTTCAATACTCTACGTAGAACATCGAAATTATTTGTTATGAGGAAAACGGTTTTTACTCTCTTATTACTTACTTCTTTTGGTGTTTCTGCACAATATATTAACTCATTTGGTGTGAGAGGAGGATTAAGAGGGGTGGGATTAACATACAAGCATTACTTAGCCCCTAAATTATTTTTAAATGTAGATGGGGTGGGAACATATTCTCAAGAACTTCAGGGTGGGGAAGTGTTTGCTATGATGAACATAAGAAATAAAATTCATAATACTTTTTTCCAATCGAAGGAATTGACTTGGAGCTATGGGGGTGGGTTGCATGCTGGATATTATCAAGACCCCGATAATACTAATTATGAAAGTAATATTGTATTGGGTCCCGATTTACGTCTTGGTGCAGAATATTTATTCCGTCAAAAAATTTGTATCGGTGCAGACGCTAATTTGTTTTATAATGTTATGCCCGTTGAAAAAATTGACGGCATGGATGAAAAATACTATCAGTTCTTTAGTGTAGGTGTTTTTCTTCGCTATGTCCTTAACTAGACTTATAAATTTCATTAAGAATTTTAGAGTTCTCACGGGCTTCTTTTACAATTACTCGGACAACACTATATGCAGGAATAGCAACCATCATTCCTATTATTCCATAGGAATTCCCAGCGATTAAAATCACTAAAAATATTTCTAATGGATGGGCATTTACACTGTTGGAATAGATATAAGGTTGGAAAATAAAATTATCCAGTAATTGAGTTCCAATCATGACTCCCCCTGTATAACCCAGTAAGGGCAGGAGTTGGTTAAAGTCCAATGTATAGTTCGTAGTTACTACGATAATTATTCCAAACAAAATACCAATTAACGGTCCGATATAGGGGATTACATTTATAATACCAGCAAACAATGCGATGATTAGGCAGTTTTCAATACCAATTGAATAAAGGCCAATTGCGTTAAATGCAAAAACGAGTAATACTTCGATAAATAAACCAATAAAATAGCGCGTTAGTTTCGATTTTACCTGAGTAAGAACATCATCGGTTTCATCTCGTAATTCAAAAGGAATTATTTTATAAATATTTCCAATGATAACTTTCGAATCCTTTAAGAAAAAAAAGGAAATGAAAGTAATTGCGAAAAAAGAAATGAAAAGATTTCCTGTAAATGCAGTTAGCGTATTAACCCAGCTTGATATTGAAGAAACGTTGATTAAAGAAGTTGCTTTTTCAGTTAAATAATCTTGTAAAGAGATGGATTGTCCCGTAAATCTATTCAAAGCAGTCTCAGCACTTTTTAGTGGTTCTTGAACGGCCTTCAGTGCTTCATTTGGATTGATTTGAGTAATTATCTTGGCTTCTTGAGCAACCGCAGGAATGAAAATCATAATCAGAGCAAAAATAACACAGTAAAATCCGAAAATTGAAGCCAAGGCAGCGAGTGCAGGAGAAACGTTAAATTTACCTATACTCACACGTTTCAGTCTTTTAAATACAGGTCTGGTAATGAGAGCAAGTACTGCCGATATTAAAATGTAAGAAAGTACACTTTTGAAAACAACAAATGTTAAAATAACCAATCCTAGAGTGAATAAAGGAAGTATCCATTTCTTCTTAAGCATATTGCTAAAATATTAATAGTTTAACACAAGTTAACAAATAAAAGAAAATACTTTAAAACAATTTACGTTTTCATTTTCGGTATAAAATGAGTCCCGTTATGAAGTGTATCTCGATAAAAGACAAGCTGTTTTTAGTGTTATTTACAATATCTTGCTCAACTATAAGTTATTCTGTTTATAAGGTTTTAGGAGTTAAGTATGGAGTGGATACAATCAGTTTGGTTGAGCAATTAAAAGTTGCAATGAACAATCTTATAAGTTAAAAACATATTTGGAAAGTTCATTGGAAGTATAAAAATGATTCCCACTATGAAATACAGGGTTTAAATGAGGGTGCTTTTTAAAAAAAGTCATCCATAAATCCGTTGAAGCAAATTGATCGTTCTCTCCGATGTAAAATTCAGGATTTTGTTTATTTATAAACCCGTTAATATTTGCTGCAATTGAATCGGGAATGTTTCCACTCCAGAAGATTAAACGTTGGACTTTTATTTGATGTTTTTCAATCCATCTTGCAGCGACAGGAGCCCCTTGACTAAAAGCGAAAATATTAATTTTCTTTTCATTTAATTTATATTCTTTAAAAATCTTATTGATGTAATTGTATTGATCAATAATTTCTTTATTTCTGTCCTCTGAAGTCATCCAACTTGCTCCTACTTTACCAAAAATTCCCTTTTGATAAAAACGTGAAATTCCCTCCGGAATAATAAAAGCATGTTTGGTTTTTAATTTCTTAAAAGGTTCAAAGAAAGAATTAATATCTTGCCCATATCCATGAAACAAAAGCCATATTTCCTCGGCTTTTTTTACGTTTCCAGCAGAAAAAACTCTAACATGTTTTTTAATGACTATGTTTTTAGTTCTTAGCATTGCCTATTTTTGTAAAATGATTTCAGTTGAAAATATAGCAATTTCTTTCAATGGAAACTTTTTATTTAAAAAAGTTTCTTTTCAATTGAAGAATGGAGCTAAGGTGGGTTTAGCAGGAAAAAATGGTGCAGGAAAATCTACTTTATTAAAACTCTTAACAGGAGAAGTGGAATACGATGAAGGAAATTTAGTCCTTCCTAAAGGATATAAAATCGGCTATTTAAGGCAGGATTTGGTTCAACAGGGAAATAATTCTGTTCGAGAAGAAGCAATGAAAGCATTTTCTGATCAAGCGGATATGGAGAATGAATATGAACGAATATCCAAAGAACTGGAAACCAGAACGGATTATGAAAGTGATGAGTATTCTGAGTTGATTCAAAAAATATCGGATATAGGCGCTCAATTGGAAATGAGTGATTCTTCACAAAATGTTGGAGATGTTGATAAAATACTTCTGGGGTTAGGATTTACACAATCTGAATTGAGTAGAAATATTCGAGAATTTAGTGGCGGTTGGGGAATGCGAGTTGAACTGGCTAAAATTATATTGCAACAACCAGAAGCTCTACTGCTGGATGAACCTACTAATCATTTGGATATCGAATCGATAGATTGGTTGGAAAACTATTTGAAAAATTATCCGGGAATATTGGTCTTGATTTCTCATGATCAAGAGTTTTTAGACAATGTGACTTCTAGAACGCTGGAAATCAACAGAGGAAGAATATATGATTTTAAATGTGGATATACTCAATACCTGGTTCAACGAGAGGAGTTGTTTGATTTACAAAGAGCTGCAAAAGCAAATCAAGACCGTCAAATAGAACAGTTGGAAAGATTTATAGAACGTTTTAGAGCACAGGCTACCAAAGCCAGTGCTGTCCAAAACAAAATAAAGCAGTTAGAAAAAATCGATAGAATTGAAGTGGATGAGCGCATTGTGGAGTCTATGAAAATTCGTTTTGCAGAGCCACCAAGAGGTGGACAACAAGTAGTAACGCTCAGCAAATGCTCAAAATCCTATGATAACAAAATGATTTTAAAGGAGATTGATTTTATTGTCGGTAGGCAAGAGAAGATTGCTTTTGTTGGTAGGAATGGAGAAGGAAAATCTACGTTGGCAAAAATGATTGTTGGTGCGGTGAAAGGTGAAGGAAATATTGAAATAGGTCACAATATTAATTTGGGCTATTTTGCCCAGAATCAAGCTGAAGAACTCAACTCTGAAAAAACAGTTTTTGAAACCATAGACGACATAGCAAGAGGAGAGATCAGGACAAAGATTAGAGATTTATTGGGCTCTTTTTTATTCCGTGGTGAAGACATTGAAAAAAAGGTGAAAGTACTTTCAGGAGGAGAGAAGGGACGATTAGCCCTTTGTAAATTGTTACTCGAACCTTATAATTTATTGGTTCTTGATGAACCTACCAATCATTTGGATATTCCTTCAAAACAAATACTAAAGGATGCTTTGTTGAACTATTCGGGAACTCTTATTGTAGTATCTCATGATCGAGAGTTTTTAAGAGGTCTGGTAGGTAAGGTGTATGAGTTTAAAAGTCAGTCGATAAAGGAGTATGCGGGAGGCATTGATTTTTTCCTGGAGCAAAGAAAGATTAACCAGTTGAACGACTTGAATCAAGTAAAATCAAGGACTGGTAAAATAAATAAGTCATCGAAATCAAATGATTATACATCAAAAAAGGAACTTGATGCATTAATTAAAAAAGCGTCTAATAAAGTTGCTATTGCTGAAAGGAAGGTGAGTGATTTAGAAGAAAGAAAGACGAAGATTGAAACTAAAATGAGTGACCCTAAGTTTGCATCGGATACTCATTTATTTACCGATTTTAATCACGTTGAAAAGGAATTAATTTTAAAAATGGAGGAGTGGGAACAGGCTACGGAAGAACTCGAAAAATTAGAAAAAAGGAGGGGTTGATTCATTTTTTGGATTTAAAAAAAGGGTTAAGGGTTTATTTACAACAATTATTAAACGTAAGACTTTAACCTTTAAACTTATTGTTGTATCTTTGTCGTCCGAATTTTCGGAAGTACATATTTAATAACCAAATTGTTTAACAAATGAATCAATACGAAACTATTTTTGTAATGACTCCGGTTCTTTCTGACGAGCAGTTAAAAGAAACGGTTAACGATTACAAAACCTTTTTAAAAGAAAAAGGTGCCGAGATAGTGAATGAAGACAATTGGGGGCTTAAAAAATTAGCTTATCCAATTAAGAAGAAATCAACAGGTTTCTATCATTTATTCGAATTTAAAGCTCCAGGAAATGCGATTGGAGAGTTAGAAATTGCTTACAACAGAGATGAAAGATTATTACGCTTTCTAACTGTAAAATTAGATAAGCATGCTATCGATTTTAATAAGAAAGGAAAAAACGCTAAAACTTCTAAAGCTTAATAGTTATGGCAGATGATGTAAGATATTTAACACCTCCTTCGATTGAGGTTAAGAAATCAAAGTACTGTAGATTTAAAAAGCAAAAAATCAAGCATATTGATTATAAGAATCCAGATTTCTTATTAAGATTTTTGAATGAGCAAGGTAAAATTCTTCCAAGAAGAATTACTGGAACTTCATTAAAATTTCAGAGAAAAGTGTCAACCGCAGTTAAAAGAGCTCGACAGTTAGGTTTATTGCCATATGTTGCGGATAATTTAAAATAATTTGAACCATGGAAGTAATTTTAAAGAAAGATATGCAGCCGTTGGGGTTTAAGGATGAAATTGTATCTGTTAAAAATGGGTACGGTAGAAATTACCTAATTCCTCAAGGTATTGCCATTTTAGCTACGGAATCGGCTAAAAAGATGCATGAAGAAACCATTAAGCAAAGAGCCAAAAAAGATGCTAAATTGAAAGCAGATGCTGAGGCTGTTGCTGCTAAGATTGCTGAGTTAACTTTAAAAGTTTCAGCTAAGGTAGGAGAATCCAAAAAGATTTTTGGTTCTGTAAACAACATTCAGGTTGCCGAAGCACTTGGAGCTTCTGGAGTTGAAGTTGATAGAAAAGCAATTAAAATTTTAGGAGGTAATCCTTCTGAGTTGGGAACTTATGAAGCTGAAATTAAGCTTCACAAAGAAGTTTCAGCTGCATTTAATTTTGAAATTGTAGCGGGGTAACTATCTCAGAGATAAAGGAAATCAAAAAGCTCAACATTTGTTGAGCTTTTTTTTTGAAAATACTATAATAATTTAATTGATGCATTTTTTGTTGGAAATCCCTCGTAATTTATTATTTAATCTCTTTTATTTACTATGATAAAGTAACGACATCAGATAGATTCATTCAAAATAAGCATTAAAGGTTGATTTCCTAGGTATTCCTTTGATACTAAGGGTGAGTATTTTGTATCTTTGGCAGACTTTGATACAATTTTACTAAACCCCATTGACTTATGGCTTTTGAATTATATAAAGAATACTTGCAAGAAATAGAAACTCGAAAAGGAGAAGGTTTACATCCAAAACCCATTGACGGTTCCGATTTACTAAATGAAGTTATCGCTCAAATTAAAGAAGGCGGTTCAAGTAAAGAACAGTGTTTAAAATTTTTCATTTTCAACACCTTACCAGGTACGACAAGTGCTGCGGGTGTTAAGGCTCAATTTTTAAAAGAGATTATTTTAGGAGAATTTTCTCTTGAAGAAATATCTGTTGAGTTTGCATTTGAGCTGCTGTCTCATATGAAAGGAGGACCATCAATTAAAGTGTTAATTGATTTGGCTCTTGGTTCTGATGATTTAATTTCTAAACAAGCGGTAAAAGTATTAAAAACACAGGTTTTTCTTTACGATGCGGATACAAATCGATTAGAAGAGGCCTATAAAAATGGAAGTGCAGTTGCAAAAGAATTATTACAGAGTTATGTCAACGCAGAGTTTTTTACCGAACTTCCAGAAGTAGATGAAGAAATCGATGTGGTTACGTTTATAGCAGGGACGGGTGATATTTCAACGGATTTGTTATCGCCTGGTGCTGATGCACATTCAAGATCGGATAGAGAGCTTCATGGTCAGTGTATTTTTGAGCACAATAAGGAAATGCAGGAGGAACTTTTGGAGTTGAAAGCCAAACATCCAGACAAGAGAGTAATGTTAATTGCCGAAAAAGGAACAATGGGTGTTGGTTCCTCGAGAATGTCTGGAGTTAATAATGTCGCATTATGGACGGGTATCCCAGGTTCTCCTTATGTTCCCTTTGTTAACATAGCACCAATCATTGCCGGTACAAATGGTATTGCTCCTATTTTTTTAACAACAGTAGGTGTAACAGGCGGAATAGGAGTTGATTTGAAAAATTGGGTCAAAAAGAAAGATGCAGAAGGTAATATTGTTTTGGATGCAAATGGTGATCCAGAGTTGGAACAAGTTTACTCGGTTGAAACGGGAACGGTATTGACTATAAATACGAAAGAAAAGAAATTATACAATGGAGACAAAGAGTTGAAAGATATCTCTACTGCTTTAACTCCGCAAAAAGTTGAATTTATAAAAGCAGGTGGTTCATATGCTGTTGTATTTGGGAAAAAATTACAAACTACTGCCGCTAAAATCCTAGGTGTAGAAGCTCCTCAGGTTTATGCTGCCTCTAAAGAAATTTCTCATGAGGGACAAGGGTTAACAGCCGTTGAAAAAATATTCAATCGAAATGCAGTAGGAACTACTCCGGGAAAAACATTGCACGCCGGATCCAACGTAAGAGTAGAAGTCAACATTGTTGGTTCTCAAGATACTACAGGATTAATGACCTCTCAGGAGTTGGAGGCTATGGCAGCAACTGTCATATCACCAATTGTCGATGGAGCTTACCAGTCGGGTTGTCATACCGCTTCAGTTTGGGATAAAAAAGCACAAGCGAATATTCCAAAACTTATGAAATTTATGAACGATTTTGGATTGATAACTGCTCGTGATCCAAAGGGAGAATATCATGCGATGACCGATGTAATTCACAAGGTTTTAAATGATATTACAATTGATGATTGGGCAATTATAATTGGAGGTGATTCGCATACAAGGATGTCAAAAGGTGTTGCCTTTGGTGCGGATTCAGGAACCGTTGCTCTCGCATTGGCAACTGGGGAAGCAGCAATGCCAATTCCAGAGTCCGTCAAAGTAACTTTTGAAGGAGAAATGGCTCCATATATGGATTTCCGAGATATTGTTCACGGAACTCAAGCCCAGATGCTTTCGCAATTTGCTGGAGAAAATGTTTTTCAAGGGCGAGTTATCGAAGTGCACATTGGTACTTTAACAGCCGATCAAGCATTTACATTCACAGACTGGACGGCTGAAATGAAAGCAAAAGCATCTGTTTGTATTTCGGAGGATCAAACTTTAATTGAGTCGTTGGAAATTGCAAAATCTAGAATTCAGATTATGATTGATAAGGGCATGGACAACAACAAAAATGTTCTTCAAGGGTTAATAGATTTAGCTAATAAAAGAATTCAGGAGGTAAGTTCAGGTGAAAAATCTGCACTTCGACCAGACACAAATGCAAAGTATTATGCTGAGGTAGTCGTTGATTTAGACAAGTTATCCGAACCAATGATTGCCGATCCAGATGTAAACAATGTGGATGTTTCTAAACGATATACCCATGATACCATTCGTCCTTTATCTTATTATGGAGGAGATAAAGCTGTTGATCTTGGTTTCATAGGGTCTTGTATGGTACACAAAGGCGACATGAAGATTTTAGCAGCAATGTTAAAAAATATTGAAGAAAGTGAAGGTAAGGTTGAGTTTAAGGCGCCTTTAGTAGTTGCTCCTCCTACTTACAATATCGTTGATGAATTAAAAGAAGAGGGAGACTGGGAAGTTTTGCAAAAGTATTCTGGTTTTGAGTTTGATGATAACAACCCTAAAGATAGTGCAAGAACACGTTATGAAAACATGTTGTATTTGGAACGTCCAGGTTGTAATCTTTGTATGGGTAATCAGGAAAAGGCTGAACCAGGAGATACTGTAATGGCTACTTCAACGCGTTTATTCAAAGGAAGAGTCGTAAAAGACTCTGGAGAGAAAAAAGGAGAATCTTTATTGACTTCAACACCTGTAGTTGTTTTATCAACCGTATTGGGCAGAACTCCGAATATTGATGAATATAAAGCAGCTGTTAAAGGGATTAACTTAACAACTTTTACACCTCCAAACAGGAAGTTAGTAAGATAAAAGAACATAATTTATATTTCAAAATCCCATGACTTTTCATGGGATTTTTTTGTTAAAAAGAATGCAATTATTTTATGAAGAAAAATTTTACTTGATTAACTTTATTTTATGGATTCAATTACAGTAATGTTGGATGGTGCAGACGTACCTAATTTGAGACTGTTTTTTAAAGAAATGGTTAAAGAGTTACAGTTCCCTCGATATACCAACAATATTCAAACTTTTGACGAGCAAATTAATGATTTGTCCTGGCTGGAAGGTGCAAAAGTCCGAATCAGTATTTCAAATGCCAAAGAATTTTTAATCGAGGAGGAAACTCAGATTAGAAAAACAGTTTTGAGCATACTCTTAAATGCCATGGAAAGCGGAGAGGCCGAAAGCCCTATTTTAGTGATTGTTTCCAAAGATTAATCACCATACTTTTCGTTCAACTAAATGATTTTGCACGTAGTCACTTACTCCTTCTTCTANAGTTTTAAATCCATCATCGTAACCTGCACTTCGTAATTTTTGCATGTTTGCCTCTGTGAAATACTGATATTTGTCTCGGATATCCTCTGGAGTATCAATAAATCCAATTTTAGGTTTTAAGTTGAGTGCTTTGAAAGTATTTGCNGCTAAATCATAAAAAGTCCGAGCTTTTCCTGTTCCAAGATTATACAATCCTGATTCAGGGCGTTTTTCCATAAAAAAAGCGATTACTTTTACAACGTCTTTTACATAGATAAAATCTCTCAACTGTTCGCCGTCCTTATATTTATCTACATGGGATCGAAAAAGATTCATCTCACCTGTTTTTTGTATTTGATTGTAGGTGTGAAATATTACTGAAGCCATTCTTCCTTTGTGAAATTCATTTGGACCATATACATTAAAGAATTTGAGACCTGCCCAAAAGAAAGGTTTTTTGTTCTGTTGTAATGCCCATATGTCAAAATTGTTTTTTGAATCACCATAAGGATTTAAAGGTTTTAACTTTTTGGGTATTTCATGGTTGTCATCATAGCCCAGCTCTCCTAATCCATAGGTCGCAGCTGAGGATGCATATATTAACGGAAGCGCATACTCAATGCATTTCTTCCATACTTGTTTTGAATAGTTTAAATTTAATTCATTAAATATTTCTTCATTAAATTCCGTTGTGTCGGTTCGAGCACCAAGATGAATGATGAACTGTGTAAATCTTTGATTTTCATCCAACCAATTTATAAAATCCTGTCGATCAACTAATTCTTTGTATGTCTTATTTTCATAGTTGGCTTTTTTTTCTTCGTGGGAAAAATCGTCTACTAAAATTAGATCTTTGAACCCTAGTTCGTTTAGATGCGCAACTAAACAGCTGCTTATAAAACCCGCNGCACCGGTAATTACTATCATATTCATTACGTTTCAAACAAAAATAGTTAATTGACTTTAATTTTATTCAAATAGAATGTTCAATAAATTGGCTTAAAAGCTATTTGNTAAGAATGAATAGTCGTATTTTTACAAGCAAAATAGACAGTCATGTTAACATTAACCAGAAGAGAGCGGTTCTGTGCAGCACATAAACTTGCTAATCCTGATTGGAGCGATGAAAAAAATGAAGAAGTTTTTGGAAGATGTTCTAATAAAAATTGGCATGGACACAATTATGAATTATTTGTAACCGTTAAAGGTGAAATTAATCCTACAACAGGATTTATTATTGATTTAAAATGGCTTGGTGATCTTTTGAAAGAAAAGGTTGTNGATCCTTTCGATCATAGAAATTTAAATCTTGATGTACCTAATTTTGAAGGTAAAATGGTTAGTACAGAAATAGTAGCCATTGAAATATGGAACATTATCCAAGAAGATATTAAAGCACAAGGTGCTCAGTTGTATTGTGTAAAACTGAATGAGACTGAGAATAATTCAGTAGAATATTGGGGCCCTAATCAATAATAATGGGATGTGAAAAAAGAGAAGTATACAAGCGGAAAATTAAATAAAGAGGCTTCTCATGTTCTGAGGAGCTAAAAAATATTCAAACAGAAAAGAATTTATTAATCTTTTATCAGCAAATTTAAAATAAGATGAAGGCATTTGTATTTCCTGGGCAAGGAGCTCAGTTTACAGGAATGGGTAAAGAGTTGTATGAAAACAACGTAACAGCAAAAGAGCTTTTTGATAAAGCTAATGAGATTTTGGGTTTTGATATNTCAAAAATTATGTTTGAAGGATCGGTAGAGGATTTAAAAGAAACAAAGGTAACACAACCTGCGATTTTTTTACACAGTGTAGCTGTAGCGTTAACTACAGATGATTTTTCTCCTGAAATGGTTGCAGGTCATTCTCTCGGGGAATTATCTGCACTTGTAGCTGCGCAGGTAATCTCTTTTGAAGACGGTTTGAAAATTGTTTCCAAAAGAGCGCAAGCAATGCAAAAAGCTTGTGAAATTAAATCGGGAACAATGGCAGCTATTTTAGCTTTAGAAGACGAAGTTGTTGAGAACATATGCAAAGAAACTCAAGGTGTAGTGGTCGCGGCTAACTACAATTGCCCTGGCCAATTAGTGATTTCCGGGGAAGTAGAGGCTGTAAATTCTGCTTGTGAAAACTTAAAAGAGGCAGGTGCTAAAAGAGCATTAGTATTGCCTGTTGGGGGAGCATTTCATTCTCCATTAATGAATCCTGCGAAAGAGGAGTTGGCTCAGGTAATAAACTCAACTGAATTCAAAGAGCCGATTTGTCCAGTGTATCAAAATGTGAATGCACAGCCTGTAAAAAATCCAGAAATAATAAAGCAAAATTTAATTTCTCAACTTACCTCTCCTGTCAAATGGACGCAGACTGTGAAGAATATGCTCTCGGATGGCGCCACTAGTTTTACGGAAATGGGACCCGGTAAAACTTTACAAGGCTTAGTGAAGAAAGTTGATCGACAAATAGAGACGGCTGGTATTCAATAATTGAGTTTGTTATTAAATAAGAGTATGGTTTAATAAAATATTGGAGTTAACTAAATTATGAAGGTGTTCATTATTGAGCACCTTTTTTAATCCATCTAAGTGTCCATTTTTATGTATATCGGTACCTATAAAATCAACAAATTTTTTCTCAATTAAGTAATTTGCTCCTTGCAGAGCACTATCTCCATAGTTTCCATTCAAGGACAATAAGTTGATTTGAAATTTGACACCAATCGACTTGAGATGATCAAATTTTTCTAAATTCATTACGTAATAAGGATATCGTTCAGGATGCGCAAGAACAGGAGTATAACCTGCTTGTACCATGTCCGTAATAGTTTCAAAAATTAGTTGATGCTCATTAAAATAGCTAAATTCAAAAAGAAGATAGTTTTCTTTACCAAACGAGATTATATCTTTTTTTGAGAGTCTTTTTCTGAGTTCTTCATCAAAATAGTATTCCGCAGCGGCGTCGATAGATATGTTTATATTTCTTTTATCGATTTCATTCCGGACTAAGTCTAATTTATCTTTGATCGTTTCGGTTGAATTTCTATAGAAATCTGTCATTACATGCGGCGTACATAATAAGCTGCAAAACCCAAGATCTTTAAGTCCCTCAATCAACTCAACCGATTGATCAATGTCTTTTGCACCGTCGTCAATTCCAGGAAGAATATGACTATGAATATCTGCTTTTATGTATTCAGCGATATTTATTGGGAGTAAATCTTCCTGTACTTTTTTTTGTTTGAAGAAACTGGATAGAAATCCCATGTTTTTTTAATCTAGAACTGTATAGAATTCTTTTTTAAACCACTTTAGTGTAATTTCTAAACCTTCCTTAATTCCTATTTCTGGATTATAACCTAGGTTTTTTCTGGCTTTGTCAATATTGGCAAGAGAATCTCTGATATCTCCTGTTCGAGGTGGACAAATTTCAGCTTCTTTATCAGAGTTTGCAGCTTCTTTAAGTATATTGTATAACTCTTTAACAGAGGTTTTATATCCACAAGCTATATTGTAGGCCTCCCCAAAGGCATTTTTATTTTCACACAACATAGCTTTTACATTTGCCTGAACTGCATTTTCAACAAATGTAAAGTCTCTGGATTGTTCACCGTCTCCAAAAAATTTTCCTGCTTTATTTTGTAACAAAGCATCCATATATAAAGGAATAACCGCTGCATAAGGTCCATTAGGACTTTGGTTGGGTCCAAAAATATTGAAATATCTTAATCCAATAGTTTTCATCCCATAAGCACTGTTGAACGTTTTAGCGTAAAGTTCATTTGTTTTTTTGGATACTGCATAAGGGCTCAAAGGATTACCTGTTTTATCTTCATACTTTGGCATTTCAGTATTATCCCCATAAACAGAGCTGGAACTTGCATAAACAAAAGTTTTAACTTCAGCTTCTTTTGCTGCTGTCAACATATTAAGAAAACCAGTTGAATTTGCGGCGTGCGTTAAAAGTGGAGTTTTCAAAGACCTTGGTACAGAACCTAAAGCAGCCTGATGAGATACAAAATCAATTCCATTAACTGCTTTATCACAGGTTTCTTTACAAGTAATATCCCCATGAATAAATTCTAATCTTGTATCTTCCTCAAAAGCGGCTAAGTTTTTTTTATAACCATTACTCATATCGTCCAGGACACGAACGAGTTTTGCTCCATTATCCAATAAATATTGAACCAAATTAGACCCGATAAATCCTGCTCCACCTGTAATTAGAAAAGAGGAGTTTTCTAAATTTTTATCGTGATATTTTGCGGTTATTTTCCAGTTATCTATCGACATATTGATTTTCGTAGTAATTTAAATAATCTCCACTGACAATATTTTCGACCCATTCCATATTGTTCAAATACCATTCAACGGTTTTTTCGATTCCTTGTTCAACGGTATACCTTGGGGTCCATCCTAGGTTAGTTTTTAGTTTTTCAGCATCTATGGCATACCTTTGATCATGACCTGCACGATCTTTGACATAAGTGATTAAGTTTAAAGACTCTCCTTTGTCACGATTTAATTTTTCATCGACCAGATCAATAAGAAGCTTTACTATTTCAATATTCTTACGCTCATTATGACCTCCTATATTAAACGTTTCTCCTATTTTACCTTGGTGAAAAATTAAATCAATTGCTTCAGCGTGGTCTACTACATGAAGCCAGTCACGAACATTATCTCCTTTTCCGTAAATGGGTAAAGGTTTTTTGTTTAGTATGTTATTAATAATTAACGGTATTAATTTTTCCGGGAATTGATGAGAACCGTAATTATTGGAACAATTGGATATTTTTATATTCAATCCATATGTTTCTTGATAAGCACGAACAAAATGATCTGAGCTCGCTTTAGATGCACTGTATGGTGATCTGGGATCGTATGGAGTGGTTTCTAAAAATAGCCCTTCCTCTCCCAAAGAACCGTATACTTCATCTGTGGATACATGATAGAAAATATTTTCTGAAGATTCAATATTCCAATTATTTTTTGCTGTATTGAGAAGATTTACAGTACCTATAACGTTAGTTTGTACAAATTCCAAAGGATTTGAAATTGAACGATCAACGTGCGATTCAGCAGCGAGATGTATAACGTTGTCAATTTTATGGTCAGAAAATATTTTTTGAAGTTCAGTCTGATTACATATGTCTCCTTTAACAAACTCATAGTTTGACCTTCCTTCAATATCTTTTAAATTATCTAAATTACCAGCGTAAGTAAGTTTATCAAGATTTACAATTTTGTACTCAGGATATTTATTAACAAATAATCTAACAAGATGGCTTCCTATGAAACCAGCTCCCCCAGTAATTAAAATTGTTTTTTTAAATTGGTTCATTTTTCAATTTTTTTTTTGGAAGTTCCATGCTGAAGAGAGCATATCTTCCAAATTTAGCTTGGCCTTCCAATTTAGTTTTTTTGCTGCATTCTGACAATCAGCATATATAGCTCCAACGTCACCTGAACGTCTTTTTGAAATTTCAAATTTGACAGGAGTTTTATTCACCTTTTCGAAGGTGCTCAAAAGCTCAAATACAGATACGCCAACACCTGTTCCAATATTAAAAACAGAATATAATTTCCTGTTTCTCTTATTATAATCAATGGCATTTACATGAGCCTTAGCCAGGTCAACAACATGAATGTAATCTCTGATGCAACTACCATCTTTAGTGTTGTAGTCATCACCAAAAACACTTAACTTTTCTCTCAATCCTGCAGCAACTTGTGTTACAAAAGGAAGTAAGTTGTTGGGTTTTCCATCGGGATAGTCACCTAATAATCCGGATTCATGAGCTCCAATGGGATTGAAATATCTAAGATTACAAATTGTTTTTGATGATGATTTATGAAAATCCTTTAAAATTTCTTCAGAAAAAACTTTTGTTTTTCCATAAGGTGATTCGGCTTTTCCAATTGGAGTAGATTCCGTCACAGGAATAGATTCTGGATTTCCATAAACTGTGCATGAAGATGAAAAAACAATATTTGAGATTTCTCTCTCTTCGCACAATTTAAGCACATTCGTAAGCGATTGGATATTATTATTATAATATTTCAGCGGTAAATCCACTGATTCTCCCACCGACTTAAACGCAGCAAAGTGGATAACTCCCTCAATCGAATAATTTTTAGTTGCATCTTTTAATTGTTCATAATCACAAAGATCAACTTGTAAAAAATTAAAGTCTACGCCTGTTATTGTTTTTAGGTGCTTAAGAACTGAAGGAGAGGAGTTAACAAAGTTATCGACTATCAAAACATCATAACCCTCGTTATGCAGTTCAATAACAGAATGACTTCCAATATAACCAGTACCTCCAGTTACTAAAATCATAAACTACAGACTTAAATAGTTAAGACTTTTATTCTTTTCTCTATAGATTCCTTTTACATCAACTAATACACCACCGTCTTTTAGTAAACCATCAAAGTACTCCTCGTTTAAAGAAAGATAGTCGGAGTGATTCACTGCAACAATAACAGCATCATATTTTCCAGATATTTCAGGAATCAATTCAAATCCATATTCATGGTTGATTTCTTCATTAGAGGCATGAGGGTCGTGTACTTCAACCGAAACACCAAAACTTTTCAATTCATCAACAACGGATGCAACCTTGGAATTTCTAATGTCACTTACGTCTTCTTTGAATGTTGCACCCATAACTAAAACTCTTGATTGAACAATAGTTTTTCCGTTGGCAATAAGTTTTTTTACCGTTTGACGCGCTAAATAAGGACCCATAGAGTCATTTAATGCTCGTCCTGAGTTTATTATTTTTGAGTGGTAACCCAATTCTCTTGCTTTATATGTCAGATAGTAAGGATCAACNCCAATACAGTGTCCTCCAACCAAACCAGGGAAGAATTTTAAGAAATTCCATTTTGTTCCAGCCGCTTCTAAAACTTCATAAGTATTGATTCCGATTTTACTGAAAATCATTGAAAGTTCGTTCATTAAAGCAATGTTCACATCTCTTTGAGTATTTTCGATGATTTTTGCTGCTTCAGCAACTTTTATTGACGAAGCTCTGTGAACACCAGCATCGATAACCATTTCGTAAACTTGAGCAATTTGTTCTGCAGAATCTTTACAACTTCCGGAGGCAACTTTAACAATTTTTGATAAAGTATGTTCTTTGTCACCTGGATTAATTCTCTCCGGAGAGTATCCAACCTTGAAGTCTTCATTAAATTTAAGTCCTGATTCTCTTTCAAGTACAGGTACACAGTCTTCTTCGGTACAACCTGGATAAACTGTTGATTCAAATACGATATAATCTCCTTTCGAAATAACTTTCCCTACCGTTTCCGACGCTGCCAGAAGCGGTTTTAAGTCGGGTAGATTATGTTCATCAATTGGAGTTGGAACAGCAACTATGTAAAATTTGGAATCTTTTAAATCCTCAATGTCTGCTGTGAATTCAATATCACAGCCTTCAAATTCTTCGGGATCAAGTTCTTTTGATGGATCAACATTTTCTTTCATCATATTCACTCTCTCCTGGTTAATATCAAAACCAACAACCTTAACTTTTTTGGCAAAAGCAAGAGCAATTGGTAATCCTACATAACCTAGCCCAATTACGGCTAATTTTTCTTCTTTGTTGGCTATCTTTTCAGCAATCATTAATTTGAACTTTTAAATTTGTATATTCTTTCAATAATTTCAACAACCTTTAATCCATCATCAGATTTGGTCGTTATTTGGTTATAACCGTTCAGCGTATCAACAACATTTTCAATTACATATTGATGATTTGCAGCTGAACCTTTGTACGAACCGTAGTCATTGGGCTCATTTACGGGGGCTAATTTAGGCATTTTATAGTTTTTTATAGTACATTCAAGCACTTTATCCATGTATTGCCCTCCAATTTTTATGGAACCATTTTCGGNGAGGATAGTGATNCTGCTTTCAAGATTTTCGTTCCAAACTGATGTTGAGTAGTTTAGCGTACCAATACCTCCATTTTTGAAGTCAAAATTAACAACTCCGGTGTCCTCAAAATTTGTTAGATTTTTATGATTAAAATCTTTAAATATTGCAGAATTAACATTTATGTCTCCGAACACCCAATAAATTGTGTCGATAAAATGAGAAAATTGTGTAAAAAGTGTCCCGCCATCGAGTTCATTTGTACCTCTCCAGGATGAATTATTATAATATCGTTCATCCCTGTTCCAAAAACAATTAACTTGAACAAAATATATTTCACCAAGAATGTTTTTTTTAACAATATCTTTTAGCCAAATTGAAGGAGGTGAATAACGATTTTGCATTACACAAAAAACATGTTTTGAAACCTCTTTTGATTTTAAAATGACAGCTTCACATTCTTTTTTTGACAAAGCCATTGGTTTTTCGCAAACTACGTGAAAACCACGATCTAGAATCTTTATACTTTGATCAGCGTGCAATCCATTTGGAGTGCATACACAAACAACATCAAAGGATAAATCACTTTGAATGAGTTCATCAATGTTTTTGAAAAAGGGAATCGAATTAAAAGACTCAAGGTCAAGTTGGTTTTTAGGTAAAACATCGCAAATGGCAACAAGTTCAGAATTGCTGTTTTGAAGAATCATACAAGCATGTCTTCTTCCAATATGACCAAATCCTAATATTGCAAACTTAATGGGTCGACTCATTTAATTCTTTGTACAGTGTTGTTTTCGAGTAAATATTCCTGTTTCGATTCTTTACAAATCGCTTTTTTCCCTTTAAACTCCAGTGTATGACCATATTCACTGACCCATCCAACCTGTCTTCCCGGATTGCCGACGAAAAGAGCATATGGCTCGACATTTTTTGTTACAACACAACCAGCGCCAATAAGTGCGTATTCTCCAATGTTTATTCCACAAAGAATTGTTGCATTTGCTCCAATTGTTGCACCTCTTTTGATAAGTGTTTTTTTGTATTCTGATTTTCTTGAAACAGCTGATCTGGGATTTAAAACATTGGTAAATACCATTGATGGACCTAGAAATACATCATCTTCACAAATAACTCCTGTATATATTGATACGTTATTTTGAACCTTTACATTTTTACCTAATATTACATCCGGAGAAACTACGACATTTTGACCAAGATTACATTCACTACCGATGATACATCCAGACATTATATGTGAGAAATGCCAAATTTTAGTGTTTGCACCAATTTGACAATTTTCATCAATGACAGCCGTTTTATGTGAGAAATAAGTCATTTAACGAGTTATGTATTTTTCAAAGTCGTTATGTTCTTTTTTGTTTAATTCTTCTTTTGATAAACTTTTAAAATATTCATACGTTACTTTGAGTCCTTCATCTCTGGATGTTTTGGGCTCCCAGTTTAAGATTTTTTTTGCTTTTGAAACATCGGGTTTCCTTTGTTTAGGGTCGTTTAAAGGTAAGTCCTTATGTGTTATTTTTTGATCAGTTTCAGTTAATTTTATTATTTCTTCTGCAAATTCAGTTATAGTAATTTCGCAAGGGTTACCGAGGTTTACAGGCTGATCGTAATCGCTTAAAAGCAATTTGAAGATTCCGTCAACCAAATCGTCAACATAACAAAAAGATCGGGTTTGAGAACCGTCTCCAAAAATAGTTAAATCCTCCCCTCGTAATGCCTGTCCTATGAATGCAGGTAAAACTCTTCCGTCGTTCAGTCTCATTTTAGGGCCATAAGTATTAAATATTCGCGCAATACGGGTTTCAACTTTGTGGAATGAATTGTAGGCCATTGTAACAGCTTCCATATATCTTTTGGCCTCATCATAAACGCCTCTGGGACCAACTGGATTTACATTTCCATAATATTCTTCAACCTGAGGATGAACCAAAGGATCTCCGTATACTTCGGATGTTGATGCAACAAGTATTCTTGCCCCTTTATCTTTTGCCAATCCCAGTAAATTATGAGTTCCGTACGAACTGACTTTTAATGTTTGAATGGGGATTTTTAGGTAGTCAATTGGACTTGCAGGGGAAGCAAAGTGAAGAATGTAGTCTAAATTTCCATCTATTTTAACAAATTTCGATACATCGTGGTTACGAAATTCAAAATTCTTATTGGTACGAAATTCTTCAATATTTTTTAAATTTCCGGTAATCAAGTTATCCATACCAATAACGTGGTGACCTTCTTTTAAAAATTTATTTACAAGATGTGATCCTAAAAATCCTGCAGCTCCAGTTATTAAGGTTTTTTTCATTTCTTGGCTTTTGTTGGAATTAAATCACTTTTCTACCTATGCTGTAGTATCGAAACCCTAAAGATGTCATTTTTTCAAGATCATATAGATTTCTTCCATCAAAAATCACTTTCTCTTTAAGCAGTTGAGCGACTCTACTGAAATCAGGATTTCTAAAAACACCCCACTCTGTTGCAATTAAAAGAGCATCAGCATTTTCCAAAACTTCATATTCATTGGAACCAAAACTTATTTTGTCGGAGTAAATTGCTTTAATATTATCCATTGCCTCAGGATCGAAAGCACTAATTTTCACTCCTTGTTTGAGAAGTTCATCAATTATATATCTCGAAGGAGCTTCTCGAACATCATCTGTGTCGGGTTTAAATGCGAGTCCCCACAAGGCTATTTTTTTATTTTTTAAATCTCCACCAAAATAGTTTCTCATTTTGGGGACTATAATGGTTTTTTGAATTGAATTTACTTGCTCGACTGAGTTCAGTATCTTAAAATCATAACCTACTTCATTGGACGATCGAATCAGAGCTTTAACATCTTTCGGAAAACAACTTCCACCGTATCCTATACCAGAAAATAAAAATCTTTTTCCAATTCTCGTATCGGATCCAATACCAATTCTTACCTTATCTACATCAGCATCAAGCAACTCGCAAATGTTAGCAATTTCATTCATAAATGAAATTTTTGTGGCTAAAAATGAGTTTGCAGCGTATTTTGTTAGCTCAGCTGATTTTTCATCCATAAATATGATTGGATTACCTTGCCTAACGAATGGCCGGTAGAGTTCTTCCATAACTTTTTTAGCTTTCTCAGAAGAAGTCCCAATAACAACTCTGTCGGGTTTTAAGAAATCCTCAACAGCAAAGCCTTCTCTGAGAAATTCAGGATTAGAAACAACATCAAAATCAACTCTTGCATTTTCCTGGACAGCAGCTGTTACTTTTTCAGCAGTTCCAACCGGGACAGTACTCTTGTCCACAATAACTTTGTACTCAGTGATGATTTTACCCAGCTCTTTCGCAACATTTAAAACGTAACTTAAATCGGCACTCCCGTCTTCCCCTGGAGGAGTCGGAAGGGCAAGAAAAATTAAATCCGACTGATCAACAGCTTCTTTTAATGAGTTTGTGAACGTAAGCCTTCCTTGACGAATGTTTCTTTCAAATAAAACATCCAATTGGGGTTCGTATATGGGGACTATACCGTCCCGAAGTCGTTGCAACTTATTTTCATCTATGTCAACACAAATTACTTGATTTCCCGTTTCAGCAAAACAAGTGCCTGAAACAAGACCTACATAACCCGTTCCGATTATTGATATTTTCATTTAAAGGATTTAATTGAATTAACGATGTGCAATATACTGTCTTTGTCCAATTCAGTATGCATGGGCAAAGATAAAACTTTTGATTCTAAATCATTGGAATTAGGAAAGCATCCATTTTGAGTATTGGAAAATGCTATTTGTTTGTGCAATGATTTTGGATAGTAAACGGCAGAGGGTATTTGCAATGCATTCAGGTAATCTCTGAGTTCATCTCTTCTTCCATTCAGTACTTTGATTGTATATTGGTGGTAAACATGGTTTGAATAATCTTCTTCATGTGGTATTTCCAACCAATCTAAATCTTTGAGATGACTGGAATATATATGAGCAGCATCGTATCTTGCAGATGAATACTCAGAAAGTTTCTTCAGTTTAATACTAAGTATGGCCGCCTGAATAGAGTCTAGTCTGGAATTCATTCCAACAATTTCATGATTGTATTTTCTCTTACTACCGTGATTACAAATCATCTTTATTTTTTCTGCCAGAACCGAATCGTTTGTGAAAATCGCTCCCCCGTCCCCATAGCAACCTAAGTTTTTCGATGGGAAAAAAGAGGTTGTCCCAATGGTTCCAATGGTTCCTGCTTTTTTTGAGGAACCGTTACTGAAAATGTAATCAGCCCCTAGTGCTTGTGCGGTATCCTCAATCACGAAAAGATTATTCATTTCTGCAATTTTCATGATTTGTTCCATTGGAGCACACTGACCATATAAATGTACAGGAATTATGGCTTTAGTTCGAGGGCCGATCGCTTTTTCTATCTCCTCCGGGACTAAATTGAAATTATTCATACTCACATCCACAAAAACAGGTTTTAACTTAAGCAAAGAAATTACTTCAGCGGTGGAAATAAATGTAAATGTAGACGTTATGATTTCATCACCAGGAGTTAAATTCAGCGACATTAATGAAGCTTGAAGAGCATCCGTTCCATTTGCACAAGGAATTACATGCTCAACGTTTAAGTAATGTTCAAGTTCGGATTGAAATTTTTTGACTGAAGGCCCATTAATAAAGGAAGAGTTTGTAATAACCTCTTTTATGGCAACATCTATTTCATTCTCTATTTTTAGATATTGATTTTTTAAATCTACCATTTGGATGTTGTCCATATCTTTTTGAGCTCTAAAGTTGGTATATTTGTTCAATGCAGCAAATATACACTGTTGGTATATATTTCTTTTCTTTTTTGGTTAAAGTTTATGCTTTTTTCAATGGGAAAAGTAAAAAAATAATTAAGGGTCAAAGGGCTACTTGGAAAATTTTAGAAAATCAAGGCTCAGAATCATACATTTGGTTTCATGTAGCTTCACTTGGTGAGTTTGAACAAGGAAGACCTTTGATTGAGACATTAAAAACCAGTTACCCTCAGCAAAAGATTTTAATTACTTTTTTTTCTCCATCCGGTTATGAGGTGAAGAAAAACTATTCACACGCCGATTTGGTTCTCTATTTGCCTTTTGACACACCATCCAATTCAAAAAGATTTTTATCTGAAATTTCGATTAAGGTTGCAGTTTTTGTCAAATACGAATTTTGGTTTAATTACCTGAATCGAGCTCAAAGCATTGGGATACCCATTATATATGTCTCCTCTCTCTTCAGAAAAGAACAGATTTACTTTAAGAGTAAATGGATGTTGAATATTTTTAAAAAAGTCAATCATTTTTTTGTTCAAAACCAAGAGTCTATGCTCATTTTGAAGAACTATGGATTGAATAACGTTTCAGTTGCAGGGGATACACGAATAGATAGTGTATTATTAACAGCCGGAAAATCATGGCACAATCCATCGATTGAAAAAGTTTTGAATGGAAAACCACTTATAGTTTTTGGAAGTACCTGGAAAGGAGATTATAAGTTAATTGCATCTTTTATAAATGAAAATTCAGAAAAATATCAATATATAATTGCTCCACATGAAGTAAACCAAAATGAATTATTGGAATTGGAAAGTGATGTCAAATTAAAGGTGTCTTATTATTCGGATTCGGAGGATTTTTCAAACGTGTTAATTATCAATACAATCGGAGTGTTAAAGTATCTTTACAGGTATGCTGATGTTGCATATATAGGTGGTGGTTTCAATAATGGAATTCACAATACACTGGAACCTCTTGCCTACAATATTCCAGTTTTATTTGGTCCGAAAAACCATGCAAAATTTACTGAAGCCAGAGATATTATTGGGTTGGGTATGGGGGCTTTAGTCAACAGTAATGATTTTCATCAAAAATTGGAATTTTATTTAAATTCACTCGAATCCAGGACTGAGGTGGAAAGAAAAATCAAAAAATACATCGAAAATAATAAAGGAGCTACTTCAAAAATAGTTGNTTATTTTAAGCATCTGATGTAATCTTTTCAAATGTCATGGATTTTAAAGAAAAAATATTACATTTGCATCCTTAAAATCGAATATTTCAACCAATTATATTGTTTATCAAATGGCAAAAATTAAGTTAGAGTACATCTGGTTGGATGGTTANACNCCAACCCAGAACATGAGATCAAAAACTAAAGTNGAGGAGCANGAAAACTTCCAAGGGAACTTTAGANGAATTAGGTGACTGGTCGTTCGACGGTTCTTCTACTTTACAAGCAGAAGGTGGATCATCGGATTGTATCCTTAAACCTGTTGCAATTTATCCAGATCCGGCAAGAGTTAATGGATACCTGGTAATGACAGAAGTTTACAATGCAGACGGAACTCCGCATGAAACTAACGGAAGAGCAACAATTGATGATGAAGATGATGATTTCTGGTTTGGTTTTGAGCAAGAGTACTTTATCATGGATACAAAAACNNNNTTGCCNTTAGGTTTCCCTGTTGGAGGATATCCNGGNCCACAAGGNTTNTACTATTGTTCAGTTGGTGGNAAGAACACTTTTGGAAGAGATTTAGTTGAAGAGCATGCTGATTTATGTATNGANGCNGGTTTGAATTTCGAAGGTATTAANCAGGAAGTAGCTTCTGGTCAGTGGGAATTTCAATTGTTTGCNAAAGGAGCAAAGAAAGCAGGAGANGAAATNTGGATTGCNNGATATTTACTGGATAGATTAACTGAGTCTTANGGNTACTATATTGAATANCANCCAAAACCTGTTAAAGGAGATTGGAATGGTTCAGGTATGCATGCNAACTTCTCAAATACGACATTAAGAACATGTGGNTCNAANGAAACNTATGANAAGATTTGTGAAGCNTTCAGACCTGTNGCNAAAGANCATATCGCNGTATATGGTGCATATAANGANCAAAGATTAACTGGTTTACATGAAACNGCTTCNATNAANGANTTCTCTTATGGAGTTTCNGANAGAGGNGCTTCAATCAGAATTCCNATCATAACTGTNGAGAAAGGATGGAAAGGATGGTTAGAAGACAGAAGACCTGCTTCNAATGGTGATCCTTANAAAATATCTGCAAGAATTATNAAAACNGTTAAGTCTGCAAATGTTTAAACNNNATTAGAANTNTNAAAAAAACCTCATCGANTNNCGATGAGGTTTTTTTTNNNTCANNNTTTTGATAAANNNNATAACTTTNNGGTNTGNTTTTNTCTGNATANACNACAATAAAAATTATTTTTGAANGGCAANTTTTTNNTATGAANTTNATTGAAGAAAAANGNCTTANTGANNGNGATNANAAAGGNAANCANANNTGGAGAAAATGGGGTCCNTATTTAAGTGANCGTCAATGGGGAACTGTNCGAGANGATTACAGTAAAGACGGTTCAGCCTGGAGNTACTTTCCTCANGATCATGCTCGNTCAAGNGTNTATAGATGGGGNGANGANGGAATAGCNGGNATTTCTGANNTNCGNCAAAATTTATGNTTTTCTNTGGGTNTNTGGAATGGNAATGACGANATNCTNAANGAANGNTTATANGGNTTAACNGGAGANGATGGNAANCACGGNGANGANGTNAAAGAATTNTATTATTATNTGGANAATACNCCNTCTCATTCNTACATGAAGTANTTNTATAANTANCCNCANGCNAAATTTCCNTATGGNAGNNTNCTNNNTGANAGTCAAAANAGANCNAAAANNCANAGAGAATNTGANTTAANNGATACAGGNATTTTTGANGGNAATAANTANTTNGANNTTTTTNTNGANTATGCNAANAAAGGTCCTGAAGANATNTGTATNAAAATAACNGNAAANAATAGAGCNNATAANNCNNCNGATTTNGTTNTGGTNCCNAATTTATGGTTTCGNAATTTATGGGATTTTGGNGTTGTNGATAANATNCCNNCNATNNCNANNCTTNATATNAATNACNAANANTNTGGAGGTGTNAAAGCTTCNCANNACAAAGCNGGANANTATTTTCTCTATTTTGATNANCCNGATNAATATTTNTTNACNAACAANANAACNAATTNANAGCGNATTTTCAANACNAAAAATNAGGATNNATACGTTAANGATCTTATTTCATANNGCNATTATTCANGANNANGANTTNNCTGTTTTTNANGGNGTAAATNNGGGAACNAAATTTGCGCCTTANTATAAGAGANAGGTTGCTGCCAAAGGTGAAGTTGTNTTTAAATTATTGCTTACAAATAAGGAAGAAGAAGNGAANCCTTTCANAGATAATTTTGAAACTGTTTTTCAAGAAAGGNTTCAAGAAGCGAATGANTTTTATAANTATTTTATTNCTGATTCAGCTTCTCCTGATATGGCTAATATTCAACGCCAGGCATTTGCAGGAATGTTGTGGTCAAAACAATACTATAATTTTGATGTTCAGCAGTGGATTGATGGAGATAAGGGTCACCCGGAACCACCTGAATCCAGGAAAAATGGCAGAAATTCACATTGGCGCCATCTACACAACGAAGACATATTATCAATGCCTGATAAATGGGAGTATCCCTGGTATGCAGCGTGGGATACAGCATTTCATTGCGTTCCAATTGCAATGATTGATCCCGGTTTCGCAAAGAATCAACTGATTACATTAACTCGTGAGTGGTACATGCATCCAAATGGTCAAATACCTGCTTATGAATGGGCATTTGGAGATGTTAATCCACCTGTTCATGCATGGGCAGCTTTAAAAGTCTACGAAACCGAGAAAAAGCATTATGGACGAGCGGATGTTAATTTTTTGAAAAGGATTTTTCAAAAATTAAGCATCAATTTTACATGGTGGGTGAATCAAAAGGATTCGAGAAGAAAGAACGTTTTTGAAGGCGGTTTTTTAGGATTGGATAACATTGGTGTTTTTGATCGCTCCAACAAATTACCGGGAGGAGGAATACTGGAACAGGCAGATGGTACATCCTGGATGGCTATGTTTTCATTAAATATGATGAAGATGGCCATTAAAATTTGCGAATACGATAAAGCTTTCGAAGATGTAGCAACCAAGTTTTACGAACACTTTGTATATATCTCTGAGTCACTTAATAGAAACGATAACAAGTGGGTTGGAACCTGGGATGAAGAGGAAGGATTCTTTTATGACCTATTACTACTACCTGGAGAACGTTTCGTCCCGCTTAAAACGCACTCTTTGGTCGGATTGACGCCCATTTATGCCGTTTCCTTAATTCATAAGGAAACATTGAGTGATATTCCAGATTTTATGAGAAGATTAAAATGGTTTAGAAGAAACCGGTCAAGTAAAAATAAATATCTGGTTGTCGAAGATTTTAAGGAAAATGAAGATATTTTGTTCTCGCTCATTCCAAAAGAACGATTAGTTCGATTGTTGCAGCATGTTCTTGATGAATCAGAATTTCTTTCACCGGGTGGAATAAGATCGTTGTCCAAAAGACATGAAGAACCTTATTCGATATCTATTGAAGGAGAGGATTACAGTATTAATTATGAACCAGGAGAGTCAAATACTTCAATGTTTGGAGGCAATTCAAATTGGAGGGGTCCCGTTTGGTTCCCGACGAATTATTTACTAATTGAATCACTTCGTGAATATTATAAATATTATGGTGATGATTTGAAATTGGAATTTCCTTCCAGGTCGGGAAATAAATTAAATTTGAGTCAAATTGCAGATAAGATATCCAATCGTTTGATTGGTATTTTTACAACAAATGAGTCAGGGGACAGACCTGTTAACGAAGGAAACCCAATATATAAAGAACCTTATTTCAGAGATAACATTTTATTTTTTGAGTATTTTCACGGCGACAACTCAAGAGGTGTTGGAGCATCTCACCAAACCGGATGGACAGGTATTGTTGCCAAATTAATTAACAAATACAAGGAGTAATGTCTTTAATAACTTCAACAAAACTCGTTCAGCTCCTTTTAACCTTTTCTAAAAAGGAACTTCAAGGTTTTGTTGAAGTTGTTGAAAATCCTGTTTACAATAAACAACCGTCTTTAATCAGAATTGCAAATTATCTTCAAAGAAACTATTCAAGCCTAAAAGAAATTGAAAAGTCAAAGCTCGAGAAGGATTGTAAGGCAAAAAACTTGAATAAAGACATGTCCGCTTTACATAAGTTGGCAGAAGAATATATTGTTAAGTTGGCTTTGGATGCAAATCCATTAAAAAAGCAGGAATTAAAAATTATTGAGCTTAATAAACGAGGCGCCAAAAAAGCTTTCCAGTCCGCAGTTAAATCTTTTATGGAACCAGCGGAAAGTAAAAAGATAAAAACCAATCAACATTTACTTATTGATTTTCTTGTTGAAGAGGAATGCGATAAGGCATTTGATAGAGACAATCAATTTCCGTTTGAAGATTCCTTAGCCAATAAAGAGAGGGCAATAGATGCCTGGTACGTGCATTCCAAATTGAAGATATATTCTGAAATGATAATGCGTGAAAGGCTAAAAAANCAAAAGTTCAAAAAGACTTTTTATGTAGAGGTTATGACTTTTCTTGAAAAGAATCCAAGTTTGTTGGAATTATACCCTTCAATACAGATTTATTTAAAGCTCATTGATTTGTTGAACGATGATTTGAATGAAATGGATTATGATTTATTTTATAAATCGATAACTACGAATATTGATTCTTTTCCTAAAGAAGAAATTGCAAATTTCATTCAGCATTCAATTAATCATTGTATTCGTAAAATAAATTCCGGAAATGATTATTTAGAGAAACTGTTCATGGCTATGAAATTTCAGGTTGAACAAGATTTACTTGTAATAGATAATCAAGTTCACCATCGATCTTGTAAAAACATAATTGAGGTAGCTATTAGAGTAGAAGAAATGGACTGGGCGCTCGAATTTTTGAATTCACATATAGAATTTGTCGTTTTAGAGAACAAGGAAATGATTTATAAATATAACCTTGCGAGCATATGCCTGGCCAACGGAGAAGAAAAAAAGGCCTTAAAGGAGCTTACTTTCGTGAATTTCAAAGATGTTTATTATCAGGTTTCCTGTAAAGTACTATACATTAAAATTTATTATGCCTTGAATGATATTCTGGAGATAGAATCACTTGTTCATAATTTTAAGTCTTATTTAACAAGAGATACATTTCTTTCAGCAATTCAAAAGAAAATGTATTTTAATTTCTTGGCTTATGTTTTGAAAATTTTACAATTAAAAAACAAGCAAATAAATTTATCGTTGGACGAATTAAACCTCAAAAAAGACGTTTTACTTTTTGAAATTAACAACGAAAAAGAAATTGCCGATAAACACTGGTTAACCCAAACTGTGCGTAATTTTTAAATTCAATAAANTATTGTTTTTCAATATGTTAAAGTCTTTTTTTTTGTTTTTTTAGGGTAGAATATAAAAAAAGTTGTATTCATTTTTTTGATTCCAAACTAGAAATTTGGAAAAAATCAAAAAAATGAAAAAAATCAGACTTAAAAATTTACTATATCTTAGTTCGCTTTTTATTGTAGGAATTCTCAAAGCACAAACAGGTGAACTTCAAGGATTACCCGATTGGCCTCTAGTTACAAATGACGCAAATAGATGGTTTAATTCCTCCAATTCTACTACAAATACGAATATTGTTCATTGGGGAGAGCCTGGTAAAACTACAACAACTCAAATTATTCCAGAAACACCGTCAAAAAATAGTGGGCCTGCACAACCCTTGTATGATGATTGCGGTAATATGCTTTACTACTTGATTCACAACGGATATTTTAAAAGAATGGATAATAATCAAAATATTGTCGATAATAATAACGATGGTGTGGGTTCTGGTGTCACAAATTTAAATTTGGCCGCTACTTCGCAAGATGATTGGAGCGACCTTCCTGGTTTATTTGTCGTAAATAATCAGGGGATAAGAGTAAGTTTACCCAATGATGTTGTCATGTTTGCAAATGCAGGCGATGGTGAAGTTCAGGTGATTAAAAGACCTGGAACAACCAATCAGTGGTTTATTGTTTATACAAGCCACTCTGATAACCCTAATGATCGCAGTCCCGGATATATTTCAAGCTCACTGAGATACTCTCTTTTAGAAATAACAAATAATGGATCTTCAGGACCTATTGGTACCTTCGTTTCAGATGGTCAAGGAGAAATATTCAATAGAGTTCTGAGAGTTGGAAATAATTATGCACACAGTAAAGCAACAACAGCAAAAAGATATATACCAGGAACAAATCAAGAAGGACATTACTTATTTGTACAGAGAAGAAATAATTGGGGTAGTAACTTTAATATAGACCGGTTTATTATTGATGGATCTCCAAATATCCAATTTGATATTTCATCTCCTGCACAATTTGATCCATGGTGGGGAAACAATACAAATAATCCCATAGCTGGTAGCCCTATGGAATTTTCACCAAATGGTCAGTTGGCAATCCTTATTCGACATGAGAATGATAATAGAGGAAATATATATACAATTGATCAAGATCTTCAAAACTTCGTAACTATAAATATCTCAAGTCTTTTGGTTGAACCAGATGCCACTCATGCGGGATTGGTTACACCTTACACTTTAAATAATACAGATCCTAATAGGACGCCTAGTGGATACCTTTCGGTCAATAATCTAGCGACTTCCAATATAAATTTTACTACCAATCAAGGTAATAACCCAGCGCAAAATGGTTTTAAATTTATGAATCACCTAGAAAGAAAAATTTCAGCACTAGAATTTAGTCCAGATGGACGATATCTTTATTTTGTGGGTGGAGGATATGTTAATCCAGGAAGGGGTAATGTGACTTATTTGGGTCAAATTGAGTTAGATCAAAATTTTCTTTCTCAGGAAGGTGCATACAAGGTAAGACTTCAAATACAATGGCCTTCTCTCCAAAATCAATTTGGATTTGATAACCAAGAAGGAGACTGGACCCCTTGGAATAGATCTTTTAGTGGCTTTAGTAACGCAAACCCACCATATACAAGTAGTTCAGCTAGAAATATTCTGGCATTGAACGCCATTAATAACATTCAGTCGGCTTATAATGGAAATTTATACTTTACAAAAACAAACTCTAATCAGCTTTGGGTTATTCCTGAACCTAATCAACCACTGCAACCGCTGCTTGATCCAAGAGAAGTAAATTTGTCAACTAGTCCATTAGAGCCAAATATAGTTATCAATGAAGGTTGGCCTTATCAACTCCCTGACCATATTGATTGGTATGAATACCAAGAAACAGGTTGGATAAATATTGAGAATATTCGTTTAGGAATAGAAGAAGAAGTTAGTGAATGCGGTTGTGAAAACGTGGATGTAAAACTTATTGATGTTTCAAATGGATTATCAATTAAGGAATTAACATTAAATTCATGTGCAGAACAATTTGATATTTGCGTTGAAGATGACAAATCTTACAATTTTGAATCGAGTAATGGAATAAAATTTCTGAATGCGATTGTAAATGGACAATTAAATTATCCAGAGGGTAAAAATTATTTTGATTTTGAAACTGCTTTAGGTGAAAATGTAACTATAAAAGTAAAAAATCAAAAAACTATTTGCTCTGATTGCGAGCCAATTTCCTTTACTATTCATAAAAAAGAAATACCTGATTCAGATTCGGATTGTGATTTTCCAGAGTGGGCTAGTTCTAATTCATATAATATTAGCGACATAGTTTCTGATAATGGTCAATACTGGCGTGCGATAAATATTGGTCAAACACATAGGCAACCCAGTGGAATATGGGGTCATTTTGGCTGGGAACTTGTTACTGACCCTTGTTCAGTTAATCATAATCCTGGAGATTTAGACCCAAAAGAATTTCATAGTCAAAAATGTGAAGATGAATTCACATTATGTATTGAGAACAGTAAATCTTATTTTATTGAATATCCTTCTGATCCAGATGTTTTACATGAGTTATCATTTGAAAATGGACAAGTAATTTATCCAGATAATTTAGATTTTTATGATATTAGCGGAGATGATCCTTGGGTAGAAGTGAGTTTTACAATAGAAAATTATAAGAACAATTTAAGTTCTTGTCAGACGGAATGTGCTCCAATTACTGTTAAACTATACGATGATAATGGTTTATTTAAGACTTTTACCAACACAGAATGTGAACTGATAGAAATCTGTGTTGATAAAAATAAAGTATATCATATGCAGGCAGATAACGGTTTAACCAATAACAACGCAATTGTTAACGGAGTGGTTCAATCACAAAACCAAATATTTGATTTTTCACTGAATCATCGTCCTCTTGAAAAACATGNNTATAATTTTGAATACNAGATTCCTAAATCATGTAAAATGGTTTGTTTTGATGATAAAATCGAGATAGCTATAGAAGCCTCTTGGAACGGAAGTGTTAAAAATAATAAAACTAAGATTATTGATGCCTGCGGTCATGTTGAGCTTTGTATTGATCCTTTTTTTGATTACTATGCTGAATTTAATGGTGTAAGGCATCTCATATTCGATAGGTTAACTGGTGAAGCTCAAAATGGTGTATTTAGTTTTACAACGGAAGAGGTAACTGAGGTAACTTGTTGTCCAATGAATATGGGAATTGATGTCAACAGCGAAGATGTTATTCACATCACTCAAGATATTACTATTAATCAAAATACAACCTGGGACAATAAAGTTTATATTGAAGATGGAAAAATTGTTACTGTTGACGGAGTAACTCTTGATATTACATCAATGGATGTTATTTTTGGTGAATGTGCTGGAATTACTTTCATTAACGGTGCAACCTTAAGAGCAAATAATTCTGTTTTTCGTCCGTGTGATTTAAATAAAACTTGGAGAGGGTTAGTATTCGAGAATAATTCCTCTTTACCCGAAACGGGAATCATTAACGAATGTACTTTTAAAAATGCATTAACTGCAGTTCTTGTGGAAAACAATGCTACAAGCAATTCTTCATATATATCAAATGTAAGGTTGACTAACAATTTGTTTTCAAATTGTAAGGCAGGAGTTGTTTTTGAAAATATTACAATTGAAAAAGCAATTACAGGAAATACGTTTCAAGTTGATAACGATAAGCCTAGTTTTTTTGTGGACTGTCCGAAATCTGATGTTATTGGAGGAGTATATATACAAGATTGTAATATACTTACGGAAATCGCTCAAAATGACTTTGTAAATATGGCTGCTAACTGGCGTTTTCAAGGTTTAAGAATTTTTTCTTCATCGGGAGGGTCAATTAGTAAAAATACATTTGTGAATAATGAGAATGCATTATTTATGGGATACTCAAATCAGATATCAATAGAAGGTAATGTAATATCGGTAACATCATTGACATCAACGAAACGATCTCAGTTCAGTATGGGATACAATAATGATATTAGAATTATAGGAAATACATTCTATAATTCAGATGTAAATTACTCTTCATTAACGCAAGTTAGTCCCATTTGGTCGTATAATTCGGCAATTGGAGTATGGTTTGGAGGGTTACACAACATAAAATCAAATGAGATTAGAGGTTTTGAAAATGGAATTTTGGCTCACGAAGTTTCAAACTCAAATATTGGAGAAAATAAGATTAAGGATGCTTGGTATTATGGAGTATATGCTTTAGACCCAAGCAATGTGGATATTTCTTGTAATACCATTGATATGGAGCTTATTGATGGAGGTATAACAGTTGGTGTTGGTGTTTTTTACCAAGCAGTTTCAACACCTGATGATAATGTATCAAGTAGCATCAGAGGAAACTGTATTTTTGAAACCTCTACGGCCATTCACATTGAGGATAAAGGAGTCGGAAATCGGCAATCTCCAGTTATCAAAAACAACTATCTATACAATTACACGGTTAATGGAATTGCTTTTCAAGACGTCGATGCAACATCCGCTCTGGGTTCAGGATTAACCCAAACAACCGCAGGAAAGAATACTTTTGTTAGTAACAATATTCCGTTTGGTGCGATTGATGTAAATGCATCACTATCAAGCCCTACTACTGTTTGGGGATGTTATGGAGTGTCATCTGTAAATGGACCTGTTAATTTATTGGGAGGAGATTTGTATAATTCTACAGCTTCTTGCGGAGGCCAAATTGGTACAATAAGTTCTGGTATTCAGGAGGACGAAATTTGTGATCGGATTGAAGGAAATGAACATTTGTATCCTCGTCAGACTTTTGAAGGAAGGTTAAACCTCGAATTTGAAATCGAGCTGGAAGATCCAACAGCAATAGAGGTAGACGATAAAGTTGACGTTCGTTCAAATCAATTCGAAATTTATCCAAATCCGGCATCTGATGAAGTAAACATATCATTGAGTTCATCGGAATCTGATATTTCAATAATTAATATTTATCAAATTAATGGAACATTGATTCGATCTATTGAGTTGGTTGGACAAAATGTTGACTTAAAGATTAATGTCGAAGATCTTGCAACCGGAGCTTATCTACTTAAGGTCGTTAGTGATGAAAAAGTAATTGGTCAAAGTAAATTGATGGTTACAAGGTAGGTTTAGTAATTTTGTGTTAGTTTAAAGTGCCGAGTTTTAAAAACTCGGCACTTTTTTGTTAAAATATTTAGTAGTGTAGTAACTTGATTAAAGAATATAATAAAAGCGAGAAAGATTTAATTTTTTTAAATCAACCATAGATTATGATTATTCCTTACAGATTCAGTACAAAAATGATCGATGGATGAATTTTTTCAAAGGGATGCTTTGTGGAAATTATTATTCAATATTATTTTTTTATGAATAAGTGATTTTCAATCCATTTTTCCGACTGAACAACAACAAAATAAGTTCCTGAAATTAAATTTGATGTAATTAAAACAGTTTCTTTTGTGTTGTTGTATTGATTTTCCTGAAGTAATTTTCCTTGCATATCAAGGATGCGTATTGAGCTAATCATTTTGTCGCTTTTAACACGAATATTTCGGTTTGATGGATTTGGAAATATTGATGCAACATATTCTTCTTTTTTATTTACAACATGAGTACCGTTTGCAATAACCACAACGGTGTCAAGAGAAATTTCTCCTGGCAAAATAGTATCTTCTTGATAGCTTATTATAAGCACATCGTCCAAAGTTAAAATTAAGTCAGTGTTGGCAATTTCTCCCAGGTTATCAGGAACAATAATTCGTATGGTTGATAAACTCCCTTTCCCTGTTTTATTCTGTTGGTCAATTCGGCCCAGTGAGATATCAACTCCATTGTCAAATGATTGTGATAATGTAATCATGTCAACTCCTTCAGTTCCCAACCAACAATCATCAAAAAAAGCTTTGTTTGTACTTCCAAAAACGGAGGTGTTTTGGTGTCGAAGTGACATAGTTACGGAATACACTCCCTCAGCAGGGGTGTATTCATCGCCAAGTGTAATACTAAAATCTACACTGTCTGAAGGATATACAATTTCTTTGTTTGTTGTTATTTTTATTGGGGGACCATTTGGATCAATATCAATTGAAGATTCAGTTTTTAGGTGGGTTTCATTATAATTCTTGCTTATCAACAAAACATCATCATAGTTTATTGTTCCATCACCATTTCCATCTGAGAATTTTTGATCGGCACTTAACTTGGAAATACCCCAGTTTTCTCCAAATTGTCCATACCAGTTTTCATTTGGAAGAATTCGTTTTTTGTCAATTTTGGTTTCGTTGTAATTGAGGACAATATTGGCCAAATCCCACACATTTGCTATCCCATCGTTATTTGCATCCCCAGGCCAAACACACTCTTTTTCCGAACACTCCCTAGGTTTCAAGGTGATAAAATGAACAGCACCACCGTGACTTGTCCCATCGTCGTATTTTATTTCCCCAATGGCAAATTCAGGGAAACCATCCCCATTTATATCTCCAATGTAAGTTGTTGATATACCAAACTGTCCGTTATTACCTAGTGTTAAGTTGTTTATTGAGGTTTCATTGATTATTTCATACTTGGTTATTTTNCCNNGAGAATCNATATAACANATATATGTTTCACCTTTNGTTCCTGTTTGGCCAAAGGGTGATGCAATTGATAATTCATTGATNCCATCATGATCAAAATCAGTACATACNTCNACTCCAGCAGCAAAACCTGAATTTGATTTTATGACATCTCCAATTATGCTGTCATTTTCATCAATGATTGAGGTGCCAACTATGGAAGCATTGGCACCAAAACGAACAATCCATGCCTGATTCTTACCAGATCCAATTATAAAGTCATCAGAACCATTTTTATCAATATCACCGATGTTTGATAACTTGAATCCGAATGAGGAATTGGAATTTACATTAGTAAAATGAGGAGCTGAAGGCAGTATTTTTTCAAATGATTTCACATAGCCTGTTGTATCCATGTAAAGGATATTTACTGCACCCATTTGACTTCCAACAGTACCCGAATAGGGTTCTCCAACGAGTATGTCAGAAATGTTATCTCCATTTAAATCGCCCGCATTACAAATTGAGGAACCAAATCTTTTTTTATAACCACTTCCTGTATATCCTCCTGTATTACTACCAATTTCAGTGTGTTTTTTTACTGTTCCGTCGCGATTAAGAAACAAAATAAAAACAGCACCATGTTCACTGGGACCGTACTCTCTGGCTCCAACGGCAAGTTCAGGTATACCATCATTGTCTAAATCGTCTATTACCGCCAGTCCATATCCGAAGTATGAATAGGGATAAGAACTTAAAGGGGCATTAAAGCCACCNTTATTTTCTGAAATTTCAACATGTGACTTAACAGTTCCATCAGAATTTAAGAATAAAACAAACAGAGCACCGTTTGCATTCCCTGTAGAACTTTTTCCTCGAGTTGCACTAGAAACAACAATATCATCGATTCCGTCTTCGTTCAAATCACCAATTGATTCTACTCTTGAACCAAAACCATCCAATTCCTCAAAAGTAACNCCTAAGTTTGCATCCCCTGATTTNAGAGTGTAAAGGAGGTCAAAACTTAAGTTTTGGGCATTTAAGGAGAATGATANAAAGAAAAATGAAAAAATAATTCTAATCAATGAGCTCGACTTTAAAGTTGAANAAAGATACTAATCCGCATTTAANTCTGCAACTTATGAAATTTGCACTTAATTTCTGTCTAATTTTAAAAAATTCCTTTCNTTATGTCCTTAAAAAAGTAGACATTTGCAATCTTATAAAGCAATAAAATCAGTTTAGATATGGCTAATTATTTTAATACNTTGTCTCATGCTCAGAAATTGGAAGCNATGGGTCANTGNGAGTTNATGGATGGAACTCAATTNACNGATGGTGTNAATGCACTNAAAGGAAANAAAATCGTTATNGTTGGTTGTGGTGCCCAGGGTTTAAATCAGGGACTGAACATGAGAGATAGTGGATTGGATATTTCTTATGCATTAAGAGCTTCAGCAATTGAACAAAAAAGACAATCTTATTTAAATGCTTCGGAGAATGGATTTCAAGTGGGTACCTATGAAGAGCTGGTCCCCTCAGCTGATTTAGTAATAAATCTTACTCCTGATAAGCAACATACAAATGTAGTATCTGCCTTGATGCCTTTAATGAAGAAAGGTTCTTCACTGGCTTATTCACACGGATTCAATATTGTTGAAGAGGGAATGCAGGTTCGTGAGGATATAACTGTGATCATGGTAGCTCCAAAATGTCCCGGATCAGAGGTGAGAGAGGAGTACAAAAGAGGTTTTGGTGTTCCGACTCTTTTAGCAGTTCATCCTGAAAATGATCCGGAAGGAAAAGGCTGGGATTATGCTAAGGCTTATGCTGTTGGAACAGGTGGTCATCGAGCGGGATGTTTAAAATCGTCTTTTGTTGCAGAGGTTAAATCCGATTTAATGGGAGAGCAAACGATTTTGTGTGGATTGTTGCAAACCGGATCAATTTTATGTTTTGATAAAATGGTTGAAGGTGGTATTGACGCCGGATATGCTTCAAAATTAATCCAGTATGGATGGGAAGCGATAACAGAAGGATTAAAGCAAGGTGGAATTACCAATATGATGGACAGATTGTCGAATCCTTCTAAAATCAAAGCTTTTGAATTAGCAGAAGAGCTGAAAGAAATTATGAAGCCCTTGTTTGATAAGCATATGGATGACATTTTTACTGGAGTTTTCTCCAGCACAATGATGGAAGACTGGGCGAATGATGATAAAAACTTATTGGGATGGAGAGCCGCAACAGGAGAAACTAATTTTGAAAAAACTCCAGCGAGTGATGTTGAAATCTCCGAGCAAGAGTTCTATGACAATGGTGTTTTGATGGTTGCAATGGTTAAAGCAGGTGTTGAATTGGCATTTGAAGCTATGGTTAATGCGGGAATTATTGATGAGTCTGCATACTATGAGTCGTTACATGAAACACCTTTAATTGCAAATACAATAGCTCGTAAGAAATTGTATGAAATGAACTCGGTAATTTCTGATACTGCGGAGTATGGTTGTTACTTGTTTGATCACGCATGTAAGCCATTATTGGAGGACTTTATGGCGAAGATTGATTTAAATGTAATTGGTAAAAAATACGATGAGGGATTGTCTAACGCGGTTGATAACAGGACTTTAGTTGCTGTTAATGATGCGATACGAAATCATCCAGTTGAAGAAATAGGAATTTATTTAAGAGCGGAAATGGCAGATATGAAAGCCATTGCTGTTGGTGAATAAATCTTAAACTACTTTTTTTGAAGCCCAACCATAATAGGTTGGGCTTCGTCTTTTTTGTTAGTTAATTAATGGTATTTTTATACCTTAGTTTTGTGATATGAAATTTAAAATTCTTCTTGTACTTACTTTGACTTTCTCTCTTGGGAAATCTCAATTTGATACCCTTCTTTATAATGGGTTTTCATTTTTGGCAGTTGATTCGAACTCATATTTTCAATTGGGAGAAACCAATAAAGCTAATTTGGAATATCAGGGTTGGAAAACCCGTTCAGACCTGAGAGCTTTAGCAAATTCGATAACTGAAGATACAGAGTCTTACATATGGTTTGATGATCAAATCTGGAGAAGCTGGCATATTATTCCTTATACAGATTCCATAGATACAATAATTACAGATGACGTTATCACTTACGATACTACTGCAAATTTTGGTCTGCGCTCTTTTTCTTGGTTTGAAAATCCCAACAGAGCAGCTACGGTTTTAATGACGCCTCCTGTTTTTATGAACGACAATACTGGAAAATTGCATTGGAGATCAATGCCTTTGCAGGGGCCTCGACATCAAGATGGCTATAAAGTTTACATCTTGGATGGTGGTTCAAATACACCCGACAATGTTCCCTTTCAAACCATGGATTACGATTTTGCCATGAAAGAGTTGGATGTAACGAATTCGAGTCCATTGCCAACAATTACATCTTTGGTTGAACTTCAAAATGACTTTGGTTTTGTGCCTGAAAATGGTACCAACCATTTGAGATATACATTACCCGATTCAAATGAATTAGGACAAATTGATTCAACTCGTCAGCATCCCTTTATGCAGCAGTTTGAATTAAGCTTGAGTGATTATACTGGATTTATTCAAATTGCTTTTGTTCACGATTCATACGACAATAATGGAATTATTTTAGACGATATACTAATAACCGGAACAGGTACTATTGGAACAAATGAAATTTCAGGAGTCCATTTAAATGTTTTCCCAAATCCTGCAGTTAATACACTGTTTATTGAGTTTGAAAAAAATTGGGTGAATCCATTGGTTCAAATATTTGATGTAAATGGTCGTTTAATTAAAACAGAGGATTTAAAAGATGGGATTCCAATAAACATAAGTAATTTAGAGTCGGGGCAATATATGGTCAAGATTCAAACAGAAACAGAAGTTTATATCCAAAGCTTCATAAAATCAAAATAATTGAGATGAAATATATTTTTTCTTTTTTAACAGTAGTAGTATTATCTGCTTGCATCTCTAAAAGTTATAATGTTCAAAACCCCATTCGAGTTGAGGAAGGCGATAGAGATCCTCTGAAGTATAAGGTTTTTAATCCAAAAATTACAGAGGGAGACCCCTTGAACGTAAGAGAATATACTCTCAAAAATGGATTAAAAGTATTTTTAACTGTAAATAAAGAAAATCCAAGAATTCAAACTCAGGTTTGTGTAAGGGCGGGGGGTAAAAATGACCCGTCTCATGCCACAGGATTGGCTCATTATCTTGAGCACCTTTTGTTTAAAGGAACATCAAAGCTTGGCACCATTGATTATGAGAAAGAAAAAATAGAACTGGATAAAATAAAAGCTCTTTATGAGGAATATCGAGAGGTAAATGATACTCTAAAAAGAAAAATCATTTACCATCAAATTGATTCAATATCAACATTAGCATCAAAATATGCTTGTTTAAGTGAATTTGATCAAGCGCATTCCTTAATTGGAGCAACAGGAACAAACGCATACACCAGTAATGACAATACTGCCTACATAACAAATATTCCCTCGAATCAATTGGAGAATTGGTTGAAACTGGAGTCGGAACGTTACAGAGATCCTGTGATAAGACTATTTCATACGGAATTGGAGGCCGTATATGAAGAGAAAAATATTTCCCAAGATAATCACTGGCGTCAACAATACTATTTGATGTTGAGTGAATTGTTTAAAAAACACAACTACGGATTACAAACAACAATCGGAACAGTTGAGCACTTAAAAAATCCATCGATTGTTGAAATTGAAAAATTCTTCAAAGAGTATTATGTACCAAATAATATGGCCATTATTTTGAGTGGAGACTTCGATCCAGATTCAGCAATTCACAAAATTGATAAATATTTTGGTTCATTTGAACCATCTGAAGTTACTCCATACACATTTGAAAAAGAAAATCCGATAACCAAACCAATCGAACGCACAATTAAGGCACCAGATGCTTCTAGTATTTTAATGGCTTATCGATTACCTAAAGCGGGAACAAAAGAAGTTTATCTGGCTTCAATGGTCGATATGATTTTAAATAATTCTAAAGCAGGTTTAATTGATATTAATATTAATCAAAAACAAAAAGCAGTTGGAGTTTATTCTGGAATAACTGTTAATTCGGATTATTCCTTCCATTTATTAGGAGGTTCACCCACCAAAGGACAATCTCTTCAAGAGCTCAGGGATTTAATTTTGTCCCAACTTGAAATTGTAAAAAAAGGAGATTTTCCAGATTGGTTGATGCCTGCCATTATTAATGATTTCAAATTGAGAGAATTAAAAGCCTTAAAAAACAATCGAAATAGAGTTGCAGTTATTAATGAAGCTTTTGTTCATGGATTAGACTGGAAAAAGAAAGTTAATGAAATCCATATGTTGTCTTCAATTACCAAAGAGGAGGTTGTTAAGTTTGTTAATGGACCTACTTATCGGAACAATTACATTGCTGTTTATAAAGAAAAAACAGACGATAAACTTGATCGTAAAAAAGTGCCTAAACCTGAAATTACTCCTCTCGATATTCCGAAATCAAATCAATCTGAGTTTTTAAAAGATTTTATTGCCAATAATGATCCTATGCCTATTGAACCAAGCTTTATTGATTACAAAAAAGAAATCAGTATTGATGAGGTTAAAAAAGGGGTTAAATTGCATTATTGCAAAAATGAAAGCGATGAACTTTTTTCATTGACATTCATATACCCAATCGGTTCGTATCATAATTCAAAGTTAAGTTTGGCTGTCCAGCAAGCTAAGTTATTGGGCACATCGAAGTACTCTTCAGCCGAATTATCGCAAGAAATGTATAAAATTGGAATGTCCTACTCTATATCCGTTGGACAAAAAGAAACTTCAATCAATTTAAGTGGATTAACTTCTCAACTGGATACCAGTTTTCGTTTGTTGAATCATATCATCTCCGAGGTTCAAGTCAATCAGGAAGTGGCCGATGGATTAATTCAAAAAACACTTCAGGTAAGAGAGAATTCTTTAAGTAACCCAAAAAGCTTACTTTGGAATGGATTACAAAACTATGCTGTTTATGGTAAGCAATCACCTTTGAACGATCAATTGTCTAATCGTCATCTCGAAGCTTTGACTTCAAAGGATTTACTCGATGATTTTAAACATATTTTTATTTACAAACCTCAAATATTGTATTACGGGGAAAGTAGTGTTGAGCGAGTAACATCCATTGTAAAAAACTCCGGATTTTTAAAAGGTGAAATTTTAGAATCTCCTCAAATGGATTATCAAAGAAAAGCCATGAATCAAATGGAGATTTATGTTTTAAATTATGACTTGAAAAAAAGTGAAATTTTATTTCTTAGTAAAGGAACTCCATTTAATAAAAAAGAACTTGCCACCAACAGTGTATTTAATGAGTATTATGGTGGAGGAATGTCGTCTGTTGTTTTTCAAGAAATCAGAGAGAAAAAAGCACTTGCCTATCAGGCGTTTGCTGTTCACACAACTGCAAAAGACACTACAAAACCCCAATATACTTATGCTTACTTAGGGTGTCAAACCGATAAAACAATTGAAGCCATTGAATCGATGTTGAATATATTAAATAATATGCCAAAAGATACTGTTAAATTTTCACAATCCATACTGGCTTTAAAGCAACAGCTGGCTTCAAGTAGAACAACAAGAGCTTCAAAACTATCCAGTTTCTGGGCCAATCAGAAATTAGGTTTTGCAGAGAGTAAAAATGAGCAAATTTACAGTAATCTTAATGGTTTAAACTTGGAGGATATCGTTGATTTTCACCGAGAAAATGTAGCCAACAATCAGTACTCTATTGTTATTGTAGCCGACTTGAGTCATCCGAAGTTAATATCCGAATTAGGAAGGTTTGGAAATGTGAAAGTACTTACAGTGGATGACTTATACCCTTATTAATAATACTATCCTAGAATTAATGACATTTTGTTAATTGGATTTCATTCTTTTTAATAAGAATTCAGCATATTCAAAATCATCAATGGTGTCAATATCTATTGACTTATTCTTATCAAGAATATAGGCAAAGCTGTTCTCGGTATAATATTTATTTTGTTCAATAATGGAGGATTTAAAAATATAGATGGCGCCATTTGGATAATATGACACTTTATAGTCTTGCCTGTTTTTCAACTCCTCTTGAAAAATATCAACAAATCTATTTTCTTCATCCAAATGTTTATGCCACGATATTGGGTGACTCTCTGGTGTATAACTTATTACGGAGTCGGCTTGTTTTTCAAAAAACATAGATACCGCATTATCAATATCTGTTGAGTTTCTTAGTGGTGAAGTCGGTTGAAGAACAACAAATTCGTCAACCTTTTTTTCACTTTCTGTATTCAGCTTATTAATAACATATTTATAGGTGTCGATTGATAGTGCAGTGTCGGATGCTAAATGCTCAGGTCTTAAATGCGGACATTCCGCACCATGTTTTATAGCTGTTTCGGCAATTTTTTCGCAATCTGTCGAAACAAAAATTTTTGTAATGTATTTTGATTTTTTTGCAGCTTCGATAGTGTATGCAATCAAAGGTTTTCCCAATAGTGGTTTGATGTTTTTTTCAGGTAATCCTTTTGATCCTCCTCGAGCAGGTATAATTGCAAGCATACTAAAATTGATTATAAAATTATCAACAAATTTAGGGGTAATTAATTGGTTAAGTAAATGGAATGCATTTATTTAAAATCTTAATTTCATTAAAAAAGAATTAGAAAATTATTTTTCGATAATTTTCTTTTAAAATCGTCCAAAAAAAAATCTTAAATCGATTGTTGGTTTTCAAAATTTCTTTCATATGTTTGCTCGGATAAAAGGTGCCGTTTTTTGGTATGCTTATTGTTAATAAACCCAAAATAAAAATTTAAAAATTATGAAAAAATTAGTTTTAACCCTTTTTGTAGGGGCATTGATGTTAGCTCCATCAACTTCTAATGCTCAAGCTTTTGAGCAAGGAAAAAGTCAAGTTTCAGCCGGTTATGGATTTGGAAATTTTATTCAAGCTTTATTTGAAACGTATGCTGTTTATGATGGTTTTGACAAATCCCTTACGGGACCTTTGTTTGTTCGATATGAATACGGGGTTTCTGAAAAAATTGGTTTTGGAGTAAATTTCGCATATGCTTCAGTAGCAGCAGATTACAATGATATTTTTGGTGATCCGCAGTCTATAAATTGGAGTTCATGGAGTGCTCTGGCAAGAGTTAACCGTCATTTTGGAGAAAGTGATAAGTTTGATCCATACATAGGTTTAGGTTTAGGATATAGAACAGCCAGTTGGAAATTTACAGAGCTGGGAACAGGAACAACTACAAGTTTATTTCCTCTTGGTATGGAGGCAACAGTAGGAGCTAGATATATGTTTACTCCAAATATTGGGTTATATTCTGAAATAGGTATTGCTAAGGCAATAGCTCAATTTGGAATCAACGCAAAATTTTAAATCAAATTACTTAAAATGAAAACCGAGGTAGAATTTCTGCCTCGGTTTTTTAGTTATAAAATAAATCTGATTAAAAATAGTTACGTTAACCAATTTGTAGTTGGAGCAGTTAATATTTCCATGAAGGATGGGCATTACACTCGTGAGATTATTTTAGAGAAAGATTTAAATTCAAGGCAGTTATGGGGTTTAAATGTTTTTGTTTGGAATAGGGTTTCTGAATTTGAGGTAAATACTGTTATACGGTATAAATCAAATCAAGTGATGCCCATTAAATTTTCTTTGGAATAAACTCTATAAATACCCGAAAAACAGTAGTCTAATAGTTCAGAAATAGCTATATTTGACGTCCAAAATTTTATAACAACAAGTTATTATGGCTTCAAAAATTATTTATACTAAAACAGATGAAGCTCCAGCATTAGCGACCTATTCGTTTTTACCAATCGTAAAAGCGTTTACAGAAACAGCAGGAGTAGAGGTTGAAACAAGAGATATCTCCTTGGCAGGAAGAATCATTGCGGTTTTTCCAGAGTATCTTACCGAAGAGCAAAGAATTGGTGATGCTTTAGCTGAACTTGGAGAATTAGCAAAAACTCCAGAGGCGAACATCATTAAATTACCAAATATTTCTGCTTCAATTCCACAGTTAAAGGCTGCTATCGCAGAATTACAAGAAAAAGGATACAAGTTACCTGATTATCCAGAGTCTCCATCAAACGATGAAGAAAAGAAAATCAAGGCTACTTATGATAAAGTAAAAGGATCTGCCGTAAACCCTGTTCTAAGAGAAGGAAACTCGGACAGACGAGCACCAAAAGCTGTAAAGAACTTCGCTAAGAAGAATCCACACAGAATGGGTGCTTGGTCAAAAGATTCAAAATCTCACGTTGCTTCTATGAGCGGTGATGATTTCTATGGATCAGAAACTTCTACTACTATTGCTAATCCAACTGAGTTCAAAATTGAGTTTGTTGCTGAGGATGGTTCAAAAGAAGAATTAAAAGGATTTGCTCCATTACAAGCTGGTGAAATTTTAGATTCATCGAGATTAAGCATGAGCGCTTTAAAAGCTTTTTTAGCGAAAGAGGTTGCTGCTGCGAGAGAAGAGGGTGTTTTATTCTCATTACATATGAAAGCGACAATGATGAAGGTTTCAGACCCAATCATTTTTGGAGCTTGTGTTGAAGTATTCTACGCACCTGTATTTGAAAAATATGGTGAAGAGTTTGCTAAATTAGGCGTTGACACTACCAATGGTTTAGGAGATGTTTATGCTAAGATTGCTAACTCTCCATTGAAAGCTGAAATCGAAGCTGCTATTGATGCGGTTTACGAAAACGCTCCAGATTTAGCAATGGTTAATTCTGATAAAGGAATTACAAATTTACACGTTCCCTCAGATGTAATCATTGATGCGTCTATGCCTGCAATGATTAGAACTTCTGGTCAGATGTGGAATGCAGAAGGAAATCAGCAAGATACTAAAGCCGTTATTCCAGACAGATCGTACGCAGGTGTTTACCAAGCGACGATCGATTTCTGTAAGGAAAATGGTGCCTTCGATCCAACTACAATGGGAACCACACCTAATGTAGGTTTAATGGCCCAAAAAGCTGAAGAATACGGATCCCACGATAAAACTTTTCAATCAAAAGGAACTGGAACTATCCAGGCTGTTGATACGAATGGAAATGTGTTACTTTCTCAAGCAGTTGAAGAAGGTGATATCTTCAGAATGTGCCAGGTGAAGGACGCTCCAATTAAAGACTGGGTGAAATTAGCGGTCAATAGAGGGAGAGCTACAGGTTGGCCTGTTGTTTTCTGGTTGGATGAAAACAGAGCGCACGATGCTGAGTTAATTAAAAAGGTGAATACTTATTTGCCGGAATTTAATACGGAAGGACTGGAAATTCTAGTTAAAGCTCCAGAGGAGGCAACGAAATACACGTTAGCAAGAGTTAAAGCTGGTGAAGATACAATTGCGGTTACGGGTAATGTATTAAGAGATTACTTAACTGATTTATTCCCAATTTTAGAGTTGGGAACTTCTGCTAAAATGTTATCGATCGTTCCATTAATGAATGGAGGTGGTTTATTCGAAACGGGTGCTGGAGGATCTGCTCCAAAGCACGTTCAGCAGTTTAACGAAGAAAACTACTTAAGATGGGATTCATTGGGCGAGTTCCTAGCTTTAGCGGTTTCTTTAGAGCACTTATCTGAAAAGGATAATAATGGAAAAGCGAAAGTTCTAGCTGATGCGCTTGATGCTGCAACAGGTACTTTCCTCGAAAACGATAAGTCTCCTGCAAGAAGAATAGGACAAATTGATAACAGAGGTTCTCACTTCTATTTAGCGATGTATTGGGCGCAAGAAGTTGCTAATCAAACTGTTGATGCAGATTTAGCCGCTGCTTTCGCTCCTTTAGCTGAGAAATTAGCTTTAAATGAAGCAAAGATTGTTGAAGAGTTGAATGCTGTTCAAGGTTCTGCTTGTGATATTGATGGTTACTACTTCGCTGATGAAGCACTAGCTGCTGCAGCAATGAAGCCAAGTGCTACCTTAAATGAAGCTTTAGCTTCATTGGTAGTAAATGCATAACTGACAAAAAATAACAACAGAAAGCCTCTTCAATTATGAAGGGGCTTTTTTTTAGTTAGGTCCTAATTTAAAATCATTTGAAGGAATTCCAACGAAATAGCGTGGAATACCAGGGAATTCATCGGTAATAACATAATAATATGTTCCATTTGGAAACTCTGGTGTAACTCCGGTTCTTCCATTCGCTTCATCTAAATCACCTTGTCCTTCTAAATATTCATAGTCTTGCACATATTTTCCGTTGTATTCACCACATGGGGCTGAAACACCATCTCCGGGTCTGTTTCCTGATTTTAATCTATAGCTTGATGAAAGTGCTTTAATTTCGCTTGTATTGTCATTAGCGTTGGAGTAACCGTATGAATAATAAACAGGAAAACCATCGGCTGCCCAACCCATCAAAACCATTGCATTTCCAGATGGATTTAACTTTTCAATATATTTAACAGGTGTTCCATGATAGTGATATGACCCGTTTGGTTGAACATGGGCATTGCTGCAATCCAGTCCAAGACTATTTGCAGTAGCTTCTAAATTCCAATCGTAGTTTTCATTGGATGTCTTTTTACCCCAGGGCTCCGCAGCGACTGGATCCATTTCTACTCCGTTTAGGCAAATCCCAAATGAATACGCTGGGCCATTTGAAGTTTGTAAAGGAGTTAAAAATCCAACCTTTTGAGGGTTTAAGTCTATTTCTATAGTTTCATCTTGAGCTAATATAAAATGAGGGTTTGCATTGTTGGGGAATTCGCCAACTGCGTGTGAAGGGATATTATTTACAGTAAATATTCGTTTTTCATTAGAAACAGCTTCTGAAAAAACATTTTCTAACTCTAATTGAACATTACAGTCGAAGGTTTTCGATACATTATTGTTTTCATTTGAGCAGTCAACATTATCATTTTTATTTTCTTCATCTTTTTTGCAAGAGAAACACAAAAAAATCGAACCTATTAAGCATAATAATACTGCAGATTTCATTTTTGAAAATTATAAATTGTAAAGGATGTAACGGAATATGGATTTTAATGTTACCGGATAATTCTATTCAATTAATAATATCGATTACATTTTTCTGATATCAGCAAAACTGCCGGTTTGGAGTTTATCCAGTTCATTAATACCTTTTGCTAAAATTTTACCTGCATTTTCAGCAGTTGGCATATTAGAAGTATATCGCGCATCCTTTAATTTTTGAGCTGAGGGGAATTCCCTAACGTTTAGTTCATCGCCGCACAAATAATCTTGCATTGGCGTATCAATCAGCCCTGGCGCAAAGGAATAAAAAGTAGTATTTTCATTTTCTGAGGCATACAGTTTTATAAGCATATTAAGAGCTGCTTTAGAGATAGAATATCCTCCCCAACCTTTGTTACCATTTATTGCTGCCCCGGAGGATATAGCCACTACTTTTTTTGTGTCCGGTACGGTTTCCAATAGTGCATCAATAATAGGTTTGTTGGCCCATACATTGATATTCATTACTTTTGTTAAATCATTCAGCGATTGGTCTTTCATATTTGCAATGGGACCAAGAATTCCAGCATTGAGTATAGCTAAATCAATTTTGGATACGCTTGATAAAAGCGACTTAAGTAATCCGGGAATTGATTCAAAATTGTTTAAATCACATATGATATGCTTGAAGTTGTTGTTTTGAATTAGATCCTCAGGAACTCTCCTGCTCAAACCATAAACTTCATACCCTTTGGATAAGTAATGCTTTGATAACCCCCATCCAATTCCTGAGCTAACACCCGTAATAAAAACTTGCATAGTTTATTTTTTATAAAATCCCATTTCATCAATGTATTTCCATCCATTTGGAGGTAAGAACCAAGAGACATCTTTTTTTTCCTTAATAGCATTTCGAATGAAGCTGGCGCTAATTTCAATTAAAGGTGCATTTAAAATATGAATCCGAGGTGCTGTGTGATATTTCCCGGGCTTTGCATTAGGTCTTGGGTAAACATAAACATCATAGTTAGTTACCAAAAAATCTGCATTTTTCCATTTGTGCAGATTTGTTAGGTTGTCCTCTCCCATAATTAAAGAGAATTTATAATCAGGGTATTTTTCAGTTAAATGCGCCAAGGTGTCCGATGTATACGAAGGTTTTGGAAGGCTAAATTCAATATTAGACGCTCTAAATCTAAAATCATCCTCGATTGACCGGTTAACCATTGCAAATCTATGGATTTCAGGGAGCAGCGATTGATTTTTTTTAAAAGGATTTTGAGGAGAAACTATGAACCATAATTCGTTCATTGAAGTATGTTCTATAATATAATTCGCAAGGATTAAGTGTCCAATATGAATTGGATTAAATGATCCGAAAAACAAACCGATTTCTTTTTTTCTACTCAATTTTTTTTCGATTTTTCTTTTAAAAATCCTCTTACCATTTTCTCCGCTTTTTTGAAAGCTTCCGTTAGAGAGTCGTTTAAAATAAGTTTATCAAAATCAACAGATTTTTCAATTTCAGCCGGTGCCTTTTTCATTCTTCTTTCAATTGATTCCGGCGTTTCGGTTTCTCTTCCCTCCAGCCTTTCTCTTAAATGATTAAGAGAGGGGGGCATTACAAAAATTGCAAGTGCTTTTTCTCCGAAGGCATGTTTTAAATTTAATCCGCCATCAACATCAACATCAAAAATAACATGATTTCCTTCGCTCCAAATTCTTTCAATTTCACTTTTTAAGGTTCCGTAAAAATTATCGGTGTATACCTCCTCCCATTCAACAAAAGCCTTTTCGCCAATTTTCTTTTTAAAATCAGAGATGCTTAAATAATAGTAATCTTTTCCATCAATTTCTCCATTTCTTTTTGAACGAGTTGTAGCTGAGATGGAAAACTGGAGACCAAATTTTTTGCTTAGTAGGTGATGAACTATTGTTGTTTTTCCTGCACCAGAAGGAGCTGAAAATATGATTAATTTACCCTCCATTTTTATAAAATGTTAAGAATTTGTTCTTTTATTTTTTCTAAACTGTCTTTCATTAAAACAACAGTCTTTTGAATTTCAGCGTCATTGGCTTTACTTCCAATCGTATTGATTTCTCTTCCCATTTCCTGAGCAATAAATCCAAGTTTTTTACCTTTTTCTCCTGCGTTTGATAAGGTTTCTCGAAAATATTTACAGTGTTGGGCCAACCTTACTTTTTCCTCATTAATGTCTAATTTTTCCAAATAGTAAATAACTTCTTGCTCAAATCTATTTTTGTCGATTAAATCTTCTTTTATTTCTGAAATAGCGGAATTTAAACGCTCTTTCATTTTTTCAACACGAACAACATCACATTCTTTTACGGTTTCTAATCCCTTTTCGATGGACATCATTCTTTTAATTAGGTCATTTTCTAAGCTTTTTCCTTCTGTGTTTCGAAAATCAACTATATTATTTAAAGCTTCTGAAATACCTTTTTTTAAACTATCCCATTCCTGAGGTTCTACTTCATCTTTATCGGAATTCATTACATCAGGCATTCTCATTATTGTTGAGAGCACCTCAGGTGTCATTTCTGAGGACGATAATAAAGGTTTCATTTGCTCAAAATAGGATTTGACTAATTCGGTGTTCACTGTATAATTAGAAGATTCTCCTGTTAATTCGACATTTATATTGCATTCCACTTTTCCTCGGAATAGTGAAGATTGCAACATTTTACGAATTTCCATTTCTTTGCTCTTAAAATTACCAGGCATTCTTACGGAAAAATCCTGTTGTTTTGAGTTGAGAGATTTAATTTCTATTGAAATATTTTTACCAGGAATACTCACTCGAGCTTTTCCAAAACCAGTCATTGAATGTACCATGGGTGCTAAAATAAGGCTTTTAAAAGAAAAGCTCAACTAGTCTGTTTTGTCGAGGATATCCTGAGGGGTTTTATTGTCTTTATCTTTTTTGAAACTAACAAAATACACCCCAATGAAAATAAGAGCCGATGCTGTAATGCTCCAGATATCCATTAATGTTCCTTTGATAATAAAGCTAAGTATAGCACTTAAGAAAGGTTGTAGAAATATATAGGTAGTTGCAATATTGGGAGAAACTCTCTTAATTGCATACATGTTTAAAAGGAAAGTTAAAAATGTAATTCCTACAATAACATAAATTATTCCAATCCAAATTTCAGTTGGAAAACTCCATGAAGCCTCTTGAATATCGGTTATTCCGATAGGAAATAAAATTATTGAACCGAAAAGAAATACCCATTTTAGAACGGTTAATGGATTGTATTTTTCCATTAATGGTTTACAATAAACAATGTAAAATCCAAAATTAGCAGCATTACTAAAGATTAATAGGTTTCCTAATATTGGATTGGGAGCATCCTGAGTTATTTTGTTTTGTAAAATTATGGTCACAGCACCCACCCCCCCCAGAAACATTCCAAGAACTTTATTTCTGGTTATTTCTTCTTTCAGGTAAATAGCGGAAATAATCAATACAATGATGGGTGTTGAGGTCATAATTATGGCCGAATAATTAGGAGAAGTAAAGGGCATCCCATTGAAAAAAGAAAGTTGGTTAAATACAACTCCAAACAGTGCGGCTATTCCAAATTTTATATAGTCTGATTTATCGATTTTTTCTTTAGGCATAAAAATTCCGAAAAACCAGAATAAAACCAATGCTCCACTTGCTCTAACTAAAACAAAACCGTTTGCACCCAAAAAATCGGGAGTTACTGATTTGATAACGAAATAACTTATCGCGTAAAGTAGGTTTAATACAAAAAGGGCAATATGTGCAGGAATGGTTTTCTTCATTTAATTTTTAATCAACATTTTTGTTGCATATTATTCACAAGCATTACTCAGTTTAGCTTTTAAAGCTTCAACATTTTTTTTGGAATTACCGATAAAAATTTCACCATCAATGATGGCAACAGGACGTTTTAAAAAAGTATATTCTTCAATGATGTGTTTTTTGTAATCGGATTCTGATAATTCCAATTCATTTAACCCCATTCCTCGGTACTTCATTGCTTTTCGGGAGAATAAAGCTTCATATGAACCTGCAAGATTTGCCATTTCCTCAACTTGCTTTTTTGACATAGGTTCTACTTTTATATCTTGTAAATCGACATTCTCTAAGTTTAATTCCTTTAAAATTCTAATGTTGGTTGAACATGTTCCTAAATGGTAGATTTTTTTCATTTCTCAATTTCTTTTTTTGATTTACTTAAAATTACGATATGTGTTCCAAAACATTAATTTTTTTGAAGAGATAACTCTCTCATTTCAATTTATGTAAAATTTCGTTTCTGTTTACTCATAAAGATTGAATTATACGATTAACCAATTAAAAGCTATTTTTGTTTTGTGATACTATTGTATGTTATAAGACGTTTAAAAACAGTGCGAATATTAGTACTTTTTTTCATGAGTTTAGTCTTTTCACTTAAAGCCGACCATTATTTTGGTGGGTATATTATCTACGAACATCTTTCAGGCTTTACATATAAGGTGACGATGGTGACCTATACCGACAAACATGAGTTCAGCTCTGATAAAGATTCTGTTCAGATAATTTGGGGAGATGGCACCAAGGAATTCATACATAGAGTAAATAATGTTGGTAATGGAGAGACGATTAATCCGACAATGAAAAAAAACATTTATGAAGCAATTCATGAATATTCCGATACTGGCAATTATCAATTGGTTTTTGTTGACGACGACAGACAGAAGGGGGTTAAAAATATTGAGCCTGGCAAATCTGGAGAGACATTACTATATATTGATGCAATTATTCCAATTCAGGATTCGGCGGTTTTTTGTAAAAATAATTCCCCTCTTTTTTTAACGGAGCCTTATAGAGACGTTCATCCAGGAGAAGATTTTAATTTGACTTTAACTCATTATGATTTAGATGGAGACAGTTTAGTGTTCAAGTTGATAAAACCTAAAAATATAAATGCATATCCTGTTCCAGGTTATTTTTTCCCAGATGATGTTTCCATTGATTCCATAACAGGATTATTTTCGTGGGAAAACACGCCATCTATTCAACGACAGCAAAGGTATGTTTTTGCGTATGAAATTGAAGAATATAGAGAAGGTCAACTGATCGGACTCTCTGTTTCAGAATTCAGTGTTTTTTTTGATCCAGATACTGAAACGAAGGGCGATTTTTCTCAGGTTTTAGGTCCCTTACAGAATAATCACTATCGTTTCAACGGTCCCGAGGTAATTGACTTAACTGTCGAATATGAAAATCCAGATGCTGATTCTGTGTTTTTGGAGGTTTTTACAGGACTTGATTACAATCCACATTTTCGATTAACAAATTATAGTTCTTCAAATGGAACAAAAGCATTCGATACTTTAGAGGTGAATTATTTTGGTCAAGACAATTCTGAAGGGAACCATATAATTACCTTTAGAGCGGGAAATGTATTTGGGTCAGATACTTTATTCGACTATCATTCTGTTAGTGTCTCAACTGTTTCTGACACATCTTGGCCTTGTAGTATTCCTCAAAACATTAAAGAGGTTATTGAAATAGCTCCAACAGTAGAGGTATATACAATTATGCCTAATTTGTTCACGGAATCTGTATGGGTAAATTTGGGAAACGATTTCGAAGATGTTATTCTTGAAGTTTTTGATATGCGGGGAAGAGTTGTTGCAAAAGTTGAAAATTCTGAGGTAAATACGGTTAAGTTAGAATTGGAAAGTTTACGTCCCGGGATGTATTTTTTTCGTTTTATGAGAAAAGGTAAATTGATAAGCGTTTTAAAATCGGTTAAAAAGTAATGGCATTAATAAAAGAAGTCAGAGGATTTATTCCTATAATAGGGTCAGATTCTTACTTAGCGGAAAATGCAACAATTGTCGGAGAAGTAATTTGCGGAAAACAATGCAGTTTTTGGTTTAACTCCGTGGTGCGCGGTGATGTGAACTATATTAAAATGGGTGATAAGGTTAATGTTCAGGATGGAGCTGTAATACATGGAACCTATGAAAAATCACCCACCAACATCGGAAATAATGTTTCAATAGGCCACCAGGCTATGGTACATGGATGTACAATAAAAGATAATGTTTTGGTTGGAATGGGAGCAATCATTATGGACGATTGTGTAATTGGAGAGAATTCTATTATTGCTGCTGGAGCAGTTCTATCAGCAAGAACAATCGTAGAGCCTGGTTCTGTATATGCAGGTGTTCCTGCTAAGAAAATCAAAGATACAGATCAAAAATTAGTAGAAGGAGAGATTAATCGGATTGCGAATAATTATGTTAAGTATTCTTCTTGGTATACATGATAAGGCCCGTTAGGATATCTCATTTAATAGTTGTCCTTCTTTTATTGTTGGTATCAGCAGTGTTGGAAAGGGTTTATGATTTAGGAATAGACTTCTTAATAATATTCGAACTGTTTGTATGGGGTTATGTCGTATATCATTATCCCGTTAAATATAAAGACAAAGATGTTAATCAATCGCATCCGGAGATTAAATACGTTTTTGCATTTTCAAAAATTGATTATGTGTTATTATTTAAGCTTAGCTCTTTCTTTAGTGGAATGTTACTAGCATTGGGAATAGGATTTGTTATTTGGAAAATAATAATTGTAGGCATCATATTTTTTCTACCCCTGATTTGGTTAGGTCCGCATAGAAAAGTAAAACCATTTAAGACATATAGAATTCGAAGTGACTGGAAAGATAGGGAGAACCTGACTCTAGAAGAGAAAACTTACATAATTAGAAATGCCTGTAAATTAGGATTAAAAGAGTTTTCATTGAATGAGAATCAAATAACTTTCAAAGTTTCCAAAGGGAAAATAGGGGTAGTTCTACTTTTCTTACTTGTAATTTCAATTGCAATATTCGGAGGATATATGTTAATAAATGATCTTAGTTGGATTTGGATGTTTGTTTTTGGATTAGGTACCTCAGGAACGTTTTTTTTGGGACGAGTAATAGTTATAAATGCTAAGGAAAAATCAAATCTGTTTTTATTTGATAGAAAGGCTGCACAAGTTTTTTATCCAATTGATTTAGCTGGAAACAGTCTTAACACTGATAATACGATTAAAAAAGAGAAAATTAAAAGTATTATTTTCAAATCTGAATTAGAGTATAAAGAGAAATCACCTTTTAGAAACAATGTTGTTAATTCTGGGAGATGTTATTCGTATAAAGTTTTGTTGCGAGTAGGATCCAACTATTTAGTCGCATTTGAGAGGATTCATTGGAACAAACCTGGATTTCAAACTAAAAAGTTTGCCTTTTTGTTTGCTAAAAGTTTAGCGGGCTTTTTAAATGTAAAACTCGATGTGAGTGAAGCAATTGAAACTTAACAAACAGAAACGTCATTTAAATTAAGGTTTTGAGGTAGTTTTAGTAATTATTGAGCTCTATTTGGTGACGAAAACTTCAACCATTTTAATACTATGATTATGGTTTTAAAGGGTCTAATTCGACCCTCATTCTTTTTTGTGATTTTTGAAAATGTTCTTTCCAAAAAGTATATTTTGGATAGTTTTTCCTAATCAATGCTTGATAGTTTTTTATTTCTACCCAATATTCGTCAAAAAAAGCTTCCATATAAGAACTTTCTGCCAATCTCTTTGCATCTTTTATAAGCAGTGTCTTAAAATTAGTGTCAGAAAGCATGTTTTTATAAAAAGTTTCTGGATTATTTAAGAAGTAAACATTTTTTGATTCCAACCATGTTCCATTATCAAAACCAATAGGTTCCATTTTTTGGCTTTCAGGATTGAAATAAAATCTTAGGTTATGCCATCTTAAATTATGAGGACTACCCATTAGTTCACTTACGGCAATAAATCGTGCCCAAACAGGTAGGTTGAAAACTTCTTTTGCATCTTTTCTACCATTCAGGTAATCCGTTAAAAGATTAACAGCCTTTGTTGTTATTTCCTGATTTTCTTTTGACCACTTTTTATTACAAATAAGAATTTTCGAATTTCTTAAAATACTATCCTGATTTTTTAGAGTCTTCTCGTAAGTTTGTTCCCAAAAGCCCGATTCATCAATTTTAAAAATAGGGCCATTTGGTCTTTTACTTAGTTGCAGCAAGTAGTTATCAAAATGACTTTCAATTGCATACGTTCCACATAAGGTGTCGTTTACACAAAAGTTTAGAAAGTCATATTGTAAACCAATCACATCTTCCCGTTCCAATAACTTATGGAAGACCCATTCTTTAAGAAAAGCTCTTGTTTCAACTCCTTGAATTGAAATTTTATTATGCCCTATTATATATTTTTTCTTTTCATTACACTTAATTCTAAAAGACCAAAAACTACCTTTGAGATGATCAATATTATCTCCTTTCAATCTTGCTTTAACTTTAATTTCCTTATCGTTGCAATAGAGTTTTCCATCAACATAATCTGATTTGGATTTGAAAAGAATCTCTTTAACAAGAGCTTCATTCCTTTTTTCCTTTATTCTTTCGAAAGACGAGTCGGGGAGGGATAAATGTAATCCATATTTAACAAGACTATCTAAACTAAAAGATCCATCTCCTCGCGTTAGTTTAGTATTTTTTTCGGATTTATCCGATTTATTTTGTGCAACCTGAGTGCAGCTAAAACCAGAGATTAAAACTAAAGAGACGAATATTAATATGTTATATTTATTATAATTCAATTAATTAAAGTTTTATTCTACTTCCATTTCATAGATATAACCAGAAATATCTTTTAAAGGAAAAGGCACTTTGTTTTGGTCAAATGGGGCAGTTGGCCACCAACTAACGTCGTGGAATTCCTGAGTTACAACCATAACCATTTGGTTGTCTGGTATTTTCGTATTTCTATTATTCATGTAACCAATTATTCTCATGTTTTCTTTTGTAGGACCCAATCTCCAAATAATCTCTGTTGGCCTCCACTCAATTTCATAATAAAAAGGCTCTCCAAGTGTTAACTCTTGAGGGTATTCAAACTTTGATGTTAAAGCTTTGTAATATTGATCCCATCGATGTAAATAGAAAGTGTCTTTTCCATAAATTTTCGGTCGAACTCCTTTATTAAAGTCCAAGGGGTCGCTGCATGCTAAATCCCAGTTCGAACAAGTAACCATTACGCTATCATTTAAACCATCATCTTTTGGGTAGTTTTTAATTCCACCGTAGGAACTTTGAGTCCAATACTTAGAGGTTTTGACAATTTCGATATCTATTTCAGAATATTCCAGAGTAGATTTTCTTTCAACTAAATGTTTAGCTTTTGGAATATAACCTGATTTACAAATGTCTCGGCTGTTCCATTTACCTTGTTGATAAATCAGCCAAAATGCACACGTTAAACCATTCCAAACATAATCTTCGCTTATCATTTTAGGGAACTGAATTTTCGCTCGGAACTTTCCATAAGTTAAACCGTGTCTGCTCTTTATTCCAACGTTTTCCTTTTTTAAAACAGAATCAGTCTCGAATCCAGGATTCATTATTGAAATTGCATTTTTATCTGAATCATATCCAACGGTTCTTCCAGGAGAATTTGTAACGTCAACATATTGCTTTTTTAATTCAGATTCTTTGAATTTTAAACTGTTTTCTTTGTATTGTTTTTGAGTATAATTTTTCCCAACAACGTCGTAAGCCAATGGAACATTATTAAGGGAAAAGTTTTTGTTGATGTGATGAATAAATTGCTCAACGTGAGCTTCATAAAATAATTTATCACTAAAACCAGTTAGTGAGTTTGTGTCATTGTAGTCTGCTGATTCTTCAAATTTAGTTGGATTAGCGTAAACACCATTGCTTAAATCTAACTTCATTGTGGCTTTGAGAACCTGATTAGATTTTATAACCTTAAGGTTAGGGAGGTTGTCCTTTTTTTTCGAATCAAGATAATAGGCATAGGGATTTTTATATGAGTCAGAAACAGAATCTTTTACAGTTATATCCCTGTAATGTACTGGTATGGTATTTATTTCGTTTTCAAAACCAATTACAAGTAAAAAACTATAATTTCCAACTCTTGGATTTCTTTTCCATCTATTATTTTCATCTCCTTTACTTCTTTCAGAAGCAATAACCCACTTTGCATCTTTTTTTAGTTGCTCGGAAACTTCAAGGTTGTTTTTCTTTGCCTTTGTCTTGACTTTGACAAACCATTTTGGAGTATTAGAAATCTTATCGGTCAATATTTTAATTTCTTCATCGGAAATAAAATCATTTTGTGGTTTTCCTCCAAAGTATCTTTGTTCATTTCTGGGATTACCTACGATTCTAATAGAGTCTTTTATTTCATAAAAATTTCCATTTGACGGAATAGGTTTAGTAACATGAAAGCCATTGTCGCCATTTAACCAGCTTCCGTAAAAATTGTTGTCAGCGTTTTTATTATAACTACCGTCAGAATTTAATTCAGAGAATTTGTAAGATTCATTTTGATAGATAATTTTATAAAAAAATGGTTTTGGTTTTTTACCGTTGTTTTTAATCTTAAAACTTATTTCAAAGAATTCTTTTTCTTGGTTGGGCAATGAAATTCCATTTTTAATGGCATTGTCAAGGTTGAACTCCATTTTTAATGTGTCATTTTGTGTTTTAAAGTTGGAAAGCGAGTTGAATTCCTTGACATCGAAAAGTAATTTTGATGTCTGTTTGTTACATGATAAAATGACTAAAGAAATAATCATTAAAAAGAAAACATATGAATATCTTGATAATGTTTTAATAATCATGAATTTCAGTTAAAAGGTTCGTGCAAAAATATCTTAATTAAGGGTTAAAGCAAAATTTCAAATATCCTTTTTCCCTATGTGTGAATTACGAATTATAATTTCATAAATAGCGGTGGTAGATCAATAAATTTCTTTAGTGAGTTTTTTTTAATCTTAAAACCTATGTGTAATATAATTAGACAGAGGTTGTGTTGACATGTCCCATTAGAATACTTGTTCAAAAGGTTAGATTTCAGCAAAAAAATCATTCCCTTTATCATCACAAATTATGAACGCTGGGAAGTTTTCAATTTCAATCTTTCTTACCGCTTCCATTCCTAATTCTGGGAAGTCCACCACTTCAACTGATTTAATATTTTGCTTAGCCAAGATTGCTGCTGGTCCACCAATTGATCCAAGGTAGAAACCACCATGTTTCTTACAAGCATCAGTAACCTGTTGCGATCTGTTTCCTTTTGCCAGCATAATCATAGAACCACCATGCGATTGAAACAAATCTACGTAGGGGTCCATTCTTCCTGCAGTCGTAGGTCCAAAAGATCCTGATGGGAGTCCTTCTGGTTTTTTAGCCGGTCCGGCGTAATATACAGGGTGGTTTTTGAAGTAGTCAGGCATTGGTTTACCTGCATCTATTAGTTCTTTAATTTTTGCATGTGCAGCATCTCTTGCAACAATTAAAGTACCTCTTAGATTTAATCTTGTTTTAATTGGAAATTGAGAAAGTACTTTTAAAACCAAATCCATTGGTTGGTCCAAATCAATTTCAACAGGTTTAGCCAGTTGCGGTGGAGTATCAGGTAATAATCTACCTGGATTTTTTTCCAACTGTTCCAAGAATATACCGTTCTTATTGATTTTAGCTTTAATGTTTCTGTCCGCTGAACACGAAACACCAATTCCAACGGGACATGAGGCAGCATGTCTTGGTAATCGAATCACTTTTACATCGTGTGTAAAGTATTTACCTCCAAACTGTGCACCTATCTCCGAATCCTGACAAATTTTCTGGATTTTATCTTCCCATTCTATATCACGGAAAGCTTGCCCCCCCATATTACCTTCAGTTGGCAATTCATCGTAATATCCTGCTGAGGCCATTTTTACAGCTTTTAAATTAGCTTCCGCCGATGTTCCACCTACTACAAAAGCCAAGTGGTAAGGAGGACATGCCGCAGTTCCTAAATCTTTTATTTTGTTTGTAATGAATTCCGTTAAAGTATCTTCATTCAAAAGAGCCTTTGTTTGCTGATACAAGTAGGTTTTGTTAGCAGATCCGCCGCCTTTTGCTAAAAACAAGAATTTATATTCATTTCCTTTTTCAGCATATAAATCGATTTGAGCGGGAAGATTGTTTCCTGTGTTTTTTTCATCAAACATGGTAAGAGGAACAATTTGCGAATATCTAAGATTTCTGTTTTGATAGGTGTTGTATATACCTTTTGACAACGCTTCAGCATCATCAGTTCCAGTGAAAACATTTTCTCCTTTCTTTCCCATTACAATGGCTGTCCCAGTATCTTGGCAAGAGGGCAGTTCTCCTTCAGCCGCTGTTTGAGCGTTCTCTAATAGGGTATGAGCTACAAATCTGTCGTTATCGGTTGCCTCTGGATCATCAAGTATTTTTGCTACTTTTTCCAAGTGAGATTTTCTGAGGTAGAATCCAACATCAGCCATTGCCTCTTCAGCGAGTAGTTCTAGTCCTTTTGGGTCAATCTTTAAAATTTCATGACCGTCAAAATTTGAAGTTGAAACAAATTCACTTGTAATTTTTCGATATTCTGTTTTATCGCCTTGTAAAGGAAACGCTTTTTGATAGTTAAAATCTGTCATTGTGGATGTTAAAATAAATTCAAAAATAATGATTCGATTTGGAAGAGTATTCAACTTAAAAGCGAAAAGTGAAAAAATGGCTTATATAGAATTGTTTTAAAGAAGTTGTCTTCGCCCATACTGGGATGGAGACTCCAAACACCTCATTTGCCTCGCTTCGCTCCTATATATTTTTTGTTGGTTAAGCTTTTAAACGAGTTTGAATTTCCTCCAACAAAAACAGCCACCCTTGAGGGCAGCTGTAGTGTTTGTAGTGGAGAAGGGATTCGAACCCCCGTGAGATTTGCACCTCAACACGCTTTCCAAGCGTGCGCCTTAAGCCGCTCGGCCACTCCACTATTATTTTTAAAATTGAAAATCCCAATCGTGAGACTGGGATTTTTTAGTTGCGGGGATAGGACTCGAACCTATGACCTTCGGGTTATGAGCCCGACGAGCTACCAACTGCTCCACCCCGCGATGTGCGGCAAAGATACGCTCTTTTTTATTTAAAATGCAAAAATAAATCCCAGATTATTATTCGTTTTTTGCCATTTTACGTATTTAAAGCGTTTTAGAATGTTTAATTATCCCTTGCACACACACTGTTTTGGCGGTATCTTTGAGCGATTATGGCACATAAAAGTGGATTTGTAAATATTATTGGTAGTCCAAATGTTGGGAAGAGCACCTTAATGAATGAATTGGTTGGTGAGCGATTATCCATCATTACATCCAAAGCACAAACAACTCGACATCGAATTTTAGGCATTGTAAATGAAGACGATTATCAGATTTGTTTTTCGGATACTCCCGGAGTTCTTGTACCCTCTTATAAATTGCAAGAAGGTATGATGCAATTTGTTGATACAGCGCTTAAGGATGCCGATTTATTCTTATTGGTCACCGATTTCTTTGAAGATGAGTTGAACGATCCGGAAATTTTAGGACGACTAAAGAAAACCAATGCTCCGATTTTGGTTTTGATTAATAAACTTGATTTAGTTGATCAAGAAAAAATGGAAGCCAAAACTGAAGCTTGGGCTGAAAAGTTACCGGACGCTAATGTGTTGCCAATTTCCGCTTTGCATAAGGCAAATGTTGAATTGGTAATGGATTGGATTTTAGCTCGACTTCCTGAAGGTCCTGCTTATTATGATAAGGAAGCTCTAACCGATAAACCAGAGCGTTTTTTTGCCTCTGAAATAATAAGGGAAAAGATTCTTCAGCAGTTTAAAAAAGAAATTCCCTATTCAGTTGAGGTTGTTGTTGAAGAGTTCAAAGAATCGACAGATATAACAAGAATTCGTGCAATTATTTATGTCGCAAGAGATTCTCAAAAGGGAATAATTATCGGACATCAAGGGCAAGCTTTGAAAGGAGTTGGGATTGATGCCAGAATGGATTTAGAAAAGTTTTTTGGAACTCAGATTTTCTTAGATTTATACGTTAAAGTTAATAAGGATTGGAAATCGGATGAGCGAAAATTAAAACGTTTCGGATATTTGCATTAAACACATTTTATCATGGCTAATATTGTAGCAATTGTTGGAAGACCCAATGTTGGAAAATCGACTTTTTTTAATCGATTAACCGAATCGAGAAAAGCGATTGTTGATGAACAAAGTGGAGTGACACGAGATCGACATTATGGACGAGTGGATTGGTGCGGAAAGGAATTTACAGTAATTGATACGGGAGGATATGTGAGCGATGATGAAGACGTATTTAACGAATCCATTCGTGAGCAAGTCATTTTAGCCTTGGAGGAATGTTCAGTTGTTCTTTTTATGGTCGATGTTCATACTGGAATTACAGATTTGGATGAAGACATGGCAAATGTTCTTAGAAGAACGGACAAACCAATTTTTTTGGTAGCCAATAAAGTAGATAGCTCTTCTCATCAACTGGCCGCTGCTGAATTTTACAATTTAGGTTTTGGCGAAGTATATCAAATTTCAGCCAACAGCGGAGCTGGGACAGGTGATTTGCTGGATGAAGTTGTAAAAGAGTTTCATGATGACGAAATAGAAAATACGGAAGGTTTACCTAAAATTTCTGTAGTTGGAAGACCCAACGTAGGAAAGTCTTCAATAATAAATGCATTTTTAAATAAAGACAGGAATATTGTAACTGATATTTCAGGAACAACACGAGATACTTTACATACTCGTTATAAAGCGTATGGGCATGATTTCTTTTTAGTTGATACGGCAGGAGTAAGAAAAAAGAAGAAAGTTCAGGAGGATATAGAGTTTTATTCGGTTTTAAGAACTTTGAGAGCTATTGAAGAGAGTGATGTAGTTGTACTTATGATAGATGCAACTCTGGGTGTGGAATCACAGGATCTTAATTTATTTAATACTATTCAAAAGGCTAAAAAGGGAGTTGTTATAGTCATCAATAAATGGGATTTGGTTCAAAAGGACACAAACACCATGAAAAACTACAAAGAAAAAGTATTGGAAAAAATGGCTCCTTTTACGGATGTACCTGTAATATTCACATCTGTCCCTACAAAGCAGCGTATTTTGAAGGTTTTAGAAACCGCAATAAGTGTTTATGAAAACAGAACACAAAAAATTACTACATCGAAATTGAATGATTTGTTGTTGCCTTTTATTGAAAATTATCCACCTCCATCCCACAGAGGTTTATTTATAAAAATTAAATACATCACTCAGCTGCCTACATATACTCCTAGTTTTGCATTTTTCTGTAACCATCCTAAGCATGTTAAAGATTCTTACAAAAGATTTTTGGAAAATAAGTTAAGAGAGAGTTTTGATTTTTCAGGAGTTCCTTTGAATATTTTTATGAGGCAGAAATAGAGTTCAAAGAAATTATTGTTTCAAAGAATAGGGTTATACTTGAATTCGTTGCATTTTGATTTGAGCTGTTTAAATTTTTCAGATGGATTTTCACTGCTCCATATGGTATTTAAAAACGCACAACCCCAAAATCCCATATTGAATGCTTTTTTAATGTTTTCAAAATCTACTCCACCTAGTGCTACAACATTATAGTTTGATCGTTGAGTGGCGCTTGTTAAACTATATTCTTTAAATCCACTTTGGTAGTTTTTTTTTGATGTTGAATCAAAAATAGGACTCAGAAATACATAATCATATAAGTCGTTGTAGGTATTAAGCTCACTAATGGATGTAAAAGAGGTAGAAACTCGTAAAAACGGTTTTTTGCGTTTTAATGATTTAATGTTTAGCCAATTTTTAAAACTGGATTTTCGATTTTTGGAGCTTAAGTGAATTCCTTTTAAGTTATATTTTTTAGCTAAACGATGATGGGAATGAATTATAATTCTATTGTGATATACAGAAGGTATTTTTTCCAAATAACTTCTCATTTTTTGTTTTGTGTAATGAGGTTTTCTAAGGTGAAAGCTTGTTAAACCTAATTCAAAAAGTCGAACAACTATATCCGTTTCATTTTCAATTGATTTTTGCGGGGATAACACAATTGTTTTCATTCAGTTGTATTTTAATCTTGGAAACCTCTTTGATGATATTAGGATCATTTTCAATTGCGTTTCCTATCACTACTACGGTCGCACCGGAACTCCACGCCTCTTTGGCTCCTTCCGAAGTCTTGATTCCCCCCCCAACAATAAGAGGATTTGAAGTACCTTGTGCAGTTGCACGAATCATTTCTTGGGATACTTTCTTAACAGCACCACTCCCTGCATCTAAGAAATTCAGACGTAATCCAAGCATTTCACCTGCTAAAGCAGTTACTCGAGCTATTTTGGGTTTATCGTTTGGAATAGGAAAAGAATTACTTACGTAAGAAGCTGCAGTAGGCTTTCCTCCATCGATAAGCATATAACCAGTTGGAATTACTTCAATTCCTGTTTTTTGTATTCTTGGAGCGGAAAGAACGTGATTTCCGATTAATAAATCGGGATTTCTCCCTGAAATCAGGGATAAAAACAAAATGGCATCAGCTTTATTACTTACCTGATTAACGCTTCCTGGGAAAATTACTGCAGGAATATCACAATTTGATTTGATATAGTCGATTGTTTCTTCTAAACAATCATCAGTTATCATACTTCCCCCTACAAAGAAAAAGTCTACGGAATTTATCTTTGCAAGTTCAACTTGTTTTACCAAGAATTCTCTTGATAGATTATCCGGATCAATCAGTATGGCAATTGCTTTTTGATTATTTTCCTTCAGGCGTAATATGTTTTTTATGACTTTTCCCATCAACGGCTACTAAAATAGTGCATTCTTTAATCTATACAAATAGACTGGTAATATATATTTTATTTTGTTTAAGGCTAAAAACAAACTATTTTTGCCTTGGATAAAATTAATCAAATGTCGGTAGTTATAGAAAATTATAAAGTAAAAGATATTTCCCTGGCAGAATGGGGAAGAAAAGAAATACATTTAGCAGAGGCTGAAATGCCTGGTTTAATGTCATTAAGAGAAGAGTATGGTGCATCAAAACCTTTGAGTGGTGCAAGGATTGCAGGTTGTTTGCACATGACCATTCAAACTGCTGTTTTGATAGAAACCTTAGTTGAACTGGGAGCCGAGGTTACTTGGTCATCCTGTAATATTTTTTCTACGCAAGATCACGCTGCAGCTGCAATAGCTGCTGAAGGAATACCTGTTTTCGCATGGAAAGGTATGAATGACGAAGAGTTTGATTGGTGTATAGAGAAAACATTAACAGCTTTTGAAGGAGGAAAGCCTTTAAATATGATTTTAGATGATGGTGGTGACTTAACCAACATGGTGTTTGATAAATTCCCTGAACTTGTAGAAGAAATTAAAGGTCTATCTGAAGAAACCACAACCGGAGTACACCGACTTTACGAAAGAGAAAAAAATGGAACTCTTGTGATGCCGGCTATTAATGTAAACGATTCGGTTACAAAGTCGAAATTTGATAATAAATACGGTTGTAGAGAGTCTCTTGTTGATGGTATTCGTAGAGCAACCGATGTTATGATGGCAGGAAAGGTAGCTGTAGTTGCAGGGTATGGTGATGTTGGTAAAGGTTCAGCAGAATCACTTAGAGGTGCTGGAGCGAGAGTTATTGTTACTGAAATCGATCCAATTTGTGCATTACAAGCAGCAATGGAGGGATTTGAGGTTAAAAAAATGGACAATGCCATACCTGAGGCAGATATTGTAGTGACAACAACGGGTAATTTTAATATAATTGTTGGTCGTCATTTTGAAGCAATGAAGGACAAAGCTATTGTATGTAACATTGGACATTTTGATAATGAAATTGATATGGCCTGGCTGAACAAAAATTATGGATCTACTAAAGTGAACATTAAGCCTCAAGTTGATCAATATACTGTTTCTTCAGGAAATGAAATTATTATTCTTGCAGAAGGAAGACTTGTCAATTTAGGTTGTGCAACTGGTCACCCCTCTTTTGTCATGAGTAACTCATTTACCAACCAAACACTGGCGCAAATTGAATTATGGAACCATTCTGAAAAGTATGAAAATAAAGTATATACTTTACCAAAGCACCTAGATGAAAAGGTTGCGCAATTGCATTTGTCTAAAATTGGTGTCGAATTAGAAGTTCTTACTCCAGAGCAGGCAAAATATATAGACGTCCCCGTTGAAGGACCTTATAAGCCAGAAGCTTACAGATATTAAAAAAGGAAGGCCTCTTAGAGGCCTTTTTTGTTTTCTTACACACGAATCATTAATTCCAAATGTGGATGATGTTTCCATCAAAACTGGTGTTGTATCTTTTTAGTGGAAGAGAACCAGGACCGTCAATTGCTGAGCCGTCGAGGAGTTGGTATTTCGTAGAACAACAGGTGTCAATTGCGAATAGATTAGTTTGGTCTACTGAAATTTTGGAGCATTCATTTTCTGGTGCATAGGGACAGTGTCTTTCGTATGCCATAAAGTTTTCCATATCCGAGTTAAAAACAATAATTCCCTTAGATCCACCTTCCACATAGGACCAGGACCCCATTCCCGAAAGGTTTTGATATTGTGGATTTTGAATGTTTATAAAAACATTAACGTTAACATCGGGAATTCCTTCATACTGATTTTTACAGCCTAAAAACATAATTAGAAATAAGAATAAAATCCCTGAGAATAATTTCATAATACAAAACTAAATAATTATACATTGGTTAACCAAAGATGAAAATAATTAACTTTAGGCATTCTTGTTTTATTGTGTATGAAAAGACGTTTCTTAATTTTCGGATTGTTTTCTTTGCTTTTAAGTTTGTCACAAAATTCTTTTTCTCAGGATTCAAAAGAGCGGAAAGCTGTTCAGGAACTCAATAAGAAAAAGGAAAAGAGTCAGGAAGAGGTCGAAAAAGAATTGATGAAACGACATTTAAAATTACAGGAGAAAGCAACTCGAAAGAGAATTAAAAAATCATTAAGAGAGGCAGAGAGGCGCAAAAAAGGAAAAGCTCCACAACCATGGTGGGAACGTTGGTTTGGCAGAAAGCAACAAAAAAAGCGAAGAAAACGAATTTAGTTTGCCTTGTGAAACCCTAGGTTTTGTATTACTTTTAACGCCGTAACATCAATGAGCCTAAAGCGATTAAAAATAATACCAATTCTTATCTTGTGTGCCTTTAAAATAAAAGCACAAACTGGAGAAATTTACGGTAAAATTTTGAGCGTTGATGGAGATTCCATAGGAGCTGCTTTTGTTTCACTCTTCAAAGATGGAAATCAAATCGATGCGGTATACTCTGATTTTAATGGAGAATATTTCTTTTCTGGAGTTGATCCAGGTAGTTATGACGTTGGTGTTGAGTCTTTAGGTTTTCAGAGTAAAACCATTCAGAGTGTTCTTGTTGGAACCAACCAAAAAGTAGAGTTGAATTTCACATTGCTTTCAAGTTCTAAAGCAGTTGATGTAGTGGAAATAATACAATACAGAAAACCATTAATTGATAAGGATAAACAAGCTAAAATATATACTTCCGTTGAAATTGAAAATCTGGCAGTCCGGGATGTGGGAGAAATCATTTCTACATCAGTAGATGCTGTGAGTCAGGACGATGGAACTGGAGATGTGTATATAAGAGGACAAAGAACAGAGGGAACCCAGTTTATAGTAGATGGAATAAAAATAAAGGGTAAATTGAGCGTGCCTCAAAATGCTATAGAACAAGTTGAAGTTATTTCTGGCGGTATTCCAGCTATGTATGGAGACAATATAGGAGGTGTGGTTATAGTCACAACCAAAGGAGGTGGTTCAAAAGGCTTTGGTGCTCTTGAAAGTGTTACTTCTCAAGGTCTGGATGGATATGGCTATAATTTAATTACCGGAAGTTATGCCGGTCCAATATTCCGAGGAAAAAAAGATTCTAACGGTGTTCTCCTCAAGCCATCACGACTGCGATGTTTGTTAACAGGAGAATACAAAAATCTATTGGATTCAAGACCATCTGCCTTGGGTGTATGGAAAATAAAGGATGAGGTTTTGAGAGATTTAGAGATGAACCCTCTTCGAGTTGCTTCATCCGGTACAGGAACCTTTAGAAATTCTGAATTCATAACAAACGATGATTTAGAATGGCAAAAAAACAATCAAAATATAGGCAGTATAAACGCTCGTTTTGCTGGAAAAGTTGATTTTCAATTGAATAAAAGTATCGTTCTAACAGCTGGAGGGAATTATAATTATTCTAAAGGAAATACATACATATATGACTATTCTTTATTCAATTCAATCAATAATCCCGAGTACATAAATCAACAAACAAATCTCTTTTTGAGGTGGAAACAAAAATTAAATGTAGATTCCATAAAATGGATTTCTAGTTTAAATTATCAAATTCAAATAGACTACACGGATATGAGTGAACTAAACTGGGACGATTCTCATAGGGATGATCTTTTTAAATACGGTCACGTAGGACAGTTTAAAACGCATAGAAATTCACTCTATGAATACCAGGAGAATGGTGATAATGGAGATGCATATTACTATAAAGGTGAAAAAGATGTTTTGTATGAATTTCTGGGAGGAGGTTCCAATCCTAATGCATCCAATTATGCCTCTCAATTTTATAGTTTATACTCCGGATTATCTGAAGGGAACTATGAAAATTATTTACAAGCCAGTAATGGCGGGGCATTATTAAATGGTGATCGACCTGAGCACGTATATGGTATATGGTACAACACAGGTCGGCAGTATAATGGATATTTCAAGGGCAGTTCCACTCAAAAAAGGGCAATTGGAAATATAACCGCTAAAATATTTAAGAAACATAATATAATAGCTGGATTTGAATACGAGGAAAGACTTTACAGGGGGTATCGAGTATCTCCAATTGGTTTGTGGAATCGAATGCGACAATTGGCCAATGCAAAAAATACGGAATTGGACCTGGACAATCCATCTTTAACATACAGTAATGGAGTTTTTACAGATACTGTAAATTACAATTACCTTTATCAGGAAACGGGTAGTAAAGGTTTTTATGAAAACGTAAGGGATCAGTTTGGATTGGATTATGATGAATATTTTGATACCGACTTTTACGGTCCTGAAAATTATTCCCTTTCGTTATTTTCTGCGGATGAGTTACTCGCCGAAGGTAATGGCGTTTTAAGTTTTCAGGGGTTTGATTACCTGGGTAACCCAGTATCGAATGTCAAATTGGATGATTTTTTTCATGCAAAAGATGAAAATGGAGCTTATACTCGTAAGTCAAATCCATATCAACCCATATATGCATCTGGATATATTCAGGATAAATTTCAGTTTGATAATATTGTATTTAATATCGGTTTAAGAATAGATCGATTTGATGCGAATCAACCTGTTTTAAAAGATCCTTATGTATTGTATGATTCTTATAAAGTTAAAGATTTAGAATCTTCATACACTATTCCAAATACGATCGATGATGAAGCAACGGTATATGTTAACTCATTAGAGCAGGATGTTCCAAATATTGTTGGATATCGTTTGGAAAACAAGTGGTTTGACGCTTCAGGTAAAGAAATTACCGATCCATCAATAATAGAGACTGCATCAAATACGGGAGAAGTGACTCCTTATGTAAAGGACCCTTCAGTAAAAATAGGAGATTCAAACTATAAGTCTTCCTCTACATTTACTGATTACAAACCTCAATATAGTTTTATGCCAAGGATCTCATTTACATTTAACCTTTCAGAAAATTCTTCATTTTTTGCGCATTACGATGTTCTGACTCAACGACCGGGATATGACCAAAATATATTTACTCCGACTGATTACTTGTTTCTAGAGGGTAATGTTGGTAGCTTCATTACCAATTCAAATTTAAAACCTCAGAAAACCATTGATTATGAGGTGGGTTATAAGCAGAAACTAACCAATAGAAGTGCCATTACAGTATCGACCTATTATCGAGAAATGAAGGATTTGATTCAAGTGACGGCTGTTAATTATGCTTATCCAGTTAATTATTTAACTTTTGGGAATCTTGATAAAGCATTAGTAAAAGGGTTTTCTGTAAAGTATGATTTGCGACCAATTAATTCGAACGTTTCTTTAAATGCAGGGTATACGTTACAATTTGCGGATGGAACAGGTTCATCCCCTGTTTCAAGTGCAAGTTTGATTTCACAGGGAGTTCCTGATTTAAAAATTATGCTTCCCTTGTCGTTTGATCAACGTCACATTATTAGGGGAGTTTTTAATTATACTTTTAAACCAGGGAAAAAGTATTTTGGTCCCGACTGGAACGGTAAGGGAAGATCTATTTTAGGAGGACTGTCCACGAATATTGTTACAAAATTAAGTTCGGGAAGACCATATACCGGACAGTCAAATTTTACTCCAGAAGGAAACATAATTAATGCAGAGAGAAAAGCTTTGGATGGTTTAATAAATGGAAACAGATTACCTTGGATTTATACAACGGATCTTCGTGTAAGTAAAAAATTCTTGTTCGGGTTTAGAAAAGAGGCGGGGTTTAAATTCCAAACTGAACTTTATCTGGTGGTTAAGAACCTTTTCGATACAAAAAACATTGTCAAAGTTTACAATGCAACAGGAAATCCAGACGACGATGGTTACTTAGATGCTGCAACATCTCAGTCTAATATTGAGGCACAAACTAATTATGAGTCTTATTTGGACCTTTACAGTTTAAAAATAGCAAACCCCAATAACTACGCTTTGCCCAGACAAATAAGGGCTGGATTTGTAATGACTTTTTAAATGAAGAAATTAATAACAATAGTGATTGTTTCAATTGCATTTTTAAATGCAAAAGCCTCTTTTATAAAACGAGAAGCCACATCCAATAACAACAGTCAGCTAAATTTTCGATCGGCAGAGTGTAAAGCTCCTACATCAAGAATTGATTTGGATATAAATAATGTTCGAACCACAATATTAAACGGAGGAGACATGTGGTGGGATTTGGATAATGCTAAATATGAGATTCCAAAAGGCAGTGGTCAGCATTCAATATTTGCAGGCTCAATTATGATTGGAGGAAGAGATGAAACAGGAAATTTAAAAATGGCCGCATTAACTCACAGAAGTTTAGGGTCCGATTTTTGGGCAGGTCCAATTAATAAAAATAATGTTACTACTACATCAGATGTTTGTGATGAATACGACAAGCATTTTAAAGTCAACAGAAAAGAGGTAGAGGATTATATTTCAGCTTTTAAAGCAGGAGAAAACCCTTCAGTTCCATTAAGTATGTTAAATTATCCCGCTCATGGTAGTATTGCCGATGGTCATGATTACTATTTAGCACCCTTTTTTGATGCAGATTCAAATGGTACATATAATCCCTCAAGTGGGGATTACCCTGCATTTGATTTGGGTGGAGACAATGAGCGATATGCCAACGGAAAATTAAGAGGAGATCAAAACATTTGGTGGATTTTTAATGATGTTGGCAATGTTCACACCGAGTCTGGAGCAGCAGCTATTGGATTGGAAATTCAAGCTCAGGCTTTTGGATTCGCTACCAACGACGAAATTAACGATATGACCTTTTACAATTACAAAATCATTAATCGTTCTACATTCACAATTGAGGATTGTTATATGGCGGTATGGGCAGATACTGATTTGGGATATTATTACGATGATTATGTTGGTTGTGATGTAGAGAGAGGTTTGGGATATTGTTACAATGGGGATGCTTACGATGAAAATGCAGGAGGCTATGGTGATGATCCACCCGCAATAGGTATAGATTTTTTTGAGGGTCCATTGGCAGATGCAAATGACGGAATAGACAACGATCGTGATGGAATAATAGATGAGGAGGGAGAACTGATTGTTATGTCTAAGTTTATGTATTATAACATTGGGTCAGGAGATCAGGGAGATCCAAATACTGCAACCGACTACTTTAATTACATAAGAGGTCGATGGAAAAATGGATCTGCAATGGAATACGGAGGCAATGGATTCAACTCTTCAGGGATCTCGTGTGATTTTATGTTTCCTGATGATTCTGATCAAGAACAGTTTTGGGGTACAAAAGGAGTTGTTGTTGCGCCGTGGAGTGAAACTTCAGCGGGAAACCCTCCGGGAGATCGACGGTTTATTCAATCTGCAGGCCCTTTTACTTTAGAGCCTGGAGCTGTAAATTATATTACGACTGGTGCAGTTTGGGCTCAGGCAACACCTGGTGGAGGTCCTTGGTCAGCAGTACAGAATTTGAAAAAAGCAGACGACTTAGCACAGGCTTTGTTTGATAATGATTTCAAAATATTAAATGGTCCTGATGCACCTGATTTGATCATACAAGAAATGAAAAATGAATTAATTTTTTATTTGGAAAACGGTGAGGCAAGTAACAATTTTAAGGAAAATTATGAGGAAGTGGATCCCACAATAGTTTCTCCATTTGGTTTGTCCTATGATTCTATTTACAGGTTTCAGGGGTATCAATTTTTTCAATTATCAGGTCCTACTGTTTCAAGCTCTGAATTGGATGATGTTTCAAAGGCAAGATTAGTTTGGCAAAGTGATGTAAAGGACGGTATTGGTAAATTGGTAAATCAAATTTATGATGAAGAGATTGGCTTCAACGTTCCTCAGATTATGGTAGATGGATCTGACCAGGGGATTTCTCACTCCTTCTCTGTTAAAAAAGATTATTTTGCCACTGGAAATGACCGTTTGATTAACAATAAAGAATACTATTACATGATTATTGCTTATGCTTATAATGATTATTTGACCTATGAACCTGGAAATGAAGGTCAGAAATATCCGTATAAAGCAGGGAGAAGGAACATCAAGCAATATACAGCGATACCTCATGATGCATCTTTAGAGGGGAATGGAACAGACATCAATTCCTTTTACGGAATGGCTCCAAAAATAAAGAGGGTTTCAGGGAATGGAAACGGTGGTCAGTTTGTTAATTTGTCAAAAGAATCCATAAACGAAATTCTTTCTTCACCAATTCACTCTGTTTCTCAACCTGTTTACAGTACTTATGGAGCTCCGGTAGGCATAAAGGTAATTGACCCTCTGAAGGTACCAAAAGGTGATTTCAGGTTAGAGTTTATGGACTCAATAACTCCGAATGACTTGAAAGATGCTTATTGGAGAATATTATATAAGCCAAATGGTAATGACGAATATTCAGATACCCTTTATTCCGACAAAAACATTTCTGGAAGTAATGAGCAAATTATTAAAGAGTGGGGTATTTCAGTAAATATTCAGCAAGTGGATGATGTTGCAACCTCAGGAATTGAAAAATTTGGCGTTATTGGCGATTCTCTTCATTTTGAAAATCCAAGCTTACCATGGCTTTCCGGAGTATCAGACGCAGAAGGAGATAATTGGGAAAACTGGATAAGAGCAGGAGTTAATCAAACTTCCTCTATAACTGAGATTGATTTTAAGGACTATTTTGTAGGTCAGGCTGCAGAGGATACGGACGGAGATTTTGAAAATTTAATCAACGGTTGGGTTGCCCCATTTAAGTATTGTTCAAGAGAATTATATGGACCTGCCGTTGATCCTATAGGAATTCAAACTTACAACGATGTTTCAGGACTAAATAATGTTGATCTTGTGATAACAAGTGACAAAAGTAAATGGTCAATTTGTCCGGTTTTTGAAATGTCCGACGATGAGCCTATTTCTCAATTTGGAGACGAGAAACTTATGCTGAAAAGAGGAACTACAACTGACTGGAACGGCAATAGCCTGGATGAAGGACTGAGTTATTTTCCAGGATATGCAATAGACGTATTAACCGGAGAGCGCTTGAATCTGGCTTTTGGGGAGTACAGCTTTTTTGCTGGAGACAACGGAAGTGATATGTTATGGAATCCTACAAGCAGCATGTATCGAAATGAGGGTAAACCTTTGTTTGGAGGGTTTCATACAATATATATATTTAGAAATCATGATTTTATTAGTAAATACGATGAGGGATCATCTATTTTGAATGTGTATAATCAAGGTTTTTTTGGAGTTCAGCAAAAGGTATTTAAGAGCTGTACCTGGGTTTTCGGGTACCCAATTCAAAATGATGCATTTCCATTTCTTGCAACTGATGTTACAATAAAATTACGTGTAAATGAGCCTTACAATTCCGTTGGTGGACAGCTGCCTGTTTATGAATTTAATACAGATGATATATACGCTGCTTCTAATCAGAATACTACTGCAAAAGCAAATTTGGATAAAACGAATATCGTTCCAAATCCATACTACGGATTCAGTGAGTATGAAAAAAGTAAAATAAATAATGAAATAAAAATTACCAATCTTCCAAAAGAATGCACAATCAAAATTTTCACATTAGATGGCTCATTGGTTAAAACTTTGAAAAAGGATAACGATGAGAAAACATTTGTATCATGGAATTTAAATAATGAGCAAGGTATAAGTATTGCATCAGGGATTTATATTTTTCATATAAATGCTCCTGGAATAGGAGAGAAAATTATTAAATGGTTTGGTGTTCAACGAGAAATAGATTTAGATACTTTTTAATGAAAACATGCCTCAAAATATTGTTGATTACTGTTTGTTTTCAGACTTCAATTGCACAATCGGGAGGGCAATCGGGAGCCACACAATTGCTCATTAATTCGTGGGGTAAATCTTCTGGTGTTGGAGGATCTGATGCCGCTTTCGGATCCGGTATCGAGATGGTTTATATGAATCCAGCTGGTGTTTCTGGAACCAATAAAACAGATTTACTTTTTTCAAGATCAAACTGGCTTCAGGGTAGCGAAATATATATCAATGCATTCGGAGTAAGTCAACGATTCAATGAAAAAACAGTTTTGGCTTTATCTATTATGTCGTTTAATCTCGGAGATATTGAAATAACTACGGTGAATAATCCAGAAGGAGGTATAGGAACTTATCGGCCTCAATTTGTAAATGGAGGACTTACCTATTCAAGGGAATTTTCAAACAATATCGATGGAGGTATTACATTAAAATTAATCTCTGAAGGTATTCATGACGTTAATGCCTTTGGTCTTGCACTTGATGCCGGAGTAAAATATGTAACGGGAAAAAAAGAGCATATAAGTTTTGGGGTAGCTTTGAAAAATGCCGGACCGAATATGAAATACGATGGAAATGGTTTAAAAATGGAAATGACCTTTCCCAATGGAAATAATCAAAGTGGGCAGATCTCATCAGCATCTTATACTCTTCCTCTACTTATGAATTTAGGTTTTGGGTATCGATTTGAATTTAATTCGTCACACTCTGTTCAAACGGGTTTTACCTATTCAGCTCGAATGTTTTTAAACGACCAAACTCGCATGGGGGTTGAATATCGATTCAAAAAATATTTACAAATAAGAGGAGGTTTTGTATATGAGGAAGGTATTTTTGAAATATCAACTCGACAAACTGCAATTACGGGTCCTTCAGGAGGGTTTAGCTTTCAATTGCCCTATGGAAAAGATAATCGTTACTTTGGTTTTGATTACACATATCGCGACACCAACCCATTTGAAGGGATACATACTTTCGGGGCAAGAATAATTTTGTAAATTAGCACTAGAATATAAAATGAATTAAAAGAATCCTGATCATCGAATCAGGATTCTTTTATTATTGAGACAAAAGATAAAATATGGCAGATACCAGTTATTTTACACAAGAGGGACTAGATAAACTAAAAGCTGAATTAGATCATCTGAAAAAAGTTGAAAGACCAAATGTTTCTCAACAAATTGCCGACGCTCGTGATAAAGGAGATTTGTCGGAAAATGCAGAATATGATGCCGCTAAAGAAGCGCAGGGTTTATTGGAAATGAAAATTGCTCAAATGGAGGAAATTGTTGCCCATGCAAGAGTTATCGATGAGAGTAAAATTGACAATTCCAAAGTATTGATTCTTTCAAAAGTTAAGGTCCGAAACCTTGCTAACAAAGTTGAAATGGAGTACACATTAGTTTCCGAGGAAGAAGCTAATTTAAAGGAAAAGAAAATATCGGTAAGCTCACCTATAGGAAAAGGGTTGTTGGGTAAAGAAATAGGAGATGTTGCTGAAATTAAGGTTCCTGCTGGATTACTTAAACTGGAAGTAATTAACATTTCAAGATAAATGGCATCCATTTTTACAAAAATTGTTCAAGGAGAAATTCCCTGCTATAAAGTTGCGGAAACAGAGGATTGTATTGCCTTTTTAGATATTCTTCCACTCGTTAAAGGGCACGTATTGGTCGTTCCTAAAAGAGAGGTAGATTACTATTTTGATTTAGATGATGAATTGTTTGAAAAAGTTAATCATTTGGCAAAAAAGGTTGCACGAGCCATCAAAAAAGTTGTTCCTTGTGAGCGAATAGGAGTTTCAGTAATTGGATTGGAAGTGCCTCATGCCCATGTTCATTTGGTGCCCATTAATTCAATATCAGATTTGGATTTCACAAAACAAAGAGTTCAATTTTCTGAGGAAGAATTTAAAGAATTAGCCGAAAAAATTGCGGCCAACCTATAAATACAAAAGTTTTGGGATTAGTCTCCGTAAAAAATATCAAGCAAGCAGCTGAGAATTTAAAAGGTGTTGCAGAGCGAACACCACTTCAGAAAAATTTAGCTTTAAGTGAAAAATATCATTGCGATATTTACCTAAAAAGAGAGGATTTACAACCTGTTCGATCCTATAAAATTCGAGGAGCTTTCAATAAGATAAAGTCTTTGAGTAAAGAGGCTTTGTCTAAGGGTGTAATATGTGCGAGTGCAGGAAATCATGCTCAGGGCTTTGCATATGCATGCAACTTATTAGGAATAAAAGGTACCGTTTATATGCCTTCTACAACTCCTAAACAAAAAGTTGAAAAAGTAAAGTTTTTTGGAAAAAGCAATGTAGATGTTGTTTTAAATGGAGATACGTTTGATGACAGTTACAAAAGCTCAATGAAGGCTTGTGAAGAAGGAGGAATGACTTTTGTGCATCCGTTCGATGATTACAGAGTAATGGAAGGTCAAGGTACAGTCGGGTTAGAAATTTTGGAAGACACGAACAATATCGATTATTTATTGGTTCCCGTTGGTGGTGGTGGTATAACCAGTGGGACGGGTTCTTATTTCAAACAAGAAAGTCCAAAGACAAAAATCATTGCAATAGAACCTGAAGGGGCTCCATCTTTAAAGGAAGCACTGAAAAAAGGAGCACCAGTAGAATTGTCGAAGATTGATAAGTTTGTCGACGGGGCAGCCGTTCAGAGAGTTGGAACAAACACATTTGACGTTATGAAAGAAGTTGTGGATGATGTTGTTTTGGTACCTGAGGGTAAAGTGTGTTCAACCATTCTTCAATTGTATAATGAAGAAGCTATTGTTGTTGAGCCGGCAGGTTCATTAGCAATCGCCGCACTTGATTTTGTAAAAGAAGAAATTAAAGGTAAAAAAGTAGTTTGCTTGGTAAGCGGAAGCAACAACGACATCGTTCGAATGCAGGAGATCAAAGAGAGAGCTTTGATTTATGAAGGTTTGAAGCATTTTTTTATTGTTAGATTTCCTCAAAGACCGGGAGCTTTGAAGGAATTTGTAAATGAGGTTTTGGGACCAAAAGACGATATTTCAAGATTTGAATATGTGAAAAAAAATGCTCGAGAAGCAGGGCCCGCTTTAATAGGAGTTGAGTTAACCGATCCAAAAGATTATCAAGGCTTAATAAACCGAATGGATAAGTACGGAATTAACTATACTGTGATTAATGAAGATCCCGACTTGTTTCAGTATTTTATTTGATTTTAAGTTTTACAATGAAACAATCATTAGAAGATAAAATAAAAACCACTCGGACTTCTTATTTTAAAGCAGTATTTCCAGAATTGACCAATCATCACGATACTATGTTGGGTGGGAAGGCCATGGAAATAATGGATGAAATAGCCTTTATTACAGCAACACGATTTTCCAGGAAACGCTTTGTTGTTGTAGGTTCTGAAGTAAACTATACTAGGTCAATACCCTCCGGTTCAATAATAGAGGTAGTAGGAGAAGTGGGTCATGTAGGAAAAACCTCATTAAAAGTTTCTGTGACTATTTTTATTGAGGAAATGTACTCCGATAAGAGAGAGGTTGCTGTAGAAGGAGAATTCACTTGTGTAGCTATTGATGAAAATAATAATTCAATTCCTGTACTGGACGAATGATTAAACCTAACTCTTTAACCAAAGAACAGTGGTTTCTTTTGGGAATAATAGCAGTAGCTTCTCTTCTGCGTTTTTGGCGTTTTTGGGATTTCGATTACGTCCACGACGAACTCAGTGCCCTGACTCGTATGAATTATGCAAGCTGGTCAGAGTTTTATCACTATGGAATAGAGTTGGATGGTCATCCAGCTGGTGTGCATTTGTTCCTTAAAATTCTTTACTCCATTGTCGGGGATAATCCCTTTTTGATTCGATTACCTTTCGTGATTTGTAGTGTTGCTTGTGTATATCAAGTATATAAATTTGGAAAAGAGTGGTTTTCGTCCTCAACCGGATTGATTAGTGCAGCTTGTTTTTCTGTTGTTCAATATACAATATACCAAGGAGTAATTGCTCGGCCGTATTCTCCAGGTCTTCTTTTTAGTTTGCTTCTTGTAAGGTGCTGGACTAAGATTTTTATTCAAAAAAGTAAAGATTGGAAATTATTTTTACTCTATGGAGTTCTTTTGTCCTCTCTTGGTTACATACACTATTTTGCTTTGCTGTTTGGTGCAGCGATTTCACTGTTGGGTATGCTGTGGTTGAGAAAAGAAATTCTTTTAAAATTTTTAGCATCGGGTTTTATTGCTTTTGTTCTTTACATACCGCATTTGAGTACGTTCTTTTTTCAATTAAAGACAGAAGGTTTAGAGTGGTTAAATCCTCCCGATTCAAAGTTTTTAGGAAACTACTTGATGTATCTTTTTAATCACTCAAAACTGTTCATAGGGATGGTCTTTTTAGGGACTTTATATTTCTTAATTAAATCGATAAAGGAATTTGTTCCATTGCAAATTAAAAAACGTACAACTTTACTTTGCTTGTTTCTAATTCCTTTTATTGTAGGGTATTACTACTCTATTTATATTTCTCCTGTATTACAATTTTCATTATTAATTTTTGGATTTCCGTGTTTTTTAATATGGCTTTTTTCTTTTTGGAATAAAAGTAAAATCTATGTTTTTTCAGTACCCATAATCCTTTTTATTGGAGTTTTATCTCTTGTTGAAGAGCGCAATCATTTCAATTGGTTTTATCAAAATCCAATAGGTTCTTTTTTTAAATTGTGTAATCAGCCTAAGACACTTAATGTAGGTCGACATGAACCATTGTTTTATGATTTTTACAAAGAAAGATTTGAGGAGCATTTTGAATATTATTCCTTAGATGACGACTGTACAACAATAAAAGAATTTCAAAAGTTATTACAATCTTCAAAATATGAGAGAGTAGTTATGGGTGATTTATTTCCAAGGGAAATCAGTCTTGTCAATAAGTATTACCCCAATGTAGAAATGGAAAATAGAGGAAATGGATATGAAAACCTCATTTTTTCGAAACGAAAAGAGACGCTAAATGATTTGTATTATAAGAAAAGGAATTTGTTTTCTTTAAGTTCAGTCGACAAGAAAAACTCTTTTAGTAAACCCTTTCAATTGAATATTGAATTGAATTTGGATTCAATTCTTATGAATCCTCATGATATTATCGACATATATGTCGAGTTGGAACTTGAATCCTTTGATGATTCCAATATCATTTTGGTAAATGAAATAAAACAGGGAAAAGAAAAGATAAAGTGGTTGGGTTGCAACACCAAAAATTTAAAACCAGAAGATTCAAATGTGTTTTTTTTAGTAAACAGTTATTCCATACCGTTTGAAAAAGATTCTCTCTCTAATCTTACTCTAAACGGCTATGTTTGGAATCCCGATAAAACTGTTTTTAAAGTAAAAAACTATGGATACGGAATTAGAGAAGGAAACAAAAATCGATTTACCGGATTTAATAAGTTAAGAGATTAGTCAATCTCAAAAGGAATTACTTTTGAATCCTTAACCTTAGAAAGAATCATCATGGTTTGCATTTGTCCAATTTCTTCGATTTGACTGAGTTTATTAGAAATTAAGCTTTCAAATGAGGGAATATCTTTAACCATTACTTTTAAAAAATAATCAGCATTTCCAGTAATTTGATAACATTCAAGTATTTCAGGAATGGATTGTATTTTTTCTTTAAAAGTTACAATTGAATCTACTTTTTGTCGTTCCAGAGAAATAGAAATGAACGCTTTTATTCCCATCCCAAGTAGAGTTTCGTTGACTTGTGCATGATAACCTTCAATTATTCCAGAAGATTCCAATTTTTTAACTCTTTCAAGCGTTGGAGCTGGAGATAGTCCAATTTCTTGAGACAATTGAAGGTTGGTTATCCTTCCTTTTTCTTGTAAAATTTTTAATATTTTGAGATCGATTATATCCAGCTTAACACCTAACTCCATACTTTGATTTTTGTCAAAAATAATCAAATAAAAATGATCAATAAACCTTTGAATTATTCAACTTTTTTGAATCAAAAAATTATGTTAATTTCGTGTTGATAAAATCCCTTATTATACTAATGTTTTAGGTGATTTTAGCCCGTTCATCAACTATCTTTGAGAGACGTGCAATAAAATAGATTTCTATGAGTGAAAATCAAGAGCAGAAAAAAGATTATTCAGCAAGTAATATTCAGGTACTTGAAGGATTAGAAGCAGTAAGAAAAAGACCTGCCATGTACATTGGTGACGTAACCGCGAAAGGATTGCATCACTTGGTATATGAGGTGGTTGATAATTCCATTGATGAAGCCCTGGCGGGTCATTGTAATTTCATACAGGTTTTTATCAATGAAGGAGAATCCATTACAGTTATCGACAATGGTCGAGGAATTCCAACTGCAATGCACCCTAAAGAAAAAAGATCAGCATTAGAAGTAGTAATGACTGTACTTCACGCAGGAGGTAAATTTGATAAAGACACGTATAAAGTATCTGGAGGATTACATGGAGTTGGAGTATCTTGTGTGAATGCACTTTCCATTGATTTGAAAGCTGTAGTTTATCGTGAAGGCAAGATCTGGCAGCAGGAATATTCTCAAGGTAAGCCAAAATATGATGTTAAAGTTACAGGTGAAACAGATCAAAGAGGAACGGAAGTTACTTTTCAACCCGATCCTGAAATTTTTGACGATTTAATTTATTCCTATGACATTTTAGCAAAAAGGATGCGTGAGTTAGCATTCTTGAATAAAGGAATCAAAATTGCTCTAACCGATAGAAGAGAATCGGCAAAAAAAGAGGAAGATGGAACTTTTGCGACTGAAGTATTTTACTCAGAAGCAGGACTAACAGAGTTTGTTCAATATATTGACAGTGCAAGAGAGCAATTAATTCCTGATGTAATTTATTTTGAAGGAGAAAAAAATGGAGTACCGGTTGAAGTAGGAATGTGTTATAATACTTCTTACTCTGAAAATGTTCACTCATATGTAAATAATATCAATACATATGAAGGAGGTACACACTTAACGGGTTTTCGAAGAGGGTTAACACGAACACTCAAGAATTTCGCTGAAAAATCCGGACTTCTGGCAAAGTTGAAGTTTGATATAAACTCTGATGATTTTAGAGAAGGTCTTACTGCTATTGTATCAGTAAAAGTTGCTGAACCTCAATTTGAGGGACAAACTAAAACGAAATTAGGAAATAGAGAGGTTTCAGCACCTGTTGATCAAGCGGTGTCTGAGGCACTTTCAAACTATCTTGAAGAGCATCCTTCAGAAGCTAAAACAATTGTTGAAAAAGTTATTCTCGCCGCACAAGCTCGTCATGCAGCTACAAAAGCTCGGGAAATGGTGCAACGGAAGAACGTTATGCAAGTTTCCGGATTACCGGGTAAATTATCAGATTGTTCCTCTAAAGATCCAGCCCTAAGTGAAATATACCTTGTGGAGGGAGATTCTGCGGGTGGTACCGCAAAAATGGGTCGAAATAGAGAATTTCAGGCAATTCTTCCATTAAGAGGGAAAATATTGAATGTTGAAAAAGCTATGCAGCACAAAATTTTTGAAAATGAAGAAATCAAAAATATATATACTGCTTTAGGTGTTCGAATTGGTACGGAAGAAGATTCAAAAGCATTAAATACGGAGAAATTGAGGTACCATAAAATTGTCATTATGTGTGATGCCGATGTTGATGGTTCTCACATTTCTACCTTAATCCTTACCTTTTTCTTCCGTCACATGAAAGAACTTGTTGAGGCTGGATATATTTACATTGCAACTCCACCTTTATATTTGGTTAAAAAAGGTAAACAGCAAGAATATTGCTGGAATGATGATCAGCGTGATTTAGCGATTCAAAAGATGAAAGGTGCCGGAAATGCTTCTAGTGTAGGAGTTCAACGATACAAAGGTTTGGGAGAAATGAATGCTGAGCAACTTTGGTCGACTACAATGGATCCAGAGGCTCGTACCTTACGCCAGGTAAATATCGGTGATGCTCAAGAGGCAGATAGAACGTTTTCAATGTTAATGGGAGACGAGGTGCCACCTCGTAGAGAGTTTATAGAAGAAAACGCTCAATATGCTAACATTGATGCATAAATCATAAAAGTAAAAAAGTCAAAAAAGCCAATTCATTTCGAATTGGCTTTTTTACTTCGTTATTTCATTTTACTGTTAGCCTATAATTCTAAGTTCATTTTTAATTTCACCGTAATAGCTTCTTGATACTGGTATGGCATGACCTTCAATTTCTAAAACACGATCATCTAGGGCATCTACTTTCTCTAAATTCACAATGTAAGATCGGTGACATCGAACAAAATTTTGAGGAAGAGAGTTTTGGAGTTTTGTCATAGTTTGAAGGACAACATACGTTTTTTCCTTGGTAATTATTTTTACATAATCCGACATGGATTCAAAAAATAAAATATTAAAAAGTTTTATTTTTTGAAGTTTGCCGTTTACTTTGAAAAAAATATTTTCATCTTTCTTATTGTCGTTTATCACTTTTGACAATTTTTCAAGCTTATTTAAAGTTTTTAAAAATCTACCGTATTCAATGGGCTTAGGTAAAAAGTCTAAAACTTCAACTTCAAAAGCATCAACGGCATATTTTTTCATATTACTCATTAGAACAATTTGAGGTAAGTTTTCAAAAGCTTTAATAAAGTCCAGACCCGATAATTCAGGAAGTTCTACATCTAAAAAAACAACATCGAAACTGTCATTTGCCAGAATTTCCTTTAAACTTAAAGCATTATTTAATAAAACGGGGTCCTCAAAAACACCACTTCTTTGAATGCATTTTGCTATTATTTTTTGCGAGATAGGATCATCGTCAACCACGATGGATTTGTATTTTTTCATTTTCAAAAAAGGTCTCTAACTCTTACGACAATTTTAGATAAATGTTATTGTGCTGAAATGATTCTAAAAATTATATTTTTGATAAAATTAAATGAATATGAAAATTATCCTGTCGCCGGCTAAAAAACTCGACTTTTCAAAATCTGTAACACATGATGAGGGAAGTGAATTGGTATTCCCAAACAAAACCAAAACATTGGTTCAAAAAATGAAAACGTTATCAGCAGATGAATTGGGGAAATTAATGAAACTGAGTCCTCAACTGTCTCATTTGAATTATGGAAGATACCAGCAAATGGGAACTAAAGAGAATGAAATTTCCAGGGCAGCGGATGCATTCAATGGAGAAGTTTATACAGGGCTTGATTTTCAATCTTTTCAACCCGAAGAGTTAAAATCAGCTCAGGAAAAATTGTTGATTTTATCAGGGCTATACGGAATTTTAAAGCCGAATACGATTATCGAACCTTATCGATTGGAAATGGGAACCAAATTAAGTGTTGATGGGGGTAAAAATTTATATGATTTTTGGGGAGATGATATTGTAAATTTTCTCAACAATCAACAATCCGAAACGATAGTTAACCTGGCATCAACCGAATATAGTAAAGCAGCAAAATTAAATAAGTTTGAAGGAACTGTCGTAACTCCTCACTTTAAGGAATTTAAAAATGGTGATTTTAAAGTAATCATGGTTTATGCAAAAAAAGCACGAGGAACCATGGCAAAATGGATTATTAAAAATAACATAAATCATTCTGAAGGTATTAAGAATTTCACAGGAGACGGATATGTTTTTAATGAGTCTTTATCCTCTGAGAAAGATTGGGTGTTTACACGATAACCTCATAAAAAAAGGTTACTAGGTAGCACGGCAACTTATTTGTATTTTTGCATAAATTTTTTGCTATGAATATTTCTTATAACTGGCTAAAACAATACATTCAAATCGAGGAGTCTCCCGAAGAATTGGCAAGAATCTTAACGGATTTAGGGCTGGAAATAGGAGGCGTAGAAAAAGTGGAATCCATTAAAGGAGGATTAGAAGGTTTGGTTGTTGGAGAAATTAAGGATAAGTGGCAACATCCCAATGCCGATAAGTTAAGCTGTACAAAAGTAGATGTGGGAGGTGAAAACCCCTTAAATATTGTTTGTGGAGCTCCAAATGTAGATAAGGGTCAAAAAGTTATAGTTGCGACCGTGGGTACGGTTTTATATAGTGGTGAAGATAACTTTAAAATAAAAAAATCAAAGCTTAGAGGAGAGCTGTCTGAGGGAATGATTTGTGCTGAAGATGAAATCGGGCTTGGGAAAAGTCACGATGGAATACTTGTTTTACCGAACAATGTTGAAGTTGGAACTTTGGCCAAGGATTATTTTAATTTGGAAGAGGACTATATTCTTGAGGTTGATATAACACCAAATAGAGCAGACGCTTTATCGCATTATGGCGTAGCCAGAGATTTATCGACCTATTATCAATTTCACGGTAAACCATCAAAACTCACTTTCCCAAGTCTTAAAAAAATAAATAAAACAGCAGAATTACCTATAAATATTGATATTAAAGATAAAAAATCATGTCCTCGATATTCTGGAATTACAATTAAAGGTGTAAATGTTTCGGACTCTCCGGAATGGTTAGTAAAACGGTTGAATTCGATTGGTCTTACTCCTGTAAATAATGTTGTCGATATCACCAATTTTGTAATGCATGAACTGGGACAACCCTTGCATGCTTTTGACTATTCTATTTGTGGTGAGAATATTATTATAAAAAGTGATTTAGATGGAGTTAACTTCAAAACTTTAGATGGAGAGAATCGGGTAATCAATAAAAATCAATTGATGATATGTAATGCAACAGAACCAATGTGCATTGCTGGTGTTTTTGGTGGAGAAGAGTCCGGTGTTTCAAATGAAACCAAGGATATATTTATCGAAAGTGCATACTTCAGTCCTGTTTCAGTGAGAAAAACAAGTAAAATTCATGCATTAAAAACTGATGCTTCCTATCGTTTTGAAAGAGGGGTTGATCCAGAATTAACAGTAAAAGCCTTACAAAGAGCTGCAAATTTAATTCAAGAAGTCGCAGGAGGAGAAATAGCTTCTGAAATTAATGATGTTGTTGTTGATATTATCAAACCCTTCGAAATTGAGTTTAGCTATTCGAGGTGCAATAGTTTGATTGGTGACGAACTTCCAAAAAAGAAGATTAAAGACGTCTTACAAAGCTTGGAAATTGAGATTGTGAATGAGACAGAGGATAAGTTGAACTTAAAAGTTCCAACGTATCGAGTTGATGTTCAAAGAGAGTGTGACGTTATTGAGGATATTTTGAGAATATACGGATATAATTCTGTGCCTATTCCTGTTTCATTAAAATCTTCAATTATTGTTTCTGACGATAGAGTTTCTCCCGTTAAAATAGTAAAGGAAATATCCAATTTACTGGTTTCTAATGGATTTCATGAAATCATGAATAATTCACTTACGAAAAAAGAATATTACAATGATTTGGAACAATCGCTGGAAGAAAATCACATCGAACTTTTAAATCCATTGAGTCAGGATTTAAACATATTGAGAAGAAGCCTTCTTTTTGGAGGGTTAGAGAGTATTGCTCGGAATAACAATATGAAAAATTCGAATTTAAAGTTCTTTGAATTTGGAAAAACATATTCTAAGAATGCTCAAGGTGATTATAATGAAGCAAAGCATTTATCGCTCTTTGTAACCGGTATGAAATCAGAAAACAGTTGGGTTGAAAATTCAACCAAAGTTTCTTTTTATACAATAAAAGGATATGTTTCGTCAATTGTGAACCGGTTGGGTATTTCAAAATTGAAAACAAAGGCAGTTCAAAATGAGTTTTTATCAGAAGGGGTAGGATTATACTTCAAGAAAACGTTAATAATAGAGTTCGGTAAGATTAAAAATAGATTTTTAAAGGCTACAGGTGTCAAACAAGATGTATATTTTGCTGATATTAACTGGGATGAGGTTTTAAAATTATTTCAATACCAAAAAACAAAACTTTCGCCAATCTCAAAATTCCACCCTGTAAAACGTGATTTATCTTTATTGTTAAATGACAGTATTAATTATTCAGACCTGGAACGGATCGCATTTGAAGTTGAAAGAAAAATTTTGAAAAAAGTAGAGCTTTTTGATATTTATCAAGGACCAAAGCTTCCAAAGGGAAAAAAATCCTATGCGTTGAGTTTTATTTTGCAATCTGACGAATTCACTTTGAAAGACAAGCAAATTGAAAATACTATGCAAAAGCTTCAAAACGCATTTCAAGATAAATTAGGAGCAGAATTGAGATAACAATTAATTTAAATTGGTTATTTCATTTTGTAAACAAGTCGTTTGGAATAAATTTCGAGTATAATTTAAACAATATTACCTTTTAGAGGGTACTCTGTAAAAATCTATACCCTTTTTAAGTTATTGGTGTTAACACTGTTAAGTCTCATTTTTACCTTCCAATAAAGAAGGTGGTAAAGAATGTCACAAATAAGCGTATTGCATGCTGAAAACTATTCATTGGCAGCAGAGGGATTAAAAAGAATCTTATCAGAACATAATATTTCTGGAAGTTTTTTTTGTGTAAAAAAAAGTGAAGAGTTAGAATCAGGAATACTTGCTTATGAACCTGATTTACTTATCATAAATTATGCTTCAAAAGGGTACTTTTCAATTGAGGATTTAGAGTTTATTTCAGCCAGCTATCCTAATTTGAATATTCTTGTAATTGCAAATGATTCTTCAACAGTACGAATCAGAAAAGTTCTTGAAATCGGCGTAAAAGGTTATTTAACGAATAATAGTGACAAAGATGAAATTGTATTAGCAATTCGTAAAATTCTCTCAGGAGAGAAATATTTTTCCTCTGAAATAGTAGATATTATTTTAAATAAAAAAGAACCTTATCCAGTTTTTTCTAAAAAGAATCAGATTCTTACTCATAGAGAGCAGCAAATCGTTAAAAACATTGCTCTTGGAAAGTCAAACAAACAAATTGCTGACCTGCTTGGCATAAGTCATCATACAGTGCATACCCATAGGAAAAATGCAATGAAAAAGCTTTCCATAAAAACATCAACGGAATTGACGCTTTACGCAGTTGATTATGGCTTAATAGAGTTAGCTTATTAAGGGTATTCAAATTAATCATTTGACCATTTCTAGTTATTGCATAAGCCTAGTTTGCTTGAGATTTTTGCAAAATAAATTAAAACTAAATTTCTAACGCTTATGAAAAAAATTACTCTAATTTTTGCTGGAATATTTTCAGTATTAGGTTTAAATGCACAAACAACAGATACAGTATCTACAGGTGCAGGATACGCAAACAGTGTATATTACAATCTTGATAATAATGAAGTTCACTCCGCTGAGGCTGGGAATTGGGATATAGCATTTACTGTGAGTGGTATGGGCTCAACAATTCGAACAAATGGAGGCTTTGGAGTTGAACTCTATAACTACCCCAATGGTGATACCTCACATTGGTCCTCAATAGATACTTCAGGTATTTCAAGTTGGAAAAAGTATTATAATTCAGATTCTTTATGGTCAAAGGGTGCTTTTAGCCAAACTGCAGATGGAATGGACATGGGATGGGGTAATTACAGTATGATTACTCATTACGTTACAGCAGATTCCTTGTTCGTAATTAAGTTACCCGATGGAGAATATAAAAAGTTTTGGATTGATCGACTTGCAAGCGGAGTATATTATTTTAAGTACGCTGATTTAGATGGTACAAACGAAGTTTTGGATACTGTTGCGAAAGCCGATTATGTAAATAAAAGTTTTGGTTATTACTCAATTCAAAATGGTACAGAAGTTGACAGAGAACCGGATAAAGACAGCTGGGATATGGTGTTTACAAAATATGGTCAATCGATTACTCCTAGTTATTATATGGGTGTGTCAGGTGTTCTAACAAATGAGGGAGTATCTGTAAATAAAGTTGAGGGTGTTCATAGTTTGGACGCTGACACGTTGACTACTCCTTTTTCAAGCAGTATGACTTCAATTGGATACGATTGGAAAAAGTTAGACTATTCAACCTATCAGTATAGTGCAGTCGATAGTTTGACTTATTTTGTAAAATCAAAAGTTGGAGATCTATGGAAAGTAGTTTTTACCGGATTTGGAGGAAGTTCGAGTGGGAATTACATTTTCACTAAAGAAAAAATCTTTAGTGTTGACGTAAATGAAAACAATGAGGATTTAAAAGTTGCTACATATCCTAATCCGACAAGTGACTTTTTAAATATAGTTCTTCATCAAAACAGCACTGAAAATTTAGAAGTCACGGTCTTAAATTTATCCGGAGCAATCGTTTATTCAAAAAACTTCACTGGTTTTTCAGGGGTTAATAATATTCAGCTCAATGTAAGTGAATTTTCACAGGGGCTTTATATAATTAATGTTAAAAATCAAGGAGTATCGGTGCAAAGAAAATTTGTAGTGAAATAATTAATAGAATATTAATAAAATTTATTCCAGAGGAGAAAATTTTCTCCTCTGGTTTTTTAGCACTAAAATAATCGTGAGGTTTAGCCTGTTGATATCACTTTTTTTTTGTTTTTTCTCATTGACTTATGCACAGGATACTGTATTTGTCAAGGTTATGGATTCATCCAATAATCCTATATCAGGAGCTCATGTCCAGTTTAAATGTATAAATTGCGTTACGCTTAAAGTCAAATTATTAATCACAGGGGTAGATGGCAAAGTTAGTAACCCTTTTAACGGAAATACAGAGATTTATATATCTTGTTTAGGATACAAATCCGTGTTCGACACATTATTTGCCAATCGATCTAAAAACATAGTTTTACAACACGATGCTGTCGATATTAATGAAGTAGTTGTAACAGCTCAATATGCAGAAAACAGCTCAGAAAAAGCAGTGCATAAAATCAAAGTAATTGATCAAAAAAAAATAGAATCTCTGGGTGCGGTAAATCTTAGAGATATTCTCACCAATGAAACTAATGTCAGGATTACACAGGATAATGTTTTAGGAAGTAGTACAAGTGTTCAAGGTTTGAGTGGGCAAAACGTGAAAATATTAATTGATGGTGTTCCCATAATTGGACGTGTAGGCGGAAATATCGATTTAAGTCAAATTAATTTAAATGATATTGAGCGTATTGAAATTATTGAAGGACCTTTATCCGTTGAATATGGGACAAATGCCTTAGCAGGTACTATAAACTTAATTACAAAAAAGTCCTCCAGAAAAAAATATAACTTAAATCTCAATACTTATTATGAAACGGTTGGTCAATATAACCTTGATGGCAGTTTAAAATTTAATCGAAAAGGATATCAATATTCCATAAATGGAGGAAGGAATTTTTTTGATGGTTGGAATGTTTCTGACCCCTTTTTTGATATAAATAGGATTAAAATCGCTGACTCTACTCGATTTAATTCATGGAAACCCAAAGAGCAAAATTTTTTAAAAGTACTTCACTCTGGTAAATTCTTAAAATTAAATTATCGATTTTCTTCCGATTATTTTAAAGAAAAAATCATCAACAAAGGCTATCCAAGAGCCCCCTATAATGAAACAGCATTTGATGATTTTTATCATACAAATCGATGGAGTAACAATTTAAATATCAGACGAAAGTTTAGCAAAAGAGCACGACTAAACATGATTTTCGCCTACAATTATTTTCGAAGACAAAAAAACACATTTTATACTGATTTAACTACTCTACAAAGTAATTTGTCAGAAAATGTCTCAGATCAGGACACAACGTTGTTCGACTTATTTATGGCCAGAGGGACTTACTCAACCTTAAATGATTCTGCAAAATTTAATTATGCCTTAGGATATGATTTTAATTTTGAAACAGGATACGGAAAGCGAATTAAAGAAAAAACTCAAGCAATAGGAGATTATGCGATTTTTGGGAGTGCAGAATATAAACCTCTAAATAAATTAATCATCCGTCCCGGATTAAGATACTCCTATAATACATCGTACAAATCTCCATTAATACCCTCTTTAAATTTGAGATATAATATAAGAGATTGGATATTTAGGACTTCATATTCCTCTGGATTTAGGGCGCCATCAATAAAAGACCTGTATTTTAATTTTGTGGACAGTAACCATGATATTCAGGGAAACCCAAATTTGACTGCAGAGACTTCACATAATTTTAGTTTTTCAGGAGTAAAAACCATCGTTAAAAAAAATAAAGTATTTAAAATGACAGGTTCAGGTTTTTACAACAACATAAATAATTTAATTACACTAGCGATTAGTGAAGGGAACTCATATTCTTATTTTAATCTCGATAAATACAAAACACTTGGTGCATTGGCTCAAATAGAGCTTGTGATTAGTCATTTTAAGTGTACATTTTCAGGAACTTATACAGGTAGATACAATTCTCTTTCTGAGGATTTAAGTATAGAACCTTTTAGCTATTCTCCTGAATTAAGAAGTAATTTTTCATATGATTTACGAAAATATAATTTAAATTTTTCAGGTTTTTATAAGTACTCAGGAGAAATTATTGGATACTACTTTGATGAAGATGATGAAATACAACAAAATTTTTTGGGAGATTTTAACACGCTTGATTTAACAGCTACGAAAGGCTTATGGAAAAATAAAATTAAGTGGACCTTGGGTGGTAAGAATTTATTTAATGTTAAAAATATTGTTTCTAGAGGCGCATCTGGGGTTCATTCTTCCAGTACAGGTTCCGTATCAATGAGTTGGGGGATGTCGGTATTCACTTCAATTAAAATTGATTTAAACGGAAACCGAATAAAAAAAACTAAAATCAATATAAAGTGAAATATATAAAAAGCATTACCTTATTGTTTATTTCTTTTTTCATTTTTTCTTGTGAAAAAGAGGAACAGCCCATTGAAAGACAAAAAAAAACAGGAGAACAAATTACAGCATCAGTATTTTTAGATTCGGATTATAAATATCAAATTTTTTATGATTTGGAGTCCAATAAAGAGGTTGCTAAAAACATAACTACAGAATGGGATATTGGATTTGAATGCGGTGATGAAGGATATCACATTAAATTAAATGCAAGTAAAGGAATGCAGGTTTGGTGTTCAGGCGAAACATCATTTTCTGCTGTTGAGTCTTATTCAGGAGCTGAATGGACCTGGGATAACCCAAACGGCTCTATTGACTCGACAGCAATTGGTGAATGGGGACAAAAGAATGGAGAAGATATAATTTCAAATAATCAAGTTTTTGTATTGGATATGGGATATAATAGTGAAGGATATTCTCAAGGATATAAAAAAATGAAGATATTAGGTTTATCTGATAATCGCTATCAAGTTAAAATTGCTGATTTATCAGGTGAAAATGAATTCACAAAATTTATCTCAAAAGATAATGATTACAATTTTGTGTTTTTATCTTTTGAAAATCAGGGTGCTATTGTATCTATAGAACCACCAAAAGATGATTGGGATTTAGTTTTTACGAAGTATACTCATACTTTTCAGAGTGAAGGAGTTCCTATTCCATATGGAGTAACTGGAATACTGCTTAATCCAAGTAGAATATCGGTGCATCGAGATACCATCTTTGGTTTTGAAAATATAAACCGTGATGCAGCACAAACTTTAGAATATAGTTTTAATCATAATGTTATTGGATATGATTGGAAAACCTATGATTACGAATCAGGTTCTTACATCATTCATCCAGAAAAGAATTTTGTCATAAAAGATAAGTCAGGTTTTTATTATAAATTTCATGTAATTGATTTTTATAACGATAGTGGTCAAAAAGGGAATATAAAATTTGAATTTATGCTGTTGTAATTTAGTTTAAATCCATTTCATTAATAATTTCTCTCCAGTTTGAGTCCTCTGGAATTCCAGGTTTCCTTTTTCCAAAAAAAGTACAAACAAGCTCCTCTTTGAAATTAAATATTTCAATAGAGTTGACATCACCATCAGAGGTTGGTTTTTTTACCAGCCAACACTCCTTAATACTGTTTGTTTTAATGTGCAAATTAAAATCTGCATCCATTATGTTGTACCATTCTTTCATTTCAAGTAATTTTTTTATAGGACCTGTATGAATTTGTAACATCCCCTTGTTTCCAACAAAAACCATGATTGGTGTATTGGTTTCCGCTGCTTTTTTTAAAGATTTTTTAATCACATCGTTAGAAACCTTTTTAGCATATTTAATACCGTCTTTATTGGGTGCTAATTCCAGAGATTGTAGGCGAGTAACACCATGTTTTTTCATTAATGGAAAAAAGGCATGTGTATCTTTTAAATTCAACCAATCTTGCTGAAATTTTTCTTTATTGGGATTTTCATTTCTTTTTACAGGATCAATCTTTTTAGAACTAATTTCGTTTTCATCAATGCCTTGAATATGATGTTTATAGGATTTTTTAATTTTTAGAAATGCCTCAGCATTACTTTCTTTAATTAAATAAATTTTATGAATAGCACTTCCGTCTTTGCTGAAAAATTGAATACTGAAACGTTCACTACCTCTGGCAAATTCAGAAACAGCAAAAGTGAATTCCCAATGGTTCAAGAAAACTCTCAAGTCAATATCTTCTCCAACAAATAATCCCACGTGAGCATTTTTACCAAAACTGGGGTTAAGATACTCTCCATTTCTTTCGTGCACTACCTCATCATTGCGTGTCAGCGCTTTAACCTTTCCAAGTTTGGGTATTTCATTCGTAAGAAAATCACTGAAGTTGACATCAAGTCTAGTTACAGTATCATTACAACCTGTAGCTAATAATTCCGCTTCAGAAGTATTTAATATTTCGGCAGCATCTCGTATTCTTACTTTAGGGTTTTCCGCTTTGAATTTAATCCATTGTTTTTTTAACGTTGGTTCTTTATTAACTTTTATATCTTTCATTTTAAATAAATTTATCTAATTAATTCATTTTCTAATCGGTTATATTTGACACCAGTTACTATATTGAAATGGTGGTCGTTTTTTATAATTGATATAGGTACTTTATATACTTCTTCTAATAATTTTTCAGTCAATACTTCTCGAGTTTTTCCTTGAGTAATGACTTCTCCTTGCCTCATTACTATTGAGTAGTTTGAATACTGAGCTACTAAATTTAAATCATGGAGTACTATAATCACGCATACATTATGATTCTCAGCAAATCTCTTTGCTAATTCTAATATTGAATGCTGAAATTGAGGGTCTAAATTATTAACGGGCTCATCTAGAATCAATATTTTCCCTTCTTGTTCCTCTTTGGAATTCGGCCATATTTGGGCCAGAGTCCTGGCAAAGTGAACCCTTTGTAATTCTCCTCCACTAAGGGTATTCGTAATTCTATCTGATAAAGAAGTTATATCGAGTAATTTCATTGCTGAGGTAATAATTTCATCATCTATTTTTGATGGATAAACTTTATAATGAGGGAATCTACCCATAGAAACAATTTCCTTAACTGTATATCCAACAGACAAGTTAAATTGTTGATTCAGATAACTTCTTTTCAGGGCTAAATTTTCTAATCCAATATTTTTAATGTTTTTACCATCTAATTCTATAACTCCCTTATTTGGCGTTATGGTTCCCGAAATACATTTAACTAATGTTGATTTTCCTGCTCCATTTGGTCCTAAAATTGCAGATACTTTACCATTTTCAAAGGTTGAATTAACATTTTTCAGGATATTTTTTTTTCCAACAGCAAAAGAAATATTTTTAGTTTTAACCATTAATTTTTCTCTTTTGTTGAATTAATAAAGCTAGAAATAATGGAGTACCTAAAATTGCAGTTAAAATTCCAATAGGAAGTTCTGCGGGGGCAACAATCAGCCTACATAGTAAATCGGAGATGCTGAGAACCAAAGCTCCTAAAATTGCAGAAATCCAAATTAAATTTCTGTGTTTTGGCCCAACTAATAATCTTGTAATGTGCGGAATTAGAAGGCCAATGAAGCCGATCATACCAGCAATAGCAACACAGGCTCCTACGGATATAGTAACCCATACAACCAATCTTCTTTTAAGACTGTTTACATTTACTCCTAAGCATAATGCTTCAGATTCACCAAGAGCGTAAACATCAAGTTTTTTCGCCAGTCGGGCAATCATTATAATTGGTAAAATTATAAGTGGGATTAATGCTATAACTTTTTCCCAATCAGCGCCGCCTAAACTTCCCAAGCTCCAAAACGTAATATCTCTGAGTTGATCATCATCCGATAAATAAATAATAAAACCTGTAACAGCACCTGCCAAAGCATTAATTGCGATTCCTGCCAATAACATGGTTGCAATGTTGGTTGATTTATTTGACTTTGATAATTTGAATACAATGATTGTTGTTAAAATAGCCCCTAAAAAAGTAGCGAATGAAATACTGTAATACCCTAAAAATCCACTTGTAAACTGAAGTCCCATTATTATGGCAATGGAGGCTGCGAGCATTGCTCCTGCTGAAATACCAATTAGACCAGGATCTGCAAGTGGATTTCTAAACAGTCCCTGTAAACCAGCGCCACTTACTGCCAATGCCGCTCCAATCATCATACTTAAACAAACCCTCGGAAGCCTTATGTAAAGTAAAACATTATGTTGAGGATTAGTAAAATCGCTGTAATTATCAGCTCCGAATAAATTCAATAAAATATTTGCACATTGTTCAAATTCAATCTTAAAAGCACCAAATGATGTTCCCGCAATTATACATATTGGTAACAATACGAGAAGAGAAATATAGGTTATTTTTACTCTTTGGGTCATTTTGTAAAAATTTCACCCAACTTTTCATTAAGCTCCAATGCTGCTTTACCAACTCGAGGTCCAAATCCTGATAAGTATTGACCGTCCATTGTAATAATTCTTTTGTTTTTACCGGCATTTGTTTGAAGTATTCCCGGGACATTATCAAATACACCATTTAGACTTTGAGCTCCAGTTGTAAACATTAAAATAACATCAGGGTTAGCGGTTACAATAGCTTCTGCAGTTAATGGTTTGAATGACTCAAAATTGTCAACTGCGTTTTTTCCCCCGGCAATAGATATCATTTGATCCATTTGAGTGTTTTTTCCAGCTACTAAAATTGTTCCAGCCCCTCGAGCGTATATAAATAAAACTTTTGGGGACTGCTCAAATGCCTCTAGTTTGTTAATTGATTGATCAATCAAAATATTTAGTGAATCATTTTCAATATCAAAATTGAGACTGTCTTTAACTCCTTGTATTAATTTTTTAGTTCCTTCAATCGAATGTTCTTGATTGAATAAAACCACTTTAATTCCACTTGCTTTGATTTGTTTTATGACTTTTGGATTTAATTCTTTTTGAATACCGACTACCACATCCGGATTTTGGGCTAAAATTCCTTCCGCCTGTATACTTCTGTTATGTCCTACTTTAGGGAGTTTATGAATGCTCTCTGGATAATTACTGGTTACATCTGTTGCTACCAGATTTGATTCATAACCAAGTGCGTATATGATTTCACTGAGTGCACCATTTAAGGATACAATTCGTATTGTTTTTTTATTTGAATTTGACTCATTTTTTACTGATTTTTTTTCCTGGCAACTTACAAAAAGGAGACCGATAAAAACTGATACCGCAAATAGTTTGTATTTCATTTTTGACGTAATTTTTAAATTCAACGTATATTTCAGATGGGTTGGTTAAATTAATATCAAATCGTTTAAAAGTTTTAATAATCCATTAATTTACCTTGTTTACGGTATTCTTTGTGATGAGATAAACCAATCGGTCAAGAGCAGTTTTTGAATAAAATCAAACGTGTTTTATACCCAAAAAAAGGTACTGCATTTGCTGTTAATTTTCTACATCTTTGTTTAGAATTATTCTAAATAAGGATAAAAATGGAAGAATTATTAGAAAGACCAGGTTTATATAGAATCGAAAAAGATACTATGGGTGAAGTGAGTGTTCCAGCAAAAAAGTATTGGGGAGCTCAAACTCAGCGATCAATTACAAATTTTCAAATAGGGGAGTCAGGAAGTATGCCTTTAGAGGTTATACATGCCTTTGGGTATTTAAAGAAAGCTGCTGCTATTACTAATAATGAGTTGGGTGTATTGGAAGATAAAAAAAGTCAATTGATTCAAGTTGCATGTGAAGATATAGTTAACGGAAGTCTTGATCAACATTTTCCACTGGTTGTCTGGCAAACCGGATCAGGAACCCAAACAAATATGAATGTTAATGAAGTTATTGCAAACAGATGTCATGAATTGCTCGGAAATGACTTAACTCAGGAAGATAAATTGGTGCATCCAAATGACGATGTGAACAAATCTCAATCCTCAAACGATACTTTTCCGACAGCAATGCATATAGCTGCGTATTTAAAGCTTGTTCATAAGGTAATACCAAGTATTAAATTGCTAAAAGAATCCCTGAGTTCAAAAGCAGAACAAATGATGAAAGTTGTTAAAATTGGCAGGACGCATTGGATGGATGCTACACCTCTTACCTTAGGACAGGAATTTTCGGGGTATGTTGCGCAGTTGGAGTATGGGTTAAACGCTTTAAAATCGACATTAACTCATTTAAGCCATTTGGCATTGGGTGGAACAGCAGTTGGAACAGGATTGAACGCTCCAAATGGATATGATAAGAAAGTAGCTGAGCATATAGCTGATTTAACAGGTCAGCCTTTTCAAACTGCTCCGAATAAATTTGAGTCTTTAGCTGCTCATGACGCAATAGTCGAGTCTCATAATGCATTAAAGCAACTTGCGGTTAGCATTAATAAAATTGCTAATGATATTAGATTGTTAGCCTCAGGTCCAAGATCAGGAATAGGTGAGATTATAATACCTTCAAATGAGCCAGGGTCTTCTATTATGCCAGGTAAAGTGAATCCAACTCAAATTGAAGCTATAACTATGGTTTGTGCCAGAGTTTTAGGTAATGATACAACCATTTCCTTTGCGGGTGCTAATGGACATTTTGAATTGAATGTTTATAAACCGGTTATGATTCATGCGTTTTTGGAATCTGCAAATTTGCTGGCCGATGCCGCTCAATCTTTTACAAAAAATTGTATTGTAGGTATCGAACCAAATAAAAAGAAGATCGATGCGCATTTAAATAATTCGTTAATGCTCGTTACTGCGCTTAATGTTCATATAGGATACGATAAAGCTGCAAAAATTGCTAAGAAAGCATATCAGGAGAACAAGACTTTAAAAGAAGCAGCATTGGAATTGGGGTATTTAACACCCTCACAATTTGATAAATGGGTCATTCCAATGAATATGGTAAGTTCAATGAAAAATTAAGTTATGGCCTTAGCATTTAAAAGAGTAGATATAAGAGGTTTGTCATCGAAACTTGCAACAGAAAAACTAGTGAGTTCATTAAATAATCGTAAAAAAGATGAGCCTCTTTGGTTGATAGATGATAAAGAACCACTTGATTGTTATGAATATTTAATTCAAGAAAACTACTTGTTTGAGACTTTTATAATGTCGTCGAGAGAATACAGAGTTTTTGTGGGTTGGAGCTATAATTAAAATACCATTTTAATCGGTATGGTATGAGGTGTTTTACGTCCATATCATTTGTTTGTGATTTTCAAGGTGGTGGCAGCCACCTTGAATTTTTTAAATTGCCTTCCTGGGGTTCCTTCTGAACTTTGTCGCTAATTTATACAGTTCAGGAATTCCCTCTCAATTAGATAAATCGGTAATTTTCCTAACCATCCCATCCGGGGTGGTTTTTTTAATGTTATAAAATCGATACAATGTTTAAGAAATGACACAATACAATACCTAAAAAAAGCGATTGGTTAAAATGGTTTGAGTTGTTAATTTTGAAGAGTATCAAGCAAAAGTCAAAGTGTTTGTTTTAATTGATATTTATTCATTAGAGTACTTGTCAATAATGTAGGTAAATTAAGGGAAGGGGCACGTTAGTGCTCCTTTTTTGTTTTTTATTTATCATTTCATAATTTCTGAGTTAAATTTATTTTAAAAACAGAGGTCGATGCAAAAATTGGTTTTTTTTATTTTCTCTATTGTTCTTGTTTTTTCCTTCAAAAACGATAAACCAGCCTATATTATTTATAATTCTAAGGGAAAAAAAGTATCGTTTTTCAAGATGAAAAAAGAGCTAAAGAATAAAGAATTAATATTCTTTGGAGAGATTCACAATAATCCAATCGCTCATTGGCTTCAGTTGGAATTAACACAGGAGTTAGGAAAATCCAAAGATTTAATTTTGGGAGCAGAAATGTTTGAATCCGATAATCAAAAGGGTTTAAATTTATACCTCAATGACTCCATAGATTCAAAAGGTCTTGATACAGTTGTTCGTTTATGGAGCAATTACAAAACCGATTACAAGCCTCTTGTCGATTATGCTAAACGAAACAAATTACCTTTTATAGCGACTAATATTCCAAGAAGGTTTGCGTCAATGGTATACAAAAAGGGTGGATTTGAAGTGCTGGATTCGTTATCTGCAGATGAAAAATTATGGGTAGCTCCATTGCCCTTTCCTTTTGATTCAGAAATTCCCGGTTATAAAGCTATGTTAAACATGTTTCCCGGTCATGGAGGGCCGGAAATTGTAAAGGCTCAAGCTTCGAAAGATGCAACTATGGCTCATTTTATACTTCAAAATATAGAATCTAATCACATTTTTCTTCATTACAACGGTTCATACCACAGTAATAATTATGAGGGTATTTTGTGGTATGTAAAACAACAAAATCCGAAAATTAAATGTGGAACAATATCAACAGTTATTCAGGAAGATGTTGGTAAAATCGATAAAGAGAATATAGGTTTAGCCGATTTTATTATTGTGGTTGATAAGGACATGACAACAACATATTGAATCGAACAAAAAACGGTTGCGTGAAAATTACCTTAAAAGGGTAACGGTTCCTGTTCGCTCTTCGTTCTTTCTTCCTCCATATTGAGTTACGTAATTATAGGATATTCTATAAACATAAACATCGTTTGTTTGCATTTCATTCTCATAGATTCCGTTCCATCCTTCGTTAATATTATTTGTTGTGAAAACTACACGATTCCAGCGATTATAAACTGTAAATTGATATTTTTCAATCGTACCGTGATAAACCGGTTTAAAAACATCATTTAATCCATCATTGTTTGGTGTAAATGAGTTAGGTATATAAAGGTTACCCGGACAATAATCTTCAACTGTAAAAGAATGTCTCGAACTGCAGCTTTCATTCGATACAGTGACAAAATAAGTTCCAGCTTCAGTTATTTCAACCTTGTTTGTTTCACCAAAATCGTCCCATTTAATCACCTCATTTTCTTCATCGTTCGTTAAAACATTTAAGTGGGTTGTTTGATATTCAAAACAATAAAAACCGACTGAATTTACATCTTTTACTCGTGAGTCTGGAGTATCTATTTTGGTAACAAAAATCTGATGAGTGTCCAGGCAATTATTTCCTTCAATAATTCCTGAATAAACACCCGATTCAAAAATGGTATGGTTTTCACTGTATTTGTTTTCCAACCAATACACATTATAATCTTCGAATCCAGGGTCAGGAGCAAGGTCAAGTCCATTTCCCTCACAGAATGAGCGTGTTTTTTCTGAAAAGGGATCAGGTAATATTTCCTCAGATACATTTATTTCGTCCTTACCTAAGCAGCCTAAATCGTCAAAAACCTTAATTCTATAAAGGCCGGCTGAATTAATGGTAATATTATTTTCAGTTGAAGTTGTACTCCACACGATATCATATCCTTCTCCATAATTAGAGTATAAAGTCAAATTCTCATTCTCGCAAATCAAAGTATCGTTACCCAAATCAACAACGGGCAATTCTCTGACATAAACTTCAATCGTATCATGATCTTTACAGCCAACTTCATCACTTACTTCAACACTATAAACTCCTGCATCATAAACTTTGATTTTGTGAAAGTTTTCTCCAGAATTCCATGTATAAATGTAGCCGGAACTATTTGTGTTGAGAACAAGTTCAGCCCCTCTGCATATTGTCGTGTCGTTTCCTAAATCGATTTGTGGAATTTCATTAACGCTTAAATATAATGAATCAGAATTTACACAACCCAATCGACTTCGAACCGTAACACTGTAAATACCCTCTTGGGAGGTAACTATATTTTTTGTGCTGTCGCCGGTATTCCAAAAATATTGCAATGCCGAAGATTCCGCAATTATTGCGATAGTATCACCTTCACATATTGTTGTATCCTTATTGATATCCAAAGTTGGAATTTCATTAATTTTAAGATATACGGAATCACTGTTGCTGCAGCCATTTTCATCGACAACATCAACACTATATAAGTCCTCGTGTGAGACATTAATACTGGAAGCAGTTTCTCCTGTATTCCAAACAAAATCGTATTCAATATTATCAACCTTTAATACGATTGACTCTCCTTCACAAACAGCTGTATCGTTTCCAATATTTAAAGAAGGCAAATTGTGGAAAATGACATTTATCGTGTCGTTTTTTGAACAGCCAAAATCATCAGTGACAGAAACACTATAAGTTCCACTCGATGAGATTACCAAAGCATCTGTGGTTTCCAATGTGTTCCACAAGTGATTAAGTTCAAAATTTCCAGCACTTAAATTCAGGATTTCTCCATTACATAGAGAAGTGTCGTTTCCAAGATTCACGTACGGTAAGTTAATTAATGTAAGCTCTACCGAATCTGTCGAATAACAACCAAAATCATCAATGACCTTGACGCTGTATATACCGTTATCTGATGTTTTAATTTGACTTGTGGAGTCTCCGTTGTTCCATTCATGGATAAGTTCACCTAGTTGGGTATCGAATACTACTTCTTCACCGTCGCAAATTGAGGTATCCTCACCCAAATTTAAGTTGGGAAGTTCCTGTATGGTTAACTCCATGGAATCTCTACCTAAACACCCCTTTGAACTTTCAATTTCCAGGTGATAAATACCAGGATTTTTCACCTTTATTTCAGATGAGTTTTCATTGGTGCTCCAAGTGTAACTACCCGTAACATTCGCTTTTAGTATTATTTCATCTCCACTACAAATAGTAGTGTCCTCGTTTAGTTCTACATTGGGTTTATCGTGAACAACAACCACAATAGTATCCGCGTAAATTATAGAGCTTCCTACATAATAAACAGCAGGTGAGGAACTTGGGAAAACTTCAATCGATGAGTTGTTTATTAAGTTGAACTCATCTTCACTCCACCAAGTCTCTGAAGAGACATTCTCACTTGAAATGACTAAAGTATCACCTCGACAGATTTCAAACGTGTCCTGAGATACAAAATTTGTCTCGCATGATATTAACTCCACCGAAATTGTATCTTGAGCTTCACATTTATTTTCGTCTGTAATGGTAACAATATAGTCTCCTGCTGAATCGATAGCAATCGATCTAGTAGTGTCAGAGGTATTCCATAAGTAGTTTTCTGAACTATCAGCGTTTAAAATAAATGGTTCGTTCGAACATACAGCAGTGTCTTTACCCAGGTAAACAGAAGGTAAATTATTAACTACAATAACAATACTATCTTTTTCTTCTTGAAGCGTATAAAATTCAATTGCGTCCAGCAAATTTCCGTAAGATCCTCCTTGAGTTGAAGTGTAATAAAATCTTGTTAAATTTTGACCGTCGGGAACTTCGTAAATTCCAGAATAGAATTTCCAGGTTGGTCCATCACTAAAAGTCCCTATTTTTTCATAAGGACCATCTGGTGGTCCGACCTCAAAGTCCATTTGATCAATGGCATCTCTTCCACGATGCGCAAAGCCCCACATCAGCTTCGTATTTGGAGTTGTAGGTATATCTTGATAAAGCGCAGAAGACATGTTTGCATTCAGTTCAACAAATTGATTTCCTGAGTAAGCAGGGGCTCCTAAAAAACCGTCGTACCAAAACTCAATTTGATTGTCGGAAGCAGTTGTGTTCCATCCTGGAACTGCAGAGGCGTAAATGAAGGCAAATATTCCGAGGTTAGGTTCTTCAAAATCTCCATTAATTAATGCGTTTTTTTTCTTAACGAAATTGCTAAAATAATACTTGGTTGTTTTTGTAGGTTTAGCTTCAATTGTACTGTCGCTAATGAGTGTAAAAGCCTCTTCACCATACCATTGTGTTTCATTTACATTGTTGGCATTAATTTGGATAGAATCTCCCAGGCAAATGAACAAAGTGTCTTCGTTTATAAAGTCCTTTTCACACTCAGGAGTAAAATCAACATTAATCGTTAAGAGTACAGTGTCGTTTTGAACATACCCAAGAATAGAAGTTGATTCCATTATTACTCTATACGTAAAAGGACCTTCATCACCACTTTGGTCATAGTTAAATAAATAAGTAGAATCATTAACTTCTGATATAAAATTCATATCTCCAGAAGGACTATCCCAGGAGTACGAGCTTGCTCCTTTCGCGAATAAGGACACTGTGTCTTGAATACAAGATAAAGTATACTCAAGTGTTCCAAAATCTGAAACACCAACATCTGTATTTACGGAAGCAAATCCAGAAAAATAACCTGCAGCACCAACCGCCCCACTTACCAGCGATATTGCGGCATTAATAGGTCCTGTTGATTCTATTAAGAAATTTGCATCCTGACCTTGATTTGCACAATTATTACCTGATTCACAATACAAAGAGTTGATTTCAGAAGGAACAATTCGGTAACTAACCCATGCTGAATTCCCTAAATTTTCAATTGGAGTACTTTCAATTTCAACTCCGTTAATTAATACTGTTTCTCCTGTTTTAGCAACAACATATATACTAATACTCCCTATACTATTTGCTCCTGAAATTAGCACAGACCTAGAGGCATCTTCCATTAAACCGGGAACAAATACCATCCCCAAAGTCATGTAACTGTTACTTCCCGCTAAATTTTGATACACCATGGCTGGATTAGAAGTTTTTAAATGCATTGTACCATTGTCATAATTGTCACCAGTAATAATGGTATATTCTCCTTTGTTTAGTGTGGAGTAAGGGGATGAGTTCCCATTAACAAAAATATCGGTGTTGTCCTCTGTTGCAACGATTAAGGCTGTTTCAATTAAAATGTCTGAGGCTTGACCTTTAACTAAAATAAACTCATTATTAAGTTGGTCAACAGGTACAATTTGGTCAACTCCTGCATCTTGTAAGCCCGAACTTGAGTAGCTTGCCAGAAAAGACCCCGAATTCATAGCAATAGGCTTGTCAGAGACAACATGAGTTCCATTAAAAGCATTAAACTTATCCGTCACGGATAAATTTTTAATGTAATTAAACGGAGCAGCAACAACGTATGATTCTCCTCTGTTTAAAAGGACACTAAAAACATTTGGCTGGCCTTCCCAATTGACTCTTGGATTATTGAATGTCACAGTAGTATTGTCCTCTGATGCAATTACTGAGATAAAATGTGAACGAACACCGGTGTTACCAGCTTGTGAGTACAAATGACCACTATAAAATTCGGTTCCCAAGCCTGCCAGCCCTTTCGGTGCAATTACTGCCGCTTGGCTTGCTACAGAGTGAATTTGACTTGCGAAAAAATATTCATCAGCGGTAATAATAAAACCCTCAGAGTTCAATACCATATTCGTTTTACCATCATAGCTTCTGAAAATTCCATCGTCGTCTCCCATTGGAAGTGTTACAGTAATAGGGTTGGTTTTTGATAAACCGGATAAAGTGTTTGAGTATGTACCTGAAGCATTTGTAATTGAAACATCAAAAGGTTGCTCAACTAAAGTTGTTACTGTAATGGTCGAAAATTGGATTTTGGAATTTTGATTGTAAGTTGGAGGTAAATAATGCACTTTACTATACTGTGCCTCACATAATAAGGCCGTAAAAAATAACAAAAGGGTAGTTAAATATTTAATCACTCCAAAGGGCATCTATTTAGTGTACGCCATAACAGAGCAATAAGTTGTATAAATAATAGTCAAAAAAATGTTTGGTTTAACAAGAACATTTCATTTATTTATACCTAATCTTTGGTATTGCTACAATCGAATTAACCCAATAATTTCGTGTTCTCAAATTTTTATTAAATGACTCAAAATTCGATTTTGGTATATAAAAACTGGACTTGCAGTTTTTCTCCCATTACATATAGCTTAAAATATTCTGGTTTGGAAATACTTGATAATGAGGCCGACCACCATGAACTTGTAAAATCTCTACTTTTTTTTATCAATAAAAAACAAAAATCAAGGTGTAAGTTTTTTAGAATAACAGATGATGTCAAGAACATTACTGTGGTGGTTTCTAAAACAGAAACCTTGAGTTTTATGAATTATTTAAAGGAAATTTCATATCTAATGAATAGAAATAAAAGTATGGAAATAAAAATCAAGCAAGTCGATAAAATTAATAGCGCTGTCGCCTTGAACGATTTATCTATGAATTAATTTTTTAACTGCATAAATTTTACACTATGAAGATTGGATTATTTTATGGCTCAGATACTGGAAGAACAAAAGCAGTTGCTGAGGTAATTAATGAGGTTCTTGGAAAAGACCTCGACATCGACATGTATGATGTTGTTGATTTTGACCCTGAAGAAATTAAACAATACGATCACTTGATTTTAGGATTGTCGACATGGCATGATGGCGAGTTGCAAAGTGATTGGGATACAAATTTTAGTCGATTCTGCGAAATCGATTTTACCGGAAAGACTGTTGCTTTATATGGCTTGGGAGACCAAATCGTTTATTGCGAATATTTTGTAGATGGTGTAGGTATATTGGGACAACAAATATTAGATTCTGGTGGTAAATTAATTGGAAAGTGGCCCTCGGATGATTATTTACATACGGATTCCAAAGCCGAGCTTGAGGAAGGTTATTTTTGTGGTTTGGCGCTTGATGAGGATACCGAAGAAGAAAAAACTCCTGAGAGAATAAACTCATGGTGTGCACAAGTTCTTGAAGAATTCAAACAAGATTTGGTACTGCAATAAAAATTTATTGATACCTAAATTGAAAAGAGCTGTTTTTAATAAAACAGCTCTTTTTATTTTTTTCAGTATTGTAATACCCTGAAAGCGTTCTGGACGTTCTCTACTTAACAACCAACTGTTGAACACGGTTGCCATTTTCATCTTCCAGAATGAAGTAGTAAGATCCACTTGAGAGTTTTGAAGCATCATAAGAGATGTGGTTGCTTCCCCTGTCTCCAATTGTTCTTGCAGTATACATAACTTGTCCTGTTTGAGTAGTTACAGTCAATTTGAATG
>PBEC01000019.1 GCA_002717515.1 Flavobacteriales bacterium
CTGGGGCTGGAGAAGGTCCCAAGGGTTGGGCTGTTCGCCCATTAAAGTGGCACGCGAGCTGGGTTCAGAACGTCGTGAGACAGTTCGGTCTCTATCTGTAGTGGGCGTTGGAATTTTGAGTGGACCTGACTCTAGTACGAGAGGACCGAGTTGGACGTACCTCTGGTGTATCTGTTGTGCCGCTAGGTGCATTGCAGAGTAGCTACGTGCGGATGAGATAAGCGCTGAAAGCATCTAAGCGCGAAACTCGCCACAAGATGAGAATTCCCTTGAAGGTCGTTGTAGACGACAACGTTGATAGGATGCAGATGTAAAGGTGGTAACACCAAAGTCGAGCATTACTAATTACCTGAACGGCTTTTTTATCGATCGACATAAATTCGTATCTCTCTTCTTCTTTTTTCGATATGTTTTTTTAAAATATTAAAATTCGCAAAAACGAATTGACAATTTTTGGTGACTATTGCATAGGGGCCCACCTCTTTCCATTCCGAACAGAGTAGTTAAGTCCTATCGCGCTGATGGTACTGGTTTTTCCGGGAGAGTAAGTCGTTGCCTATCTTTAAGCCCTGCAGTTCTTGTAGGGCTTTTTTTATGTCATCATTTCTGAGAACAATCATTAATTGCCTAAATCACTCAAAAATTTAATTCTCATTAATCTTAATTCTTCTTCTTCATATTCACCCTCAAATTCTTCCAAAGCCTCCTCTAATGAATCTGTTTCTGATTCTCGGAAATAGTCAAAAATTTCATCTTGTTGATCCTCATCTAAAATTTCATCCACAAAATAATCCAAATTGATTTTGGTGCCACTGAAAACTATTGCTTCTATTTCTTCAATGATTTCTGCAATTGATTTGCCCTTAGAATTAGCTATGTCCTCTAGGGGGACTTTTCGGTCTATATTTTGAATGATATGAACTTTTAAAACGGATTTATTAGCTGTTGTTTTAACTACAAAATCGTTTGGTCGCTCAACGTTGTTATCTTCAACATATTTTTTAATCGTCTTAATGAATACTTTTCCATATTTTAATGCTTTGCCAAGACCTACACCAATTATATTTTTAAGTTCATTTTCGTTACACGGATAATTAATAGCCATATCCTCTAAGGATGGGTCTTGGAAAACTACGTATGGAGGGATGTTTTTTTCTTGAGCAACCTGCTTTCTTAAATCTTTCAAAATTTTAACTAAAGTTTCGTCAAAACCAGTTTGTTTATCCGAAGTGCTGTTTAAATGACTTGCTAGTTGATCATAATCATGATTTTGAGTTAAGGGATAACTGTGCGGGTTTTTCAAATAGTTTATACCTTTTTCAGAGCACTTTAATGTTCCATATGTATCAACATCTTTATCGATTAAACCGTTTACAATACATTGTCTAATTACTGCATCCCAAAACTTTTCATCTTTTGATAATCCTAAACCAAATCTTTGGTTTTTGTCTCCTTCGTATTCTATTATTTTTGCAGAACGAATTCCAGTAAGAAAGTTTGTTAAATATTTTGCGTGAAATTTATGTTTTTGATTTAAAGATTTCATCGTTGTCAATAGGTGAACTATAAATTTCTTTCCCTCAAATTTTTCTTTCGGATGTTTACAGTTGTCGCATTTTTTATTACAAAAACTTTCATTGTATTCTTCTCCAAAATACTTTAATAAGGTTTTTCTTCTACAAACCGCTGACTCTGAATAAGAAACCATTTCGTGAAGAAGTTGTTTTCCAATTTCTTGCTCTGATAACGGCTTTTTTATCAAAAATTTCTCTAATTTTTCAATGTCTTTGTAAGCATAGAAAGTAAGACAATGACCCTCACCTCCATCTCTTCCTGCTCTACCTGTTTCTTGATAATATCCTTCAATACTTTTTGGGATATCGTGATGAATAACAAATCGTATATCGGGTTTATCTATTCCCATTCCAAATGCTATTGTTGCAACAATAACATCGACATCTTCCATTAAAAATTTGTCTTGATGTTTTGCTCTGGTCTGAGCATCTAATCCGGCATGATATGGTAATGCCTTTATTTCGTTAACGTTTAGCAATTCTGAAATTTCCTCAACTTTTTTTCTACTTAAACAATAAATTACTCCAGATTTTCCTTCACGAGATTTAATGAATTGAATTACATCTTTTTCGACATTAAATTTAGGTCTTACTTCATAATACAAATTTTCTCGATTGAATGAATCTTTGAAAACTTTGGCATTGATCATTCCCAAATTTTTTTGAATATCCAATTGTACTTTCGGAGTAGCTGTTGCTGTAAGAGCTATGATTGGAACATTGTTTATGTTTTCAATTATACTTCTTAATCTTCTATATTCTGGTCGAAAATCATGACCCCATTCAGAAATACAATGCGCTTCATCAACAGCAAAAAAGGAAATTTTGATGCTTTTTAAAAATTCAATATTATTTTGTTTTGTTAATGATTCAGGAGCTACGTATAGCAGTTTAGTTTTTCCTAGTCGAACATCCTCTTTAACGGATTCGGATTCAGATTTACTCAAAGAAGAATTCAAATAGTGTGCAATTGAGTCATTTCCACAATGACCACGAATTGCATCTACTTGATTTTTCATTAATGCAATTAATGGAGAAACAATTATGGCGGCACTTGAACACATGAGGGCAGGGAGCTGATAACATAGCGATTTCCCTCCTCCTGTTGGCATAATAACGAATGTATGATTACCCGATAAAAGTGATTTTATTACCTCTTCTTGCTGCCCTTTAAATTGGGTAAATCCAAAGTATTTTTTAAGTGCTGAAGTTGCCGATTTCTCAATAATCTCCATTAGGTGCTATTAGTCGTTAATTTTCAATAATTTTGTGTAGGCTTAAACAAAAAGGTATATTTTAAGTTAAGGCCACTGTAGGGGTTAAACCTATTAAATACTAAAATACTTATTAACAATTGTTAACGGACAACGAAATATTAAATTCAGCCAAGCAAACAATCAGCATAGAAGTTGAAAGCTTAAATGGCTTAATTCCTCTTTTGAATGAGGATTTTATAAATGCTGTAAAAGCGATATATAATTGCAACGGCAGATTAATTGTAAGTGGAATAGGTAAAAGTGCTAATGTTGCTCATAAAATAGTAGCCACTTTGAACAGCACTGGGACTCCTGCTGTTTTTATGCATGCAGCTGATGCCATCCATGGTGATTTGGGAATTGTTTTGGAGGAGGATATTGTAATGCTTTTAAGCAACAGTGGTAAGAGCCCTGAAATAACTTCATTACTCCCGTTTATAAAATCAAGAGGGAATCGAATAATCGGTGTAGTTGGAAATTTAGAAAGTGATTTAGGACAAAAATCGGATTGGGTTTTAAATGCTAGTGTTGATCGTGAAGCATGCTCTAACAACCTCGCCCCAACAAGCAGTACTACAGCTCAAATGGCCTTAGGAGATGCTTTAGCCGTTGCTTTAATAAAAATGAGAGGATTTACATCTGTTGATTTTGCTAAATCTCATCCTGGTGGTTCCTTGGGGAAAAGGTTTTATTTAAAAATAGAGGATCTGGCAATAAAAAATGAAAAGCCTCAAGTTAGCTCAAATGTTGGTATAACTGAAGTTATATATGAGATGTCGTCTAAGCGATTAGGAGCTACTGCGGTTGTAAAAGATAAAAAGGCGATCGGAATAATTACGGATGGAGATATTCGAAGAATGATTGAAAAGACAAATGACATTTCAAATGTAAGAGCTGATGATATAATGGGAAAGAATCCAGTATCTTTGCCCAAAGGAACACTCTGTAGTGAAGCCATTAAAATTGTAAATCAAAAAAATATCACTCAGATTCTGGTTGAGGATGAAGATGGGTCTTATTTTGGGATGATTCACCTTCATGATTTAATAAATGAGGGAATTAGTGATGAATAGAAATGACTGATACATCTAAGCAACAATCAAAAAGTAAACACAATCAGATGAGTTTTTTAGAGCATCTTGAGGTGTTGAGATGGATTTTTATGAGAATTGTTGTTGTTCTTTTTGTTCTAGCTTGTGTGGTTTATATTTTTAGAGACTTTGTTTTTCAAGAGATTATAATGGCCTCAAAGGAAATGGATTTTTGGACGTATAAACAATTTTGTAATATGTCTCATTCTTTGAATAAAATTTGGCCAAGTTTCATTGATTCTGATGTAATGTGTTTTGAACCCATAAATCCTGAATTTGTTCCGGGTAAAGTTGCTGGGAAATTTGTTACGGCAATGTTGGTCGCATTTATTGGAGCTATAATTGTTGCTTTTCCATATATTTTGTGGGAATTTTGGAGGTTTTTAAAGCCTGCTCTTTATCCAAAAGAAAAAAGAAGTGCAAGAGGACTTGTTTTCTTCTGCTCACTATTATTTTCAGCAGGTATTCTTTTTGGTTATTTTATAATAAATCCACTCAGTGTTCATTTCTTAATAGATTTTAACATGGGGTATCAGGTTTTAGACTATTATCCAATTAATAGTTTCATGGCCATTGTTGCATCAACAACATTAGCAGCAGGAGTAATGTTTGAGTTACCTGTGTTAATCTATTTTCTTTCAAAAGCAGGAATTATTACTCCAGAGGTAATGAAAAAATACAGAAAGCACGCTTTTGTAGCTACTCTAATTTTGGCTGCAATTATCACTCCTCCTGATGTGATTAGTCAAATCATTGTATCAATACCTATAGTTATTCTTTACGAATTATCCATCTTCATTTCCAAATGGGTAAATAAAAGACGAAGTATATGAAATTAAGTACCGACAATCTAGTTAAAATTTACAAGGGAAGACGAGTTGTTAACAATGTGTCTATTGAAGTAAATCAAGGAGAAATTGTGGGTTTACTTGGACCAAATGGAGCAGGTAAAACAACTTCATTTTATCAAATTGTAGGATTCATTCAACCAGATGAAGGAGCTGTTTATTTAGACGATAAGAATATTACTAAAGTTCCTATGTACAAGAGGGCTCAATTAGGTATTGCATATCTTCCTCAAGAAGTTTCAGTTTTTAGGAAATTGACAGTTGAAGATAATTTGAAAGCGATTTTGGAAATGACTAATCTTTCAAAGAAAGAACAAGAAAATAAATTGGAGAGTTTATTAAATGAATTTGGCTTACAGCATGTGAGAAATAATCTTGGTGAAGTTTTATCTGGAGGAGAAAAAAGAAGAATAGAAATAGCGAGATGTCTCACCGTTGATCCGAAATTTATTTTACTTGATGAACCTTTTGCAGGAGTTGATCCAATTGCTGTAGAAGATATTCAAGATATTGTTTCCAAATTGAAAAAAAAGAACATAGGAATTTTAATTACCGATCATAATGTTCAGGAAACCTTACACATTGTTGATAGAGCTAATTTATTATTTGAGGGTAGTATTCTTAAAACAGGAACAGCCGAGGAACTCGCAGCTGATGAGCAGGTAAGAAGAGTTTATTTGGGACAAAATTTCAAATTAAGGAAAGCGTAGTAAGGTTCTTTTAAAGTCTTCACAAAATTTATAAGTCAGTATTTTCATTTCATTCGGATTAATGTGAATATGATCTTGAAAGCTTGCACTATTAGTAAAAAAGTTTGAATAATTAAAGATGTTATCGCAATTAACTTCTTTTATGAAAGAATTAAAGTTTTGAAAAGACAAATTTGGAGGAATAACAAGAGTAAGTTTGTTATTGGTCTTTAATTTTATAATTATATCGTTAAGAACAGTTATTTTTTTTTGTGAAAAAATCATCTTTTCAGGAGCGTAAAATTCATTTATGTTGTTAAAATCTTTCTGAAACTTAACGTTTCCAAATTCATTAAATGGCACTTTATTTTTTCCTCCAAAAATAAATTTCCAGTGTTCCGCATTGAATTTGAAAATATTATTCCATCCAAAATATTTTATTTTTTTGAATTCATTCGTTGAAAGAATATCATCAAATTGATGTTGTCTGGAAAAAGGTAGAAACAAATCAGTTGAATTAATTTTAGATTTCTGATTTTTTAAAAATTCGAAAGGATTTATTACCCAAACTATATGTTTATTTTTATGTCTTTTACTGAAAGCATAAAGGTGAAATATTTCATCAAAATAGATGCCTTCTAAACCATAATTGAAACAGGATTTTTTTAGTTTGGTTTGAATTACTTCGGCATCGAAGCTCATAAAGGAGGTTGAATTTCCCCAAAAGCTTATTTCAGTTGAATCTTTTAGTGACTTTTCAATTTTAAAAAAGTTTGATCCAAATGAATTGTCTTTAATTTTTTTATTTAAATAGTCTCTTAGAGGGTTTCCTGAGTATAAAATCAATACAATAATTAATATTTTGAAACGAAATCTCATTAGAATTGAAAATAAATGAAAGGAGTCGAATTATCATAACCGAGCAAACCAAGAACTAAAAAAAGAAAGATTGATTTGTAAAATGGATTCAATCGATTAATTTTTTTTGAGAAAAGGCACCACATTAAAATACCAACTGTAAGAATGTAAAAATCAAAATAAGTTATATTTAAACTTGTGTTGTTATATTGGCAAATACTGGATAAATTATTCATGAAATCTTGTTTTAAGACATAAGTATGATCTGCCAAGAATTGAATAAGGTTGTCAAGTTTGAAGTTAAGTTTTAAAATGTTTGTTATGTCTCCCGATTTCGATACTCTAAAGGGAATCCAACTTAAATAAATCATAGAAAAAGTAATGATCCATTTTACCAATTTTGGCAATTTTATTTTTTGGATTAGATATTTATCAAAAAATAAAAAAAGTAAACAAATCAAACCCCAAATAAGAAAGTGTGTTTCTATCCCGTGCCAAATACTGGATAGAAAAAACACAATAACTGCTGCAACCCAAAAAGGATAATAGGATACTATCGGAATAAATACATAAGATTTAAACCACTTGTGTAGTGTTGTATGCCATTTTTTCCAAAAATCAGATAAAGATGTTGATCTGTAGGGTGATGTAAAGTTTTTACTCAGAGAAATTCCCAGTATTTTTGCAATCCCCATTGCAATAAAACAATAGCCTGAAAAGTCAAAGAGGATTTGAAAAGTAAACAATAAGTTTGCAAAAAGTAGAAACCAGCCATCATAACTTGTGATTTCGTCATAAAAGGAGGAAACAATTAATCCGCATCTATTCGCAATAACAAATTTGAAAACTAGACCTTTTAACATTAGAGACATTCCAGAAAAAACATTTTTCTTTTGAATGGGTGCTAAATTGTTCATTTGTGCCCCCAGATGGTTGAAGGATTCAATAGGTCCGGCAATTAGTTGGGGAAAAAAAGACATATAATTTGCAAAGTCAATAAGTTGAATTTTTTGTTTTTTTGAATAGTCAAAAACAAAACTTAGTCCTTGAAAAGTAAAGAAGGAAACTCCAATTGGTAAAAGAAAGGAAGAATCTTCAAATTTAAAACTGAAAAGAATTAAAATATTAATGATTACTGCAATCCAGGTTTTGTATTTTAACCTAGAGAAGGTGATCCAAAAATTGAAAAATATTGAAAAAATCAGAGTTAAAAAGAGGGTAAAAGAAATTGATCCATAAAAAGTCAAACTGGCTAAGAGAATCCAAAACTTTTTTGCTTTAGGGGGTAAAGATTGGTATACAATTAAAACGCCCAGAACAAACAGTAAATAATTTATGGAAATAATATCCATAAATTATTTACTGTTTATTATGTTTTCTAAAAGACTTAGCAAGATATATAGGCTTAAAATTATTGGTATTGCCAGGTATTTTAGGATTATAACTGTGGTAACCCCAGTGAATAGGAGTGCATATCGAAATTTATTTTCATTGAGACTAAAGCCTTTAAATTTCAATGCCAATAAAGGCAATTCTGCAATAAGCAAATAAGAGAAAAATAAAGTAAAACTAATAATTAAGGGTTTGTTCAAAGTCAACTTATAGGCCCATTCATCTGGATTTTCGTTAATCCAAATTAAAGGTATTGTTAGAAAGAAAAGAGTGCAGGCAGGTGTTGGTAGGCCTATAAATGAATTAGACTGTCTCTTGTCTATATTGAATTTGGCGAGTCTGAAACCTGAAAAAACGGTTAGTATAAAGCCCACCATAGGTATCCAGTTTTGATTACTTATTTCAGAAAGGTAACTTTCATTGCAATCAATTGGTTCAAGAAGTGCCTTGTAAATAATTACTCCAGGAACGAAGCCAAAAGATATCATATCTGCTAGAGAATCCAATTGTTTTCCAAGTTCTGATTGAACATTCAATAGTCGAGCTAAAAATCCATCGAAAAAGTCAGCTGTAGCAGAAATAAAAATCAAAACAACTCCTAAATAATAATCATTTTCTAAAAATGCTAGAACTGAGAAACAACCGCAAAATAAGTTTAATGCAGTTAATGAATTTGGAATAATTGATTTCAAAACGTATTAATTTTCGAAACAAATATACTTAAGATTTAAGCAACCATCACAGTGTAATTTTCGACAAGCAATAGAGTAATAAAAATTCCGTTATGAAGCTAATATCTTATTGTGTATTTTTGACTTTCTAAATAGATAAAATGGCGTGTAGACCCAAAATAATATTTATTGTATTCTTTTACTTTTCTCTTTCGGGTTATGGTCAAGTTAAATACAGTAATGAATTCTTGAATATTGGTGTAGGCGTAAGGTCAGCAGGAATGGGAAATGCTGTTGTTGCCGGAACTAAAGACGTTACTGCAGGATATTGGAATCCTGCAGCACTATTGAAATTGGAGAATAATCTGGAAATTGGTTATCAACACAGTGAACTTTTTGCGGGTGTTGCCAATTATGATTATGGTGGTATAGGCTTTAAAATTGATGATAACTCCTCTGCTGGCTTTTCGTTCATTCGTTCAGGTGTTGACGATATTCCTGATACCAGAAGTTTGATGGATGCAAATGGAGACATAAACTACGATAGAATAAGAAGTTTTTCGAGTGTAGATAATGCATTTATTTTCCATTATGCAAGAAAAGTTGGACCTCCTCCTTTATCTGTAGGTGGAAGTGTCAAAATAGTCAGACGGCAAGTGGGTAATTTTGCAAATGCAGTGGGGTTTGGCTTGGATCTTTCGGCATTATATAGCCTAGAAAAGGTAAAACTAGGACTTAGTTTAAGAGATATATCGGGTACGTGGAATGCCTGGAATTTTAACAAGGATGAATTAGAGGAAATATTTACTCTTACAAATAACGAAATTCCTGAAAATTCTATAGAGATAACTGTTCCTCAAATGGTAATAGGGGCTGGATATGAATACAATATTAATGAAAAGTTCAAGATTTATCCAGAGCTTAATTTTTCTGTAACTTTTGATGGTAATCGTAACACTCTCATTCAGTCGAATTTTGCGAGCGTTGATCCTCGAATGGGCGTTGAGGCTAGTTATCAGAATATTCTTTTCCTGCGAGCTGGAATAAATGGTTTTCAGAAAGTCGCAACGATTGACGATTCAGAGAAATGGTACAGCAGTCCAAGTCTTGGTGTAGGCATACATTTTGAAAAAGTTGCAATAGATTATGCACTCACAAATGTTGGTGGAAGTACAGGTTTTTATACGAACTCATTTTTCATCCGTTTTGGAATTAATAAGAGAAAATGATTAAAAAAGTTATCTTGATAATAGTTTTATTTCCCTTGTTTGTAAATGGCCAATTAACGAACGATTGGATTAACTATGATCAGAATTACTTTAAATTTCCAATTTCTGAGGATGGTGTTTATCGAATTGAATTTCAACAGCTTATTAATGCTGGAATGAATATTAATCTTCTTGACGACCCTAGAAATTTTCAAATTTTTGCAAAAGGACGTGAACTGCCAATTTATGTTAAAGGTGAATCAGATGGTTCTTTTGACTCCGGTGATTATATTGAATTTTATGCTGAAAAAAATTCTGGGTGGTATGACCATTCTCTTTTTTCTGACTCTGTAGATGTATTTAATCCTTTTGTGAGCATTTTTACAGATACCCTTTATCATTTTTTAACTTGGAATACCAGCGTAAATAATTTTAGGTTAAAGGATGAAGTTGATTTAGATTTTAATTCATACACACCTTCGGACTATTATTGGAAAGAAATTCTATACACCGATGATAATTTTTTTAATTTGGGTAGAAAAACCAGTTCAGGAACTCCTGTTCCAGAGTATTCTCGAGGTGAAGGTAGATTTATGGCAGAAATTTGGGCGGATCGTCAAAAACAATATCCGTATCCCTCAGATCCAATGAACACCTCCAATGCTTTTGAATCGGGTCCCGATGGTTGGGTTAAGGTTGAGTTTGTTGGTTTACAAGGTGATGAACAAAAGGTTAATGTTTTTGTCAACGATAGTTTAATATATGATGAAACAGAGCCAAGTTATTCGAATGTATTTGTAGAAAGTTCTATTCCTGCTAAGTTTTGGAAAGATCAAACGGACATAATTGTGAAGCATATTGAAGATGGAAATTACAATTATATAGATGATCATATTAATAAAATAGGACTTGCATATATCCAAATTCGGTATCCAAAGACTTTTAATATGAATGGTAAATCGGATGCTGTGATGTATGTCCCTTCAGGTAGTGAGTCGAAAGATTTACTTGTAATCGAAAATTATGACAATCTTAATTCAACAGTCAGATTATACGATTTAACCAATGGTTATAGGGTTCAAGTTCAACCACTTAGTGGCAAGTATTATGCTTTGCTTCCAAATGAAGGTAATGAACGGAAGTGTTATTTAACAACCGAATTAGCAGTAAAAAATGTTTCTGGTATTACATCAGTAAGTTCAGGATCATCCAAATTTATTGATTATGAAGATTTAATAACTCAAAAAGGAGATGTTGATTTCCTCCTACTAACAAGTAATAAATTAATAAGTGCTGCGAATGAGTACATTGAGTATCGAGAATCAAAAGGTTTGAAGAGTTTGGTTTTCGATATGGATCAGTTGTACAATCAGTTCAGCTATGGAATTCGAAAGCATCCTATGGCCATTCGATCATTAGCCGATGCAATCGTAAACTATTGGGGATTTGAACCTAAGTATCTTTTTTTGTGTGGTAAGTCAATGACCTCGGATAAAACCTCTGTTAGATTTGGAGATCAGTTCGAGGAAAATATTGTTCCTACATGGAGTGTCTTGGGATCTGATGTAGGGTTTACAGCTGGACTTAAGCCTCAGTCCATAATTAATCCTGATATTCCAACGGGCCGTTTGGCTGTAAGAGATGAAGAGCAATTAAGAAACTACCTAAGAAAAGTACAAGATTATGAATCTGCAAGTTATGATAAGTGGATGAAGCAGGTTTTGCATTTTGGTGGGGGTGATGATGCTTCTGAACAAAGCGATTACAAAGAATATCTCGAGAGTTTTGAAGAGATAATTGAAGATTCTCTTTTTGGAGGTAATGTTCACACATTTTTAAAAAACACTTCGAATCCTTTACAAATTAATCTTTCTGATTCCGTTGAGAGCTTAATAAATAAAGGGGTTAGTTTAATGACCTTTTTTGGACATGCCTATGCACAAAATTTTGATCAGAGTATCGATGATCCAGAGAATTATGAAAATACAGGAAAATATCCCTTCATATTAGCAAATTCCTGTCTAATTGGTAATGTTCACAGTAACAATTATAACAGTGGAAGTGAAAAGTTTGTTCTAGCTTCAGATAAGGGCTCAATCGGGTTTTTAGGATCTTCCTCTGCAGCTAATCAAGGACCTCTATATACTTATTCTTCCAACTTATATGAAAATTTAAGTAAAGACTTTTATGGTCATTCAATTGGCGAAATAGTACAACAAACTATTATTGATATTCAAGATTCTACCATATTATCAGATTTGGACAATTCGATAAATAGGAGAGATGTTGCTATGCATATGACCCTTCATTGTGATCCTGCGATTGTTATAAATTCTCATGAAAAATCAGATTATACTGTATATAAAAATAGTTCCTTAACACAACCCAATGTGTTTTTTAACCCAAGACAAATTTCAAATGAACTGGATTCTTTTGAAATCAGTCTTGTTGTTACTAATCTTGGTAAAGCTTATGGGGATACATTCGACATATTGATTACAAGAGATTTTCCGGTTCAAAGTTTTTCAGATACAACTTATTCTTTGCAGGTTTCAAGAATTTTTTATTCCGATACAATTACGTTAAAGTTACCAGTTGATAAGATCAATGGAATTGGACTAAATAAGTTTTCCATTCGTGCTGATGCTTTTGGTCAAATCGATGAATTGAATGAATTAAATAACAATGTTGATGTTGAGATATTTATTAATTCAAGTGAAATAGTTCCCGTTTATCCTTATGAATATGCAATTGTACCTAACTCATCGCCAGTTTTAAAAGCTTCAACAGGAAACCCTTATGCTGCTTCGAAAAAGTATTATTTTCAAATTGATACAGTTGATGCTTTTGATAGTCCATTGATGACCCAAGAAATTATTGAAAGTTCAGGAGGTGTGATTGAGTGGAATCCTTTAAATTCTCCAGTTTTGAGTGGATTTTATTCAAACTTTTTAAGTGCAACAACATTAGCAAATCCTCAAGTGTTTTTTTGGAGGGTGAGCTCTGACTCAACAGGGAATAACGGGTTTTCCTGGAAGGAAAGCTCATTTCAACATGTATCCGATAAAAAGGGGTGGGGACAAGCTCACTTTCATCAATTTAAAAACAACCAGTATTCATTTATTGATTACAAATATGACGAACGAAAAACTGATTTTATAAAACAAACGAAAACCCTAAAAGCCGTGACTCATAAAAATTGGTATGCTCCTTACAGAGAGGAAACTCGATATGAAATTGATGGTGCAATTCAGTGCTTTGGGTCAACCAGATGGAATATAAATAACTTTTTTGTTGCCGTAATTGATAAAAAGACACTTGAACCATGGCATGCTCAAGAACATGGTGATTATGGTCATGATAACTATGAAGAACCAATATTCCAACAGAATTACAATGACTACAATTTTTATTTTCGTAATGATATTTCTGAAAAAATAGACAGTTTAATTTCTTTTATAAATGATATACCTGACAGCAACTACGTTTTGTTATATTCTTATGATGCAAATAATTGTAAAACCTGGCTAAATTCATCGGCCACTTATGAGGCAATGTTTAATGAAATTGGTGCAAACGTTGATTCTTTAAAAAATTATCCAGTTAACTATCCCTATATACTTTTTTTCAAAAAAGGAGACACTAGTTCTGTTGTAGAGAGTTTTTCCCCAGATGGATCTGATTATATAACCTTGACGGCACAAATGGATAATTATTGGTACAATGGAACCATTGAAAGTACATTAATTGGTCCCAGCTCAAAATGGGGGTCTTTTCATTGGGGTATGCAATCGCGTGAGTTTGTAAATCAAGACACATCGAAAATTAGTATTTATGGTGTAGATTATAATGGCAATGAGCAACTTTTCTTTGATGGTTTATCAGGAATAGGTGATCTTTATAATCTTGGAGACTCTATTGACGCCACTATTTATCCTTATTTAAAACTTGAATCTTTTTTTGCTGACGATTTAAACCGAACTCCTGACGATTTAATTCGTTGGCAAGTTACCTATGACGAGGTTCCAGAAGCAGCTATAAATCCTCTCAGATTAATTGGGTATGAACTTATAGACTCTGTTCAGCAAGGGGAAGATTTACAGCTTGTAATAGCCATTGAAAATATAACAGATGTACCAATGGATTCTTTGCAAGTAGGTATTCGAGTAATAGATAATGAATTTAATTACTTACCAATTACTTATACTATAAAGGCCCCCTTATTAGCGGGAGAAATAATTTACGATACAGTTTTCGTTCCAACATCCGCATTGATATCTGAAAATAATTTATGGTATGAAATTAACCCATATACAGGACCGCGACCATGGCAACTTGAGCAATATCATTTTAACAATGTTTATTCCCATAGTTTCCTTGTTTCTGCTGATGAGCTTAACCCCATACTTGATGTAACATTTGATGGAGTACATATAATGAACGGAGATATAGTAAGTCCCTCTTCTAATATCGTTATAGCATTGGATGATGAAAATCAATATTTGACCTTAGACGACGAATCCTTAATTCAGGTATATATTAACTATCCGAATGATTCGTTGGTGTTATTAAATCCTTCTGAATATGTTTTTACACCTGCTGAGCTCCCTAAAAATAAATGTACAATAGAGTATCAGTCTGCTTTTGAAAAAGATGGAACATATGAATTAAGAGTAAAAGCAGTGGATAAGTCTTACAATATTTCTGGCGATGGAGATTTGGAAGATAATTATGATTTTAAAATTAAATTTGAAATTGTGACAGAATCAAGCGTAAGTCAGTTGATTAATTATCCAAATCCATTTTCTACTTCAACCCGATTTGTCTTTACTCTTACTGGTTCAGAGATTCCAGATAACATCTTTATTCAAATCATGACCATAACAGGTAAGGTCGTAAAAGAGATAACAAAAGATGAATTAGGACCGATTCATATTGGCAGAAATGTCACAGAATATGCATGGGACGGCACTGATAAATATGGAGATAAGCTCGCTAACGGAGTTTATTTATATAAAGTCCAGGTTCAAAATAATGGTGCAGATGTAAAGCAAAAAACTGAAAAAATATCTTCAAGTACCTCTGAAGAAGGTACTCCTAATACACTATCCAACAAATTCTTTAAAAATGGAATAGGAAAAATGTATATCTTAAGATAAATATATCTTATTTTCCCTCCATAAATAAATCGGTTTCCAGTGCTTTTTGATATGCTTTATCAGAATCTTCGGGTAAAACTTCATCAAACCCTTTTATCTCTAACCTAATCTCCTTAGGTACCGAGGCTATTTTAAAATCATCAATAATTTCTCTAACATCATCATCAATTCTCACATTATTGGTTGCATCAATAACAACATGGGATTGATTAGGTATAGATTTAAGTGTTTTCAGCATTGCGGCTTTATTTAAAAAGGTGACATTCTCAGATAAACGCAATGTGATTGGAGCTCCTTTTTCTTGATCTTCTGGTTTCCAAAAATAGGGTGTTCTGAAGTTGTTAAATAAAATGATGAAAATAGCGATAGCTAATCCAATACCGATTCCCCAAAGCATATCAACATAATAGATAATAAGAAGAGTAACAATAAATGGAGCAAATTGTCTAATTCCTTTTGCCCACATTTCTTTAAATTTTGAGGGGTGAGCTAATTTGTATCCAACCATAAGTAATATTGCTGCTAAACTTGCAATAGGGAGCTTATTTAACAAGCTTGGAAAAAGCACTAAACTAGCCAGTACAAAAAATCCATGCATAATGGCGGATAATTTAGTTTTTCCTCCCGATTGAATATTAGCGGAAGATCGAACAATAACCTGAGTAACAGGAAGACCACCAATTAAACCACAAATTATATTTCCAATACCCTGCGCCTTTAGTTCTTTATTAGGATCAGAGATTCTTTTATCTGGATCCAGCTTATCCGTAGCCTCTAAACAAAGTAAGGTCTCTAAACTTGCCACCAAAGCGATAACAGCGCCAATAACATAAACATCAGGATTTGTTAAGGCCTCAGAAAAGTTAGGAACAGCAAAAAAACTTTTAAATTCATTTAAACTTTCTGCAACTGGTAATGACACAAGATTGTTGCCCGTTAATGCAAATTTAGATCCCATATTCAAAAGTATTTCGTTCAAAGCAATACCCAACACAACAACTACCAAAGGACCTTGAATAAGAGAAAAGATTTTATTTTTTTTCATAAATGGACGTTCCCAAAGTGCAAGAATTCCAATAGAAAGGGCACAAATTAAAATTGCTCCAGGAGCAATTTTTGTTGAGATTTCAGAGAAATTAAATACAATTTCAGATAGACTCGTGTCGCTTTTAATTCCAATGATGTTAGGCATTTGTTTCATGAAAATTGTGACTCCAATACCTCCAAGCATCCCGAGAATTACAGAATTCGGAAAATAGTACCCAACTACTCCACCTTTCAAGAAACCAAGTATCAGTTGAATAGTTCCCCCAATTACAACTGCTACTAAGAATAATTCAAAACCGCCTCCATCTAAACCTCCTAAATCCACAATTGCAGTAGCTACTATGGATGCCAGTCCTGCTGCTGGACCAGAAACCCCTAAAGGAGAATTACTTAAAGATCCGACAACAATACCGCCTATAATACCGGCTATAATACCGGACAATGGAGGAGCTCCTGAGGCTACCGCAATACCAAGACAAAGTGGAACAGCAACTAAGAAAACTATTATCGAAGCAGGAAAATCTTTTTTGAAATTTTTAAACAATGGAGCACCCATAATTATTCTATATTTTTTGTACTACAAAAATAATATCTCATTTTTTTTTTTCAAAGAAAAAAGAGGCTTAATTTGTTAAATTCCATTTCAATCCAAGACGGAAAAATGAATTTGTAATAGGATAATTCTCCCCAATGAACAATTCATTTTTCAGACTGTACATTGCATTAACGTATTTTATATACAGGTCTGCTGGTCCTAAACGTGAGGCTAGGAAAAAATCAACAACGGGAATTCCTCCGACCATCTGATTTCCTAGGTGATAGTGCCGAATGGCGGGGTTATAGTTTAATCCGTTATATTTACTAAAAAAGTTAACTGTTGAACCCAAGTTAAAGGGTACTTTTCTTAATTTAAACTCATACACTAAACTTGAACGTGTATAAAAAGAAGGTATTCTAATTAAATTTGATGTAGTGTATTGAAACCCTAATCCACTATGAAATTTAATGAATTTATTACCCAAACTTTTTTTTATTGAGAGTCTTCCTACGGTTATGTTTTCACTGGTTTGTTGAGGAAAGCTGTTTTCATCCAAATAAATGTAATTTGAAATGTTTTGAATTTTTAAGGCCAAACTACTCTTTATGACCTTAAGATTTAGTTTTGCGTCAATCTTAATCTTTTTCATTGGACTAAAATTATTTTCCCATTGGAAGTGATTTCCATGATAATTAATGAACAAATAGGAGGGAAGCTCATTTACGTATCCACATTGAATAGATAAGTTAGAAAATTGCTGAGTAGTATCCTGAGTTTGTTGATTGAAAAAAATATTTGATTTCCCATTGAAATTAAAGTTTCCTTTCCAAATGTTTTCAAAATGATATTTTCCAGATAAGGAGATAAGAGTTTTCTTGAGAACAAAATTCAAACGGGTTAAGGCATATGAGTTATTCAAAATTAATTTATCGTTAAACTCCTTGTGAATACCTGCGCTTATTAAAGATTTCCCTTTGATTTTTTTTAGCTTACCTAAGTTAATGATTGGTTCTATTACAAATTTTTTAAAACCAACGGAATCACTTGTTTCGGTGCTGTCTAAATAAGTCTGTGAAAAAAAATCTACATCAATGTCTTCCTCGAACATATTGAAGCTAAATTGATTTTCTTCATAATTGGAATAAACATCAAAATTTATTTTTGAATTTATTTTAATTTCTTGAAGAACAGATGCTTTTTGTAAAAATATTGTGTTTGAAGCAGACGTTAAGTGCGGTTTAAAATTTAAAACGTTAAAATTATTTTCTGCAAAAATTGAATTGGCATTTATGAAACCACCGTTTTCTTGAATTGAGGCGGAATTTCTATGGTAAGATAATGTTACTTTGTAGTTTTTTTGAAAAGGAAGATCTGCTCCAATTGAAAAGTTAAATCTTTTACCCATCGAATTGTTGTATATGCTGTTTTGGAAGTTTCGATTCAGTTGTGCTGATAATTTCGATTTACCAATTTTACGATCTAAACGAGAATTAAACCAATGAGCATTAGTATTTGAATAATCATATTTTGCAGTGATTAATGGTATTGTATCTGTTTTAAATACGATTTGATCGTAGGATAACATTACACATTCTGACATCCACCCATAGTCTTCTAAATTGAATAGTATCGGAAATTTATAAAGTCCTGAATTGACGGAAAAAAAGGAGGGAGTAAAAAGGTCTTTTTGAGGGTCTAATAGTGTTGAACTTATGAGTAGAGTATCAAAAGCTTCAAAGAAATCACTCTCATTAAAAGCAATTGCTCTATCCTGATTAATTTTTTCTAGAGTGGAATCAATACCAGCGATACTTGTCGCAGAAAGTAAAAAAAGTAATATGAAAATCGATTTTTTTTTCACAGAAAGAATGAATTAAATGGACAGTTTTAGCTTTATGATTTCGGTATTTATTTTCTTGGTTTCCATTCAATTTCATCAACGTCAAAATCATTACTTAATTTTCTTGCTAAAACAAATAAATAATCTGAAAGTCGATTTAGGTATTTAATTATAATTAGAGGAATTTCCCAATTTTCATTCAAAAGAACAACTTGCCTTTCCGCTCTTCTGCATACACATCGAGCAATATGAGTATATGAAACAGTAGTGTGTCCACCAGGTAAAATAAACGCCCTCATAGGAGGTAGTTCATTATCCATAGCATCTATTTGTTTTTCCAGTTTCAACACATCGTTTTCACAGATTTCAGGCAGTTGTATTTTATTTTTTGTTTTATCATTAGCAAGGTGAGAACCTATAGTAAAAAGCCTATCCTGAACTTCAATAAGTTCTTGTAAAAGTGGTTGCTTGCAAATTTGATCTCTTATTAATCCTATATATGAATTTAGTTCATCTACTGTTCCGTATGATTCTATTTGAAGCTCAGCTTTGGAGACCCTGGAACCTCCCAAAAGAGACGTTTCTCCTAAATCTCCCGTTTTTGTGTAAACTTTCATAACTCTAAGTTAAAAAATGAGTTTTATAATTAGAGCATGCTTTCACCAAATTTAAGTGAATTGAATCTACTCCCTTTTAAAAAAACATTTAAGTTTTGAGAGGCACATTTAATATCTTTTTCTTTCATTAATTTATCAGATATTTTAATTGGTATTCAATTTTTTCTTTTTAATCGATGATAAATATTATTTAGTCTAAGATTTTAGAAACTCTTCGAGTCAAAAGTCGTATTATTGCACCGTTACAACAAAACCAAATCGAAATGAAAAAACCCTTACTCTTAAAAATTTATTCGTTATTACTCTTAACTGTATTTTTTAACACAATTTCTTTAGGTCAATGTTCTGTAGATTTTTCATATCAACAAGATGCCTATGATTATAAAAAAGTAACTTTCTCGGTAGATACTGAAGATGTAGAAGGATTAGAAGTGTTTGAATGGGTTTTTGGTAATTTAGGTAACAATACCCAACAGTTGCATCTTGACTATAATTTTCCGCAAGAGGGAATTTATGAAGTTAAGTTTTTCTTTACTACATACACTGGATGTACTGATACAATAATAAAAAATATAGAAATAAGACCGCAAGAGCAAGATTGCTTTGCAGATTTTTCATACAATAAAAATCCATCCAATCCTAGGCAAGTTTTTTTTACAGACAGTTCATTTTCATCCTCAGGGATTGATTCACTCAAGTGGTTGTTTGGTGCGGGTGTTAAAAAATATGGACCACAAACAGAACATATTTTTCCTGGACCAGGCGATTACAACGTTTGCCTTCAAATGACAGCGAATGATGGGTGTTACAAAGAAAAGTGTAAAGTCATTCAAATACCTGAAGATGGGCAGGTTCAAGATGAGCAATGTAAAGCAGAGTTTGAATTTGAGGCGGATTCGAATGTGTTAAGGAAATATGATTTCACGGATAAATCTGTATCTAGTGCAGGTACTATTACTTTTTATCATTGGGATTTTGGAGATGGAGATCATTCAACGTTGCAAAACCCTGATCATACGTACCAGTATGGTGGACAAAAGGTTGTTCGATTAATAATAGTTACGGCAAACAATTGTTTGGATACTACTTATGAGTACATACAGGTTCCAAATGAAGAGGAAGAAACTGATGATTGTGCTGCAAAATTTTCAGATTCTGTGGATCAAAATGATTCTACAATTATAAATTTTGTTTCTACATCTACTGCAAGTGATTCAATTATAAAACATGTGTGGATTTTGAATCAGAGTGTGGAGAGTCAAGAATCTGAATATCAGTATCAATTCGGTCCAGTTGGTAACCATCAACTTTGTTTGGGTATAGAGACAGAAAATGGGTGTAAGGATACTTTATGTATTCCAATCAATGTAGATGCTGACACCTCTGATACTGATGATCATCATCATGAGGAATTATTGCCTATTCAAGGGTGTTTAGCTTCAATTTGGGCTAAGAAGAATTCAGATAATTCATTTAAATACTCTTTCAGTTCTGAATCTGCTTCATCTTCAGGGGCTATCTTGTCTTATGTTTGGGATGTAAACGATTATACTTATACGAGTGAAACAGTTGATGTTGAATTTTCTTCTCCGGGAGATAAAAAAGTTAAACTATCTGTTACTGGTGAAGGATGTAACAGTGAGGTTGAATTAAAAGTGCCTGTTGGTTTACAAAATGCATGCGGAGTTGCATTTACCTTTGTTGTTGATTCTTTAAATAAGAATAGAGTTCAGTTTGCTTTATCGGGAACAACCAATTTAACTGGAGGTTTTTGGCAATTTGGAGATGGACTACAATCGGGTGAAATGTATCCGATTCATGAGTTTCCTGGTCCAGGAATTTACAACGTTTGTGTTAACGCTCACGATTCAGTTACTGGATGTCAAGCTCAATATTGTAATCCTGTTGAAATTATTGGTGATAATAATCAAGGCAATTGTTTCGCAAAGTATGGTTATGAAGTAGATGGCAAAAAAGTTACTTTCACAAATGAGTCACAGGGGACTTATACAAATATTCACTATGTTTTTGGTGACGGTACACATTCCGACTTGACGGACCCAATTAAAAACTATTCTCAACCTGGTACATATGACGTATGTGTCAATGTTTTTGATAGCATCACTCAATGCGTTGCTCAATATTGTCAGACTATTACAGTTTTAGAAGATTCGAGTGATGTTTTTTGTCACGCAGATTTTCATTATTTCCCTATTGGACCTAAGAAGTTCGTTTTTGCAAATCAATCGACTGGAAATTTCACAAATTATAAATGGGAATTTAATGGAGGAGAAAATATAATAAGAACCTATGATGCTGAATTTGAATTTCCTTCTTTTGGGCATTTCGAAGTTTGCTTAAGTGTTTTTGACTCTGTTTCTGAATGTTTTAATACAATTTGTAAAATTGTTGAAATTGTTGATACTAACGTTGTAAATTGTCGAGCTGATTTTGATTTCTTTAAAGAAGAAAATGGAAAGGTAATATTTAATTCTAAAGTTGTTGGTTCATATACAAATCTTCATTTTTCTCTTGGAGATGGAATGTATAAAGATGAAGAGCAATTTAGCTATCAATATGAAAATTCAGGACATTATGAAGTTTGTATGTCTGTTTATGATTCAATTTCAGGTTGTCAAGATCAATATTGTAAAACGGTTGCTGTTAACCTTGATACTACGTCGATATTTTGTGAGGCAAAAATGGATTTTTATTTTGATAATAATGGACTTATTCATGTTGAAAATCGTTCATATGGTCCATATACAAATGTTCATTGGGATTTTGGTGATGGATATCATTCAAATGATAATAGTACATCACATGAATTTTTAAATTCAGGTTTTTATAAAATATGTTTAAATATTTTTGATTCAGTTTCTGGTTGTCACGCATCTTTGTGTGATGAGGTGAATATCCAATTAGACTCTCTGGATAATAATTGTGCTGCTGATTTCAAATTTATGGTATTGCATGACAAAGTGCTTTTTGAGAATACCTCTTTGGGTAACTCTACTAATGCTCATTGGAAATTTGGAGACTGGACATTTTCTAATGCTTTAAATCCTGACCATGTTTACAATAACTCAGGTGTATTTGAAGTTTGTTTAGATATTTGGGACAGTATAACAGGATGTCAGGATAACATTTGTAAAGAAGTAATTATTTTAAAAGATACTACTGATGTTTTATGTGAAGCTAAGTTTGATAAAATCCAATTGGTCAATGGTGAGATTAAATTTCAAAATGTTTCAATTGGGGATTATACAAATTTTCATTGGAATCTGGGTAATGGCGTTTTTGCGCACCACAATGATCCAATAGGAAATTATCCTAGTGAAGGTATTTATCATGTTTCTCTAATGATTTGGGATAGTATTTCTGGTTGTCAATCATCTTATAGTGAAGAAGTTGTAATTTCTGAAAATTCTGATCAAGTTGAATGCCATGCTAAATTTGAATATTTCCCGATAAATGATTCATTAGTTAAGTTTAAGAGTATTGCCCAAGGTTCATATACAAATAGTCGATGGGATTTTGGTGATGGAACTTTTGATGAGAATCAAGATGAAGTTATTCATTTATTTTCAAATGGAGGATTTCATAATGTATGTTTTGCCATTTATGATTCAGTTTCAGGTTGTCATGATTATGTTTGTGACAATGTAGAATTATTTATAGATACTACTATAGCGGATTGTCATGCTGAATTTGATTTTTGCCCCACTTCTGCCACTGAGATAGTATTTAATAATATTTCAACAGGTCAATTCACCAATTCTTACTGGAAATTTAGTGATGGTTCTACAAGTTATCAAATGAACCCTACTTATGATTTTAATGGGAGTGGGTTATTTGGTGCATGTTTAACTGTATTTGATTCTATTTCACAATGTCAGGATGAGTTTTGTGTTGATATTCCTGTTATTCATGACACAACAATTTATTGTGATGCTCATTTTGAATACTTTGTTAATGGAAAAACAGTAAAGTTTGATCCTGAAATAAAAGGAGATATTACGGGTTGGATTTGGGATTTCAATGATGGTTTTAATTCGAATGATTCCTTCCCTCAGTATACTTATGAAAACGATGGAGTGTATGAGGTTTGTTTAACCGTATTTGATTCTGTTTCTCAATGTTTTAACACATATTGCGAATTTATTTCAATAATAACGGATTTAGATGATATTGATGAGTATGTTGAAGCAGACTTTTCTTATTACTTAGATTCAACAGATGATAAAGTGCATTTTAAGGATGAATCTGTTGGAAATCCTACTTCGTGGTATTGGGATTTTGGAGATGCAGATTCTGCTGGAGTTGATCAGAACCCTACTTATGAATATTCAGAAGATGGTTTTTATGAAGTGTGTTTAACAGTTGCAAATAATAATGGAGGTCAGGAGACCAAGTGTCAAATTATTTCAGTTGGAGATGTGTCAAATGCTTGTTTTTCAAAATTTGATTATTATGCAAATTCAGTTACTGAAACTGCTCATTTTGATAACAAGTCATTAGGAAAAATTTCTGATTATAAATGGGATTTTGGAGATTCTATCACTTCAATGCAATTCCAACCGTCTCATACCTACGCTGATACTGGTTTCTATGCTGCATGTTTAACAGTAAGTAATGACTCCGGTTGTGTGAGAACTTTCTGTAAAGAAATTAGAGTAGGTAATGCTCTTGAAAATAAATGTTTGATTGGATGTGTCTGGCCAGGAGATGCTAACCTAGATTTAGAAGCTAATCATTATGACATTTTACCCATAGGAATACATTTTGGAGAAACAGGTCCTGCTCGGGAAGAGTCAGGTTCTGAATGGAAAGGATACGAATCACAAGATTGGTCTTCTATCCTTTGGGGAGATGTTAATAACAAACACGGTGATGCAAACGGAGATGGAACAATCGATATCGACGATATTCTAGTCATAAAAAAGAATTTCGCTCATTCTCATTTTTGGCAACCAAGAGCAAATACTACGAATCAGCTCTCTATTGATTGGGATGTTGACGATATCGATGTTGGAGAAACAGCGGTTTTAACAGTTTCCATACCCGATACAATTGATGTTTCAATGTACGGAGTAGGATTTGAAATAGATCTTGATCCTAATTTATTTGACTTTGGAACAATTACTTTTGATTTTTCAGATTCTTGGTTGGGAACCGAAGATGATGATTTAATAACCTTTGGTTACTATGATTCAATAAAAGGGCTAATTTATATTGCTGAAACAAGAAACGATCACCAAGAATTGGTTGGAAATGGAGAATTGGTCAAAGTGCATTTAACTGCAAAGGCCAATTCGGATAATGCAGGAGCAGTATTGACAACTGAGGGAGGAGTAACAGCAGAGGGTGATACTGTCGAGTTCAATGGTGGAGAGGATGATGCAAACATCAATAGTATTGATGATAGACAAGGATACGATGTTAAAGATTTAGTAGTATTTCCCAATCCCACTAGAGATAATGTAACGTATAATCTTCCAACTGGAGTAACGGCAGATTACACAATTGAATTGTTCGATAATGTAGGTGCATTAATCTTCTCAACGACTCAATCTGGGGGCGGTAAAATCGTTCAAAGTTTTGACGAGTACAATTCTGGAATTTATACAATACAGGTAACCCACAACAGAGTGAAGTACCTGCAAAAAGTTGTTGTCACCAAATAGGTTGTGAAACGAAAAAAAAGAAACCCCTTGTTTTAAAACAAGGGGTTTCTTTTTTTTATAAATATCAATTGATTACTTTAATCCGATTTCAACGTCGACTTCATCCAACGCAGCAATGATTTGATCGGCAGCTTTATTTAAGATTTTAGTTGAATGTGCCGAGCTTATAAAGCCTACTTCATACCCAGATGGTCCGAGATAAACACCCCGATTCAGTAATTTTTTAAAAATAGCTTTAAAGTATTTTCCAGCTTCGTCATTAATTTGGTCAGGAGCCTGAATTTTACCATTATTTCCATACACCATCCAAAAAATTGATCCTATTGTTGAGATATATAAATTGTAACCTTTCTTGGAAATATGTGATTTAAGCTTGTTTACAAAAACCTGTGTTCTTTTTTCTTGATCTTGATAGAAATCTTCTTCTGCTAAAACAGTCAGAGCTGCTTTTCCTGCACTCATTGCAACGGGATTCCCGCTCAAGGTTCCTGCTTGATAAACATCGCCATCAGGAGCAATTGAACTCATTATTTTTGCAGAACTTCCATAACAGCCAACAGGCATACCTCCTCCCATAATTTTACCATAGGTTACTATATCAGGTTGAATCTCATAATAACCCGCTGCTCCTTCAAAACCAACTCTAAAACCAGAAATGACTTCGTCGAAAATAATCAATGATCCATTCGCATTTGCAGTCTCTTTTAAAAATTGAAGGTATTCTTTGTCTTGCAATAAGAGTCCATTATTAGCAGGTATGGGTTCTATAATAATACAAGCGATCTCATTTTTATACTGTTTAAAGGCTTCCTCTACAGCCTTTCTATTGTTTAATGGGAGAACGAGTGTTTCCTGAACAAAAGCATCGGGAATTCCTGCGGATGAAGATGAACCAAAAGTGACTAAACCACTACCAGCTTTGACTAGTAAGTGATCAACATGACCATGATAGCACCCTTCAAACTTTATAATTTTCTCTCTTTTTGTATATCCTCTGGCAAGTCGAACGGCACTCATAACTGCTTCAGTACCAGAGCTTACAAATCTTATCTTCTCAAGGTATTTGTTGTTTTTAATGATTAAGTCTGCCAGTTCGTTTTCTTGAAGAGTTGGAGCTCCAAAGGAAAGTCCATTTTTTGATGCTTTAACAACTGCTTTTCTGATTTTTGGATGATTATGACCGAGAATTAGTGGTCCCCATGATGCGCAAAAATCAATAAATTTATTGCCGTCTACATCAGTGATGAATGCACCTTTCCCTTTTTTAATAAATAAAGGAGTACCTTCAACACTTTTGAATGCTCTGACTGGAGAGTTAACTCCACCGGGGAAGTATTTGGATGAAATTTTGTATAATTCGTTCGATTTATTCTGATTCATTATTGACATATTTAAATTGGAACTTGCAGGATGGGATTACTGTATTTCTCTTCGCCTATTGTTGTTTCACTCATGTGTCCAGCATAAACCTTATAGTCATCAGGTAGATTAAACAATTTTGATTGAATACTTTCTGAGAGTGTTTTAAGATTTCCACCCGGTAAATCATATCTTCCAAAGCTACCTTGGAATAGAACATCTCCGTTAATGATGAATTTTTGTTCATGATTTATAAAAGCAATATGACCAGGGGAGTGTCCAGGAACAAAAATTACTTCCAATTGAGAGTTTCCAAATTCAATTTGGTCTCCTTCCTCTAAAAAGAGTTCAATTTCAGGAGATAAATCCCCGTTGATTCCATATTGTGAACCCCAATAAGCACTACCTTTTAGAACAGGAGCCTCTAGTTTGTGTGCAGCTAGTTTTAAATCATAATTATTTGAAATTAAATAATTTCCAAGAACATGATCGATATGACAATGAGTATTTAAAAGTTGAACGGGATTCAGTTTATTATCTTTTATAAAATTTAAAAGGTTATTTTTTTCATCCCTTTGGTAGCAACCCGGATCTATTATTACACACTCTTTTGTTTCGTCGAAAAGGATGTAAGTGTTTTCCTGAAATGGATTGAATGTAAACTTTTCAATGGAGATCATTTTACAAAGTTAAGGCTTAATTACCCTATATGGTAATAAGAATTATAAATCTTATTTATTACATTAGAACACAAATGCGTTTGGTTCTCATTAACATAACTTGTGTTTTTCTTTTTGTATCGATTTCTTCCTCTGCACAATTTTACAATGGAACGCGAATGGATTTTGGAAAAAATAGAGTTCAATACTCTGATTATTTTTGGAGTCATTACACATATGAAAAATTTAACATCTATTTTTTTGAGCAAGGTAAAAATCTTGCAGACTATGTTGCAAGGTCGGCTCATTTGCAATTGAAGGAACTGGAGTTTCAATTTGAATATAAATTAAAACAGAAAATTCAATTTATTGTATACAATACTCAAAATCAATCTCGAGAAAGTAATATAGGTAATTATCCTGATGAGGCCCTAAATCCTGGAGGTTTTGCTCGTGTTCTTGGGAGTAAGGTGTTCTTATTTTTTGATGGCAATCACCAAAATTTCGATCGTCAAATAAGGAGTGGAATAGCACGATTATTATTGGATGAAATTTTATACGGCGATGATTTTTCTGATGAAATTAAGAATGAAGCGCTAATAAATTTTCCAGATTGGTACTATGAAGGGTTAATTGCTTTTTTATCAGAAAAATGGAGCGTTAAAGCAGATGGTAAATTAAAGGCCAAATTTAATACTGAAAATTTCGATAACTTTAATTGGCTGAGTAAAGAGGATGCAATTCTGGCAGGGCAGTCTATTTGGTATTACATCGCAGATAAATACGGAGAGGAGGCGGTAGTAAATGTTTTTTACATGTCTAAAATACAACGTAATTTTTCTGATGGAATACTTTTTATTTTAGGGATAAGTTCTGAAAATTTAATTTCAGACTGGAGCTTATTTTTCAAATTTAGATTCATGAAAGATGACATGGATAAATTGCCAATAGACAGTAATAACATTGGAAGGCGGAAATTAAAAAAACGATTTGAATATCAGAGATTATTAATAAACAAAAAAGAAGATTTCGTTTCATTTGTTACAAATCGTTTTAGTCAACAAAAAGTTATTATCCAAAATCTTTCCAATGGAAGGAAAAAATGTATATTAAAGCTGGGTCATAAGATTGATGTATTGCCGGATTTTACTTTCCCTGTTTTGGCTTGGCATCCCCGAGGAGATTTATTGAATGTATTTTATGAATCCGAGGGGGGGATGAATTGGTTAACTTATAATGTCAGGTCCAAAGAAAAAATAAAATCAAAATTATTTCAAGTAGAAAAGGTTTTAGAAGCTAGTTTTTCTACTTCTGGAAAAAAAATAGCTTTATTAGCTGTTGTTAATGGAAAGACAGATATTTTCGTTCTGGACATAATGAGTCGTGCAAGAGAGCAAATTACAAATGATTTTTATGACGATAGATATCCGGTTTTTTTAAATAATGATCAAATCATTGTTTTTTCAAGTAATCGTCAAAACGACTCGATGTTTGTAGATGGAAATGATAACCTAGTTTACGGGTACTCATCAGACATTTTTTCCTACGATTATTCTCGCAAAAAAAGTTTTAAGTTTATGCCTCAGGTGTTATTTAGAATAACAAATTCTCCTCAATTTAATGAAGAACAACCTATTTCAACAGGTTGGAATACAATTCAATATTTAAGTGACGAAAATGGAATAATAAATCAATGGGAGGCCAAAATAGACAGTACAATTTCCTTTGTAGATACAACTATTCACTATCGTTTTTTTGCGGATAAACGTCCATTAACAAATTATAAATCCAATATTCTTTTTCACTCAACAAACGGAAATCTGGTTGCAAGAATATTTAAGCCCTCTGAAAGGCATGTCATGAGCTTGTCTAAATTGAACAAGGAGACGAAGGAGTTAAAACCTACGAATTTTGTTAAATTGATAAAAAAAACCACTTTAAATTCAAAAAGTGAAAATAAAATAATTCATGTCTTAACAGTTGACAGTATAAAACAAAAAATGAAATTAAACGAAGATTTTTTGTTTACTGATTATTATGTTTTCAGAAATGAAATGGATAAAAAGAATACAGATTCAGTTGTTAAGGTTGTTAAATCTAGTTCAAATACGGCCTTTAAATCCATCAAAATCAATAATTTTCCAACGTCTGATTCTGCTGCTCCAAAAGTTAAACAGAGAAATTATGAACTTTTGTTTAGGACTGCTGAGATATCATTGGATTTAGATAATCGATTTTTAAATCCTCAATACCAAAGATATTCTGGTGGGTCATCTTACCCTATGCCGGGAATGAATGGTTTTATGAAATATTCCGCCGTTGATTTACTGGAAAATCATTTGCTAACAGGAGGTTTTAGAATTTCTAATTTTTTCAGTAATGAGTTTTTTTTAAGTTACACCAATCGAGAAAAAAGGCTTGATAAACAGTACCTTTTATACAGAGCAACCCATACCGATTTAGAGGAAACTAAAACATTCATAAAAAATGTAACCTACGAAGGTATTTATAGGCTTGTTTATCCTTTTTCTATGGTAAACCGATTCTCAACTACGTTTTCAATACGTTATGATCAATTTATTCCTTTAAGTAAGGAAATCTCACTACTTGAATTACCAATATCACATCAGTTTTGGCCAAATATTAGGTTAGATTATACTTTTGATAACACAAGAGCTTTGGGCATTAATCTTTACAGTGGTTTAAGATTTAAGTTTTTTACAGAAATTTATCAAGAGTTGCCTCAATTTAAAAATAGAATGTTGACTTATGGGGCGGATATACGTCATTATAAAAAGATATTTAAGAGTTTAATTTGGGCAAATCGGTTTGCAGGAGGTTCATCAATTGGGTCTAATCGATTAATGTTTTATCTGGGGGGAGTCGATTCTTGGACAGCACCTCAATTCAATTCAAATCTTAGTCCAAGTAAACTGCCAAATGGAAGTTCCTATGCTTTTCAAACCCTAGCGACAAATATGAGAGGATTTTTTCAAAATGCTCGAAATGGGAGTGCTTTTATCGCATTAAATTCTGAAATAAGATGGCCCATTGTAAAGTTTTTATTTGCTCGCCCTTTTAATTCAGACTTTTTAAACAATTTTCAAGTCTTGGGTTTTGGAGATTTGGGAACAGCATGGTCGGGATTAAGCCCTTTTATGGATTCAAATTCTTTGAATCAACAAATTTTGCCAATTGGAGGCGATGCAAGAACTGGGGAGGTTGTTTTAAAAACAAATAAAGAGCCTGTTGTAGGAGGTTTTGGAATTGGACTTAGGACAACAATAATCGGTTATTTTATTCGTGCAGATTGGGCATGGGGAGTTGAAGATGGTCTTATTCAAAGAAACCTATTCTATTTGTCGTTGACAACTGATTTTTAAATGATTAACTTACTTTGGTAAGTTGGTTGTATGAAGATATCTTTTGTATCATTCTGTTTGTTATTTTCTTTTTGGCTAAACGCACAGAAACCTATTACCTATGATAAAAATCATCTTAAATTAAGTTTACATAAATACGTTAATTTCTCAGAAGAAAAAATTCAATTTAAACAATATGGGGAAACTTGGTTTACAACTGTAATTGACTTAATTAACCTTGGAGAAATCCCCCCTTTATCAAGTGAGCCTTGGGGACAGAAAGCTCTTTTAGTAAGTCTTTTCCCCGATTCAACAATCATTTTAGGGATAGATCCGGTTACCCAGGAACCTTACCATGCTTTTATTCATGGGATGGCCGATATCATTAATCCTTCTAAAACCCCTAGTCAATGGGCAGATCAGTGGACAGATATTCTCATAGACTCAATAAAAATACCATATGTATATACCAGAAACACTTCAGACTCAATTATCGATACTATGTTTGTTGATTACATAAAAAGCAGACCGGATAGTTTATTGAGCTATTACGATTTAAACGATAATGATAAAGCAGATTTTGGAGAGTTTTTGCATCAAAGCTTGTATCATACTAATCGTTACACAAATAAATTAGATGAAGGCCAGGTTTTTAGAACAGATACAATTTTATTGACTTCCTCTGACAGCACAACCGCAGATGATTTTTTTGTAAAATTCAAAGGCATTGATGTGAATGATAGTGTTAAATCTTCCCAAAGATATGGCGTATATATTCGGTTTCATCCGGGTTATGAGTGGGATTTAAATGATACTATTGATAATTTTAATGAATTTTTATTATTAACTCGTGAGCAAAATGAATCAGAATCGCCCAGACAAATATGGCCATTTTCATCAGGTTTTTGTAGTTATACTCTTACAAAATATATCCGGTACAATATGCATACGGAGGCATACTATTTACTTCCAGGAATTGTACCAGTTCCGGAATGGAGCCTTGAACATTTACTGGTGAGTTATAAATTTACTACAAATGCATTATCGAACAACGAAATTAATGGCCTTGAAAAATTGACGTTATTTCCGAATCCCGTTAATGATTTCATAAATGTTTATTTTTCAACCAATAAAATTCAAAGCATTGAGATAAGAGTTTTTGATGTTATGGGAAAAGAAGTTTTTTACGATAAATTAGAGGATTTTAATCTCGGAGAAAATCATTACAGATATGATACTTTTTCATTACCTCCTGGACTTTATACGCTTAAATTAGGAGATTCATCAGAAAAGTTTATTGTGAAATAAGTTTTTTTTGAATTTTCAGCCTCCAACGTACTTTTTTATCTCATTCAGTTTTAATAGAGCTTCAATAGGAGTAAGTTTATCTATATCTAAATCTTTAATCTCCTCTCTAATTTGCTCTAATACCGGATCGTCCAGTTGAAAGAAACTAAGTTGTAACCCTTTTTTCTTTTCATTTGAATGTGTTTTTTCTGCTTTTGTGCTTCTTTTTGTTTCTAAATTGGATAAAACTTCATTCGCTCTTTCAATAACTGTTTTAGGCATGCCAGCTAATTTGGCAACGTGTATACCAAAGGAATGCTCACTTCCTCCTTCAACAAGCTTTCTCATAAAAAGAATTTTGTTATCAATTTCTTTTACTGAAACGTTATAATTTTTAATTCTTGGGAATTGTTTTGTCATTTCATTTAACTCATGATAATGAGTGGCAAACAGTGTCTTTACCTTAAATAAAGGGTATTGATGAATATACTCGCTGATAGCCCAAGCTATGGAAACACCATCATAAGTACTGGTTCCTCTACCTATTTCATCCAGCAATATTAAACTTCTCTCTGAGAGATTATTTAAAATATTTGATGTTTCGTTCATTTCAACCATGAAAGTAGACTCTCCTGTTGAAATATTATCTGAAGCTCCCACTCTGGTAAAGATTCTGTCAACGTAACCAATGGAAGCTTGTTCAGCTGGAACAAAGCTTCCCATTTGAGCCATTAGAGTAATGAGTGCAGTTTGTCTTAAAAGAGCAGACTTCCCAGACATATTTGGACCTGTAACCATTATAATTTGTTGAGAGGAATTGTCCAAATAGACATCATTACTAATGTATTCTTCATCCAATGGAAGATTCCTTTCAATAACTGGGTGCCTTCCACTTTTAATGTCAATGGCTAGTGACTTATTGAGTTTTGGTTTTGAATAATTAAAATCTTTTGCAATTTTTGAAAAGCCTAATAAACAGTCTAATTCTGCAATAACTCGGGCGTTACCTTGTAATTGAGTGATGAATTGACTTATGTGTTCTATTATTTTGTTGTAAACTTCCCACTCTAATCTGTTTATCTGTTCTTCTGCGGATAAAATTTTTGTTTCTAATTCTTTGAGCTCTTCAGTTACATATCTTTCTGCACTAACAAGAGTCTGTTTTCTAATCCATTCTTTTGGAACTTTTTCTTTATGCGTGTTTCTAACTTCAAGATAATAACCAAAAACATTATTAAAAGCAATTTTAAGGGAAGATATACCCGTTCGTTTAATCTCTTCTTGTTGTAAATTTAATAGTATATTTTTACCATTATTGGCTATTTCCCGATATTCATCCAATTGTTTATCCACACCATCAGAGATTAGCCTTCCTTTACCAATTACACTCGGTGCATCTGGATAAATTTCTTTTTCTATTTTAAGGATAACTTCATCAAGGGAAGAGATAGATTGAATAAGTTTTTTGGTGCTTTTAATTGGCAGTATTAGATCGACAATTTCATTTGTCGCATGGATAGAATTTTTAAGAATAATTAGTTCACGTGGAGATACCTTACCAATAGAAATTTTAGATAGAATCCTTTCAATATCACCAAATTCTTTTAATCGCTCTCTGACAAGAAACCTCGTGTTCTCAGAGTTTAAGAATTCCTCAACAATTGAATTGCGTTGATTTATTGTATCAATGTCTTTTAATGGAAGAATAATCCATTTACGGAGCATTCTACCCCCCATTGGGGTTAATGTTTTATCAATTACGTTAATTAGGGAGGTGCCGTCTGAATTGTTTGATGAAATAAGTTCTAAGCTGTTTATTGTGAAGTTATCTAACCAAACGTACTTGTCTTGATCGAGTTTAGAAATTCCATTGATATGGTCTGTTTTATTGTTGAGTGTTTCCTCAAGGTAATGCAGTATGGTGCCTGATGCGATGACCGATAAGTGCATTTTATCAATTCCAAAGCTTTTGAGGGAATTGATTTGGAATTGATTCTTAATTTTATCTTTAGCAAAATCTAAATTGAATACCCATTCGTCAATACCATAGCTGTAAAATTTGTCTCCAAAATTTTCGATAAAAAGTTTGTATTTGGGCTTATTGAACAGAATTTCATTGGGAGAAAGATTGCTTATAATTTTTTTCACATAATCGAAAGATCCCTCTGCAACAAAAAATTCTCCTGTAGAAATATCTAATAAAGCTATACCCGCTCTTTTTCGTTCAAAATGAACTGCGGCTAAAAAGTTATTTTCTTTTTTTTCAAGGACTTGATCATGCATGGCAACGCCAGGTGTTACTAAATCCGTAACACCACGTTTAACTATTCCTTTAGTTGCCTTAGCGTCCTCAAGCTGATCGCAAACGGCTACTCTCAATCCTGCTCTAATCAGTTTTGGCAAATAAATGTCCAAGGAGTGATGGGGAAAACCAGCTAAAGCATCATCAGAGCTTCCATTTGATCTTTTTGTCAAAACAATACCTAAAATTTTCGATGCTTTTCTGGCGTCTTCGTTGAAGGTTTCGTAAAAATCGCCTACTCTGAATAAGAGCAATGTATCAGGGTACTTTGCTTTAATTTCATTATATTGACGCATCAAAGGCGTATCTTTAGGTTTTAGTTTAGATGAACTTTTAGCCACAAAAAAAGGGATTTGAATAAAGGTACAAAATGAGCTTTTTCTTTATTAAAATCTAATCGCTTAGATATTCACATGTTGTTGAAAACCTTATTATGAGAAAATTGAAATTAGACGAATTGAACAGAGTTTCAGTGACTGAATTTAAAAAACAGAATAAAATCCCTTTAATAGTTGTACTGGAAAATATTCGTAGTTTGAATAATGTAGGAACAATTTTCAGAACTTGTGATGCATTCAATGTTCAGAGAATATGCTTAGTTGGTATAACAGCAAAACCACCTCATAGAGAAATTCAAAAAACAGCCCTGGGTGCTACTGAGTCTGTTGAATGGAAGTATTATTCAAATTCAAAAGAAGTGATTTTGTCATTAAAAAAAGAAGGGTACCAGATTTTTTCAGTGGAACAAGCACAAGGAGCTACTTTACTTGACGAATTTCATAAGTTCGATTGTAAAAAAATTGCAATTGTTTTTGGAAATGAAGTAAACGGTGTGGAGCAAACAACTATTGATATGAGCGATGGATGTTTGGAGATTCCTCAATTTGGAACAAAACATTCATTAAACGTCTCAGTTTGCGCGGGAATTGTTGTTTGGGAGTGTTTTAACAAGTTAAAATAAATTTAAAAAATTGTTCAAAAAAAAAGCCCTTCGAATTTCGAAGGGCTTTTTAGTATCACGTTTAATTTTATTTTGCAAATAAGAAGTCAACTCTTCTGTTTGCTCTCGAGGAATCACTTAAAGCTATTCCATTAGTTGAACCTTCGGATACTGCAGTTAATCTACTTGCGTCTATTCCGTATATTTTCACAAGGTGATCTATAGCAGCCTGAGCTCTTCTTTTTCCAAGTTTTTTATTGAAATCTTCTGGACCAGTTGCATCAGTATGCCCAACAACAGTAAGTTTAGCATCTTTGTTCTTCTTTAGGAATTTAGCAACTTCAGTAAGAGCCGGGTAATTGCTGTATCCAAGTTTAGTAGAACCTGTTGAGAAGTAAATTGATGGTAATCCAACATCAGCTCCAGTTTCAGTGCTTGCTGGAATGCCTGCAACAGCGCTAATGGTTTTACCATTAATGTCAACTTGAGCACCATCTTCAGTGTTAGGTTCAACATCTTTACAGTCTGGAACGTTATCTCCATCGCTGTCCAGAGCAACCCCGTTTTCGTCTACTTCAGTACATACAGATAATCTTTCTTGATCAATGTAATCTGCTACTCCATCACCATCAGTATCCATTGCCATACCGTCTCCAGTTGTTTTTGCTCCTGCTGGAGTTTTGTTGTCTTTGTCGTAAGAATCCATTACACCATCCTGGTCTGTATCCTTAAAGCCATCAAGTAGAGAATCAACTTGTGCTAACTTATCATGCATTTCAGCTTCTGGCCTAATCCATTTTTTATCGGAAAGTTTAAAGTTAAGACCAACTCCTGTGTAGGTGTAGTACTCACCAGCACCGCTTCCTGCAACTTTAGCGTCTAATTTATCAGTTTTAACAAATCCTATTCTTTGATCGAAAAAGATTCCAACCTGAGGCGCTAAATCATACGCTACTTGAAGTCCAAATGGAATAGAAATCTCTTTTGTTCTACTTAATTTTTCACCATTTGCATCATAACCTTGATAGGCTCTCATTGCATCCAAATCTACATCTCCTTCTCCAAAAATAAATCTTCTACTTCTGAACATAGCTAAACCAGCACCTGCATATCCACTTATGGATAAGTTCCCTTGGCTTTTGTATCCGGTGAAGAAAAGATTAGTGAAATTAACTTTTAAATTCAAACTTGGTTCGAGGATTGCCCCTGTAAACCACTCATATTCTTCTCTATCTGTACCGTTAACGCCAATTCCGTGCAGTTGACCTTCAACCGAAAAAGCTGAATTCACTGTGTATCCAATGTATCCACCTCCTCCGAAACCAACTTCATTTCTGTAGGTTTGTACAGGGTATAAATCGTATTGTTTTACGTCAGTGATTGCTGTAGTGGCCCCTATAGAACCTCCTAAGTATATATTTTCCATCCACAATGGAAGTTGTGCACTTTCTTCAGAAGTATCCTGTGCGTTAACAACACTGGTGCTCAGAGCTAATGCCATACCGCAACCAAAAATTGACTTTGTAATTTTCATAACGTGATAAGTATAAGTTCGATTTTAATTTAATGCAATTATAAATAGTTTTTAGTTATTCATCAAAATGTTAAACATTTATTTGACGATTATTTAAATAATAATTTTGTTGGCTTACGAACATTCATTAGAAAAGTTCAGGAAACCTTATTTTTTTTATTTTTTCCTCTTTTTTAATTCGGGTGAGAAAAATGTTGTATTCGTTAAAAATGTATTCATCTCTGCAAATTTCCATAAGTGGCTCTAAAACAAACAATCTTTTTTTTATTTCGGGATGCGGTATTTTCAAATCATCATCCTGAACAATTAAGTTTCCGAATATAAGTATGTCAATATCAATTATCCTCGATTCATAACCCTCTTTTGTTTTTTCTTTTCTCCCTAGTTTTTTTTCCAAGGAGCGACAAATTTTAAGAGTCTGCCTGGGTTTTTGTTGGATTTTATAGCTAACAACTAAGTTTAAAAATGAGCTAGAGCTGACAAATCCCCATGGTTTAGATTCATAAATTGAAGAAACTTGTAAAGGAGTTCCGAACTGTAATTTAAGAGCGTCTAGGGCATTTTTAAGATTTTCTAACTTATTGCCTAAGTTTGTGCCTAAACCTAAGTATACCGTTTTATACATTTTAATTATGCCGTTCGTGTAATTTTACAAAGATATATTTCAAATCTGATTGTATATTTGAATAATTGCTAACATGAAGTTTTTAAAAAATATATTATCGACCTTTATAGCGTTGATCATTTTTTCGGTTCTGAGTTTTTCGGTTCTAATTGCTCTTGTGATGAGCAGTTCGGATCAAACTGAAATCAAAAACAACTCCTTTCTTCATATAAACCTAAAAGGGAATCTTGTTGATCGAGTAAGTAATTCAGAGTTGAATTTGTCAAAATCAACGAATTGCGGTGTAGGTTTAATGTCAATTCAGAGGGCAATAAAAAATGCACAAAATGACACTCTTATCAAAGGCATACTTTTTGAAATAGGAGACTTAAAAGGAAGTTTAGCTAATGTCTCAAGTTTGAAAAGAACATTAGAAAAATTTAAAAAAACGGGTCGGAAAGTGATTGTTCATTCGGATGGGTTATCTCAAATAGGATATTATTTGGCATCTTCGGCCGATTCTATTTACATGAGCATAATGGGCGGTGTTGAATGGAAAGGGTTATCGGCTCAAATCATGTATTTCAATTCAATGATGAAAACAATTGGTATTGAGGCTGAACCCCTAAGAGCAGGAAAGTATAAAAGTGCAGTAGAGCCTTTTATACAGGATTCAATGAGTAAAGAAAATGAGCATCAAATTAAGGAGTTACTTGATGACTTGTGGTCTAATATAAATGAAGATGTAAGTAATGAAAGAAATATATCTTTAAATGATTTGCGTTTCGCAGCAGATAGTTTAGGTTACCTTACTACCATAGAAGCACATAAAATAGGTTTGATTGACGGTATAAAATATTCCGATGAAATTCGTATGAAATTAGATTTTATAGCCAATGGAAAGTCCAGTTTAATTTCAGTTGAATCCTACAATGAAACAAAAACAAATCTTTCTTTTCAGGAATCAAAGTTAGTAGTCATAAATGCGGATGGGGCTATTGTTGATGAAAGTTCAGAGTCTGATATATCCTATGTAAAATATGGTAAAATTCTAGATAAAATTCTTAAAGATGAAAATGTTGAAGCGGTAGTCTTAAGAATTAATTCACCAGGGGGAAGTGCTTTGGCATCTGAGAATCTTTGGAGAAAGCTAAAATTAATCGGAAACAAAGTTCCGCTAATAATAAGTATGGGAAATTATGCAGCCTCAGGCGGCTACTATATGGCTAGTGCAGGAGATACTATTCTTGCTGAAAAAAATACAATTACTGGTTCAATTGGTGTTTTTGGTTTGTTGTTCAATGCATCAGAACTAACCGAGAAAATAGGAGTGAAAATCGAAAAGGTGAAAACAAACGAAATGAGCGATTTTCCTTCTTACGACAGGAAATTATCAGAACTGGAAAGAAAAAGAATACAAAAAGGTATATATGCTGTTTATGAGACTTTTAAGGAACGAGTACAGGTTGGTAGAAATTTAAGCGCTTCAAAAGTTGAAAAGTTAGCTCAAGGAAGAGTTTGGACGGGTAGCCAAGCTCTTGAGATGGGCTTAGTTGATAAGATAGGGGGGCTAGAAGAAGCTGTTGAAATTGCTGCAAATTCAGCTGGAATTACTAACTATAATTTGGTTCATTTGCCAAAAGAAAAAACTACAATAGAAATTATAGCCTCTCAATTATCAGCTCAAACTAAATTGAGTTTACCTTCGCCCTTTTCAAATTACAATTACATGATTCAAAATCCGGGATTTTTTCAAACTTTTTCAAAGCCCCAAGTGAGACTTCCTTATGTAATTTCAATTGATTAAAATTTTTAGATAAAGAATATTACTTTTATTCCTTATTCTAAGGAAATGGCAATTTTAAATTCACTCATAACATGGCGGATGAAGAAACGCATTCATCAAATAGAACTCTTTTTGAAATTCCCAAACGAGGTTCAAAAAGATTGTTTGCTTAGTATATTGGAAAAAGCCAAGAATACCGAATGGGGTCAGCGGTATAAATTTGAAGAAATTAAATCGTATGAAGAATTCAAAAATAGAGTTCCTTTACAAGATTATGAGTCTTTAAAGCAAGACATATTTCGATTAAGAAATGGAGATAAAAATATTATGTGGCCATCGGAAATAAAGTGGTTCGCAAAATCTTCAGGAACAACAAACGACAAAAGCAAATTTATTCCTGTAAGTGAGGAGTCTTTGTATGATTGTCACTACAAGGGAGGTAAAGATATGTTGTCTATATTTTGTAATTGGATGCCCAATACGCAGGTTTTTACGGGTAAGACAATAACAATGGGGGGTAGTAGTCAAATGAATCCAAATGTCAAGGGTTCTTATACCGGAGATTTATCGGCAATATTAATATCGAATCTACCGTTTTGGATTACTCGACAACAAGCCCCAGGAAAAGATATAGTATTAATGGACGAATGGGAAGAAAAAATTGAGAAAATGGCCTCACAAGTTATTTCAGAAAATATCACTTCTGTTTCAGGTGTTCCTTCCTGGACACAAATATTATTTGAGCGAGTTCTCGATATTACAAAATCGAGTTCACTTGACGAGGTATGGCCAAACTTAGAGTTATATATGCATGGTGCAGTAAGTTTTGATCCTTTTAGATCTCGTTTTCAAGAAATGGCTCCACGCTTGAATTATCTTGAAACCTATAATGCAAGTGAAGGGTTTTTCGGTATTCAATATGAAAAAGAAGTTTCTGATTTTCTTTTGATGTTAGATTACGGTATTTTTTATGAATTCATTCCTCAATCTGAATGGGAAAAGGATGAACCTGATGTTGTATCGTTGAGTCAAGTTAACATTGGCGAAAAATATGCTTTAGTAATCTCAACAAATGCTGGTTTGTGGCGTTATCAAATTGGCGATACAGTTGAATTCACATCAATTTATCCATTTAGATTTAGAATAGTCGGACGCACAAAGCATTACATAAATGTTTTTGGAGAAGAACTTATGATTGACAATGCCTTGAAGGCATTAAGTATTGCTTGTGAAAAAACCGGCGCAGAGATAAATGAATGGACTGCAGCTCCTTCTGTTCTAAAAAAGGCTCAAAATGGATTTCATGAATGGTTGATTGAGTTTGAAAAATCTCCCGAAAATCTAGATTACTTCATGGAATTGATTGATAATGCTTTGAAAAGTTTGAATTCTGATTACGAAGCAAAAAGACACAAAGACCTTGTTTTGGGTATGCCTGTTTTAAAGTCAGTTCCTAAACGCACATTTTATAATTGGTTAAAATCTAAGGGAAAGTTGGGGGGACAAAATAAAGTACCAAGACTTAGTAACAGTAGAAAATATGTTGAAGAGGTTTTAAAAATTTTAGAATGAGGTTTTTAATTTGTTTATTAACAGGGGCTCTTTTAGGCGCCAATTGGGTGTCGAAAAATACATTGGCAGGGGAATTTACTTCTGTTGAGGTCGATGAGCATGGAGATGTTTATTTGGTCAACTCAAAAAAGCAGCTCATCAGATACAATGCACAACTTGATACTCTATACATATTCAATGAAAAGAGTGCTGAAGTTGATCTTGTGGCTCCTCAAAATTCATTGAAAATATTGACATTTAATAAATCATTAAACACAATTCAATTTTTGGATAAAACACTATCTCCCTCTGCAGATGAGCTAAACCTTGATGAAGTAGACATTCCTTTGGTTGAGGCTGTAGGAATAAGTAAGGATAATAATTTTTGGGTTTTTGATCAATATAATCAGTCGTTGAAAAAATTTGATGCTAAAATGAATCTTATTTCCACATCAGGAAATTTGATAAACATAACGGGTTTAAATTGGTCTCCTACACAATTAAAAGAGATTGATAATAAGGTTTTCGTTTGCGATTCCTCGAAAGGTATAATGGAGTTTGATTTTTTTGGGAGTTATTCCCGTACAATCAACTTGAAGGTTTCAACTAATTTTTATTACAATCATTCCAGCATATGGTTTGTGCGTAATGATTCACTAATCGTTCACGATATTTTGCTTCAAGAACAATCAAAATTTAGCCTTCCAGTAAAAAATGTTCACGATTTTGCACTTTACAAGTCTCAATTTTACCTTCTAACTCAAGAAAAACTTTATATTTACGGTCTTAGCAAATAAATTTCATCTTTTTCGAGTTGAAATTAAGGAACACATACTGAAAATTAAATTGTTAGATTATGCAAATTTCTGTAGCAGGAAACATTGGCTCTGGAAAAACTACTTTGACCTCATTGCTTGCCAAACATTATGATTGGGAAGCTCATTATGAAGATACTGAAGACAACCCTTATTTGAATGATTTTTATGAAGATATGCAAAGGTGGTCCTTCAATCTTCAGATTTATTTCCTCCAAAATCGATTTAATAAAATCATGCATTTCCGAGAAAAAGGAAAAGATGTGATTATGGATAGAACAATCTACGAAGATGCATATATTTTTGCTCCGAATCTGCATTCCATGAATTTAATGTCTAAAAGAGATTTTGATAATTATATTGAGCTTTTTGATTTAACAAATAGTTTGGTTAAAGCACCAGATTTGTTAATATATCTTCGTTCTAGTGTTCCCAATTTAGTGAACAACATTCAAAAAAGAGGTAGAGAATATGAGACGTCCATTCGCTTGGATTATTTAAATAGATTGAATGAAAGATACGAGGCGTGGATAAGTCAATACAGTGAAGGAAAGTTATTAATAATAGATGTAGATAGTAATCACTTTAATGAAAACCCTGAGCACCTTAAAGATGTTCTTGGCAAGATTGATGAAGAAATAAGTACTTTAATTTAATAAAAAAGATATGGGTAGTTTTATGGAATGGTTCCCTTATGCGTCGGGATTTGTTTTGTTTTCATTGCTTTGTTACGGCGTTTTTTTTGTCGTTAAACAAAAAACATCGGTTGTAATCGAAAGATTTGGTAAATATCATTCTGTTAGGACAGCAGGTTTAAATCTTAAAATCCCAATTCTAGACACCAAAGCAGGTCTTTTAAATTTGAGAACTTGTGAATTACCTGTTAGTATTGAAACCAAAACAAGCGATGATGTTTTTGTTTTCGTTGAAGTTTCAATCCAGTACTACATTATCAATAATAAAGAGCAAATAAGGAAAGCTTTTTATGAATTGGACGACCCCGATCAACAAATAAAATCATATGTATACGATAATGTTCGCAGTGAAGTACCGAAACTTATATTAGATGATGTGTTCTCCAAAAAAGAAGAGATTGCAAAGGGAATAAAAAGAGACTTGCAAGAAACCATTGGCGAATTTGGTTTTCATATTTTGAATGCACTTGTTACAGATATCAATCCGGATCCTAAGGTTAAGGATAGTATGAATGAGATTAATGCGGCAAAAAGATTAAAAGAAGCCGCAAAAGAGAAAGCGGAGGCCGACAAAATAATGGCTGTAAAAAAAGCGGAGGCTGAATCTGAAAGTAAAAAGTTACAGGGAGAGGGAATCGCAAACCAAAGGACTGCAATTGCCAGAGGAATAAAAGATTCAATTCAAGAGGTGAAAACTGCATTGGGTGATGAAGTTTCTGGTACAACCGTGATGAGTATGCTTTATATGACTCAACATTATGATACAGTTGCCAAATTAGGTGAGAAAGGAGCAAATACTATTTTTATGAATCCAAACCCTTCATCTGTTGTTGACATACAACAGCAGATTTTATCAGGAATTGTGGCTTCAAAGACTCAAGAAAATTAATATTAAAAGGAGAAGTAAAGGCTTGAGGACAAAAACTTAAAGCTCTTTTTTTAAATTGAGCAGAAATCTTTTAACGTTTTCTAGGGATTCAACAATATCCACTTCTTTTTTGGTGCTTACCTTCCCTTTTTTTAGTTTTTCTTTTGCTCCTTGAAGTGTAAAACCTCTTTCTTTAACTAAATGATAAATCATTTTTAAATTTTCAATATCTTCTTTAGTAAATTGACGGTTACCTTTTTTATTTTTTTTGGGTTTAAGAATTGCAAACTCTTTTTCCCAAAACCGAATTAATGATGTGTTTACCTTTAGTATTTCAGCTGCCTCGCCAATTGAGAAATAAAGCTTTAATGAATCGTATTCTTGAAAACCCACGGAATTAAATTTATAGACGAATATATAAATTTATAGTTGAAATCAAATTACGAATCGGAAAATCTGATTTGAGTTAAAATAAATTAGTCCAAAGAGGTTTTGATTTGACTTGAAATTTTAATCATTTCTTGGTATTGGTCGTAATTTAAGTCGTTGAAAAAAAAGTTTGAAGGATCGATTTTCTTGTTGTTTCGAATTACTTCATAGTGAAGATGAGGACCGGTTGAAGTACCTGTGTTTCCTACCTTTCCAATAACATCACCTCGTTTCACTTTTTGACCTTTCTTAACAGAAAATTCATGCATGTGAGCGTATAGTGTTTTGTACCCAAAACCGTGATTAATAATTATATGTTTTCCATATCCAGTGTAGGAATTTCTAACTCTCTCAACAGTTCCATCACCTGTGGCATATATATCGGTACCTGTTTTTGCAGTGAAATCTATACCGTAGTGCATTTTCGGAACATTATAAACAGGGTGCATCCTCATACCATAACCGGATGCAGTTCGAATTAAATTGTGATTATGAATGGGTTGAACAGCTGGGATATGAGCGAGTTTTTCCGATCGGGTATGGGCCAATTTATCTATTCTATCAAATGCTTTTTTGTGGATGTGTACTTTATTTTCCAAAGTTTTTAGCAGTTTCGCTGAATTAAGCATTAAATCAGAATTGCTAAAACCTCTTAAATGAGAGAATTCATCAGTTCCACCTGTTCCTCCAATTCTTAAACTACTTGATACGGGAGAAACTCCAAAAATTCCAGAGTAAATAGAATCGTCTCTCATTTTTAAAACTTCAAGTTCAAGAGAAATTTCCTGAATTTGTTTATTCAAGTTCGAATAAGTATTGTGTAATTTTTCGATTTCCTGATTTTTTTCTTTTTCACTGTATCGAGCTACAATAGGATAAGAAAAGACTATTATTACAATAGCCAGAACTAACGACACGCCGAGATGAAGCCCAGCCTTTTGCAGTCGTTTTACAAAAGAAATTTCAACCTTTTCGTATTCGAGGGTTTTATCGTTAAACTTAAAATTATTCTTATCCATATTTATTACCTTTGGACCCGAAAAAGTTTATAGATGTTCAATTTGTTCACATTAAAAACTAACATTTGAATCCTATAAATCAGATTTCTGACGCCTATAAGGGAGGTGCAAAGATAACCAAATCAATTGGGTTGTCAAATAAGTCGAGATTCTGAAGTGTTAATAAGATATAAAAACAGGTTATGAAAGCGAGAGAGATACGTCAAAAATTTTTAGAGTTTTTTAAAGAAAAAAAGCACGAATTTGTAGCTTCCTCCCCAATGGTAGTGAAAGATGATCCAACCTTAATGTTTATAAATGCGGGAATGAATCAATTTAAAGATTTGTTTTTGGGTAATTCAGAAGTTAAACATTCACGTGTTTGTAATAGTCAAAAGTGTTTACGTGTTTCGGGAAAACACAACGATCTTGAGGAGGTAGGAGTTGATACCTATCACCATACCATGTTCGAAATGCTTGGAAACTGGAGTTTTGGAGATTATTTCAAAAAGGAAGCGATTGAATGGGCTTGGGAGTTTTTGACAGAAACCTGTAAAATAAATGAGGATTCACTGTATGTGACTGTATTTGAAGGGGCAAAAGAAGAAGGACTGGATTTTGATCAAGAAGCCTATAATTATTGGAAAAAAATAGTTCCACAAGACAGAATCTTAATGGGGAACAAAAAAGATAATTTTTGGGAAATGGGAGCTACTGGTCCTTGTGGACCATGTTCTGAAATTCATGTGGATATAAGATCTGAAGAAGAAAAAGAGAAAATAAGTGGTAAAGAACTCGTAAACCAAGACCACCCCCAAGTAATTGAAGTATGGAATTTAGTTTTTATGGAATTTAATCGACTGGCATCAGGAGATTTAAAAAAACTTCCTGCTAAACATGTAGATACTGGAATGGGATTTGAACGTTTAGCTATGGTGCTTCAAGGTAAAAAGTCCAATTATGATTCTGATGTTTTTACTCCATTAATTGATAAAATTGTTGAAATCAGTTGTGTTAAATATACTTCAGCAGAAAAATTAGAAACAGATATTGCAATTAGAGTTATCGCCGATCACATTAGAGCTGTTTTTTTTGCAATTGCCGACGGACAAATGCCATCAAATAATGGAGCGGGTTATGTTATAAGAAGAATTTTAAGAAGGGCTGTTCGTTATGGCTACTCTAAATTAAATCTTTCTGAACCCTTTATGTTTAAACTGGTAAGTGTTCTTTCCAATCAAATGGGAGAATTTTTTCCTGAATTGGAAAAACAAAAAAATCTTGCAGAAAAGGTAATCAAGGAAGAGGAACAAAACTTTTTGAGGACTCTTGATAAAGGAATAGATAAGTTTAATCAATATGTAAAATCTTCTTCAAATGAAGTCAAAGGTGATTTTGCGTTTGAATTATTGGATACGTATGGATTTCCTATTGATTTAACAGAATTATTAGCCAAAGAGAAAGGTCTTTTAGTGGATCATACTGGTTTTCAAAAGGCCTTGGAAGCCCAAAAACAGAGGTCAAGAAAGGCTACATCCATAGAGGTAGAGGATTGGGTTGTAGTGAATGAAGGAGAAGGTGAGTTTATAGGATATGATAATTATGAGGCAGAATCTAAAATATTAAGATATAGAGGCGTAAAACAAAAAGGTCAAAATTTGTTTCAAGTGGAGCTCGATCAAACCCCTTTTTATCCAGAAGGAGGAGGTCAGGTTGGTGATTCGGGAGTATTAATAGAAGGAGATAAAAAATTTAAGATTCAAGATACGAAAAAAGAAAATGGGGTTATTCTTCATTTTATGAAACAACTTCCACTAAACCCTTCTGGAATTTTTAAGTCTGTAATAAATAAAAATAAACGATTGGCAACTAATGCTAATCATACTGCAACGCACTTAGTTCATCATGCTTTGAGAGAAGTTCTTGGGGATCATGTTGAACAAAAAGGATCCTTAGTAAATGAGAATAATCTAAGATTCGACTTTTCTCATTTTCAAAAAGTTACTAGTGAAGAACTTGAATCTATCGAAAGGTTGGTGAATAACTTAATTAGAGAAAATTCTAAACTGGAAGAGGACAGGTCTTGCTCGATGGATAATGCAAAAGCTAAAGGAGCTATGGCTTTGTTTGGTGAAAAGTATGGTGAAAAAGTTAGAGTAGTAAAGTTCGGTGATTCGGTTGAGCTTTGCGGAGGTACTCACGTTTCTTCAACCTCACAAATTGGAAAGTTTATTTTTATTACCGAAACAGCTGTTGCTGCAGGAATAAGAAGAATTGAGGCAATAACATCAGCAAAGGCGGATGAGTATATTAGTAATGAACTTTCTATATTGAATGATGTTAGAACTCTATTTAAGAATCCAAAAAATTTAACAAAACATCTTGAAGGTGTTTTGCTTCAAAATTCAGAACTTCAAAAACAAATAGAGAAGTTATTAAAAGACAAGGCAATACATTTAAAAGCTGAACTTCTTACAATAGTAAAAAATATAAATGGAATAAATTTTATAGCTTCAAAAATTAATTTAGATTCTTCTGATGCCATTAAAGATTTGGCCTTTCAAATGAGATCAGAGGTAGATGATTTGTTTATGGTTCTTGGTGCATCTGTTAAAGGAAAGCCAAACTTAACGGTTGTAGTCAGTGAGAGTTTAGTAAAAGAGAAAGGTTTAAATGCAGGTGTTGTAATTCGTGATTTGGCAAAAGAAATTCAAGGAGGAGGAGGTGGTCAACCATTTTATGCAACCGCAGGAGGAAAAGATCTTTTAGGATTGGAAAAGGCTTTGAAAAAAGCAGAAACATTTCTTTAAATGGATTGAATTAAGACGGAAAGACAAATTTTATGAATTCTATGAACCGTTGACTTCATCAAAAAAGATTAGAATTAATTTTGTCGTAAGTAGTAAGTTTAGTTATCTTTGCCCACCTTAAACTTAAGAGTTCTTTATAAAATATATAATCTACTATAAGTTGCCCGGGTGGTGGAATTGGTAGACACGCAGGACTTAAAATCCTGTGGCCACTGCGGCCGTGCGGGTTCAAGTCCCGCCCCGGGTACAGTAAAAGCCTGCAAGAAAAATTCTTGCAGGCTTTTTTAGTTTAGCCCTTGGTTACTTTTCGAAAGTATTTCAAAATTTAAGTAGCTTCCCAAGGTTCAATTCTGTAAAAGTAATTTGGGGATTTTACATCGTTGTTCATTTCTGTATGAAAAACTTCAGTTGTTGAGCCTGATATTGGTGGTACTATCCACGACCAATCAGCTGTTATTTCACGACCTTCCTTCTTTTCTTTTTTTATGAACTGCATAAATTGTTTTGATGCAGTATGGTGGTCAACAATTTTAACTCCTGATTTTTTAAATGAATATAAAACAGCATAATTGAGTTCAACGATTGCTCTATCTTTCCATAGGCTATTTTTGTCTCTAAAATTTAAACCCATTATTTTAGCAACTTCAGGAAGAATATTGTAGCGTTTTTCATCGCCAAAGTCTCGTGCACCAATTTCTGTTCCCATATACCAACCATTAAATGGAGCTGCTTTAAATTCAATACCACCTATTTCTAAAATCATATTGGATATAATTGGAGTTGAATACCATTGTAATTGTAAATCCTGGAAAGACTTTATTTCAGGATGTTCAATAGGAATAATTTTGATTATTTTTTGAGGTATTTCGCGCCAAGTTGGAGCTTCGTTACCAATTTGGATAACAAGTGGTAAAATATCAAATTTTCCCATTTTAGGCTTCCAACCTAATTTTATACACTCATTCGTAAATTCGAGTTGTTTTGGATCACCTATAATCGTTCCATCAGAATTTTGATAACCTGCAAAACTCAACAGTTGAGGATTCCATATAATGATTTCTGTTTCTGGACTAAAAACGGTAATGGTTGATTTTATATTACCGCCATTGGTTGAAGATTCAATATGTCTAAAAAGTGCTTCAAAAATAGAATCTTCAGAATTTAAATTTCTTTCATCAAAAACATCCATGGCTCGCCAAAAAAGCCTTCCAATACATTTGTTGGAATTGCGCCAGGCAACTTTTGTACCGTAATTTAACTCAAAATCTAAAAGATGGTAGGTTCCGTTATCCTTGATTGAATTTTTTACTTCATTCCATCGATTTTCATACAAATGTTCTTTATCTAATTCTCTGTAGCAGAGTTTTAAATACATTTCAGCTTTTTCAAGAAGATTTGTTTCACACATCTCTTAGCGAAATTAAGAAAATTGTTTTTTAATAAAATGTTATTCAGGCTATTTGAATACGAATTCAAAGTATCTTGGTTACTAATGTGTTTCAACAAAAGCTAAGGCAATGAGATCACATTAGCAAATTTTTGAAAGAAATAGATTTGGATTTATTGATACATTTCCAATAAAATAAGTTTGATATTTTTCATGGTGATGTTTTGATTTTAGCTTTGACTAAGAGGTCTCGCAAAGTCAATTACATCTTTTTCAGTTATTTCATTATTACAGAGTATAATTAATCGCTCCATTACATTTCTAAATTCTCTTATATTTCCTGTCCAATTAATTTTTTGCAATTCTTTGATTCCATCATCGTTTACTTTTTTTAGAGCAACTCCGTGGTCTTCGCAAATTTGCTTGGAAAAGAATTCGGCTAAAAGAGGAATATCTTCTTTTCGTTCATTTAAGGATGGATTTTGAATAACAATTACACTCAATCTGTGATATAGATCCTCTCTAAAATTACCTTTTTCGATTTCTTCTTTTAAATCCTTGTTGGTTGCTGCAACCACTCTAACATTAACCTTTATTTCTTTCTCTCCACCCACTCGAGTAATTCTGTTTTCTTGAAGAGCTCTTAAAACTTTAGCTTGTGCAGATAGACTCATATCCCCAATTTCATCGAGAAAGAGTGTTCCTCCATTCGCATTTTCAAAGTTTCCTTTTCTTTGTTTATGAGCAGAAGTAAATGCTCCTTTCTCATGTCCAAATAATTCGGATTCGATAAGTTCTGAAGGTATCGCAGCACAATTTACCTCAATTAATGGTGATTTAGCTCTTATGCTTTTTTCGTGTATTTGACGAGCAACAAGTTCTTTCCCTGAGCCATTTCCTCCTGTAATCAGCACTCTAGCATCTGTACTTGCTACTTTGTTAATTACATCAATAACATCTTTAATTGCCTTTGATTCTCCAATGATATTAGCGGACTTAACCTTATTCAGTTTCTTTTTTAAAACTTTAGTTTCCTGAACAAGCTCTTTTTTGTCCATTGCATTTCGAACGGTTACTAACAGCCTATTCAAATCCGGAGGTTTAGGTAAGTAATCGAAAGCACCCTTTTTAAGTGCATCAACAGCAGTATCAATGGTTCCATGTCCAGATATCATTACGATGGCAGGATCATAGGTAAGTTCTTGGATTTTTTCTAAAACTTCCAAACCATCCATTTTAGGCATTTTTATATCACAAAGAATTACATCATATTCATTTTCTTGGGCCATTTTTAAACCGTCTTCTCCGTTTTCAGCCTGATCGACTTGAAATTTTTCAAATTCAAGAATCTCACAAAGTGTTCTTCTTATTGGTCTCTCATCATCAATTACTAATATTTTTCCCATTCCTGTTTTATTTAATGTGTGAAACAGTTTAAAAATTCGTTTGCTACTCCTTCTTTCAAGGCGTATCTTGCCAGCTTAAACTGTTGAATTTGCAACTTTTTAAGAACATAATCAACAAGCATCGTGCCAACAACAATCATAGGTGCTCTTTCTTTAATTAAGCCAGGTAATTCTCGTCGTTCATCAAGAGTTAGTTGAACAATATTTTCTTTGATTTTTTCAAATTCCAAAAGGTTTAATTCATACTCTGTCGAATGAATAAGCTTTTCAGGTTCGTTTAAGTTACTCGCAATCATTTTAGCCATAGACGTGAATGCCCCGGATGAACCGATTAAAATTTCAACTTCAAAATCATGAGCAGTTTTAATTACTTCACTCAATGTATTCTCGAGATGATTTTCAATGGCATCTAATTCCTGCTCAAGAATAGGATCTGATTTGTGAAACCTTTCAAATAATCTTGCAGCACCTACCTCAATACTTTTTTTCCAAAAAACTTGATGCCTGTCGCAAATTATGAATTCGGTACTCCCTCCTCCAACATCCATTAATAAAACTGGATTGCTCCCGAAGTTTGTAGCTTCTTTTGCACCATTGTAAATATATTGAGCCTCTTGATTTCCATTAATGACTTTTATTTCAATGCCTGTGAGCGACTTTACCTTTTTTACAAAATCGTTTCCGTTTTTAGCATTCCTAACAGCCGAGGTGGCAACAGCAATAACCTTGGAAACACCCCATTCTTCACTGATTTTTTTGAATTTTTTAATCGTTGTTAAACCTCTCAGGATTGCATCGTTTTGAATCTTATTGTCATTGATTCCTCCTTGTCCCAAAAAGACAAATTCTTTATGGATGGCTAGTGGAATAAGTCTTCTGTTTGGCTTATGAGCAACTAATAAATTAAAAGTATTTGTACCGATATCTATTACTGCAACATTCATGATTTACTTTGTTTAAACGACTTCCAAATATTACGATAACTTAACTTTTGACCGTACATTAAAATGGCTGTTTTATAAACCTTAGCAGCAAATCGAGTACTCAGCCAAACAGTTCCAAACAATAAAACAATTGAAATTACTAATTGCCACCAATCCGTTTCCCAATTCATAAAGGGTAATCGTGAGGCCATAACCACAGGAGATGTCAATGGAAACATTGAGGTATAATAAACCAATTCAGAATTTGGATTTTCCATAATTGTAAAAGCAATAATCATACTAATAATTATCGGTACGGTAATAGGTAATATGTATTGCTGTATTTCCGTATCAGGATTTGCAGCGGAACCAAGTGCAGCAAAAAATGAAGCGTATAGAAGAAAACCACCAATAAATAAGAAGGGGATTACTAGTAAGAATGTAGGAAGAAAAGCTTGTAATCCTTCAATCGCATAAACAGTATCGATCTGTTCGGGTGTTAAAGTTGGTAAATTTGCCTTTATAAATTTACCTTCGCTATCCATCATCATTATTTGGTCATTTACCAATGCGGAGGCATCAATATCCAAGACGGATTGAACGATACTGAATATAATTATTGCAGCAAATATTATTATTGAGAATTGTGTTATTCCAACTAAACCAATACCTATAATTTTTCCCCACATTAATTTTACAGGTTTTATAGAAGATAAAATGATTTCAATAATTCTATTAGCCTTTTCTTCTAATACACCTTTCATAACCTGAACGCCATATATCAAGACAAGAAGATACATTAAAAGGCCTACTGCTAAAGATAGATATGATTTTACCTCTGGGTTCACACCAACCCCTTCGTATTGAATGTTACAAGCATCTCCAAGACGATTATCAATTTCTTCAAGATTTAGGTTGGTTAATCTGAATACTTGAATTTTTCTAAAGAGATCAAAACAATCATTCTTTATAGTTTTTATTACCCCTGGGCCAGGATGCCCATTATTATATAGCTGTCCGGGACTATTTGAAACCACTCCAAAATTTTTATTCAAATGAAGAACAAGTGTGTCTTTTGAATTTTCATATCTATCGGCAACTTCTTCAATTGTTGAAGCTATCGGCATGTTTATGTATTTTAAGTATTTTGAGCTTTTATTGTTTTCCAATAAATTTCCTAAAGTAAGAGTGTTGTCAACAATCAATACTGTTTTTTGCCTGAAAGTAGATTCTTGAATAATAATGGGCGCAATAACCAGACCAGCGATAATAAATGGAGAAATTATAGATAGGAGAACAAAAGATTTTTTTTGTACTCTGGTTTTATATTCTCTTTTAAGGACTAATCTTAGTTTACTCATTTGAATTTGATTTATTCATTGTATCATTAGGCTCATTAGATTCTGCAACTGCCTTAATAAAAATATCATGCATTTTTGCAGAAGATTCGTAAACAGATTTTATTTCGCAACCCTGTACTATATTTTTGATTAACTCGTTTATTGAGTTTTGTCCTGTTGGACAAACGGTTACTTTAAATTCCGTTTTAGAAATTTCTTCTTTTTTCAAAAGTTCAAAGCCAGTCCAGAGGGCATTTGTAAAAGTAATCATGTTACCTATGAAATGGATATCAAAGGTGTTTTTACTGAATTTCTTTTTGATTTCTTCAATGGGACCTTCTATAACCGTTTCAGATTGATTAATTAAAGTTATATAGTCACAAATTTCTTCTACACTTTGCATATTATGCGTAGAAAAAATTATTGTCGTACCTCTTTCCTTTAGCTCAAGTATTTCTTGTTTGATTAATTCTGTATTAATCGGATCAAAACCTGAAAATGGCTCGTCTAAAATCAAAAGATCAGGCTCATGGACTACGGTAACAATAAATTGAATTTTTTGAGCCATACCTTTTGATAGGTCTTCTACTTTTTTATTCCACCAATCCAGAATGTCAAATTTGTCAAACCAATGGTGAAGTTTTTTTTGTGCTTCAGTTTTTGACATTCCTTTGAGCTGAGCAAGGTACATGGCCTGCTCCCCAACTTTCATTTTTTTATACAAACCTCGTTCTTCAGGTAGATAACCAATTTTTTGTATGTGTTCTTCACTCAAAGGCTTGTTGTAAAACAAGATTTCTCCCTTATCTGGTTTTGATATTTGATTAATCAACCTTATGAAGGTTGTTTTTCCAGCTCCATTTGGTCCAAGTAAGCCGTATATAGATCCTTTAGGTATTTTTATACTGACTTTATTTAAAGCTGTATGATTGTGGTATCTTTTTACAACTTTTTGGGCTTTTATAATGTATTTAATTGCCATATTCCTAACGAACTAAAATAAAGAAAATGCGGGAAGATTTAATTGAAGAAAACGAAGTTTATTTCGATTCAATTATTATGAGAACGGATCAATTAATAAAAATAGAAGTAAAGTTTTGTAGATAAAATAAAAAAGCCTCTTTCAAGAGGCTTTTTTTTAATTAAAATATTCTTTAACGCGTTCGAAAAATCCTTTATCTTTTTTACCTGGTTTAGGGATGAAGTTTTCAGATTCTCGTAATTTCTCAAGTATTTTCTTTTCTTCTGATGAAAGTTTTTGAGGTGTCCATACGTTAACGTTGACGATAATATCACCAGTGCCATAAGCATTTACACTAGGTAAACCCTTACCTCTTAGTCTTAGGAGTTTTCCTGATTGTGTTCCCTCTTCAAGTTTTATTTTAACTTTTCCTTTTAAAGTAGGAACTACAATTTGTGTCCCAAGTGCAACGTCCGCAAAGTTTACAAAGAGATCATAATGTAAATTCTGTCCTTCTCTTTGAAAATACTCATGGGGTTTTTCCTCGATTACAACCAATAAGTCACCGGCAACACCGCCACGAGTACCCATATTCCCTTGACCGCTTACTTGAAGCTGCATACCATCTTCTACACCTGCGGGTATATTAATGGGTATTACAGCCTCACCTCTTTCAACACCTTTACCATTACATTTTTTACATTTATCAGTAATTACACTTCCTTCACCATTACAGGTTGGACAAGTAGATGATGTTTGCATTTGGCCCAAAAAAGTATTGGTTACTCGAGTCACCTGACCTGTCCCGTTACAGGTGCCACAAGTTGAATGACCACTAGATCCCTCAGCTCCTGACCCGTTGCAACTGTCGCAAACGTTATCCTTAGTTACTTTAACCTTTTTTTCAACTCCTTCTGCAATTTCTTCTAAGGTTAATGCAACTTTAATTCTAATGTTGGAACCTCTGTTTACTCTTCTACTTCCTCTTGACCTTCCATTTCCACCACCAAAACCGAAACCTCCAAAAATATCTCCGAAGTTTTCAAAAATATCTTCCATAGACATTCCTCCACCAAAACCTCCGTGACCACCACTTGCAGCGCCTCCTAAACCAGCGTGTCCAAATTGGTCGTAACGTGCCTTTTTTTGAGCATCGCTGAGAACTTCATATGCCTCAGCGGCTTCTTTGAATTTTTCTTCGGCAACACTATCGTTTGGGTTTTTGTCTGGATGATGTTTTATAGCAAGCTTTCTGTAGGCCTTTTTGATTTCTTTATCATCGGCCGATTTACTTACACCCAATACTTCGTAATAATCTCTCTTTGACATAACTTTTATCTTATGCTCCTACAACTACTTTAGGAAATCTAATTATTTTTCCGTTTAAAGTATATCCTTTCTCTACGACTTCAAGAACTTTTCCTTTCAGTTCTTCAGATGGGGCAGGAATGTTTGTAATAGCTTCATGCTCATCGGCATTAAAATCTTGTTCTTTTACATCCATTAATTCAAGTCCATTTGATTTTAGCGATTTGGTCAGCTTGTCAAAAATCAATTCTAAACCTTCCTTTAAAGAGGCTACATCTTCCGCTCTCTCAATATTGTCTTTTGCTCTATCTAAGTCGTCCAGTATTGGAAGAATTACTTTGTAAACATCTGCAGCTGCACCTGAAATGAGATCCGCCTTTTCTTTTTGAGTTCTTTTTCTAAAATTCTCGTATTCTGAGAAAATTCTTAAAAACTTTTCTTCTGCTTGTTGAAGTTTATCTTCCGTAGAAACCTCTTTGGTTTCATTTTTGGAGCTGGAATTTTCTTTCTCTTCCTTATTTTTAACTTCTTTCTTCTCTGTTTTTTCTTCTTTATTACCCATTTATTATTTGTTTGGTAAATTATTTTACTTAAATAAATATCAATACCCTTGCCAAACCGTTTTTGTCAATTTTTTAGGACAATGTGACATTAAGTTAACTCTTGCTATTGAAATTTTGGCAAAATTACGATAAAAAAAGGACAGATTTTACTGCGCAATGCTTTAATCTTTTTTATACCTAATGGATTCTAAAAGCTGATCTAATTTATTTCCTTTCAGGTCTTTCCCTATTATTTTTCCATTTGGATCAATTAAAAAATTACTGGGAATACTGGTTATTTTGTATTTGCCAGCAAGTTCACTATTCCAGAATTTTAAGTCGGAAATGTGCCATGGCCAGTTAAGTTGATCTTGCGCAATTGCTCGTTCCCATGACTTTTTACTTGCATCTAACGAAACACTAAAGATTTTAAATCCTCTTACTGTTTTGATTTTTCCCGTCCATGTTTTTTTTACCGGAAAGACAAAGTTGTTGAAGTGTTTAAAGGTTTTTGTTAGATTTCTGTTTTCATATCTGCAGGGTCTGCACCAAGATGCCCAAAAGTCTATTAGAACATAATTACCTCTCAAGTCTGATAAACTTAGTGTGTCGCCACTTGGAGAAGGACCTTTAAGGTTTGGTGCAATGTTTCCAATATTTAGTCCCTCTTTTGCTTTTTCTTTTTTCTCGATGAAGCATGAGAACCCAAAAATGATAATAAAAACGAGTATTAAGTTTTTCATTCGCTGGTTCGTGTAATATCGGCACCTAATTTTCTTAATCGAGTGTCGATGTTTTGATATCCTCGATCAATTTGCTCTATATTATTTATTGTTGATGTCCCGTTCGCCGATAAAGCAGCTATGAGTAAAGACACGCCTGCCCTGATATCAGGAGAGGTCATTGTGACTCCTCTTAAACGTTGTTGCTTATTATTTCCTATAACAGTAGCTCTGTGAGGATCACATAGAATAATTTGTGCTCCCATATCAATTAGCTTATCTACAAAGAAAAGTCTTGATTCAAACATTTTCTGATGAATAAGAACTGAGCCTTTTGCCTGGATTGCTGTTACAAGCATAATGCTTAAAAGATCAGGCGTAAAACCTGGCCAAGGAGCATCTGCAATAGTCATTATTGAACCATCGATGAATTTTTCTACCTCATATTGTTCCTGAGATGGAATTACTAAATCGTCACCTACAAGTTCCATCTGAATACCTAAACGCCTGAAGGTGTTTGGAATAATACCCAGGTTTTCATAGGAGACGTCTTTAATAGTAATATTTGATTCTGTCATTGCAGCCATTCCAATGAAAGAACCAATTTCAATCATGTCCGGCAAAATTCTGTGCTCAGTACCTCCTAAAGAATCAACCCCTTCAATAGTTAAAAGATTTGATCCCACACCAGATATTTTAGCTCCCATTCTATTGAGCATTTTGCACAATTGTTGTAGATAAGGTTCACAAGCTGCATTGTAAATTTGAGTTTTTCCCTCAGCAAGAACTGCAGCCATAACTATATTAGCAGTCCCAGTAACTGATGCTTCATCCAAAAGCATATAGCAACCCTGGAGTTTTGAGGACTCAACTTTATAAAACTTACTTGCAGCTTGATACTCAAAATTTGCACCTAATTTTTGAAAACCAACAAAATGAGTATCTACTCTTCTTCGTCCGATTTTATCTCCACCTGGAGCAGGAATGTATCCTTTTCCGAAACGAGCCAACATAGGTCCAACAATCATAATGGAACCTCTCAAGCTAGAACCTTTTGCTTTAAAATCATCTGATTCCATATAGTCCAGATTAATGTCGTCAGCTTGAAATTCGTAATCAAATTCATTGAGTTTACTTACTTTAACGCCCATACTTTTTAGTAGGTCGATTAACTTGTTAACATCAACAATATTAGGTAGGTTCGTAATTGTAACTTTTTTTGGAGTCAACAATACCGCACATAAAATTTGTAAAGCTTCATTTTTGGCTCCTTGTGGAATAATTTCACCCTCTAATCTATTTCCTCCGTTAATTACAAAACTTTCCATTTTATCTTCTTTTAAATGATCTTTTTCCTCCTTTTTTATTGTTCGATTGTCTTCGATTACTTCCTTTGTTGTTGGGTGATTTTTTTCCTACTAAAGCGCCAGCGTGTTTCAAAGATTGATTTTCTGGCATTTTTAATTTTCCGTTCGACAAAGTTTTCAATTGATCAAATATCAATTCGTCGTTGACGCTATCTCTGTTGTATAGGAGATAATTTTTTTTCATCATGTTTGCTATGTAGTAAATGAAAGAGTCTCTTTCTTTACCATCTTTCATTTCACATGCTTTGGCTATGAAGCTCTCGATGGACCTTCCGTAATGACGAAATCTTATTTTATTTTGCGGATAAGTCATTCTCTTTGGAGCTTTTACAAGCTCTTCTTTATCAGGATAGGGGTAGGGAGAGTCAACGTCCAATTTAAAATCAGAAATGATAATCATATGATCCCATAAACTTTGAATAAAATCATCGGCCTCCTTGAATTGAGGTTTAACCTGTCCCATGACTTTAACAATTGATCGAGCAATGTGATTTCTTTCATCTCTGTCGTTAACTGAAATCGCATGTTCTATCATTTTATGAATATTTCTTCCGTATTCAGGAATCACTAGAGAAGATCTTGTGGTATTGTAGTCCATATGTTAATTTGTATAAACTTTAAAGCTACCCAACTATTTTAAGTTTGGCAAATTTCAAAAGTATTTGTTTTTGGCCGTGTTTTCCAAACGAAATTACTGCTTTTTTATTTGGTCCAATTCCATCCACTGAAATTACTTTTCCACGACCGAATCTCAGATGTTCAACAGTTTGACCTTCTTTAATGACTGGACTCCTTTTTGCTGTCTCAGTTGTATTACTGGTTTGTGTTTGTTTTTCAGCCTTTTCAAGGCTAACAAGCTTTTTGCCAGGGGGGATTGGTGATCGACTAACAAAAGAGTTGCTTTCTGCCAGGCGAGTTCCCGCATAATTTCGAGGCGGGTTAACCTCTGGCATCTCTATATAATCTAATGGAATTTCAGATATAAATCTGCTTGGCTCTGCATAGGTGATGTTTCCAAATTTAAATCTGGTTTGAGCATAACTTAAGTATGCAGCTTTTTCAGCTCTTGTAAGAGCAACATAAAACAGACGTCTTTCTTCTTCAAGTTCTGATCTTGAATTTACAGAAAGTTGAGAAGGAAATAAGTTTTCTTCCATTCCAACGATGAACACATAAGGGAATTCCAACCCTTTGGCACTGTGAATAGTCATTAAAGATATTTTGTTGTAATCGTCCTGATTTTCATTATCTGCATCTGTTAGTAATGCAACATCCTCCATAAACTTATCCAAAGTTTTTGATGGGGTGTTGGATGATTCTTCCTGTGCTGAAAATTGTTTCAAACCATTTAAAAGTTCTTGAATGTTTTCATATCTTGAAATGCCCTCAGGAGTTTTATCGTCATACAAATCCTTTAATAATCCAGTATGAGAAGCGATGTGTTGACCTAAATCGAAAGCATTTTTTCGAAAAAGTTCACTTCCGAAACTTAAGATCATAGTGACGAAGTTTTTGATTTTCAATTTAGGGCCATTACCTATTCCTGTTTCATAAGAATCAATATTGGAAATAACTTCCCAAATGCTTTTATTGTTTTTGTTAGACGTTAAAATCAATTTGTCAAGAGTTGTCTTTCCAATTCCTCTGGTTGGGTAATTTATTATTCTTTTCAGAGCTTCTTCATCATTTGGATTAAAGGTCATTCGGTAATAAGAAAGTAAGTCTTTAATTTCTTTTCTCTGATAAAACGATAACCCTCCATATATTTTATAAGGTAAGTTCAGTTTTCTCAAAGCCTCTTCCATCGATCTTGATTGTGCATTTGTTCTATATAAAATCGCAAATTGTTGATTTTCCAGTTGTTTTTCCAACTTAAGATTTAATATTTTGTTTGCAACAGCTTTACCTTCTTCATTGTCTGTTTTGGTTTTAACCACTTTAATTCTGGAACCTTGATCATTATCAGTCCATACATCTTTTTGAAATTGATCTTTGTTTTTGGCTATTACGGCATTTGCCGCAGCAACAATATTTTTGGAAGATCTGTAGTTTTGTTCTAGTTTAAAGGATTGAGTATTCGAATAATCCTTTTGAAAGTTTAGAATATTTTCAATGTTTGCGCCTCGAAAAGAATAAATGCTTTGAGCATCATCACCAACTACGCAGATATTATTATGAGCTTTTGCAAGCATTTTAACAATAGTATATTGAGCATAATTTGTGTCTTGGTATTCGTCAACAAGAATATACTTAAATAATTGTTGATGTTTTAATAAAACATCTGGGAATTTTTTGAAAACTTCATAGGTTTTAAAAAGCAAATCATCAAAATCCATGGCACCTGCTTTTAAACATCTTGTTTCATATATACTATAAATACGTCTTATTTCAGGTTTCCCCATCCTTTTATCCTCCGATAAAATTGATGCATCGTTAGAATAAGCTGTCGCCGAAATAAGGTTATTTTTTGCAGCGGATATTCTACTATACACCATGTTTGATTTGTACAATTTATCGTCAAGCCCTAATTCTTTTGTTATTGACTTAATTAAATTTTTGGCATCTTGAGTGTCGTAAATTGTGAAGTTATATGGATATCCTATTTTTTCGTGTTCATTTCGTAATATTTTTGCAAAAATGGAGTGAAACGTCCCCATCCATAAATTTTTTGCCTCTGGACCAATTATGCTTTCAATTCTTTCTCGCATTTCTCTTGCTGCCTTATTTGTGAATGTCAAAGCCAGAATATTAAATGAATCTATTCCTTTATTGAGAAGATGAGCAACTCTGTATGTGAGCACTCTTGTTTTTCCCGATCCAGCTCCGGCTAATATCATATTGGGCCCCTCAGTTGAGAGAACAGCTTCTTGTTGAACCGAGTTCAGTTGGTTGATAAAATCTTGCATAAATCAAAAATAAATAAAAGAGTTTAGGCTTCGAATTTAACCGATGCGAAAAAAGTTAAAGCTACTAAAAAATGCCTCAACCCTTTAATTTGCTGGGCTTTTAACGGTAATAAATATTTATTAGTGAAAAAAAATGGGAAAAATGTTAAACTTGTTGAATATTTAAAAAATCTACGTATCTTTGCCGTCCCGTTTTTTGGCGGTATTGTGTTTAATTGAAAGTGAATATTTAGAAAAGATATGCCAACTATTCAACAGTTAATAAGAAAAGGAAGAGTTAATAAGCCTACTAAAAGCAAGGCGGCAGCTCTTAATTCCTGTCCTCAAAGAAGAGGCGTTTGTACAAGAGTTTATACGACTACTCCTAAGAAGCCAAACTCTGCAATGAGAAAGGTAGCCAGAGTTAGACTTACCAATGGAATAGAAGTTTCTGCTTACATTCCAGGAGAAGGACACAATCTTCAAGAGCATTCAATCGTGCTTGTAAGAGGAGGTAGAGTTAAAGATTTACCTGGGGTTAAATATCATATAGTACGTGGTGCACTCGATACAGCGGGTGTTGAAGGAAGATTACAAAGAAGATCTAAGTACGGAGCAAAGCGTCCTAAGAAATAATTAAAAGTATTTTACTGAAATGAGAAAAAGTAGTGCAAAAGAAAGATTAGTTTTACCCGATCCTAAATTTGGAGACACGGTAGTTACTAAGTTCGTAAACAACTTAATGTTAGACGGTAAAAAATCTATCGCTTTCAATATTTTCTATGATGCTATTGATGCAGTTGCGGGTAAGATAGAAGAAGAGGAAAATGCATTGGAAGTTTTCAAAAAAGCTTTGAGTAATGTTACGCCTGGTGTTGAAGTAAGATCGAAAAGAGTGGGAGGCGCTACTTTTCAAATACCAGTTCCAATTCGTGAAAATAGAAAACAATCTATGGGAATGAAGTGGTTGATTGGTTACGCTAGAAAAAGAAATGAAAAATCAATGGCTCAGAAGTTAGCGGCAGAAATTATAGCTGCTTCTAAAGAGGAAGGAGCTGCGTTTAAGAAAAAGGAAGATACTCATAGAATGGCAGAAGCTAACAAAGCTTTCGCTCATTTTAGGGTTTAATAATATTAACAAAGAATTAAAGACAGTCAAGATGGCGGCTAAGAGAGATCTTAAATACACAAGAAACATTGGTATCGCAGCACACATTGATGCTGGAAAAACGACTACTACAGAGCGTATATTATACTACTCGGGTGTGTCTCATAAAATTGGAGAGGTTCACGATGGTGGCGCAACAATGGATTGGATGGAACAAGAGCAAGAAAGAGGTATCACTATTACCTCCGCTGCTACTACTGTTTTTTGGCCATATAGAGGTGATAAATACCAAGTAAATATCATTGATACACCTGGTCACGTTGACTTTACTGTTGAGGTTAATAGATCATTAAGAGTACTTGATGGTCTTGTTTTCTTGTTTTCGGCTGTAGATGGTGTAGAGCCCCAGTCCGAAACAAACTGGAGATTGGCCGATAATTATAATGTTTCTCGAATTGGTTTCGTTAATAAGATGGACCGTCAGGGTGCGGATTTCTTAAACGTGTGCAAGCAAGTTGAGGAAATGTTAGGGTCAAAGGCCGTACCATTACAGCTTCCTATTGGAGCTGAGGACGATTTTAAAGGTGTTGTCGACTTAATCAACAACAGAGGTATTGTTTGGAATGAAAACGATATGGGAATGACTTTCGAAGAAGTTCCAATTCCTGATGATATGGCTGCTGAAGTTGAAGAATACAGAGAAAAGTTGTTAGAAGCTATTGCTGAATACGATGATAATTTGATGGAGAAATTCTTTGACGATCCTGAAACTATTACAGAAAGAGAGGTTTTGGATGCATTAAGAGGAGCTACATTGGATGCAAAATTCGTTCCAATGATGTGTGGTTCTGCATTTAAGAATAAAGGTGTTCAGGCAATGCTGGATGTGGTTATGGAAATTTTACCATCTCCTTTAGATCAGGAAGCAATTGAGGGAACAAACCCTAAAACTGAAGAGCCAGCATCAAGAAAGCCTTCCGGAGATGAACCGTTCTCCGCATTAGCCTTTAAAATAGCTACCGATCCATTTGTAGGTCGTCTATGTTTTACCAGAGCATATTCTGGTACTTTACCTTCAGGTTCTTATGTATTGAATACGAGAACAATGAAGAAAGAAAGAATTTCAAGAATCTTCCAGATGCATGCAAACTCTCAAAATCAAATTGATGAGCTTCATGCTGGAGATATTGCAGCTCTTGTTGGTTTTAAAGATATCAGAACAGGAGATACTTTATGCTCTGAAAATTCACCAATCGTTTTGGAATCCATGGATTTTCCTGATCCAGTAATTGGAGTTGCAATCGAACCTAAATCTCAGGCTGATGTTGATAAATTAGGGTTGGCTTTGAGTAAATTAGCTGAGGAAGATCCTACATTCCAAGTGAAGACAGATGAAAATTCAGGTCAGACTATTATCTCAGGAATGGGTGAGTTGCACTTGGACATCATAATAGATCGATTGAAGAGAGAATTTAAGGTTGAGTGTAATCAAGGTGCTCCTCAAGTAAATTATAAAGAGACCATTACTAATCCTGTACAACATAGAGAAGTTTACAAAAAACAATCTGGTGGTCGTGGAAAGTTTGCAGATATTCAAATTACTATTGGTCCAAGAGAGGACGAAAAAGAAGGTTTGGAGTTTGTTAATGAAGTAAAGGGAGGTAATATACCTAAAGAATTTATTCCTTCTGTTGAAAAAGGATTTAAAGAGGCTATGGATGCTGGTGTTTTAGCAGGTTTTACTGTTGATTCACTTAAGGTTACTTTGCATGATGGTTCTTACCATCAAGTTGATTCGGATCAATTATCTTTCGAAGTTGCAGCAAAAATGGCTTTCAAAAATGCTTGTCCTCAGGCAAATCCAATTTTATTAGAACCAATGATGAAATTGGAAGTTATCACTCCGGAAGAAAATATGGGGGATGTTGTTGCCGATTTGAACAAAAGGAGAGGTTTAATGGAAGGTATGGATGATAAAAACGGGGCTAAAGTGGTAAAAGCTAAAGTTCCATTATCAGAAATGTTTGGATATGTAACTGCTTTAAGAACAATAACTTCAGGAAGAGCGACTTCGACTATGGAATTCAGCCATTTTGCAGAAGCTCCACAAGCCGTTGCTAAAGAGGTTATTGCAAAAGCTAAAGGACAAGTTGAAGCTTAATAAATTATAGAGATTAAGGTACATTAATTATGAGCCAGAAAATAAGAATAAAATTAAAGTCATTTGACCACAACTTAGTTGATAAATCAGCTGAGAAAATTGTGAAAACTGTAAAATCTACAGGCGCTGTTGTAAGTGGACCTATTCCATTACCAACAAATAAGAGAATCTTTACGGTTTTAAGGTCAACACACGTTAACAAAAAGGCAAGAGAGCAATTCCAAGTAAGTTCTTATAAGCGATTAATGGATATCTATAGTTCTTCTTCAAAGACTGTTGACGCATTGATGAAATTAGAATTGCCTTCAGGAGTTGAAGTAGAGATAAAAGTATAGTAAATAATAATTGATAAGATAACCCAAAAAACTGTTATTCGATGTCAGGATTGATAGGAAAAAAAGTAGGTATGACTAGCATGTACGATGAGAATGGTAAAAATATTCCTTGTACGGTTATTCAGGCTGGACCATGTGTTGTTACTCAAATTAAAACTGAGGAAACAGATGGGTATAATGCGCTTCAGTTAGCGTATGATGAAAAAACAGAAAAAAATATTTCAGCACCTTTAAAAGGTCATTTCAAAAAGGCTGGAGTATCACCAAGAGCTAAATTGGTTGAATTTCAAGGTTTCCAAGAAGAAAAGGCTCTTGGAGATGAAATCACAGTGGATCTTTTTGCTGAAGGTGAATTTGTTGATGTTGTTGGAACTTCAAAAGGGAAGGGATTTCAAGGTGTTGTAAAAAGACATGGTTTTGCTGGTGTTGGAGGTCAAACTCATGGTCAGCATAACAGATTAAGAGCTCCTGGTTCTATTGGTGGTGCTTCCACTCCTTCAAAGGTTTTCAAAGGAATGAGAATGGCCGGAAGAATGGGTGGAGACACTGTTAAGACACAAAATTTGAAAGTTTTGAAAGTTTTGACGGATAAAAATTTAATTGTTGTTTCAGGTAATATCGCTGGGTCAAAGGGATCTTACGTTTTAATTGAGAAATAAGATGGAGTTAGCAGTATTAGATAAAACAGGAAAAGACACTGGAAGAAAAGTTACTCTAAGTGATTCAGTATTTGGTATTGAACCAAATGAGCANACAGTGTATTTAGATGTAAAGCAATATTTGGCTAATCAAAGACAGGGTACTCACAAATCGAAGGAAAGAAACGAAATTGTAGGAAGTACCAAGAAATTGAAGAAGCAAAAAGGGTCAGGTGCCGCNAGATATGGTGATGTAAAATCTCCAATATTTAGAGGTGGAGGTAGAATTTTTGGTCCTAAACCAAGATACTACGGATTCAAATTGAATAAAAAAGTTAAGGCAGTAGCAAAAAAATCTGTTTTATCATCTTCTTTAAAAGAAGATAAAGTTATTGTTTTAGAGGATTTAAAATTTGATGCTCCAAAAACAAAAGATTTTATTGAAGTATTAAAAGGCCTCGACTTGGAAGGAAAAAGAGTAACCTTGGTTACTGCACATAATGACAATAATGTTTATTTGTCATCAAGAAATGTTCAAAAGGTTAAAGTGGTGGCAACTACTGAGGTGAACACATACGACTTGATCAACTGCAGTAAACTTGTTCTTTCGGAGAGCTCTGTTAAAGAAATTGAAAATATTTTAAGCTAGTAGAAGATGAGTGTTATTGTTAAACCAATTATAACAGAAAAGATGTCTAACCTTGAGGAAAAGCTAGGTAGATATGGATTCATCGTAGAAAATTCGGCAAATAAGGTGCAAATCAAAAAAGATGTCGAAGCTACATACGGTGTAACAGTTGAGTCAGTTAATACTATGCGTTATGCTGGTAAAGCTAAGAGAAACAGAAAAACTTGGGCAATGGATGGTAGAACCAATTCATTCAAAAAAGCGATTGTCACTCTGAAAGAAGGTGAAGTAATAGATATTTACAGTAATATTTAAAAAAATGGGTTTAAAGAAATTAAAACCAAATACTCCAGGGCAAAGACATAAGGTAGCTGATACCTTTGACGATGTAACGAAAGGAAGTCCTGAGAAAAGCTTAATTGCGAAAAAGAAAAGTTCTGGTGGAAGGAATTCCAGTGGTAAAATGACTGTTCGTAATATTGGTGGTGGTCACAAAAAGAAATATCGTTTAATAGATTTTAAACGAACAAAACTAAATGTTCCAGCTACTGTAAAGAGTATCGAATACGATCCAAACAGAACGGCAAGAATTGCTTTATTGTACTACTCTGATGGAGAGAAAGCTTATATTCTTGCACCCAATGGTTTACAGGTAGGAGCTGTCTTACAAGCAGGTAAAGGTTCTCCAATAGAAGTTGGAAACTCACTTCCTTTGACTGAAATCCCATTAGGAACAGTTGTTCATAATGTTGAATTTCAACCTGGTCAAGGTGGAAAGCTTGCACGAAGTGCTGGTTCTTATGTACAATTAATAGCTAAAGAAGGTAAGTATGCTACTTTAAAACTACCATCGGGGGAAACTCGTCAGGTTATGGTGTCTTGTTCTGCGACCATCGGAGCTGTTTCTAACTCAGATCACCAATTGGTTGTTTCAGGAAAAGCGGGTAGAAGTAGATGGTTAGGTAGAAGACCAAGAGTTAGAGGTGTTGCAATGAACCCAGTCGATCACCCAATGGGAGGTGGAGAAGGTCGTTCATCTGGAGGTCATCCTCGATCTAGAAAAGGTTTACCTGCAAAGGGATACAAGACTAGAGCGCCAAAGAAATATTCTGATAAATACATTATTGAAAAGCGTAAAAAATAATTAGATATGGCTAGATCACTTAAAAAACCACCTTTTGTGCATTATAAGTTGCAGAATCGTGTTGATGAGGCTCAAGAATCAGGTAAAAAAAATGTAATCAAAACATGGTCTAGAGCTTCTATGATTACTCCTGATTTTGTTGGTTTAACAATTGGAGTTCATAATGGAAATAAGTTCATCCCTGTTTACGTAACGGAAAACATGGTTGGTCATAAGCTAGGTGAATTTGCTCCTACAAGAACCTATAGAGGTCACGGATCAGATAAAAAGAAAAAATAAATTAATTAAACGCATTTTAACAAATGGGTGCTAGAAAAAGAAATACTGCAGAGGCAATAAAGGAGTCGAAAAAGTCTCAGTACTTTGCTAAGCTGAATAATTGTCCAACTTCTCCTCGTAAGATGAGATTGGTTGCTGACTTAGTTAGAGGAATGGAAGTATATAAAGCATTAGGTGTTTTACAGTTTTCAAATAAAGAAGCTGCATCTAAAGTAGTAAAGCTTTTAAAATCCGCTATACACAATTACGAAGCCAAAACTGGAGAAGCTCCAGAATCCGGAGAATTATTTGTAAGCAAGATTGCTGTTGATTCAGCACGAATGTTAAAGAGAATTCAACCAGCTCCACAGGGTAGAGCGCACAGAATTCGAAAACGTTCGAATCACGTTACATTGTTTTTAGAAAAAGTTAATTAGTAAGAAAAGTATATATAATGGGACAAAAAACGAACCCTATAGGAAATAGATTAGGAATTATACGCGGATGGGATTCTAACTGGTATGGTGGGAAAAAATTTGCGGATAAAATTTATGAGGATTCTAAAATTAGAAACTATATACGTGCTCGTTTAGCAAAAGCATCAGTTTCGAAAATAGTTATTGAAAGAACTTTAAAGTTAATATCAATAACTATTCATACGGCCAGACCTGGAATAATAATAGGAAAAGGAGGTCAAGAAGTTGATGCGTTAAAAGAGGAAATTAAGAAATTAACAGGTAAAGAAGTTCAGATTAATATTTTTGAAATCAAAAGACCTGAACTTGATGCTAAGCTTGTTGCAGATAGTATTTGTCGTCAGATTGAAGGGAGAATTTCTTTCAGGCGGGCGATGAAAATGGCTGTAGCTTCTACTATGAGAATGGGAGCTGAAGGTATAAAGATTCAAGTTGCTGGTCGTTTGAATGGTGCTGAAATGGCGCGTACAGAAAGCAAAAAAGACGGAAGAATTCCGCTGCATACTTTCCGTGCTGACGTTGATTACTGTTGGTCTGAGGCTCATACTACTTATGGAAGATTAGGTGTGAAAGTTTGGATATGTAAAGGAGAAGTATACGGTAAGGTAGATTTAACACCCAATAACGCTCCAAATAACAAGCAAGGAGGAAAAGGCGGAAAATTCAAAGGAAAGAAGAGACGTTAATTATTCATTGTAAAAATTAGAAGAGATGTTATCTCCAAAAAGAGTAAAATACAGAAAGGTTCAGAAAGGAAAAGGTAATGAGAAAGGTGTTGCTCAGAGAGGAGCTCAGATTGCTTTTGGTTCTTTCGGAATAAAAACCTTAGATCAAGGATGGATAACCAGTAGGCAAATTGAAGCTGCTCGTGTTGCTGTAACCAGATACATGAAAAGAGAAGGTCAAATATGGATTCGTATGTTCCCGGATAAACCAATTACAAAAAAGCCTGCTGAGGTTCGAATGGGTAAGGGTAAAGGTTCACCAGAATATTGGGTCGCGCCTGTAAAACCAGGAAAAATTTTGTTTGAAGCAGATGGTGTTCCTTTGGAAATAGCAAAAGAAGCTTTAAGACTTGCCGCGCAGAAATTGCCTGTTAAGACAAAGTTTATTGTAAGAAGAGATTATTTAGAAGCTTAAAATAATAGTTAGAGATGAAAGCTGCAGAATTAAGAGAATTATCCGTTGAGGATTTGAAAGCAAAAATTGATGAAGAATCAAAGGCCCTAGACACCTTTGTTTTAAATCATGCTGTTTCACCAATCGAGAATCCTAATGTTATTAAAACTAAAAGAAGGTTGGTTGCTCGATTAAAAACTATTCTTAACGAAAAAGAGCAAGCTTAAGCTCTACAAAAATTTTAGAACTATGTCTACAAGAAATTTAAGAAAAGAAAGAGTTGGAATTGTTACCAGTACTTCTATGGCAAAATCAATTGTTGTAGCAATTGAGCAAAAAAAGAAGCATGAAAAGTATGGTAAATTCGTTAAACAAACAAACAAGTTCGTAGCTCACGACGAAAAAGAAGAATGTGCAGTTGGAGATACGGTAAAGATTATGGAAACCAGACCTTTGAGTAAAACAAAAAATTGGCGCTTGGTTGAGGTAATTGAAAAAGCGAAATAATTATTTGATTAGGAGATTAAAATTTAGTCATGATACAACAAGAATCTAGGTGTAAAGTTGCTGATAACAGTGGTGCCAAAGAAGCACTATGTATTAGGGTTTTAGGCGGTACAAAGAAAAGATATGCTTCAATCGGGGATAAGATTGTGGTATCTGTTAAGAAAGCAATGCCTGCAGGTAATGTTAAAAAAGGAGCTGTTGCTAAGGCGGTAGTTGTAAGAACAGCCAAAGAAGTTAGAAGGCCTGATGGATCCTATATTAGGTTCGACGATAATGCAGTTGTTTTATTAAATGCTGCTGGTGAAATGAGAGGTACACGTATTTTTGGACCTGTTGCTCGAGAGTTACGTGAAAAGGATTTTATGAAAATTGTTTCATTAGCCCCAGAGGTACTATAAAATTTTTACGATGGCGAAGTTAAAGTTAAAAAAAGGAGATACAGTAAAAGTTATTACTGGAAATAATAAGGGATTAACTGGTGAGATCTTAAAGGTTTTAACAGGTGATAACAAAGTTATTGTTGCTGGTGTCAATAAGGTTAAAAAACACACAAAACCTTCTTCAAAAAATCCTCAGGGAGGAATTGTTGAAACAGAGGCGGCAATCCATATTTCTAACGTTATGTTACTAGATGGTGATGCTCCATCTCGTATAGGTAGAAAGGTGGAAGATGGAAAAATTAAGCGATACGCTAAAAAAACGGATAAGATTTTAGACTAATGGAACAGTACGTACCAAATTTTAAAAAGCAATACGATGAAAAAGTAGTACCTGCACTTAAGGAGCAGTTCAACTACAAAAATGTTATGCAGGTTCCTAAATTACAAAAGATTGTAATCAATCAAGGTATAGGAGCAGGGGTTGCAGACAAAAGACTCGTAGAAAATGCTGTAAAGCAACTTTCTAATATTGCAGGGCAAAAAGCAGTAACGTGTTACTCAAAAAAGGATGTTTCAACATTTAAGTTGAGAAAAAACATGCCGATTGGAGCCAAAGTTACTTTAAGAGGAGAAGGAATGTATGAATTTTTCGAAAGATTAGTAGCAGTAGCTCTTCCTCGGGTAAGAGATTTCAGAGGGGTGAATTACAAATTTGATTCGAGAGGTAATTTTACTTTAGGGATTAAAGAACACATTATTTTCCCTGAGATTGATATTGATAAAGTCGATAAAATTTTAGGAATGGATATTACTTTTGTAACATCAGCGGAAACAGATGAAGAAGGTTATGCATTANTAAAAGAATTTGGAGTACCATTTAAAAACATTAAAAACTAATTGAGTCATGGCAAAGGAATCAATGAAAGCCAGAGAGGTTAAAAGAGCTAAACTGGTTGCAAAATACGCCGAAAAGAGAAAAGCTTTAAAAGAAGCTGGAGATTATGAGGGATTGCAAAAACTTCCAAGAAACTCTATGCCGATTAGAATGCACAATAGATGTAATATCACTGGTCGTCCTAAAGGGTATATGCGTCAGTTCGGTTTATCTAGAATACAGTTTAGAGAAATGGCCAATAACGGATTGATTCCAGGTGTCAAAAAGGCAAGTTGGTAAATAATTGTTTAAAGAGAAGAAAAATTTAAGTTATGAATACGGATCCAATCGCAGACTATTTAACAAGACTTAGAAATGCTATTGCTGCAAAGCATAGAGTAGTCGATGTTCCTGCCTCAAATTTGAAAAAGGAAATAACCAAAATCTTGTTTGATAAAGGTTACATTTTGAACTATAAGTTCGAAAGTGAAAATGGGCCACAGGGAAATATTAAAATCGCTTTGAAGTACGATTTAAAAACAAAATCATCAGCGATAAAAGTATTAAAGAGAATATCAACTCCCGGTTCAAGAAATTACACTGGAGCTAAAGAATTGCCCAGAGTTTTAAATGGTTTGGGTATTGCAATACTTTCTACCTCTAAAGGTGTTATTACCGATAAGGAGGCAAGAAACGAAAATGTGGGAGGAGAAGTTTTGTGTCACATATATTAAAGAATTAAGAAATGTCACGAATAGGAAATGCNCCAGTAGCTTTGCCACAAGGAGTTGAAGTAAATTTCAACAACGGTGAGGTTTCAGTAAAAGGAAAATTAGGAGAGCTAAAGCAAGAAATTGCTGAGGGTATAACTGTTGAAGTTGTTGAAAACGAAGTTCTTCTTAAAAGAGATAACGAAACAAAAGATTTGAAAGCTAAACATGGTTTATACAGATCTTTAGTTAGTAATATGGTTTTGGGTGTTTCAGAAGGATTCACAATTAAGCAAGAATTAATTGGGGTTGGTTTCAGAGCCAAAGCAACAGGTCAGGTATTAGAAATGAACTTAGGTTTTTCTCATAATGTGGTCTTTTCATTACCAGAGGAAGTTAAGGTAACAGCTGAACAGTCTAAAGGTAAACCTCCAATTGTTACATTTACTTCTACAGACAAACAACTTGTAGGACAGGTAGCAGCTAAGTTAAGATCCCTTAGAAAACCTGAGCCATACAAAGGAAAAGGTATTAAATACGTTGGTGAACAAATTAGAAGAAAAGCTGGTAAATCAGCTGGTTAATAATATTAGTTATGGCAACTAAAGACGAAAGAAGAGCTCGGATTAAATCGAGTATAAGAAAAAAAGTTGAAGGAACTGCTGGAAGACCAAGAATGTCGGTTTTCAGAAGCAATAAAGAAATTTATGTTCAGTTTATCGATGACGAAGCAGGGAAAACATTAGCTTCAGCCTCGTCAAGTGATAAAGAAGTAAATTCTTCGGGTTCAAAGGTTGAACTTGCTAATGCTGTTGGAAAAAAAGCTGCTGAAGTAGCGCTTGCAGCAGGTATAGCTCAAGTAGTTTTCGATAGAAATGGTTATTTATATCACGGAAGAGTTAAAGCTTTGGCTGAAGGAGCTCGAGAAGGTGGATTAAAATTCTAATTACAAGATGGCAAATAATAACGTAAACAAAGTTAGATCCAGCGAAATCGAATTAAAAGATCGATTAGTAGCGATTAATAGAGTAACTAAAGTAACAAAGGGTGGAAGACACTTTTCATTTGCTGCCATTGTTGTGGTTGGTAATGAAGATGGAATTGTTGGTCACGGATTGGGTAAAGCCAATGAGGTTACTGAAGCGATAACTAAAGCTATTGATGAAGGAAAAAAGAACCTGATATCTGTTCCTATCTTTAACGGTACTATTCCACATGAACAAGAAAGTACTTATGGTGGAGCAAGAGTCTTTATGAAGCCAGCATCATCTGGTACAGGAGTTATAGCTGGAGGTGCTATGAGAGCTGTTCTAGAGTCAGCAGGAGTTAAAAATGTTTTGGCTAAGTCAAAAGGTTCTCCAAACCCGCATAATGTTGTAAAGGCTACTTTATTAGCATTAAGTGAATTAAGAGATCCAATGACAATTGCTCAAACAAGAGGTGTTAAATTAGAAAACGTATTCAACGGTTAATTATATAAAAATGGCTACGATTAAAATCACTCAAATAAAAAGTGCAATTAATTATCCAAAACGTCAAAAGGATACTTTAAAAGCTTTAGGTATTTCCAAGCTCAATCAAACAGTGGAAAAGGAGGATAATCCTCAAATTTTGGGCATGGTTAGAGCCGTAGAACATTTGGTAAAAGTTGAAAAATAATAAAGATTTTTTACTATGCAACTAAACAAATTAAAACCAGCGAAAGGAGCTACTAAATCCGATAAGAGAATAGGTAGAGGTCAGGGATCCGGTAGAGGTGGAACTTCTACGAGAGGTCACAAAGGTGCAAAGTCTCGTAGTGGTTATTCAAGAAAAGTCGGTTTTGAAGGTGGTCAACAACCGATTCAAAGAAGGCTTCCGAAATTTGGATTCAAGAGTCCGAATAGAGTTGAATATAAATCTGTAAATATCGGTCTGTTACAAGAATTGGCATCTTCAAAAGGTATTTCAGAATTTAATCAAGAAGTTTTTGTCCAAAACGGACTAGCATCAAAAAATGAGTTGGTTAAAGTACTCGGTAGTGGAGAGTTAAATGACAAAATTAATGTTACTGCTCACGGTTTTTCAGCATCTGCCAAGGAAGCTATAGAAGCTAAAGGAGGTACTGCAACAATTGCTTAAGAATTATGAACAAGAATAAAGGTTTTATTCAAAAATTAAAGAACATTTGGAATATTGAGGATTTGAGAACACGAATCCTCAATACTGTTTTATTCTTGCTTGTGTATGTTGCTGGTACGCAAATACTTTTGCCAGGAATAGATTCCGAAGCACTTGCCAAGTCAGCTGGAGAAGGTGGTTGGACAGATTTAATCAATCAATTCTCTGGTGGTGCATTCTCTAAAGCATCTATTTTTGCATTAGGTATTATGCCTTACATAACTGCTTCAATTGTTATACAACTTTTAGGAATGGCTGTTCCTCAGTTCCAAAAGCTTCAAAAAGAAGGAGAGAGTGGTCGTAAGAAAATGCAAACGTATACCAAGTTTTTAACGATTGCTGTCACGGCTCTTCAAGCACCAGCTTACCTTAAAATGTATGTTGGAGGAAAAGAGGCTATAGTCGACCCCAGTTTTATGTTTTGGATGACATCTGTTTCAATAATTGTAGCCTCTACTTTATTCTTAATGTGGTTGGGTGAGAAAATAACTGAAAAAGGGATTGGTAACGGTGTTTCTATATTAATCACAGTTGGTATTTTAGCTAGGTTACCCATTGCTATAGTTGAAGAATTCAAAGAGGCTTTTACTGGTGATGCTNCTGGAGGAAGAACATTCTTTTTAATTGTTGAGTTTTTAGCTTGGTTCTTTATTGTTTTATTAACAATAGCTGTTGTTAAAGCGGTAAGAAAAGTTCCTTTAGAGTATCCAAAACAAATGGTTGCAGGTGGTGCAATCAATAAAGTTCAAGGAGGTGGTAGAAGATATTTGCCTTTAAAAATTGCTATGGCTGGTGTTATGCCAATTATTTTTGCTCAAGCAATAATGTTCTTGCCCACTGGATTAGCAAGTTCAGATTTCATGGGTCCTGGTCTTAAAAGTGTTATGAGTGAGATTGGTGATCCAAATTCAGTTTGGTACAATATTACAACTGCTGTTTTAATTGTAGTCATGACCTATTTTTATACTGCTATGATTGTCAACCCAAGGCAAATGGCTGAAGATTTTAAAAAACAAGGTGCTTTCATTCCGGGAATAAAACCTGGTAATGATACTGCAAATTATATTGACGCTATAATGACGAAGATAATGTTCCCTGGAGCGTTGTTTTTGGCAATCATTGCAATATTCCCGGTGTTTGCTCGAATAGCGAATGTAAATAATGNNTTTTCTTACTTTTTTGGTGGTACATCTCTATTGATAATGGTAAGTGTCGTTTTAGATACATTACAACAAGTAGATGGATACCTTTTAATGAGTCATTATGACGGCTTAATGAAAACCGGTAAAGTAAGAGGAGAGTCCTCTTTGAGTGAATCATCTTCTGTAGGTATGATTTAAATCATAGTATGGGAAAAGAGATTTACAAAACCAATGAGGAAATTGAATTAATAAGAGAAAGTTCTTTGCTTGTTGCAAAAACGCATGGTGCGATAGCTGGATTGGTAAAACCAGGTGTAACTACACTTGAGTTGGATAAAATAGCTGAAGAGTACATTCGCGATAACAATGCCGTTCCTGCTTTTAAAGGATACGGAGGTTTTCCGAATACTCTCTGTATGTCGCCCAATGAAGAAGTTGTTCACGGTATTCCGAATCAAAAACCACTTAAAGAAGGGGATATTATTTCTGTTGACTGTGGTGTTTTGAAAAATGATTTTTACGGTGATTCCGCCTACACATATACAGTAGGTGAGGTTGCTGAAGAGACGAAACAACTTCTTAAAGTTACAAAAGAGAGTTTATACGATGCCATTGATCAGGCTAGAGTAGGTAACAGATTGGGTGATGTAAGTTATGCCGTTCAAAGCAAGGCTAAAGAGTACAATTACGGTGTAGTTCGAGAACTCGTTGGTCATGGTGTAGGAAGGTCGTTGCATGAAGAACCTAAAGTACCTAATTACGGATACAGAGGTAGGGGTATTCAGTTGAAGGAAGGTTTAGTCTTGGCTATAGAACCAATGATTAATATGGGTACTCAAAAAGTGCGTTTTTTAAGAGACGGATGGAGTGTGGTTACACAGGATGGAAAACCCAGTGCTCACTTTGAACATACTGTTGCGATTATGAAAAGTGGTCCAAAAGTATTATCTTCGTTCGCCTTTATTGAGGAGGAGCTCAAAAAAAATGGAATAGAAATATTATAAAGAATGGCTAAACAACCATCCATAGAGCAAGACGGAACAATTATTGAAGCATTGTCAAACGCAATGTTTCGTGTAGAATTAGAAAATGGGCACGTTATTACTGCTCATATTTCTGGTAAAATGAGAATGCATTATATTAAAATTTTACCCGGAGATCGTGTGAAGGTTGAAATGTCTCCATATGATTTAACGAAAGGTAGAATTACTTTTAGATACAAATAGAAAACTTATCAAAATGAAAGTTAGAGCATCTGTTAAGAAAAGAAGTNGCGATTGTAAAATCGTNAANAGAAANGGAAAGGTTTACGTTATTAACAAAAAGAACCCAAAGTTTAAACAGAGACAAGGGTAAACTAATTGAATTAAAACAAATTTATAATTTATTATGGCAAGAATTGCAGGTGTAGATATACCAGATAATAAAAGAGGAGAAATTTCATTNACNTATGTTTTTGGAATNGGAAAATCTTCNGCTCAGGCTATTTTAGANAAGGCTGGTGTAGATAGAAACGCTAAAGTTCAGGANTGGTCNGANGANCANACNAAGAAAGTTCGTGATTTAATTACNGATGAATTTACNGTNGAAGGTGAATTAAGATCAGAAGTTCANTTAAACATNAANCGTTTAATGGATATAGGTNNTTATAGAGGTATTCGTCACAGATCNGGTTTACCNTTNAGAGGTCAACACACGAANAACAACTCNAGAACANGAAAAGGTAGAAGAAAAACTGTTGCAAATAAGAAGAAGGCTACTAAATAAATNNTAGTCCTTNAGATCATATAAATCANAAGTTATGGCAAAAGCTACAAAGAAAAGTTCGTACAAGGTNAAAGTTGANCCAATTGGTGANGCTCANATTAAGGCGTCTTTNAACAACATTATCATCTCNTTAACNAATNCTACAGGNCANGTTATNTCTTGGTCATCAGCNGGTAAAATGGGATTTAGAGGATCAAAAAAGAATACTCCTTANGCNGCTCAAATGGCNGCNGAAGATTGTTCNAAAGTTGCTCATGANNGAGGACTAAGAAAAGTTAAAGTTTATGTNAANGGACCNGGAGGAGGAAGAGANTCNGCTATNNGAGCGATTCANAANTCNGGAATCGAGGTTNTGGAAATNGTNGATGTNACACCTTTACCGCATAANGGTTGTAGACCNCCAAAGAGAAGAAGAGTATAATTTTAAACTTTATTAAAGANANTTATTATGGCACGNTATACAGGTCCTAAATCAAAAATNGCACGTAAATTNNGAGAGCCAATTTTCGGNCCAGANAAAGCATTNGAGAAAAAACCNTATGCTCCTGGNATGCATGGNAATGGNAAAAGAAGACAAAAAAAGTCGGATTATGCGATTCANNTACANGAAAANCAAAAAGCAAAATATACNTANGGTATNCTTGANAAGCANTTTTTAAATTTNTTNAAAGAAGCNTCNAGAAGAAGTGGTATTACNGGTGAGAANTTANTAATGNTGTGTGAGTCTCGNTTAGANAANACTGTNTTTNGNTTNGGTATTTCTCCNTCNAGAAGAGGNGCNAGNCANNTNGTNTCACANAAACANGTTACNGTAAATGGNGAGGTNGTNAATATACCNTCNTANCAANTNAAAGCCNGGNGATATTGTTGCNNTNAGAGANANATCNAAATCTTTGGANATTGTTCAGTCNTCNATTNANGTGAANACNAAAANNTTNCCTTGGNTNGANTTTGANAAANNNGCTGTTGCNGGNAAATTTTTACANTCNCCNGTAAGAGANGATATTCCNGANAANATNAATACTCAGCTNATCGTTGAATTGTACTCTAAATAATTAATTGAATATTTNANAAAAAAAANTATANNATGGCAATTTTAGCATTTCAAAAACCCGATAANGTNATAATGATNGAATCNGATGATTTCGAAGGACAATTNGAATTCAGACCNTTNGAACCAGGATTNGGTTTAACNATCGGGAATGCCTTAAGAAGAATTTTATTATCCTCNTTAGANGGTTTTGCAGTNACNTCTGTNAAAATNGAAGGTGTTGATCATGAGTTTTCAACNATNAANGGTGTNGTTGAAGATGTTACNGAAATNATNCTAAACTTAAANCAAGTTCGTTTTAANAANCAAATNGANGANGCNGAAACNGANAANGTTTCNATTTCNGTNTCNGGAAAAGAGCAATTNACTGCNGGTGANTTGGGTACTTTTATCTCNGGTTATCAAGTNNTGAATCCNGATCANGTNATTTGTAANATGGAATCNTCTGTNAANGTTGANATGGATTTAACTATNGAAAANGGAAGAGGNTATGTNCCTGCTGAAGAAAACAAGCAAGCAAACGCTCCAATTGGAACAGTAGCAGTGGATTCAATCTTTACTCCCATTAAGAATGTAAATTACAGCATTGAAAACTTTAGGGTTGAACAAAAAACTGATTATGAAAAATTAGTTTTCAACATTAAAACTGACGGTTCAATTCACCCTAAAGATGCACTTAAGGAAGCAGCCAAAATTTTAATTCATCACTTCATGCTTTTCTCAGACGAGAAAATCACTTTAGATACTGAAGTAAAGTCAGCTGCTGAAGAATTCGATGAAACGTCTTTACACATGAGACAATTGTTGAAATCTAAATTAGTAGATATGGACCTTTCAGTAAGAGCGCTTAATTGCTTGAAAGCTGCTGATGTTGAGACATTAGGAGATTTGGTTTCATACAATAAAAACGACTTGTTGAAATTTAGAAACTTTGGAAAGAAATCTCTTACTGAGCTTGAAGAATTGGTAATCAGTAAAGGATTGTCTTTTGGAATGAATGTTTCAAAATATTTAGATAAAGAATAATAACGAACGGGGATAATCCCCATAATACTCATAAAAATGAGACACGGTAAAAAGTTCAATCATTTAGGAAGACAGAAGGGTCATAGAAAAGCTTTATTGGCTAATATGGCGGTGAGCTTAATTGAACATAAGAAAATTAGTACTACTGTTGCAAAAGCTAAAGCATTGCGCCAGTTTGTTGAGCCTTTAATTACAAAGGCTAAGACTGACGATATGAATTCAAGAAGAACAGTTTTTAGATACTTGCAAAAAAAAGAAGCTGTTCAAGAATTATTTGGTGAAGTAGCTTCAAAAGTAGCAGATAGAGCTGGTGGATATACTAGAATTTTAAAAACTGGTAATCGATTAGGTGATAACGCTGATACTTGTATTATTGAGTTGGTTGATTTCAATGAAAACTTGTTGACTACTGCTAAACCTAAGAAAACAAGAAGAAGAAAAGCTGCGCCTAAAAAAGCAGTACCAGTTGCAGAAACAGAAACAAAGGAAGAATCTGTAGATGCAGTAGAAGAAGCCAAAATTGTAGAAGACGTTGTTGAGGAGGCTCCAAAAGCTGAAGATACGCAAGTTGAACAAGTAGAAACTTCAGAAACTGAGGATTCAAAAGCTGTAACATCGGAAAACTCAGAAGAAGAAACCTCAGAAGTGGATGCATCTGACGTTGACCAAGAAGAGTCTGAAGAAGCAAATTCTGAAGATGAAGATAAAAAAGACGAAGAAAAATCAGAGTAATGTTGATTATTCGTTAATAAAAATTCACAAAGGATAGTGTTTTTTACACTATCCTTTTTTTATTTTTGCACCCAAATTGAAACTAAGCCCAAAAGGCTTTTTTAGATAGAAATAGAATGAAGTATTTAGCTAAGAAAAAAGCGGTTATTGTTTTAGAAGATGGAAAGGTATTTCACGGTAAAGCTGCTGGAAAAATAGGCACCACAACAGGTGAAATTTGTTTTAATACCGGTATGACTGGTTATCAAGAGATTTTTACCGATCCTTCATATTACAAACAAATAGTTGTAATGACAACGTCTCACATTGGAAATTATGGAACGGCTGAAAATGAAATAGAATCTGAAGGAATGAAAATTTCAGGTATGGTTTGTAAAAGCTTCTCTCCATATTACAGTAGGCCTGCGGGTAATTCTTCCATACAAGATTATTTTGAAGGTGAAGATATGGTCGCGATTTCGGATGTAGATACAAGAGCGCTTGTTCGATACATAAGAGACAAAGGTGCTATGAATGCTATAATATCTTCCGATGAGTTGGATGTAGAAAAACTAAAAGCTGAACTCAAAAAAGTACCCTCGATGGCAGGATTAGAGCTCTCCTCTAAAGTTTCTTGTAAAGAACCCTATTTCGTTGGAAAGCAAGATTCTGAATTTAAAGTAGCTGTTTTAGACCTGGGTGTTAAAAAAAATATTCTTAAGTGTCTTGAAAAAAGAGGGGTATTTATGAAAGTTTTTCCTCATGATTCCACCTATGAAGAGTTAAAAGCATGGGAGCCTGACGGTATTTTCTTGTCAAATGGACCTGGAGATCCTGCTGCTATGGATAATGTTCAAAACGAAGTTAAAAAAGTGATTGCCTCAGACTATCCGGTTTTTGGAATATGTTTGGGTCATCAGATGATTTGTACTGCATTAGGGTTATCAACTTACAAAATGCATAATGGACATAGGGGATGTAATCATCCTGTAAGAAATGAGGAAACCACAAAATGCGAGGTAACTTCTCAAAATCATGGTTTCGTAGTTAAAATGGATGATGCTAAAGCAAATGATAACGTTATAGTAACTCATCTTCATTTGAATGATAATACTTTAGCAGGATTGAGAATTAAGGATAAGCCAGTTTTCTCGGTTCAATTTCATCCGGAAGCTTCTCCTGGTCCACATGATTCGAGGTATCTTTTTGATACATTTGTTGAGAATATAAAAAAAGTAAAAGAAAAACAAACAGTTTAAGTAATTACAAATAAATTATGAGTTACATTGCAAAAGTACACGCAAGACAAATCCTTGATTCCAGAGGTAATCCTACTGTAGAAGTTGAGGTAATTACAGATAATGGCGTATTCGGAAGGGCAGCCGTTCCATCAGGAGCTTCAACTGGAGTTCATGAGGCAGTAGAGTTAAGAGACGATGACAAAGAAACTTACTTGGGTAAAGGTGTTTTAAAAGCAGTTGAAAACGTAAATACGGTTATCAATGAAGCATTGGTAGGTCAGCACGTTTATGATCAAAATGCTATTGATGCTGCCATGCTTTCACTAGATGGTACTGCCAACAAAGGTAACTTAGGAGCAAATGCAA
>PBEC01000020.1 GCA_002717515.1 Flavobacteriales bacterium
CATAAATTTTAAACCCTTCCATTTGTAAAGAATTTGCATCATGAAAGCTTGGCCATTCATCAACAATCTTATTGTTGTCTCTGTTTTGAAAGCTGGTATTTATGTTTCCTTTAAAATAGTTGTTAGAAACGCTCAAGCTTCCATTCGCAATATCAATTACTGGCCCTTCGCTTCCAATACTGGCTCCCCCAGTAGTCATGAAGGCATTGTTGTAGATGTAGGTATTCCTTGCATAAATCTCAATATTGGGACTATAGTTTTCTGTATAGTAAATCGTATTGTTGTAGATATAACTGTTATTTGATCTAATCGGATTATTCCCACTTCCTACAAAACCAGACACCCAAATAGTATTCCCATGATTATTTCTGTACCCATCATTTACACTGACATTAAATCGATAGACACAACGGTTGTTAGAACCTAAAATCTCGCAAAATCCTCCCTCACTGTTCTGGCTGTAGTTATATTGATAGATTACATCTTCATTCCCAAAATCGATGTGCATTCCATAAGAGTCTCCGTTTCCTTTTACATCATAGGATCTATTGTATTGCGCAATCACATGTTTGCACCTAAATGTCCACATTCCACTCCCTCGACCTGCCAATCTGGTTTCAGAGCTGTTACTGTATCCAGTCTGATCAAAGTCATTATTCTCTACCAATGCATTGTACATCTTGCCAAGAATAACTCCAGAACCGCCTGTTTGAAAGAATGTATTGTTTTTAATCACAAAGTTCATGTTTCGATTAATGGTCCAATCAGAATTATCCCAATCCCCTGAATGTGTTGCCCAAACACCTGCTTTTCCAATATGACTGAAATAGCAATCTTCAATAAGCACATCTGCAAATCGCACTTCAGTAGTCACGTTACCTTCAGCATCTTCCTCATTTGCGTCAGATTCAAAACGTAAACCTGTTACCTTTATCGCGTCAAAATCTTCTGGAAGCCCAACACTGTATACATCCGTAATTTTAAGATTATTAAAAGTCAAGCCACTAGAGGTTCCTCCCCATTTGTTGGCCTGACAATATATGCCATAGCTTTTTTTCTCATTCCAACCATATCTGGTATCGTTTTGTCGATCGTTTTTGATCCATAAATGTGACATGGTGATGTGACTCGCATTAACTAGATTTACAGCACTCAAATAATCACCTCCAGATACATTTCCAGAACCAGAAATTATAGGTAATTCTCCCGGTCCATAATATGAGATAACAATAGGATTGTCTTCAATTCCTGATCTTTTAACTTTGAGTTCTCCTTTGAAGGTGTCTCCAGAACGAAAAAGTACATGATCTCCAGGGTTTAAAAAGCCTCCATTACCATCTGTTTCAAATGCTGCCTTAATTTTCGCTAAAGTTTTCCAAGGTTTCCAGTATGTACCAGCATTAGAGTCATCACCATTGTTGGCAACATAATACACGTTAAAATTATCAGTCACTTTAATCTTGTCAATCAAAATAGTTGCATGCATAGCTTTTAAAGTGATGGTGTTCGTTCCGGCTACCAGATCGAGATTCAACAAAGTTGATCGAGCTTTATCCTGGTAGGCCCAATTCGATTTATGAAGTGTTTTGGTGCTTGCAGTTCCACCATTTATTGAGATGTCAACCGATTGATTTATCCCGCCATTAAAATGAAAGATTTCCATTTTATAGGACCCGTTAGCAGGAACCCCTTCTATCGTGTAAGTGATCAATCCTTCTACGGAAGGATCGTTTTTGAGCTTAACAAAAGTCCCATTTGAGGCGTTTTCACTATTTTCTATCGTGTAGCTATCTGAAAGTGTTGCTTCCCCAGCTTCTATAGTTATATCTATTGAACCAAACAAAATTGAGGGCATGCATCCGACAATAAGTAGTAGTAAAATTCTATTGCGTAGATTCATTTTCATGGAAGGTAAGTTGTCGTATTTAAGTCACTTCACATTTTTTAAATAGGAGATAAAATCTCTGTAAATGCCTTCTTTTGGATTTGGATGTTAAACTATAAATTTAGTTCTATTTTTTATCACTTAATCAATCTTTGACAACCTTCAATCAAAAATTTCGAAATTTGACCAGGGGTGTCATCTACAATAAGAAACGAAGAAATTGGTTCCTTTTTTTGTAATGTACTAATCGGGAAGTCTTTTTAGGGCGAAGCGAAGTAACCGAAATATAAATACTTTTAGTTGGGTTTTACAGTATGAATTAAAATTCATCGGTCTTTTACCTCTGTGCGATTTATTTCTTCATTTGACGATTCATCTATGTTCTTTTTTATTTTATTCAGTCTTGATTTCCCGAATCGATAACTTGCTGTTAAGAAGAACCTTCTCGATTCATCCTTGTATCCTGTATACATATCCAAATCATTATATATTGCTCTTCCATCGTTTCTAAGGATATTTAAAAAGTCAAAAGCTTCAAAACTAAAATCCCACTTCTTCCACTCTTTCGAAAGCGTAAAATTAGCTGACCCAAATGGTTTTAATAGCCAAATGTTCCAATAGCCATTATTTACATAAAACCCTTGCAGTCCTATTGTCCAATTTTTCGGTAAATACCACTCTGTCCCAATAAAACCGGTAAATGCTTTAACCCTGTAAAAATTTGGTGGAGCGTTTAATTGTGCATCAAAATACCCAAGGTACAAATATGCTCCACCTATTTTTCCAAATGGAATAGGTGATCCTAAACTCACGTTGGTAAAAGTAGCATCCCCAATGTTTTCCGGAATCCATAATTGCTCTCCTGTATTTAGATTTTGATTGATAACTATTGAGTAATAATTGTCAGCTCTTCCATTTTCAATTGAGAAATTTAAGGCATTCATAAATATGTATTTAAAGTTGATAATCTTCTCAATAGAAGGGTTTAAATCAAAGTTTCCACTTTCAAACTCTAATTGGCTGATTGTTTTTACAAAAGGGTTCAATTCGGTGGTTCTTGGTCGTTCAATACGTTGTGTATAAAGTATTGAAAAGCTATGGTTTTTCTTTGGTGTATAAACGACCGATGCGTTAGGAAAGAAGTTAAAATAGTTTTTATTTAATTGTAGAGCTTCAGTTGGAGAATTTCCCATTATAATAGTGTTTTCTCCTCTTCCTCCAATATCTGTTGACCATTTATCTGTCCATTTTTTTTGGAGAGATATATAACCAGCAGAAACGTTTTCCTCATAAATAAAATCATTTGATGTGTTTAAGTTTAAAACAAGATTATCATCGTTACTTCCTGTGAAAGCCTTGAAAGAGTTGTTGTTATAGATATAACTGAGCTTTGCACCACTTTCAATTTTCCATCTTCTCTTGAATTCCTTATAAAAATCTATTTTAGCTACTGCTATATTTATGTTTGATTTAGCGTCGTTGGTTGTAATATTATTATCAGCTAAAGTCCCGTTTAAAAACAAATCATTGGTGGTCCTTATATTATCAGAAATATTAGTTCTGATATAAAAAAGATCAGATGAAAAATTAGAAGAATCATTAATTTTTAGATTGTAACTTAAGTTATAGTGGTTTCTGAAATTAGATTTGTCATTATTAGAAACTCCAGTAAACTTATTGTAATCCAAAATTGAACTCGAAATAATCTTAGAGTTTGATTTTTGCTCTTCATCATCAAACCTTGACACATTTGAGAAAAAGAAGCCAATTTCATTTTTCGAATTAAGATAGTAATCAACACCTATTTTTCCGTTATAAATAAATTCTTGATTAATAATTTCGTAATCATTAAATACATGTTCACCATTGGTTTTATTTAAAACCGTACTATCTAAGCTTCGCTCATTGGTTTTTTGAGAACGACCTCTTAAATCGCCATAAAATGCTAGTCTATTGGAGCGATGGTTAAAATTTATTGATGGACTAACTTTGTAATAATTTCCATACCCAAACTCAGTGTAACCTCTTCCAAATGTTCCAAAAGGCTTCTCTTTTAGAATTACATTTATAACTGAACCCCTGCCCTCTGCGTCAAATTTAGCTGGAGCAACATCAAAAACTTCAATTTTTACAATTTGGTCAGCAGGAATGGTTTGTAAAAATTGCAAAAGTGCTTTTCCGTCCATATATGTTCGTTTCCCATTAATATAAACTGTTGCATCAGATTTGCCATTAACAGAGATGTCACTGCCCTGCAGGATTTGAACACCTGGTAATTTTCTTAAAGTTCTTAACGCATCTCCTTTTGAAAGCAATGGATTTTGACTTATGTTAAACGTGTTACCATGTGCACTAACTTCTTGAAATGGTTTTTTTACATTAATTACTACCTCACTTAAATCACCATTAGATATTAGTTCTATTTTCCCAAAATCTTTTTCCCCTTTAAAATTAACCGAGAAAAAATCTTCATACCCAGTCATAAAACAAACTAAAAACACACTGTCTTTTCTGTGATTAATAAATGAAAATGAACCATCTGTTTGTGTGAATTCTGAAACCACCAAATTAGAGTCCCTCAGAGAAAATAAATAAACATTTACTCCCTCCATAGCCTTACCTTTGAACTGAACCAAACCCGAAACCGTTTGAGCTTTTGAATCTATACAACCAAAAATTAATGCACAAAAAACGGCACTCAAAATAATTGATTTTTTCCTACCCATAATTTTCGATATAAGTTTTGACGCCTTTTTACTAAAATCCTCACCCAAGAACTGGATTCAACTTAATAACATCGGAAATTATAGAAAATTGTTCATCCTAATATTTTTTTGAACTCCCCTCCCTTTTTTATTTTTTCACAAATCGGCCCATAGAGAGTGTTTTATTCTCTTCTTCTATAACAATCTGATAAATCCCAGGAGAAAAGTGGGATGCATCAAGGTTATTTGAATTTACAACAGAGTTGTAAACTGTTTTACCAGTAATGTCAACAATCTGGACTGTTCCGTTTATCTTTTTTTGAAATCGTAAAACATCAATTACTGGATTTGGATAAGTGTTTATGTTGTTGATTTTAATCTCTTTAAACCCAAGACTTTCCTCTTTAATTTCAAACCAGTTCAGACCGTACCACGGAGTGTTGATATAAATTCTTAACGTATGTTGTCCCTCTGTTAGTTGAATGTCATAAGACAATGTATTAAATCGATCCCATCCGCCTGAACTTTCAAGAGTGTCTCTTAGAATTTCAACACCGTCAATTAATATGCTGTAATCAGCTTTGTTATTCATTGGCGTTGCATATCTGAAATCCAGACCATACGTTTTAGTTTCAGGAACAATTATTTTATAATCGGAATAAGCTCCCGTGTTTCCGCCTCCAATCTTGATGTCGTTGTCGAGATCAGACGTTGGTCTAATTTCGGATCCTACCATTTTGTGGTAATTTTCTGCTTCAATTCGTGTAGGAATAAAGTATCCAATAGAGGTTAAGGTAACGCCGAAATTTTTAGTTAGCGTATCGGTAGAATTTGCAAAGGCCTCTGGAGCAGCTTTTACTGTAAGATTATATATATGATATTGTTCATCACCAGGAGTACTGTTTCCTTTTAATACAATTTGAACAACGCTATCGTTTATTGAAATAACAGTATCAATTTCTACTCCGTTGGGAAGATTTGGTATTGACCAGTGGTTGATATTTGTTTCAGCAGCTAGAGTGTCGTTTTCAACTTCTGCTAATATTATTCCCCCATTTTCTTGAGTTATTACGATAGTATCAGGATTTGAAAGCTTTAGATAGGGTACCCCATTGAAAAGCTGATCGTACAAATTGACAAACGAATAGGAATCTTCACAGTTTTTATCAATGTTTATTGACCAGGTCATCATTCCTCTTAAGTTTGGATATCCACCATCCTGGAGTAATGAGTACTTTCCGGGTTGAGGACCTTTTCCTAATAAATATCTCATAGTAGAGTCAAGAACAATAGGTTCTGTAAAACCCCACCCACTACAGGAAGGTAATCCAACGCCAATTTTTGATGCCGGTAATCCTGAAAAAGTTCCCAGATCATTTGCAGCTGTATAACCTCGAATTACTGCTTCCGTTAGCGCCAGGATGAAATCTGGCGTTGATTGGTTGTAATAAACACTATCCAAACCAGGCATTGCCCCAGAATTATATAGTTGAACGTTTAGCATGTCAATACTATCTTTTAAAGCTTCAATCATAGGCAAATAAGCCCCTCCATATTGGCCTGAAACCAAATTTTCAGATAATCCTCCATGAACATAGTGAGTTTCTGGGGCCATAGTTAATAAGAGTTTTTTACCATGTTTAGAATAGTAATTGGCCATAATTTCCTTGATTCCTTCTACCATGAATGTTAATCGTGGATCGCCAAAAGAATCTATAGTGTAGTGATTGAAATGCAGTGAAGAGCCCTCCAGGTCAATATCCAGTCCGTCAAAGTTCCATTTGTCGAGAATTTCACCCACCGAAGAAACGAAAATTTCTTTTTCAGGTAAAGAGTCTAACATAACAGGATATGTTGCTCCACCAATACTCAAAAAAACTTTTTTTCCTTCATTTTGCAATTGAACCATTTCACTTTCGAATAATGTGGAATCTTGCCAGTATGCACCTGGTTCAGGAATAAACTTTAAATCATAATCTTTTCCGTCTGTATGGGAAGCAAATGAAACCATGATTACGTTATATCGAGGGTCTATTTCTGAGAAATAGGTAAAATTACCTGCTGTCCAATTCTCCCAATATCCAACCATGGCTGGGTTTGGCATTTGACTAAATATATTCGTTGTGCCAAGGATTAATAGTGCTGTGTAAAAAAGCTTTTTCATTTTAAAGTTATAGATAGAAGTCACAAAATTAGCCTTTTTTAACGACACAATTTTTAATGAATTGGTTCAATACACTTAAAGAAATATATTGGATTAACAGGCTCTTTTTTGGGATACAACTATGATCTTAATTTAATGTCTTTGCTGAACCTTTGTTTCATGTTTTTTAGAGTTGTATATTTGCAACGAATTAATTGATTTTCAACAAACTCAATTACATATTGCCCTCCCTTATTGCTCTTTTTTAAGTTGAGATAGCCTGCCACGACAAAGTCATGGACTTTTAAATTAAATTACGGATGTATAAAATTATTACCATGAGGAGAGGTTTTTCTTTTTTGAGCTTTAAAAGCGTACTTTTTTTTGCTGTTGTCTTATTTATCACACATTCTAATCAATGTTATTCCCAAGATGTCAATGTTTTAATTATAGGATCCAGTCATTCTTATTCAGAAGGCGGGGAGCATGGTGCGATACATGAAAAAGCTTTTAACCCAAACAATATTGGAAGTGAATTGCAAAATATTCTTTCGAATGATATTTCCATTTTGGGAAATGTGAATGTAGTAGTCGAGGACATCTACACCAACAAAACAAAGGATACTAAAGTCGGTTCGGGTAATAATAATGTGCGTTCTATGAATTTTCGTCGTTACAGCCTGGCTCAGTATTACGTTTGGCCAGAGGGTAGAGATGCGCGTTTGGCAAATCTTCGTGGTGAAGGGGGAACAGATTGGGATTATGTGGTTTTAATGGCAGATCCTTACCTACTGGCAAACATGCCGGGTGTTTTTGCTGAGGGGGTTCAATTGCTTTCTAAAGAAATTTCTAAAGGTGGAGCGGAGACTATTTTGTTCGCACAATGGCCTGAAAATACTTCCAACTTTTCCGTTTCTGATTTCAATGAGGTAGTGTATCGAATTGGAAATAGTGCTGGTTTACGAGTTGTGCCTGCTGGTAAAGGATGGGAGAGCTTATCCAATCAAGATGCAAGCGTGAGCCATCCTACGCCTAATGGAGCTTATTTATCTGCAGCTGCTATTTACAGTACATTGTATAATAAAAGCGCAGTTGCTTCATCCTATATTTTCAGCAATGCTAGTGCTACTACTGATATTGCAAATCATGCTTTCAATACCGTAAAAAATAATCAAGGAATTATTCAATATACGGGTATTTATAAGGGAATTAATCCCTTCCAAATGCTCGACCACACTGCTCGTCATGTTGACTTTTGCGAAACAGGATCCAGTACCGAAAACGGAATTAAGCCAAGACTACAAGGCGCGTTGTCGCGGCTTCGAATGAGCAACAAACCAATTGGGCGTTCTAACGCAAAGTCCAAAGGACCTGTTGATTTGAATTATGGAAGAGGAAACGATTGGTATGAGGACAACAAAGACTACGAAGTAAATCCTGATTATTACAAAAACACCATAGGGTTTCCAATGCAGGACAACCACGGTGCAAAACAATGGGCTCCAACAACCATGCTCTATGGAATAGATAAACGATTCTACAATGGTGTATATTACAACGATGGAACCGATTTAGGAATAGCCTATAATATGATACGACCAGGAACTCGAGAAAAAGGGCTTCCTCTTAATGTTCGATCTGTTCCAGCTCGATTAATGTGGTCAAGAATTTATGATGCAGACCCCACTTTAAAAGTAGTACCGGACAACAATCATATGAATGGAGTTCTTTTAGATGCAATAGGAACCTATATGGCTACAATCCTTACAGGGAGATGTTCAGTGAACGATGAGCCTGAACGAAGCAGTTCAACCTGGAACAAATGGTATGCACGAAAAGTGGCTTATGAAACAGCATGGAGAATGTCTCATTTAACCACAAGAGCACCTGGTTTTAAGGTTCTGCCATCTTCCGTTGATGCACTAACCATCAACAAAGAAGAGTCTGAAAAGTTGTCGGTTCGTTTTATGTTTCGTCCTAAAAGCAATGTTACTGTTTTGGTGCAAACAACCAATACCTCAGTAGGGATTGTGGGTACTCAAAAATTAGTATTCACTCCTGAAAATTATAATGTAGCACAATACGTCCGAGTAAAGGGTGTCCCAGGGGCAACAGCAAATGCCAAGGTAAACGTTCAGTTTACTACCGTTTCAGAAGATGTGGTTTACAATGGATTAACGGATTTATGGGGATATACGAATGATCGTTTCTCTTCATCGGTTACTCACAGTAATAACAATACGATTGAAGTAGAAGCCTATAAAAATGAGAAGGTCAATGTCGCTCTGAATATACAGGGAGTAGAGGGAAGCAATATAGAATTTGCAGGGCCGAACCACGGAAGTGTTACTTGGAATGGAACAAGCTTAGAGTACATTCCAAATAATGGGTTTACAGGGGTTGATGGTTTTGCGTATTGGACGAGAGTGGATGATGTTGTTTACACGGGATATGTAGAGGTTTCTGTACTGGATGAGGCCCCTGTTGTTGATGTTAGTGTATCGGTTATCGATTCGGAAGCTGCTGAGGATGAAACAGATGTCGGGAGTTGGAGAGTTACAAGAACTGGGAACCTTTCATCTCCACTCCAAGTCAATTTTTCCCTCATTGGGACAGCTACTCAGGACCAAGATTATACCATCAATACTTTAGCGCCGTTGGTTATACCCGCAGGACAAAACAGCATTGATGTTTTAATAACTCCGATAGATGATCAGATTTCAGGAGAAGAAGAAGAAACAGTAAAGTTTAAATTGTTAGAAGGTGAAGGGTATACTGTTATTAATGCCGAAGCAACTATTATTATTTTAGATAATGATGAACCGTTGAGTATGCTTTTTAGTGCATTAAACCCAGGGTCAACATTTAAAGAAGGAGATGGTATAAATGTGAGTGTTGATTTATTGGGGACACTTACCGATGCAGACGAACTCAAGTTTTTAGTGAAAAAAGACGACGAGGAATTTTTGGTAGTACATACAGTCAATACAAATGATGCTGAACATTATACCTACAACTACACTGTAAATGAACCGGGGATATTTACATTTAAAGTAATCGCTCAAAAAAACGGGACATTTGTTACTGAAACTATAGCCGATCAAATTTTTGTTCAGGAAACATTGAAGATGAGTTTTATCACATTAAAGGACGGTGATGTGTTCAATAATCGAAATAAGGTAAATATGAATGTTGAATGTTCCGGTAATTTTTCTGCTGCGACGAAGATTAAATTTACCGTTCAGAAAGTTGGTACATCGGAAACTGTTGTGAAAACATTAAGTATTTCGGAAAACAAATCTGTTTATAAATACAAGTGGACACCTAAACAAACAGGTATATATACCTTAAAGGCATCAGCTTATTTAAACGATGTTTATGTTCATCAAACAAAGGTTAATATTGAAGTTCAGGAACCCATCAAGTTGAAGTATAAACTATTAAGAAATGGTCAAACGTATGCCGTCGGAGAAGATGTAAAAATGCATATTCGGGTTTCAGGAGACTTTTCTAAAGCAGACGAACTTCGATTCTTAACTCAAAAAATTGGTGAGAAAAATAAACTGGACAAAAAGGAGTCAGTCAAATCATCAAAATCAATGTATTATAACAAGTGGGTTCCTTCATCACCTGGTGAATACAGGCTAAAAGTAAAAGCTTACAAAAACGGCAAATATGTGAAGATGACGTCTGTTAAAATTACAGTAAAAGCTCAAAAATCAAAAATAGCTTCGAAATCGGATGGTCAAGAAAAACAAGGGGTCAGATTTTCAATTTATCCTAATCCAAATAACGGAATTTTCAATATTAATCTCGGAAGTTCTAAAAATGTAATGATTCAGGTTTTTGCTGCGAATGGACAAATGGTTTATAAAAAAGAAGAAGCTTTTGGTATTGCTCAAGTTGAGTTAAGAGGAGAATCGGGAATCTATTTCATTGAAATTACTTCAAATGACGGTAAGCAGGTTTTTAAGGTGGTAAAAAACTAACCATAGGATTTAGGATTTTTTAAAACGATTATAACGGGTTATCTTTGCAAAAGATGTTGAAAAGGTCAATTTGTTTTTTTCTTTTATGTGTGATTGTATTCAGTCATTCGAGCAAATTATTGATTTATTTCAATTTCAAGATGAATCAAGAGTATATAGCCAAAGAGCTTTGTGAAAACAAAGACGTTCCTAAAATGAACTGTAAAGGGAAGTGTTATTTGGCTAAGCAGTTTAAAAAGCAGGAGAATAAAGAAAAAGAAGAAAGGACACCTTCAAAACAAAGGTTGAAATCAGACGTTTTTTATTGTCAGAACAGACCTCTTTCAAAGTTGTTCTATAACTTTGATCTGAAAGAGAATAGCTCATGCTTGAATCTTGATTCTAAGCTAAGAAAAGGATATTTAAACGAAATATTTCAACCTCCTCAACTGGGTTAATTATAAATTGGTTTTCATTTAGAAAGAAAACTGCTTTTGTACATTTTTAAATGTGTGAAAATCTGCGTGTTCGATTTAGACACGTATCAATGTAATTAATCTAAAACAAAAATGAAATATACAATTCTTTTATGCGCGCTGTTTTATATTCAGCTCGTTCATGCACAATCTGCTGATGGGACAGCAGTAAATGTCTTAAACAATGAGCCTTTGCCATTTGTTAAAGTTGTTAATCGCTCAACGGATGAGGGAACGGTTTCCGATTATTATGGGGCATTTTCTATTAAAGCGAAATTGGGGAAAGACACTTTGATTTTTATGGCAAACGGTTTTGAAAATAAAAAAATAGTTGCCTCAAAAAATATGTTGTTAAAACTTTCTCCTTCTCCGATTGGTTTGAATTCAATTGTAATTAGTACAAACAGAGAACAGGAGTTGAGAAATGAGGTTCCTGTTGCAATTTCCACAATAAATTCCGAGGTGATAGAAAAAAACAAACCCACAACAATTGATCAGGTTTTAAACCAAACACCTGGGGTGAATATGGTTGATTTGGGTAATGAGCAACATACCATGAGTATCCGACGACCAATTGACTACGGGGCTTCATATTTGTACCTCGAGGACGGTATTCCAATTAGAACATCAGGAGTTTTTAATCATAATGCGTTGTTGGAAATCAATATGGCTAACGTAGGAAAAATAGAAATTGTGAGAGGTCCTTCATCCAGTATGTATGGGAGCGAGGCTATTGGGGGGGCTGTGAATTTTATCTCAAAAAAACCTACGGTTAAACCTACTGCCGGAATAAGTGTTCAAGGGAACAACCTGGGATATAAGAGATCGGATTTTTATGCCTCAAGCACAATTAAAAATAAATTTGGATATCGATTTTCCGGCTACTATGCTGATCAAACCAATGGACTTTTAGACCATTCGGATTTCAATAAACTGGCACTGAGTTTCGATATGCGTTACAAAGCGAGTAAAAAAGCAGAACTGGTATGGACCAACACGTATGTTGATTACTTTTCGGATATGGCTGGGTCATTGGATAGCACTGATTTTTATCAGCAAATTTACCAGTCTAATCAAACGTTTACTTACCGAGGTGTAAGTGCTTTTCGTTCAAAATTTGCATTTAATCATTTTTGGAGTAAAAAAAGTAAAACCAGTATAACAACTTTTTACAGAAACAATTCAATTGCTCAAAACCCTTCTTATCGCGTCAAAGATGACTACAGGCCGTGGGCAGGAACAGGGAATCCCAATCTGGCCCATGGTCAAGAAAATGAAAATTCTTTTCAAAGTATCGGATTGTTTGCACAACACAAGCAACAGTTTAAACTTTATAATTCCAGCTTGGTTTTTGGCGTAAGCGCTGATTTTAGCCCGAATACTTATGGGGCAAACTACATTTCCATTTTTAAAAATAATGATGGAATGTATGAGTCATATAACCCAACAGATAGCTTGCTTGCTGACTATTCTGCTAATATTTATAATACTGCATTTTATACTCAATTTAAACTGGAGCCTATAAAAAAACTCAAAATTCTTTTTGGTATGAGATACGATAATTTTAAGTATGTTTTTGACAACAATTTGGGAAGTAATTCTTTTACTTCAGTAGAAGATGGCGAAAATATATTTTCACGAATTATTCCGAAAGTAGGAGCGACCTATCAAATAAAGAAGAACATTGGTTCTTATGCTAATTTCAGTCAAGGGTATGTTCCACCCCAGGTTACAACATTGTATGTAGGAAATGATATTCCATCGTTAAAACCTGTTTTCTATGATAGTTACGAGATGGGGGGATGGGCTACTTTTTTAAAAAAGAATGCAAGATTGGAATTGAGTTTATATAGAATGGAAGGATTAAATGAAATAATATCTGTTTTGCAACCGGATGGTTCTACTGAACAGCAAAACGCGGGAAAGACATTGCATCAAGGGGTAGAGTATTCATTTAAATCAAAAATAAAAAAAGAATTTTCTATTAGAATAAGTGGAACTAATGCTCTTCATCAGTTTCTTAATTATGTGGAAGACGGTTCCGATTATTCTGGAAAAGAAATGCCTCAGTCACCCAGTTGGATAATGAATAGTCAAATATTATACACTCCATCTTGGTTTAAAGGATTTCGATCAAGTTTGGAGTGGCAACATATTGATGAATATTTTATGGAGAATGAAAATTCTAAATCGTATACAGGTTATGATGTTTTTAATTTAAGAGTGGGATATGAGTTTAAAGGTTTTGAAGTTTGGACCAATATAATGAATTTAACAGATGAGCTTTATTCCACAGTAGCAAGAGCAACCAATTGGGGGGAGCGATATTCATTGGGACGTCCAAGAAATGTTAATATAGGTTTGGCATATAAATTCCAAAAAAAGTAAAATGAATATCTACTTTTACAAATGGCTTTGGAAAAGTCATTACATAGCAGGAATGATTGTTGTCCCGTTCGTTCTTTTATTGTCTGTAACGGGGGTTATTTATCTTTTCAAAGACAATTATGAAAAAGAGGTGTTTAATAATTACAGAACTGTTGAGTTCAATGAAAAAAGAATTTCTTTAGAGCAGCAGTTAAAAATTGCTCAAACGAATTGGCACAAAAGTCCTGAAGCTATCGTTTTACCAACTGCTCAAAATCAATCTACTCAGTTTACATCCGGAAAATTCTCTCACAAATCTTCTTTGTTTGTTGATCCATCAAACGGGAAAGTTTTGGGGAAAATAAATGTTTCAGAAACGGACATGCATAAAGTGAGAAAGCTACACGGCGAATTGCTTCTTGGAAGTTTTGGGACAAAAATTGTGGAGTTGGTTGCGAGCTGGATGTTTGTTCTTATTATATCCGGTGTTTATCTTTTTTGGCCTAGGAAAAGAGGGTTGAAAGGACTTTTTACCATACGGTTAAAAAAATCCAAAAGGATATTTTTTAGAGATGCTCACACTGTTTTAGGATTTTGGTTTTCTATTTTAATTGTTGTTATTTTGATGGGAGGTTTTCCGTGGACCGATGTTTTTGGATCGGGATATAAATGGGTTCAAAAAAACACCAACAGTGGTTTTCCATCTACTTGGCAAGGGCAAGGATTGACTTCAACGGAGACTTCTCTTAAACCTCTTTCTCTGGACGAAATGATACAAAAAGCGCAGGCGCTGAATTTAGTCGGAGAAGTAAGTTTAAATTTTCCAAAATCCTTAAAAGGAGTGTACACTGTTACGAATCAAACAACAAGGTTGTCTGAAATGAAAAGTATACATCTGAATCAATATACCGGTAATGTAATACAACAACATTCGTGGAGTGATATAGGTATAATGATGAAGGCCCGTTTGTGGTTGATGGCCTTTCATCAAGGTAAATTTGGAAAGTGGAATTTTATATTGATTCTTATAACAGCGGTAGCATTGACGCTTTTAAGTATTGCAGCTGTACTCTCGTTTTTCAAAAGTAAGTCTCTTAGAGAAATAAAAATAAATCCAAAACACAATGGAAAAACAACCTTATTTCCCGCTGTTTTTATTATTGTTTTGGCCGTCCTTTTGCCGCTTTTTGGAATTAGTCTGTTTCTTGTGTTCATGTTTAGTTATGTTGTTGCATATTTGAAAAAAAACCAATCTTCGGTTCTAAAAACATCCTAGAATAAAGGAAAAAATCGCTTAAATTATTTGTTTTACGACTTGTTTTCTTAATGCAACTTTGTTGCATTAAGAAAACAATGTTATATTTGTCGCTGATTTTGTTAATGAAATGAAAATCACTTTTCAATTGTTTTTATTGGGCAACATTCTTTCCTTGAACATTTTTGCACAAAGTGATTCTTGTACTTTTTCTTTGTCAGGAAAAATACTTGATGTGGAAACAAAAGAACCTGTTCCGTATGTTTCTGTTGTAATTAAAGAGGAGGGGAAAGGAACTATAGCAAATGAAAAAGGCGAGTTTTTTATAAATGGTTTGTGTTCACAAAGCAATACTCTTATTATTTCCTGTCATGGATATTGTGATTCTGTTTGTGAGCACAATCATAGACATGGAAAGGTTCCTCATATTTATCTAAGACAAAAGGTTGTTGATGTTGCTACTGTGACTATTAAAGCTCAGGTTAACAAAAAGAAAGGTACGGAATCTATATCACAAGTTACAATTGATGAAAAAGAACTAAAGAGTGATGTTACTCGAAGTTTGGCCCTATCAATAGAGGATGAGCAAGGAGTATCACTCATATCAGTTGGATCAAATGTTCAGTTACCTATAATTCATGGGTTGTATGGAAATAGAATATTGATTTTGAACAATGGGATAAAACACGGTTTTCAAAATTGGGGAAAAGATCATGCTCCAGAAATTGACATTTCTTCCGCCAATAAAATTACAATAATCAAAGGCGCCGCAGGAGTTCGGTTTGGGCCTGAAGCTTTAGGGGGGGCAATTATTGTCGAGCCAAACCCACTATACCTTAAGGAAGATTTTTCCGGTGAAGTAAGGTCTGGTTTCCAAACCAATGGAAAAGGATACAATTCAGGTTTTGAAATAGGGCAGGGGAAGAAAAAATGGAGCTACTTCTTAAATGGAAACTATACTAAAATTGGTGACCGAAATACACCCGAGTATATGCTTACTAATTCGGGAAAAGAGGAGTTTTCATTTGGTTCAGGAGTTCGATACAGAACAAAAATGCTTGATGTTAAGACGTATTACAGTTTGATTGATCAAAATTTGGGATTATTGAGAGCTTCTTTTTTCCACAGCGCAAATGCGATTCGTCAGGCGTTTGCAGCTGATCAGCCGGATTCTGCTTATATTTTACCTTTTTCATATACTGTAAATGAACCGAATCAGTTAACCCAACACCATTTGGCAAAAGGGGAGGTGAAATGGACATATTCTGATCATGGCAATTTGGTTTTTAGAGCAGGAAAACAACTGAATAAAAGAAAAGAGTTTGATGTCAGAAGAAACTCCAGTAAGCCAATTATTGATTTGGATTTGATTACAAACGATGCACAATTGGAGTGGAATCATCCCGATAGGTTTGGGTTGGATGGCATGATTGGGATACAATATTTTTATCAAGATAATGATAACAACCCTGGAACTAATACAACGCCTTTTATCCCAAACTATAACACAGGAAGATACAGTGCTTTTTTGGTTGAAAGCAAGCGAATAGGAGAACATCTTGTTGAAGCAGGACTAAGGGTTGATTACGAGTCCAGTAATGTCAGAGGCAGGGAAACTAATCAAGATATTTTTAGAGATGAGTATTCGTTCACAAACCTAACATCATCTATTGGATATGTTAAAAATTTCAAAAAAAGTCATTCTTTCAGAACGAGTTTCGGAACTGCTTGGAGAGCCCCCAATATGGCTGAGTTATTCAGCTTTGGTCAACATGGATTTAAAAATTCATATGGGTTACTTCGATACTACTTTAATGACGAAAACAAACTAAAAACCGACCAGGTAACTAATTTAAATGAAAGTAATGTCACACCTGAAAAAGGGTACAAATTAATAAATGAATTAAAAATTAACAACAAACTACAATCACACAGTTTTGCTGTTTATTCCCATTACCTTTTCAATTTTATTTACTTACGGCCCTATGGTTTAATAGGCACCTTTAGAGGTCCTCAGCCGACCTTTATTTTTGATCAGACGGATGCTCTTTTTTTGGGGGCTGATTATGATTGGAGCGCGGAATTGGGAAATTATTTAGAGGGTACATTTGGAATTAGTTATTTATGGTCAAGAAATATTACTGATAAAGAAACTTTAATTAATCAACCACCAGTAACCGTTAGTTATAAATTAATTTGGCAACAAAGAAAGTTATGGAAATTTAGCTCTTCAAGAATATTGTTAAAGCCTTTCTATAGATTTGAGCAATTTCAAGCACCTCGTACCTTAACTCCAGAACAATTAACAGAAGGGGATGAGGTGATTACTCTAGAGTCAGAAATTTTTGATTTTAAAGCGGCTCCTGAAGGGTATTTTATGTTGAGGGTTTCCTGGGAGTGGGAATGGAATAGTTTCAAAGGAAGTGTTTCTGTAAATAATGTGTTAAATACTAGCTACAGAGATTATCTAAATGAAATGAGATATTTTGCGGATGCGCCGGGAAGAAACATACTTTTTAGTCTTAACTATAAATTCAATGCAAACAATAAATAAACTTTAATAATCAAATCAATCTAAATACTAATAATTAAAAATCAGAAAAATGAACAAAATGAACAAATTCAGAAAGTACAGTATGATTCCTATGTTGGCAGCGGCTGTATTATTAACAGGATGTGAAAAAGAAGAAGATGAAATTCCAGAGGAAGAGCACGATCATGAGGTGTTTACTGATGTGAAGTTAATCTTTACCAATACTCAGGATTCGAGTGATGTTGTTGAGGCTTTAGCTCAAGATCCAGATTACGAAGGGGTTGAAGAGCTTACTGTTTTAGATTCTATTAACTTAGATGCAGATAAAACCTATACCCTTACATTTGAAATATTAAACGTTCATGAGGAAGAGCACGAAGAGGAAGAAGGAGAAGAAGAGGAAGAGCACGAAGATGAGCACGCTGAGGATATTGGAGCTGAAATTGCTGAAGAAGACGATGAGCACCAATTCTTTTTTGCGTTCTCAAACGATGCGTTTTCGAATCCATTGGGGGATGGAAATATAGATAATGCAGCTGACGCAATAAATTATAACGATTCAGACGATAATGGAAACCCTGTTGGATTAAGTACAAGCTGGGAAACGTCTTCTTCTTCCTTGTCTGGAGGGTACTTTACTGTTAGACTTCAACATCAACCAGGTGTTAAAACAGCAAGTTCAGGAGCCAACGACGGTGATTCAGACTTTGATTTAACTTTTGTGTTAAATATTGAATAAAATATATGCTTGAATCAAATGAAAAAGCCACTGATTTCAGTGGCTTTTTTGTTTGATATTTTTTGAGTTTTAAAAAATCATTCTAAGAGCATAAACTCAAAAATGAATCTCTCTGACTCTTTTCATTAAATTCGCCTCCATATTCTATTGTTACCGTTGAGCTTGATTTGTCTTGAACTCCTCTTGTAGAGACACACAAGTGATCTGCATCTATTATTACAATAACACTTTCTGTTTTCAAAGCGGCTTGTAATTCTTTAAGTATTTGAATGGTCAACCTTTCTTGAACTTGTGGTCTTTTTCCATAATACTGTACAATTCTATTCATTTTTGATAATCCAATTACCTTCCCTGAAGATATATAGCCAACGTGTGCTTTTCCTCGCATGGGTAAGAAATGATGCTCACATGCCGATTCAAATTCAATATTTTTCTCAACCAGCATTTTGTTGTAGTTGTACTTATTGTCAAACGTAGAAATAGATGGTTTGTTTTTAGGATCAAGTCCACTAAACAACTCTTTAACATACATTTTTGCAACACGATATGGTGTCCCTTTCAAACTGTCGTCCTCTAAATCCAAACCTAAAGTTTCCATAATACCTTTAAAATACCCTTGTATTTTTTCTATTTTCTCTGCGTCAGAGATTTCAAAAGCATCTGTTTTGAGAGGAGTTTCAATACTTGTTAGTACGTGATTATCTCCAATTGTATCATATATATCGTATTTGTTTTCAGCCATAGCATTCAATTTGATGTTGCTAAATTATATTTAGCAACAGTTTTTTTCACATTTGCACAGTTTAATATTATATACATGTAATAAAATCAATAGAAAAGCTGGAATAAAGACTGCGTGTTTAAAGATTGAAAACATTGCAAAATTTTCATTTAAAATTAAAATGAAAAGAGCAACCCAGCTAACTGCGAAACCAGATTTAAGTAATTTGTTTTTTGATGTTTTGAAGACTTGTTTTACAGCAATTAAAGAAACAATTATAAATAAGTAATCAATTGTTTTCCACCATATTGGGCTTTCGGAACAACAAGCAGCAGAACAGCTTCTCACAATAAAAACAAATGGAGTTGCGAAACAATGTAATAAACACAATCCACTGGCAAGGATACCAAAATAATCAGCTTTTTTTGCTGAGGTGTAATTACTCAAGTAAAGACGCAACATGTAGCAAAGGTATGGCTTTTTTTTGCGTACTGCAACCGTGTTGCGTCTGATTGATTCAAGAAGATCTGAACGATTAAAATTATCTCTTTTTCACTCTTTTGGTCAATGAAATCTTATAATCAATAGAATCACCCTTTAGTTTTAGAGTGACGTATTTTGTTTTATTTGTTCCATATTGGATTTCATCGTTTTCATTATTGTTTGATGTGTCTTTTTTCTGTTTGAATAGTTTACTTGCAGCCACTTGGGTTACCATTTTCCATGGGATGCTGATTTTGTATTCGTAATTGTAGTCAGCGTCTTGAACTCCCGAAACTTCTAAAAACCCCAGTGTGGAATTTATAGTCATTTTTGGAACTGTAATTACTCCATTAATCATGTCAATTTTATTTTCCAGTGTGTCAAATTTTACACTTTCGAGATTTTTGTCTTTAAAATATTCTGAAAAGTCTTGAAGCATAGGGTAGTTCTCAAGTTTTCCATTTTCTATATGTGCATCAATATGAATTTCAGAGTCTTCAATTATAGGGACTAAATCGGTATGCATATGAATTTTACCCGTGATGTTGCCGGTAAATTCTCCGTGTAGATTTTCCGAAACTAAATGGTCTTGACCGAAGTTGTCGAATTTAAGCAATACTTGATCCAAGTTGATTTTATTAATTTGCATATCCGGGCTAAAGTAGATTAAATCTGGATTTGATCCATTGAAATAGCCTTTTGTAATAACCTTTCCTCCTGCAATTGATGTTGAAAATGTATCAATGTATAAAAAGTGATTAGGAGTGGTGCGCATTTTTGTATAAAAATCAGATAGGGTGTGTTGGTGATAATTGACTTCTTTTATATCAACATAAAAACTCATATCTGTAAAAGGGAGCTTATAGATGTTAAAGATGGAGTCGTGATTTTCAGAAGCTTCTTCGTTAGGCAAAGGATTGTAGTTTATCAATTCATCAATATCTAAAAACTTAGATTGGAAAGAGAAAAGATTGTCACGTTTTTTTATGGATTCATCTTCTCCTAGGTAATAGTGTAAGTTGGTTTTGAGATCTGAGTGTCCAATTTTACCGGAAAACTCTTCTACTACAAGGTGTTCTTTTTCATAATGAACTCTTCCTTTAAAGTTTTTTAACTTGAGTGGATGTATTTTCATTTTAGCTCGGAAATGGTCGAGGTCTAAATCAATTGATTCCAAAGAGTCGTTAAAGTGCATTTTAGCATTTCCGTGAAATTTGAAATCGTTTAGCTCTTCATGGCGATATTCTTCAGGAACATAGTTTTCACCATCGTATGCAAGCACGTCTTGAAGCCGAAGTTGTTTGGTTTTGAAATTGAAATCTATTTCCGTTTCTCCCTTTAGAGTGTCTTGAAACCATAAGTCATAATGGTTTAATTTACCGGAAAAAAAGAAGTCACTTTCATCCAACATGCCCTTAAAATCAACAATCTTAAGATTTTCTTTACCGATTAAAATATCAGCATGAAAGTCGTGAAAAGCGTGGGGATAATGTTGCAATTCTCCGTACATATTTTCTATAAAAAACTCACCTACAGGGAGGTTTTCAAATTCAGTAAGGGCTTGCGCAGAGCTCTTAAAGTCAAGATTAAGTTTTAGATTTTTGATTTGTTCGTTTAAGGCAGTTGAATCGTTACCTGAAAGCTCATAAATATTTAAAAAATCACTTTTGATGTTTAGCCTTGTGTCAACAAGTTTGTTGGTGTGGTGGATTATAGCAGGTAAGTCACTTATTTTTCCATTCAGTTCAAGGTCAGAACTTCCAATTTGTAAATTGCAGTATTCAATTACGGCCTCATGACCTTTCATTTCTGCAAATAAGTCTAAATCATTAATGGGAATTGAATAGTCTCCATACTGAAACTTGAGGTTTTCAATTTTTAAAGCCGTTTCATAGGATTCGTTTAATTTCGAAATGGCATGCTCTGGAGCATCAATGTTAATTATATCATGAAAATTCATCTCTAATTCAACAGCTCCGCTTAGGTCTTTGATATCGCTTAGGTTGAAAAAATCTTTTAAAAAGAGTAATTCAAAGTTTGTGTTAATTTGAAAATCTACTTCAGGGTCTTCAAAATTTGAAACTTTTAAGTTCGCCATTAGCTCTCCTTCCTCCGGAGAGGCAGAAAAATCTTTTATTATGAGTTCGCTTGTTTTTAAACTTTTCTCTTTTCCATTTGTGAAGGTTCCAAAAAAATTCAAATCATTAACCTCACTGTTCTTAATTTTATTTTTAAAGAATCCGTCTTTACAACCAAAATTAGCGTTTACTGCAGGTGAATGACCATGAATAGATTTTCCATTTATATTTAGTTCAAAGAATAGTAGGCCACTGTTTTCATATCTTTCCAGTACAGGAATTAATTCTTCTGGTGCTGCTGCGAAAATTAAGTCATAATTTTCTTTATTTCCTTTGATTTGTATGTCGAGATTGACGTCGTCTTTAAAATCAACGAAGCCTTCCATTTCAAATTCTGAGTTCTCGAGTTGTATCTTAGTGCGTTCAAGACTAAGAACCTCATTGTCACTTAGGTAGTCTAATTTAGTATGTAGTTCAAAGTGTTTGTGTTTTATAAAAGTTGTGTCTCCGTTTTCGATTAGGTTGAGTTCGAATTTAGAATCAAGAAAAACAAATATGTGCTGTGGACTAGTCGTGAATTTGGCATCGGCTTCATAAACTAGTGCATCGAAAATGATATTGTTTTCTTCGTTGAGTTTGTGAATATCGACGTTTTCCAGTTCAATTTCATGAATGGCTAAATGAAATTCATCATTTATATCTTCAATTTCCTCAACGCCATCTTCATGACTTAAGGCATTTTCAATGTTAATGGTTCCATCAATATGTTGAATCAAATCAACTGTTCCATTTTTTAGTTTAATGTCATTGATGCTTAAATTACCTTTTACAATAGTGGATAAGTCAAATCCCAAAAAAACTTCTTTTATATCTGCTATTATTAAGGAGGAGTCTTCTTTTGACTCATATATTTTTACGTTTTCTAAATCGACAGAGATATATGGAAAGTTGTCAAATGGGGTGATGTGAGAATCTTTTATCTCAATTTTCCCCTTGAAATCTTTATTCAACGAAGAGATTAAAGTTTGAACAATATCGTCTTGTTTGATGTACAGTATTCCAATTGAAACGCCAACTAAAAATAATGGTATAGCCAAAAGAAGTATAAAAAAGCGTTTCCAGAATTTTCGTCTTTTGTAAAAAGGGGGTGTGTTCATTTGTTAAAAGTCAAGATGGCATTTATCCTGGTAAATATACGAATGCAATTGATAAAAATTGTTCGTTATTAAGACTTTGGTTTTTTATCTCAAAAATCACTCGTGTTTGGTGTTGTGTAGTAACTATTTGTTCTCTGTAAACTTTCAATTGGTAACTTTAGATTCCTGACCTTGTTTAATTACAGTTAAGGGCTTTTGCTGAAACTTGTATATTTATGTGTCAATTAGTGTTTTGAGTGTAAGATGTATTAGATATAGTATCGCTTTTGTTGTTATTCTTTTGAGTTTTGAATCATATGCTCAATGCCCAAATGTTCCTGAAGTTTGTGACAATGGAATTGATGATGATTGTGACGGTTTAATCGATTGCTTTGATGGTGACTGTTCAGAGAATCAGAATTGTGCCTCTTTTTATTTTGGGAGAGATTCTGGAGAATGTCAAATTGCCCCTCCCGTTGTAACGGGGTACAACCTTGTAGAAAAGTGGAGAAGTGTTGTTGATGTTGAAACTAGAGGGACGCCGATTGTTGGTGATTTGGACGGAGATGGAATCCCAGAGGTTGTTACACATTTTAGAGATGATAATACTGTATATATTCTAAATGGTGCCGATGGAACAACAAAATCCACCATTAATGCCCATCTAAGTGAATATTCCCAATCTCCGTCTATAGTAGATGCTGATGCTGATGGTTTTGGTGAGGTTTATTTGGTTGATTATCTTGGGAAATTGAGGTGTTTTAACCATTTAGGTCAACCTAAAGTAGGTTTTACAGAAATTACCATAAGTCAAGGTCAGGGGACCCTCCAGGGGGTATTTTCCGCAAACCCTTCCTTTGCTGATTTTGATGGGAATGGAACTACAGAATTGTTTATTGGTAATGAAATTTACAACGCTTCAACCGGGGCGATAATTTCTCAATTGCCCAATCATTACAACGAGAGTAAAGGTGCTGTTGGCTCAAATGGTCATATTTTTTCTGCCGCTTTTGACATTCTTCCAGATGATTTTTGTTCGGATTGTTCTGGTTTAGAATTAATTTGTGGTAATGTGGTTTATAGTGTAAATATGACTTCAGGTGTTCTTACCGAGGTTTCTAAAGCACCTAATAATGTTAACGATGGAAAAGTCAGTTTGGCCGACTGGGATGGAGATAGTCAAATGGATATCGTAGTGTCCGGAACTTGCTGTGGAGACGGAGGGGTGATTTATATTTGGGATCCCAGAACGCAAGGTTTTGTGACTCAAGACGCGGCTGGAAATTCGTTACAGGCTAATCCTTTTGATGTGCAACCTAATTTACCAAATCAGGTTGGTTTGGCATCGATAGCGGATTTTGATGGTGACGGACTTTTAGAAATTGGCATGGCAGGGCGTGATGAATTTATTACAATAGAGTCGAATATGACTCGAAAATGGGCGATACCTGTTGTTGACCAATCCAATATGACTACTTCAACCGCTTTTGATTTTGAAGGGGATGGTAAAACAGAAGTAGTATATCGCGATGAAAACAATTTGTATATAATTGATGGTGCGACAGGAGCAATTATTACACAAACACCTTGTGGTTCAGGCACAAGAACAGAGTTGCCTGTAGTAGTGGATGTAAACGGCGATGGGGATGCCGAGTTGGTGTGTACGTGTTCTGATACGCCAGGAGCCGGAAAGGGAACGGTTCGAGTGTATGAGAGTGATTCAACGATTTGGGTGCCTACCAGAAAAGTTTGGAATACCCATAATTATGTTCCCACATTTATTAATGACGACCTGACTGTTCCTAAAGAATTTCAAAACAAAGCAATTATTCCGGGTCAAGATATTTATCTGACGCAAACCCCATTAACCTATTCCAGTGGAAACCCTTTATATCCAGCCTTGCCAGATTACACGGTCCAAATAGATTCCGTTGCAAAATCTTGTGATTTAGAAACATTAACTGCGCATGTGAAGATTTGTCAAGAAACGGCTAATGCCTTGATTTTTGATTTTGATGTGAGTTTTTATCAAGGAGACCCTAAAAATAATGGTACGTTAATAGGAACAGAGCGAATCGACCACAGTGCTTCATCTCTAATATCAACAGGATGCATGATAATTGATTACGCACTTCCATTGGGGGAGTATGATTTGCACGTTTTTGTGAACGATAGGGGTGTAAACCCAACTGAGGCCCCCGTTGTATTGATGCCGGAATGCGACACCACGAACAATGAAGTTAGCATGGCGTTGTCTCCATGTCCTCAAGAGGTGGATTCTGCATCGTGTTTTGTCATGATGACCGACTTTGAAGATTATGTGAATTGTCCTGCGCCTGGTTATGATTCTTTTACAGAGGCTTATACGGGAAATTCAGCATGGGTAAATTCCAATCATACCGCGGGTATTTTCATACACGATCCAGGTGTTTGTGAAAACATACCGGATAATAACCTAATGCCGCATACCGATGGAGGTACCGCTTATGCTGGATTGCACTCTCCTCTTTCTACAAACCCCACCTCACAAGAGGTTATCATTGGTACTTTACCCTCTAACTTATATGCTAATCAGAAGTATGAAATTACTTTTTTGGCCTTTAGTAGTCTTGTTCGAAATGAATCCGTTTGGGACAGTTTTGGAGAGTTGGATTTTTTTGGAATAGAAGAGAACTCTAATCCAACATTGGATATCAATACGCAGAAAAATTGGACAACTATAAGCGGGATTCCTGAAGTAGATCATTTAGGAACTTCTGCTACCATTAACAACAGGACGCAATGGGAAGAATATACTATTGAGTTTACGCCTACTCGAAATTACGACCGCTTGCTTTTGGCTCCTCGGGGAAATTTCGCATATGTAGGGATTGATAATATTATAGTTAGAGTGGCCGCCCAAAAGGTACGTGTCGATACTATAGAGGTTTGTCATGAGGCATCGCAAGCAATTTTACCTTATGCTATAACGGGTGGAAATCCAACAGAGTACTCCATTGATTGGGAGGATGCAATAAATAATTTAGGCATATCAGATGTTGTTCAGTCAACACTTCCCGCCGATAGTCAATTTGTAGTTTCTGGATTAGGAGCTGTTCCTGTAGGACTATATAAAGGAGAAATTCGTGTATATAACACGTTACTCGGATGCGAGGGTGTAGACAGTGTTTTCTTAGCCATTAATCACTGCAAAACAGATGCAGAAGTTACCAAAACAGATGGGACTGATAAATATTACTCCGGTTCCACAACAATATATTCAATTGTTGTTAAAAATTCAGGTCCCAGCCCAGTGAAAAAAGGAATAGTGGAAGATCCAATTCCTGTAGGAATTTCCGCTGGAGATATAACGTGGACTTCTACTGCCTATGGCGGTGCCACCTCAATAATTTCAGGAGTTCAAAACGGAGCTTTAGTTGATATCGTTGATATCCCTGTAAATGATAGCGTAGTTTATACTGTAAATATATCTGTACCCTTAGACTTTGTGGGAGATTTGGAGAATACCGTAACCATTACAGCGGATAACGACACCTTTCCGGATAATAACACAGCAACCGATATAGATACTAAAGATTGTAACTTTCAAACACAAGGAACGATTGATTCCAAAAACGCAGGCTGGGTGAAAATGGGTAACGTAATAAACGGCGTTCCCTATCAGATTTCATACAATGGTGGAACCAAAACTTTTGTCCCTGTGGATGGCCCAGAAGAAGGGCAAGAAATTACTACGGTGGTGTATAATACCGGAACAGGCTGGAGTGTAAGTTTATCGAGACATCGATACAACAATTCAAATAATTATGGCAACACGATTTCAAGTTACGACA
>PBEC01000021.1 GCA_002717515.1 Flavobacteriales bacterium
ATTTATCATCAATTCATCTTTAATAAATTCACTCTATTTAGGTAGTGTTTTAGGATAATTAATCATTAAATTCGCGCAAATAAACTATATCATATGGATTTTAATATTGCTGTAATTAAAGGAGACGGAATTGGACCAGAAATTGTAACAGAGGCTATGAAAGTAATGGACGCTGTTGGTGCCAAGTATGGACACAATTTCAACTACAATGAAGTCCTAATGGGTGCTTGTGCCATAGATGAAACAGGAACCCCTTTACCAGATGAGACATTAGAGGTGTGCAAAAACTCTGACGCAGTTTTGTTTGGTGCTATTGGCCATCCCAAATATGACAATGATCCAAATGCAAAAGTTCGTCCAGAACAAGGATTATTAAAAATTAGAAAAGAGTTAGGTTTATATGCTAATATTCGTCCTGTTGCCTACTACCCTGCTCTTGAACAATTTTCACCACTAAAACCAGAACGTATTGAAGGTGCTGATTTTGTTGTTGTAAGGGAACTTACAGGCGGTATTTATTTTGGTGAAAAGGGAAGAAACCAAGACGGAACAGAGGCATACGATAATTGCACATATTCAGTTGAAGAAATTGAAAGAATTGCAAAAGTTGGTTTTGAAGCAGCTCAAAAAAGAAGAAAGAAATTAACTCTAGTGGATAAAGCAAATGTTTTAGAAACATCAAGGCTTTGGAGAGATACTGTAACAAAAATGGCATCAAGTTACCCTGATGTTGAACTGGATTTCTTATTTGTTGATAATGCTGCGATGCAAATGATTCTAGCCCCTACTCAATTTGATGTAATCTTAACGGAAAATATGTTTGGTGATATTATATCGGATGAGGGCTCTGTTATTGGTGGTTCAATTGGCTTATTGCCTTCTGCATCAGTTGGAGCAAAAGTTGGACTTTATGAACCGATTCATGGATCGTTTCCACAAGGAGCGGGTAAAAATATTGCGAATCCTATGGCAACAATATTATCAGCAGCTATGCTTTTAGAAACTTCGCTAAACCTAGTGGAAGAAGCAAATGCTATTCGTGCGGCGGTTTCTAAGGCTATTGATGAAAACGTAGCAACAGAGGATTTAAACAAGCAGAATCCGGTTGGAACAGATGCTGTTGGTGATTTTATTGCTGCAGCGGTTTCAGAAACTGTAAAAGCATAATAAACACGTATTGTGTACAAAAAAGGTTAGCCATAATGGCTAACCTTTTTTTTTGAAAAATACTTTAATCGGGGCTAAAACCATATATTGCCCCATATTTTTCCTTTGCATAAGCAACAAAATGCTTAATGTTTAAAGATTCTCCAGTAAACCTTTCGCTCAATTGCTCTGCTGTATACAATTTACCATGTTGATGAATGCTTTTTCGAAGGAGTGCCAAAAAATTGGATACTTCTCCCAATTCCAATTGAGATTCTAAATCAGGAAGTTCTTTTTTTGCTTGTGCATAAAATTGTGCTGCATAAAAACTGCCCAGTGAATAGGTAGGAAAATACCCTAGACTTCCATGACTCCAATGAATATCTTGTAAAATCCCCTCTGTAGGCTTACCTGGACGAACGCCTAAATAATCCATATACTTTTGGTTCCACAACTCTTCTAAATCTTCCACTCCAACCTCTCCCTCCAGTAACGCCTTTTCAATTTCATAACGAATCATTACGTGAACGTGATAAGTTAATTCATCAGCAGAAGTTCGGATAAGTGAGGGCTGAACTTTGTTTATGGCTTTATAAAAATCACTTAAGTCAACTTCAGCAAACTGTTCAGGAAAAGCTTCTTGCAATTTTGGATAAAGAAATTTCCACCATGGAAGTGCTCTACCTAAATTATTTTCCCAAATTCTACTTTGCGATTCATGTATTCCTAAACTCACACTTTCTCCACTTGGTAACCCATACTCACTGATGGATATTCCCTGTTCATAGAGTCCATGACCTCCTTCATGAATAGTACTCCAAATTACTTCTGCTATATCATTTTCTTTTATTCGTGTAGTTACCCTGACATCTTGAGAACTAATGTGGTTTGTAAAGGGATGTGTTGAAATATCCTGACGTCCTGCATCAAGGTTGTACTTCATCAACTTTAACAGATCAACGCTAAAGTCAAATTGTTTGTCACCATCGAAGTTTTGATACAAAAAACCATCATCTACCTGGGGCTGATGAACAATTTGTTTTATCAATGGAACGATTTGACTTTTAACTTGACTGAAAATATTTTCCAGTTTTGAAACCGTTAGATTTTTTTCATAAAGGTTGAGTAATGCATCATATGGATGCTCCTCATAGCCTAGTAACTCTGATTTTTCACGCTCTAAATCAACTATATTTTTTAGATAAGGAGCAAAAATTTGAAAATTCTCCTCGCCCCTGGCTTCTTCCCATTTTTTAAAGGATTCGGATCGAGCAATTGCTGCTTTTTGGACGTATTCCAGAGGAAGCTTTTTATTTTCCTGAATTGCTTCTCGCGTTTCCTCTAAATTTCTTGTTTCTTTAAATCCAAAGGAGCTTTTTTCAAGCAAATGGTTGACTAAATTTTCAAACTCAGGACTTGTTGACAACTCATGAACAATAGTGCATAGCGTACTTAGCTGGCACGCTCTTATTTCAAGTCCATTTTTAGGCATGTATACCGCCTCATCCCAATTCAGCAATGCTATTGATGAATTAATATGCGCTATTTTTTGAAGATGATTTTTATATCCTTCGTATGTGTTTTCCATTAGTCTTTTTTAAGTTTTAGTGCATAAAGAATTAAAATCCCCCAGGCTATTATTAAAGTAAGGCCACCAATTGGAGTTATGGGGCCCAAAAATTTGGAGATCCCTTCAATTCCCAATTGAGACTTAAGTGCCAATAAGTAAATTGACCCTGAGAATAGACCTACTCCGATTAAAGTGAGTCTGTAAACCCAGAAAATTCTTTTCTTAAAATATTCAGCAGGAATTAGACTTAGAAAAAGCAAAAGAAAAGCGTGATAAAACTGATAACGAACGCCCACTTTAAAACTAGCGATTTTCTTAACTTTATCTGGGTCAGTATTCGGAATAAACCCCTCTATACCGTGTGCAGCCCATGCTCCAATAATTACCGACAACATTCCCATTAAGCCTGCTGTGATTAAAATTTTTCTTTGCATAATTAAAAATTTTGTGGTATTTCTCCCTGGAGAATTACTTCGTTTGTACCATAAGGGTACAAAACGGAATCCAGTAAAGAGGTGTCGTTTGCATAAACATAAACGCCTAAATATCCATCGTAAGGTGTTAATGAATCTATTTGAACATTGATGTAATATCCAGCGTCTTTATGATCTTGTAAATGTTGTCCAATCCAAAAACCATCAACATATTGAACATAACTGCTATCGTGAATATAAACTGTATCTCGAACTCCAGAATCAAAGTATTTATCTGAATTATAGGTTACTTTTAAATCGTAATCCGGTGGCAACTGAACCGCATACCAAACTCTCCAGATTATAGTTCCTTCATTTTTTTCACAACTATAAAGTGTAAAAATGAATAATAATATAAACAGTTTTTTCATCATTTCTAAGTTAGGTAAAATTGAATAAAAACATACAGAGCAAAAGGCTTAACGTTCAAATTGTGAAATAAATTTTGTAACAAATTAAGTTGAAGATTCAATTCATTTGCTCTCAAGGCAAAATAAGTATCTTTACATAAATGAAAAGTGTTCAAATAAAAAATAAGAAGGCGACTTTTAATTACGAAATACTGGACAAATTAATCGCTGGAATCGTTTTAAAAGGAACGGAAATTAAATCAATTAGAAACGGTAAGGCCAACCTCAATGAGGCATTTTGCACTATAATTAATAATGAACTTTTCATAAAGGGAATGCACATTTCACCCTATGAGTTTGGTACTCATGAAAACCATGAACCAAAAGCAGATCGAAAACTCCTTTTGAATAAAAAGGAACTGAGAAAATGGGACGCCAAAACACAAGAAAAAGGCTTAACAATAGTTCCCTTAAGACTTTTTATTACTGAAAAGGGCTATGCTAAAATTGAAATAGGTTTAGCAAAAGGAAAAAAAACACACGATAAGCGAGAGGCATTAAAGAAAAAGGATTCGGATAGAGAGCTTGCTCGAATAAAAGCGAGAAAATTCTAAATGGATTTTATCGAGAGAATAACTTCTGAGATTGATGGGGAATGTACTGTTAAACAAACATCTCCGTTCACCTATTTCGCAAAAATCAAACAGTTAAAAATTCATTTCGTACAAATTAAAGACTACAATTCAGCTGTTTTTCAAAATGAAATTAAAAACTTAAAAAAGAAAAACGAGCATTTCATAACTGTTTTCGAAGATTATTATAAACGAAGTCCAAAAAAAACAATCAAAAGACTTAAATACCATATCGGAGAATCGAACAGAATTCATGGTAGAAAAACCACAATAACTAAAATAACTAAGCCAGAAGCCATGGAGTTTCTTGAAAAGAATCACGGCAACATTCCTTTAAAAACAAAATTTAACTTTGGTTTATTGGATAGCAATAAAAAGTTGGTAGCCGTTGCCTGTTTGGGCAGGTTATCAGAATGAGAAACGGTGCAAAATCTGCAGAACTAATTCGCTTTTGTAATCTTTCTGGTTCGCGTGTTGTTGGTGGTTTAACAAAGTTAATTGGACATTTTAAAAATCTTTATCAACTGGATGAGTTGATGACCTATTGCGATTTAGAATGGAGTAATGGAGACAACTTTAAAAAGCTGGGATTTACAGAAATTGAAACCTCTACTCCTACTGAATTTATAATAAACTTAAACACATGGCAAAGGACGCACTATTCGCAGTTTAGAAATAAAAACGATTGGGATATACGAAACAAAGATGACTACCAAACTGTTCTAAATATGGGTTCGATTAAGTTTATTAAATATTTTAATGAGAAATAAAGCGGAAATACTGCCTGTAATTATCGGGCCAACGGCAAGCGGCAAAACCAATTTAGCTGTAAATTTAGCCCATGCCTGCAATGGCGAAATTATCTCTGCTGATTCAAGACAAGTTTACCGAGAAATGAATATTGGAACGGGAAAGGATTTAGAAGAGTACACCGTTAATAATTTACTTATTCCTTACCATTTAATTGATATTTGTGAGCCTGGTGAAAAGTACAACATAAATATTTATTTTAAAGATTTTGTTCGTTCATTAGCCGATATACGTTCAAGAACAAAACTTCCTATACTATGTGGTGGAAGTGGTTTATATGTACAAACTGCATTGGAAGGAAATGAGTTATCGTCGGTTCCTGTTAACAACAATTTAAGACAACAATTGAGCAAACTTGAAAAAATAGAACTTCAAAATCATTTTGATTTAATCGCTCCCAACCTAAAGGAAAAACTTGATAAAACATCTACTAAACGTATGATAAGAGCGATTGAAATTGATTATTTCCTCCAATCCAATCCAATACCTGTATTAAAAAAACCGAACATAAACCCAGTGCTATTTGGAATCGATATATCGAGAAATGAAAGAAGGAATAAGATATCAATGCGATTAAAAGAAAGGCTTGAGAACGGTATGATTGAGGAAGTTCAAAAACTTCAACAGAAAATCAGCAATGAAGACATAAAGTACTATGGTTTAGAATATCTATTCGTTACAGAATATCTTGAAAAAAAATACGATTTCAATGAGTTGTTTCGTCGCCTGGAGATTGCAATCCATCAATTTAGCAAACGACAAATGACATGGTTTAGAAAAATGGAAAAAGACGGATATACCATTCATTGGATAAATCACTTGATTTCATTGGACCAAAAATTAAATTTTATTCGCGAAATACTTGAAAAAAGAAACTAGTATAAAACAAAAAACCTCGAAGATTCGAGGCTTTTTTTATTTGTTTTTTTACCAATTGCTACCCTACTTGAATCGAATCAATTGCATTTGAAAGTTTTTCAAAAATTTCATCAATTGTTCCAACCCCATAGATACCAACGTGTTTTGACTGAGCAGAATAATAATCAACCAAAACAGAAGTTTCTTTATTGTAAACAGAAATTCTATTTTTTATTGTTTCCTCATTTGCATCATCAGCTCTTCCTGAATATTTACCTCTCTCTAATAGCCTGTTTACCAATTCCTCTTCAGCAACTTCCAAAGACAGCATTACCGAAACACCCGTTCCTTTTTCTTCTAAAACTTTATCCAAAGCTTCGGCCTGAGCTTGTGTTCTTGGAAAACCATCGAATATAAAACCTTTAGCATTTAGATTTTCTGAAATCTTATTGTCAATCATTCCAATAACTACTTCGTCAGGCACCAAATTTCCGGCTTCTATCAAGGATTTAGCTTTCAATCCCAATTCAGTTTCAGCTTTCATTTCCCCTCGGAGAATATCACCTGTTGATAAATGAATTAACCCATATTTTTCTAATAATTTTTCCGATTGAGTTCCCTTTCCTGCACCAGGAGGACCAAATAAAACCAAATTCAACATAATGTAGTATTTTTTATTTCGCTAAAAATAGTACTTTTCAATCGATTAATCATCCAATATGGGTATTTACCTTAAAAGGATTATTTTTACACTATGGAAAAAGGGTTTTCAACAAATATTAAGATTGGTGTATTAGGAGGTGGACAATTGGGTAGAATGCTTCAGCAAAAGGCTCTGGATTTCGGATTGGATTTAGCATTTATAGATCCAGACAGTAACGCACCGTGTAAAGAAATTAGTTCACGTTTTTTTAAAGGCGATTTTAAAGATTTCGAAACGGTTTATTCCTTTGGGAAAACGAGGGATATTCTAACTATTGAAATTGAGCATGTAAATGTTGAAGCACTAAAAAAACTGGAAAACGAAGGGGTTAAAGTTTTCCCTCAGCCAAATATAATTAAAACAATACAAGACAAGGGGTTACAAAAAGTTTTTTACAAGAAAAACAACATCCCTACTTCCGATTTTTATTTAATTGAAGGAAAGGAAGAAATCCTCGCTTTTGAAGATGAGTTTCCGTTTATGCAAAAAATGAGAAAAGGAGGATACGATGGTCAGGGTGTCACACCCATTCGCTCAAAAGAAGATTTGGCAAAGGCTTTTGAAGTACCAAGTGTTTTGGAGAAAATGGTGGATTTTGAAAAGGAATTATCTGTAATTGTTTCACGCAATGAAAATGGAGAGGTAAAATCATTCCCGTGCGTTGAATGTGAGTTTAACCCAGAAGCCAATTTAGTGGAGTTTTTATTCTCCCCCGCCACTATTTCAAATGAAATTGAAGAAAAGGCACAAAAAATTGCACGAAGCGTTATAGAAAAACTGGAGATGGTAGGAATATTGGCTGTAGAGCTTTTCTTAACTAAAGACGGAGAGGTCCTTGTTAATGAGATAGCTCCTCGCCCCCATAACTCTGGTCATCAAACTATTGAGGGAAATTATGAATCCCAATATGGACAGCTATTACGGTGTTTACTCAATTTACCATTGGGAAACACAGCGATTAAACGACCTTCGGTAATGGTTAATTTACTTGGAGAAAAGGGGTATATGGGAAAAGCAATTTATGACGGAATTGAAAAAGCACTTGCACATCCAGGTGTAAACCTTCATCTTTACGGTAAGACCCAAACAAAACCATTTAGAAAAATGGGGCATGCTACAATTGTAAATGATTCATTAAATGAAGCAAAAACAATTGCAAAAAAAGTACAAGAAGATTTAAAAATTATAGCTTAGAAAATTATGACTGCACAGGTTGGAATAATAATGGGTAGTAAGAGTGACCTTCCAGTGATGAAGGAGGCTGCAGAATTCTTAAATGAATTGGAAATCCCCTTTGAAATCACTGTTGTTTCTGCACACAGAACTGCAGAGAGAATGGTAAATTATGCAGAATCTGCAGCTAAAAAAGGTTTAAAAGTTATAATAGCTGGTGCCGGAGGTGCTGCTCACTTGCCTGGAATGGTGGCGTCATTGACTCCTCTACCGGTGATTGGTGTTCCTATTCATTCGAGTAACTCAATTGATGGATGGGACTCTATTTTATCCATTCTTCAAATGCCAAATGGGATACCTGTTGCAACAGTAGCTCTCAATGGGGCTAAAAATGCAGGAATTCTTGCTGCAAGTATTATCGGATCTGGTGATAAATCTGTTTTGGATAAAATGACTGCCTTTAAAGCAGAGCTAAAGAACAAAGTACTCAACAGTATTGATGATGTGGAAGGATTAAATTTTCCTTTTAATGTGTCAAAAAAATAGTTTATTCCTTATTAAAAACAACGGATTTACCGCTCATTAATGAGAAAATCAGAGGTAAAAAAATATTACGACAACTACATCTCCGAGCAGTATTCAATTGGGGTAAACGATCGTATTTTTATGATGTATGAAAAGTTAAAAGATTTAGGACTTTCTCATTCATCGGATGTGATTGAGCTGGGTTGCGGTATCGGTGTTGTTACTCACTTAATAAGAAAAACGGTCACTAAAGGTCAAATCGAATCCATAGACATAAGTAAAGAATCAATTGAATTTGCAAAGCAAAAAATAAAGAATAAAAATGTTCGATTTTATGAAGGAGATGTAACTGTTTATTCTCCAAAAATTAAACAGGCGGATTTCATCACCTTGTTTGACGTGATTGAGCATATTCCTGTAGATTTACACGAAAAGCTATTTTTAAACGTTGCTAAAATGCTGAAAAGTGAAAGTTTACTGCTCATAAATATCCCAAGTCCCGCTAGTGTGAAATGGGATAGAATGAACGCTCCTGAAGCATTACAAATAATAGACCAACCCATTTCTTTGAATAGGGTTTTTAATAATTGTGAAAATGCCGGCCTTGAAATCATAAAATTTGAAAATTATTCCATTTGGGCAGAAAACGATTATAATTTCTTTTTGGTTCGTAAAAAGAAAGTTTTCAAAAATAATCCGGTTCAACTTAGTGCGCTTCAAAAAGCAAAAAGAAAAGCCTGGAGGACAAAATTCAATAGGCTTTACAGGTACTGATTTTTTAATTTAATTCATCTAAATGAATGGCCCCATTTTGATTCGGATTATGAAGAAAAGCATCAAGCCAGAGAAAATCAGCTTGATTTTTGTCGTATGGTTTAACTTAACTTCTTTAAACGGTTTTGCTCAATATACAAAGGAAGCTTTCCTTGACTCATTAAAAAACACCAAATATCTCCAAGGCTACTTTGAAAACAACACCAATTATAATGATTCGAGTTATGCTGAATACCTTTATTCAATTCTTCCAATCGACACGTTTAAAGTAGATTCAAATAGTGGTTTTGGTTTTAACCCTTCTTCCATCTCCATTTTGTATTCAAATTCGGGAAATTTAAAGCTTTACTGCGGTTTAAGTGTTATAAAAGGCCAAAATAAGAAACTAAAAGAAATTACATTTTATAATCATTATGGACATAAAACAGCTTTATACTGGAGATTTTACAATAATGGAAAAATAGAAATTGTTCATTATTATGATGATGAATTTAGCGACTCGTCCGGAGTGTATGGAGTTTTTTTTTCAAAGAAACCAAGTTATCGTTTTACAAAGTATAGAAAATCAGGAAGACTTCAATTAACAGGAAAATATGAAAATGGCAATAAAACAGGTGAATGGTTTTATTTTGATAAAAAAGGAATTTTGTTCAAAAAAGAAAAATATATCGACAACAAACGGGTCAGTCAAGTTAGCTTCTAATATCAGTAAGAATTATTGACAATAATTGCAATATTTTGCATCAACATTGTGTTTAAAATTGCTTGAGGTGTTAAGCATATTCTCTACTATAACCTTTAATACCTTTGGAAAATTCTCTCTTATATCATCGGCCGTTACCTTCTTTCGGTTATGTGACAACTGTAATAATCCCGATTGTAAATTTCTGAAGCTATATATCCCTGCTACAAAATCGTTGACTTGTGGATTTTGCATTAAATATATATAACCGTATAAAGCAAGCTGTAAAGCCTTACTTTTTTTAGGGTTTTCCGCCAGATCTTCCCACGACTTAAAACTTAAGTCGGTGCTAATAACATTTCCTGTTTTGTAATCAATCAATTGTGTTTGATTGCCCAGTATTCCTATTCGATCTGCAAATCCCTCCAGTTTCACCTGAATTATTTTATTCTCGACTTCAACAGGCATAACGAAACTGAGTTTATTCTCTTGAGATAAAATTCTATAGTCTAATTTTTTGCTCTGAGCGTTCACTATATTTTTTACTTCAAGTTCCAAAAAGTTTTTAACGTACTGCCTTGCAACCTCATAAGTTAATAGGTTACTTCCTGTCGTTAAGTCTTCTTTGCTCAAATATTCTTGAAACTCATTTGTTAAAACGGAAGTGATCTTTTTGTTCATCAATTCAATATCTTGAGCCAATAGGTTCTTTTTAACATATGGCTCAAATAAAAGCTCAAGGGTATTATGTATGCAGGTACCAAAAGTAGAATGCTTTAAATTTTCTTCAACTTCATCGGTCTCTCCTAGTTTTAATATGTAACGATAATAAAAATCTAAACTACAAGCAATAAAAGTGTTCAGTGCCGATGGGGAAATTCCTTTCTCCAACTTTTTAACTAACAGGTCGACAGATTGTTCATTTTTAAAAAACTCTACATCTATAGCATTTAATTCAGGAGAAGGTGTATAAGATGTTTCATGAATATTTACTTTTTCATTTGCCAAAGGCAATTCAACAAGTATTTGATCGATAAAACGACTTTTCTCAGTAGATGCTCCAAAATCATTTTGACCATTTAAATAAACAAGATCCATCTGCTTAACCTGGTGAAGTAATCGATAGAAATGATTAGCAAATATAGCATCGTGGTCGTGATGAGTCGGCAAGCCAAACTCCCTCTTGATATCATAGGGTATGAATGAATTTTCTTTCTTGCCTTTTGGCAAAACACCTTCATTCACTGAAAGCATGATGATTCGATCAAAATCCAATAATCTTGTTTCCAACATTCCCATAATTTGAAGACCTTTTAATGGTTCTCCAAAAAAGGATAATGATTCTGATGAAACCAGTTGATTTATTAACTTTTTAACAATTTTAATGGATGTTTTTTGAAGATGTTTTGACGTTTCAACTGTTCTCAAAAACTTTCTTAAAATTAAAGTGTAAGAATATAAGTATTCTGTTTGAATAGACTTTTCCAAATCGGACAACTCTGCTTTTGACAACCCCTCTTTAATAAGCCCTAAAAGACTTAATAAAACTTCAATTAAGCCTTTTGTATTGTCTAGTTTATTGAACAAAAGAGATATATAAGATTCCTTGCTGAAATGCTTCTCGAAACGTTTAACACCAACATAAATAACATTTTTATTAATCAACTCCTCTTTTAATGATTGAATTTCTGAAGTGCAGTTTCCTGCTAAATGAGAAAAACATGGGTGATCAATAATTTGAAATATAGACCTGAAATAATAGGCCTTTTTATCTTTTTCACCTCTGTAGTTTCCCCAACAATCCAAATGTGCATTAATAAAAGAAGTCAGTGGAGCCATCTTCAAACTGTAACCCATGGTTATGTTTGCGGCATTTATATTTGATGGTAAATTATACAACAGAGGAAGTAAAAGGTTTTCATTATTCAATACGACAGCTGTGCTTAATGCATTAGCTTCATCGAATGTTTCCTGCAAAATCATCCCTGTGTAGTGAGTTTGAGCCGAATCTGTATTACATGCAACAATATTTATTGATTTTTCTCCTTGAGTGATTCCATTACCTGACCAATTGAATGGAATCGTAGGGTATTTTTTACTTATTCTTCTTAAAAACCTTCCCGCTTCTTGTTCTGGCTGTTTAAAATAATAATCATCGGAATCCCAGAATATTTCCGCCTTTCCTAATTTTATTAATGAATAAATAATCTTTTCCTCAGATGCGCTTAAAGCATTAAAACCTGCGAAAAACAACTTAGAATACTTTATGTCCTTAATTATTTCATTTATCTCATTGGCTACATGACGATATTGCATTCCAGGATAAGCTTTTCCGTTCGCTTTTAAATTGTTTTGAAATGCATGATAAATTTCGCCCAGTAATTTCCAAAAATGCAAATAGTTTTGTTGAGCATCTGTTAGCGCTTCTCCATTAACATTCCAATACTCAAGAGCTCTAGCTTCATTGATGTAGTTGAATATATTATTTGAATCAATTAAATATCGATCAATATCCGAAAAATCAGATAGTAAAGTTGGTGCCCACTTCAAAAATGAACCTATGTCCTCAGGTTCTCCTTTTACAACAGACAAATAGGCTTCATATAGTTCAAGTACCAATAATAACTTTTCTTGCTTTTTATATGCACAGTATTGACCAACAAATTCATCCAATGAAAAAAACTGAGGAGCCCAAAACGTTTTTTTGTAAACTTTTGCTAGTTCTTGCTTTAAGAAAGCGGCTGCTCTTTTGGTGGGTAATACAATACAAATATTTTCAGGTGTTTCATACCTGCTTTTTATTTCTTGAGCAATCTTTTTTAAAAAAGAATCCATTAAAGGGTCGTATATTTTTCTTTTAAAGAATCAAAGTACAATTTGAAATCACCCCCAAAATCTTCATTGAAAGTTTTTTCCAGTTGTTTTTGATCTTCTCGGTACATTAAAAAATCCGTAAAAAAAGTATTGTTCAAATTGTGTTTTAAAGCCTGAATTCTTCTCACTTTGTGGAAGGAATTTAAGCTTAGTGTATCCATATTATCAAGGACTTTATGAATTTGAACTTTTTTTTCTTTTTCAGGTTTCAAAGCTCCTTTTTCTTTGTAAAACTTTTTTAGTTGTAAAGCACCTCTATGCATATGAGCTCTTATTTTTTGTAAATCAGAAAGTTCATCGAGATAACTCTTAATTACTTGAGAATCCTTGGGATATTTATTTTTTAAAAACATAAGAGCACCTTTGTCGCCAATGAATGAAGCTAAATTTTCATTAAACTGAACATCATTTTTCACGAAAATAGTACCGTGAGTTAATTCGTGAATAAGGAGTCTCGCCAACTGACCTTCTGTTTTTTGAAGCATACTACTCATAATTGGATCTTTAAACCACCCAAGTGTACTCCATGCATTTACCTCTCCTATATCGGTATCAAAACCTTCATTTTTCAGTTTTTGTGCTTCTTTAACAGCCTTTTTCTTTTTGAAAAATCCTTTGTAGGAAAACTCGCCCAAAATTGGAAAAGACCATTTGTAGGAGTTTAAGGCATATGCTTCACAGGCCGTAACAACGTACATACCCGGAAGCCCTTTTTGGTCGTACATTTTGGTATAATTTTTCGAGGGGTATATACCTAATGAGTCGAAAGCGAATCGCTTTATTTCTTCGATGAGCTTTATTTTGGCCTTTAAAGAATCAGGATAATTTTTATCTTTCAAGTATTCATCCAGAGGTTTTGCTTTCCATACAATTTTCAACTGTCCCATTCCTTGTTGAAGTCCATAGCATATGGATTTACAATTTAACAAGCAGAGCACAACAAATAAGCCCAAAATAATTTTAAGTCCTCGCTTTAACATGCAACTAAAATAGAAAGATTTTAAATAAAAATCTTTCTATTACAAAAAACAAACATTATTGAATAGTAAAGTGTTTTGGTATATTTAAAACCTTATATGAAGGTGGGTGATTATTCGATTGTTTTGAGAACATCATTAATCATCAAAGGGACTTCAACAGTGAATCCCTCTGCATATTCTTTTTTTATGAGCCGACCATAGTTTCTTGCCCTTGCCTTGATAAACTCTAAAAAATCTTCTCTGCTTATTGGCGTTTCAGGCTCCTTGCTTTCGGGATTGTAAAATTGAGTCTTAAAAGCTTTGATGGCCATCATTTTTTTATCCATTTGATTAGAAATGTCTACAATAAAGTCAGGTTCAATATAATAGTCCTGAATGTAATGATATACGGCTTTAGGCCTCCAGGCATTTTGGGAAACACCATTAAGTTCCGTTTTAACTTTTGGTAAGCCTGATAAAAAGCAGGCCTCACTCACAAGATTACTTGCCTTTGCATGGTCCGGATGACGATCTTTGACGGAATTCGCAAAAACCAACTTAGGCTGATATTTTCTAATCATCGATATGACTTTCTTTTTATTGGATTCTGAACAATGAAAAAAACAATCCTCCATTTTAAGATTCTGTCGATCAACAATGCCCAAAATTTTCGAAGCTTCCGAGGCTTCTTTTTTCCTAGTTGCGACGTTACCTCTTGTACCCAATTCACCTTGAGTAAGATCGATAACCGCAACCTTGTACCCCATTTCTATATGTTTCATAAGTGTACCTGAACAACTGATTTCAATGTCGTCAGGATGGGCAGCAAATGCTAAAATATCAACCTTCATATAAGTTATTTGTTATAACAAACTTAATTATTTTTATAATAAGTTTCAATTCTGTAAAAGAAAAGTAGCAAATTCTAGACACTTTTGCTGATAATATCCGTTATTTTAGTAGTTAAGCATGGAGTCAAAACCTAAAAACAGTGGTCGTAAAACTTTACTACGGAAATTCTTGAAATGGAGTAGTATCTTTTTATTATTCCTGACGATTATTGGTTATTTAGTTTTCAAGAGCAGTTATGTCCAGACGTTCATATGTAAAAAGATTGGAAACTACCTTTCAAACAAAACAGAAACTACCATTACGATAAGAGAGGTAGACTTCAGACCATTTGACACTTTTGTACTTAAAGACCTTTTGATTCTTGATCACAAAGGCGACACAATGATTTTTTCCAATGATTTTTACTTTGAGATTAATGATTACGACTTTAAAAAGCTTTATTTCGATTTTGATTTATTAGAACTAAATGAAGCTTTTATTCATATTAAAACTCACAAGGGTGAAGACAAAAGTAATCTTAAACGTTTTTTTGAGAAGCTCTCTAAGAAAAATAGAGGTAGGAAAAGAGTATCTCCTGAAATTAACATCCTTGAAATTCAATTCGAAGAGCTTCGATGCAGAATTTGGAATGAAAACACGTCTCCAAAACCAGATAAAATAGACTTCAAGCATATTGAGCTTTATGACATTAACATGGAAGCAAAGAATTTCATGTTACATCATGACAGTGTTGAATTCAAGTCCGAACTATTGTCTTTTAACGAAAAATCAGGGTTTAAACTACGTGAGTTTGATGGTGATTTTAAATTAAATAAAAATAGCCTCAATATTAACGGTTTGGAATTAGAAACCGATGAAACGAATATCAAAGGAGATATTTATATGAATTACAGCAACTTCAAAGCTTTCAAAAATTTTTACAGTGATGTTAATATTGATACTCATTTCGAAAAAACCAAAATAAGTTCTAATGACGTAGCGTATTTTGTTAAGGCTTTGAGAGGTCTGGACAAAACCATCACCTTTGAAGGGAATATTAATGGCCCCATAAGTAAATTAAATGCTGAAGGTTTGAAATTCAGTTACGGCGATTTAACTCATTTCAATGGTCAAATAAAATTCGATGGATTGGGCGTAAAGAATGATCCTGTAATAAATGCTGAAATAACCAATTTAATCACTTATGATAAAGATTTAAAAAACACCCCCCTACCTCCTTTTCATTCGGGAAAAAAAATAAAAACTCCAAAATGGATGAGTCAAGTTGGTAAAATGGAATTTAAGGGAAGTTTTGCAGGACCTATTTCCAATTTTGAAGCCACAGGTATTTTAACCACTAACGCAGGTTCAATTAAATCCAACGTAAACTTCAAAAGCGACACTACCGGAGAAACGAAAATTATAGGGAAAATTATAACCGATAATTTTAATTTGGGAAAAACAATTGACAACCCAAACTTTGGTTTTATTTCAATGAATGGAGAACTGAATGCTCTTGCCCAATTTGACAACAATCGTTTAATATTCTCGGGGAAAATACCCAGAATTGACTATAAAGATTACACCTATTCAAACATCACCATGGATGGGCTTTTGAAAGATAAAATTTTTAAAGGAATATTAGCTGTTAAAGACACTAATCTGGTTTTTGATTTTGACGGAAGTATTGATTATAGTATTCCCGAATTTCAAAAATATGATTTTAAAGCCGACTTAAAAAAAGCAAATATCAGAAATATCAATTGGTCAATTAGAGATTCCAGCACCCAAATTAGCGCTAAGCTGGAGGTAAACATGATTGGTAATCGTTTTGAAGATTTAAATGGAGAATTACGATTAAAAGATATAGTTTGGAATGAAAATGGTGGTTCTTATAAAGTTGATTCGCTCAATGTTCGCTCTGTTACGAAAAAGGAACGTGAAATGATGATTTTATCCTCTGATATCTTACAGGCTAAAATTGAAGGAAAATATAACCTTGGCAAAATATACCCTACAGTTGTAAATATATTATCGAAAGAAATCCCTTCACTTGTTAAGGGTGTGGAAATAAAAGAGCTTACGGGTAATAATAATTTTAACATAATGTTTAAACTTCATAAATATGACATAATTCACAAGTTATTTACACCCAATTTCAATTTATCCAAAAAGACCAGATTAAGTGGGAAATTTGATGAAAAAACAAAATCCTTTAATATCAATTTCGCCGCTGATTCAATTCACATAAAGAATAAAATCATTCGAGATTTAAAACTATACAGTAATAATTATGGCGATAAAATGAGTTTGGTTGGTCGATCAAAATTTGTTCAGATTGTGAAAAAGGTGGGGGTTGAAAATCTAAAAATAAACACAAGTATTAAAAATAATAATCTCGACTATACTATTTCCTACAAGAACAAAAGTAAAAAGCCCAGTCATGGGGATGTTTCAGGTAACCTTAACCTGAATGATTTAGACTCAATAAAAATGAGTATTAACCAATCAAAATTCGTACATCAGGATACTATTTGGCAGATCGACAATTCAATGTTTGCTTGTTTTGCTAATAAATTCATAGATATAAAAAACTTTAATTTACATTCTAAAAATCAATTCTTTAAAATTAATGGAACCAGCTCATTATTAAATTCTGATCGTATGGTTTTCAGTATGAAAAATTTTCGACTAAGCACATTAAATTATTTTTGGAGCACAATTAATCTTGAGCTTGAAGGAACTGCGAATGGAAATTTAGAATTAGACGGAGGCTTTGAAAATCAAGTTTTTTCAACTGATTTATCGGTTGATAACATGATGCTTAACGAACAGGATTTTGGTAAACTTAAGCTGAATACATTTTTTAAAAAATCAAGTAAGGTCATTAATGTTAACCTTTCAGTAAAAAACAAAATGAACAATTTTAACAACCTCACCATTGATGGATATTATTACCCATACGAAAGAGGTAAAATTGATATGAAAGCCGATCTTAAAAATACAGAACTGAAATTCTTAGAAAGATATTTCAATGGTGTTTTTTCCAACTTCAAAGGGGGCAAATCATCGGGAGTTTTAGCCATTCAAGGAAGTATTAAACACCCTTTATTTAAAGGAAAATTAAATGTCGATCATCTGAGATTTAAAGTTGACTATCTCAATGTTACTTATGGGGTCGATGCACAAAATTTAAACTTTGACAAAGACTACATCTGGTTTAAAAACTTTACTATTACTCATGATCTTCATCCAAAATCGAAAGCCAAAGTCAACGGTTTTGTTGACTTAAATGGTTTTAAAAATATTAGTTATCAAATGGACTCCGTATTTCTTGAACAATTTTACTGTCTCAACACGACTGTAAAAGAAAACTCCACATTCTTTGGTCAGGCCTATGTTGACGGACTTCTTCAGCTAAGAGGAAATGGAAAAAACCATTTTATTGGCGGAAGCGTTTACACAACAAAATCAACTAAATACGACGTATTCAAAAATAAATACATAACTGTTGCTTCTGAATTAGAATTGCCTCTCGATCAAGCAGAAGATCTTGAAATCAGCGAATTTGCAACATTTGTAAACTTATCAGAACCCAAAATAAACTCCAATAATCTAAAAGAGGATTTTGATGTGTCAGGACTTGATTTAGATTTTAATTTTAAGATAAATCCGGAAGCGAACCTACGCATACTCTTTGATCCGGCAGTAGGAGATGAAATAAATGCAAGAGGGAACGGTTCTATAGGAATGATTATTAATTCCGACGGTAAGTTTAACATGTATGGAGACTTTTCAGTTACACGTGGAAATTATTTTTTCACACTGCAAAACATTATTGGAAAAAAATTCATTGTTGAACCTGGAAGTAAAATAAGCTGGAATGGAGACCCTCTGGATGCTCAAATGGCCATAAAAACTTATTACAGAAGTAGAGCTAACCTTATAAATTTAGTAGATTCAAACCTTATTGGGGTTGGTGACTATCAAAACTTAAAGTCACAATTTGACAATAGAATTCCAGTAAACAGTAATCTTGGTCTTTTTGGAAGCTTATGGAAACCTTCTTTGATAATAGGAATTTCTCTACCAAATGGAACACCCGAAGAAAAAGACTTTCTTGAAGAAAAAATTGTTGGAGTTGATGAAATTAATCGTCAGGCTTTTTCACTTATTTTAACAAGCCAGTTTCTACCTCCGTCAAGTGGTTTTGAATCAATTGTGTCGGATAAAGCAGGATTGCATAACGGCATGCAGTTTGTTGAAGGTCAAATTAATAATGCGCTTAGTGGCCTACTGCATCCAAACCTGGATTTGGGTGTTGACTATAATGAAGTTGAAGAAAATGAATCCAATGAAAACCTTACCAAAGATGAACTAAGGCTTTTGGCTGGTTTTAAATACAAAAACTTAAGTGTTAAAACGGATTACGACATCAATAATCAGGTTGGTGACATTGAAGCCGAATTCAAAATCACAGAAGCTTTAAAAGCTAAAGCATATCACAAAACGACAAGTGATCAAACCGCGATAAATAACCAAATAAATACAACTTATGGTATTGGCGCCGTTTTTCAAAAAAGCTTTGAATCCATTATGGATCTTTTCAGGAAAAAAGAGAAAAAGAATTAAACCGCTAAATCACACAAACACTATCATCGGAGCATTCCTCTGACCAGGTTTTACAAAAACCATCAGAACAATCATATATTTTTCTAGACTTAACAGGTTTTACGTATAGGTGTAAACTTGCTGTCCTTGACTCATAATTATTTCTGTATTTGTGAATTCCCGTGGTATGAAGAAAAGAAAACTCAGATGTTCCTACACCAAGTGAGCTTACTTTGACCAAGCCTGTTCCATTGTCGCTTAATAAATATCTTTCCTCTTTTAATGCTCCACAAATAGGGTTAATCCAAGCCATTGCCTCTCCGTAATCATGAATACGTGTTTCCTGGCCCTCTTCCCAACACATTATCATCAATTCGAATTTATCCGTACGTGCTAAACAATTTCTTGTATATTTCTCATCGTTCCAGGTGAAATAACTTTCAAAAGCCTCTCTTGTGATGTCCATTCTTTGCAAAACTTCAAAATATCCAAAAGGCGACTCAACTCTTTTCAGTTGCTCTATTAATTCCTTTGGAGTATGAATATTTTTTATAATCATGACAAATCTTTAAAGATGAATCTACAAAAAAAAATTATTTGAATGTAGTATTACAACTAAATTTTATCAATTTACCTAAAATGTTAATTAATCTTTGAATATTGTTGATAATTCAAACCATGTAAATACTTGATGAATAAAGGCTTCTTCTATATTTGTTAACAAAAACTAATTAGAAATGAATTTTATTGTATCAAGCGCTTCTCTCTTAAAACAACTTTCTTTAATACAAGGTGTTCTGAACTCCAGCAATACACTCCCAATACTCGATAATTTTTTATTTGAAATAAGGGGGACTGTTCTTAAAGTTTCGGCTTCAGATCTGGAAACAACAATGAGTTCTAAGTTAACTGTTGAATCGAAAGAAGATGGATTGATTGCAATACCAGCAAAAATGTTAATCGACATTTTAAAAAATTTATCGGATCATCCCATTAAATTCTCAGTGGAGAAAAGTAATTTCCAAATAGAAATCTCATCAGATTACGGTAAATACAAATTAAGTGGTCATAGCGGAGAGGAATTCCCAAAAGTTCCCGAAATTGAGCAATCGAGTTCCTTAACTCTGCCGTCTGATATAATTTTAAGAGCTATTAATAAATCATTATTCGCTGCAGGAAACGACGAATTAAGACCTGTTATGAGCGGTGTTTTTTGTGAGCTTAATTCTGACAATTTAACTTTTGTCGCAACCGATGCTCACAAATTAGTAAGGTATAGAAGACTGGATGCTAAAAGTGAAAATTCAACCTCATTCATTATCCCTAGCAAACCACTCAACCTATTAAAAAACTGCTTAAACAGTAACTCTGAAACAACTATAGAATATAATCAGAACAATGCCTTCTTTTCAATTGGCGAGATCCACCTGGTATGCAGACTTGTTGAAGGGAAATATCCGAATTATGAAGCTGTAATTCCAAAGGAAAATCCGAATAAACTCATAATCGACAGAAGCTTATTACTTAACTCAGTGAAACGTGTTTCTATTTTTGCAAATAAAACCACTCATCAGGTGAACCTTAAACTCGCAGGAAGTTCATTGAACATATCTGCAGAGGATTTAGACTTCGCAAATAAAGCAGATGAAAAATTAACCTGTAGTTACAATGGGGAAGACATGGAGATAGGCTTTAATTCAAAATTTCTAATTGAAATGCTAAACAATATAGATACGGATGAAGTGAGTGTGGAGATGAGTGACCCCAGTAGAGCGGGAATTATTCTCCCAGAAAACGCAAATGCTTCAGACGAAGATATACTAATGTTGGTTATGCCGGTAATGGTTAACTAAATAGATGTTACAGTCCAACAAAACAGGCTTCAAGAAATTGAAGCCTGTTTTGTTTTCCACTGTGTATTGATGAAAAATTCCGAAAAAATACTACACCAATAAAAAATGTATTATGTAATTTGACCCTATGAAAATTTTAAAGAAAATACCGCCTGCATTTAAGAACAAATATTTGATTACAGGTTTATTATTTTCAATTTGGATTTGTTTTTTCGATCATTATAATTTTATTTTTCACGCGGAGTTAATTCAACAAAAAAAAGAACTGAAAAATGATCTTAATAGATTAAAAATTGAAACGGCAAAAAATAAAATGTTTTTAAGAAACATGAACAACAATGAGTTCATGGAAAAGTATGCAAGAGAACATTATTTAATGAAAAAAAAAGGAGAGGATATTTTTATGTTGGATTAACAGTTTTTCATTGTATAAATCTTGTACCACACTATTGAAATATGCTTCTCAAAGTAAAGTAAATCTCTCCACCTAAAAATTGAATCGTCAGTACTTGTTTAATGAAAGTAATACTAACGTACAAGATTCTTCATAGGCTATACCTGCTTTTTCCAATTGCAACTTAAAATCAGGATTTTCGGTCCCTGGGTTAAAAATAACACGCTCTGGTTTTATTTCAATTATTTTTTTGATATACTCTTTCTGTCGGCCGGGACCAACATATAAAGTAACTGTATGAATATCTTGAAAATTTTCCCAAAGATTAATTATCTTTTTTCCACAGACAATACCTTTCTTAATTCCAAAAGGAATAATTGTATGACCTGCGTCAACAAGACGTTTTGCCGCTTTGTTGGCATACCTGTCTTCATTTGGTGTTGCCCCAACAATTAAAGTATTTTTCATAATTAAGGAATGTTCATAAATTTATGAGACTGAATGCTTATGTTCCATTTCGGATTCTCCATTACATAATCGATTATTTGAGGCATCATTTTATCTCGATTACTCCATTCAGGCTGTAAATAAAGTTTACAATTAGAATTTACCTTTTCCGCATGCTTTTCTGCCCACTTAAAATCATTTTTATTGTACACTATAATTTTCAATTCATGAGCAAAAGAATAAACTTCGGGTCTGGGTGGCGCAGTTTTTTTTGGAGATAAGCATATCCAATTCCATCTTCCAGAAAATGAATGTGATCCGCTTGTTTCTAAAAAAGTTTGATATCCGTTGGAGTGAAGTACTTGACATAAATAATCAAGATTGTATAAAGTTGGCTCACCTCCTGTTATTACAACATCTTTAGCAGGAATAAAATTTAACTTATCGATAAGACCGTCTACTTCAACTAATGGATGTAAAGATGCATCCCAACTTTCTTTGACATCACACCAGTGACATCCAACATCACAACCGCCAATCCTTATAAAATAAGCAGGTTTACCCGATTGTTTACCCTCTCCTTGAATAGTATAAAATTCTTCCATAATAGGAAGAAACTTACCGGATTCAAGTTGTGATTTTTGAACTTCGTTTAAATTTTTAACCTCCATCAATTTTTAAAGCAATGATTTGATGATTTCTTCAAGTGAAACTCCATCTGCCTCAGCTTTGTAATTACGCATAACTCTATGTCGAAGTATTGGAAGAGCCACAGCTTGTACATCTTCAATATCTGGAGAATATTTTCCTTTCAAAGCAGCATGTGTTTTGGCTCCTAAAACCAAGTATTGTGAAGCACGTGGACCTGCCCCCCATGTTAAATAATCTTTTGTAATCTCAGGAGCCAATTCAGATTCTCTACGTGTTTTAACAGCTAGTTTAACTGCATATTCAAGAACATTATCCGCAACAGGAATTCTTCGTATCAACTCCTGAAAACTTGTGATTTCTTCAACGGACAAAACAGGATTAACGTTATTGACAACATCTGATGTCGTCGATTTCACAACCTGAACCTCTTCTGCTAAGGAAGGGTAATCTACCCATATATTAAACATGAACCTATCAAGTTGAGCCTCAGGAAGTGGATATGTCCCCTCTTGATCAATTGGATTTTGTGTCGCTAAAACAAAAAATGGTTTTGGAAGTGGTAAAGTTTTTCCCGCAATAGTAACTTTCTTTTCCTGCATTGCCTCAAGCAAAGCTGCTTGTGTTTTAGGTGGGGTACGATTAATTTCGTCTGCAAGTAATACGTTAGTAAAAACAGGTCCCTTAACAAATTTAAAACTTCTATCCTCTCCCAGAATTTCAGAACCTACAATATCACTCGGCATAAGATCAGGAGTAAATTGAATCCTGTTAAAATTAAGTCCAAGGGCTTCTGATATCGTATTAACCAATAGTGTTTTACCTAAACCAGGAACACCAACCAATAAAGAATGTCCATTTGAAAAAATGGAAATAATAATTGATTTAACAACCTCGTTTTGTCCAACAATAACCTTTGCTATTTCCGTTTCTAATTTTTTTGAAGCTTCAGCCAAAGCATCAATAGCTATTACATCTGATTCTAATTCCAACATATTATTTTTGAGATATAGGCTTAGTTTCGTTACTAAACCAAACGGATAATCCTAAACAATCTTTATATGATTCCGGCAGCTTGATATAAGTACCCTCCAGATGTGCATTTATCCATTTTTTTAACTCCTTTTCCTGTTTCTTGGCTAAAGCTGCTGATTTAATTCGATCGTAATCAGAATCAATATTAGCTAAGTGAAAGTCAAGTTTATCCATTAGGTATATTATTCGATATGCTCTGGAATTATCCAACATATTAAAAATTTCAGGCTTCGTAATCTCACCCTCATTCATACTTTGAAGTTTTATGTATAAATTTTGTTCCAGTTCTTCAACTTCAAAATAATCACCACCGGTTTGTTGGTTGCGAACAACACCTCCATTAACTTTTGAAGCCTCATCGTCACTTAAGTCAGAAGCTAACTTGTTGAAATCAACACCTGATTTAATAACTTGTGAGATACTATCCGCTCTTTGCCTTGCTTTTTCCATGTCGCTCTCATAAATGGCAGGAGATTTTAAAATATGTCGAGCATGAATCAGGTTTCCCTTTTTCTCAATTACCTGAATAATATGAAAACCGAAAGGAGACTCAACAACTTCTGAAATTTCACCAGGCTGAAGTTGAAATGCTACGGCACTGAACTCTGGAACAAGCTGATTCCTCGAAAGAAAACCTAAATCACCATCTCTTTGTCGAGAACCTGGGTCATCAGAATGAATACCCGCCATAAGACCAAAATCTGTTCCATTTATAATTCGATTTCTGATGTCGTTTAATTTTTTCTCAACTCTTTTTTTCTCGTATGCATTTGGTTTTGCTTTTACTACCAACTGTGCAATTTTATAAGATTCAGGAACAACTGGTAAAGAATCACCGGGTATAGCATTAAAGTAGTTCATAACTTCATTAGGACTAATGGTTACGGATCTTGTAATTTCACCTTTCACTTTTTGTCCCAAAATATTATCAGCTACAGTTCCTCTAATTTCCTTTTTAAATTGAAGAACACTTTTACCGTAATACTTCAGAAAATCTTTTTCAGAACCTCCCAAACTCATCAACATATAATCCATTCTTCTGTTTATAGCGTCATCTATTTCTTGATCTGAAACTTCAACGCTATCTACCTCAGCTTTGTGAACCAGTAACTTTTCAAATAGCCTTTCCTGAAGAACATAGCAGGATGTTGAAAAATCCTTTGGTGCTCCTTGCATTTGCAGTTGAGTGACGGACGCATCAATGTCACTTTTAAAAATGGCATTTTTTCCTACAACAGCGATAACCTCATCGACAAGAACTGGTTCATTCTGCCCAAATGAATTAAGGGCTAAACAAGCTGAAATCAGAGATAAAATCACTTTATTACTCATCAAAATATATCTTAATTTCTTCATTTTCCAATGCTTTATTATAAACCGTATTACTAAGTTTTTGAATCAACTCCTGTTTTCTTTGATTGACAACGATTGCGATAATTTTTTCTCTTACCATATCCAATGGCGAAAGACCATTTTTCAAACGATTCTCCGTAAAAAACAAAATCCAGACATAATCTCCATCTGGTGCTTCAGTATACTGATAGTTTCTTAAAAAGTGTTCATCGTTATATAACTTAAAAGGTATTAAATTTTTTAAATCATCAAGTTTATACCATAAACTGTCGTTTGCCACGCAAAAAATATTTTCTTTTTGAATCAGTCTAAAAAACTTTTCCTTCTTTAAAGAGTCCTTATATTGAATCATATATCGCAAACTGTTGAACTTTTTATGATTTTTTGGTACTTTAACGTAACGAACTTTAACGATATTCTCCTTAAGTTCAAAGTTCTCTTTATTTAAATTAAAATAATTTAAAATTTCTGTTTCACTAACACTAAATGAAAGGGATGTATCAAGCATTTTTTGTTCATAAGTGTATTTCAAAAGGGAGTTTTTATACGAATTAATTTCAGCACTAAAATCCTTATCTTCATCACTTAAAACTTTTTCAGCCTCACTGGCTACAGCTTTTTCTTTTGCCCAAATTCGAATGTAATTTTTAACCTCGTCCTTTTCTTTGCGCCAATCTTCCCCAAATAATTTCTTAAGTTCTGAGGCCATTAGGTAGGTATCCCCAACTTGAGCAACAGGCCCATCTTGAGAGTTCTCTAGTTCAGCTTCAGATGAGCATGAGTTAAAAATTAGCATCGTAATTAGGACAAAAGGCCTTCCAAACTGGAAAGCCTTAATTTTTAACTTCTTATGCGTTTGATATACAATCAAGGGGCTAATTGATTAAATACTGCTTCGTTGTAAACAATTTTATATTTTGCTCTTAATTCCTCTATCCACTCCTTCATCAAATAATCCTGATACTTTGCAGCAACACTCCCTCTAACATCCTTTAAACTTTTATCTTGCACAGGAAGAACTTTATTTACTTTTAAAACAATGTATTGATCGTCTTTTTTGTAAACTTCCCCAATTCCTTCGCTGAAAGTAAGTCCCTCTAAATCCGAACGGTCTTTCGCTTGATAAACACCTGCCTCTACTCTTACATTAAGAGCTGATTTTGCGTTTATTTTTTCCAATATATAAACATCGTCTTTTTTCTTTATCAAAAATTCTCTGACCAGATTTGCTGTTTCAATATCAACACATTTATATACTGTTCCATCCATTCTTTCATCCCATTGCCAATTTGAACTATTTGCCTCATGAAATTTTCTTAAACCTGCTGTATCGGTAACAGATTTGTTCCAAACACGTTCACTCGATAAGTCAAATAAAATAATTCCTTCACGATATTCTTTTAGAAGTCGAACATAATCTGGCTTTTTTAGAGGAAGCTGAGATTTTTCAAATTCTTTTAGCATATTTTCTATCCATCGATTATAGGTATAGGTTACCATTCTTTGATAATCCCCTCCTCTTTTTGGGACTAAAGTAGTTTTTAAATGTTCTGCAAAATCCTTTTGAGTATAGGTTATTCCGTTAAAAACAAACATTTTGGCCTTCAACTTTTTATCTTCTGGAGCCTTCCAATTGGCAGTAAGTAAGGTTGAATCACAAAACTGAAAGAATTTATCGATTCCCTTCCTGTATTCTTTAAACTTATACTCCTTTTTTATTTTATTTAAAACAGATGTTTCACTGAGTTCTGCACGATCACTTCTTGCTACCTTAGTTTTTAAATCAATTTCGGACTCCTCAAATGATTTAACTTCTCTTCGATCTATTCTTTGAATAATGTGCCAACCGTATACAGTTTTAACAGGTTTTGAATAATCGCCATTATATTCAAGTTCAAAGGCTGCATTCTCAAACTCGGGAACAAATTTACTTGGACCAAACCAATCTAATACCCCCCCTTTGGAAGCTGTTCCCATATCTTCAGAGAATTTCCTTGCCAACATTGAAAAATCCTCTTGTCCATTTTCAAGTTTTGAATAAATTTCAAAAATATTTTTTTCTGCTTCCTTCTTTTTTTCATTGGACATATCGTCTCTGGCAACAGTCAATATATGAGCTACCTTTATTTCGCCAACTGCTTTTCTTTTATTGTGAACTTTGATAATATGATAACCAAATCTTGTCCTGAATGGATTACTAACCTGACCTACTTGTGTTTTGTATGCTGCAGACTCAAACGGATAAACCATTCTGAAAACAGAAAAATAGCCTAGATAACCACCGTTTTTAGTAACGCTGGGGTCTTTTGAATATTGCTTGGCTAATGCTTTAAAATCGCCTCCACTTTCTGCTAACTTTTTCACTTTCATTGCTGTTTTAAATGCAGCAAGTGTATCTGAAGGCATTGCTAATTCAGGAATACTTATCAAAATATGACTTGCCTCAACATCCGTTTGCATTCGTTCATAAGCTTCTTCAATTAAGTTTTTGGTAACATCTTTATCCTTTAAGTAAGAATCGGCAAGCTGATTTTTATATCCCTTAAATTCCTTTATGAACTTAGACGTAGTGTCATAGCCAAGTGATTTTGCTTCCGTTACCTTCAAGAGAAATTTATCGTATAATTTCCTGTAACTCATTAAAGAATCTCTAGTAATGATTTTTTCGGGATCTGCATTCTTGTTATAAACGTACCAAAAATCACCGGCACTTACAGTGTCTCCCTCAATAGCAACCAACCATTTATTTGCTAATTCTGGACTTAATTCTTTAACTTGATTTATTCCTTGTTTTGAAACAAGCGTTAAAGAAATGAAAATTAGAATTTTAAATCTCATTGTTTTTTACTTTTGTTATAAATTATCTACTATAGTTTGGTGCCTCTCTCGTAATTGTAACGTCATGAGGATGGCTCTCACGAACACCAGCAGATGTAATCCTTATGAATTTAGCATCTTTTAATTTTTCAACATTAGGAGAACCTGTATATCCCATTCCTGATCTTAAACCTCCTATTATTTGATACATTACCTCCGATAACGTTCCTTTATACGGAACTCTTCCTACTATTCCCTCAGGTACCAACTTTTTGGAATCGGCTGTTTTACCTTGGAAATACCTATCTTTTGAACCTGCTTGCATAGCCTCTATGGACCCCATACCACGATAAGTTTTGAATTTACGACCTTCAAATATTAACGTATCTCCAGGTGATTCCTCAACACCAGCAAACAAAGACCCTGCCATTACTACGTCTGCTCCTGCAGCAAGAGCTTTCACAAAGTCTCCTGAGTATTTAACTCCACCGTCTGCTATAAGACCTACTCCTGTTCCTTTTAAAACAGCTGCTACATCCATTATCGCCGTTAATTGAGGAACTCCTACTCCTGCAATTACTCTTGTGGTACATATAGACCCTGGACCTATCCCTACTTTTACGCAATCAACTCCTGCATTAACTAGGGCGACAGCAGCTTCTGGAGTCACAATATTTCCTGCTATAACATCTAATTTTGGAAAGGATTTTTTTATTTCTTTAAGCTTTTCAATTATTCGTGAAGAATGTCCATGAGCCGAATCTAAAACTACAGCATCAACACCTGCGTTAACAAGAGCTGTTACCCTATCTAAGCAATCATCGGTAACACCAACTGCTGCGGCACACCGCAATCTTCCTAATTTATCTTTACATGCATTGGGACGTAATTTGATTTTAATGATGTCTTTATAGGTTATTAGACCAACCAAAGCACTCTGAGCATCAACAACAGGAAGTTTTTCTATTTTATGGGCTTGTAAAATTTCTTCTGCCTTTTCAAAACTTGTACTTTCATCTGCCGTTACCAAAAGATCTTCACCTGTCATCATTTCAGTAACTTTCTTATCCATCTCCTTTTCAAAACGAAGATCACGATTGGTAACAATACCAACAAGCTTTTGCTCGTCATTTACAACAGGTATCCCTCCTATTTTATATTCTGACATAAGCTCTAATACATCAGCAACAGAGGAATCCGACTGAACGGTAATAGGATCTAGAATCATACCGTTTTCAGCCCTTTTAACTTTTCTCACCTCATCAGCTTGCTGTTGAATAGACATGTTTTTATGAATCACTCCAATACCACCTTCTTGAGCCATAGCTATTGCCATTGCGCTTCCTGTTACAGTATCCATCGCTGCGGAAATTACAGGTGTTTTTAATGCTATGTTTTTCGTTAAGTTTGTAGTGAGATCTATGTCCTCTTCAGTCGGTAAGATTTCAGCATATGAAGGAACTAAGAGCACATCATCGTAAGTTAATCCTTCTTGAATTTCTGTTATTTTAGTTGCTTGAGACATAACCTAAAAATTAAAATTCAAGCAAATCTAATAAATACTAATAAGAATCAATGTTTATGTACTGTTAAATTATTGAATTTTTTCAATAAAAAGAGGTTAATAATAGGCTTCGAATTCGATACAGCCAACGATATTTATTGTGAAACGGCAGACCTATTCTTTCGGATTAAGATATTTAATTTCAATAAATTGAAACAATTTCCAGAAAAGCCAGCCATAGGCAATCCCGAAGAATGTTCCTACTAATATATCGGATGGATAATGAACACCAAGATAAATACGACTGTAAGCAACGATTGCCGCCCAAAAGATTAAAATACTTTTCGAACGTTTTACAACAGGAGTTAATAAAAACCCAAGAAACAATGCTATTGCAAATGAATTTGAAGCATGGGCGCTGTAAAAACTATACTTGCCTCCACAATGGTTTTTTACAAGATGCGGTTTGGGTTGGTGCATTGATTCTCCCCTACACGGTCGATATCTACCAACACCATACTTAAAAACTTGTGAAGATTGATCGGAAAGCGTTACCAAAGCAGCAACCATTACCACAATCAAAATTGATTTTCTTCTGTAATGGCATATTACTCCTACCAGTAAAAGAATATAAAATGGAATCCATATATACTTATCACTTATCCAAAATTGAATAAAATCCATCCAACTTGAATTTAATCCGTTTAAAAACGTAAACAATTCGTGATCAATGTTAACTAACCAATCAAACAATTTCATTCATTTTTAAAAGGATCGTAATTAATTTCCGCCCAAAGTTTATCTTTTAAAATCTGAAGACCCTGCATATCAATTGATGATATAAATAGAGCGTCCAGATCTTTTGGTAAGGTTGGTCTAATCTCATCTTTAAGCTCTTCATCCAAAAGATCACTTTTTGATATGGCCAACACTCTATTTTTATCCAATAATTCAGGATTGTACTTTTTTAGTTCGTTTACTAAAACACTATATTCTTTTGAGATATCGTCAGCATCTGCCGGTATCATAAAAAGTAATATTGAATTCCGTTCAATGTGCCTTAGAAAACGTAACCCTAAACCTTTACCTTCAGAAGCGCCCTCAATAATACCAGGTATATCAGCCATAACAAATGATTTTGATTCCCGATGTCCAACAATACCTAAATTAGGAACTAATGTTGTAAACGGATAATTCGCTATCTCAGGTTTTGCGGCACTCATAACGGAAAGTAAAGTAGACTTTCCAGCATTTGGAAAACCAACAAGACCTACATCTGCAAGAATCTTTAATTCCAATATAATCCATGCTTCAATCCCTGGTATACCTTTTTGAGCATATCGAGGAGTTTGGCGAACTGAATTCTTAAAATGAGCGTTTCCTAAACCACCTTTCCCCCCTTCCAGTAATATTATTTCCTGACCATCTTCTAAAATCTCTCCAATCTGATCACCCGTTTCAAAATCTTTTGCAATTGTACCTATTGGAACATCTAAATAAACATCTTCACCTTCAGCGCCTGAGCTGGTACTTCCACTTCCAGACTCACCATGAGATGCTTTAATGTGTTTTCGATATTTTAAGTGCAATAAAGTCCAGTATTGAGAATTCCCCCTGAGGATAATATGTCCACCTCGCCCACCATCTCCACCATCTGGTCCACCCATTGATGTAAGCTTATCACGGTATAAATGACTGGAACCAGGTCCCCCATTACCTGATTTACAGCTGATTTTTACATAATCGATAAAATTATTCCCCGACATATTGATAAAGATAGGTTATTCGACTATGATGTCCCAAAATGAATTCTATTGAAAGAATTTAATTCATTAAAGTGAAAGCAAAAACTGCATTGTATCAACTTTATCTGCATAATCAGAAACTTTTGGAAGCTGTGCTTCGCCAAAAGAAACGCCACGCTTTATTTTGGGTGAGACTACACACTGAATTTCATTTTCATGAGTTGTTATATACTCACTTATTTCATTGATTGAGTCAAATTGCTCATAAAATGTAACACTTATAGGTGAGTGTAAACTTTTGTCCTCTTTTAATAAGAACGTACCCCCATCCAAAAAAGCCTCTTTATTTATAATTAGTATCGATTTATTGTAGTCGATGTTGTTTTGATATTTTCCGTTTGATTTAAGATGATCACTATGTTTAATGAGTTCATTTATTAATTTTTGAATATCAAAATCTTTAGTCACCAGTAATTTAGAAACATTTCTACAGCCTAATCCATAGTATGTAAACAAATCTTTCGCTAAACCTGAAATATCCTGTTTTGTTTCCTCTCCTGTTAAGACAGCAACTGAAGTTCTTGATTTTCGAATAATATGTGGATACTTTCCAAAATACTGCTCAAAATATCGAGCAGAATTATTACTTCCTGTTGCAATTACAGCGTCATACTTACTTCTTGGCGCTTTAAGTATTATTACTTTATCGGAAAAAGAATTGTCTATTGAAATCAATAAATCAACTATACCTGGTATCAGCAAGGAGTCTTCAGAGCTTGTTTTAACGACGGCTTTATGTCCTGAGACTAAAACACACAACAGGTCATGAAATCCAACAGCAGGAATGTTTCCTGCCATAATTATACCAACCTCTTTGATTTCATTTACTGAATTCATCTCTTTTATATATGGTTCAATCCATTTTTCAAGCTGGTCTTCATTCAGCATCCTGACAATTCCCTGAAAAGCTCTATCAACCATCTCCTTTGAAAACCAACCGTTTTCAATACCCGCTTTTTTTATTTGAACTAACAAATTGATTTGTTGCTTACTCAAACCTTCATAATCAGATTCTTTTCTGGTTAAAGCGTCATTAATTTGGTTTCCCAGTTCTATAAATGATTTCAATTTTTCTGTTGACATAAAACATAAATTTGACACAAAATTACAAATTGGAATTGCATTTGCATGACTTTTGATTAAATTGCAAGTATGAAGAAAATTTTTGCATTCAATATTTTGGTCGTATTTCTTTTATCAAACTGTTCAATCACAGGTAAAAAAAAGAATAAACAAGCTCAAACAGAAATAAGTAAATCGAAAGACATAGTTTCCGCCAGCGAAAACAAAAACGTCCCTCAAACTATTGAGGACGTAAAAAAAATGGGGTATACTTTCGGAAAAGTAATTGACAAAACTAAAACTGGTGGTTGCAAATTCGTAATAGCGATTCAAAACTCAAAATATTTTGAACCGGTCAACTTAGACAGTAAATTTCAAAAAGATAGTTTAGATATTATTTTTAAATTTCGTAAATCAAAATCTATGACTACTTGTATGCTTGGTCAACCCGTAGTTTTATCAGATGTAAAACCCTTTTTAGTCGAAAAATCTTCTATCAAGTCAACAGAATCTAAAAAATCAACAAATACCGATTTATTAAATAAAACAGAAAAGTCAGGTAGTAAAAACGCTGAGGTTTCCAAGAGTGAAGCAACATATAGTAGATTAAAAAAGATGGGTTATTCTATTGGTAAATTAATCGATAAATCACAAACAAATGGATGTTCTTATATTATAAAAGTAAATGACTCTATTACTTTTGAACCTATAAACTTAGATGATGAGTTTAAAAAAGACGGATTAGAAATTGCATTTAAACACAAAAGATCAAGGGCAAAAACAAACTGCAGAATGGGACAAACCATAATTCTGGTCGAAACTAAACGCTTAAGAGAAAAATAAATATTTAACTGAAAGACATAATTGACTCTTTAATAATATCTATACACTTTTCAAGTTGAGATTTTGTTATAATTAACGGGGGAGCAAAACGAATAATATCCCCATGAGTTGGTTTTGCCAAAAGACCTTTATCTGCCATTTTCAAACATACATCCCAAGCCTCCTTACCCTTATGTGGTCGAATCACAACGGCATTAAGGAGTCCTTTTCCTCGAACTTCAGAAATCATATTTGAATTTATTTTTTTCACCTCTGATCTAAAAATTTCACCAAGTTCTTCTGCTTTATCGGAGAGTTTCTCATTTTTTACAACTTCCAAAGCAGCCGTTGCAACTGCACAAGCAGTCGGATTCCCACCATAGGTTGACCCATGTGTTCCGGGAGTTATAACATCCATAACTTCATTATTAGCCAGTACACAAGAAACGGGATAAACTCCTCCCGAAATTGCTTTTCCTAAAATCAATATATCGGGTTTGATATTTTCATGATCACATGCAAGAAGTTTTCCGGTTCGTCCAATACCCGTTTGAACTTCATCTGCAATAAAAAGAACGTTAGAATCTCGACAAATTTGTTTTGATTCTGATAAATATCCATCGCTGGGAACAAAAACCCCGGCTTCTCCCTGAATTGGTTCTACTATAAATGCAGCCACATTATGATCTTTCACGGCTTTTCTTAAGGCTTCAACATCATTATAATTAATAGATTCTATTCCAGGTGTGTATGGTCCAAAATTTCCACGTGCATCGGAATCATTTGAGGCCGATATAATGGATATTGTCCTTCCGTGAAAGTTATTTCCACAAACTATTATTTTTGCTTGATTATTTTGAATACCTTTTTTTTCATACCCCCATTTTCGAGCTATTTTTAATGCTGTTTCAACAGCTTCAGCTCCTGTATTCATTGGTAACACTTTGTCAAAACCAAAATAAGAAGTGACATAATTTGAAAACTCAATAAATGAATCGTTGTGAAAAGCTCGAGATGTTAACCCTAAAGTTGACGCTTGTTGGGTTAAAGCTTTTACAATTTGAGGATGACAATGCCCTTGATTGACAGCCGAATATGCAGATAGAAAATCAAAATATTTCTTCCCCTCTATGTCCCATACAAAAACTCCTGATCCCTTTGATAAAACAACTGGTAAAGGGTGATAGTTATGAGCACTGCATTTTAGCTCTCTTTCTATTTTTTGCCGGGTAATATCAGACATAAATTTTTTTTATCGAAATTTTAAACTTTATACACTTTACTCATGTAAATTAAAGTACGTATACTTATGAAGTTACTAAAAAGAATAATAGTGTTGGGATTCTTTTTGGCTTTGTCATCATGTCAAAGTCAAACATCCGAAACAAATACACCAACATTAAAAACTAATAAAACTGTGGATAATAGCAAATACAGAGATTTAACACCCGAAGAAGAAAGGGTAATTATTTTTAAAGGAACTGAGTATCCTGGGACCGGGATTTACAACAACTTTAAAGATACCGGAGTTTACAACTGTAAAAGATGCAATACTCCTTTGTTTGACTCTAAAGATAAATTCAACAGCGGTTGTGGGTGGCCTAGTTTTGATGATGCAATTGGAGAAAATGTAAAAGAAGTATTGGATGAAGATGGAAGAAGAACAGAAATTATTTGCAAAAACTGTGGGGCCCACTTGGGGCATGTTTTTAGAGGAGAACAATTTACCTCAAAAAACACTCGACACTGTGTGAATTCTATTAGTTTACATTTTGAACCAGAAAAAAAGATAACAACAGACACTGCTGTGTTTGCAAGCGGTTGTTTTTGGGGTACTGAATATTATCTCCAACAAATAAAAGGTGTTGTTGATACAAAACCCGGCTATATAGGTGGAGACGTTGACAACCCTACATATGAAGAAGTTTGCTCAGGCACTACAGGTCACGCTGAAGCTGTTCGGGTCATATTCAACCCAGACTCCGTAACTTACGAAGAATTGGCTAAATTATATTTTGAAACGCATGACCCTACACAGGTCGATAGACAAGGACCCGATATCGGAACTCAATACAGGTCGGAAATTTTCTATTTCAATGAAGATCAAAAACGAATCGCCGAAAACTTAATACGTATTCTGGAAAATAAAGGGCTAAAGGTTGCAACCAATGTAACTAAAGCGACGGATTTTTGGGTTGCCGAAAACTACCATCAAGACTATTACATCAAAACAGGGAAACAGCCTTATTGTCACAGATATATAAAACGATTTTAATTCAAAAATTAAATTTCTTTTGAGCATCAATCCAAAATTCCTGGAAAATTTTATCAAACAGATTTTCTTCCTGAATTAAAATATCTACAGCCTTATCCAAAGGAGACTTATCTCCTATTCTTTTTCTCATTTGTAGCATAATCGCTCTAAGCTTATCTTTTTCTGCGTAAGCTTGAAGCCAATTAAACTTTACCATATAATATAAAACCTTATTAAAGGATTCGGGTAATTCAGAGGCATGAATCTTTCCCGAATCGTAAACATATTTAACATGATGTTCCAGTGACGTGTGATTTTTTGCAACAAAATGATCAAAAAACATATCGATTACTATTCCTGAAAAAAGTTTGAAATCAGTCCTTACAATTGTTTTAGCCTCTTTAATCAAAGGGTGAGAATCCGTATACGAATCAATATCACGATGAAGTCTTACACCATCGGCCACAAAGGGGTTTACTCCTTCCATCTTACTGCCTTTTATAAAATCACCGCACAAATTACCCAACATTACAAGCGGATCCGGTGGAGACAATATTGAGTGTGCTAAAAAGTTCATACCTCAAGAGATTCGACCAAATATAACAATGAAAGCTCGTTTGTGTATAGTATTTTGCTTTGATTCAAAGTATTGTATTATTTTGCGGTAATATGCAAAGAACGAAAAAACAGATGTACTGGGGTTTCCAGCTTTTGGGTTGGCTAACCTTTACAGCTGTAAATCTTGTTTTCAATTATCTTTCAAATGGAACAATAAGTGGTGGTGATGCCTACTATTCATTACTCATTATTATTTTAGGTATTGCCGGCTCTCATTTTCTTCGTTTTGTAATTAACCGGTACAATTGGAGAAAAGAAAAAATTGTAAAAATATTTCACAAGCTAGCTATTTTAAGTGCTTTAATTGGAACTTTACACATTTCTCTTCTCTACCTCATTAGCTCCGCCTGTAGCGATGAATTAATTAAAAACTTTACGGAAGCTAAGTTTATAACTCAGGCAGCTACATTTGGTACAATTCATTTTCTGTGGGGAATTATTTATTTTGCTGTTTACTTTTTTAGAAATTTTAAAAAGGAAGAAATTAAAAATCTCGAGCAACAAAGTAAATTGAAAGAAATTCAGCTCAACAAATTCAAATCACAACTCAATCCTCATTTTATTTTTAACAGCATGAATGGAATACGTGCATTAATAGAAGAAGATAGCCAAAAAGCCAAGGAAGGAATAACACAATTAAGCAATATCTTAAGACATACGCTTACGCTTGAAAAGCGAAGCCTTATCTCTTTAGAAGAAGAGCTCAAATTATTAAGGGATTACTTAAATCTTGAAAAAATTCGTCTCGAAGAGAGGTTGAATTACGAAATTAATGTTACAAAATCGTGCCTGCGATACCAGCTCCCTCCAATGCTTATTCAAACTTTAGCGGAGAATGCAATAAAACATGGAATAAGCAAACTCATCAAAGGCGGAAACTTGATTATCAATTCTAAATCTGATGATACTTTTTTAATAATGGAAATCATCAATTCAGGTCAATACGAGCCTGGTTCTTTGAATTTAGAATCCGCAAGTGGTTTTGGTATCAAAAACAGCATTCAAAGACTTCAATTTATTTTTGGTGAAAAGGCCAGTCTTGAAATAAATAACCGTAATAAAAACGAAGTACTAACTAAACTTAAAATTCCAAAATCATGAGAGCATTACTTGTAGATGATGAAAGGTTAGCCAGAGCAGAATTAACCAGATTACTTGAAAAGTTTCCAGAAATCGAAATAGTTGCTGAAGCATCCAACGGTGAGGAGGCCATCAAACTTATCGAAGAACACAAGCCCGATTTAGTTTTTTTAGACATTCAAATGCCTGGAATGACAGGGTTTGAGGTTTTAGAACATTTACACGTTGTTCCAAATATAATTTTTGTTACCGCCTACGATGAATATGCATTAAGAGCATTTGAAGTAAACGCGCTCGATTATGTGTTAAAACCCATTGAGTTAAGTAGACTTGAAAAGGCTATAGAAAAGGTTAAGTCAGAGAATAAAAATGAGGAGAATCAATCCAGTGAAAAGCTCAACTACGACTCACAAATATTCATCAAAGATGGTGAAAAATGTTGGTTTGTTAAATTGGATAAAGTAAGAATGTTTGAATCAGAAGGAAACTACATTCGTCTCTACTTCGATGAAAGTAAGCCAATGATATTGAAATCTTTAAATAATTTGGAAAAACGATTAAACGACAAAGAATTTTTTAGAATTTCCAGAAAATATATTATCAACCTGACTTGGATTGAAAAAGTTGAAGCCTGGTTTAACGGAGGGTTGAGAGTAACCCTTAAAAGCGGTGAAAAGCTCGAAATTTCGAGGCGTCAGACCTCAAGATTTAAAGAGTTAATGTCCATTTAAACAAATAAAAAGAGGCCTTCGCCTCTTTTTATTTGTTTGGTTCCTATCTTCGACATCTTCGTCGCTCAAGATCCACCGTCTTAACTTCACCATTGTCCAAAGTCAAAATTGCTTCAGAATCACATTCTCCTGAACCAAAATTTAAAACACCTGTTTTCCCGTTGCTCTTTTCAATAGACACCTCTCCCTCAAGAGGGTATTTACATCCAGATGGATTAATTTTTATAGGAATCGTAATAACTTTCAAAATCGTTTTAGAATCCTTTTCAAGTGTTGCACTACCCGAAATTAAAAATAGGTCATCATTCTTTTCACACGTTTCATATCCTTCTATCCAAGTTCTTTTTCTTACAAAAGTCCTGGTTATTGAAATTCCATTTTTGTCTAAGATTAGTTCTCCTTCAATTGAAAACTCAATATTTTCATCTTGATTCTTTCCGAGATTCGTAATAACTCTATATCCTTGTATTGAAACAGTGTTAACTTTAAATTGATTAAACGTCATTGTTTTAACTGCTCCTTCTACACTCATATCATTTGTAATTTCCAAAATTACCTGACCATATTTTACCCTTCCCCAGGAATCTTCTACTCCCTCTCCATAATCAATAATTATTATTTTTGGATAAGATTCCATTGTATCAATTACAACAGCGCCATCTGATAAATTTGCCAGGAAATCAGTATTACACGTTTGGATACCAAGTTCATCTTCTTCAAAATCTCTAAACTCAAGTTCAGAATTAACAGCATCATCAAATGCATTCAAATTCTCCATTTTTTCTTTTTTACACGATGCAAGAATTATTGCTAAAAGTGCCATTCCTAAAATTTTCAAATTAACTCTCATGTTATTTTTTTTTTATGTTTATAACCCTAGGATGGAACTCAACGAAAAAGGTTTAATGAGATGTGAAAATTTAAAATAAAAAAGCCCTTGAGTTAAACTCAAGGGCTTTTGATTATTTAGGAATTGGAGAGATTTATTCCCCCTCCATTTCACTCTTTAATTTTGCCAATGCATCAAGATCTCCTAAAGTAGATTTTTCCTGAGACGCATTTATATTTTTAAGTGCGCTCTTAGTTTTCCCTTTAGAACCTCCTTTTTTCTCTCCCTCAACTTCCTCTTTGAAAGTTTTAGTATGAGATGCAATGATTTTTTTAGATTCTTTGTTGAATTCAATAATCATGAAAGGCAACTTTTCTTCTACTGAGATTGACGAACCATCCTCTTTTAACGAATGATTCTTTGGAATGAATGCTTCTACTCCATATTCTACAGTATTGATAAGAAACCCTTTGTCCTGTTTTCCTATAACAGTAGCTTCATGAGTTGATCCTTCAGTGAAAACAGTTTCAAACACATCCCATGGATTTTCTTCCAATTGTTTGTGTCCTAGACTTAATTTTCTGTTGTCGGCATCAATTTCCAATACAATTACTTCAATTTCTTGACCTAATGTAGCGAACTCTGATGGATGCTTGATTTTTTTATTCCAAGAAAGATCAGATATGTGAATTAAACCATCAATTCCTTCTTCCAACTCTACGAAAATACCAAAATTGGTAAAGTTTCTAACTGTTGCTTTGTGCTTGGTATCTACAGCATATTTAGAAGCAACTTCAGCCCATGGATCTTCAACCAATTGCTTGATACCAAGAGACATCTTTCTTTCTTCTCTATCCAAAGTTAAAACCTCAGCCTCAACTTCATCACCTATAGCTAAGAAATCTTGAGCAGATCTCAAGTGCTGTGACCAAGACATTTCTGAAACATGGATTAATCCTTCAACACCTGGAGCAATTTCAATAAATGCACCGTAGTCCGCTAAAACAACTACTTTACCTTTAACCTTATCACCAACCTTAACACCTTCATCTAATGAATCCCAAGGATGGGCTTCTAATTGCTTCAATCCCAGTGCAATTCTCTTCTTATCATCATCAAAGTCAAGAATTACTACATTTAATTTTTGATCCAACTGAACAACTTCTTCAGGGTGATTAATTCTTCCCCATGATAGGTCAGTAATATGAATTAAACCGTCAACTCCTCCAAGGTCGATGAATACACCATAAGAAGTAACATTTTTAACTGTTCCTTCAAGTACCTGACCTTTTTCAAGCTTACCGATAATTTCTTTCTTTTGAAGCTCAAGTTCTGCCTCAATAAGTGCTTTGTGCGATACAACAACGTTTTTAAATTCGTGGTTGATTTTTACAACCTTAAATTCCATAGTTTTACCTACATAAACATCGTAATCTCTAATTGGTTTTACATCGATTTGAGAACCTGGTAAGAATGCCTCTATTCCAAAAACATCAACAATTAACCCACCTTTTGTTCTACATTTAACATATCCTTTAATGATATGCTCTTCCTCAAGTGCAGTGTTCACTTTATTCCATGCAGTCAAAGCTCTTGCTTTTTGATGAGAAAGTACCAGTTGACCTAATTTATCTTCTGGATTCTCAACGTAAACCTCAATAGAATCTCCTTCTTTCAAATCAGGATCGTATCTAAATTCAGAAATTGAAATTACTCCTTCTGACTTGTAGCCAATATTTACAACTACTTCTCTTTTAGATTTACTTACGATTTTTCCCTCAATTACCTCGTGAGCAGCAATCGAATTCACAGTGTCACCATAAGCCGCTTCTAATTCAGCTTTTTGTTCTGCTGTGTAGATGTCATCATTTTTTCCTAGACCTTCCCAATTGAAGTCCTCGATTCCAGTAACTTGTCCTTTTGACATAGTTTTTAATACTTGTACATTAAGCGATGCAGCACTCAATGGTTGTTTTAAATAGTTAAAAGACAGCCTATTACTGCATTAATAAGCATGCTTTTATAAATTCGAGGACAAAAATAGGGCTAAATCATCTGAAAAACAAGTAAATAGTACGTATTGAACGGACTTTTAACTATTAATTGCGAACTCATGCCTATATATTTAATAAACTGTAACTTGGGATATTGCAAAAAAAAACCATTAACCGTATTTTCATATAGTGAAAGAAAAAAAAATTGGAATTTGGGTATATACATTTTGGCCTATGATTTTTCTGGCAGTTTGCTGGGGTGTCTGGCTCTATTGTACCCAAATTGAGAACATCGTTAAAATAGGAGTTCGACCAAGAGAAATTGAAGGTTTATTGGGAGTGCTTACTCATCCTTTTTTTCACAGCACTCACTTACCGGATGGCTCTATAGATTTAAGTCATATTATGAATAATTCCATACCTTTTCTCTTGTTGGCCACGGCTCTATTTTATTATTATAAAGATTTATCTTATCAAATTTTCTTTTGGCTTTTTATTGGAACTGGTGTTTGGCTTTGGAGTTTTGGAAGATCAGCAAATCATATAGGGGCCTCCGGAATTGTATATGCTCTTTTTGGATTTTTAACCATTAGTGGGTTTATAAAAAAAAATAAAAATCTGCTGGGATTAAGTTTAGCAACAGTTTTTGTTTACGGCAGTATGATTTGGGGAATGTTTCCAACGAATCCCAAAATAAGTTGGGAGGGTCATTTTTCCGGCTTCATGATAGGAGTTGTTCTTGCCGTTTACTTCCGAAAAAAAGGCCCAAAACCAAGCATCAGTGAAGTTTCTGATGAAAATTTTATTAATGAATGGAAATATGGAAAAGATTATTGGAAAACAGAAGAACAAATCCTTAAAGAGAAAAATAATTTTGAATCCGAATCCTCTATAAATATAGTTTACGAATACAAATCAAAAAAAGAAAAAGAGGACCAAGAAGATTCTGAAAAAAATTAATCTTTGTGGATCAGATCAAGTTTTAAATATTTTTAAAATGAAAAAATCAGCAATAATTTTAGGTGCATCAGGTCTAACAGGAAGTTATTTACTTGAAGAACTTTTAAACAATGTAAACTATTACAAAATCAAAGTCTTTACAAGATCTCCGTTAGAAGTAATCCATGAAAAGCTAGAGATTATTGAATGTGATTTGTTAAAATTAGAAGAACAAAAAGAGCATTTTAAAGCAGACGAGGTATATGTGTGTATTGGAACAACAAACAGTAAAACACCCAATAAAAAAAGTTATCGGGAAATTGACTTTGGAATCCCTGTAACCACAGCGCAACTATGCAGAGAGAATCAAATTGACACTATAGCCGTTATATCTTCTCTTGGCGCCAACTCAAAAAGTTCTGTGTTTTACATTAAAACAAAAGGGGAAATGGAAGAATCCATTATCGAGATGGAGATTCCAAACACATACCTACTCAGGCCGGCTATGATCATGGGGCCAAGAAAAGAAAGACGTGTAGGAGAAACGATAGGAAAGATGATTTTTTTTATGATTAATCCATTATTAGTTGGCAGTTTGAAAAAATACAGAGGTATTCATGCAGAGGTTATTGCAAAGGCAATGATTAATCTTTGCGGTGAAAAGCCTGATGAGAAAAAAATTATAGAATCAGATAAAATATGGAAGGTTTCGGAAAGTCCCTACCAGACGACTTGACGCTTAACTTTTAATAAAACACTTGTTCCGCAGACTCCTTTGTCGTTCAATTTATCTTCCACTGAAAAACTTGAGGAAAAATCTCCATTGGATAAATTTTGTAACCTACTTTGAATGACTTCAAGTGCAATCGATTTATGTTGTTGCGACTTTTGAGCCTTTAGTTGTTTTGCTTTTTTAACCCCTATACCATTGTCCTCAATTGTAACAATTAAAAATTCTTCATCAACGGAAAAAGAAAGTTTTATTTCTCCTACTTTTTCAAGGTTGGCAATTCCATGAATAATAGCATTCTCTAAAAATGGCTGTATCAACATAGGGGGAATCCCCTCTTCCTCTACATCAATTTCTGAACTGACTTCAAATCGGTATTGAAACGAGTTATTTCTGGTAATTTTTTCAATATTCAAGTAGTTATCCAAAATATTAAGTTCTAATTCAAGTGAAATATAATCAGTTCTTGAACTATCCAGTATTTGACGCATGAGTTTCGAAAACTTACTTAAACTATGTCGGGCAGCTTTATTATTTTCAGCCCTAATCTGATCTTGTATTGCGTTTAATGCATTGAATATAAAATGAGGGTTCATTTGCAAACGAAGAGCCTTTTGCTCCATTTCCAAAACTTCTTTTTCTAATTTTAATTTTTCCGCCTCTTCATTTGCCTTGTTTTTAATTTGAGTGATGCGTCTTTTTAAAATCCAATAGGTTACTCCAGTTAAAATCAAAAAAACAATTAACCAAAACCATATCTCGTGATAAAATGGAGCCGAAACAGTGAAAAAAAATTGCAGCATATCGCTTTCTACTCCATCTTTATTTATCGCTTTGGCTTGAAAGATATACCGGCCAGGGGACAGATTACTGAAAAATACTTTTTTCTGATTCACAGGAGGAGACCACCTTCCGTTTCCACCATCCAAACGCCAAATGTATCTCATACCTTCAGGATGTAATAAATCATTCCCGTCCAATTCAAAACCAATATGATTGTCCTCGGAATCAAAGATTAAATCACCCGGCTTATACCAATTTAATATGTTTGGTTCATACTTTGTTCCTTGGATGTTTTTATAGAAAAGGTTAACCGAAGAGATTGATATTTTTGGAGGGTTTTCAGGTTTTTTCAAATCAAAATTCGGTTTTTTCATAACACCACTTATTGTTCCCCACCAAATATTATTATAGGCATCTGTACATACCGCACCTTGATTAGTTTCTAAACCAACAAATCCTTCAAGAAGCCCATATGTCTTAATTTCTTTTTCATTTCTTATTGGGTGATTAATTCGACTAACACCTTTCGCGCCCCCCAACCAAAGCCGATTATTTTCATCACAGAAGACGCTATATATGTTTGAATAACTCAAGCCATTTTTACTATTGATGTTATGTATTTTTTTTACTCCTGAATAAATTTCAATAGCATCTACACCTGCATCGGCTGTTGCAATAAATAAGTTACCAAGTTTATCTTCCACGATGTCTCTAATTGAATTGCTTGAGAGACCATTTTCTTCTTGAAATACCGTGAAGGAAGAATCAGAAATAAAACCCAGCCCCGCTCCTTCAGTCCCATACCAAACTCGGTTTTTTCGATCAATATGTAAACAGGAAATTCTATTGAAATGAATTGCATTGTTCTCTTTCGTATAAAACTTATACGATGATAAGTCTGGAGAAAATCGAGTAATACCTTTAGGGGTTGCAACCCATACAAACCCTTGTTTATCTTCAATAATATCCTTTATGAAACTGGACATCAATTGCTTTCCCGCCTTCAGCATTTTAGTATTGCCTTTGTCCCACAACATTAAACCGTATCCCTCTGTACCAAGCCATAATCTTCCTTGAAGATCTTCCAGTATAGCCTTTATTTTCAGAGGGTATATATTTTTATCCAGTCCGTATTCTTCAAATTTTTCATTTTTTAATTTAAATAATTTTCGAGCATTGGTAGAAACCCATATTCCAGAATCCAAAGAAGGTGCTACTGTATAGATATATTTTCCAATCAAACCATTAAACTCATTAAATGATTTAATAGCAGGTTGACTATATTTTAATAGACCACCTCCTGAAGTTCCTATCCATTTACCTCCCCACGAATCTTTATAAAGCTTTCTGCAGTTAGTTGTAGGAAGTTTTTTGTGATTTTGTATTGGTTTTAAAGTCCTGTTCTCTATATCATAGGTTAGTATTCCGTTTTTAAAAGTCGAAAGCCACAAGATATTTTTTTCTTTAAAAACGTCAAGGATAATGAGCCCATCTGTTTCTGGAACAAATTGATATTTATCTCCTCTCACCTTTACTAATCCCCTACCGTATGTACCAATCCAAATATTCTGGTGCACTCCCTCAAAAAAACATTGCGGAAAAACGGAACTTAAAGTGGCGTCTGAAAAATGATGTGCTTTTCCTTTTTTTATTCTGGAAAACCCTTTGTTATGAGCTACCCATAAATTCTGTGATTCATCGATGTATACGTCAATTATAGTATTTCCTGATAAGCCAATTTCTTTAGAAATATTAAAAATGCCTTTCTTGGTTCGTTTATACACACCATTACTCGTCCCAAAAAACAGTTCTTGTTTTTTATTCTCTGCAATTGATGAAACAGAAACTTTAAAAGCCTCTCCTTCAAGTTTATAGTTTCTAAATCTTATGCCATTGTATTGGGACAAACCATTGGATGTGGCTATCCATAAATTTTTTCTGGAATCTTGGTAAATTGAGGAAACAAAATTATTTATTAAACCTTCTCGGGTTGTGAAAACATCAAATTCTACCCCATCAAACTTTGCTATTCCTCCACCTTGAGTGGCGATCCACAAATTGCCGTTGTGATCTTCCGTTATATCGTAAACTTGAGATTGAGGTAATCCTTGAGCTATTGAATAAGATCTTAATTCAAAATCCTGACTCAAGGAAATCAGAGAAAAAATCATCAAGAAATAAAACAAAACCAGCTTCATATAACTAATTTATAAAAAGAAATCATTAGGGTGCATCCTATACCCATTAGATGTTTGATGATTAACAATCAATTTAATCATACAATAATTCAAAAGCACTCTTATATGCATCAATCTCATTGACATAATCTAAAAAGTCATTGTAAAATTTATTTTTGGCGGCAATTGTTCCACTATCGCCTATAACTACCAGCTTTCTTTTTGCCCTTGTCAGTGCGACATTCATTCTTCTTTCGTCGGACAAGAATCCAATTTCTCCAGATTCATTACTTCTTACCAAAGAAATATATACCATATCCCTTTCCTGACCTTGAAAACCATCAACTGTATTAACTGTTATTTTTCTACAAACATCTTTTTCAAAGATATTTGATTCAAGCGTTTTATTTAACAATTCAATTTGAGCTTTATAAGGAGATATAATTCCAATGGATTCAGGTGGTTCGTAACCACATGACTTGACTTCATCAAGATATTTTTTTAAATGTTTCAAAATGAGATTTACTTCTTCTTTGTTAAAAGAACTTTTCGTTTCGGGATGCTGAGATTCAAAAAATCCAGTTCCTGAGGTATCAATAAATTCAAAAGGGATATCCTTTGGGAATATTTTTTGATGAGCGTTGTTTTCGTTGGCTTTCAAAATTCCTTTATAAAATTGCTTACTTGAAAAATTCATGATTTTTTCATTCATTCGGTACTGTTCATTCAACAATACATCTGTATTATTTCCGGCAATCGCTCTTTCAAATAAAGTTTCTTTTAAACCCTCTTTTCTGGCTTGATAAGATTTTACAGTTGGAGGTAACTGCAAATGATCACCTGCAAAAATCACTCTATTTGATTTAATTATCGGTATCCAAGAAGCCGGTTCCAAAGCTTGACCTGCCTCATCAATGAAACAGGTTGTGAATTTAACGTCTTTTAATTTTGGATGATTTGCACCAACTAAAGTTGAGGCTATTACTCTCGTAGAAAATAAAACATCCTCAAGTATACCGTTTTGAATTCTTTCAGCATCTCTTTTTAAGTTTCTTGCTTCTTGCAAAAGAATCTTCCTTTGCTCACGTTCAGAATTCCCAAAATTTCTTTTCCATTTACCTCCCAATTTAAAATATTCCTCAGCTTTCTTTCTAAGATCCTTAAGCAATTTAAAATCTTTATGCTGCGCCACTTTTGACTCAAGAGTATGATTTAAAATATACTCATCAACTCTTGCTGGATGACCTATTCTAACCGTTGAAATTCCCTGTTGAGATAGTTTTTCAGTTAATAGGTCGACAGCAGCATTACTAGGTGCACATACCAGGACCTGTGCTTCTTTTTTTAGGACCTCTCTAATGGCCTCTACCAATGTTGTTGTTTTCCCAGTTCCAGGAGGACCGTGAACAATAGCAAAATCTTTAGCACTCAATATTTTAGCAACCGCATTTTTTTGACTTTCATTCAGGTTTGAAAAAGCAGAATGATTCGTTTCATCAAAATATGGTTTATCAAAACCTAATATCTTTTTTTGAAGCTCAATCAGTCTCCTGGAATCTGTTACTAATAACTCATTAAGGGCCCATTTCATTTCTTTATAGCTTCTGTCATCAAAAAGCAATTGAATACCCAATTTTCCATATTCTATCCATTTGGGGAAATCGTCCGAATTTAAAGTTAGAAACATAGTGTCCTCCTTTACTTTATTAATAACGCCTTTAAGTGACTGCGCTTCATCTGAAGATGGAAAAATCTCTACCAGTTTACCGCTTGAAAAACTATGAGCATGTTTGTGTTCTTTAGGCTTTTTGATTTTTAGTATTAAACGTTCACCTGCATCATAATTTCGTTCTTCAACATCACAAGGATACCACAATACCCCATTTGCTCTTCTTTCCTTAAAAGAAGTGCTTTGCATTTTTTTTTGATACTGGGATAAATCTTCCTCTTTTTCAACAGAAAGAAGTTTAGTCATTTTTATAAAATGTTCAGTTGGATTCGATGCCATTATTCAAAGATATGTTGAATTCTTATGTTATATTTGGAATGCTTATTTTAAAATGGATTGATGACTGCTACAAAGCAAGAAATTATTGAACTTTTGTTGAGTGGTACTGACGAAAGAACTACTCTGAATGACAACGGGTTATCAAATTATGGAATTGATTTTTCCGATGAAAGTTTAACCAATAGAGGGTCGTGTACCTGCAACATTATTACTAATGACCATATTGATTACCTGGCCGATAAAATTGGTGGGGTTTCCACTGAACAAGATTGGATAAACTTAGTTGATGAAGTTGAGAAAGGAATTAAAATTGAAATATCGGGTACGACTGAAACTGATTACGAAGTTTTCTTTGGTCCTTCAGGTACGGATGTAGTTTACTTTCCCTTATTATTTTCCAGAGAACTTTATCCTGAAAAGAAAATTTTAAATATTATTACCTGTATTGAGGAACTTGGGTCAGGCACAATAAATGCCGGACAGGGGAAATACTTTTCAAAAACAAACCAATTTCGTAAAAGCACTCCTAAAGGTGGCGCTATAATCGATTCTAATTTTGTCAAAACAGAATACTTAAGTGCTCGATGTGCTCAGGGAACAATTGAAGATCCCAAAAACAAACTTAAAGAGCTTATAAAAGCGAACCCTGAAAAAAGCATTATTGTTAGTTTGGTTGTTGGTTCAAAATCAGGTATTGAAGATAATTTATCCTGGATTGACGAACTGAATGCAGATAATGTTCTTTGGAATGTTGATATGTGTCAGTTCAGGCACTCCAGAGAGCTAATTGAAAGCTTAACAAGCAAGGGAGTTTCAGTGATGATTACAGGCTCTAAGTTTTATCAGGCTCCACCTTTTTGCGGGGCGATATTGATTCCAGACAGATGGGTTCGAAATATTGAGCATCATAATGAACTAAATAGTTTTAATCAATTCCGCGAAGTTTTTTCTATATACGATATACCGGAAAGGTTAAGAGCAAAAACTAATTTACCTTCTGAAATTAACAAAGGTGGTGTTTGCAGATGGTTGGTAACCATTAAATCCATATATGCTTTAAGAAGTATTGGACAAGAGAATATACAGCGTGTAATTACCAATTGGAACAGTTTTGTGAATAAAGAACTGAGCAAATACGAAGAATTCATTTTAATGCCCGATCAAAGTAAAACAAACCCAACCATTATATCTTTTCAGGTAAAAGGAAAAAACGGCAAGCTTAATCATCAGCAAATGCGAAGTTTATTTTTCTCAATGGTTGAAAGTAACCATGAAGGATTACCTACCAAGAGAGTTTTCATTGGGCAACCCGTTGCTTATGGGGACAAATCTTTCTTAAGGTTAGCCATTGGCGCAAATAATATTGTAAACATTCACAACAGAGGGGGCGATACTTTTGAAATCGAAAAAAGAATTATTGCCATTATTAAACAAAAATTAATTGATTTTGAAGGAAATCAGTAAAGCATTTGCTGAAAAAATTTTAGCTGAAGCAAAAACAAAAGAATTAACGAGTCCTAAAGCAAATTACTTCTATCTGAAGAAAGCTCTTGACTACCGCTTAAACTTGCTGGTTGAGCACTTCCCAAAAAACACGCTACACGCAATTGCCGTTAAAACCAATAATCACCCAAAAGTGCTAAAGCATATTGCAGACAGAGGATTCGGCTTGGAAGCAGCATCAATAGAAGAGGTGAAATTGGCGCAGAATGCAGGTGTTCCAACAAATAAAATAGTTTTTGATTCACCTGTTAAAACAAGAAGTGAAATTGACTATTGTCATAATAATCTCAGTGGAGCCTTAGTAAATGTAAATTGTTTAGAAGAAATAAAACGTTATCCAAAAGAATTTTCATGCAAATTAGGTCTGCGTATAAATCCACTAATAGATGTAAATACGGACAAAAGTCTTAACGTTTCAAAAATAAATTCGAAATTTGGAGTGCCTTTAAACAAACGTGAGGAAATATTTAAAGTCCTTACAGAATCCGACCAATTTACAGCTGTTCATTTTCATATTGGATCTGGAATATCAGATTTTAAACCCAACTTAAAAGCCTACAAACTACTTACGGAGTTTATTGAAGAAATAAATGAAGAAAGGAAAAAAAACGGTATTTCTAATTCTATTGACACTTTAGATATTGGTGGAGGAATTGATTTTGAAATGGAAAAAAACAACGGCTTGGAAGATTTTACCAAAAAATTAAGTAAATTAACTAAAAACAATGATATTAAGATAGTTACAGAATTTGGAAAGTTTATTCATGAAAAAAACTCCTTTGTTTCTTCATCGGTTGAATACGTAACCAAAAACACTTCAGATTCACACAATGCTTTCATTCATGTAGGAGCCGATTTATTTTTAAGAAAGGTATATTCCTCAATGAAAATTGAATATCCGTTTGCAGTTGTTGGAAAAGAAGGTTCGAAGCAAAATTATCGAATTGTAGGACCTTTATGCTTTGCTGGAGATGTTCTTTACGAATCCATTCAACTTCCGATTTTAAATGAGGGTGATGAAGTTATTATATTTAACACTGGTGCTAACACCTATAGTATGTGGTCTAGACATTGCAGTAGGGAGAATATAAACTTTATCTTTCTTTAAAATTGTGCTTTAATTCAATTTTACAATGAAAAAAATACTTCTGGGAACATTCTTGATTTCATCTCTTTTGAGTTTCTGTCAATCGGAAAAAAAGGAAAAAAAGTTTAAAATAACTCGAGCTAATTTCAATTTGAATTTTGGGACAGCCTACAATTTACCAACTTATCTAAAAATTCAACAATCAGGATATGAGGCTATAGAACTATGGGCAAGATATGCTACAAGAGGCTTTGAGGCTCCCGTATATTGGGACTACAAACTGGAAATTGAAACTAAAAATAACGTTGTTGGCTTACGATCCACACATCATAAATTACACCTAACCAACCCAACTCCTGAAATCAGTACTTTTAGTATTACTCACGGTTACAATTTAGTAACCGCTTATTACGGTTGGAAAATGAAACATTTCGATTTACTTTTTGGTGGAGGTATTGCTTTTTCTCATCCTGAAGGTGTTGTTCGAAATGAATACATTGCTTTAGAGGAAGGAATTCCACTTTACGGAGGGAAGTACAGGTTGACAGCACCTAATTTTGAAGTAGAAATCAAAAGAAAATGGTACTTAAACAAACTAATATTTTTAAATGTAGGCTCTCGATTTATTGGAGGTTATGCAAAGCCAAAAATTATTAATGGCTATATCGAAACCTATCCGATAGGTTTCCATTTAACGACAGGGTTAGGAATAGATTTTTATAGTAAAAAGAAATGCATCCCTTGCGATGAAAAATAAAAATGCCGAACTAATCTTAGCCCAGCATTTTTCCAAAAATTTAATTCGACCTATTTTTTTCTTGGGTCAGCTCCTTCTCCATTTATAATCGAAATTGAAGCTTTTTCAATCTTAAGTTTAGCTTGACTTTCTAAAGCAATTACAACAGCACTATCAGATGTTTCATGAATCACACCGTGTATACCACCTGCAGTTATAACCTCATCTCCTTTTTTTATTGCATCGCGTTTTTTAGCAAGCTCTTTTTCCTTTTTCTTTTGCGGACGAATCATAAAGAAATACATCACTACAAAAATAGCAGCAAAAACCACAAGCATATTCATGCTCGATCCTGCTGGTTGTTCCAGTAAAATTGTGTTCATTGTAAAGTTTAAGTTTTAAATTTATTTTTTTTCTAAAGTTGTACCACGCAAAGTTAATCTAATTTTGGAATCCTGCCCATTGGACTCAACAACTATTCCAACTCTGAATTTTTTGCCAATTGGTTTTCCTGAGTTGTTAACCTCAGCTTTAATAACCCCCTTTTGACCTGGGTTTAATGGCTCTTCTGGGTATTCAACATTGGTACAACCACAAGAGCCCTTAACATTTGTGAGAACAAGTGGAGCGTCTCCATTGTTAACAAAGTAAAAGGAATGTTCCAATTCAGTCCCTTCCTCAACAGGTGGAAACTCATATTCTGTTTCGTTAAAAAGCATACTTGCACCACCATTTATTTGTCGAAAATCTTCTATCGCAGAATAATTATTCACAACAATCGAGGAGTCTATGTTTTCGGTTTTATTCTCGCAAGAAAATAAAATCAAAATTAACGATGTGAAAAATAAAGTTTTCATATTCTCAATTCACGAGCCCGCGCCCTACTTTTTTAATTTCTCCTTTTTGTTTCAAATCTGGAACAATTTTATCCAAGATACCATTAATAAACACTCTACTCTTTGGTGTACTATATGTTTTGGAGAGCTCTATATATTCATTCAAAGTGACTTTAATCGGAACAGAGGATATTTTAATAAGCTCACAAACTGCCATCTTCATAAAGATAAAGTCAACAACAGCAATACGATCGGCTTCCCAATTTTTGGCTTTATCCATTATGATATCTTGATAAGAGGAGTTATTAATAAGGGTTTGGCGATAAAGGGTTTTAATAAAATCCAAATCATCTTCAATATCCTTAAACAACTCAGGAACCCTGAAGTTTTCAAAAAACCTAGATTGATATCCCTTTAGATACTTCACAAGATATCCACAAACAAAGTAATGGTCATCCGTCCAATGAATACTTCTATCTTGAAAAAGGTCCTGCAATATTTCATTGTCGGCGATAAATTCTCGATAAATTTTAATTAAGAAGTTTTTTTGAATTTCGATGTCGAAATCAAGAGAAGCCATATACTTTTGATAAGTATCAGACTCTTCAATCGATTTGAAAAGTTTCTGAATAATATCGCTGTTGTTGGTCCATGAAATTTTATATTCCTCTACTTTTTTTTGAAGAGGCATACTGTTCGTTAATGCATTCAGAACTTCGTTATCAACAAATCTTAAGTTTGGATTTAAATCTTCTTCGGAAGGAAGTTTTTTGTTTTTACGTTCTTCAACTCTTTTGCTGGCAAAACTTTGCAATTGAGTAAAAACAGATACATGAAGAACAAAGAGTTCATGGATTCTATCAATACTTTTGAGAAGCTCTCTCTCTCCAACTCCTAAATCGTTTTTTGCCCCTCTTAAATAGGAATAAATCGCTTGAAAAACTTTAATTCTTAGATGTCTTCTGTTAAGCATAAGAACGAATAATTATCAAAACAAAGATAACTTAATATTTCAACAAAAAAGCACAAAAAAAGTTAATCGTTTTCATTTACAGGCAGTGGTTCATTCAAAACTACATTCCACGGCAAACCGTAATCACCTATTTGCTCCATGAAAGGGTCTGGATTCATTTCCTCAACATTAAAAACGCCAGACCTCATCCATACACCTGTTGCCATTAATTTTGCACCCAACATTGCAGGTACACCGGTTGTATAGGCTACGCCCTGACCATTTACATCCCTGTATGCATCTTGATGCTTACAGTTATTGTAGATGTAGCAAGTTTTAATCTCCCCATTTTTGACACCTGTTATTTGACAACCAATTGAAGTTTCTCCCGAATAATTAGCGCCCAACTCCGAGGGTTCTGGAAGGATTGCCTTAAGAAACTGTAAAGGCTGAATCATATGGCCTTCATAATTAATAGGCTCGATACTAGTCATGCCTATATTTTCAAGTACTTTTAAGTGCGTTAAATATTCTTTTCCAAAAGTCATCCAAAAACGAGCTCTTTTTAGCGTAGGGAAATTTTTTACCAAACTCTCCAATTCCTCATGATACATTAAATAACTCTCTTTGTGACCAATTTCAGGATAAAATATAGACTTATGAATTTCCAAAGGCTTGGTCTCTTTCCATGAACCGTTTTCCCAAAACTTTCCAGGCTGAGTAATCTCTCTGATGTTTACCTCTGGATTAAAATTCGTTGCAAAAGCTTTTCCATGATCACCACCATTACAGTCAACAATATCAAGAAAATGAATCTCGTCAAAATAATGCTTAGCGGCATAAGCTGTATATATTTGAGTTACTCCCGGGTCAAAACCACAACCGAGTAAAGCCATAATACCTGCAGATTCAAATCGCTTTTTGTATGCCCATTGCCATGAGTATTCAAATTTAGCTTCGTCCTTTGGTTCATAATTAGCTGTATCTAAATAATGAGTTTTCGTTTGCAAGCATGCTTCCATAATTGTTAAATCCTGATAAGGCAAGGCTAAATTCACAACTAACTCTGCTCCTGTCTTTTTTATCAAATCAACAATTTGATTGGTATAATCGGCATCTAACTGGGCTGTTTCTATTTTTAACTGTGAAACTTCTGAAGCAATTTTATCGCATTTGGACTTTGTTCTTGAAGCTAATGTAATTTCACTAAAAACTTCGGACAACCGAGCTATTTTTTTTGTTGCAACATTGCTTACACCTCCTGCCCCAATAATCAGTACCTTTTTCATGCTTTTTTTTTGCAAAAATAATATCCAAATCAATTCAAAACACTATAATTGTTAAGGAACTATGAAATTTTTTATTACTCTTATTTTTTTTGCTCACGGTAATATCATTCTTGCTCAACAAGACTCTATAAATATTTTATTTTACAATGTGGAGAATCTATTTGACACCAAAGACGACTCTTTAAAAAATGACAATGAGTTTTTACCATCCAGCAAAAAAAAATGGACAAGTTCGAAATGGAATATAAAAACGAACAATATTGTTAAGATTATTGCAGCAAACAACTTCCCTGAAATAATTGGTTTGTGCGAGGTCGAAAACTCCGATGTGCTGAAAAAAATCACAAGTCATTATTTACTACGTACTAAAAACTACTCCATCATTCATTTCGATTCACCCGACAGAAGGGGAATTGACTGCGCTCTGCTCTACCAATCTAATAAATTAGATCTCCTTTCTATGAAGCCAAACGAAGTGAATTTAAACGGAAGAAAAACCAGAGATATTCTAAGCGCAACTTTTACCCACCTCGATGACACTTTTAGCATTTATGTAAACCATTGGCCCAGCAGATATGGAGGTAGAAAAAAATCAAACTCAAAAAGGGAAATTGCTGCTAAAACCTTATTAAAACTTATGGACTCGACTTACAAGGATAATCCAAATTACAAAATCATTGCTATGGGAGACTTTAATGATGAACCTCTGGATTCAAGTTTACTCAACTTTACAAACTACAGCAATCGTTCTTTGGAACTAAAGGGAACCATAAAATACCAAGGTAAATGGCAAATTTTCGATCAATTTATTTGCTCAAAAAACTTTGAATATAAACTAATGGTTTATCGCGCAGATTTTTTATTGGAAGAGGATAAAACTTACGGAGGCAGTAAACCTTACAGGACTTATTATGGACCATTTTACAACGGCGGATTCTCAGACCATTTACCCATAAAACTCACTTTTTTCGGACCATGAATAAACCATCACGAACAGGAAGTAAAACATTTTCAACACGTTCGTCCTCTTGTAATAATTTAGCCAAATCAACAAGAGTTACCGTTTCTCTATCTTTTAGATCAACTTTTTGGGTTACTTTACCACTCCAAAGTACATTATCAAAAATCAAAAACCCTCCTTTTTTCACAGAATCAAAAACTAAATTATAATAATTTATATAGTTTTCTTTGTCAGCATCTATAAACACTAAATCCCATTTTCTTTTTAAAGAAGGAACTACTTTTGTTGCATCTCCAACATGCATTTCAACACATTCTTTCAAACCTGCTTTTTCAATAAATGAAAGAGCAAAATCCTCTAATTCTTCATTAACATCTATAGTATATAGCTTTCCTCCTTTTTTTAAACCTCTGGCTAAACATATTGCACTATAGCCTGTATATGTTCCTATCTCAAGAATATACTCGGGTTGAATCATTTTAGAAAAAAAAGTCAGCAATTGTCCTTGAAGGTGACCAGAAAGCATTCTGGGACGAAGAATTTTTTGATGTGTTTCTCGATGCAACCGATATAAAACATCGTCTTCTTTCTGAGTGTAAAGAGTACAATAATCATTAATTTCTTTCGGTAAAAAATCCATTTTATTTCGATTGAAAAGTAAGTTTAAATAATTTTTTCGGGTGCATTATTTCATTTGCAACTTCCAATAATTCCGTGGAAGTGATTTTTTCAAATTCACTTAATACTTTATCCAAATTATCTACCTTGTCAAAAAGCAATTTACTCTTACCATTTGCAAGCATAACTCCCAGGTTATTTTCCATACTAATTACCAATTGTCCTTTTACCTGTTTTTTTGCCTGACTTAACTGTATTGTACCTAAAGATTGATTACAAAGTTTTAAAAATTCTTTTTGAATTAATTTTTCAACTCTAAATGTGTTTTTTGGATCACTGGCAAAATAAACACTAAAAGATCCACAATCAGAATATATGGTACAATTACTTTCAAGCATGTAAGTAAACCCATACTTTTCCCTTATACTCAAATTTAACCTACTATTCATTGCAGGCCCACCCAAAAGGTTGTTGAGCAGCAATAAACTATTTTTTGATGGATGATCGGCGGAGTATCCCCTCCCTCCAATCATAGTGTGAGTTTGGTGAACATCCCTTTTAACAATTTTATCTTTGGGAAACACCAATTTTGGAAGACTCCTTTTTTGTGATTCAATTTTAGTGGATTTTATTTCAAAATATTTTTCTAAATAATTGATGAGTTTTTTTAAAGGATAACTACCTATTGAACTTATTACCATTCTTTCGGGAATGTAGTACTTTTTCACAAAATTTAAAACGTCAGAACGCTTAATGGATTTCACCTGAAGTTCAGTCCCTAGAATATCGTTCCCTAAAGAATGACCCTTAAATAACTGCTTATCAAATTCATCAAATATTAAATCCGTAGGAGAATCTTTATAGCTGTTAATTTCCTCAACAACAACTTCCTTTTCTTTTTGTAACTCCTGATTGGGGAAATTAGAATTGAATATAATATCGGATAGTAGCTCTAACGCTCGACTTAAATACTCAATTGGGAAAGAAGCATAGACACAAGTTTCTTCTTTCGTTGTATAAGCATTCAATTCACCTCCAACTGAATCAAGTCTGGATAAAACATGAAAAGCCTTTCTTTTTTTTGTTCCTTTAAAAATAACATGCTCAAGATAATGAGCAAGACCTTCTTCGCCCTTTTCCTCATCTCTGGAACCAACATTAATAAAAACACCTATATGACCTACCTTTGAATACGTATTTTGCTGATGTATGACTTGAATACCATTATTTAAAATCCCTTCTTCTATCATTCAATTCAGCTTTATCCAAAACAAACCTCGATAACCTCTTATTGTTCCATCCTCATCGTAAACCTGTTCCATTGGACAAACATATTTTACCCTCTTATCAAAACCACCTGTTGATTTATCGTAATAAAGTTCCTCTTTAAATTTTAAATAAACAATACCGGAGGCATCCAATGTTTCTTCAATCTCAATAGGCTCTAAATATCCAAATTCATCTTCCACATACTCGGTATCAATGTGATAAAAAATATCATCAAGGACCGAATCTTGCATAGGAATGAGTTCTCCAGGTAAAAAATCAAAAACTTTAAGCTCCCTACTTTTTACTTTGGATAATAAATCCTCGAGCATGTCTTTTCTGACATCCATAGGAAGCCAAGAATCTTCATACATTTCAGCAGAGGGATCTCCTATATTTGTTTTACTTTCAACCACACCAAGTTTATCTCCCACCGAGACTTCTCCTGTAGAATTACCACACCCCATTAAAATCAAAAAACCAAAAATTGTCAATACTTTAAACATTAAAACTTTTTTTCTCGCAAAACTAGTATATTTTAGCGTTTAATTTTACCCTAATTCTTTACCTAATTAGCTTAAATAGAATTAACCTTTTTAAAAAATTTAAGTAAAAATGATTGTGCCTAAACTGGAAACCTCCATATTGTTAAAGCAGATTAAAACAGTAAATGAAAGTATTAAACTAACCATTTTAACCTCCGTTGTTTTAGGTGCTATACTTGGACTTCAGGTTTATGAAGTTCTAAACACATCGTACTTAATCCTATGGATTACAGTGTTATTAACCAGTATTTTCTTTCGAGTTTTCTTATTCTTCAAAAGCAAAAATGAGCCGCCTAATCGTAAAAATATAAAAAGATGGATTCAATATTGCTTTATAAACACAGCGCTATCGGCAATTTCATACGGATTAATTGCTGCCAGCGTAGGTTTCATAATAGACCCTGTAGCGCTTACTATTGTTTATATAATTATGGCAGGGGCAACAGCCGCATCAGTTACCGTATATGGCTCACTAAAACACTTATCGAGTGTTTTCATATTCCCTATCTTAATTCCTGCAATTATAGCAAACATTCTGTTCGGAGACCTAAAGCACTTCATACTTAGCGGAATCACTCTACTTTTCTGCTATATAATATATTCAGCATCCAACATACTTTACAAAACCCTTTTAAATACACTCGAACAAAACAATGTAATTCGAAATTTAACGGAGGAAAAAGTTAGAATGGAAGAAATGGCAAAACTAAAAAGCGATTTTTTCGCAAGTATGTCTCACGAAATAAGAACTCCTTTAAATGGAATCATTGGCCTGGTGGATTTACTTTCAAGTTCGAAAATCAATGAACAGCAAAAGCATTATTTATCTACAATTAAAAGTAGTTCAGACGACTTGCTGAATGTTATTAATGATGTATTGGATTTAAGTAAAATAGAGTCCGATAAACTGGAATTGTTTCCTCAAAAAACTTCATTAATTGAATTTGCTAAAAGGATGGTAACACTATTCAGCGAAAGAGCAAACATAAAAGACCTTGAGCTTAAGTTAGTTCTGGATAAAAACTTGCCAGAATACATTGAGGCCGACGAACATCGATTAAGCCAGGTTATATCCAATCTTCTTTCAAATGCAATTAAGTTTACAGAAAAAGGCTCTGTAGTTCTTGAAGTTAATCTAATTGATGTTAAACAAAATAAGTCAACAATTGAATTTAAAATCCACGACACAGGTATTGGAATCCCATTTGAAAAACAAGAACTTATCTTCACAAAATACAACCAGATTCTCAACTCATCAAACTATGTAATAACCCAACCCGGAACAGGACTTGGGTTAAGTATAGCAAGGCAATTGGTAAACTTAATGGGTGGTGAAATCGGGCTCACGAGTCAGGAGAATAAAGGCAGTACATTTTGGATAAAAATTGAAACTCCTGTTGTTGAAAATATAAAAACTGAAAAGAATGCAGCCGATAATTCAAATCAAGAACAATTTGAATTAAATGTTCTATTAGTTGATGATAGAGAAATTAACTTAAAAGTTGCTGGCCTTATGTTAAAAAAACTAGGCTGTAGCGTTGTAACCGCCAGGAACGGAGAAGTAGCCATTGAAAAATATGATGAAAATCCGAAAAAGTTTGATTTGATTATTATGGACATACAAATGCCCATTATGAATGGAATAGATGCCACAAAAAAATTAAGAAAAAAATATCCCGATAGTTTAGCGCCAATTTATGGACTAAGTGCACAAATTGAAAAAAATCTCGACAAGTCCCCAATTGAACTTGGGTTCGATCACTACCTTACCAAACCTTTAAGTTTAGAAACATTAAAAAGCAGTTTAAATAGAATTTCCTGAATATTATTTTGCAAAAAAACAAAGTAAAACTAATCAATTTGCATAAGGCTCCTCGATATACTTTTTTCAATTTAATTCATTTATTTTTCTCCTTTTATTGTTTATGAACCTTAACTAAATTTTTTTGTTAATCAATTTCTATCAAACAAATTGGAAAGGTCATTCAACAACATTAAATTTGTCATCGATATACACGAACACACCGAAATAAATGATTTACAAAGATTTTATCATTCCTCTTGCCTGGCCAGAGGCTCCTGTAAGAACAGCCGGTGGTCCTTATGATAAAATCCTTGAACTTTTCAAGTTATATCGAAATGGATACTATAAGGCAGGTCACGCAGCCTTTCTTTTAATTAATCATACAAATGGAGATATAGATTATTATGATTTTGGCAGGTATATCTCTCCTGACAAAAATGGTAGAGCCAGAAGTAAAGAAACAGACCCTGAAATCCTATTCAATGTAAAAGCACATATTGAAGATGGTAAAATCACCAATCTTTTTGAAATTATTAAAGCAATAGGTGCCCACCCACAAACACACGGTGAGGGAACACTTTACGCTGGTATTCAAGATAAAATCAATCGCGACAAAGCGATTGAATATGTTAAGTCTATTCAAGCAGCACCCTACACTCCCTACGGGCCATTTGTTGTTGGAGGAACAAACTGCTCAAGATTTGTTGCACAAACCATAGCTAAATCGATAAAAGGCAATGGTTTTAAATTTATTTACCCTTGGTACTTTACTCCTGCACCACTTGGCAATATTTTTTACAGCTCAGGAAAAACCTTATTTAAACTAAGTGACTCAGGTAGAATAGAAGAGCTACTCATTAAAGGAGTGAAAAAGCAATTTAATTTTATGAAAGAAATTATGTTGTATAAAAATGGTGAAACTACCCCCGACCCTTCAAAGGCATCTTTGAATAAAATAGATGAGCCTCAAGAAAAAATAAATGCTGGTCCAAAAGCACAGTGGCTTGGCGGAACTGGAGCTGGAGCCTGGTATGAATTAAAAAGTTATTCTGAAAATGGAATTGAGGTTGCCAGAATTCAAGCAAATGGAGACCAAGATTTTTGTTTTGAATTTATTGGTTCTACGAAGGCAATAAATTTCAATCACATCTATAAATTTGAACATGGTAGTCATGGATTGAAAATAATACTCTCTCAAAATGGTCAAATCTTCGAATTCATTAAAAAGTAAAGTCTTTTTCTAACTATTTAGGGTTTTAACCGTATGTGTCTTACTTTAAGATGAATTTCAAAAAAAAAGTTTATGATTGTTATTGCAGACATGGGTGCCACAAAAACAGACTGGAGTTTTACAGAAGGTTCAACCGTAATTAAAAACATAGACACAAAAGGGTTCAACCCTTATTTTCATACAACTGGAGAGATTGTTGATTTACTTCGCCCTGATTTCATTAATGAAGATTTTAGCTCTGTGGAACAAGTTCACTTTTATGGAGCAGGCTGCAGTACCAAGGAAAAAATAAAAACAGTAGAGCACGCCCTCAAAATTTACTTCCCTTATGCTTCGATTGAAGTAAACCATGATTTATTAGCCTCTGCGAGAGCCCTATGTGGAAATTCTCCCGGAATTGCCTGCATACTCGGAACAGGTTCTAATACATGCCTATATGATGGCATGCATATTATTGCGAATAATCCATCTTTAGGCTTCATACTTGGTGATGAGGGCTCAGGAGGAGATCTTGGCAGAGAACTAATTAAGGCTTATTACTATGGAGAACTAAACCCAGAACTCGATAAAAAATTCGAGTCACAATTTAATGTAGACAAAAACTCACTGCTTGGTAATGTTTACAGCACAGACAAACCCAACGCTTTTTGTGCCGCTTTCACTCCTTTTCTTAATCAAAACATTGAAGAAAAATGCATCAATGAATTGGTGAAAAATTCATTTAGAGAATTTTTCAGCAGGCACATAATGACCTATGAAAACTACAAAAAAATCCCTATTCATTTTGTAGGCTCTATTGCTCATCATTTTAAAAATCAGGTAAAAGAAGTCTCTGCCGAATTTGGTGCCCGAGTAGGGATAATTATTAAAGCTCCAGTCGGTAAACTTATTGAATATCACAGTAATCAAAATTATTAAAAACTTTCTTGCTATTAAACGTTTTTGATTGTACTTTTATTAATAATCATTTGATACAATTCGTTCTTAAAAATACAATGCCTCACAGATTAAAGCTTGAGAAACTTTAGGACAACTCCATTTAGGGAAAAGCTCAAAAAGGCCTATGGCGGGCCCGCAAAATCAATACCAGCGGGATTACAGAATCCTTTGGCGTCTCTATTAATATATTAATGAGGGTTTCATCAAGTCCCAAATCTGTGAGTTTTTTTTATAAACCCCTCGTCCTAATAAACCTCTCCTCCGTCGCTTTTATTTACATTTCATCTAATATTCAGTCGGTTTTCGAAACAAGACCATTTTGAGAGCGTAATTAATAGACACCGCGAACAATTTTAAAACCCCAACTAGCATGATCACCACACCCAAATCCAACGTAATCGAGAAAGAAAATATTCATCAACTTGCCTTCGGTTCCACCGATGTGCTTATGGATGAACAACTGAAAATTCAGAGAAAAAGAAGGCTTAAAAGAGCTGAACAACTTGGAAATTCCTACAAAACAAAATCAAAAATCTTATTTAAAAGTTTGGACGGAGTATTCAAAGTTGAAACAACTGTTTGGGCAACGACTGAAAAATTCGTTTCTCTAAAAGGAGGAGCAATCATTCCCATACACTGTATAAAAGGAGTTGATTTTTACTAAACATTTAACCCACCGATATAACCAAAACATTTTTTTTAAGGGTTTGGAATCTGTGCCTAAAAGGTGCATGTTCTAGACCCTTAACCTATTTTATACCAATCATAAATTCGTTTCAACTTCTTGATTTATTTGATTCAATAAATCATTTATTCTGGAACTTACTTCACCAGCAGAATCAACGATCATAAAATGCCCACCATTAGGAATATTTACAGCTCCCTTGACGGGTTTTATTAGCCGATCTTTACTTCCAGAAATAAAAAAAACATTTAATAAAACATTTTGAGATTTCCAGTTTTTAAATGCAATTAGCGCCCATTTAGTGAAATTCGGGTTTGCATCTCGTAAAATTTGACTCAATAACTTTTTATTGTTCGCACTAAAAAAAAAGTTAGCCATGAAGTGGGGCAAACAAAAAAACTTCTTAGGAAGAATTTTAAAAAAAATATTTGGAATAAATCTCAGTAGAAACGGTATTTCAGAAGGTTTACTTATCGAGGAAATGACAAATGTGAATTTCGAATTTAAAACTTTAGACACCTCTTGTGCAACCAAACCGCCAAAACTTACACCTAAAATTCCAAATGGATTTTCATCCATTATATTTTTGGAAATTCGTAATGAATAATCTTCAATAGATTCATTTAGAAGAGGATCTATCCACTTTACGGGAACTAATTCATAGTTAGAATCAATCTCCAAAAAATCAAAAACTCTTTCGTCTGCACCTAAACCACTAAAGCAATATATTTTCACTAAAAAAAATTAAATTTTGTTTCAACAAAACCTTAATTTGTATGTATTCTTTTTATGTTATGAACCCCTTTTACAACTTTTAATTTTTTACTCAACTCAGTTAATTGCTCGGTATCTTGAACATACAGCATAACTTTCCCTTCAAAAACTCCGTGATCAGCATCAAATTTAATTGATTTGATCTTCAATTCAGACTCTTGTGAAATTATATTTGTTATTCTGCTTACCAATCCGAAATCATCAGTTCCAGTAAAACGAATTCCTGTCAAAAACTCATTCTTGGACTTATCCTCCCATACCGCCTTTATAGTTCGATATGCAAAATTAGCCTGTAAATGCATTGCATTAGGACAGTTTGTTTTGTGAATTTTAATACCATCCCCTACCGTAACGAAACCAAACACCTCATCACCAGGTATTGGATTACAACATGGAGATATTTTATATTCGAATTTATCTTTTGCATCACCCAAGACAAGAACATCTTGCTTTCCAAATGATTTTGCAGTGATCCCTTCAATCGGTTTTTTCCGTATACGCTCATCGGCCTCTTTTTTGTGCTTTTCTCTCTGATCAAGATAATTTTTGATTGCCCCTTTTTCAATTTGTTTTTCAGCAATCTTCACGAAAAGCTCAACCGTATCAGGCACGTTAAAATGTCTCACCAACTCTTTTAGAAGCTTAGGGTTATCCGTTGGTAATGACTCCAATATTCTTCCATACTTTTCTTTACCCTCAATTGCTATTAATTTCCTTTCTCGTCTAACCCCGTTTTTAATTCTTTGTTTCGCTTTAGCCGTCGTAACTATTTTTAACCATTCCAGTTTAGGTTTTTGCTTTTTGGAAGTTAACACCTCCAATTGTTCACCACTCTTTATTTTATAATTCAACGGAACAAGCTTATGATTAACCTTCGCACCAATGCAGGAATCACCAAGTCTACTGTGAATTTCGTATGCAAAATCAAGCGCTGTAGCACCAGCGGGCAATGTTTTTAATTCTCCAATTGGAGTAAAAACAAATATTTCATCGGAAAACAGATTTAACTTCACATCGTCGATAAAATCGATAGCCTGATTGTGTGGACTATCAAGTAAATTTCTGATTTTATTTATCCATTCATCAACTTTGTTGTTATCAGAATCACTACCCTTTGCTTTGTACTTCCAATGAGCAGCTAATCCTCTTTCTGCTATATCATGCATTCTCTGAGTTCTTATCTGAACCTCAACCCACCTTCCCTCCGGACCCATAACAGTCGTATGTAAAGCCTCATAACCATTAGCTTTAGGAGTTGAAACCCAATCGCGTAAACGATCTGGCCTGGGGGTATACATATCGGTTACTATTGAATACGTATTCCAACAATCCCCTTTTTCGGTTTCAGGAGTTGATTTTAAAATAATTCGTAGAGCAAAAATATCGTACACCTCTTCAAAAGGAACATTTTTATTTTTCATTTTTTGAGAAATCGAATACGGAGACTTATGTCTACCGTCAACCTCAAAATCATACCCCCTCTCTGTCAATGTATTTATAATCGGAAGGCTGAACTTATTTATGTAACGAGTTAACCTTCTTTGGTTTTCTTTAAGCTTATCTGTTATTTCGTTGAAAAGTTCAGTTTCGGTGTACTTAAATGCAAGATTCTCAAGCTCTGTTTTTATTGAGTTCAACCCTAAACGATGAGCCAGCGGTGCATATATAAAAAGAGTTTCATAAGATATCTTTAACTGCTTATTCCGAGGCATAAACTCCATTGTTCTCATATTGTGTAATCGATCAGCCAGCTTAACTAAAATAACTCTTATATCCTCCGATAAAGAAAGCATCATTTTACGAAAGTTCTCAGCTTGAATTGAGTAGTTCGGATCGGAATGATCAATTACCCCACTCATCTTAGTTAAACCATCGATAATCACGCATACTTTAGAACCAAACATATTTTCAATATCGTCCAAAGTAATTTCAGTATCTTCAACAGTATCATGCAAAAGAGCAGAAACGATGGAAACGGTTCCCAATCCCATCTCTTCAGCAACAATTTGGGCAACGGCAATTGGGTGATAAATATAAGGCTCCCCAGATTTTCTTCGCATTTCTTTATGTGCTTCAAGCGCTACATTAAATGCTTTTCTTATCTGTTTTTTATCCAAGTCGTCGCGAGACTTTTTTGCTAGTCTTAAAAGCTTTCTGTAACGCTTTAATATCTCTTTTTTTTCAGCCTCTAAATCAATTTTCATAAATCGAAACTTTCTTTTTAATTGCTACTAAATAAAAGTAGCGAATAAGTTGTATTGAATAGGGTTTTTACTGTTTTTTCACGCTTTTGTTTCGATGTTTTTCTGAATCTATACTTTTACTAAAAGCAAGGTCGATTTTATTGCTGTTTCATCAATTAATATTGTTATTTTTTAGAGATTTATTAAGGCCAGAAACTTCAATTAATAGTAATCAATTAGTAACAACGGGATCAAACAATTCTTTACTAAAAATCAATCTTTTTCTGTATTCTTGGAAAAACGTTTATTGATAAGATTTTTGAACACAAAATGAGGATTTTAAAAAATAACTATTTGAAAGTTTAGATTAAAAAAGCATTGATTAGATCTGCAAAAACAAATATTCTTAGGGAAGATTTTTCATTTTTTTGCAAAATCTTAACAAATAACACCAAAAATGTTAATAAATACAGTACTCTAAGCCCTATATTGATTGGTTTTTGGTTATTTTTATATGTCACTCTAAATCCGATTTTATATGGCTGAATATACTGAGGATAATATCCGATCACTTGATTGGAAAGAACACATCCGGTTGCGACCAGGAATGTATATTGGTAAACTTGGTGATGGCACACAACCCGACGATGGAATTTATATCCTCCTAAAAGAAGTCCTTGACAACTCAATTGATGAGTTTGTGATGGGCAACGGGAAAGTCATTGATATCAAAATTCGTGAACAAAAAGTTACCGTTCGCGACTATGGGCGAGGAATTCCATTGGGAAAAGTTATTGATTGTGTTTCAAAAATAAACACTGGTGGAAAATATGATTCTAGAGCTTTTAAAAAATCCGTAGGACTTAATGGTGTTGGAACAAAGGCCGTTAATGCTTTATCAACATGGTTTGAGGTCACTTCCTGCCGAGACGGAAAACAAAAATCTGTAATATTTAAAAATGGAGAAATCACTGAGGACTTGGAAATCATTAAATCTTCAAACAGAAAAGGGACTAAAACAAGCTTTATCGCTGATGATAAAATATTCAAAAACTACAAATATCATACCCAGCATGTTGAAACCATGCTTTGGAACTACGTGTATCTTAACCCAGGACTAACAATTAACTTTAATGGTCAAAAATTTCAAAGTGAAAATGGGTTAAAAGACTTACTGGAGTCCAACCTTTCTGCAGAAGCTCTCTACCCAACAATTCACCTCAAGGGACACGATATTGAAGTTGCTTTGACTCATGCTAAAAAATATGGAGAAGAATACTATTCCTTTGTCAATGGACAACATACAACTCAAGGAGGAACTCACCAGGGAGCATTTAGAGAATCTATAGTAAGAACTGTCCGTGAATATTTCGGGAAAAACTTTGACGCTCAAGATGTTCGCCAGAGTATTGTTGCTGCAATTTCAGTAAAAGTTATGGAACCCGTTTTTGAATCACAAACAAAAACAAAACTGGGCTCAACTGAGGTTGAAGCTGGCGGACAATCTATGAAGGCTTTTGTTGGAGATTTCATGAAGCAAGAACTTGATAACTATTTGCACAAAAATCAGGAAACAGCCGATAAAATTCTGAGAAAAATCCAACAGGCAGAGAAAGAGCGAAAAGAACTCTCTGGAATTAGAAAGTTAGCACGGGAAAGATCAAAAAAAGCATCGCTTCACAATAAAAAATTAAGAGATTGCAGAATCCACGCGCAAGACGGGAAAGAAGACTCTAAAAACACTATGCTCTTTATTACAGAGGGAGATTCTGCATCCGGATCAATAACAAAATCAAGAAATGCAAATACTCAAGCTGTTTTTAGCTTAAGAGGAAAACCTTTAAACAGCTATGGGCTAACCAAAAAGGTTGTTTATGAAAACGAGGAATTTAATTTATTGCAGGCCGCACTGAATATAGAAGAAAGTGTGGATGATTTAAGGTATCAAAAAATTGTAATTGCTACAGATGCTGACGTTGACGGAATGCATATTCGTCTTTTACTCATCACTTTCTTCTTACAATTTTTTCCCGAGGTAATTCAAAGAGGACATTTGTACATTCTGCAAACCCCTTTATTTCGTGTGCGAAACAAAAAAGAAACGCGATATTGTTATTCTGACCTGGAACGACAAAAAGCCATTAATGAACTTGGTAAAAAACCTGAAATCACCCGATTTAAAGGGTTGGGCGAAATAAGTCCCGATGAATTTGAAGCATTCATAACTCCGGAATCAATAAAACTAGACCCTATTGTAATAGGAAAAGACTCTAAAATCGATGATATGCTTACCTTTTACATGGGGAAAAACACTAAAGAGAGACAGGACTTTATAATTGATAATCTTAAGGTAGAGGAAGATCTTACCGAAATGCTTAGTAAGGAAAAAGAAAATAAAGAAGAAGCTGCTTAACCATTTTAAATTATGAGTGAGGACAATATTACCAACGAGGATAATTTAGACGACAACTTAAACATGAATCATAATTCAAATGAGGAGGATAGTAATACAGAACTCGGAGACACAACATTAATTTCCGGTTTTTACAAAGAGTGGTTCTTAGATTATGCTTCTTATGTAATTCTTGAAAGAGCTGTTCCTCATTTGAATGATGGATTAAAACCAGTTCAGCGTAGAATCCTTCACTCTATGAAGGAAATGGAGGACGGCAGATATAATAAAGTAGCCAATATTGTAGGTAATACTATGAAGTATCATCCCCATGGGGATATGAGTATTACCGATGCAATGGTACATATTGGCCAAAAAGATTTATTGATTGACACCCAAGGAAACTGGGGGAATGTTTTAACTGGAGACAGAGCTGCTGCAGCTCGATATATTGAGGCGAGACTTACCAAGTTCGCTTTGGAAGTAATTTACAATCCAAAAACAACAAAATGGCGAGACTCATATGACGGTAGAAACAAAGAGCCAGAAACGCTTCCTGTTAAATTCCCCCTATTGCTGGCTCAAGGAGTTGAAGGTATCGCCGTTGGTTTATCTTGTAAAATTTTACCGCACAACTTTAATGAACTAATCGACGCTTCAATTGCACGATTAAGAGGAAGGAACATGGCGATTTACCCAGATTTCCCAACAGCGGGAATGATTGATACCAGCAACTATAATGATGGTTTACGAGGTGGAAAAATCAGGTGTAGAGCGAAAATAAATAAAGCCGACAAAAAAACACTCATCATTACTGAAATTCCTTTTGGATGTACGACAGGATCATTAATTGACAGTATTCTCAAAGCCAATGAAAAAGGAAAAATAAAAATAAAAAAGGTAGAGGACAACACATCCGCCAATGTTGAGATAATCATTCATCTTGCTCCAAACATTTCTCCCGATAAAATGATTGATGCGCTTTATGCATTTACGGACTGTGAAACAAGCATTTCTCCAAACTCAGGAATAATATCGGAGGAAAAGCCTCTTTTTATCGGCGTTTCTGAAATACTAAAAAGAAATACAGAAAGCACAAAAGAGCTCTTAATTAGTGAACTGAACATACGGTTAGGCGAATTGAACGAACAGTGGCACTTTAGCTCACTTGAAAAGATCTTTATTGAAAAAAGAATATACAGAGACATTGAGGAGTGTGAAACATGGGAAGCTGTAATTAGTGCAATTGATAAAGGTTTAACACCTTACAAAAAGATCTTCCAAAGAGAAATTACGGAAGAGGACATTGTTCGATTAACCGAGATTAAAATTAAACGTATATCAAAGTTCGACTCTTTTAAGGCAGATGAAGCCATTAAAAGAATTGAAGATGAAATGTCTCAAATTAAATATGATTTAGAGAACATTATTGATTATGCTGTAAATTATTTTAAAAGTCTAAAGAAAAAATATGGATCAGATAAACAACGGAAAACAGAGATACGTACATTTGAAAACATAGTAGCAACAAAAGTTGTGGTTGCAAATCAAAAACTTTACGTTAATCGCGAAGAAGGGTTTGCGGGATATGGAATGAAAAAAGACGAGTTTGTTGCCGATTGTTCCGATATAGATAACATTATTGTTTTTACCAAAGATGGAACAATGATGGTTTCGAAAATTCAAAACAAGGCTTTTTTTGGTAAAAACATCATCCACGTAGATGTTTGGAAAAAGGGAGACACGCGCACTGTCTATAATGCAATCTATCAAGATGGCAGGAAAGGAAAAGTAATGGTCAAGAGGTTTTGCGTAAACTCAATTACTCGTGACAAAGAATATAATATTACAAAGGGAAATCCAGGTTCAAAAATTTTATATTTTACAGCAAATCCCAATGGAGAAGCTGAGGTGATTAATGTTGTATTAAAGCCAATACCAGGAATAAAGAAATTTAATTTTGATTACGATTTCAGTCAATTGGCTATCAAAGGCAGAAGCACGCAAGGAAATATACTTTCAAAGTATCTTGTAAAAAAGGTAGTTTTAAAAGAAGTTGGTGTAAGCACTCTCGCTGCTCGAAAGATTTGGTATGACGATACTGTAAGAAGACTAAACACCGACGAGCGAGGTCAGTTTCTTGGGGAATTTAAAGGAGATGACCAAATTCTCACAATAAATTCTGACGGAACCTATAAACTTCTTGGTTTTGACCTTTCAACCCACTTCAACGAGGATATGATTCATATTGAAAAGCTTGATGAAAAAAAACCAATTAGTGCAATATACTGGGATGGGGAAAAAGAACAGTTTAATATCAAAAGGTTTCAAGTCGAAATAACGAAAAGAAACGTATCATTCATCACTGAGCATGAAAATTCTTATTTAGAAATTGTATCTACAGATTGGAGACCGTTGATTGAAATTATTTATAGAAAAGTAAAAGGCAAAGAAAAAGAACCTCAAAAAATAAATGTTGATGAATTTATCGCTGTAAAAGGCTTAAAGGCCATCGGAAAACGATTGACAACTGATAAAGTAAAAATGATTAACATCCTGGATTCTTTACCCACTCCAGATGAAGAAAAATTAAATATTGAAGAAGGAGAAACCAAAGGAAAAAATGAAGACTCACCTACGCAAGTAAAAATTGATTTTGAATAAATACAGATTAATATACGATTACATTTTAGATCCGAACTCATTTTCGCTTGCCAACAGCATGCTAATTCCTATGGCTGGTGGTCTTTTGCTGACTTACATTTATTATAAGGGATTGAAAAAATATAAAGTGGCAACCGTTGTTACTACAATTTTAGCGATTTGTTTATCATTATTAGTAAGCGTTTCTCAGTATGTTGGATATAAAAAAATTGTTTCGAAAATAGAAGAGGGAAAAGTTAAAGTTGTTGAAGGTGAAATTTCGAATTACAAACCAATCGATTTAACCAACCATGGTTCATTTGAATCATTTACTATAAATGAAGCTAAATTTGCATACTCTGACTACCATCGTATATCCGGATATCATCACGCATGCGCTAACGGAGGTGTTATTTGTAACAACGGACAAGAGGTTAAACTCACCTATTATAAAGAGGACAATCTTAACTTCATAGTAAGGATAGAGATATTAATACCAAATAAATAATAAAAATACGGGCTTAAATTTTCATTCTCTTTATCAAATAGGTCTCAAGTATTTTATTAAAGCCTTTTCGAATATCTGCCTCCATATAATCAATACCAAAATTTAAAAGCTTTGTTTTTATAAAATTTAACTGCTTCAATTTCATATTTTGGAATTTTTCTTTGAATTCAGAAGGTGTCAATTTAATTTCATCACCTGTTTCTAGGTCGATGAATTTATGTGGACGATTTCCAAAATCAAATTCTTCTTCGAACTTTTTATCAAAAACGTTAAAAACAATAACCTCGTTTTTATTGTGTTTAAGGTGTTGTAAACTTTGCATTACAGAATCTAAATTCTCCTTTTCAGAATGAAAAGAAAAATCTGTAAAAAGTATCACCAAGCCTCTCCTTGGGCTCTGATCGGCTATACTATGTAAACATTGTGATAAATTTGAAACCCCCTCACCTTTTATTCTACCATCTAAAGCATCTTCCAATTGCTTTATTAAAAAAGCTAAATGTCTTTTACTTCCTTTAATTTCTGAAGAAAACCGAACCATTTCGTCAAATAAAACAACTCCAGATGCATCTCTCTGACGATTCAATAAAAACAACAAAGCGGCTGAGGCATATAAGGAAAAACCTAATTTATTTAAGTTAACCAAGTCTGAATTTGATCCTTTAGGAAAAGCCATTGAAGTAGAAACATCAACAACTATTGTTGACCTCACATTAGTTTCTTCTTCGAACTCTTTCAGAAAAAGCTTCTCTGTTCGGGCAAAAAGCTTCCAATCAATATTTCTCGTTGAATCTCCTGTATTGTATATTTTGTGTTCGGCAAACTCAACGGAAAAACCATGAAAAGGACTCTTATGTAAGCCTGTTAAAAATCCCTCCACTACTTGTTTAGCAATTAAACCAAACTTGGAAAAATGAGTTATATTTTGCTTTTCAATTGGCATTATTAGAAATAATAACTTTAAATGTTTACTTTTTATTTTAACATAAAAAAGCCCTTTCAATTGAAAGGGCTTTTTTATTAAAAATAATTCTCAAAGCAGTTTCTCCAATTTTTCAGCTAAAGCAGCCTTTGGAGCTGCTCCGACTTGCTTGTCAACAACTTCTCCATTTTTCAAGAACAAAATTGTAGGTATATTTCTTATTCCATATTTTGCTGAAATTTCATTATTTGCATCAACGTCAACTTTTCCAACAATAGCCTTTCCTTCATAATCTTTTGACAATTCTTCAACTACAGGGGCAACCATTCTACAAGGTCCACACCACTCAGCCCAAAAGTCAACAACAACTGGCTTATCACTTTTTACTGCTAATTCTTCGAAATTTGCATCTGTTAATTCTACTGCCATAATTTATAGTATAATATTAATAAAGTGTCTGTAAACCAAAAATAAGGTTTATTAGCGAAAGACCAAGCCATAAGCTTAAAATTCCACATTTAATTTATCAAATTGTTCATAAGTAATCTAAATCAAAAAAAAACAATTCTTTGAAACACTATTTAATTGAACTAAAAATCAAAGTCTTCATCTCCCATTTGATCCTTTAACCTTCTTTCCTCTTCAACTCGCTCCTGTAAAATATTTAAGTATCGTCTAGCTTTTTTATTTTGATTTTGAATTGCCTGTTCAATCCAATATAGTGCATTTTTATAATCGCCCTTTAATTCATAAGCCAACGCTAAATTATAAGCACATTTTCCTTTTAATTTTTGCTTTAAAGTAAATTCATATTCATTTTGCCATAAGCCAATAGCCTCGTCGTAATTTTTTTGAATAATTTTTTGTTTGCCTTGTTTTAAAGCAGAGCTTCCTGAACCATAATAAAGCCTCTTAACAGTTACTCTAGAAGGTGAAATTCTTCTTCCATATTCTTCACCAAGTTGACTTGCTGTTAGTTTAACAATCGACTCCAATCCAGGCAAATTCCTTCTGGATTGTACTTCTGAATCTCCCGAGGCTCTCCTGGTGTTAGACTTTTGATGGCTGTAATTATCGACAATAATCTGCTTATCCGGGTAATAAATTCGCCAACCCACCTCAACATCAACTCTGAGTCGCGATTCATATACTCTTTCTGTTACTTCGCCGCCTGAGACCTTTCTGGTAACATCTCTCTCAGAGACGTTTCTTCTCACATCAGAATCAAAAGCTTCAATAACAATTAATGCGTCTGCATTGTTGCTCTCGCATATTTCTCGAACAACATACCAATCTAAAGGTTCTGCCATTTTTCGAGTTCCTGTACCATATAATTCTAAGGTTGTATGTGCCGATTTAATTGTAAATCGAGGAGAACGACTTAATTGTAATATTAAACCATTGAGTGCATAACCTGCAGATCTTTTATCCGTTCCTATTCCTTCACCCGAAAAAAGACCTTCAACACGCTTAGCCAGTTTATCTCCTTTTTTAGCTTCGTTTCGTTGAATAACCGCAAAATGTTTTATTTCAGAGGAGATATTAACATCAGCAGGTTTTATAAGATCTAGAGTTGCAGTACTCATACAAGAATTCAGAGTAAAAACAGCAACAAAAAACAATAAATTTAAAATACCTCTCATAAAATTATATTTTTCATAACATTCAGAATTACAAACAATTATAATACCAAAGTTGTCTTAGAATTCAGAATTTCTTTTTTGTAACAAAAAACTGTTCATTTTAAAAGTAATAAAATCCAAACTTTATTCGGAAATTTAAAGTTAAATTGAAGAAAATAAAACTTGAATGTCAAAAAAACTATTTGTACTCGACACATCAGTAATCATATACGATTATAATGCAATAAAAAACTTTGCAGAACACGATATAGCAATTCCTATAACTGTTCTGGAAGAGTTGGACAATTTTAAAAAAGGAAACGATACTAAAAACTTTGCAGCAAGAGAATTTTCTCGTTTTCTTGACTCTGCATCAGGAAAACAATCGCTTCAAGACTGGATTCCTATCGGAGGAAAAAACAAAGGGAAATTCACCATTGTAATGAATGAACTCCAATCTAAAGTTGATGCGATAGAAATTTTTGGTGACGACAAAGGAGACCACAGAATATTAAATGCCGCACTGTATATAAAATCTGAATATCCAGATCGACAAGTAACCATGGTTTCAAAAGATATTAATCTAAGGATTAAAGCAAAATCTCTAAACATAACATCTGAGGATTATGAAACCGGGAAATTAAAAGATTCAGAAATTCAAGCGGATACTGTCCCTACAGGAAGATCTGTAATTGATGATATCAACACCGAAATCATTGATAAATTGTACTCACACAATGAAGCACTGAACGAAGGTATAATTAAAAAGAAAATAACGTCTAATCAATTCTTTGTGCTGAAAAACGGGAAAAAATCAGCTCTGACTTTTTATAACAAAGAAAAAGACCTTTTTTCCAGAGTCGAAAAAATTAATTGTTTTGGGATAAAACCAAAAAACGCTGAACAGGCTTTTGCTATGGACGCATTAACCAATCCTGACATTAAACTGGTTACAATTCAAGGGGTAGCAGGAACGGGGAAAACACTTTTGTCGCTGGCTACTGCCCTTTCTCAGCATCACGACTATCATCATATTTTTCTCGCTCGTCCCGTTGTTCCATTAAGTAATAAAGACATTGGGTATTTACCAGGAGATGCAGGTGCTAAATTGAACCCTTACATGGAGCCTTTATGGGACAATTTGAGCTTTATTAAAAACCAATTCTCATTTGATAATAGAGAATATTTGGAGATTGAAGAAATGCAAAGAATGGAGAAAATTGTAGTTTGTCCCCTTGCATACATCAGAGGTCGAAGCCTCTCAAATGTTTTCTTTATTGTTGATGAAGCACAAAACCTTACTCCACATGAAGTAAAAACCATAATATCAAGAGCTGGTGAAAACACAAAAGTTGTATTTACTGGAGATGTTTTTCAAATTGATTCACCATATCTTGACACATACTCAAACGGTTTATCCTATTTGATAGAGAGAGCAAAAGAGCATCCTCTCTACACACATGTAGCACTCGAAAAAGGAGAACGATCTGACCTTGCAAATTTAGCCAACGATTTACTTTAATATCGAATTAAAATATTTGTTAAACATTAAAAAAGAGCGAGATAAAATCTCGCTCTTTTTTATAATTCCTCCCCTTTTTGTTTAAAATTATTTATCTCTTTGTTTTAAAACTTTTATTACATCCTCAAGTTTAAAACCCTTTGCCTGTAACAAAACCAAATAATGAAAAAATAAATCAGCAGATTCGTTTAGAAACAACTCCTCATTATCGTCCTTAGCCTCTATAACCACTTCAACCGCTTCTTCCCCAACCTTTTGTGCAACCTTATTAATTCCTGAATCAAATAATGATTTAACGTAAGAATTTTCCGCATCAGCGCTTTTCCTTGACTCAATAATCGATTCTAACTTACTTACAAAATCTATTGGGTTATCTTTTGATATATTTTCTTCACCCCAACAATTTCCTGTTCCTGTGTGACAAACAGGACCAACAGGATTCACTAATATTAATAAAGCATCCTGATCACAATCATTTTTAATCGATACAAGATTTAAAAAATTACCGCTTTCTTCTCCTTTTGTCCAAAGCCTTTTTTTACTTCTCGAGTAAAAAGTAACCTTTCCTGTTTTGTTGGTAGCTTCATATGCTTCTTCATTCATGTAACCTAACATCAAAACCTTCTTTGTTGAGGCATCCTGAATGATAGCGGGTACTAACCCATCTGCTTTTGAAAAATCGATGTTCATAAATGAAAATTTTAAGCAAATTTACATCATCTAAAACAAATTGTGAATAAAAATGAACTATTTAACCAACTCATTCGTCATTCTTAACAACTGATAATGATACATTGCAACTCCATAGTTCAGATCATTGATTCGATTCTCTACTTGAAGTAAATTTAACTGAGCTTGACGAAATTGCAAACTTGTTATGGAACCATTATTAAATAAATCTTTTGAGCGCTCAAGATTTTGCTCTGCGACTGCTTTATTATTCTTTTCAAGATTTAACAATTTAATATTTTGAGTTAATGCATCGTAATAATTTTGAACTTCTTTCTCTATGTTTAATCGTGTTTGCTCAAGCTTACTAGTGTTTGCCTCAATATTAATTTTTGCTTTTTCAAGAGCTCGTTGCTTTTTTAACCCGTCAAACAAATTCCATTTTAAGCTCACAGACCCTGTATACCCAATAGATGATGCACTTTTAAACACACCTACATCACTCGCAGAACCTGAATAACCGTAATCTAAATTAGTGGATAAAATAGGCATAAAATTAGAAGAGGAAATTTTTTTATCCAACTCAGCCATATTCAATTGAATATTTGAAAGCAATATTACGTTGTTATTTTCTGATGCTTTTTTGATGTATTCTGATGCTTTTTTTACTTCAGGAATTTCAACAATATCATTTACCTTAAAATCAATAGATATTTCTCGACCCAATAAATAATTAAGCTCATTTTTTGACCTTTTTAAATTTAGCTCAGTACTTACATATCTGGAACTGTCCGAATTAAAATCAACTTGGGCATTTAACACATCTATTTTACTTGAGTTTCCATACTCATAATTGATTAGAACTCTTTCCATACGATCCCTCGACAAGTTCACAGAAGATTCGATCAAGGATAATTGATTACTGAGACGAGCTACCTCAAAATAAGCATTAACAACCTGAATTAAAGTACTTTCAATAGTTATTTTTGTTTGAGTTTCTGATAGGCTACTCGAAGTTTTTAACTTCGAGTACATCCGTATTCTTGAACCTCCATTATAAATCAAATAAGATGCTGAAACCTTGGCAGCCTGACTATTCTGAGAGGCTTCCATACCTTCAATTGCCGGAAAAATACCTCCGTTAAACTCTTGATTATTTTGAGAGTAGCTGTAGCTTCCTCCTCCATTCGCATCAACTGTTGGAAGTAACCCTGCAGCACCGGGATGAACATCTGTTTTAAACGCAGCTTCCTCTTGTTTTGCAATTAAAATCCCATGATTATTAGAAAGAGCAATACGTATTGCATCATCCAAGTTAAAAACTTGACTTTGCAAAGAGCCTGATGCCATCAGGAAGAATAATAATTTAATTGTTTTTCTCATTTCAATTCTTTTCCTCATCAATTAGACGTTCATATTTCAATTCTTTTACAGATGCTTCTAATTGCTCAGATTTATTTTTCAAAACTTTACCAGTTTGAAGCCAATGAATGACCACCTTAATATAATTCAAGGAATAAAGTGTTATTGGTAAAAAGATCAGAGTTAAAAAAGTTGCAGTAAGTAAACCATATGCAATAGCTATAGCCATAGGAATTAAAAATTGAGCTTGCATACTCTTTTCAAAAATCAAAGGGGCTAATCCTGCAATTGTAGTAACAGAAGTTAATACAATTGGACGAAACCTTGATACAGCAGCTTTTTTCAATGCTTCTTTATACTTCATTCCGCTTTTTAAATTAATGTTCAATGCACTAATTAAAACAAGCGCATCATTTACCATAATACCAATCAATGCAATCATACCGAAAAAAGAAAACATTGATAGTTGATAATCATGGATAAAATGCCCGAATACAACACCAGAAAAACCAAATATTGATGTAATAAAAACAGCAATAGCCTGAGTAAACGATCGGAAAGTTAAAACCACGGTAACAAACATAAAAAGTAAAATAATCCAACCTCTTTTTTGAACCGAAACTCCTACTTTAGCGAACTCTCTTGCCTGACCTTCAATAGACTTCTTTACTTGAGGATATTCTTTAAGTAGAGAACCAACGATTTCATTATTTACATACGCTAAAAGTTCTGTTTGACTGGAATTTTCTGGATCCATTAAGTCTGCCTCAATTTTCACCATTCTTTTCCCATCGAGATGTTCATATTTCACCACCCCTCTTCCTTGAGAAATATGAACTAAATCCTTGATTAAATATTCATTTCCTCTCAACTTTATCGTCTTATTTTCAAAATCACCAATTGAACGACGGGATTCTTTTGAGAAACGGACCCATACCTTTACCTCATCCAATCCTCGTTGTAATCGTTGTACTTCATACCCATAAAAACCGCTTCTAATTTCATTTATAATCTCTGCATAAGTTAAACCGAGTGAAAAGGCTTTATCTTTTAATTGAATATTCAATTCCAACATACCTTTTTGATCAGAAGACTCGATGTTTTTGAGTGTGCCCATTTCTCGCATTCTCATCAAAACCTTTTCCTTAAACTCATCCAGAACACTATTATCAGAGGAATATATTGCGACTGAAATGGGACGGCCAAAAGGCATTCCGGCCTTTGCTGTCAGTTTCTCTGCATTGGGAATCGAACCAACTTTTTTTAATATTGCAGTAGTTATTTGAGAAGAATTTATTGTTCTTTCTTCACTGGGAGTTAACATTATTATTAAACTCGCCTTATTACTACCCTCGCCCAAACCTTTGGTAACAGCTTCTACTACGCTCTCTCCTTCATTGGTTAACGAATCATTATACTCCCAAACAACATCTTGAACCTGATCAATATAACCTTCTGTGATTTCACGATTAGTCCCCGAAGCCATTTCCAAATTTATTGTAAAACTATCGGCGAAAATCGGAGGAAACATCGACACCTTAACATAACCATAAGAAATCATAAAAATCCCAATCAATAATGCTCCTAAAGTGATTATAAGAATGAAGGGAATTTGTTTGAAAGAAAATTCAAAAAATGGTTTGTAAAACCTATTTTTCATAAAATTTAAGGCCTTTGTAAACCAGCTTATCACTTTCAGCCAAAATCCCTTTTGCCCCTGTTTGGATAGTGCCTTGGAATGAGCTACGTGGGCAGGCAAAATCAATGCGCCCTCAACTAAGGAAATAACCAATGTTGCAACCACAACAAATCCCATTTCCACAAAAAAGTCACCCATTATACCATCGATGACAAAAAACAAAGAAAAAGCAATAACTGTTGTTAATATCGCAGAAAAAACGGCAGGAAGAACCTCTAATGTACCATCAATGGCGGCTTGAGCAGGGTCCTTACCTCTTTCCCAATGCTGATAAATATTTTCCGCAATCACAATTCCATCATCTACTAAAATCCCAATTACGATAATCATACCGAAAAGTGAAATAACGTTTATGGAAATTCCTGCTCCGCCAGCTAAAATAAACATTCCACCAAAAGCTATTGGAATCGCCATGGCAACCCAAATTGCAAGCCTTGGATGTAAAAACATGGACAGTAGAATGAAAACCATTAAAAATCCCAGCAAACCATTGTTTATCAACAAATCAATTCGCTCTACTAAAATTTTTGAGCTGTCCCGGATGATTCGTGTTTCAAGCGAAGGGTATTTCTCATTAAAAGCCAGCTGATGTTTTTTTACTTTTTCTACTATAGATTTTAAATCCTCATGAATTGTATAAAGAACTTTTACAACAATTGCTTTTTTTCCATTTACAAATCGCTCTGCAGGCTCATCGACCCATCCATCTCTGATTAAAGCTACATCCTTTAACCTTATTAAATTTCCATTGGGCATTGTTTTAACAACAATTTGCTCAAACTCACCTCCGATATATTTTTTATTTCTTGCACGAATTAAAATATTTTCTTCTGCTGTTTTTATTTCTCCACCAGTCACCTGAAGGTTATCTTTTTTAACAGAATTGGCAACAGCCTCTATTGTTAGGCCATACTTTTTAAGCAACTCATCTCTTACCTGTATTTCAATTTCTTCATCAGGAAAACCTTCCAGTTCTACCTGTGATATTAAAGAGTCTTCTTTTAAAATACTTTCCCATTCACGAGCAATTCCCTTAAGCTCTTTGAGGGAAAGCTCACCACTTATAGCAATTGATATTGCATGCTGAGGTCTCTGAAATTTAGAGACGGAAACAGGTTCCATGCCCGAAGGAAAGGTATTTATACCATCTACAGCATTTTTAACATCTTGAATGATAACATCCGTGTCGTAATTTGAATTAACTTCAACAGTGGCACTACCAAAATTTTCCTGAGATACAGATGTAACTCTCTCAACTCCATTTAATCCCTCCAATCTGTCTTCAATCTTTAAAACAATTCCTTCTTCTATTTCAGAGGGCGAAGCTCCCGGGTATAAAGCTGAAACTCTTATAAACTTGGACTCCGTCTCAGGAAAAAATGTTGTTCTTAATGATTTCATTCCTACCCAACCCATCAAAATCAGTAGAATCATAAGTATATTTCCTGCAATAGGATATTTGATAAAGTATGCAATTAGTCTTTTCATCAATCCGCTATCGTAATCCGTAATTTTAATTGTTAGTCTTTAAGAATCTCTTGTTTCCTTAATTCGTTTTTTAATTTCCCGTCAAATTCGTTGTTCAATTTTGAATTTACTGGAATGTTTAGATGGGTAACGTTTACATTCATACCTTCATACAAATCTTTCATATTGTCCAAAATGTATTGATCTCCGTAATCCAAACCCTGAATAATTGCCTTTGATTTATTAACATATAAAACGTCAACGGGTTTAAATTTTACTTTTCCTGAATCTACAAGGTAAACTCCATTATTCTTGATTAACTTTCTGTTTATTGAAAGTGTGTTTTTAAATGTCGTTCCTCTACCTACTCCATTCAAAAACATCCCCTCCTTTAAAAAAGAACCTGTAACTGAGATATACAACTTAACCATTTGAGAAGAAGGATTAATTGATTTATTAATCCTTATCACTTTACCTTTCCATGATTTGTTCAGCTCAGTAGATTTTAAGTCCAAAACACTTCCTATTGAAATAAACTGCAAATCCGACAGGCTAACTTCTGTCTCAAGCTCATATCCAGTTGGATCAATATAGGTCCCAATTTTTTGACCGGGCATTACAAGAGTACCCTTTTTTATCATCGAGTTTACAACAGCACCATTATATGGAGCACTAATTACGTATTTAGATAGTTTTTCTTCCTGTGCTTTTAATGAATAATAACTATTTAGCACTCCCTTTCCCGATAAAAATCTTTTTAGCTTCTGATTTTTCACACTCGGGAGTTTTGGAAGAGATGAGTCTACGTCAATTGTATTAAGAAATAAATTCCAATCAGAATATTCATTAGGAAAATCCAATTTTAAATCTCCCATAATTAAAGATACCTGAGCAATTAATTGAGTTTTCTGGGCTTTTAAAATTGCTTCAAATTCCCTGGAATTTATAAGAACCAAAGGGTCACCCGAACTGAATGTATTACCCACTCTAAAATTATCATTCAACAAAACACCGCTAACTTCCGAAAAAATATCAATTCGATTTTTTGCCGATAATTTTCCTGAAAACTGAACTTCTGCATTGTTGTTATTAAGCTGGACATTAGAAACTCGAACACTCCTGTATGTTTTTTTAACCTCTCCTTTAATTTCAACATCTCGGTTCATCCACAAAAATCCAATTGTTAAAGAAACAACTAGAATCCCCAAGCCAGCAAGGGAAATTTTCCTTGTAATATCATTCATATCTAATCAGATTAAAACAAAAAATCGGTATAATTAAATCTAAAGATTTTAATGGATATTTAATTTACCGCTCATCATTATTTTTTAAGAAGTTCGTGTTTACGAATAAAGACTTTTCAAGAACTACTCTGAACTTAACTTATAATCCTTACTTAGAAATTTGTTAAGATCTTCTTTTGAAATATTTGTTTTTAATTTCCCATTCATAGCGTAACCAACTTTCCCTGTCTCTTCTGAAACAATTAAAACAATTCCATTAGAAACTTCACTTATACCTGCAGCTGCTCTATGACGCATACCTAAGGAAGGTGGGAAATTTTCATTTTCCGTAACAGGGAGAACACATCGCGCTGCAACAATTTTGTCTTTTGCTATTATAACAGCTCCATCGTGTAAAGGTGAGTTTTTAAAAAAAATATTTTCTATAAGTCTTGTGTTTATATTCGCATCTATAACATCACCTGTTGAGGAATAAAAACTCAAATCAGAATCGTTGCTTAAAACAATTAGTGCTCCGGTATTTGTTTTCGCAAGATTGAAACAGGCATTAACTACAGGTTTAAATTGAGAACTCAATTTACCTTTTTGTTTGAGAAAAGGCACCATTTGAAATAACCACCGAGCTTGTTTACTATTGTAACTTTTAATCCCAATTAATATTAAAAATTTTCTTATTTCTTGCTGAAAAAGAACAACTAATGCTATAGCTCCAACACCTAAGACTTGACTAAAAATTTTACCCAATAATTTCATTTGCATAAAATTCACAATCAGATTCAATAAAAAGAGAGCCAAAATCCCAATAAAAACGTTAACAGCAACCGTACCCTTGACTATTTTATATAATTGATAAAGTAATATCGAAACAAGAAGAATATCAAGAACATCTCTCCAATTAAAGAAACCACCCATCACTGAAGCTAAAGTTGCTGAAAACATGCCCAAATATATACTATTTAGATTTTGATTCTATACGTCTTGAACGCTAAAAAGATATAATTTGATACAATTATTATAAGTTTTAAGCAATCTGAAGCTTTATAAAAGTCGAAAAAACACATTATTCAATTCAAAAGAACCATGATAATTTTGTTGTTGTTGAATAAAATATAAAAAACAGTTAATAAGTTTTTATGGGTTTTAGGAGGTTAAGATTTAACTTTACAGTTCAATTTTGACAATTATGCTTAAGGAACATGTTAAATTATTAATCATTGGTAGTGGTCCTGCAGGATACACTGCTGCAATATATGCTGCAAGAGCAGAATTAAAACCCGTAATGTATGCCGGTTTACAACCCGGTGGTCAGCTTACTGAAACAACAGAAGTTGAAAATTACCCAGGCTATCCTGAAGGAATACAGGGTCCCGAAATGATGATGGAATTTAAAGCACAAGCTGAACGTTTTGGAACAGATGTTCGTGACGGCCTTGCCACGGAGGCTTATTTAAATGAAACACCTAAAAGAGTTGTTATTGAAGATAAGGCTGAAATAACGGCAGATAGCGTAATCATATCAACGGGAGCTTCTGCAAAATGGTTGGGGTTAGAATCTGAAGAAAGACTTAAATCAGGAGGAGTTTCAGCATGTGCAGTTTGTGATGGTTTTTTCTATCGCGGACAAGATGTAGTTGTAGTTGGCGCAGGTGATTCAGCTTGTGAGGAAGCAATGTATTTGGCAAAACTGTGTAAAAGCGTTACCATGTTGGTAAGAAGAGATGAATTTAGAGCCTCCAAAATCATGGCCAACAGAACAGTCGCTACTGATAATATAACAGTCTTATATAACACGGAAACCGTTGAAGTTCTGGGGGAGCAAGTTGTTGAAGGAGTCCGAATAAAAAACAATCAAACAAACGAAGAATCAACTTTGGAAGCTACTGGCTTTTTCGTTGCTATCGGTCATAAACCCAATACAGACATTTTCAAAGGACAACTTAATATGGATGATGTAGGATATCTTGACGTTGAACCAGGAAGTACAAAAACAAATATTGAAGGTGTTTATGCCGCTGGTGATTGCGCTGATAAAGATTATCGACAAGCAGTAACTGCTGCAGGAACAGGATGTATGGCTGCTCTTGATGCAGAAAGGTGGCTTGCCGATAAAGGTATTCACTAAATATTCTTGCAACAAAAATTTAAAAGGTCTCATTTAAAGTGAGGCCTTTTTATTTATTAGGATTTGAGTACAGTCTTTTTTAGAAAAAAAGAAAGTACAAGAGTCAAGTAAAAACTTATGAAACTGTAAGCTAATATCAAAAGCTCTACTGAATCTAATTTTATAAAGGATGTTGCAATCATTAAACCAATTGCACTGTTTTTTAATCCGCTCTCTATCGAAACTGCAATTGCTTGTTTTGATTCAACTTTAAAAAGCTTCACAAACAAAAGAGATAAGAGCATAGATACTATATTAATTAATATAGCGGGAACAATCATTTCAGTAATATCTACATCTTTACTTTTGGGTTCATCAAAAATTAAGATTGCAGTAAAAACAGCAAATAATAGCCCTGGTAAAAGCCACTTTAAGGTTTTCTTTGATTTGATTACAAGGGCTGGATAATTTTCTCCTACAAACAAACCTAGTACTGTAGGAATGATGGTTAAACAAAAAATTTGGGTTATAATTTCAATATAATCGAGTTGAATACTGGATGAAATACCTTCAGAATCAATCAAATACCAATTTAAAATAAGAGGAAAAGTAAATAAACTTTTAAAATTACTAATTGTCGTTAGGGAAACCGATAACGCTAAATTTCCATTAACCATTTTTGTAATTATGTTAGAACCTGTACCTGATGGACAAAGGCTTAATACCAAAAGCCCTAAAGTTACTTCATTTCCATAGTTGAACAACCATCCGATTGATAGTGCCAGTATAGGCAACAACATAAGCTGTGATATAATTCCAAGAATAGCAGCTTTTGGAAACTTAATCAAAGATTTGAAGTCAACCAATTTAGTGCTCAGACCAATACCCACCATGATAACAAAAAGCACAATAGGCAATACTGTTTCTCCAAAAAAATTCATTAATTAACCAACTGAAGTAAACGGCTTAGAGCACTAAAAATAGTTTTTTCAACAACCCTGTCTCTACCTTTTCCCATTTGAAATTTTTCGGTAAAAACACCCCTAGGGCCTGCAATAGCAATCCAAACTGTTCCAACTGGCTTTTCATCGGTACCTCCTCCAGGACCTGCAATACCAGAGGTTGCAACGGCATAATCTGTACCAAATAGACTTTTAGCAGTAAGAGCCATTTGCGTAACAACCTCTTCACTTACTGCACCATTTCTCTCTATTGTATCTTTAGAGACATTCAACTGATTTATTTTAACGTCGTTGGAATAAGCAACAATACTACCAGAAAAATATTCAGAAGATCCAGGCACCGTTGTAATTCGAGAGGCCAATGCTCCACACGTAAGTGACTCTGCAGTGGAAACGGTTAATTTTTTATCTCGGAAAACGCCACCTAATACCTCCTCCAATTTGGATTCAATTTTTGAAAATACATGCTTGGAAATCCTATTTTCAATTTTTGAAAAAATGAAATCAATTTCCTTCAATAGGGAGGCTTCATTTTCGCCTCTCCCTGTTAATCTTAACTTTACTATTCCCGGAGAAGGGAGATAAGCTAATTTTATATACTGAGGTAATGCATTTTCAATATCGCTAATTTTATCTGCAATGTAAGACTCTCCTATCCCTTGAGTCATCATGGTTTGATGCACAATCACCGGAAGCTTGAATTTCTTTTTAATTTTAGGCAAAACCTCATGTTCCATCAAGTACTTCATTTCACTTGGAACTCCTGGCATACTTACAAAAACAACGTTGTTTGATTCCATCCACATCCCCGGCGCAGTTCCTGCTTTGTTGAGGAGCATTTCACAACCTGTCGGGACCAAGGCCTGAAGCTTATTAACGGGTAGCATATCTCTATTGTAACGCTTAAAAAATCCTTCCACATTTTTTAAAGCCTCTTTATTTTCAATCAAGGGAGCATTGAAGTAATCGGCAAAAACCTTTTTCGTGATATCATCTTTTGTAGGTCCAAGCCCTCCAGTAATAAGAACCAGCTTTGCTTTAGACTCTGCATATTTTAATGCCTCCAGAATTGATTTTGCAGTATCTGAAATGGTTAAAACCTCAATTAATTCGACACCATTTTTATTCAATTCGGAACCCATCCATGCGGCATTGGTATTAAGCGTTTGGCCAATTAAAAGCTCATCTCCAATACTTAAAACGATAGCATTCATCATATTAATGAATTGTAAAAAATTTCTACTGGATGTACTGCTGTCCTGCCTGTACCGTCCTTTATTTGATGCCTGCAACTCGTTCCGGGCGCAGCAATAATAACATCATCGGGTTGACTTCGTATTGCAGGAAAAAGGATAAGTTCTCCAACATCCATACTAACCTTGTAATGTTCCTTTTCATAACCAAAACTACCTGCCATTCCACAACAACCACTCGGAATAAGATGAACTTTATGATTTTCGGGAAAGGATAAGATTCGTTTGGTATGCGTTAAGCTGGATAAGGCCTTTTGATGACAATGACCGTGCAGTTTTATCAAGTGACTTTCCTTTTTGAACATATCCTGAGTCACACTACCTTCCTGAACAAGCTTACTCAAAAACTCATCAATTAAAAAGGTATTGTTGGCAATTTTCTGAGCCGCTTCATGCACTTCCCCAGAAGTTAAATCGAGGTATTCATCCCTGAATATCAATATTGAACTGGGCTCGATTCCAACTAAAGGCGTTCCTTCTGAAACTAAATTTTTAAGAATGTGAATATTTTGTATGATGGGTTTTTTTGCTTTACTAACCAACCCCTTACTTAGCCAAGTTCGCCCACTCTCTTTAACCTTCGGTGCAACTACATCAAAACCAAGTTTTGCAAGAGTTTTTATTGCTATTTTACCCTCATGGTCATCGTTGTAGTTTGTGAATTCATCGGTAAAAAAAATAACTTTTCCTCTTGTTGGTTTTGGATACCCGAAGTTATTTGACTTGTTTCTCGAATAAAATTTCTCTACTGTTTCATAAGCAATTTTTGGAACTGGGCGCTCTTTTGCAAAACCAATAGCACCTTTTATAAAGTTCCCAATTGCATTTTCACCGTTAACAAAATTATACAGTCCCGGAACAATTGCGCCAAGTTTGTTAGCAGCAGTAACATTTGCTATTATTTTCGTTCGAAGTGGAACCTTATTACTTTTGAAATATTGTTCATAGAACTCTGCTTTAAGTTTTGCAACATCAACATTAGATGGACATTCTTTTTTACAACCTTTGCAGCTTAAACACAAATCCATGACTTCTTTAATCTCCTCACTATCGAATTTATTCAAATTCGTTGAGTTGGTTAAAACATCGCGCATGATGTTTGCTCGAGCTCGAGTTGTATCTTTTTCGTTTTTAGTGGCCATGAAGCTTGGACACATCGTGCCCCCACTAAGCTCACTTTTTCTGCAATCTCCAGAACCATTACACAGCTCTGCAGCTCTTAATATTCCTTGATTTTTTTCAAAAGAAAAAGCTGTGTCAAATTCAGGGGTTGGCTGCCCAGGTGAATACCTAAGGTGAGTATCCATTGGGGGGGCATCAACAATTTTGTTGGGATTGAAAATATTATTTTCATCCCAACTTTTTTTAACCCTTTTGAGAAGTTGATAATTTTTAGAACCAACCATTTGCTCTATGAACTCAGCTCTTAACCTTCCGTCACCATGCTCTCCACTTAAAGACCCATTGTATTTTTTAACAAGCTTTGCTATGTCTTCCGCCGATTTTCTGAACAATTCATGACCCTCTTGAGTTTTCATGTTCAAAACAGGTCTCAAGTGAATTTCTCCACTGCCTGCATGAGCATAATGAACACATTTTTGGCCATAGCCATCCATAATCACATTGAACTCGGCAATATACTCTGGCAAATCTTGTACATCAACAGCAGTATCCTCAATTACAGGAGCAGCATTATCATCGCCAGGAATATTGGCCAATAGCCCTAAACCTGCTTTTCTAAGTGTAAGCGCCTTTTTAATGTCCGCACCATACAAAATCGGAAAATGATATCCCAGTTTATTTTCTCTGTAAGCTTGTTCGAGACTTTTTAAATCAGCTTCCAGTTCTTCTTTAGAGTCTCTGTGTAACTCTACCATCAAAACTGCTTTTGGGTTACCTTGTACGAAAGCTCGGTTTTCCCTTTGTTCTAAATTGGATTTTGTACATTCCAAAACGATATCATCCATTAACTCTACTTGAGAGGGATTGTGCTCAAGAGCAACAAGAGTTCCTCTCAAGGAAGCATCTATAGTGTCGAAATGTGGACACATCATAGCTACATTATCAGGAAGTACAGGGACACAATTGATTTTGATTTCAGTTATTAAGCAAATTGTTCCTTCAGAACCGGCTATTAATTTACAAAAATTAAAAGGGGCACCATCTTCATTAAAAGGCTCAGAATCGGCTAATAGATCTATTGCGTAACCTGTATTTCGCCTAGGAATAGATTTTTTAGGAAATTCTCGTTCGATTTCAATTCTATTTCCTTTATCGCTTAGCATTTCCGATACATCACGATAAATTTGATGTTCCAGTTGGCTAGCCGTGTTCTTACCCTCTACTTTATTTCGAAACTCTTCAAGACTTAAATCTTTAAACACCACTTTTGTTCCATCTGCAAGAATTGCTGAAACTTCCAAAAGATGTTCCCGAGTTGAGCCATAAATAACCGAGCGAGCACCACAGGAATTATTCCCAACCATACCTCCAATCATACACCTGCTGGATGTGGATGTTTCAGGCCCAAAAAACAAACCGTAACTTGCTAAAAACTTGTTTAAATCATCGCGTATTACACCCGGTTGAACTTTAACCCAACTTTCTTCCTTATTCAACTCAATTATTTCTCTGAAATGAACCGATACATCTACAACTATTCCATTGCCAACAACTTGACCTGCCAAAGAAGTACCAGCAGCTCTTGGTATAAGAGCTAAGCCATTTTCTCGAGCGAAATTTACCAAAGTAAATAAATCTTCTTCTGTTTTTGGAATTGCTACAGCCAATGGCATTTCGCGATAAGCAGAGGCATCTGTAGCATAAAGAATCCGCATGACTTTGTCAAAATGCAATTCACCTTGCATTTTATCGCGTAAAGTCTCTAGTTTTTTATTATCCATTTTTTGGCGAACTCAAAACAAAAATAACCATTTTTAAAACTATTTAAAAACCGGTCATCATAAGTTTTAAAATTTATTAATTGAATTAGAAAATATTGCTTTTGTAGACTTAATTTCCTTCGATGGTATCAAATATGATTGAAAATTATAGCTGTTAATAAAATTATCCCTCTACTACTAAAAAAATAAACATAGTGTATTTTTTAGTTTAGTGTTAAAATCATTAACCAATTTTAAAACTGAGCAAAACTGTTTAAAAAAATTTTTAGACAACACTAAAAAATTTGCCTAGATGTGTCTAAACTTTTATATTTACACAAATACCGATAACATGCAAACCAGTACCACAGAGGATTATCTCAAAGCTATTTTTAAACTGAGTGGAATTTACAAAAAAGGAGTTTCAACCAACTCAATTGCTGAAGAACTTTCAACAAAAGCATCTTCAGTTTCAGATATGGTTAAAAAACTATCGGAAAAAAAATTAGTTGATTATGTAAAGTACCAAGGAACTACCCTAACAAAAGAAGGTGAAAACATTGCCCTTAAAGTAATTCGAAAGCATCGCTTATGGGAAGTTTTTTTAGTAGAAAAATTAAAATTTGGATGGGATGAAATACATGAAATTGCCGAACAACTGGAACATATAAAGTCTCCTAAACTTATTGATAAACTTGATGCTCACCTTGGTTTTCCTAAAAAAGACCCTCACGGGGATCCTATACCCGACAAAAACGGTCTTTTTCCAACAATTAAAAAACTTAAACTTAATGAGCTGAAAATAGGAGAAAAAGCAATTCTAACAGGTGTTTCAGAAGATTCAAAAGACTTTTTAAGCTACCTCGATACCATTGGGTTAAAACTCGGTTCATCAATAGAAGTTTTGGACTACTTCAAATTCGACAAATCACTAAAAGTAAAAATAAACAACCGTTCTGATTTAACTTTCTCAGACTTGGTTGCCAATAACCTCAACATTTCAAAAGAAAACTAACATGTCGAGAAAACATCTCTTACGACTGGTATTTTTAATTTCCTTAACAACTTCGCTTTGGAGTTGTAATGAAAGACCACCATCAAGCAACAAAAAAAATGTCGTTTGCACTACCAATGTAATAGCTGATGCAATTAAAAACATACTCCCTTCCAATTTCGAAGTAAATGCACTAATGGGTGCAGGTGTTGACCCTCATACCTATAAAAGTAAAACTTCAGAAATGAAAAAAATGCTTCAGGCTGATGCAATCGTTTACAACGGTATTCATTTCGAGTCTAATTTGATTGACGCAATCAATGAAATAAGCAAAACAGGTTTTGTTATTGGTTTAGGAAACATTGTTTCGAAGAATCGTCTTATAAAAACAACTGATTTTGGTTCCGCTTACGACCCTCATTTCTGGCACGATGTTAATCTATTTTCTGAGGCAATTAAATTAGCAGGCAAAGAGTTCGCAAATAAGTTCCCAACTTCAAAAAACTACATTGATTCGGCTACCGAAGCATATACAAATCGTCTTCATGAGCTTGAAAATCAAGTACGAAGTCAGATTCTAAAAATTCCTGACTCAAGTCGCGTTCTTATTACCGCTCACGATGCTTTTGGATATTATGGAAGGCTTTTCAATATCAAAGTAAAAGGTGTACAAGGAATATCTACAGCTTCGGATGTTTCACTTCGTGGAATTACCGAGCTTACTAAGTATATAATATCAAAGAAAATACCATCAATATTTGTAGAAAATTCTGTTTCACAAAAAAATATCAAGGCAATTATTGAGGGATGTAAATCGAAAGGGATACAACTAAAAATGGGTGAAAAATTATACAGCGACGGTTTAGGAGACATGGAGAGTGGTGCTGATACTTACATTAAAATGATTCAAAAAAATACCAATTCAATAGTCCGAGCCCTTACAAAATGATAAAAAATATTGACGACCCAATCCTTGAAGTTCATGATTTAACGGTTGCTTATGATAATGAGCCCGTTCTTTGGAATGCTGATTTTTCTGTACCAAAAGGTAAGATGATTGGTATTGTAGGACCCAACGGTGCTGGAAAATCTACACTTCTTAAATCTATTATGGGACTCGTACCTATAGCGAGTGGATTCGTAAAGCTGTTTAATGAATCGTTAAAAAAAACGCGATCTAAAATTGCTTATGTTCCCCAAAAAGAATCAGTTGACTGGGATTTCCCTGCAACAGTATTAGATGTTGTAGAAATGGGGCGTTACAGCCAAAAAAAACTTTTTAAAAGGCTAACCAAAAGAGATAAAGAAATTGCAATTGAAGCACTTCAAAAAGTTAAAATGATGGAGTTTGCTAAAAAACATATTTCTGAACTATCAGGAGGTCAGCAACAGCGTGTTTTTATTGCAAGAGCTTTAGCTCAAGAAGCAGAAATATACTTCATGGATGAACCCTTCTCTGGTGTTGATGTAAATAGTGAGAAAGCAATTGTAGACGTTTTATTACAGCTTCAAAAAGAAGAAAAAACAATTTTTGTTGTTCATCACGATCTACAATCGGCAATCAACTACTTTGACTGGTTTATATTAATCAATAAAAGAGTTATTGCAAGTGGTCCGATTGATGATGTGTTCACTCCAGAATTACTAAAAAAGACTTACGGGGGAAATCTCACTCTATTAGATCAAATGGGACAAGTTTTTAAACACAAACAATTTCCAATTAGAGAAGATAAATGAAATTTTGGCAAGATTTTATATATTTTTTTTCTCTACAGGATGCCACAATCAACAACGTTCTTTTTGGAACCATGATTCTGGGATTCACATGCGGACTTGTAGGTGTTTTAGTAGTTTTGAGTAAAAAAGCCTTAATCGTTGATGCTGTTTCTCATTCAGTTTTACCAGGAATATGCATAGGTTTTATGTTTGCCGGCACTAAAAACCCTATATATTTAGTTTCTGGAGGAATGTTAGCTGGAGGCCTCGCAGTATATTTGGTGGATTGGATATCAAGAATATCTCGAATAAAAAAGGATGCCTCTATTGCTATAACTCTATCCGTTCTTTTTAGTGTAGGTGTCGTATTATTGAATTTAATTCAACATTCGGGAAATAGTAATCAAAGTGGTTTAACCGACTTTCTTTTTGGAAAAGCGGCAACAATTATAGCTTCTGACTTATATGTTTTTGGTACCATTGGAATAGTCGTGATGATAACAATAACCGTATTTTATCAGCACTTTAAAATCAGTTTATTTGATGATGGTTTTGCAAAAACAATTGGTCTAAATGAAAAACTAACACAAGGGTTAATCTCGGGATTAATAATAATAAGTACCGCTGTGGGTATTCAAACTGTCGGCGTAATTTTGATGAGTGCTCTAATAATAACACCTGCATCCTCTGCTCTATTCTGGACTAATAACTTCAAGAAAGCAATTGTATTATCAGGAATTTTTGCAACCGTAAGTAGTCTGATAGGAGTTTTAATATCCTTCTTATACATAGATATGCCAACAGGTCCATGGATAATTGTGACACTATCTATTTTTGCTCTTTTCTCTGCATTCTTTTCAAAAAAAGGTTTAATGACCAAAAAAATTAAGAGATTCAAAAACAAAAGAAAAATGCTATCAGATAATTTATTAAAGGCACTTTACACAATAGATGAAAAAGAAAATAAATTAAAAAAGGAAAGAACGTTATCCGAAATAAATATGGAAAACTTAGTTCCTGAACGTCATTTGAATCGTGGCCTTAAAATTTTAAAAACTAAACAATATATAATTAAAAAAGGAAATTTATGGGCCTTAACTGATCATGGGCTCAATAAAGCTCAGAAAATTATAAGGGCACATAACTTATGGGAGCTATACATGGAAAACTTTATGGAAATACAACCAGACCATGTTCACGATAGCGCAGAGTCAATTGAACATATATTACCCCCTGAGTTGGAAGCTAAACTCATTAAAAAAATTAAATCTAAGGTTGATGCACTTGAAGACCTAAATAAACCAAAGGATTGATGTTTGATTTTTGGATCATATTAACTGCTTGTATAATTGCTTTAAACTCTAGTTTACTGGGTAGTTTTTTGGTGTTAAAAAGGTTAAGTCTTATTGGTGACGCCTTATCGCATGCAGTGCTTCCTGGTATTGTAATTGCCTTTTTAATCTCTGGCCAAATAAATTCATTTTGGATTTTACTCGGTGCTAGTAGCTTTGGAATTATAGCCATTCTTTTAATAGATTGGTTAAATCGGAAAGGCGGTTTTGCAAAGGATAGTTCAATAGGCATTATTTACACTTTACTTTTTGCAGTTGGAATCATACTAATTACATCAAAAGCGAAAAATGCAGATATTGACGTTGATTGTGTTTTATTTGGAGACATTAATACTGTACCCATGGTTCCTAAAGTTTTTGGAATACCAGAGCCAACTTTGAATTTGATGATTATTTCATTTTCTACTCTTTATATTGTTCTATTAGGATTGAAAGGTTTTAAAATAAGTAGTTTTGACAAGGAGTACGCGAAAACTCTCGGCATATCGATACCCTTTTGGAATTATTTACTGATGGGACTCTCAAGTGTATCCGCTGTATTCAGTTTCGATAGTGTTGGGGCAATTATGGTTATTGGTCTTTTGGTTATCCCTCCTTCTTTTGCCAATTTACTTACTCGAAAACTTTCAGTTTTTCTTTTAATCTCAGTTACTTTTGGAGTTTTGAGTTGTATTTTCGGACACCTAATTGCTTTAGTTCTCGATATTCCAACAATTCCAACAGTAGGTATATTGATGGGGTTAATATTAATGTTAACACTTTTGATACAATTGGTAAAAAAAAGATCTTCAAAAACGCTGAACATCTAGAGGAATAAGCTATCCTTGTTTTTCAATTTTTTACTATGAGGCAAATCATTATTCTTTTTTTATTTTTTAATTCAATACTTAATGCGCAATACTTACTACCACAGCCTCAAGAGTACAATTTATTGCAGGGAAAATTTAAGATAACAGAAGAAATAAAAGTAAGAATTCCAAACTCATCCGAGGATTTATACCAATACACCAGTCGTTTTATTGAGCGAATGCAGTATAAATCTGGAATAATTTTTAAAACCCATGAACCACAGGACACATCTACTTCAAAGGAAATAGTCATCATTACCAATAAATTTTCAGAGAATTTAGATTTAGAAACAAATGAATCCTATTCCATTAATATTTCTTCAAGTAGTATAAAGATAACTTCTGAGAACAATGTAGGAGCATACAGAGCTATGGAAACACTTCTTCAATTAATAAACACGGATAAAGGAGAAGCTTTTTTCATTAACTGCAATATAATTGACAAGCCAAGATTCAAGTGGAGAGGATTATTAGTAGATGTCTGTCGACATTGGATTCCATTAGATATAATCAAACGAAATATCGACGCTATGGCATCTGTCAAGATGAATGTTCTCCACCTTCATTTAACAGATGACCAAGGTTTCAGGATTGAATCTAAAAAATTTCCGAAACTCCATGAAATGGGAAGCGATGGAAAATATTACACACAAAATGAAATTAAAGACATTATAAAGTACGCTAATGAACGAGGAGTTAGGGTTGTTCCGGAATTTGATATTCCTGGACACATATCCAGCTGGCTTGTTGGCTATCCAAAACTTGCTTCCATTGATCAAAACTATGAATTACCAAAAGGTTATGGAGTTTTCAAAGCTACTCTAAATCCATCTCAAGATTTTACTTATCGTTTTTTAGACACTCTTTTAACCGAAATGTGTTTATTGTTTCCGGACAAATATTTTCATATTGGAGGAGATGAAATCTTAGTAAACGATTGGAATAAAAACAAAAAAATTCAAAGATACAAAGACAAGTATATGCTTACATCAAATAAAGATTTGCATGCACATTTCAACAAAAAAATTCTGTCTATTCTTTCCAGAAATAAAAAAATAATGATGGGGTGGGATGACATATATAATCCAAAACTGCCCAACTCAATCACTGTTCAATTCTGGCGAAGTAAAGAGAGTTTGTTCAACGCTGCAAAAAATGGATATAACAGTATTTTATCAAATGGATACTATTTAGATAAAGTCAATAGAATTGAAAATTATTATAAAAACACTCCCCTGCCTAAAGGAAATTCATTAACAGAACAAGAGCAAAAAATGATTTTGGGTGGTGAAGCCACAATGTGGACTGAAATCGTAAATTACCGAACAATTGAATCAAGAATATGGCCCTCTGCTCTCGCGATAGCTGAAAGACTTTGGAGTAATGATAAAGAATGTAACATAGATACTTTGTATAAAAAAATCCCAATTATTTCAAGTCAGTTGGAAGAATTTGGTTTGATGCACTTAAATTGTCAAGGCGTCATGTTAAGAATGTTGTCCAGAAATTCAGTAATTGATTAATGGAAACCTTTTATATCCGTACTTGAACCAATCAGTGGATATGAGAGGCATCAGTTTCTGAAAAAACAAAATAGATATACTACCGCATCTCCTCTAAATCGAATTGCAGATGCTTGCTATGTTGAAAGTTTTACAGCAAGAAAATTTAATCAAATGGTCAAAAAAAATTGCTTTTCGGAAGGGTATTGTAAACAAAAACAAGAGATAAAGTATTGGCTTTCCTTGTGGACTAAGTCGGCGGATCATTTCACAAAAATACCAAGCAAATCGCTTGCATTAGAAGAGGTAAGCCCTCTTGCTTTAATAGTTCAAGAACTTTGTGAATTAACATGGAGAAAAGTGAACAGCCCCAATGAGCTTAGTGAAAATGAAAACAAAAGAGCTCACAAATTAATCTCAGATATTGTTTCCTATGATTTAGACGTTCGATTCGCGCCAATAGATGGGATTAAAATTATATTTAATTATAAAGCTTCCTAACTTAATTACAATACCGAAAAATCAATTTCGCTTGTAATTAAAGAGTCGTATAATATCTTATTTATTACGAATAATAACTTTTACTGAGCGGTCAAGGCTTATTTTTTAATTTAAATAAATGAAATTATTTAGAAAACGTAAAAAGCGCACGCGACTTGATAAATTTGTAAATACTCTCATAATTTTTGTTTTTATTCTTTTAATCCTGCCTCAGTCTTTTGTTTTACCTGTTGAGGGAATGAAAAAAAACGACTATAATCAAAATAGTTATTGGTATTATCCATGGGGAAAATCCGGGACTCACAAAGGAGTAGATATTTTTGGTAGAAAAGGAACGAATGTCGTTTCATCCGTTCGAGGTTTTACTTTCGCAACCGGCAATGGAAAACGCTCAGGAAGATACGTCATAATTTTAGGACCAAAATTACGCTTCCATTATTTCGCGCACTTAAATTCCATAGAAACTAAAGTCGGGGAATGGAACAGTTTGGGAGAGAAAATCGGTACGTTAGGCAACTCAGGAAACGCAAAGGGAAAACCGGACCACCTTCACTACTCTATTATTTCATGGCTTCCTCATTTTTGGAATATTGACAATGAACCACAAGGATATCGAAAAATGTTTTACCTAAACCCTATTGACTATTTAAATGATTGCTATAATATACCGAAATAATTCACTGTTATTCAATGTGCGAATAATCAGATTATAATTTACCCCAAATAGGATTACCTCGTCTCCTTTTTATATTATATATTTGTAATCGAATTGAATAAGAAAATACACATACATCATCATTCAGGAATACTTCGGTAAGCGGGGCAATGATTTTGTATGCATAAAAATAGATCAATGAGCCACGCTTTAAAGCGTGGCTTTTTACTTTTACAACAACATAAAAAAATGGAAAAGACTTTAAAAATAGCAATTCAAAAAAAAGGAAGATTAAACGAGGAATCCATTCAACTCCTCAAACAATGCGGAGTGAAATTTAACAACGGTCGTGACCAACTTAAAGTAACCTCCCATAGTTTTCCTGCAGAGCTCTTATTTTTGAGAAACTCTGACATTCCAAACTATGTGAAAGACGGAGTTGCAGACATAGCTATTTTAGGAGAAAATACGATAATCGAAAAAGGAGTGAAATTAGATATTATTGAAAAGCTTGGATTTTCAAAATGTAAACTATCTCTAGCTGTACCAAAAAATATAAATTACTCCGATATTAAATTTTTTGAAGGAAAAAAAATTGCGACATCATACCCAAATACTCTTCAAAAATATTTAGATAAAAAAGGTGTTAATGCAGAAATTCATGTCATTTCTGGATCTGTTGAAATTGCGCCAAATATTGGTTTAGCAGATGGAATATGTGATTTAGTTTCATCTGGGTCAACACTTTTCAAAAACGGGCTGAAAGAATGCGATGAAATTCTTAATTCAGAAGCTTGCTTGGTTGCTACACCTGGTTTAACAGGAGAAAAAAAAGAAATTTTAGACAGGCTTATGTTTAGAATAAATGCCGTTCATTCAGCAAAAAAGAACAAATACGTCTTACTTAATGCACCAAACGATAAATTAAATGCTATTATTTCATGTCTGCCCGGTATGAAATCTCCAACTGTCTTGCCTTTAGCACAAGAGGGATGGAGTTCGGTTCATTCGGTTATTAAAGAAGGAGATTTTTGGAATTCAATTGATGAATTAAAAGCTAATGGTGCTCAAGGAATTCTTATAGTTCCAATTGAGAAAATGGTCATTTAAGTAAATGGTAAACAAATATGAAAACAATAAAATATCCAGATAGAAAAAGTTGGGAAAAACTGCTGAAAAGACCGACACAAAAGAAAGCCAACCTAGAAGCATTAGTAAATGATGTTTTCAATGAAATTAAAACAAATGGTGATAAAGCTTTGATCGAGCTCACCAAAAAATTCGATGGTGCAGACTTAATTAATATTCAGGTCTCAAAACAAGAAATAAAGGAAGCTGAAAGCTCCACTCCATCAGAATTAAAAGATGCCATTGACAATGCCATAAGAAACATCTTCAATTTTCATAAGGCTCAAGAAGCTGTCGAAGAACGAGTAGAAACTCAGCCTGGTGTTGAATGCTGGAGAAAAGTTACTCCAATAGAAAAAGTTGGACTTTATATTCCTGGGGGAACCGCACCTCTTTTCAGTACTGTTTTGATGTTGGCTATTCCAGCAAAAATAGCAGGTTGTAAAGAAATTGTCCTATGTACTCCTCCAGATGAAAATGGCAATGTTAACCCAGCGATTCTTTATGCCGCCTCCTCAGTTGGTTGTACTAAAATTTTTAAACTGGGGGGGATTCAAGCAATTGGTGCCATGACATACGGTTCTGAGTCCGTTCCTTCGGTTTATAAAATATTTGGTCCGGGAAATCAATATGTTACTGCGGCAAAACAGCTTGCAAGTCTCGACGGAATTGCTATTGATATGCCTGCGGGTCCAAGTGAAGTATTAGCATACGCTGATGAAACTGGAAATGCCGAATTCATTGCTGCTGATTTACTTTCACAGGCAGAGCACGGAGCCGATTCACAAGTGATTTTTGTGACTTGCGTAGAGCCGTTAATTGAACAAGTAAAATCAGCTGTGATTAAGCAGTTGATTGACTTACCAAGAAAGGAAATCGCAATTAAAGCGCTAGACAATTCGGTTCTTATACTTCTAAATAATGAAAAGGAAGCTTTAGACCTCATAAATCAATACGGACCTGAACATTTAATAATCGGAGCAAAAGATGAAGATTTTTTTTCAGAAGGTATTACAAATGCAGGTTCTGTATTTTTAGGTAATTATACTCCTGAAAGCGCAGGAGATTACGCCTCTGGAACTAATCATACACTTCCAACAAATGGATATGCAAAATCCTACAGCGGAGTATCTTTGGATTCTTACACAAAAAAAATCACCTATCAAAAAATCAGTAAAGAAGGTCTTAAGTCTCTTGGCCCTGTTATCGAAATAATGGCAGAAGCAGAAGAGTTATTTGCCCATAAAAACGCTGTTACACTAAGGCTAAAAGAATTAAACTAAAATGATTTTCGATTTAAATAATATTACTCGTCCCTCCGTTAAAAATTTAAAGCCATATTCCTCAGCCAGAGATGAATTCACAGGTAAAGCTGAAGTTTACCTTGATGCTAATGAAAACCCCTTCGATACTGGTTTAAATAGATATCCTGACCCGTATCAACAAAAATTAAAGAATAAAATTTCAAAAATTAAAAACATCGACGCGAGAAATATTATTCTTGGCAACGGTAGTGATGAAGTAATTGATTTACTTTTTAGAGCATTTTGTGAACCAGGAGAAGACGAGGTGATTATTCACCCTCCTACTTACGGAATGTATCAAGTTTGTGCAGACGTGAATAATGTTAAAACGAATAAGGTTCCACTAACTTCAGATTTTGAACTTGATGAAACAAAATTGTTCGAAGCGATAAATAAGAAATCCAAGATTATTTGGTTTTGTTCACCAAATAACCCAACAGGAAATACTCTCGATCCAACAAGTATAAAAAACACGTTAAATTCTTTTAATGGAATAGTCGTTATTGATGAAGCTTATATTGATTTTAGCGACTCACAAAGTTGGATTGATTTTCTTGATTTCTATCCTAATTTATTCATTATTCAAACACTTAGTAAGGCGTGGGGACTGGCAGGTCTGCGATTGGGCATGGGTTTCGCTTCAGCTGAAATTATATCAGTTTTGAATAAAATAAAACCTCCATATAATGTCAATAGCCTCACCCAAGAAAAAGCAATTGAGTCACTTGGATATCTCGATGAAAAAAATGAAACTGTTGACGTTATACTCAATGAGAAAAATAGCCTCATAAACGATTTAAGTAATATTCCAACTGTTGAAAAAATTTACCCAAGTGACACAAATTTTATTTTGGTTAAAATTAATGACGCAACAAATATTTATAATAAACTTGTTGAACAGTCCATCATTGTAAGAAATCGTTCAAATGTGAAACTATGTGAAGAATGTTTAAGGATAACAGTTGGTAAATCAGAGGAGAATAACAAACTTATTGAAGCTATTAAAGAAATTATAAAATGAAAAAAGCACTTTTTATAGACAGAGACGGAACCCTAGTTATTGAACCGCCTGTTGATTATCAGTTAGATTCATTAGAAAAACTGGAGTTTTATCCGGGAGTTTTCAGGTGGTTGGGAGAAATTGTACGAAAACTGGATTTTGAAATTGTAATGGTGAGTAATCAAGACGGTTTAGGTACTGAATCTTTTCCTGAAGATAATTTCTATCCCCCGCAAAATGCAATGCTGAAAGCTTTTGAAAACGAAGGAATTACTTTTAATGATGTTTTAATTGACAAAACCTTTCCTCATGAAAATGCACCAACTCGTAAACCAAATACAGGACTTCTCAAAACAAAATATCTGAATGGTGATTACGACCTATCCAGTTCGTATGTAATTGGAGATCGAATAACCGATGTTGAATTGGCCAAAAATATTGGTGCAAAAGCAATTTGGATAAATCATGATAACAAAAAAGGACTCAAAGAAATCGCCAGTAAAATTGATGAACTGAAAGGTTTTATTGCGATTGAAACTACCGACTGGAAAGATATTTACCTTCACCTTTCCGCTGGCGAAAGAAAATATTCTGTACAAAGAAACACAAAAGAAACTCAAATAGCCATTGATATAGATTTAGATGGAACAGGAATTGGAAACATCAATACAGGCCTTGGTTTTTTTGATCACATGCTGGAACAAATCGCAAAACATTCAGGAATTAATTTAAGAATTGAAGTTAATGGAGATTTGGATATTGATGAACATCATACCATCGAGGATACTGCTTTGGCTCTTGGTGAAGCATTCAACAAGGCACTTGGTAATAAAATAGGTATTGAACGCTATGGATATTCTTTACCGATGGATGATTGTCTTTGTCAGGTTTCATTAGACTTCGGCGGACGTCCCTGGATAGTTTGGGATGCAGAATTCAAAAGAGAAAAAATTGGAGAAATGCCCACAGAAATGTTTTTTCATTTTTTCAAATCCTTTTCAGATACAGCTCAAGCCAACCTTAACATAAAAGCTGAAGGGAAAAATGAACATCATAAAATAGAAGGTATATTTAAAGCCTTGGCAAGAGCAATTAAAATGGCTCTTAAAAGAGACCCCGAACATCTGATTTTACCGTCTACAAAGGGAACTTTATGAAAACTATATTACAATAATTTCATAAAAAAAGGAGGATATAATCCTCCTTTCTCATGTTTTAAAACAAGTTTGCTATGCAGCTTGTTGATTTGATGACGAATTAACTGCTAAGCTATAAACAACTAAACCAAAACCAATTTTGTTTATGGCATCACCGATATTATAAATCACATCCATTTCTAGACCACCGAAAATACCATCGTACCACCCCGGTGTACCAGCCATATAACCTATTGGATATATCGCCCATCCAATAAGAACAAACTTACAAAGGATATTGTGAGCGTTTAAGACGTGTCCACCTGCCTGAGTGGCAAGAGACTTTGCCTCTCCAAAAAAGATTAAATAAACAATGTAAAAGTATGCTGCTCCAGAAACACCACCCCAAATAGCAGCGTTATCTCTGTCAACACCTTCACCCCAGTAACCCGTTACTAACATAACCACTGAAGCTCCAATTAAAGTCCACATTAACTTTTTCGTTGCACCTGCAACTTTTAAAATTAAGTAAAACTCAACACACATTAAAGGAACAGTAAGAATCCAGTCAACATACCTAAAGAATGTTGGCGATTCTCCATTTTCCGCCCAATAATCCCTCATGTAGTAATAGTGAACTGCAGCGATAAAAGTTATCAATCCAGAAACTAAAATAGAAGTACGCCACTTTTTATCAAATGAATTCATTGAAAAAAAGAAGAAAACGGATGCAGCCATCATGGCCATACAACCGACAAAAAACGTAAAGCCAACGTAATCGTTGGTGGCTAATTTGCTGATTAATAATGCATTCATGATTCTTTTTTTTATTGGTTTATATACCCCAATAAAATGAAATTATTTTAATTATGCACGTAAAAGGAGTAATATTTGACTGATCTTATTAGAGATAAAATGTTGAAAAAGGTTCAAAAAGCCTGTAAACATTAGCTTGTCTTACAGTTTAATTTTGTTTAATTTTTTTTAAAATTAGTTAAACATTTTTTTTACTAAAAGAGAATTTCTATAGAATTTCAGTAAAAAAGAAAGGTACGAAATGGTTTATTCTCATAAAATCATCAAATTAACTTAATAAGAAACTAAAACCAACCTCCTCGAAATGTTTTCCGAGTCTTATACCAAAAGAAATCCGAAATATATGTAAGTTACTTAATTACAATATTACTGGTTAAATCAAGAACAGAAACTCTACTTCGTTTACCATTCGGATAAAAGGCCACTACCTTTACCTTCTTTCCTGTAACAGCAACTGGCTGATTATAAACAGAGGATTGTAAAGTTGGCTCAGTTCCATCTGTTGTATAGGTGAACTTAGCTCCTGGATAATTGGTATTGACATATAAAACACCTTCTTTAAGTTCTATTCCCGGAGGCGCAACACGATAATTAACACCACCATTCAAGTAAGTCAGCCTCGGTAATTCAAAATAACCTATCCTGCTGGCAAATTGATTCCAATCTTTATTCAACATTTCAAAACGGATACTGTCTTCTTCAACCGAAGTCCACTTTGGGTCAGCCGCCCATGCCCTTTCAACCAATCCCAACATTTTAGGAAAGATATAATATTCGAGCATCTCATTTCCTTTAACTGTTTCCGCCCACAATTGCCCTTGAATTCCTTGAATGTTCGATTTTCCTTTTTCGGTTAAACGAACATGGTTTTTAAAGTCTTCCTTAACATCTAACCTAACACCGTCTCTATTGGTTAAAGGTTCCGCATAAACATTCAAAGGAATGAACTCCCATGCTTTTTTTGTATCAACAAATCCACCCCAATAGTAACCAGGATCGGCTGGATCTTTGTCGTATGCCAAATCAAAATAATTATTTGAAACATTTGAAAGGACTACCTTGAAACCAGCATTCGCTAACTTATACCCTCTGTCCTCATCTCCCCAGCTCCAAACTGTATTCCATACATAAGGAGCAAATCCTCTTTGATTGAAATCCTCATTTAAATCAACTTTAGTATCGCCTTCCTCGTTGTAACTTTTCATCAAACCAATTTCTTCCCAACCTGCGGTCACTATGTTTCTGTCCTCTAATATTTTGGAAAATCGATCTACAAAGTAGTAAAACAACTGTTCAGAGTTTTCGTAATCGTCATCCGACTCGAGTAAAGCATTACATTTCGGGGACTTTTTCCATGCTCCGTGCTCTGGATCTTTCTTTGATGGGTGAGGCACCTCATCACCACCAATATGAACTTGTTTCAACGTTAGACCAGCCTCCTCGTACATAGAAATCACTTCATCAGTAACTTTTGATAAGAATCGATATGTTGACTCCTGACAAACACAAACAACATTATCGTCGTATAGCTGGATTGATCTATACCTGGAAGCATCATTAGGATCATGTAAAAGGTATTCATTGGCTTCAGCCTGTTTTCCTTCTGCAATTAAACTTTTCTGTCGAGATTTCATGGATACGATTGCAGCTCTTGCATGACCAGGAAAATCTAATTCTGGAATTACTTCAATGTGTCTTTCTTTAGCGTATTTCAAAATATCAATAAAATCTTCCCTTGAATAATAACCTGTACCCCACGACTCATCTTCATTAGGGTGTGGTCCCGAACCGTATGCAGGATTCAACATTTCTGTTTCGTTTTTAGAATATCCTCTCCTGGAACCAACTTCAGTTAACTCAGGAAGACCTGGTATTTGAAGTCGCCAACCTTCATCATCGGTAATGTGAAAGTGAAATTTATTCAATTTATAAAAAGACATTAAATCGATTAAGTTTAATACCGTTTCTTTCGTTGAGAAATTTCTTACAACATCCAAATGCATTCCTCTATATTCAAAACGCGGGGCGTCTTCAATATCCACAAAAACCAATTCTGCTGATCCCGACTTGGAAGCAAGATCATCAGAAGATATCAAAGCTCTCAAACTTTGAACTCCGTAAAATACTCCTGCTGGATTTGAAGCCTTAATATTGATTCCTTTTTCACCTATTGATAACGCATAAGATTCAGAAGATAAAGAGTTTTCAAAAACCACTTCCTTGATAAGCACGATGTCACCATCATTACCTTCAACTACTTTTGACTCAATACCAACATCAGATTTTAGTTTTTTTGACAAAAATTTTGCTTCAGATTCGAATGACTTCTCGTAAGATATTGTTAAGCCCGTTTTAAGCTCTAATTTTCCGTTTGATTCTTCATATTTTATTGGAGTTGGAATAATTTTAACCAGATTTTTAGGATTTTCAAAAGATAGTGTTTTATTAAAATCATATCTGGATTGGGGGGTTGGAACGGGTAAAGGATCATTTTTGAAACGGTCAGTTTGTTCTTTTTTAACCAATGGACTGTAGGAAACATTCGTTAAAACTTCAGGTTTTGATTCAATTCCTTCGGCATTGGTAAAAACAATAAACAAACCGTTCGGTGCATCTACGTCCTTAATGGCCCAGGCATCACTCTCAAAAGAGACAATTGTCTCTTCTCCTTTTTCCAACCTTGGAAAAAACGCTGTAGGTTCAAGCCTAAAATAATCACCGTTGACATGAGTTATTTTTATGTTTTTAGAAGTACTTTCCGTTATTACCCTTCTTGGTTGATGAAAATAAATTGCCCATCCTGTGCTGTCCAAAGTTTTTGAAGAGTTATTGGTAATCATAAACTCCGACAAATACGAAGTTTTACCTTTATAACCATTCGACACCAAATTCCAGAAAATGTCAATCTCAGTTCCTATAGGGCGCTCTATAGTTGTAACAGTTGTCTGTCCCACACAGGATTGAAAGAAGATTGGAATTGATAAACAAATGGAAAGTATAGAGGCTTTTAAATAGGATGATTTCATTACTGATTATTTTGTGACAAAAGTAACAATATTAAAGGGGAAACAAAATTTTTTTACCACCACAGCATTATTAAATTTTAGTTGTAATAAACTTATATTTGGAACTTCAAACATTGTGCCATGATTTACTGTTTAGAAAACGATTTTGTACGTGTGCAAATAAAGGGAGTTGGTGCCGAACTCTGTAGCTATTACGACAAACAAACTGAAAGAGAAGTAATGTGGCAGGCGAACCCTGTACATTGGAAACGTCATGCTCCTATTTTATTCCCAATTGTAGGAAAAGTTAAAAACAACTCATATAAATTAGAAAATAATACCTATAACCTTAATCAGCATGGTTTTGCCAGAGATCAAAATTTCAACCTGATTCAGCAATCAGTCTCTTCAATTACACTTGGAATTAAAGCAAACGAAGAGACTAAAAAGATTTTTCCATTTGATTTTTATCTACGAGTTAAATACATTTTGAGTCAAAAAGAACTTAAAGTGATTTATGAGGTTGAAAACTTCTCTCAACAAAACATATATTTCTGTATAGGTGCTCATCCTGGCTTCAATTGCCCATTTGACAACAAAACGACTTTTTCAGACTACCAACTCAATTTTGAAAAAAAAGAATCTTCCGATCGAATTTTACTAAACTCAAACGGCTTTAGAACTGGAAAAAGATCAAATAAGTGGCTATCCAATCAATCTATTCAATTAACTGAGAATTTATTTCTTGAGGATGCACTTATTTTTGACGATTTAGAAAGCAGATATTTATTAATTGAATCCCCAAAAATAAATGAAAAAGTAAAAGTGGGTTGGCACAACTATCCCCATATGGGAATTTGGAAACCCTTGAACAACGCTCCATTTATTTGTATTGAACCATGGAATGGTATGGCGGACGAAGACAATTTAAACAACGACTTTAAGGATAAATACGGTGTGTTAAATTTAAATCCAGATAAAAACTTTGAGTGTTTTTACACCATCGAAAACATTATCGAATGATTTTAATTCTTGATTCGTTTTTTACTGGATCTCATAAGTATTGGGGACTCGAGCTTAAGAGAAGGCTTCCTTTTAATGTTGATCTGCTTACATTGTCCGGAAAACATTGGAAATGGCGAATGGAAGGGGGAGCATATGAACTTGCTCAAAAGTTCAAAAAACTTAATGTCAAACCTAAAATAATTATAGCAACCGATATGGTTAATATTCCATTATTTTATGCTTTTTCTGAAATAACGACGGAAAAAATTCCCTGCATAATGTATTTTCATGAAAATCAATTTGCCTACCCTATAAGTAATTTAGATACCGATAAAGTCCTAAAAAGAGACAACCATTACAGCTTTATTAATTTAACTTCTGCCCTTTTCGTAAATCAAGTAGTTTTTAATTCCGAATTCAATAAAAATTCATTTTTAAAAGGTGCAGATAAATTACTTAAAAAATTGCCTAAAAATAACATTGAAAGAAAAATTTCAAATGAACAAATAATATTTCCTGGAGTTGATGTCCCGAGAGAAAATCTTAAAAAACTTTCTTCAACACCTACAATACTATGGAACCACAGGTGGGAATACGATAAAAACCCCGACTTATTCATTAGAGGATTGGAACATTTACAAAACATATCAATTCCCTTTAAATTAATTGTTTTAGGTAAAGGAACTGAGAAAAAAGAAATTAAAAGTAAAATTGAAAAACAGTTTAAAAAGGAATTGATTCATTGCGGATATACAGAAAATAAAAAACAATATTTTAAGCTTCTTTCAGAAGCCACCCATTTACCTGTAACTTCGATGCATGACTTTTTTGGAATAGGGGTTGCGGAGGCAATGAGTTATGGTTGCTACGCTGTATTACCCAATCATCAAGCTTATCCGGAACACCTAATTAACAATTCTGAATCGGGTATACTTTATGACTATCCGGATGGATTTTTCACTGCTTTAGAAAATTCAATAATACATAGCAAAAAAGGAACCGTAAAAAATGAATTCCTTTTTGAAAACGTAATTAAAAAATGGACACAATTAATTTCAAGCCTTTGTTAAACTTATGGTATTATCAGTGAAAAAGGACTTTAATCATGCGATCTTTTCCCTGAAGGTCTTTTCTTAATTCAACAGAGCAGTTTTTAACATCATTAAAAAGCTGAATTACCTCTCTGCCAAATGATTCATGAATTTCTAAAAACAACTTTCCAGGTCGAGCCAAATTAAAAACTGCATAATCAACAATTGATTTATAAAAAACAAGTGGGTTTTCATTGGGAACAAACAAAGCCATTTCAGGTTCATATTCCAAAACATTTTCATGCATCAAAGCCTTATCGCTTTCCGGAATATATGGAGGATTACTTACGATAACATCAAAACCATCAGGAGAAACGTAAGACTTCCAGTTTAAAATATCAAACTCTTCAAAATTGACAACGAGACCAAGACTATTTGCATTTGCCTTTGCCGTTTCAAGTGCTTGTTTTGAAAAGTCATATCCAAACACCTCTAAATTTTCTAATTTACTTTTTACACTCAATGGAATACATCCGCTTCCAGTTCCTATATCCAGAAGTTTTTTCGATTCTCTGCAATCGCGAACAATCCAATCAACCAACTCTTCAGTTTCGGGTCGGGGGATTAATACACCCTCATCAACTTTTAATTCAAGACCATAAAACCATGTTTTTCCCGCAACATATTGTATTGGCCTGTTTTTTTTTAAATCCTTTATTCCGTATAGAAATTTCAGAATTTCTGATTCCGAAATTTCTCGATCAGGGTTTATGATTAAATCCGTTTTTGACAATCCCAACCAAGCATTACATAAAAAACTAAAATATCTTTTTACCTCTTCCCTATTTATTGATTCAAGAGATTCAAAAAAATAAGACTTTAAAGATGAGAGTTTATTATTAGGAACTTTCACTAGCCCTGAGTTTGAATCAGAGGGTCTTCCTCTAAATTATCACCTTCATCTCCTTTCAATTCAAAAGGCTTAATATCAATAGTGTCAATATCAAAAGTATCTAGGTCTGGTGCATAAACGGTATCAATATATCCATAATTATAAATAAAAATAGAATCATTTCTACCTAAAGAATCACGAATCAACCATTCTCCATCGCGATATCCGTATTCATTAAATTCTCCTTTTTGAATCAAAACTCCATTCTCGTTAAAATAACGCCATATACCAAATTTGTATCCGACATCCCATTGTCCATAAGCCTTCTTTTTCCCATTTTTATAGTAAGTAACACCCAAGCCTTGCTCATTGCCCATATCAAAATAAACACTATCTTCTATTTGACCGTTATCATAATACCAAACCCATACACTATCTCTTAAACCTCTATTAAACAACCCAATATAATTCTTAGCGCCGTTTAAGTGCCAGGAATAAGCTATACCTTCTCTCTTATCAAAAGCCCAATAATCTAATGCCCTGGGCAGTCCATTTTTGTAAAATCTTTTAGACAAACCGTGTGCATCATTTTCTTCAAAATGACTGGATTCTTTTAACTGCCCATTCTCATAATACCAATACCAATCACTTACTTGAGTTCCAAAATGGAAAGCACCTTCAGACTCCTTTTTACCGTTTTTGTAATATCGTACCCAAGGACCATGTTCATATCCTTTGTACATGACACCCTCTGCTTTTATTTCTCCAGAGTCATAATATACCTTTACATCCTGATAATCATCATCACAAGAAGTTAACAAAAAGGTGAAGAGTAATATTTGAATTATTTTATTCAATTTTAAACAATATTAAACAAAAAAGGGCGAATAATTACTCGCCCTTATTTTCAATTTCATTTTTTTACGCTTCAGAAATTACAATTTTCTCAATTTCGTCGCCTTGCCGGATATCGTCTATTACGTCTATTCCTTCAATTACTTTACCAAAACAAGTGTGATTTCGGTCAAGATGTGCAGTATTGTTTCGTGAGTGACAGATAAAAAACTGTGAACCTCCTGTATCTCTTCCAGCATGAGCCATGCTTAAAACTCCTCTGTCATGAAATTGATTATCTCCATCCAACTCACATTTAATTTGATAACCTGGACCTCCTATTCCTGTTCCCTGTGGACAACCACCCTGAATTACAAAATCAGGCAATACCCTATGAAAAGTTAAACCATCGTAAAAACCATCTTTTGATAGTTTTACAAAATTCTCGACTGTTTTGGGAGCATCTTTTTCATAGAACTCAACCTTCATTGTACCTTTTTCAGTAATTATTTCAGCTGTAATCATATGTTTATAATTTATGTTTGAATGGATAAATTTAAACTTTGTTGCTAAGATTTAAAACCATTTTTAATAAATTCTATAAAGGCTTTAAACTCTTGCTTACTTTTAAAAACACTCATCATTACCTCTCCTATAGTTTGCTTCGGTTTTTGAGTATCATTTTCCTTATATTCTTTCGCTTGTTTATTCTTTATAACATTTTCAATCTCACTTTGAGCTTCGTTCTTATTTAATATTTCCTCTTTGTCCATATTAAACATACCGAAAAAAGGACTTTTTTCATCTTTACTGAGTTGATCTGCTTTTTTAAAATGATTTTCCGCCTTTTGCTTTCTCCCAAGCTTATCCTCCAACATACCGAGATTGTTGTATGCAATTGCATCATCAGGGTCCAACTCAATACATTTCTTGTAATCCTCAATGGCTCCCTGGGTATCTCCACAAGCATCTTTTATGTACGCTCTACTGGAGTACCTATAAGGGTTTTCAGGTTCCAACTTTTGAGCCATATTCATGTTTTCCAAAGCACTAATTAAGTCCTTCTTATGAAATTGAGTAACGGCCAGCTCACTGTATACAGATGCATTTGAAGGAACAATTGACAATGCCTTTTTTAAATCGTCCAGAGAAGCATCGAAATTTTGATTTTTTCTTTGAGCAATCCCTCTTAAGCAAAGGACAGTTGGATTCGATTTATCCTTATTTAAATATTGAGAAAAACATTCTATAGCCAATTCAAATTCTCCACGTTCTAAGTGCTTCGTTCCTGTCTCTATCAAATTCATAAATTTCTATTTAAGCATACATTTCATTTCGCAAAGCTTGAATTTTTTCACTCGCCAAATACTCATCAAAAGGCATCATCCTATCAATAATACCATTTGGAGTAACTTCAATAATCCGTGTTGCAATTGTCTGAACGAACTCATGATCATGAGATGTAAAAAGAATTGTTCCCTTAAAATCCGTCAAAGAGTTATTTAAAGCTGTTATCGACTCCAAATCAAGATGGTTAGTTGGATCATCCAAAATGAGTACATTTGGTTTTTGAAGCATTGCCCTGGATAGCATGCACCTTACTTTTTCTCCTCCTGAAAGAACAGAACACTTCTTTTTAACCTCTTCTCCTCCAAAAAGCATCTTTCCAAGAAATCCTCTAATAAACTCTTCATCTTTTTCCTCGGAATACTGACGCAACCAGTCAACCAAATCAAGATTTACATTTTCAAAATAATCTCTATTTTCGTTTGGAACATATGCCGTGGTTATAGTTGTTCCCCAATTATAACTTCCTGAATCTGCCTTCTCCATACCACTCAAAATCTGAAATAAGGAAGTAGTTATTTTACTATCTTTTGAGTAAAACATTATTTTATCTCCTTTAGCCATTCTAAAAGAAATATTTTTCAATAAAGAACCTTCCTCATTTGAGCTATTGATGTTTTCAACCTCTAAAATTTGATCTCCAGCCTCTCTCTCCTGATCCCAAATTAATGCAGGATATCTTCTTGTAGAAGCTTTTATCGTCTCAACATCAATTTTTTCTAACATTTTTTTTCGAGCTGTGGCCTGTTTACTCTTTGAGGCGTTTGCAGAGAATCTCATTATGAACTCTTGAAGTTCTTTTTTCTTATCCTCGTTCTTTTTATTCTGATCAGCTCTTTGCTGAAGAGCAAGTTGACTTGATTTATACCAAAACGTATAGTTTCCTGTAAATAGAGAAATCTTACCAAAATCTATATCTGCTATGTATGTGCAAACAGTATCCAAAAAGTGTCTATCGTGAGAAACAACTATAACCGTATTTTTAAAATCCAATAAAAAGTCCTCCAACCATGAGATGGTCTGAATATCCAAGTCATTGGTTGGCTCATCAAGAACGAGAACATCTGGATCTCCAAACAAAGCTTGAGCAAGCAATACTCTAACTTTATACTTGTTATCTAAATCGGACATTTGTGTCCAATGATAATGTTCGGGAACTCCCAAACCACTTAACAGTTGTGCAGCATCTGACTCAGCATTCCAACCTCCCATCTCACCGTACTGTTCCTCTAGCTCCGAAGCTTTAATCCCATCGGCATCAGAAAAATCTGGCTTCATATAAATAGCCTCTTTTTCTTTCATAATATCATAAAGTTCTTTGTACCCCATGATTACAGTATCAAGAACAGAAAATTCATCAAATTCAAAATGATCTTGTTTCAAAACGGCCATTCGTTTTCCTTGCTCTAAGGAAACTGTTCCCTTGTTGGCATCCTGATCTCCTGATAAGATTTTAAGAAAAGTGGACTTTCCTGCCCCATTTGCACCTATAACTCCGTAACAATTGCCTTGCGTAAACTTTAAGTTTACTTCGTCAAATAAAACTCTTTTTCCAAACTGAAGGGTCAAGTTGTTTACTGTAAACATATCGAACTTTAATTTTCTGCAAAGATACAATGTTTATGGGAGAAAAAACCACTCGAACTGTCAGTATTTTTTAAAGGAAACGCCTTCCTTTTGGAAGCACAAAACTTATTCTGCCGCCATTGAATTAAGGGTCTCTGCTAAACTGGACAGCAAAGCGATTCTATTCTCATCATCAATATCTTGAATGTGCTCGTTAATGATTAAAGAAGCCTCTGTGACTTCATCGTATGGAAACCCCGATTCAATATTTTCAATTATCGTTGTTATTTCGACTATTGTCATATAGTCGGAATTAACAGCAATCTCAACCAAATCTAAAAGCCGATCCTCTGCATTTAACCCAGCTTCCCAGATAGCCGCAGCAATTTCGGATCTGTATTCAATAAAATCTCCCCCTTTTAAGGCATTAAATAATTCACCTACAGCGTTTTGATCCTTGATGTTGAAAAGTACTTTCTTTCCTTCTTCCAAAGCCTCAGGAAAACCACTTTTAAACGTTGCCAGCAGTAAATGATGTACAACCGCAGGAGAACCACTTTTAGCAACCTCCTTTATCCCTCGGACAACAGTACTTTTATCTTTGGAAAGTAAATCTTTCTGCAAAGCTAAATTTTTCTTATCGTTATCAGCCATTTGTGATTAGTTTAACGCAAATATAGAAACACCATCAAAAACCTGCACATGAAATAAAATTTAATTCATTTAAATTCCTTCCCTTGTTGTACCAAGACCATACTGAGTTTTAGAAATAGAAGAACCATTTTTAAAATAATAATTACCTCCAAATGAGGTTTTCACCCATTTATACTCTGTAGCTTTTCCTCCAGAAACAACAACTACGATTGTAATAACTCGATTTCTTTCTTCAATTTTCCTGGTATGCTTACCCTCTCCATATTTCTCAACCAAACTCGACAAATATGTTGCCTTCTCAGAAGATTGAAGTTTCGAAATATCAACATCATCAGGTTCTGTGGATGCAATAAGCTTTTGTGCACTCTTTTCTTGCTCTGCTTTTGCTTTTTCAACCTCTGCTTTTCTTCTTGCTACCTCTAATTCAGCTTCCTTTCTTTTTTCAGCTTCAGCGAATTTTGCTTTAGTTATACTATCTGCCCGTGCTTTTTCTTTTGCAGCTTCAATTTCAGCCAATCGTTTTTGCTCCTCTGCTCTCTTCTTTTCTAACTCTGCTCTTAATTTTGCTTCCTCTCTTTCTTTAGCAATTCGAGCTTCTTCTTCCTCCCTTTTCTTTTTTTCTTGTTCTGCTTTCAGATGGGCTTCTTTTTCAAGCCTTTTTTGCTCGGCCGCAATGAGAGCGGCCTTCTCAGCTTTTTTTCTCTCTTCCTCCGCAATTCTTTCAGCCTCTTCGGCCTCAGCCTTTATTCTTGCTATTTCAACTTGACGTAAACTATCTTGTACAAACTTCTTTCTACTTTCTTCAGCTAATCTTTTTTTCCTCTCTATCTCAATTCGCTCTCTTTCTGCCTTCTCTGCCGCCTCTTTTTCTGCCTGCAAACGCTCTCTCTCTAACCTCGCTTTTCTAATTTCTTCTTGTCTTGATCGCTCTTTTGCTTCTTCCGCAAGTCGTGCCTCTTCCTCTTTTCTCAAACGTTCTGCTTCTGCCTCCTCCGCAAGTCTTTCCTCTTCCTCTTTTCTCAAACGCTCTGCTTCTGCCTCCTCCGCAAGCCTTTCCTCTTCCTCTTTTCTCAAACGCTCTGCTTCTGCTTCCTCCGCAAGTCGTGCCTCTTCCTCTTTTCTCAAACGCTCTACTTCTGCTTCCTCCGCAAGTCGTGCCTCTTCCTCTTTTCTCAAACGCTCTGCTTCTGCCTCTGCTGCAAGTCTTTCCTCTTCCTCTTTTCTCAAACGCTCTGCTTCTGCTTCAGCGGCAAGTCGTGCCTCTTCCTCTTTTCTCAAACGCTCTGCTTCTGC
>PBEC01000022.1 GCA_002717515.1 Flavobacteriales bacterium
AGCTTTAAAATCTACTTCAGGTTGGAAGGGTTATGGTTATGCAGGTGAAAATGGAACAAATGATTATGGATGGAACGGCCTTCCGGGCGGTAACCGTACCAGCAGTGGTGGTTTCTATTACGTTGGTTACAAAGGTTACTGGTGGAGTTCTTCGCAGTACGATGCAGGCAATGCTTGGAACCGCGTTTTTAGCTTCGGCGTTGACAACGTACTCAGCTACGACTCCAATAAGGAAAACGGTTTTTATGTCCGTTGCATCAGGGATTAATTTATCACTTTCTATAATTTAAATACACCAATGCCAAAGTACATTATTGTATTTTAGGTAAGTGAAAAATGATAAAAGAATCATACTCCCTTATCTTACTTTCTTAGTCTGGTTATTAGTAATAATTGTATTACCTCTGATGTTTAAAAATTGGGGGTTTTTCTTTGCTGTTGCACTCTCTTTTTTATTCAATTTTCTGATTAACAGAATAAGCAGGGATAAGTGCTGCACTGGATTTTAAATGTACCCCTCTTGTACCTTATTTTCCTAACTAACTGATAATCAAATCAAGTTACTTTTTGTATTGGAAAGTAGGGTTTTTTGAAGGTTGGTAAATCAATTTTTTTTTGGTTAAGTTAAGTTCTAAACTTAGAATTTTAATCTTTTACTTGTTTTTGTTATGATCGATTATTAACCTTCATTCAAGGTATTCATTTTTTCAATTAAATCTCCTGTAATAGCCACTACAGAGGGTTTGGGTATGTTGTCCTCATCAAAAGGCCATAGGCTTGTTGGCTTATTTACATCTGTTGTTTGCTCACCTGGATGCTGAACACTTAAAAACAGTGTTTTTCCATCGGGTGAAAAACACGGTCCTGTAAATTCAGCATCTCGAGGAGCTGAAGCCACTCTAATTACTTTACCAGCGTCATTACCATACCTTGGGATTACGAACAAGCTGTTATTTTTGAAGGGCATATAGGGGCCATTTTCTTTATTCATTACGCTTCCTGACATGTCGGTAGTCATCCACAGATTACCCGATAAATCAAACGCTAAATTATCAGGACATGAAAATCCGTTTTCGTCTCCTCCTGCCATATATATTGAAGAACTAAAGTTTGAAGATTCATGGTTTCCGTTTGCTTCTTCTATTTTTAAAATTGAGCCGTGATAATCTTCTTTACTTTTATTGTTCGTTAATGCCACAAAAATATTTCCAGTAACTGGATCAATTTCAATGTCTTCTGGTCTGTTCAGTTCTGTTGCACCCAGTAATTTTGAAGCTTCTCGTGCTCTTATTAATACCTCTGTTTGGTCTTTGAATGTACTTTTTAAAACAGCTTGGTTTTCCCAGTCTAAAGGAATCCATTTACCATTATCCGTATCTGCTACATAAAGGGTTCCTTCCTTCAACGAATTTGGTTTTGAAGAAATAAATTTATAAAGGTGCTCGTTTTCCTTATCATCTCCAGAATAAGCAACAATGCGTTCGTCTTTTAATTGGAATAGGGTACAGCATTCATGGGCAAATCGTCCAAGAGCTACGTGTTTTTGCGCAGAACCGTCTTTTGGGTCTATTTCAACACCCCAGCCGTAATGCTCTGGTGGATAATCATAAAAACTTTCCCACCCATAAAAGCTTTTTCTATGGCTTGTACTTCCATCGTTTGCATATTCTGTTTCACCGTAAAATTGGTCATAATTTTCTTCGCAGGTAAGAAAAGTTTTCCAGGGAGTAACTCCTCCAGAGCAATTGCTGTGCGTTCCAATTACAGTGTTTTTCCCTTTAATAGAGTTTTCCCAATTAAGTTTTATAGGCGTTTTTGCGGTTATTCTTATATTGTGAGAATCGTTGTGAACAACCCTCCATTTTCCATTTTCTTCTCGAATCCGAACAATGCTTCCCCCAACATTATACATTTCCTTATCTACTTGTTCTTTTGTTCGCGGTTGTTTGTCGTTAAGGTAGTCATAGTTGGAAACAAATAGGGGATCGACGTATTCATGGTTTACCCACAGTAATCCATCTTTTGGATTGTTCTCATCAAGAGGAATAAAACATGTAAAATCACAGTTGAACCCAAATGAATCATCATTATTGATTTTATCGTTCCATTTTACAATGGTGTGATATTCTAAGCCTTTTGTTAAGAGTAGGTCGTCTACATTCGAGGCCACTAGGTTTTCCAACACCAATTGTTTTAATTCCTCAAGATTTTTAGAAGACAATTCCCTTGATGCTATTGTCGGATTACCGTTTCCACAGGCCATTAAAAAAGAAGGTGTTATAGCCGCGCCCAAACTTATTTTCCCCAAAAAAGAAAGAAACTCTTTTCGACTATATTTTTTTATTTCCATTAGGCTCTTTGTTTTTAACCATTGTTGGCTGAGTAATTTTAATCCAAAGCAAATGCTCTTTCTACAGGCAAATCATCATCATAACCTAACTTCCATTCACCGGTACTTAACTCCTCATCTGTTGAAAGACAAGAATTGAGATCCACTACAATTTGATTTTCATCCATATCTTGACCAATGAAAACAAGCTCATTTTTTCTATCTCCAAATTCTTCGTGCCAGTCTTCTTCAATTTGATTTTGATTTTCCATGAACATCAAATTTTCCATCCGATTTTCAAAAGACATGCTACTCCACCATACGCCTGCACTATCGGCATCTAAAGAACTTCCAGCTTGGTTCCAGATTAATGCTTGGTCAGGGCGAGAAGCCAACCAGAATAATCCTTTACTTCGAATAACAGTGTTTGGGAAATTTTGCTGGACATAGTTCCAAAACCTCTCAGGATTAAACGGTCTTTTCTTTTTATATACGAAGGATGATATCCCATATTCCTCAGTTTCTGGTGTGTGAGCATCATTATTCAGCTCTTCAATCCAGTCAGCACCTTGTTCTGCTTCTTCAAAATCAAAAAGTCCTGTATTCAAAATTTCTTTTGGTTCCACTTTACTAAAGCTGGATTCAATAATTTTTGCACTAGGATTCAATTTTTGAATAGCAATTTTTATTGTACCCAATTGTTTTGTGGTTACCAAGTCGGTTTTGTTTAAAACAATGACATTTGCAAATTCGATTTGATCGGTAAGTAAGTTAACGATTGTACGATAATCACCTTCTATATCGGTTAGATCTCTATCGAGAAGCATATCTGAACTACCAAAATCTTTAAAAAAGTTTAACGAATCTACAACAGTTACCATGGTATCTATATAACTGAAACGAGAGAGGTCTATTCCATTTTCCTCATCAATGAATGAAAAAGTTTGAGCCACAGGAATGGGTTCGCTAATACCCGTACTTTCAATAAGTAAATAATCAAATCGATTTTCTCTAGCCAAATTCTCAACTTCAATCATCAAATCTTCTCTAAGCGTACAGCAAATGCAACCGTTACTCATTTCAACAAGTTTTTCTTCCGTTCTGGACAGTGTGTTTTCACTTTTAACCAAATTAGCATCCACATTAACCTCACTCATGTCATTAACAATGACAGCTACTTTGAGACCTTGTTTGTTGTGTAAAATATGGTTGAGTAGCGTTGTCTTCCCTACACCTAAAAAGCCGCTTAAAACGGTTACCGGTAATTTTCCTTTCATATTTGTTTTTTGCTTGTGAGTAAATGTAATGTATACTACAAATTTAATTTACCTCAATGATTAGTGCAACAAAGTTGCATTTATATATTAAAAGATAAGTAAATTGATTTTTAATGTTATTACTTAAATCTCTCAAACAATAACACATTTTTTGTGTCACATTTGTGTCAATCAAAAATAGAACCAAGTGGGATAAGGATAGTTAGATATTGTATCGGTAAATAGGAGCTGAAAGGAGTAATTTTGATATTGTTTATGTGCTATAATTAATCGTAGTATTCGATTTTTCGTTCCTTTGTTAGGGAGTATTTTGTTATTTCGTTTTTGTTTTTAAACGACACCCACTTTGTCCAGTTACCTTTAGAATCATACTCATACTCGAAATTGTATTTTGAAGACAATGAATGACCTAAGTTATAAACAGTACTTTCTGTGAGATTTCCCTTGTAATCGTATTTGTAGGTTTCTTTTACTTCTAGTGTTAAAGAATCATTTGATTTCCGATAAAAAGCAAATTCTATTTTATTTCCATTATTATCGTACTTGTAGATATGTTTATAACTTAAAGACCCATCTGAATTGTAAATAGCCTCCTCTGTTTCATTCCCATTATCATCGTACTTGTAAGTTGCTTTTAATTCCCCACTAGCGTTATATAGAGATTTTTCTTTTTGAATTCCATTACTGTAGTACTTTTTTTGGTATGACGTTTTATATATTTGCTTCTCGAAAGGGTCATATGTATAAACATTTGTTATTTCATCATTTTTATCATATTTGAAAGTCGTTTTTTCCATTAAAGAACCATCTGGTTTATATTTTGCCTCTTCTACTTTATTTCCATTATTATCGTATTTGTAAATGTATTTAAAAACCAAAGAGCCATTTGGTTTATTAGAAGCAGGAACTATTTTTTTTCCATATTTATCAACACCTATAGACCCATTTGGACTAATGTAATTCCTTTCTACTTTGTTTCCATTTTTATCAAAGTGATAGGTGGTTTTCCAAAACAAATCTCCATCTGATTCATAAGAAGCCTCTTCTATTAGATTTCCCTTATTATTGTACTTGTAAATTTTATTTTCATTTACAGAGTATCCTTCATCAATATCCCCGATTTCACTCTCTTTAATTGACTTAACCTTCCCCTTTAGATTATGTTTTTCCCAATCGGTTTCCACTCCATTTTCTTTAGAACATCCACCGATTAAAAAAACAACGACAAGTAATGAAAGTATATTTTTCATTTTTTTAAAATTTTAATCGTAGTATTTGATTTCTCTTTCTGTAATATACTCTGTTTCTAACATGGTATTAAACTCGATTTTTTTAATCCAATTTCCCTCTGAATCATATTCGTATTTATATGTAGTTTGTTCAAACCTATTAGTGTCTCTATTCGGAGAGTAGGTGAAACGGTAGTATTTGTCTTCTATTTCATTCTTTTTACTATCATACTTCCATGTAAATTTATACAATAATGAATCGTCCCAACTATATTCAAGTTTTTCTATTTTATTTCCGTTACTATCGTACTTATAAATATCTCTCCAGTTCAAATCATTATTTGTATCATATTCAGTTTCCTCTATTTTATTACCCTTAGAATCTCTCTTGCAAATACGATTTCCTTGTAATTTTCCCTTGGAAGTATAAAATTTCCAATCTATAATATTCCCTTTACTATCGTATAAACATTTCAACACGACAATTTCATTAGAATTATATTTAGTCATTTCACTTAAATTTCCATCACTATCATGGTTATAAACATATTTCCAATTTAAATCACTATTAATATCATATTCAGCTTTTTCTATTTGATGTCCATTGCTATTGTATTTGTATATATTTTTCGATGTGATAATCTCATCAGAATTATATTGATAAGACTCCATTATATTACCGTTTTTATCATACTTAGCAATCCATTTTGATTCTAAAACACCATCAGCGGCATAATGACAAGTCTCTATTATGTTATTATTGTCATCGTAATTTTTTGTTTTTTTCCAAGTTAAAAAAGTATCATTTGGGAAATAGGATTCTATCTCAGTCCTATTTCCACTGCGATTGTATATATCAGTAAATTTTGAATTCAACCGCTTCTTTTCAACCTTTCCAAATTTTTCAACAGCATTATATGTAGTTTCAGATATTGACTTAACCTTACCTATTATATTATCCATTTCTAAATCATTCTTCTTTAGGTCTTTTTTATTTATTTCTAACTTCTTTTCAGTACAACCAACAAGAAATAAACCAATAATAAATAGTGAGATTATTTTTTTCATAGAACAAATTTAAACAATAAATGATAAAATAAATAATTAGTAAAAATTAGGAGGGCTCAATTTATTTGCTCAAATCGAAGTGTGTTTTTTGTTTCACATTTGTGTCAAGCAAAAATAGAACCAAGTGGTGTAGGGATAGTTAGATTTTGTATCGGCAAATAGGAACTGAAAGGAGTGTTTTTGGTGTTGATTATGTCTTAGAATTAATTGTAGTATTCGATTTTTCGTTCGATTATACGCGGAGGAATCTTCCAGGCTTTATTTTTTGTTTCAAACCTAATCTCTTTAGTCCAATTACCTTTTGAATCATATTCTTCATTAGTAGTTATACAAACTAAAGAACTATCTGAATTATATTCAGCCTCTTGTATTTTGTTACCATTTATATCATACATATAATTAAGTTTATACAATAAAGAGCCATTAGATAGGTAATTAGCACTCTCTATTTTATTGCCATTATTATCGTACTTGTAAAAAAGTTTATAATTCTTAGATCCACCTGAGTAATAACGATCCTCCTCTGTTTTATTACCAATCCCATTGTACTTATAAATAATTTTACAAGTTAAAGATCCATCAGAATTATATCTAGACTTTTCTATATTATTCCCCTTATCATCGTACTTGTAAGTATCTTTCCCTTTTAAAGTCGCGTCCAAGTAATACCAGGTTTGTTCTATTTCATTGCCATTATTATAATCATACCTGTAAGTGAGTTTACTTTTTAAAGATCCATTAGAATTGTAGCTGGTCTCCTCTATTTTATTCCCATTGTTGTCGTACTTGTAAATGTGTTTTGCAGATAAGGACCCATTAGAGTTATAGCTGGCATATTCTATTTTATTCCCATTGTTGTCGTACTTGTAACTGTATTTTTTAGATAAAGACCCTTTTTGTACTTTTCCAGATTTTTCAACAGCCTTGTATATAGTTTCGGTAATTGACTTAACCTTTCCCTTTAGATTATCCCTTTCCCAACCCGTTTTCTTTGAATCTTTTTCAGAACAACCAACAAGAAATAAACCAACTATAAATAGTGAGAGTATCTTCTCCATAGAACAAAACTATAACAATAACTGATAAAGTAAAGAAAGGGCAAATAAGTATATTAATACCTATTAAGATTATTTATAATGTAACATAGGGGTAAGGGATGGTTATTTGCACTGTGATGAGAACCATGAACAGGCCTCTTGGTCATCCAGTTCACACGCCTTTTTGAAGTCACCACAACATTCTAATTTTAGATTCCACTTTGCTGTTCCTCTGAATAAATATGCCTTCGCGTTTTTGGGATTGATTTTTATTGCACTACTATAATCATCTATTGCTTGTTGATAATTGCCTAAATCATCATATGCAAAACCTCTGGCGTAATATGCATCTGCATAATCAGGATTGATTCTAATTAAACTATCAAAGTCATTAATTGCAAATTGATATATACCTAAACTAATATATGCCCATCCTCTGGCGTAATACGCATCTGCATAATCAGGATTAACCTTAATTGCTTTTGTGTAATTATCAATTATTATTTTATAATCATTTGAGTTATTTGCCTTATCAAAATAATATTGAGCAGAGTCTATTTGAGTAGAGTCAGCTTGAGCGGGTAAATTAAACCCTATTGCAACAAAAGAAAATAGTATTATTAACATTTTCATTTTAATCGTAGTATTCGATTTTTCGTTCGAAAATATATTTAGGAGTCTTAACAACTTCGTTTTTTACTTCAAACTCAATCTTTTTAGTCCAATTACCATTTGAATCATATTCGTATTGGTAAGTTTCTTTCGAATCAAAAGATCCGTTAAAGTTATATTTAGCATATTCTATTTCATTTCCATTATTGTCGTATTTGTACGTCGATTTCCAGATTAAATGGCCGTCTGATTTATAGCCACTCTCCTCTGTTAGATTTCCTTTGTAATCATACTTGTACGTAAGTTTCCCTCTTAAATCTCCATCAGAGTCATACCAAACTTTTTCTATTTCATTTCCTTTATTATCATATTTTTTAACTTCTTTCTCTAGTAAAGAACCGTCTGATCGATATTTAGTATGTTCTATCCGGTTTCCATTAACGTAATATTTGTAAGAGCTTTTATAAGATAAAGACCCTTCTGATTTATAATTAGCCTCTTCTGTTCGATTACCCTCGTCATTGTACTTGTAAGTCCATTTCGAATTTAAAGACCCATCTGGTTTATATCTGATTTTCTCTGTTCGATTCCCATTATTATCGTACTTGTATGTCCAATTCCAACTTAAAGACCCATTTGAGTTATAGTACACCTCTTCGGTTAGATTTCCATCATTATTGAATTTGGTAGTTTTTTTTCCTTTTGAATAGCCTTTTTTAATCTTTCTAAATATTTTTTTAGCATTATAATCAGTTAAGGTAATTGACTTAACCTTCCCCTTCAGGTTTTCCTTTTCCCAATCAGTCTGCTTTTCCTTTTTTTGAGAAAAACCAACAAGTAAAAACCCAACAATAAATAATGAGAGTATTTTTTTCATAGAACTAAATTAAAACAATAACTGATAAAATAAATAATTAGTAAAAAACAGGAGGACTCAATTAATTCTCTCAAATCGAAGTATATTTTTTGTGTCACATTTGTGGAAAGGGAAAATAAAACCTCGCAGTTTAGCGATAAATTATTTTATTGTTCCTTTGTTTTAAATTCAAACCTAAAAAAAATGCCAGCAAGAATCTTTGTTTCAATTCTTAAGATATCTCCTAAGTTTAAGAAAGCCGTTTGGAAAAGAGTGTATCAGTTTTTGGCATCAAAATATCAAACTGAGGACTGGACTTTTATGAATTATGGTTATCAGTCTTTAAATGAATCTGAAAAAGTTGAACTAAAAAAAGAAGATGAAATTAATCGATTTTTTATTCAGCTGTATCACTGTGTAGCTTCTGCCGCTGAGTTAAAGAATAAAATGGTTCTCGAGGTTGGAAGTGGAAGAGGCGGAGGTGCCGATTATGTGGAGCGTTATTTCCAGCCTTCAAAAATGTTAGGGGTGGATTATTCAAGCAATGCAATTGAATTTTGTAATAAAGTATTTAAAGATTCAAGTGTTGAATACAAGCTTGGAGATGCCGAGAATCTTCCGTTTGAAAACGAAAGTTTGGATGTTGTGATTAATGTTGAATCATCGCATTGTTATGGTGATGTTCCAGCTTTTTTTGGAGAAGTAAAAAGAGTTTTAAAGTCAGGTGGATATTTTTCATATGCTGATTTTAGAGATAAAGAGCCTTTTGAACGTTTGAAAAAGGACCTTGTAAATAGTGGGCTTGAAATCGTTAACAGTACCAACATATCAAAAGAAGTATTGCGGGCATTGGATGATTTTAATGAAGAAAAGATGAAGCGCTTTGGTAAAATGTTTGGAAGCTGGCTTAAAAAGCCGTTGTCAGAATTTGCAGGAATGAAAGGATCGAGTATTTACGAAGATTTATCAAACGGCAACACGGTCTATTACCATTATTTACTCAGAAAAAATTAAAAAAGGAAAAACCAATAATAAAAAGACTGTTTTTTTTGGTCTTGCATGAGTTGTGTTAAATTTTTAATTAAAGTACATTTAGTTAAAAATTGTGTTAAATATATGTTTATATTTGACTTCCGAAATTAATAATATGAGAAAAACACTATTAGGGTTTATTGCAATTGGTTTGTTTGTTTTTGTTGGATGTAAGAAGGATAATGAAAGTTCAAATCAATTAACTTCGAATGATAAGCCCATCGATGCTGATGGAAATGTTTACAAATCTGTGATAATAGGAGAACAAGAATGGATGGCAGAGAATTTAAGAACTACTAAATACTCTGACGGTACCGTAATTCCTAATGTAGAGAGTAATACTCAATGGGAAAATTTACATACAGGTGCGTGGAGCCAATACGAAAACGATAGTCAGTACGATAGTATTTACGGTAAGTTGTATAATTTTTATGCAGTAAACAAAGGTAATTTGTGTCCAACAGGATGGCATGTTCCGAGTGATGAGGAATGGATAGAGTTAACCGATTTTTTAGCTACTAATGGACATTCAGGATCAGAGGCTTTAGCCTTAAAATCAACATCAGGTTGGATAGATGACGGAAACGGAACAGATGATTATGGTTGGAACGGTTTACCAGGAGGTTATCGCGATATAGAAGGTCCTTTCTCTGATGTTGGAGAGAGTGGAAATTGGTGGAGTTCTTCGCAAGAAGACGGCTTCAATGCTTGGTATCGCGGTTTATATAATTACGATGACAAGGTAGATATTTATGGATGCGTCAAACAATATGGATTTTCTGTTCGATGCGTTAGGGATTAGTTCTTGAAACAATTTGGCAAATTAAAAAAACAGGTAAGCCCATTTGGGGATCACTCTAATCTCCAGGAAAGAATAAATTCATGTGTATTATAACTTTGAGAAAAAGTAAAGGATTGATATTCATACAAATAAGCTATTCTGAAATTTTTTAAAAATTGAAAACCGATAATTCCATGAAGTGCCATAGTGCTTCTTGCGCCTCCTCCAAGGTATATAAGTTCTTTTATCAATGATCTGATTTGCACTTCCGCGGTTGCAGAGTTAAAATCTGTTTTCATCAACGAACTGATTCTCCATTTGTAGTTCGATGAGGTGATTTTATATGCAGCATTTAAGTAAAGATGAGGTGAACTGTTGCGCTCTGTACCAAATGTTGAAAAACTGGAGTTAATGTTTGCAAGTCCTAACCCTGATTCAAATTTATCATTATAAACACTTCCACCAAGACCCACTCCTACCATATGAGAAAGTGGATTGTCAAGGTTTAAAATAGTTGGATCATTAGGATCCACAGCATTGATGCTGCTGGATGAAAATGACTTTCTGGAGTAAGATAGTGACGATCCAATATTGAGTTTAACTTTTTCAAAAGTTATTGTTCTGGCATAATTAAAATAAACCCTGGTGTTGTTGTTTAATCCGAACTGGTCATACATGTATCCACCACCGAAAGAGTTTAATCCTGTATTGTGTTCATAAAGTCCTGTAATTGTTTGAGGGCTTCCCGAAAAAGTATTCCACTGCTTCCTTCCTGTGAAATTGGTATACATCTTTCCTTTAACTCCAGTTATAGCAGGATTAAACGTACTTAAATTCGCGTCATACTCAGTAAATTGCGACATCTCTTGACCCAGGAAAATATTTGCGGTCAAAAGCAAAGTGATTAAAACTTTAAATTTCATTTAAACTAAAGTATAAAAATAGATTACGATAAATCAATTGAAACCAAAATGATTTTAATAATAAACAAAATTGATTTCTCCATTTCTTCCGTCTCTTCCAGCCTTTCCAGGAATTCCATCTTTCATAGTTGGTACTGGGGTAATAAGTGCTTCCAGTAGATTTGACCAGAAAGACCCGCCGCCATGGCTACTGTCATCGTCTGATAAAATTCCTCCACGACCACCGTCTCCGCCAGGTCCGCCTTTTCCTCCATTATTTATTAATTTCAATGCATGAATATATTTCGCGAATGACTGGGGTAAATGGATACTTATATTTCCGCCGTCTCCACCGTCTCCACCGTCTCCACCATTCTGACCTTCAGTTGCCACTGAATTTTCAAATTCGTTTCTACCGTTTCTACCGTTTCTACCTTTTTGCCCTTTAGAACCTGAAGATTCAATACTTAAATTCCCATAATTAGGGTTTAAATAGATAACCTCTGTTAGGTTCGCAGTTGAAATGTTAAGCTTGAAAATATCCTTTTTATGGGGTGTTTCAGAGATTGAAATGGTTACATTTTCACCGTGATACCCATTAAATGAGCGGTTAACTTTTGCTCCAAATTTATAAGAATAGGATTTGTCCAGTATCATAGGAAAGGTGTATTCTTTGTTAATCCGATTCGATTTTAAATGGATTGATGCCGAATCAGGTTGTGTTTCTGAAAATTGAAGTGCTGAGAAATTACCACTTATAATTTCTCCGTTTTTAGTTAAGGTTTTAATTCCATAACCGTCAAAAATGTTTTGAAGGTCATCTCCAGTTAACTTTTCTTGCTTACCATTTTCAAAAGTGGCTACTGCCTCAAGTTTGTTAATGGAATCATAGCTGAATGTAGTGGGTACAATATTTATATCTACTAAATCAGATATCTGAAAGCGATCTACCGATGTTCTGAAATTAGAATCTTTAGAGGAGTAACCAACAGTAACAAATTTTGCTAAAGAATCATTTGATAAACTATTTATTCTTAATTCACCTTCAGGTACTATTTCAGCACCATTTACCTCCATGTTAATCTTATTTTGTTCTAAAAAGCTATAAATTTTATTTTTTGATATCATTTTCGTTTTTCCGTTTGAAAAACGAGCTTCCAACTTCATAGCGTATTTTATATTTCGGAAAAGATTTTCACCAAAGCCATCAGTCATTTTTAAATGAATTAAGTCTGGTAGCTTAACAGTATCTCTGATTTCTATTTTTTTGTTCAGCGGATGATTGTATAGAAAAATAATAGAGTTATTATTCTTTTTTATTGTATTTGGATGAATCTCAACTTCACCCGAACCTTGATAATATGTTCCTCCAATTACAACTAAATTAAATCTACCCAGATATCCTGATTTATTAAAATATTTACCTCTCTGTTTGATTTCCCCTTTTTTTGTATCGAACTCAAACCCAATAATAAATGAGGTTTGTTCAGTAAAATCAATGTTTTCATCGTAAACAAGTTTAACGTTTTTTTGAGATTGAGCTGTGAGGCAGCAAACGCTTAATAGCAAGCAAAACAGAGTAGTTTTCATTTGTTAATTTTTTGTTAATACACCAATAATGGTGCCAAAAAAAGCATATAAAAATTGATTTTCAAGTTGAAGACTCCCTCGAAAATATTATAAAACGATTTATTGCATCGCTTTAATTTGTAGCGATGCAATTCAGTATTTATCAATTAAAATCGAGCCTTAAAAAAGGAGTTTAGCATTTAAGTGTAATCATTGCTATTGAAGAACATTTATGAACAGCGTGGTGGCTATTCCAAAACCTGCTCCTGAAAAGAATAGATTCCAATCAAAATGTCTCTTTTTCAAAACGTATGAATACAGCCAAAGAACTCCCATAAGAAGAAGCACTATGAACAATTGTCCGATTTCTATTCCTAAATTAAATACGAATAAAGGCAAAACAACATCATCACTAAAAAGCATAAACTTAAAATTACTTGCAAAAGCCAGTCCGTGAATTAAACCAAAAGCCAGAGCTATTCCATATTTTATTCTGACATCGGATTTTTTATTCTCTTTTTTGTAATTCACAATATTTGATATGGCTGTAATCATGATTGTAATGGGAATCAAGGTTTCAATAACCGCTGAGTTAGATGGAACAATGTCCAGAGCACTCAAAACCAAGGTGCAGCTGTGGCCAATAGTGAAAGCAGTAATGATAACCAAAATTTGTTTCCATTGTTTCAGCTGAAAGGCTGCACATAAGGTCATAACAAAAAGAAGGTGATCGTAGGCGTTGATGTCTACAATGTGTTCCCAACCGGTAACGAAGAAAGAGCTTAATGAACTGTTCATAGATTGAATTATTTATTGGATTTTTAATTTATGTATTGAACTTTTATAAGTTGCCTGATAATGTTTTTCACTAAAAAAAGGAAGCATTCGTATTACGTTTACATTGGTTTGCCTGTAACCAAATTCAGTAAACATTATATTGTTTTCAACCACGAGATCGTCTCCCTTTTTGATGCTTATTTTATCCGAGGAAAACTTAAAGCTGAAGGCGTTATAATTTGAGTGAATCTCAATTTCCTCATACTTTATATCGAGCTTTTCGCCGTTGATGGAAATTTTAAAATAGGTGTCAAAATATTTCTTTACTCTTTTTTTATCGGCTTTTGTGGGGCTTAAATAATCAATTTCCTTGGAAAGCAAATTTTTTGCACTCAGAACAAAATCATCCATAAATACATTGAAAATGAAATTTATTTTTCCAGACTTTTCTTCATATTCAATGAGTGTTGTGCTGAACTTTAATTGATGAGCGTCAACTGAAGAACCTACGAAAAACAACAGCAACAAAAGTATTTTGGAAATTTTCTTTTTCATTATTTCTTTTCGGCAATAAATATACCAATAAATAAACAAATGCAACAAGGTTGCATTTGTTTATTTAGAACAAAAGAATACCCATCATACGTAACCAAATGGAGGAACAAAAATTAAATGTTGATGTATTTTTTTGAAAATTCGGCTTTTAGGTCAAGTAATTTTCCAATAAATTTTCTGTGTGGTTTTTTAATTGTTTTTTGAGAGATTTTCATGAACGTAGCTTCCCCGTAAATGGATAATGTTTCACTGTTGTAAACAGTGAGTTTGTAATAAGGAATAATCCAGGTGTAGTGCTCTGTGAATTTTTTAAAATGTACAATGATTCCTTTGGGCCGAAGTTCAATACTTATTTTAACCAGGGATTCATCGGAGGGAAGTCTCGAAATAACATCTTCACTTGCGGATTCTAATATAAATCTGGGTGAACCGATTCCTTTCATTTTAAAACGCTCAATGGCTCCAAACGGCTTACCTAGGGTGTCATTGATTAGCTGAATGATTTCTCTGTCTCTGTATGAAAAGTTGTATATCATATAAATTTGTTGCAACAACAATTTATGAAATAATGACGTTAATTGAAAATAAAGGTGATAGATTTTACTTAATGTCAATTACATTTTAAGATAAATTTCGTTTTAAAGTGAACCAATTATAAAAAAAACAGTATAAGAGTAACTAAATTATTGACTACTTTAATAAAATATCAAAAAGGAGAGAGATTTGAGGGAATTCTCTTTTGAGTTACAATGCTATCTAAATCCAAAATATTTAACCCTGTTGGTTTTTTTACCGGCATAAAAAGTTGGGGAATACAACCGGATACGCCGCATGAGGAAATAAGGTTGGTACGGTTGCTTAACTACATTTGTTTTACGGGTTCAATTACTGCATTATTTTATTCTTTTGTTTTCTTTTTCCTTGGTGAATATATACCCGTTTTAGTTGATCTGACAATTTTAAGTTTATTTATTCCTCCGTTGCTTTTTAATAAAGTTGGAAAATATAAAACAGCCCGATTTTCGCTCATAGTTACATCCAACATATCTATTTCTCTGCTGATGGTTGTATATGGAAACAAATATGGAGATGAACTTTTTTACATCATTACTGCTGTTCTTGGAGTAATTATTTTTAAAAATATAAAGTACGCGGTTGCTTCATTTTGCGTGGCTTTTATTTTTTATTTGTGTTCAAAGTATTACAGCAACAGCTTTCCACCTAAATTTGAATTTGATCAAGCTTTAATCGCGCCTCTAAACATACTCCATGTAGTAATAATAGCGCTGGTTGTTTTTTTGTTAACTCTGTATGTTAAACGTGAAAATTATAATTTCGAAAAACAAATCACAAGCATCAATGATGACTTAAATTCAAAGAAATCCTATATACTCAACAGTTTGAAATATGCATCTCGAATTCAAAAATCCATCATCGGTAGGAAAGAGGACATATTACAAAAGTTTGAGGACGGTTTTATAATTTTTAAACCAAAAGACATTGTTAGTGGAGATTTCTATTGGTTTGCAGAAATAGGAGACGAAAAAATAATTGCAGCAGCTGATTGCACAGGACACGGTGTTCCTGCTGCCTTCATGACGATAATGGGTAATAATTTCCTTAATGATATTGTATTTGATGATAAAATTCTTTCCCCTGATAAAATTCTTCAAGCACTTGATGAAAAAATAGTAAAGCAACTTGTTCAAGTTAATGGCATGGACGTTAATGACGGTATGGACATTTCGATTCTTAGAATAAATGAAACAACGAAAGAAATTGAATACGCAAGTGCAATGAATTCTATAATTAGGATAAACGAAAACGAACTATCAACAATAAAAGGAGTTCGATTTCCTGTTGGTTCGAGTCAATATGGGACATCAAAACAATATACGAAGACGAAAATCAACTATCTTAAAGGGGATAAATATTACTTGATGACAGACGGCTTTCAAGACCAATTTGGTGGCCATAAAGGAAAAAAATTCCTAAAAAAGAGATTGCGTGAACTTATTCGCCAAAACAGTAATCTTCCGATGGCCGAACAGAGAATTACATTGGAGAAAACATTACGTGAATGGCAAAATAATGAGGATCAAACCGACGATATACTCTTGATTGGGTTAACTCTTTAAATACATAATCCTGTTTGGGAACCAATTCCATATTATTTTATGAGTGAGGTGATTTTTTCACTTGTCGGTGAAACACCACTTCCGAAATAACCTATTAATTTCCCATCCTCATCCAGTAGAAATTTATTGAAGTTCCATGTGATTTTGTAGTCATCCACCCCGTTTTTTTCTTTTTTAGTTAACCAGCTGTACAAAGGATGTTGATTGGAGCCCTTAACATAACCCTTTTCAAGTAACGTAAAAGTAACACCGTAATTTTTTTTGCAAAAAGCGGATATCTCTGAATTTTTCCCAGGTTCCTGCCCCATAAATTGGTTACAAGGCATTCCTACTATTTCGAGTTTATCTTTATATTCTTGATATAATTTTTCTAAATCACCGTACTGAGAAGTGTATCCGCATTTAGAAGCGGTATTAACGATAAGTACTTTTTTTCCCTTAAAGTCGGATAATTTAAACGATTCTCCAGATATTTTGTTCAAAGAAATATCGTAAACTGAAGAGCTGCTTAGAAGAAGAGCTGAAAATAATACAACAAGAGATTTCATGGTTTTATGGTTTGATTTTAATAATACTCCCACTAATTAAATAATTTTTCAAAATTTGAGCAATATTATTTTGATAAGCGGTAAAATTATAATCCCAATTCCAAAGTACTACAGGTGTTCGCATTTATATTTATTGAAGTATGCCATATCGTGATGTTGTCTTCGGATTGAACGGAAAACTCGCAACCAATCGTTTTAACATTCCCTAAGCTTCTGGTTGTTTTTACAGCATTACTGAAATCATCACAATCCGGGGCGTTGGTTCTAAAGTTTTTCGTTTCAGTAGTTCCTACCAATTCATCGTTCAAATAAAAATTGAGACCGGAAACATTGTTTTCAATTAAAAATTCCGAAACATCTTTTCCATACCAAAACACCAGGGAGCCTTGATAACGGCACTCCTCATTACCTGATGAGTTACCTCTTTCATAATCGATACTATCAGGGTCCGAACAGCCCTTTTTACTACAGCCGATTGTAAATAAAAATATTGAGGAGAACAATAATAGATGAGAAATCTTCACACTTTAAAGTAAGAATAAACATACCACGAGTCCATTAAAACAGTTTTTTTATTTTTCAAATAAAACGGTCTGAATCTAATTTTCATCGATTCGAACGTTGATTACAGGTTTAATTGTCTCAAAACCCATTAAAAAAGGTGTTTTTTTAAAAAAAGGCGGCGGTTCCCTTTGTCAATCTCAGATTATGCTCTAATTTCGCCTGCCTAAAAACAATACATAAATTAAAAATGGAATCAATCGCAATTTATTTACCAATTATTTTATCGTTAGTTGGTCTTCTTTACATGGTTGTAAAGAGAGCCCAAGTAATGAAACAAGATGCTGGAGACGGAAAAATGAAAGAAATTTCCGACTACATCTATGAAGGAGCTTTAGCTTTCTTAAAAGCAGAATATCGATTACTTACTATATTCGTAATAGGAGCAAGTTTACTACTGGCTTTTATTGCATATATTGTTCCTACAACACATTATTTAATAATAGTTGCATTCATAATAGGAGCTGTTTTCTCTGCATTGGCTGGAAATATGGGGATGAAAATTGCCACAAAATCCAATGTAAGAACAACACAATCTGCTAAAACGAGTTTACCAAATGCACTTAAAGTTGCTTTTGGAGGAGGAACAGTTATGGGACTTGGAGTTGCCGGATTAGCAGTTTTAGGTTTAACAGCATTCTTTATCATTTTCTTCCAATTTTTCATGGGAGGTGAATGGACAAATACAGCTGATATGACAGTTGTATTAGAAACATTGGCTGGTTTCTCTTTAGGAGCAGAATCAATTGCACTATTTGCAAGAGTAGGTGGCGGTATTTATACAAAGGCTGCTGATGTAGGAGCTGACTTAGTTGGTAAAGTAGAAGCAGGAATTCCCGAAGATGATCCACGTAACCCGGCAACTATTGCTGATAACGTAGGAGATAACGTAGGAGATGTTGCCGGAATGGGAGCAGATTTATTCGGATCTTATGTTGCTACAGTATTAGCAGCAATGGTATTGGGTAATTACGTGATTCAAGATATGGGAGGTGCCATCAATGATGCTTTTGATGGAATAGGACCTATTTTATTACCAATAGCTATTGCAGGAGTTGGAATCATTATTTCAATTATCGGAACTTTCCTGGTGAAAATTAAATCCAATGAAGCAAAAGAAGCTGAAGTTCAAAAGGCTTTAAACATCGGTAACTGGACATCAATTTTATTAGTTGCTGTCGCTTGTTTTGGTTTGGTAAAATGGATGCTTCCTGAAACTATGCAAATGTCTTTCTTTGGCGAAGACATAAAGGATATTTCTTCAATGAGAGTATTCTATGCCACTCTTGTTGGTTTAGTAGTGGGTGCAGCTATATCATCGTTTACTGAATACTACACAGGATTGGGTAAAAAGCCAATCTTAAAAATTGTTCAACAATCGTCAACCGGAGCAGGAACGAATATCATTGCTGGTTTAGCAACAGGTATGATTTCAACGTTCTCATCCGTTTTATTATTCGCTCTAGCGATATGGGCCTCTTATGCTTTTGCAGGATTCTACGGAGTTGCATTGGCAGCATCAGCAATGATGGCTACTACGGCAATGCAATTGGCTATCGATGCTTTCGGACCAATTTCTGATAATGCAGGAGGTATTGCTGAAATGAGTGAGCAAGATCCAATCGTAAGAGAAAGAACAGATATCCTGGATTCAGTAGGAAATACTACAGCAGCAACAGGAAAAGGATTTGCGATTGCATCTGCAGCCTTAACTTCATTAGCACTTTTTGCAGCTTACGTAACTTTTACAGGAATTGATGGAATAAACATATTTAGAGCTCCAGTATTGGCTATGTTATTTATTGGAGGTATGATCCCGGTTGTTTTCTCTGCCTTAGCGATGAATGCAGTAGGAAAAGCAGCAATGGAAATGGTTGAAGAAGTAAGAAGACAGTTCAAATCAATTGCTGGTATCATGGAAGGTACTGGAAAACCAGAGTACGATAAATGTGTAGACATCTCTACTAAAGCTTCATTGAAGCAAATGTTGTTGCCAGGTGTTTTAACAATTGGTTTCCCAATTTTGATAGTTATAGTTGGAATGATCGCTTATCCAGAAGACAATAAAATCGTAGCAGAAATGTTAGGAGGTTATATGGCAGGTGTTACTGTAAGTGGAGTGCTTTGGGCAATTTTCCAGAACAACGCTGGTGGTGCATGGGATAACGCTAAAAAATCATTTGAGGCAGGAGTAGAAATCAACGGAGAAATGACTTATAAAGGTTCTGATGCACACAAAGCAGCAGTAACTGGAGATACAGTTGGTGATCCATTTAAAGATACTTCAGGACCATCTATGAACATCTTAATTAAATTAACATGTTTAATTGGTTTAGTGATTGCTCCAATCTTAGGAGGACATTCTTTAGATAAAACTTCAGTTGAAAACGTAAATACAATTGAAGCTACTTCAGTTGAAAAAACAGAAAAGGTAGTGGAATTGGAAAAACTTCCTGCTGAAAAAGTAGAGGAGTTTACTTCTCAAAAGTAAAAAGCGAAAACACAATACGTTTTCAATTTAATAGAATAAAAAATCCGACTTAGGTCGGATTTTTTTGTTTTTATGCGGCAACGTAAGACACTATTTTTTTTTAAATGTGTAACCTTTTATGTAAGCGAGCATTATGTATTTAGAAAGCTGTTGTAAAAAACGGAATCATAAAATCAATATTTCGGATAATTTCGAATCGGTATTTCTGAACCATAAAACAGCATTCGCAAAGTTTGGTCTGGTTTTTGACTTAACAAGTGTAAAAGAACAATTAAATACTAATTTTTGAAATGGATACGTTAAACTTTAAAAGACAAGAGACTATGAAAGATAAAATTAAAATGGAGGAAGGCTTTATAGAAACTACCGAAGATTTAGTATTGAATTTATTAAAACAGCATTATTCAAGTCCCGACTGTAAAATAGATGCTTTCACAAAAGCTAAAATGAAGGGTCTCATAAAAAGAGCAATTTTTCAGGAAGTAGAATATTTAAATGAATACCCAGAAAATTACTTTGTAGTTCACGGAAAAGATCATTTACAAAATTAAATAGAGTTTGGTTTTTTAATTAGGGGGGAGACCCCTTTTTTTTATTGCTTAATAACCTTTTCTTGATGGATTTTTGTTTCCGAAATTACTCTTACAATATATATCCCTCGCTTCAAGTTACTTAGATCAAGAGTTTCATAAAAACTTTTGCTTTGTTTTGATACCAGTAGTTTACCTTCTGAAGTAATTAACTCAATTTTAGAATTAGAATCCGACAACGTGATGTTAATTATATTGTTAGTTGGATTCGGATAAATGTCAATTTTCTTCTCGAATTCTTTTTCCGCAAAATTAGGATTACTTTCTTCATTAAATCTATCACTTTCCAGATCATTTTGAATAGTATCATTATTATTTAATTCATAACTTTTTGATGAGTTTAATCCATTAATCCTTACAGTACCTCTGAAGATTGCATTTTCTTTACAACCCTTTAGCCAAAGAGTGTAGAAATAGATTCCGTTTGGAAGTGCTTTTCCGTTATTTCTGGTTCCATCCCAGTTAATACTTGAATACCCCGTTTCATCTTCTCCAGGTGCAGTAAACTGACAACGTCCTTCATTATCAAATGACTGGTCACTGTATAACTCTCTTCCCCAACGGTCTTTGATTAACAGTTCAAATTCCTGTGCACCAAAGGCACATGTAGGATTTTCAGTATCTGGTATATACCAAATATCATCTTTACCATCTCCGTTTGGAGAAAACATTAACGGAGGTTCAGTTAATGTAAATTCTTTCCAGTCATCACAACAAACATCGCACTCTTCGGTACATGAACCAGAGCCTGTAAATGTCTCAAAACCAGGACCGGCTTCAAAACCAGGTTCCAATTCAACAACTGGTGCAGTAAATTTAATATCATTGCTGCCCGTTTTAACAATTCCGTTGTTTTGACTCGGATCAACACTATTTCCAGCTACTATCATAGTTCCTGCCGTTGTTTCTTCAGGTAAAGGGTTGTTTGAAGGGGACCTCTTTTCATAATAAACCGAGTTTTCACACGAGCAACAAATCACATTAACTTGAATCTTAAATGTGTTTTCCTCACTTCCACAAGCGTTATTATCTTTTAAATCAACATTAAAAAAATGTTCGCCAACGTCGTTAAAAGTTGGTTCCCAACAAAATTTACCTTTTTGTTGCAGATCATTATTAACCGAAAAAGAAGCTCCTTCAGGCAGGTTAGTTGTACCCATAGTTACACCTTCATCCGGGTTGTCAAAGGAGGAAACATCGAAACAGATTTTTTCACCTAATTTCACAGAGGTAACGTAACTTCCTGCATTATTAATTCCTTTGGAATAGGGCTTTAAGTTATCCGAGGGGTGTACCTCAACATTTACGTTTTTCGTCAATGAGCAATTGTCTGAATTTGTAGCTGTTACCGTGTAGGTTGTATTATTCGGGTCCGCAGCTGTAGTGATGCTTGATAAGCCATTTCCGGATTGTCCGTCACTCCATGCATAATGCCAGGAATTTTCACCACTTACACTCAAATTAATATCCTCTCCTTCGCAAAACGTCTGGTTGCTTGTAGTAACTTGACTTAAATTAAAGCCAGTACGAATACTACCTCGCTTTAACATTACTGCACTGTCCTGCTTTTTGTCTTTCGTATTTGAAATAGCAACCCGGACATGATAGGTTTCGTTACATCTGACAGGAATTGATCCCGTGATAGCTTTTGAACTTCCTTGGTAAATAAAATCTCTCAGTAGATTGTATTGTCCCACCAGCGGTTGATCATCAATATTCCATTTATGGTTAACATAATATTCACAATTATCATATTCAGGACCCCATGGAGTCTCATCCTTACAATTAATTGTGCACCAGGAAACAGGAACTTCACGGTTAGGCACAAGGGCCAGGTTTTTAGCATTATTACTAAAATTACCATTAATTCCAGGTCCACTAACGAAAATACCAAATACATCAAAATCGTCACCATACATGGGGGCATGATTGTATTGCATTGAGGCGAAAAGAAATTCAAGTTCAAGTAAAGTGCCCGTGGTAGTTGTTACATCAAATTCTAATGCTGCTACGCCAGTTAATTGTTGATCTGAAAAAATTTCATAACCTCCTCCTGGCTGCCATAGAAATTTCCACCTGTTGGGTAACAATGATAAATCAGGGTCATTTGTTATACCTCCATTTAGAGGACGTGAGTTTGCATACTCACTAGTATATCTTTCACCAGCATAGCTTGATTTTCCAGTAGTTAAAATAACTCCATCATTAAACTCCAAATAATCATTACCATTTGAAAATTTAGCCAATTGCAAGCTATTACCAGTGAAAGAAGCGTTACTAACAGTTACTCCTTCTCCAACCAGGTAGTTAGCAGCTTCCTCAGCTGTAGTATTTGAGATGGATAATTGCCCAAACGATGCTTTATCAAATAGTAAAGCTGCTGACAGTAAATAAATTACTTTTAAAACAATGGACTTGTTAAACATGATTACGGGTTATGTTTTTTAGTAAAAGAATTACTTTCTTGTAAAATATTTATTCTGAAATAACCTGCTTTAATTTGCTGTTTTCTGTTTTAAGCGTATCAATTTCCTCTTTTAACTGGATAAGATAAAGGGTTAATTCTTCTATTTTTCTTAACAATAAATCATCCATATCTCCGATATTATAACCGTTTTCCTGAAATTCTTTTGCAGAAGGTATTTCTGGCAAATGTTTATTGTTTTTCACAAACTCTTTTAATTCATAAATACTTTTGAGTTTATAGTCTGCCTCAAATACATGGTCGGAATTTGGAACATTCGCAATAACCTTAATTTTTTGACAAAGAATCCCTCCATTGACCATTAGTTTGTGACCATCTGTATTTGTAATAGAGTTATCGTATTTTGGCCATACACCAATGGTTACCGTTGCATCTTTTTGAATTCCAAGTGTTCCCTGAGAAGCTTCCGTTCTGAAATATAAATTTCCTTTGATATCAGCAAATGTATTGTAGGAATTCCGAGCATTGTGGATTTCCAGCGATCCAGAATTATGGTATTCTGTTCCAAATTTTAGTTTTTTGTCGGCAGGAAGTAGAATGGAACCGTTTACATGAAGCCTTTCCAAAGGGTTTGTTGTTCCAATACCTACAAATCCATTACTTCTTTTTAGTAACATACGAGTTATTCCACCTGTTTTAAGGGTTAGATTATAGTTGTTATATGAACTAAAACCTCCTATGGAATATACATCTTTGTTAAAAATAAATTTGGGAGCATTTGTGTAAATGTGCGCCCAGCTTTGGTTGTTGGGACCAAGTTTAATATAACCATGATTGGTGTTAAATTGATTCCAGTTTTGTCCTTTTACGTTGAATAATCCTGTTGTGAAAAACAATATTATTAATATAGGTAATTTTTTTTTCATTGGTTGTTATTTTTTCAAAAAAACTTGTTTAAAAAACAAATGTATTGTTTTTTATTTTATAAATGAAAAAATAAATAAAAAAATAAAAAAGAAATTTTGAAACTGCCGAAGATTTAGTGTTGAATTTATTAAAACAGCATTATTCAAGTCCCGACTGTAAAATAGATGCTTTCACAAAAGCTAAAATGAAGGGACTCATAAAAAGAGCAATTTTTCAGGAAGTAGAATATTTAAATGAATACCCCGAAAATTATTTTGTAGTTCACGGAAAAGATCATTTACAAAATTAAATAGAGTTTGGTTCTTTTAATTAGGGGGGGGGCTATATGCAAGCTCTTTTTTTAATTTTTTAATTCCATAACGTTGAGTATGTTAATACTTTACGTCAGTAATTTGATCACAACCGCAAATAGAATCAAATTCAGTAATTAGTTAAGAAAAAATCCGACCTAAGTCGGATTTTGTTTGTGAACTTTATTTTTTTAATGATTTTTCAAAGGCTTATTTATTTTGTTTCTATGAAACCATTTAAAAGATCTTCAATCTCATCTATATAGTCACTTAATAAATTTTGAGAAGTATAGGTTAAGAATTGAAGAGTTCCATTGTTATTTGAAAAATAATAGCCATAATATGAAACCTTTATACCTTGCATGGTTCCATTCATTTGCATGAGTAATACCTTGCTTCCATTTACTGTTCTGTATTCTTCTTTTACAACAGTTATATCTGGAGCAACAGATTTTGCATTTTCTAAAGCTATTGATTTTAGCGTTTTTAATGGAATAGAAGTTTTTTCAGTAATCATTAATCCATATAAATCTCCATTTTTAAGTTGGAGTTCATATTCAGCCTCTTCGTTATTAGTAGCTTTTTTGAATGACCATTTTTTTGTGTTTAACCAAAAGCCAACATTAAACTTGTTACTTTTTAACAAAAACGTGGACTTATCATTTTTTTTGAATTTTTTAGAGTTGGTTGGGATTTCCTTTTCAACATCACTTTTATCTTTGTATTTCCATGTTCCATCATCATATAAAATGACTTCTTGACCAGTATCCGTAACAGCTAATTTTTGGGCTTTTGAAGTGATTAACGTAAATAAGAATACAACTAAAAATATCTTTTTCATCTTCTAATTTTTTTTAAAATGCTTGATTATTAAAATGACCAGGCAATCAGGTTTCTATTTTTTTACAAAACAAATTTAGGCAACTTTAAATTATAAAAAGGTATTAATTAGTGATTTAACCTGTTTTTTACTGTCGCGTAATCACATTAAAGTCTCGTGCGGTTTTTGAACAGCTGTTTTTAAGAGAAAAATTAGATAGTAATTTTTGAACTGAATATGTTAAACCTTATTTAAAAGATAAGGCCATTTAAAGATAAAATTAAATAGAGTTTGGTTCTTTTAATTAGGGGGGGGCCTCCTTTTTTTTGTTAATCCTCACATTCACCTTGGGTGTATGAAGTAATTCCTTTACATTCTGCTTCTGCAGAGTTGGAGTAGGTAGCTCCATTACAACCACAAACTGGATCATAAATTTCTATATAACCTCCTTCACAGGTCTTTTCTTCACATTCTTTTTCGCACACTCCTTTTGTATAGTTTTCAATTCCATGACATTCTGCCTCTTCAGGGTTACTATACGTAGCATCATCACAACCACAAACTGGATCATAATATAGAGGAATAGCGTCCTTACAATTTTTTCTTTCGCATTCATTTTTGTCGCACGATAAAACTACAAGAGAAGTGAACAACAAACTAAAAGCCAATCTCATTGTACGATTTAGAAAATCAGAATATTGATTCATAAATTTTGTTGTTAAAGGTTATTTGTTTGTAATTATAAATAATAATTTTAAGACATACGAGTTAAAAAAAGGTTGCTTTCAAAAAAACAATATCGTTTGAAACCTTTCCCTAAAAAACTATTTTTTGTAACTATTGTAACACCCATTTAAAAAAGCTGACATGGAAGAGAAAATAAAAATAGAAGAAAGGTTTCTTGAAAATGCCGAAAGTTTAGTTTCCGATTTGTTAAAACAACATTTTGCTTCAACTGATTGCCAATTGGATGCTTTTACAAAATCAAAAATCAAAGGACTCATCAAAAGAGTAATTATTCAGGAAGTTGAATACCTAAACCAAGATCCTGAAAACTACTTTAGCATCTATGGGGAGGACCATTTGAATAATTAGTAATTAATCTAGGGATACTGATTCAGAATTGCCCATAAAATAAATGGATTAACTTCTTTTGCTTTTTAATAAATTTGCTTCCTAAAATCAGTGAAATTTAATTGTTTTATGAAGTGGTATATTTTTGTTCTTTTCTTTTCGTCTCAAATTTTAAATGCCCAGTCCCATATATCAAAACTGGAAGAACTTTTTAAAGCGAAGAACTATAAAGAAATCAGAAAAAGTTATTATTCCAAGACGGAAGCGTATTCCAGTTTAAGTTCAATAGATAAATTTTACCTGGGGTATTCTTTATTTTTAGAAGGAGAGATATTAAACCCAGTAATTATTCTTTCTCAACTAGGTGATGATAAATCTTTAAAACCATCATTTAGAAAAAGAGCAAAAAAAACTTGTGATAAAATTAATAGGCAAGGAATAATCGGCTTAAGATCATACCAAAATGGAAATATCAAATTAAAAAACGGGCAATATAAAAGTGCAAAAAAAGATTTTGAAGATGTTTCCCGAGTTGATTCAATGTTTTTATTTAACTATTACAAGTTACTTTATATAGCAAGAAAACAGAAAAATTTGCAAGAATTTAACAGCTATGCAAGTAAAATAAAAAAATGCTTGCCAATAAGTGAAGAAGTTCTAGTTCAAGCATCAAAACTCCAATTTGACATTACTCAAAGTTGTAAAGATGCAATTTTTGAGTTAAAAGAATTAAAAGATGTAAACCCTCCTTTGTATTATAGAACATCCGCAATGTTTTATGAAAAAAAAGATTCTTTTAATCAAGCTTTGAGATGTTTACACTTGATTGATGTAAAAAATCGTCGCGACGATTTTAAAAAACGTGTTGGTGAGTTGTATCATAATGCTGGGAAATATAAAATATCTAATGATTATTTAATTCCTTTTTTCAAAGAAAACAAGGAAAAACATGTAGCAAAACTTCTTGCTATGAACTTTTATAATTTGGGAAACTATCAATCTGCGATTAAACTTTGTGATTTCTTGATTAAAAATGATAATAAACACCACTACGCATATTATCTAAAAGGCTTAAGTGTTAAATCAAATATGACAGGTATTCTATATAGAAACCCAGAAAATTTAATAGCGGAGAAGTGGTTTAAAAAAGCAATTGCTATAGATTCTACCGTCCAGAGGTATTACAACAGTTTAGCTACCGTTATTCATAATTTTCAGAGGGAAGATGAGGCACTTGAAATGATTGAGAAATCTTTGCAGCTCGATTCCCTCAATATTGAAACTTGGGATGTTGCAATGGTAGTACTTATGGACCAATCGAAAAAGGAAAGAGCACTAGGTAAGAGAATGATAAATGCCTATGAAAAAGCATTTAAACAAGATTCATCAAATGCAAACTATTCATTTGGATTAGCTAAAGGGTATCAGTTAGCCTCTGAAGGCTTGTTTTCTAAATACTCAATTCCTTATGATAATAAATCAATATATTATTTAAAAAAAGCAATTAAGCTTTATCCACATAATTTTGATTTTTATAAAGAACTAAATTTGATGTATTCCTATTGCTCTGAGAGGGAAAAATATAAAAATGAACTCATTGAGTTGTTAAAAATGACCATAAAGTATTTTCCTTATAATGGTTATGGTTACCGAGAACTATTTTTTACTTACCGTGATCTTGAAGACTATGAAAAAGCGAACGATATATATCTTCGCTTAATTAAAGCCGTTCCTAATTATTCGTACATAGACCAAATACGAAACAGTATTTACAGCGATAGAAAAAAATATAATTGGACAAAATTACCTGTTGAGGTATATAAGTCAACATCTTGGAAATATCTGGACTCTATTACAAATGTTCTTAGTAATAAAGATTGGACATCTGATCAAGAGGGCTGTAATTCAAATAGCAGAAGATTTCAATTTAAGTTATCGGAAAAAACTATGAAAGTAACCTATAGAGATTCCATTGACTGGCAAGACGGAAAGGTCAAATTTTTAATATACGATATACTCGGAGTATATAAAAATGGGCTTAGAGTTCGTATTCAGGGTGAGCATAGAAAAGATTATCGAGGCAAAGCAAAAGAGTGGGATTTAGTTTTATTTAATGAAAAGTATTTTAAATGGAGGCGTTATCCAACCCATCAGCCTTTTTATTTTAATACTGCTTTGCAAGTTTGCGAATAATATTTTTTTAAAAAACTACTATCCAATCAATGTAACAGTACCAACAGATTGATATTGGTGAACTCGATAATTTTTATAGAATCCTTTTAAAATGATAAAATCAATAGGGAAAAAAAGAAATGTGTTTATTCAAATTTACTTTTCAAAAAGCACCACAGTTTCAATATGAGAAGTATGAGGAAACTGATCCACTAAACTGAACTTTTTAATGGAATAGCCTGCCTCACTTAAAAGCTCTGCATCTCTTGCCTGAGTGGCTGGATTACAAGAAACGTAAACCATTCTTTCTGAACCAAGATTGATGATTTTTTTCATGGTTTTAGGCGCAACGCCAGCACGAGCAGGATCCAGGATAATTGTTCTTATTTTCCCCGTATATTCAGGGTGTTCAAATAAAAATTTACCAACATCGGCTGCATAAAACTGAATCCCTTCAATATTATTTCGCATCGCATTCTCTCTGGCATTTTCAATAGCAGACTCCACAATATCTACTCCAATAATTTGAGCATTTTCACTTTTTGAAGCTAAAATTTGACCAATTGTACCTGTTCCACAAAACAAATCCAGAACAACGTTGTTGTCGATGGTTTCCTTTTTGTCCAATGCATAGTCAATTACTTTTGAATATAATTTTTCAGCTGATTTTGGATTTGTTTGAAAGAAACTTTTCATACTGATTTCAAAGTTGAGTCCCAATAACTCTTCTACAATCTTTTCTTCTCCGTAAACCAAATTAATGTCTCCCGAGGTAGCCAACGTTCGATCTCCAATCTCATCATTAATAGTATGCAGTAAGCCCGCTACACGATGTTCTCCTAGAAGTTCTACCAAAAAGGAAGCAAATTTTTGCAAATCAAATTGTGGTAAATCATGTGAGGTAGTCACCAGATTAAAAAGCAACTGGGTGGTTTTAAACGATTTTCTCACGACAAAATAGCGAAAGAATCCTTCTTTTTTTGGTCCGTGCCAGGGAGATAATCCAGTATTCTTGCAATACTCCTTGACCTCCTTCAACTTATCTTCAAGTTCTTTATCGAACAATCCCGAATCCTTGTTTAAGTCTTCCGCACACCACCAAGTACCTCGTTTTTTGAACCCCATAGTAAACTCATCCACATCCGTTCTTTCCTCATGGTCATAACCAATAGCCGAGAAACAATATTCCATTTTATTACGGTAGTGAAACGTGCTTGGAGAATGCACAAACTCATCAAATTTATCTTCAATATCCGTGACTTTACCAATGCGTTTAAAAAGTTCCAGCGTACTGTTTTTTTTATAAGCCCATTGTTTTTCTATTGGAAGTTTAATGTATGGAGCACCCGAAATTTCTTGGTAGGGAATATCTGTTTCATCTTTTGAGGGCTTAATAACCTCCAGCAATTTCGCCTCAGCATAGGTTTTACTCGATTTTTTAACCTGTGCTTTCACAAACTGTCCAGGTAAAGAATTCGGTACAAATACCACAAAATCTCCAAGCTCACTCTTCAGGCGTCCAATTCCTTTTCCACCAAAAGCATAGTCTTCAATCTGGATTTCAAGAACCTGACCCCTTTTCACAAACTTGTTTCTTTCCCTTCTCGGCATAATAAATCGACTTTAAAAACTCAAAGATATTTAAAAGCAAAGGTAAAAAACCACAAAATATAATTGAATGAGAAAGTTAAAAATGGAAATTCATCTCACGTTTTATCAAATAGTAGCCATCAAAAAAAAATGATGGTCCATTTTTTGCAAACTTTTTAATTTGGTAAGCGGAATCAAATTTGTTATTTTGAGCATGTTTTAATATGACGAATTACATCAGTTTACCCTTTAACTTTTTAAATTACCACCATGAAAATCCCTTTTCTTAAATACTCATTTGTTTTAGGTTTAGCCATTAAAGCATTATCGCTTTCAGCTCAAACGAATATCTCTGCAAGTAATGATAAAATTCAATACATGGGGAGAATTGATTTCTCAAATCCTGAGCAACCTACTTATATTTATCCGGGTGTATCCATAAAAGCCAAATTCAATGGAGCTGAAATAACAGCAATTATAGAGGACTACGGGGATGGATCAGATGCAAGTGGTAATTTTTATAAAATATTAATTGACGGGCAAATAGTAAATGAGCAACTTAAAGTGGCCACTGGAGAGGTTAATTATTTGTTGGCATCTGGTTTGACCCCAGCCGAACATACCGTAGAGCTGATGAAAATCACTGAAGGCGCCTCGGGAAAAAGTTCTTTTAAAGGATTCATAATAACCGGAGGATCGGAGGATTTAGTAACTCCCGATTCAGCATCTCAAAAAAGAATAGAATTTATCGGAGATTCCTGGACGTGTGGCTATGGAAACGTGAGTCAGTTTGCTTCAGGACCAGCTTCTATGGCTTACTCAAATTATTATGCTGCCAACGAAGATAATTACTATGCATGGGGACCCATTACGGCGAGAGCTCTGGGAGCTCAATACCATGTTACAGCCACATCGGGTAGAGGCTTGTATCGCAACAATACAGGAACCACCACCCATACGATTCCAAAAAATTACGACCATCTTTTTGAAGACGACGCATCCGTAATATGGGATCACAGCAAATATCATCCCGATGTAATATCCATTCATTTGGGAACAAATGATATGGCCCAGGAGGAGGGAGGAGAGGAGTATAAGTTGGATGATGAAGCCTTTCAACAAACCTACATTGATTTCATCACCAAACTAAGAGCCTACCATCCCTGCTCAAAAATTATTATTTGTTTTGGGAATTCCAAGTCCGATTCATGGCCCACATGGACCCAACAATTAACTCGGTTGAGAACAATCGCCAATCAAGTAGCCGATAGCTTTACTGAAAATGTTACCACGTTGGAATTGCCCTTTACAGCAGAAAAATGGACAGGAAATCCTGAAGACGACTGTGGATATGGCGATGCTTGGCATCCATCAAAATGCAGTCACGAGGAAATGGCTGTTGAACTTATTAATAAAATTAACAGTTTAAACGTTGAATGGGGAAAAAGCAATTGTATGCTTTCCACATATAAACCAATTGAAGAAGAAATTGTAAAAATTTATCCCAATCCAGCATACAGTAAAGTCCTAATCCATACCGCATCAAATGAATCACTGGAAAAGGTAACAATAACGGATATGACCGGAAAAATTGTAAAGCAAATTAAAACTCAAAATTCCACTTCGGAAATTGATGTTACTACTTTGCCTAAAGGGATATACTTTGTTAAAGTAGGAAACACTACCCAAAAATTGATAAAGAAATAAATCAAGCAGAGGTGTTTACTTTGGATACTTTTATTAAAGTAGGCGTCCCTGAATTCTTCATAATAAAAAAACACATTTCATGTCAATGTCTTTTACCCATTCAGAATACAAAACCTTTTTTGAAGAACTGGTAAAACAAGGAGCAACAACAGGGTTAAATCAAAGTAATCGTTTAATCGAATACACCAAATTAAATTTGAGTCGCTCAAAAAGAGTAGAAAAGAAGTTCAAGCCTTTGCAAGAAACGCGTGCTTTTTTCAAAAACTTTAACCAACCGATAAAACTTAAGATAATCACCGAACCCTGGTGTGGAGATGCAGCTCAGATTGTACCGGCACTTACTGCAATAGCAGAATTGTCTGATAAAATTGAGGTAGAAATTGTTTTGCGAGATGAAAACGAGGAACTCATGAATCAGCATTTAACCAATGGAGGTAAAGCCATTCCAGTTGCAATAATCATCGATGCAGAAACCAATGAAACACTGGGGCATTGGGGCCCTCGGCCAGCTGTTGCTCAACAAATGGTTATGGACTACAAAGCAAAACCAGAAAATGAACGACCCGGTTTCGATGAATTTGTTCAGGAGATGCAACAATGGTACAATAAGGACCAAACCGCATCCATCCAAAAAGAGTTGATTCAAAAACTCCAGGAGTTATTTGGGTAAAGTATTTATATCATGTAAACATTTGGCTACCTTATGATACAATCTATTGTAAACAATGAAAATCAAGTTGGTTAAGTCATATAGCGCAAATGGTAACTCATGTTTTTGGATTTACAAGTAGGGCAGAAAACAGGAACTTCCCGGCTTAGTTTTCCCCCGCATTGGCATTTGCCTTTTCTGGGGACTCTATCGTATCCTTCAAGATTTTCAAACTGACCACATTCCTGACACTGCAATGTTACTTTACACCACCTCGGTGAACCAAACCCGTGAACGAAACCAAACGCCTCCTCCTTAAAATCACAATCCTTACAGCAAACCGTTCCAGCACCACTACTATTTAATAAATAAAGATTCCCATCGTATTCGATTCTAGGACTTTTTTGGCTATACGCTCTTATCGAAAAATATATAGAATAGATTAGGATACCTATACCTATTGGAAGATATAGCGTAACGATCATTACAGCTTTACCAAGGAATAAAAGGACAGTTTTACAAATACTCCAGAATCGATTTTCAGAAACATTATTAATTCCTAAATTTTTCAATGTTTCTCTGGTAAAAAAAAGAATCACAAAACCAATAGTAATGTAGATGATTACGCCATATATCATAGCAGCAGTAGTTTAATTTTATTCATGAATTTCAAGAATCGAAAGCAAAAAGAGTAGGGGGTTAGGTGTTTTAAAACCCAATTCTACCCACTTCTTTATTGTATTGAGGAGCCTCATAATTGAACGCCTCCGCTATGGTCATTTCTTTACCAACATCACTATCGTGTAAACGTTCTCCAATGATATCCGACACCTTAGACGCACTCAATTCCTTAAACTCATACTTCACTAAAATTCTACCCTTTCTGGTAAGCGCATGGTCAATTTGATCGTACCGGGAATTAAACGTACAAAAAACAGTCAACTGCAAAACATCCGCGAGGAAACCATCGGTAATATTCAGTAAGGTAGATACAGCAGCCGAGTCACTTCCACCACTATTTCTCTCCAAAAGAGCCTCCTCAGCATCTTCCACAAACAAAACAGCCCCTTTTTTACCAAACAAACAATCAATTAAACCAGGAGAACCAATACTCTTAACCATTTCAGCAGGAATATAAATCACATCTCTCTCTGAATTTTTAACCAGGTTTTTTAAGTAAGAAGTCTTTCCCGTACCCGGTTTTCCATGCAATAAAACCAAACCGTTTTCATTCTCTGTTATACAAGACCTAATGCGCACATCCACCTCTGCAAAATCATCGTTGTAATGCTTGTTAATATCCAAGTCCAGCTTCTTGCCATCCAAAGCAAAGGGTTTAAATCCAAAACCACCAAACTCCTTACTCAAAATGTATAAGCTGTTTTTCGGTTTTTCCTTCGTTAGTTCCTCCAGCTTTTCAATCAATTCATCTTTGTACTTTACCGCCGATTCAGATTTATAGCAAATGGAGGTTGTAGGGCCATTGTGAGCATCAAAATTAAACATGAAAAGCATGTCGTTGGGAAGCTTTACCAGCATAAACACAACATTAACCTCACCTTTTTTGAAGTAGGCCTTACTAACAATAATGTTTCTGCTGTCCACCGAAAGCTCCGACACAAAATAGTTTCTTATTTTTTCAAAATCATAATTATCATGAGAAAAGTACTTATCCGGATAAACTCCATATACCTTATAATAAATCGAACCTGGATTAAGGCTGGAATTGTTGGTGAATTTTATCAAATCCAGATCCCTTAAATAAACTTCTTTCGTACTTTTTGCGCTCATGTCATGTTCTTATTTTGTAATATTAATCAATCGATATGCACTGTAAATACACACCTGAATATTCCCGCAATTATAGAGTCGAATTCTTCCTCATCCGATGAACGAGTTAAATCAATATCCATAAAAAAAATTTGAATTCATAGTCTCTGCTTCAAAAAATTGAGACATTAATTCAGATCCTTAAAAAAAGGGGGGAGACAATGATAATGAAAATCAATCAACAAAACCCAGGCTCAACCCAACTTAACTTTTCAACATCCAACTTGTTCTAAAATTTTCACATCTTTTTTTTGGGGGGGAATCAAACATTCAATTCTAAACAGCTCAAAAGTTTACGCATAAATTTTTCATTTAAGAATTGCTTACCAGTTTTCAACCTAACCCAATTTAAAAAGGAAGAGTTTCTCCATCATCTTCATTACTTTCTAAAAAAGTTGGAATTGGAGGTCTTTCTAAACCTGAGTCCTCACTAACTATCCGCCAAACATCAAGCGTATTGAAGTATTTTATAGCTCCGGTTTTATCGGTCCATTCTCTACCACGAAGATTAAAGTTCACCTCAATACGCTGCCCAACTTCAAACCCATCAATCAACTCACATTTATTCTGCATCAATTGAAAGTTGATGTACTGTGGATACTGAGAAGAATCGTCAATCAAAACAAACTCTCTCTTTTTAAACTTTTCAGTCACCTGAACAGCCTCACAAATTGTCTTTATCTCTCCTTTAATTTTAAACATCGCTCTATTTACTTTTTTGCTTGCTAAAATTCAACATCGATTCCGTAACATCGTTTAGCTTTTCCTTTAGGTCAACATCAAAACTTTTGGCAAAAAAACAAAGATTGCTATCAATTTGATGATCGAGGCTTTCAGCATAATGATTAACATCAATATCGGAACAAAGAAAATTAAAAACACCACCTCGATTTTCAACTTTTTTAATCAGCCTTTGCACATCTTTATTGTTGTATTCTTTCGAGGAGTTTTCCATACCATCGGTTAAAACCAAAGCCACAAAATGATCATTCTTCTTAATATTATGCTTCATCTTATTGTAGGTAATCATTATGGCATCATATAAAGCCGTAAGACTGTCGGGCCGATAGTTTTTGTTGTTCAATTTCTTAATATCTCCAATTTTCGAACTCAGATTCAGCAGAGTTGTGGTATCGTTAAAAACAGAAAGCGTAACCTCAATATCCATTTCCTTCGATTGCTTTTGCAAACTCTGCAACTGTTCGTTAAACGAACTGATCACCGTTTTTTTAATTCCCTCCATTGAACCACTCTGATCCAAAACAATTACATAATGTGTTTTTTCTTTTCTTCTCATTTTTGTTTTCTTAAAAGGTTATTTACATTAGTTGATACCCTAAGCTTTTAAAAAGTCACCCAATGGAAGAAGATTTTTTTTATCAGGATTATTTAAACTGGCGAAAATCAGGAGTAGAGTCCAGTAAAATAAAGGACTTAATTAATCTGCATTTTTATTTCCGAGAACTCAAAAAACTGGAAATTAAAGTCATTTATCAAGAATACTTTTCCGAAACAGCCTCAAAAAGCGAGTCGGGAGTTACCGAGTTTCAAATGTTTACCAAGAAAACATCAATTTCAAATGAAGACATTTCTTTAAAAGATGATTTCTGTTTTTTTTCTGATGAACCGTCTGGAAAAATTATATCACAACAAGACAACCTCGAAAACGATTTAATAATAGGACTGGCCGTTGGAGACAGTTCCGCTTTTGACGAGCTTTATGAAAATGAGTACCCTAAAATTCGGGATTACGTCATTCAAAACTCCGGTTCCATTGCTGATGCCCAGGATATTTTTCAGGATGGAGTAGTGGTGCTCCTGGAAAAAGTAAAAACCCCCGAATTTGAATTCACCTGCAAAGTAGGAACCTACCTATATTCCTGTTGCCGAAACCTGTGGCTTAAACAACTCAGAAAAACAAACCGAGAAATCAACAGCGAATACTATGAAATTTATGACGTCGAAGACGTTAGTCTTCTCGAAGAACCCGAAAACCACCTTGAAAAACTGGCCCCCATCCTCGCCAAACTTTCCGAAAGCTGCATAAAGCTGTTCAAGGCCTTCTACTACGAATGCAAAACCTGGGATGTTATTGCTGATGAGTTTGGATATACCTCGACTAATTCAGCGAAAAATCAGAAGTATAAGTGTTTGAAAAAGATTGTTGTGTGAGTTATTTTTTAAACAACTTAAAAAAAATAGACATTATTTTATTTACTAAAGAGACATTGGTTTTCTTATTTTGGCTTCTCGCCACAAAGTCGTACATATTTCTATTAACTTGATAAATTTTGCCATCAATGCTCCAAAATGATTTATAGTCAAAGTTTTCATTAGGTTCTGTCTGTCCCTCAAATAAAGGATCATTACTCATTTTTTTTAACTTTTCGTTAGTTATTATCATTACAGTTTCTTCCTCTAGTCTTTTTAATTCTTTTGAGTCTATCATTATTATTTAATCATTTGATGAGATACACATTTTACCCAAATCACTAAGGTTTCCTTGAAAGTCGTTTCCATCTACACGGCCTCTTATTCCTTTTACTTTAACGCGTTCGGTGAATTGATGGAATTTCCAGTTGATATGTTTTACTTTCTTTTTACCGGAGTAAGAGGCAATCCAAATGGGGTAGGATTTATCGATAACGCCCTTTAATTGGTTTTCATAGAATGTTCTTCCACTGTAAATCATAGGTTTAACCCCGTATTTTGCTTCGGCAAGTTTTAGCCAGTTTAAAACACCTGCCTGAAGATTTTTCTTCCCGAATTTACTTGGCTCCTCAACGTCGAGTATGGGTATGAAATCTCCTTTTTCCAGAACGGTATTTTTGGAGAAATTCTTAAACTGTTTTGTTGAATTTTCGTTGGGCCGGTAGTAGTGATAAGCCCCTCTGATGTACCCATGTTTCTTAGCGTTTTTCCAGTTTTTCTTGAAACGTGAGTCAATACCATCGTCACCCATTGTTGAGCGAATAAAAATGTATTTTATCGGATGATGCGATTTTTGCAACTTGTTCCAGTTGATTTTTCCCTGGTAGTGCGAAATATCAATTCCGAAAATATATTTTGAATGCCCAAAAAGATAACTTTCTCTATTATCATCAGCAAACATAAAATTGATAAACAAGGCAAGTATTCCCCCTATGAATAATCCAATAAAAAGGTTCTTTATTAAAAATTTCTTCCGCGCTTTCATTCAGTTGTTGATTCGATTAGTTCTCGAGATTAAATGTAGAGATTTGAAGTAATAACGTTTAGAGAGGTTTATTATTCCAGCAACCACCTTTATTATTCGCGTTTTCAAAAAGCCAGGTTGCAACTGCGCCTTTTTTGTTTCGAGTAGGAGTTTAATTTTCTTTCTTTTGAATGTTGAAATTGTTTACCCATATACAATTTAACGTACTCCTTGTAAATAACGTCTTCTTCCTCTCTTGTTAAAAATGAATAAAAGGTAGTTATGCCATTTACATCAGCTTGATTTAAATAGAATAGCTCGTCTTCTTTGGAGGGGCGAACCTCATTAATAGAAAAATCAAAAAATATCGATCTTTCATTATCAGTATGAAAAACAGAAGAGTATTTAAATTCCTCAAATGTATCAATGTTATAGTTACTCATAATTTTTTGATTTAATAATTGCTTATCCGTTTTTAATTCAATCCAATTTAAAATGGAAGCGTTTCTCCATCATCTTCATCACTCTCTAAAAAAGGTGGAATTGAAGGAATTTCCGAGCCTGAATCTTCACTGGCTATTCGCCAGACATCAAGCGTATTAAAGTATTTTATAGCCCCGTTTTTATCGGTCCACTCTCTTCCGCGTAAATTAAAGTTCACCTCAATACGCTGCCCAGCTTGATACCCATCGATTAAATTGCATTTATCCTGAGCCAATTGAAAATTGATGAACTGAGGATACTGAGAAGAATCGTCAATCAAAACAAACTCTCTCTTTTTAAACTTTTCAGTAACCTGAACAGCTTCCTCAATTACCTTTATTTCTCCTTTTATTTTAAACATAATTAAATACCTTTTATTTTGTTCTACAATGATATCGGTATGCAGTGCGATATATGTGCACACATAAAAAAATAATTTATGGAGCTATGAATGTCCTATGCGACTTTTCTTTGCGGTCTTTTAGGTTCTCTTGCAGTAGGGTTTGGTAAAATTGCGGCAAATATATATAGGTTCACTATATAAATTTATATATGAGTTTTTGTATCCAGTTTTAAGTGAAATTTAAAATTAAGGTTGTAAAAATAAGTATCAAACCAACTATTATTAGTCCAGTCAATAAGTTTAATTTTTTACTTTGTTCATCGAAGAATATTGAATTATTATTTTTAACATCTTTTATTACCTCAGCAATTCTTTTTTCAGTGAATGATTCAAGTTCACGAATACGACTTCTAAATTCAGTTTGAATGTCGGAATTGTTTTTTTCTAACTTGGTTGAAATTGATCCATCTAAATCCTTTTGAAAACGTTTATTGTCATCGTAAAATTCATTGAATCTTTTTTTCAGAAGATTAGAAACTCCCTCATAATTATCTTCGTTTAGTTTAAATAATTTTGAAATCGCATCCTCTGATTTTTCATTAAATAATGATAGAGAAGAATTTAATTCTGTCATTTCTTCTTCTAATAGAGTTATCATTGAAGTTTTACTCTCTAATTGCAGATCAAAAAGTTTTGAAAAGGAATCTTTAGAATTTTGTTCTATTTTTTCAATTTCCTTATTTAAAATGTTTTTGATTTCAGTATGATTTTTTTCATGAACCTTACTTAAGTTTGATAGAGTATCTTCAGTCGTTTTTTCAATATTTATCAAGGCTAAATTAATTTCCGTTGACTTGTCTTTTAGGATATTTATCGTAGAGTTTTGATTCTCTTTTTGTAACTTAAGTAAGTTAGAATAATCATCTATGGCCTTTTTTTCTATTCTTAAAAGTTCCTGTTTGAGAAGACTACTAATTTCATCCTTGTTTTTTAAATAAAGATCGTTTAAGTTAGAAAAAGTGTTGATTGATGTTTTTTCAATTTTAGATAGAGTTGAATTTATTTCTCTCAGTTCATTTTTTATAATATCTGTTGTGGCAGCACTGTTATTTTTGGATGTAGAATCTAATTCAAAAATAGCAGATACAGCACTTGTTTCAATTTGAGATAAGGTTGAATTAATATCAGTATCAGCTTTTTCTAGAAAAAGTCTTAGTTCAGCCTCTGATTTTTGCAACATTTCAGAACTTGAATAAATTTTTTCTTTTAAATCATTTACCTTCTCAAATATTCCTACGAACTGATTAAGTGCCAAAGATTGAGTTTCTAACTCATTTATCGTGTTGTTCAATTTCTCTAAGTTTGCCATAAATTAATTGATTAATTTTATTCAGTCTGATATTTGCATTTGCTACTAATTTTTCAATTGAAAAATTATCTCCTAACTCATTTGCTAAAATTGTTAAAATCTTATTTGATTTAAATACTTCGTATACTGTTTCAGAAAACTGAGCCTTTTCTTTCTCTTTAAAATTCCGAGCTAATTTTAGTGTTGATTTTACAATAAATTTTTTTTCTTTACTTGAAAAGTGTTTGATTTTTTCTATTGAACTTTCCAAACGATGTCTTCCATCTGAATTATCATATTCACCATTAAATAATCTTACTATTCCACTAACATAATCAAGTCCTGTATTGTTCATATAACTCTCTAAAAAGCGACTTAAATTATCACTGAGAGCCCTCATTTTTTTGATGTCAAGTAACTCATTTTTTACGTCTGTTTTATAAAAAACTTTAAACCAGTTTTGAATGTTTTTTGGATGTTCTGCAATGTCTTGAAGTATAAAACTAACTTCTGAAAATTTAAAATAATTTTCAAGTGTAGCTTTAAAAGTTAAACTGTTTAAATTACTATCAGAAAATTTACAGCAGGCTTCATAAATATTTTTTAGTGATTGTCTTCTATTGTAAACAAATTTATCGTAAGACCATTGAAGTAAAATTAGTATACATTTATCAAGCCAGGAATAAGAAGAAGGAGCTTTTTCTAAAATCTTCTTATACAAAGAATATTTATTCTCGGTTAATAAATCTTCAAAAACAAATTCCGTATCATATTTTGAAATAGTTTGGATTAATGATTCCTTAATGGAAGTATCTGAAAAGTCCATAAAATCAACTTCAAACTTACCTCCTCCAAAAAAATTTGAAATAGTCCAATCAGAAACTACTCCAATTTGTTTAAGTCTGTATATTGCCTTTTCAGCTTGAGATTTCTTTAAATTTATTTTTGCTCCATTAATTTGAACATCTTTAGCTCCTGGTGAGGCATATGAATCATATAGTTTCTTTATTATTTCAAACTCATCTTCGATGGTGCCTAAATCCTTAGTGAAAAGAAACATATTGGTGTTGATGTCTCCGTTTATGTTTTTTAATAAATCTTTAATGGTTGATAATTTAGTTTTTTGTTCCCAAAGCTTTTTTAAATCATTATTCTCGTTTGTCTTAGATAGTAAAATATAGCATTTCGCCTGAGTGTTTTGAAAAAGAGTTTTATCTCTTCCTGCGCGACCTGCTTCTTGATAAAGAGATTCCATAGACATGGGAATCCCATAATGAATGGTGTAAAAAACATTTCCCTTGTTTACTCCCATTCCAAAGGCTTTGGTGGCAGTAAGTAAATTAGTATTATCTTCCTTAAATGATGTTTGGACATTTGTCTTATGAGTTTCAAACTCATGAAATGACATTATTTCCTTTTTGTCAATTTTGGGTATTGATCCTGAGAAATATTCAACTTTAGTTGAGAATTTTTCACTTAAATAATTAGCCAAAGGGTAACAACCGTTTTTATTGTTTACTGTTGGCGTAAATACAATACCACATTTAAGTGGTAAATTATCCGAATTAAGTACATTTTCATCCTTGTTCAGAGAATAAATTATTTTATCAATGGCAGACCTTTTGTCATTTTTATCATCAACCACAATGAATTCTAGTTCTTTTCGTGTAAAATTCATAGGAGTTTTCACGTCTTTTTCTTCAATGTCAAATTCAATTTTAATGTCTTTTAAAACATTTAGAGAAGCCGTTGCTGTTAATCCTATAAAATTAAAAGAAGAACAATATTTATTAATTGCAGTAGATAAATTCAAATAGGAAGTTCTAAAATCGTGTCCCCACTCTGATAGACAATGTACTTCATCTATTACTGCATATCCAAATTTAAATTGATGACTGACGTTATGAATATACTGGCGAAATGTTTTACTTTGAAATCTCTCAGGAGATATGAAAATAAAGAAGTATTTACCTTTTCCAAATTCTCTCTGTATTTTTTCTTTATCCTCCCCATCGTCATTACTTGTTACATGATTGGTTCTCGTGAAGTAGGCTTTATCTAAATCAGTTTTTTGATCATACATTAATGATTTTATTGGACAAACAACAAAACTTACAGCAGGTTGTAAAATTGCTGCCAGTTGATAGCAAATAGATTTCCCACTACCTGTTGGTAATAAGCCTATTGTGTCGTTTTTTGATAAAGCATTAGCTATAATTGGAATTTGTCCTTCTCTAAAATGTATGTCTTTAAATTTTTTGGAATCGTCTGACTGTAAAAACACATTCCACAATAGATACAGCAAGGCCTTTTCGTCCTGATTATCACCTCCAAATTTTAAATTATATCTAATGGTATCGGTAGTTGATAATGAAAAATAATCGTAGTCTTCGAACGAAACGAATTTATTTTTAAAGGCGGAATTACCTTTTTTAAAATATAAAAATTCATCAAAATAATCTGTTCTAATAAAATGGATTTCAGGATTGCTTTGAAATTCATCAGTATACCTTTCAAGAAGACTAAAGTTTATCTTGATCGTCTCACTGCTGTCACTAAAATGTTGTTGTTTTTTTAACTGTATTATTTCATATTTTGGTTGAGAAAAAGGTATTTTATGGAGTTGTAAAAGATTCTTAAGCCAAATGAATATATCTTCAATAGCGTTCTTCTCATAATTTACGACGTCTTTGTTCAAGATTTCGATTTTCCAGTCTTTTTCTAAATTCAGCTTGCCATTCATTAATAATTCAATAATTAATAATTGGAATCTAATTGTAGCAGAGGCTTTGTAAAAGGGGTTGTTTAATATAGTTTTTGACTGGTAATTATGTTTGTAATTATCAATTGATATAAAATTTTTGTCTTTTTTCCTTCTCTCAGTCTGTTGATCGGATACTTTTTTAATTCTTTCTTTTATTTGTTGTATTCCTTTTAAAAAGAATTCATTTTCTTCGTTTAAATCATTAGTTGAAATTCTAACCGTTGCAATTCCATGTTTTTTTGTGTGCCGATCTCTAATTATGTCTTTGTTGGTGTTTTTGGAATGTTGACTACCATCGATCTCAATAATTAAATAGGCTTGTGGTAGATAAAAATCTACTTGCTCTCCTTTGAATTCATCAACAGGAACTTTAGTTATATCTTCAATCAGAACTTCGGGGATAATAAGTTTTTGAATAAAAGAGTATTCTTTAAAATATTTAGGAATTAATTCTTCGTAAAATTTTTGAGCAGGAAAGTAATTCCCTTTAATATCACCTCTAATTATTCTTTCCCATTTTGTCTGTTTTTTAGAGATAAAAGCTATTGGATTCTTGAATTCATCCGATTTATGAATAGCACCTAACTTATCTTGAAGAAAAGAAGACATTAATGTAGGCTTACCTCTTTGTAAAATATTCTTAAGTATGCAAAGAGCTGGGTAGTAGTCGAAGTCTATTTTTTTGTCCGATAGATTTTGAATTACAAAATTATGATTACTGTTTGTGTAGTTTGCAGAAAACTTCTTCATTCAATGATCTTTTAACTCCACCGGAAATTGAATAATTATTCAAATTTAGTAATTATTTAACCATTTAACTTTTTCTATTCAAAAGAAAACAAGTAGCTATCTGTGGTTTGAATTTAATTTTTTAAAAAATGTCAGGAGCTTTATAAATTCAGTCTCGTCTGCTTAAAAAAGAATACCTAAACTATTCATAGTTAATCTTCTGTTATGATTAAAAGAGAAGTTGATAGTTTTCATTCACCATTCAGACCCTTGATTTTATTTTAGACTTAAATTTAAAAATACAGTTTAGCGATAACAATGGTAAGGTAAAGAATACTTCAACGGAAATTATTGTAAGAATATGGTTGCATTCAAAAGGTTTCATATTTAGACTACACGACATGTCACTTCCCGGAAGACAGGATATCTTTTTCAGAAAGTACACAACAATTATTGATGTATGTTGCTATTTCAGGCTTAGACACAAAAAACTACTACTATAAGGTAATTCCATAAACATGAATAGAGTAGTGGAAAGCTAAAAATTTAAGCGACTATGGAACACTTATGCATCAAAAAAATGATACATTAATTTAGATGTTTAAAAAAAGGTAGGCAATAATAATCAATAAACAAAAGTCAGCTCAATCCATGTTAACTTTTCAAGACTAACTTTTTTCTGACAAATTCACATCTTTTTGGAGAGTAGTGAGGAAGATGAATTTGGTTTTTCTTAGTAGAATTAAATAACTAAACACCTCAAATAGAACTATAACAAGTAAAGTTTCTATTGACTGTAAAATTAAAAGAACCTAATTTTGCCAACTTCAATTATAAATAATGAATATTTTTAAAAGAATATCTAAGATTATTGAAAGGTTAAATCTTTTTAAGCAAAAAAAGAGATCTAAGTCAATTGTACCAGAAAATGATATTCAATCTAAAATTTTAGAAATTGAGAAATCCCAAGAATCTGAAAGGAAATCAATAATATCTCAAAAAGATAAATCTGTTCATGAAAGAGTTCAAATACTTTCCGATAGTCAAGAGAAACTAATTGATGAAAAAGTTAAAATTCTTGAAACTTCAAATACTGACAAAAACTTCCAAAAGTTAAAGGAATTAAATAGAGAATTAGAAATATTAAAAACGAATTTTCTTTATCAGTTTCAGTTTAATTTTGAATTAAAAATAATAGAGCAAAAATTAATTAAGAGTATTTCTAAGGAATTAGTACCTAAAACTCTTTTTGACAATTCATTTAGGAATAAACAAAATCTCAAAATTGCAGCAATTGAAAATAGAGAAGCTGAAAAAGAAGAAATTAATAAATTAAAAAATGAGGTTGTTAATTTTTTACTTGTAAGAATTCACAATGAAAGAGAAGCTGCTCGTAAATTAAAAGAACGATTAGAAAGAGAACGAAAACTTGATGAGGAGTATTTAAAATATATTAATGCTTCATTTCAAGCAATTAAAACCCGTGATTTCACTCTTGCTAAATCAAAACTAAATCAAGCCTTAACTATTAAACCTGAAAATAAAAAGGAGATTATTGATTTACTCGAAAGTTTAGATTCAAAGCAAAGAGAATTTAAAAACAACATTTTAAGCTACAAATCTCTTTTTGATTTGGCAGAAAAATCATTTCATGACAGGGAATTTGAAAAAGCAATTGAATTTTATACAAAAGCAAAACAGTTAAATGTTGATAACCTCATTTGCATCAGGCGTATTTCTGATGCTCAAAATAAAATTTTAAAGCTTAAAAAGAGAGAAAAAGAAAAAAAAGAAAAAGAAAAACTGGAAAAAGAGCATCGAGAAAAGTTTAAATCTGATGCAAAGGAGATTGTGGCCTTTTATCAAGCAAATGGGATTTCAGAGTTTTATCATTATACAGATTCACGAAACTTAGACTCAATTATTCAAAATAATGGACTGTTTTCTTTGAGAGAAATGAGTAATCGTAATATATTTTATCATAAAGGAAGCGAAACCAGTGAGTTAGAAAATTATATTCGGCTATCTTATACCCAGAACCATCCATTACTGCATGTCTCCAAAAAAAAAGGAAGAATCAGGAAAGAGAAAACCTTCAAAATTAGTTTAAACGTTGCTGAGTTAAAGGAAACAAAATTTACTAATGTAAATGCTACAAGAACAAAAACATATCCAACCGTTAAGATGGGTGATGATTTAAACTTTATTGAAAACAATGTTAAAATCAATATTGTAAAAGCAAGGAATTACAGATATTTACCTCCCAATCAAAAGCCTTATTATCAAGCTGAAATAATGGTAAAAGATTATTTGCCATTAGAATATATCAAAAACCTAAATAATTAAATCAATTTAAAAATCAAATATGGAATTAGTCATAATTATAGGAATTATAATTTTACAATCTATTGTTTTCTACAAAGTTTATTCAAAGGTTAGCGTATTAAAAAAATTCTTCCCGTCAGTAAATCAACTCTCTATTAAAAATAGAGAGGTTGAATTTAATAAAGAGATTAAAGTAAATGTTGATTATATTAATTTAGAAACAAATACATCTATTGAATTTAAGGAAACGATTGATTCTACAAACTCTTATTTAGAAAATAATAAAGGAAGTGCGGCTGATTTCAATATAATTAAAGATATTACTGAAAGACATATAGAAACGATTGTTAATAGTATTAATAGTACAATTTCTGCTCCTTTGTTTTTAGGGTTAGCAGGAACTTTCTTTGGTATTATTTACGGATTAAGTTTCTTGGAGTTTAGTGATATGGATAATGGTGTTTCTGTAATTACGACAGAAAGCATTAGTTCCTTAATTGTTGGTGTTGTTACAGCAATGATTGCTAGTGCTGTTGGTCTTATATTAACATTGATCAACTCAGCTTGGTTATATAAAGACGCACTTTATATAAATGAAAAAGATAAAAATAACTTTTACGATTTTATTCAAAGTAAACTCCTGCCAAAATTATCTAAGGACGTATCAGACAGTTTAGGTACTTTAAAAAGTAATTTAGATCATTTCAATAATAAGTTCGGAGAAAATTTAATTCATTACAAGGATAGTTTCGGGATGCTAAATCAAAACTTGGTCTCTCAGAAGGATTTTTTGGAAGCAGTTCAAGAAGTAGGAGTAGTAAAGCTCTCCAATAAAATTGTTAAAACATTTGAATCTATTAATGACGCATCAAATCAGTTTGAAGATTTTAAAGGATATCAATCTTCTTTAAATAAAACAGTAAGTGCCTCTATTGGTGTATTGAAAGAGTATAATGATGTATCGGTGAAATTCGCGAACTTTAATAAAAATTTAGATTTAGTCACAGATCATATTGTTGAATCTTCTGATTTCTACCATCAATTTAAAGCTTTCCTTGAGAGTCATTTTTCTGAAGTTGAACAACGTAAAAACATTTTTACAAATTCTATTGGACAAATTGATGAAGTGTTAATGGCTAAACTTAAAGAACTTTCGGAAAAAACTCTTGAACAAAAGGATTTTTACAATGACCAATGGAGGACTACAGTTGATACTTTAAATAAGGATATTGTTGAGTTATTTGCAAAAATGACAGAATATGTACAAACAGAAGCTGAATCTTTAAAGAAATACATTTCAGCCGAAGAAGAAGGGTTAAATAAGATCTTTGAATCTAACAAAGAATTTTTTAAAGATTTTAGATATGTAGAGCAATTGTTCACAAAGTTTACGGCCTATGCAGAAGTCTCTAATACACATCAAAAAAATATTGAAAGTGGGATTAAGACTATAACTGAATTACTTTCTAATGATGCTAGTCTCATTAATGTAAATGCAAATTTGGTTGAAATAAAAATTGCGTTGGAAAACATAAACACAACTATTTCTAAGCAAAACTCAGATAAAAATGAGCAGAAATAACAAGGACTATTTCTGGATGAGCTATGCTGACTTAATGACAAGTTTGTTTTTTGTTATGTTGGTATTATTTGTTCTTGTAGTATCGATAATGCAATATAAATCTGCTGCTTTAAAAGACAATTCAACGAAACTTAATCAAAAAACAATAGATCTTGAACAAAAACTTAATGAGAATGAACTTGTTCAAAAACAGCTTGAAGTCTTAAATAAACAATTAAAAGCAGATGCTATAGATTTGGCTCGAATCAGATCAATTAATGAAACTTTAAAGGCTCTTGAAAAAGGAGGGAATTTTAAATACAATGCAATTTGTAAAAGATTTGAATTAAAACAACAGATCCTGTTCCCCACAAATAGTGCTGTAATTCCGAGTAACCAAAAAAAAATGTTACGAAGTGCTGGCCATCAACTAAAAGATTTGATTTCATTATTTAAATCTGAAAAAAATATTAAATTTCTTGTCGTTATTGAAGGTCGAGCAGCTAAACATGAAAAAGAAAGATTAAACTTAAAATATGCCAATAACGTCAAAGATTTAAGTTACAGTCGTTCCCTAGCCCTTTATAACTTATGGAAAAAGGCTGGTGTAAATTTAAATTCAATGAATTCAGAAGTAATGATATCCGGATCAGGATTTGATGGGTTATGTCGTTATTCAGGCTCTAAAGAAGGACTAAATAAACGTTTCATCATTCAAGTAATACCATATTTGATAAAATAAAAATTTAACTAAATAATAGTGATCAATGCAAATCAACTAAATTGATGAAAAAAAATAATAAGGACTATTTTTGGATTGGGTATTCAGACTTAATGACAAGTTTGTTTTTTATCATGTTGGTTCTTTTTGTTTTGGTAGTATCAATAATGCAATACCAACAAAATCAATTGAAATTGAAACTGGCTGAATATGAAAAAATAGAAGAGATTAAAAATGCCATTAACAATCTAAATCCTAAGTATTTTAAATACGATGCGATAAATAAAAGGCATGAATTGAGAGTTAATGTTTTGTTTAGTCCAGGTAGCCCAAAAATACCTAACGCAATTAAGCATGATCTTTATAAAGCGGGAAAAGAATTGAGTGAGATTATTAACAACCTTTCTGTTGCTGATAATAAAATTAAATACTTGGTAATCATTGAAGGTATGGCAGCAAGGTATAATGACCCAAGTCAAAAATGGAAGAATAGTGACCCGGATTACATTGAAAGAACATACAAGCTTAGTTATGATAGAGCTAAAGCGCTATTTCAATTTTGGCAATCCAAAGGAATTTTTTTTGATGAAAACGTTTTTGAAATTGTTTTGGCAGGAAGTGGATGGTATGGAGCGGGTAGGTATAAAGATGGAGAGGAAGGCAATAACAAAAGGTTTTTAATCCAAATCATTCCAAAAGTTGGTGAAATTAATCCTGCAAGTTATCTGCGTATTGAAAACAAACTTAGGTCCTTGCCTAAATTGATACCAAATAATGATAACGGAAAATTTGTTTTTACAGAAATAATCGTTTACCCTTCAAGTTCAACTGTAATTGCAAGTTATGAGGATGGTCATAATTGGGGCAGTTCAAAATACAAATATCATCTTAGTAAAGAAGGTGTTATTACCTTTAATTTAATTGATTCCTATGAAAATTAGATATAAAAACAGCATACTACTTTCTGCTATTGGAGATAGCTTGGGTTGGATTACTGAGTTTGAAAAATCATCAGAAGCCATTCAAAAAAAATATGGAGTTGCTAGAATTGAAAAGTTTTATGATTGGGAAAAATATGTAGGAGGAAGATTTAATGGTTATTTAGATGAAATTAAAAGTGGGTCTTATTCTGATGATACTCAACTTTTGCTTTCAGTTGCTAGGTCTATCCAAAAAAACGGGAGTATTGATAACCTTTATTTTTCTAAAACAGAATTACCTTCTTGGTTAAATTATGCACGAGGTGCTGGCAGAACAATTAAAAATGCAGCAAAAAAAATTGAGCGTAAATCTGCAGTTTGGAACAATAATTTCTTTACCTACAAGGTAGGACAAACCATATTGGATTACAGAGACAGTGGTGCAAATGGTGCAGCAATGAGAATTCTACCTATCGCATTAGCTAATCATAGGGATTTTGGTAAAATGAAAGAGTATATTTTTTCTAATAGCATTGTTACCCACGGACACCCCAGAGCTATTGTTGGAGCTATCCTTTATGGGTATGCTATTGATAAAATGTTAGAACAAAACTTAGAACAATTTAATTATAAGTTGTATTTAACTGAAATAGGGAAAGATGTTGAGCAAGTGTTTAACCCAAAGTTTATAACTAAACCTGAATTCAAAAGTTGGGTTTCCATATGGAATATAGGTCAAGACATTGACTTTATGACTGTTTATGAGCAAACTGTAAGAGAAGTCCTTAATTCCTTGAGAGATGTTTTCAAGTTTATTAGAGATGAAAAAAGCACAAAAGATTCATTACAAAGTTTTGGATGCTTTGCCTCTGCAACAAAAGGTTCAGGTATTTCAACTGTTATTGGTGGAATCTATTTAGCTATTAAACATTATCAGAATCCTCGAAAAGCGATATTAGAAGCTGTTAACTCTATTGGTGCCGATACAGATAGTGTTGCTGCATTTGCAGGAGGGCTCATTGGTTGTCTATATGAAATAGAACTAATATCAGACCAATGGAGTAATGTACAAGATAGAGATTATCTAATTAGTATTTCAAATAAACTTTATGATATTGCTAAAAAGGAATCACAAGAAGCCGATATACCACCCCCCTTTACAATAGGATTAAAGTCATTAAATGAAATTACATCAGATAGTTTTTTTGTAAATGAGGAAATAGAGTTTATCCCATTTGGAAAAGGAGTTGTTTCTTCAATTGACCGGCAGAAAACATTGACCAGTGGTAAATATAACTTAATTATTGATGTTGATTTTGAAATTGGACAAAGCTGTAAATTTTCCAAAATATTAGATATTGAAAAAAATAATGCTCAAAAGTATTTTGATTAGTGTCATTATATCTTAAAATAGTTCAATTCATTTAAGGTGTAAAAGATAATTTCCTTTTTTTAATACCGTTTACCTCAATACAATACTTATAGCATTCATTCACTCAAGTTTAACTGCATATTTATAGTTGGATTATTAATTAATGAAATCAAATTTTATTTTCATTTTACTTAAAATCTTGTTTTAAACTCTTAACCTAAATAATTACAGTATTTAATTTCAATTTAGGCGTTTGATATACCTATATGGTTCTAATTTTTTCAAAGTTTCTAATTTACTGTGACAATCATATTCATACTAACCTCCAAATTTCTTTTTTAATTGTTCAAGCTTTTCCTCATCAGATAGTTCTGGCAGTGAAAGCTTTGAATTTGTTTCGACAATATTATTAATATCTAGAAAGAACTCTAGAAAATGATTAAGCCTCGCTAAATCTTGGAAAGTAACAATTCCTTTTTCCGGATGGGCTGCCTTTTCGTTTCTGATTTTGTAAACTTTTGTCCAGTTTTTTTCACTTGATGAGTTTAAACCTAGCCTAAATAGCATTATTGAAGAAACTATGAAGTTTGTGTCAACCCTTCTATTGCTATAATTTGATTTACCAACAAGATATTTCCCTTTGTTAAATTTAATAGCTGAAACAGGCGGTTTTTTATCATTCAAAGGATCCTTAGCAAGGACTAAATATCTCTTCTTAGGCGTAACAACATAATGGTTAAATCCAGACTCATAAACCGACTCCAGTTTTATAAATTCCTCGATTAGTAAGAATAATTGTAGATAAGCAAAATTTCTATATTTATCCTTATCGAAAGATTTTTCTATCAATTCCCATGCAACTGAAAGAGCTCCTTTTATTTTTCCCTTGAAATCATCTTCGCAACAATTTGTTACAAACTCAATTTTTTCAAACAAGGAGTAAATATTTTTGAGTTCTTTTGCTTTTTCACTTGATTCAGCAATTTTTGACTTTAAATTTTCAACTGAAAATGAAGCATCAATTTCATAACTTTTCAGAACAAAGGAGTTTGCGCCATTCTTTAATATTGACTCATAAACAGATGTTTGATTTGAAGCCGTTGTTATTATAACTTGAATCCCTCGATTTATTTTCTTGATTTCTTTTAGAATTTTTATACCTGAATATTGATTTTTATTTTCTGTCGATTTTTCAAAATCTTCTACAATTAATCGCAAATCGAGCAAAACTAAATCAGGATTAAAATTAACTATACAATCTTTTGAATAATCAATAAGTTGCCTTTGAGATAGCTGGCTGTAATTTAATTTGAGAGACTTAAGGGTATATTTAGGATTAGAATCTATAAGCTTTTTATAAAAAAGATCCCAGCCTTTATTGTAATCATCGTCAATTAATAAAACTTTTGAACTAGATTCATTGGTTTCTTTTTTTTGTAAAAGATAGTTTTTGTTACTTTTTTTAAAAAATGAACTCTCTTTTAGGTATTTGAAGTATAAATTATCATTAACTGCTTTTGAAACATCATTTAACTCATCTTCAACATTAATACCCAAATATTTGGACCAGCTATATACAGTCCAAATATTGGCTATAGAGTGTGAATCTTCATAGTTCAAAGGAACATCTAGTTTTAACTTTGATAACTCTTTCGGTAAGTCTTGGATTTGTAATTCATCAATTTCTTTAATTCCTTCGGAAAGCATCGAGCTCTTTCTATGTGTAATTAATGTTGTGTTCTTCGTTTTTAAAATATTAAAATAGGGACTGTTGAATAAGTTGCTAACTGAAGTAAAGCTATAAATAATTATTTTTGTTGTTTGATTTAAGCTTTTTGTGCATCTAATATGTGTAGCTAATCGAAGCCCATTGAAATCAGATAAAACTGGACCAAAACTAATAGGTACATAAATAAGATTGTATTTATGTTCATTTAGCCAATCTTTAACTTTGTTTGACAAATCCGAATCGGATACTTTATTAAATATAGTTACCTCTTTTGCATCTTTAATAGGACTTTGGATCTTTCTTTTTTGAGGATGAATAAACAAAACATTTGAATTTTCAATTTCAATTTGTTTTTCATTTAAAACAATTTTATTGGATTCATCTAATGAGTCAGATAATTCTTTTTCAATTTCTGGAAATTCACCAAAAAGTAGGACTTCTAAAAGGGGAATATCTTTTTCAACCAGATGCTCTAAGTTTTGGTACATAGTCGCAACTGGCAAATAAGCTATATTTTCATTAATTGTTCTACTGCTTATACTCCCACTAAAAATAGCTAGTTTGAAATCATAATTTGATGAAGCATAGTTCTCTAATTTCATTCTTTTTTCAATAGCTTCATCTTTTAATTCAGTTCCATTCAAAAAAGATTCATGATAAATAACGGTATTATTTGGCCTGAAAACCTCATCACTTAATTCAACCAAATGGTCTAGGGTATAAATAGGGAAAATAATATCCTTAAAAATTTCAAATCGTTCAGTATTCCAAGAAAAATCAGTTGCTTGTCTATTTTTTTTATCATCTATTAAGTATATCATAACCTCTATTTTTTAAATTCTAAAAAGTGCTGAACTCCTTTGAAATTAGTATTCTCCTTTTTGCAGGTTCTTGGTTTTGAATCCCAAATATTAACATGTGCAACACCTTCATTACCAAAATCGGCCAAAAGATGTATGTTACAAACTCCATTTAGTTTATGAATTAACTTATTATATGTTTTACCTGTTCTTTGAATTGTATTCTCAATAGATTTTGAATAGGTGCTATTTAAATGATGGACAGAGAAAATAAGTCTGCTCTTTTGCTCAACGAAGGAAATTTCAATTATTGGTTTATTTTCAGAGTCATTATTTTCTAGTGCCAGTTTAATTAAATCGTAATATGCCTGAATAACCTTATCTATGTCAGTAAAAAATTCTATTCTTTCATTAAAGTTTTCTTCTTTAATGATGAATTCGATTTTATCATCCCAAGCATGCCTTTTATTTCTTTCAATTATTATTTTTTTTAGTGAATTGCTCCTTCGAAGGTGAAAAAGGTGTTTGAAATGTAAAACTAATTGTGTGAAGTTTTGAACAGGTTTACCTGTGATTTTTGAAGAAAATTCCGGGAATTCAAACCCTAGTTTTTCTTTCTCTCCAAGTATGTCCTCATTTAGGTTTGGAGGTAATCCTTTGTTTTCCATTTCTTCAGTCCATTCTCTTAGTTTTGGATGAGACCAATTCATTTCAATACCATCTGACGACCAGCCTTTTTTTAATGGTTTTCCCGAAAAATCTTCACCTTTTAAGTAACCACGAATCATGTTTTTTATAGATTGAGGAGCAGGTTTTTTTTCAAACTCAGAGAATGTTTTCAAAATTAAATCGAGATGCTTTTCAAAATTATAATCTTCCGATTTACAAAGATTATTTAACAATGCTATTTCATCACTATCAATATCATGACAAGTGAGCTTAAGAACTTCGTTTTGATTGTAATCGAATAAAAACTTATATAAATGTTTAGGATTGAAATAATTGGGTAATTTTTTATCTGAAGCAGTCGATGGGGCGCTCTGTTTCTTTATTTTTCCATTTAACATTTCAAGAGTAACCGGAACTAAACCTTCAGGAGGTTCAGGATGATTATCTTGTCCGTCATATCCAGGGGGTTCTGGTGGGGTTGAGTGTTTTTTTTGAGAATTTGATAAATTCCGATTGAATTTATCATCGTCTGACTTATTTTGTTTTTTTAAATTCGGTTTTGTTTTACTCTCTAATTTCCTAACTCTTTCCTCTAAAGCTATACCTAACTCTTTATCTTTTTTAATTTCCTCAGCTGTAAGTTTTAGCACCTTCTCGCGCTGAGAGGTGGACAATTTTTTATTTGTCAGCAAGTCTTGTATAAAATCATATTTGTTTTTACCCATACCTAAGATTCATTTCCGTAATAGATTTTAATTGCTGTTTCAATTCCATGTTCTTTCCATGCAGTTATTGCTTTAGATTCTTTATTCTCAATACCAGCGACCTTTTCATACCTTTCCTGAAGTTTTAAATACGTACTATTTTCTTCTCCTTTAACCATTTTAAGAAAAAGTAATTTTCCGTGAAGAACGTTCACTAGCTTTGAATCATGTTTCTTTACATGCCCTTTATCAGAGACATATCTTTCTTTAAATAGCTCTTGAGCCTTTTCCGCTCCATCTTTTTCCCAAATATGCAACCAGGATCTTATTTCTTTCACATACTTTCTTGAAGTATTTACTTTATTGTTAACCGTTAAGCCTGTAACAACCTGTTTGAATCCGGCCTTTTGAAGACGCGTTTTTTTAGGATTAATGCGTAGCTTTTGATCCTCAATTATCCTTGATAATTCATCCAAAAACTCTTTTTTACAATAAACATTATGGTCTGATGAAAACGTAATGTCATCAGCATATCTAGAATACGATAAATTAAATCGCTTTGCCAAACCATTCAGCCTTCTATCCAACGTAATACACAAATGATTAGAAAGAGTAGGGGATACCGGACTTCCTTGAGGAAGAGAAAAAACTTTTTCACCCTCTTTTCCACCTTCATTTTCAACTAAATTTGTGCATAAACAAGCCAACATGAAAGCCAACGGCTCTTTATCTCCTTTTAAGTTGAAAGGAGCCCTCATGAAACCAAGTTTAACCATGTTTCTATCAAAGGAAGGAAAGAAATTTTCTAAATCAATATTGTACACGTAATTTTTGCATACATGATTTTGAGCATTGGTTGCTATGCTTTTGTTTAATACAAATCCATTTGCAGCATAGTGGGG
>PBEC01000023.1 GCA_002717515.1 Flavobacteriales bacterium
ATTTGAGGGATTTTCAATTTAGGTTTTAGCTTCTCTGGTTGCTTAGGTGTTTTTACTTCTAAATTTTTTAAATCCTTAAGAAAAAAAGTGGTTAGATTTACCTCAACACTATTTAGTGGCAATGAATCAAATTCATTCTTTTTGTACTCGTCAAAATCCTTAAACAGTTCTTTTAATATTTTGTCTAATTCATCGAAAAATTCAGGTGCAAAATCATTCTGAGTAAAGAGGTTTCTAGGTGCATTTAATCTAAAATGTAAATACTTGTCTTTTTGATTGACTATGTGTTTAACTTCATTTTCATTTACCTCATTATGTAGGTTCTCAATCTCAGAAATATTATTATTCCAGAGTGTTTCAATCTTTTCAGGATTACAGATATTTAATTCGGTTGCCTTTTGTTTGATAGGTTGTATTATCTCTGAGTTTATAACTTCAAATTTGTTTTTAATTTCTGAGTTTATTTCATCAAGTTTTTTCTTGTCAAAATAATTATTAGGGATTAGGTTTCGTCTTTTATTACCTAAACTCTCTAACTCTGAAAATAATCCCCCAAAACTTTGATAGTGTTCTATTTTAGAGTGTAAATAATCAATAAATGCAAATAAGTTTTTTACTCTATTTGGTATCATGTGTCTTTTGTGCTGTGGTTAATACTCAGTCAAAATCTTTATTGTACCTCTTTTTTAACTCTCGATATTTATATCGAAATCTTAGAGGGGGTGTAAAGAGAAAAAGTACTATTGACTCAAAAGTAAATAAAATACGCTTTTTCATAAATCGAGTTGAATATTGTCTGCTGCTTTTCGTTTTGATTCATCAACTATTTTAGCATAGACCTGTGTTGTTTTAAGGTCTTTATGTCCTAACATCTTAGACACAGTGTAAATATCTGTGCCATTAAATAATTGTAAGGTTGCAAAAGTATGCCTGAAACAATGAAAGGTTATATCTTTTGTTATCCCTGCTGCACCAATCCATTGAAATAAATGTTTGTTGTGGTATGCTGAGTATTTAAGTTCCTCGAATACCTCAACGTCCTGTGGCATGTCTTTTGGGTTTTCTGTACCTTCTGTAAAACTGTATGCCTGTTCTGAAATTGGTAAAACCTCAACCCCTTTTGTTTTCTTTTGGTTAAAATTTAAAAAATACCCTTGCCCAGATATGTATTCCAGTTCATTCCATTTCATTTTTTGGATATCTGAAAACCTCAACCCTGTTAGTGCTGAAAACAATGCAGCACGTTTTAATAAATCGCTATTACAAGGGGTTTTTACGAGCTTATTAAGTTCATCTAATGTCAAGTACTCTCGTCTGGTTTCTGCTGCCTTAATAGGCTTTATTTTAGCGTTTAAGTCATACTGTAAAATTCCGTCTGAGTATGCTTGTTTCAGTGCTGCTTTTACCTTGTTAAAATATGAAACTGCTGAGTTTTGAGAAAGTTTAGTTTTCTTACTTCGCTTACTTGTAGTATTTAGTAAATACTCTTTGAAATCATTTAAAAACTTCTGGTTAAGGTCTTTAAATTTTAAACTGTTATTTGTAAAATCGTTGAGATAATTAAGTGCTGAAATCCAGTTATCATGATTACTTGCTTTTCTCTTATCTGCTAATTGTTTAAAATACTCAACAAAACATTCTTGCCCTAGTTCTTTTAATCTTAATTGTTCCTTTTGAAACTCGTCGTATACCTCAGAGTTATTTAAAATTTGCCAACGCTTATTTCTTATTCTATTAGCTAACTCTAATTGTTCTTTTTTGTGTTTTCGTTCTGCTTCCGTTTTAGGATTATCCAAAATGTATGAATTTAAAAATTCTCTACGTGTTGGTTTTCCCGTTTCAGGGTGTGGTATTGGTGGGTAATAATCAAGATAAAGGCTTTTACGACCTTGACTTATTTTCTTTTCTCTTAAAGTTACTTTTACTAACATGTGTCTTTTGTGTTTTAGATTTTAACTGTTACAAATATGCAAGAGGTAAAAAGTAGGTAACCAGTTGTATGCAGTTACAAGTTTTAACAGTTTCTAAGTATCAAATAATTTATCTATCTCAGAACGCTTTACCCTTGTCATTCTATGTCCTAAGTTTACACTTGAGATAATCCCACTATCAATGTAATTGTATGCTGAACGTACAGAACAATTTAATAACTGCGCAACCTCACTAACCTTTAGAAACTCTTTGCCTTTTATCTGCTCAATGTTTTGATTCTTAACCTGTATTGTTTTGATTATGGAACTATTTATCTTTTTAGTTCTCATTCTCTCTTTATAGGCTCTCTGGTTACACTTATGAGAACAGTACTTAGTTACGGTTGTTTTGGCTGTAAATTCTTTCTTACAGTACTCACAAACTCTCTTTACCTCAATTTTACTGCTCATTAGATAGCTTTAAATGTCATTAAGTGTATTTAAGTGCAATTAAGTGCAAAATAAAAGGGAAATTACCCCCAAAATTTGTACCTCGAATTATGAGGTACAATAAAGGTACAAGTTTTTACAAAAGAAAAAAGGAAAATAACAAAATAAACAGCTAACCTTAAAAGCTCTTAAACACTAATAAATACTAGTGTATTAACTATTTAATATAAGTTTGTTATTGTTTTACTTTGACTAGGTTACTTTCCAATACAAAACTTACCAAAGATGTTCCCCAATAAATCATCGGTGGTGATTTCGCCTGTGATTTCACCTAAGCTGTGTAAGGCGGCGCGGATATCAATGGCCAGTAAATCACCGGGGATTCCCGTTTCCATTGCGTGGAGTACGCTATCGAGGGATTGGTTGGCGTCTTTTAGGCTGTTGTAATGACGGGCGTTGGAAATGATAATATCACCCGTATTGAGCTGACCTAAATCAACTAAACTGCTGAGAACGTCTTTTATGGCTTTTATTCCCGCCTCCGATTTGGCACTGATGGGAATTAAGGATAAGTTGGGTTTTTCGTTTTGAATTGTGAACTGGTTTTGAATGCGATTAAAATCGTATTCTGCTTCTTTTTTCCCCATCATGTCTTCCAGTTCGGAGCGTTTTGCGTCTTTTGTTTTGGATTCTTCATGGGTTGATTTTTGAACGATGTCTATTTTATTCAAAATGATTAAAATCTCCTTTTCAGGGTATTTATCGGATAGCTCCTCAGCTACTTTTTCAATATCTTCTTTTGCTGTTTTGCTGTAGTCAAAGAGTTGCATGACTACCCTTGCCTGTTCCATTTTTTGAAACGTTTTCTCAATTCCTTTATTTTCGATGACATCACTGGTTTCTCGTATCCCTGCGGTATCGATAAATCGATAGGTTACGCCCTCGATGTTTAATTCGTCTTCAATGGCGTCTCTGGTAGTTCCAGCAATATCGCTTACTATGGCGCGATCTTCTTCGAGTAATGCGTTTAACAAGGTTGATTTTCCTACGTTGGGCTCTCCTACAATAGCAACGGGTAAACCGTTTTTAATGGCATTACCCAGTGAAAAGGAGGTCATTAGCTTTTGAACAAGTTTCTGGATATTGTTGACCAACTTTATGAACTCGGTTCGATCGGCAAACTCAACATCTTCTTCACTAAAATCGAGTTCGAGCTCGATGAGTGATGCGAAGTTTAAAAGTTGCTCTCTTAGTTTTGATATTTCAGAGCTCACCCCTCCTTTTAATTGGCTTAAGGCCAGTTGTGAGCTTGCTTTTGAGGTGGAATGGATTAAATCGGCTACTGCTTCTGCCTGACTTAAATCAAATTTTCCGTTTCGGTAAGCCCGCATGGTGAATTCGCCTGCATCGGCTGCTCGTATTCCTGCGTCTACGAACAATTGAACTATGGATTGAGTAATGTACGTTGAACCGTGGCAACTGATTTCTGTGGTTTCTTCTCCTGTGAAGGATTTCCCATCGTGAAATACATTGATGAGTACCTCATCCAATGCTTTTTCTCCATCGTGAATTTCTCCAAAATGTGCGGTATGGGTTTGGGCATCCGATAGCTTTTTCCCCTGTTTAAAGGGCTTAAAAAACTTTTGAGTAATTGATATTGCCTCTGGCCCACTGATTCGGATTACGGCAATAGCTCCCATTCCCGGGGCTGATGCCGGAGCGATAATGGTATCGTTTTTACTCAGGTTTTTAAGATTCATCAGGGGCAAAATTACGACTTATTAATTGTTTCCCGAACATATCGTCAATTTAGATGGTTTGCTAAAAAATGAATATGATCTCTTAGTAATTAACTCCTGAAATTTCAGGACCTGTTGAAATTGAAAAATTAAACCGATTTAACAGATTGTTTTAGATTTAAAAAAGTAATTTTAACATGCATTTAACTTTTTTAAAATGATCAATAAAACTCTTTCTTTCGCTTTAATTACACTTGTACTATGTGCATGTAAAAAACCTGTAAAAACATATGAGGTAAAGGCTCCGTTTAAGAATATAGTTTTAAACTCAACTACCAAAATGATTAACCCTGCAGAGGCACAAATTGTGAAATTTGACAAAGAGTTTTCCGTTGAAGTACCACAAAATGCTTTTCAAGATGCTGATGGAAATTTGATTACTGAACCTGTTGAATTATCGGTTAAGAAATTTAATAATTCAGCTTCAATTATTGCAAGCGGAATACCAATGAAAGTTACCGATGAAAATGGTGAAGAGCAACAAATGGAATCGGCTGGCATGTTCGATATAAGAGGAAAATCAAATGGAAAGGATGTTTTTGTTGCGGATGGTAAAACATTGAATATCATAACAAAATCTAGTATTTCCGGAAATGATTATGATGCTTATTATTTTGAGGAAACAGACATTTCTTCTCAAAAAATGAGCATTCTTCCATCAAGCTCCAATCAAAATAAAAAAGCTGGACGTTGGAAAAAGTTGGGAGGTGAAAAAGAAAATAAAAATTTTGCTGTTGGTATTGATTCTTTCGTGCTCAATTTAGATACGGCCAAAAACGGTATTTTATCAATGCTCAGTGATGTTAAATGGCAAACCGCTTACAACCATAAATTTGCTAATCCAGCAAAAATTGACTCTCTTAAAAATGAAAAATGGAGAGATGTAAATTTTAATGAGCCTGAAAGAGTTATTGAATTTACTGAATTGAATTTTGAGAAAGAAAAAAACATTGGTATCACAATTGTAAAAAATCAATTATGTGTTTATGACAAAAAAGAAATCAATTTTATTGAATCCGGATTAATCCTGGATATTTCTTCCACCAATCTGAATATTTTCAATTTAAGTATATATGACTTTAAAGACAATATTATTGTTAGCACGGGTAAAGAAACGTTAATTTTTAGTTTGAAGGGGAAACTCATCAAACAGTTGGAAGGTAGTTTTATCCCGTCAATTAATGAAAAGTATTCAACCATCCTATTACATCATTTGTACAAAAAGAATTTTTATCTTCTTAAAAAAGATGGTTCCATCGTTTTAAAGGGAGATTCACTAAAAAGTATTCATTATGAAAAATTAATTCCTTTGAATCATTCAAGATATTATGGATTAGATAGATATTATCCAACGAATTTTGACTCTTTCTTAATAACGAACAAAGAGGGATCCCAAACTATTTATTCAGGTAGCGGAGATATCATTTTTAGTGATGAAAAATTATCTAAAGGGAAGGTAATAGGTGTTTCACCAAAACAAAGGTTTGTTATAATGGTGAATGATAATTTTGATTTTTTTATTGCTGATAAAAAGAAAGATAGAGTTTACCAACATAATTTTGATTTTGAATCATTTTCGAAAAAAATTAATGATAATGAAAAAATAACTGTTTTTATTCGATTTATTGATGATGATGAGCTTGTGTTTCATCCAAGATTACAATCCAACCCAGAATCTATTTACAGAATATCCCCTGTTTCTTTATGGAATTTAGAAACAAGTGAAAAAACTGCTTACTTAGGTGAATTCGATGATTGTTTCATCGGTGAAAAAGAAATTATCTGTCATAAATACGGTATAAATAATTTAACAAAGAGGTTTGATTTTAAAGGAAAGGAGATATCAATTGAAAATTCATTTTATGGTCTTTCAAAAATTGGTGATAATTATTTACGAAAATTGTCTCTCGTGAATTCAAGAAACAAGATAGTTAAAGATTTTAAAGCCCATGATGAAGATACCAAGAGTGCACAAGTTCTAAATAATCAAATTTACACATCAACAAAACAAGGAAGAATTTATTGTTGGGATAGTGTTGGAACATTATTATGGTCGATGGATAACCGGCTCAATGATGACAGAAGAATTAAGGTAATTAATAAAGACTACCTTTTTTGTAGAAAAAAGTCTAAAATAACCATGTTTGATCAAAAGGGGAACCTATCCATACATTCAAAAAATTACTTTATTCTTCCGGTAAAAAACAATTTTGAAAATGCATATATTTTGCCCTATAAAGAATTTAATTCCTCTTCTGCATCTCCTGTAAGAATCGAAAATCAAAATATTGCCAAAAACATATACGAAGTTCAATTATCTAACAAGGATAAATTCTTCATAACATATGTTGCTGTAGATGATGAAAATAAATCCTTGATTGAAAAATATCAAAAAGCTCTTAATAAAATTCGGAAGAATAGAAAAACATCTAATGAATTCGCACGAGAACTAAAAATAAATCGTTTTGGATTATACAATTACGATCGTTTTTACAAAAATCCAGATGCAGTTATTTTTACTGCTGATTTTGAAATTCCAGGAACGTGGTTTGATGTTCGAGAAACTGAGGTTTTTCAAATCACTGGACTCAATAATAGGGCGGTTATTAGACACAACGAAAATAGCTTCGATAAATTCTCAATTGTTAAGGATTTCCCCAATCAATTGTTGGTGATTTTACCTGATGAAAAAATAGCTGTTTTTAGTCAGGAAGATTTTAACAATATTGATATTGAAAAGCTTAAAAAGGATAAGAAATATACATTTAAATTGAAGGTTTTGGATAAGATTGAATCGGCCTCTCAGCTGGCATCTATACTAAATACCGATGGAGTTTAAAGCCCCCCCCTTAGTTAAGTACTCTTACAGCATATAGGTACCTAGGCTTCCAATAACTTGATTTTTCAACATCATCTTCCATTACTCCTTTTGAGCTTGTTGCGTGGATTACTTTTAGGGGTGCTGGGTAATTCGAAATTATTATGGCAACATGGTTTATGTTGCCCTTTTTGTGTCCGAAAAAGGCTAAATCTCCTACTTTATACCTTTTTACTTTTTCACCTCTTTGGGCCTGTAATTTCGAAGAATGAGGCAATTGAGCCCCAAATTGGTTAAGTATGGTTAACGTAAATCCAGAACAATCGATTCCTTTTCGAGATTCACCTCCATACTTGTAAGGAGTTCCTATATATGTTTTTGCCCATTTTATAATGCTATCCGAACGAGAGGGTATTGATGAATTTTTAATCCATGAAACTGAAGTAAAATTTTCTTTTCCATTTGATTCTTTTTTTGGGTGTATTTCCCAATATTCTGAAAGGGTATCGGAAAAATGATCAGCAAGAATGTTGGTAATGTTTTTCCACTCTTTTTCTTTTCTTGCTTTTTTGGCTATTCCTACCCTATTTTTAGCAGCATTTATAAATGGCGTAAAAAAAAGCTCAAAACGCTGAAGATCCTTCTCTGACTTTTGATATTTTATCCCTTTTAAAACATAGGAAACAATAGTTTTTTCGCGGTTATATACTCCAAGTTTATTAGTGGCTTCTTTTGATAAATTAAGCATGGAAAAACCCAGATAAAAATAGGTTTTTGGCTTTTTATAGTATGCCGGTTCTCCTTTTAATTTATACGCTTTTTTATATGCCTGTTTATATTTTCCAGCCTTGAACAAAGTCTCAACTTTGTTGAGATGATTTACAGAAAATCCACCAAAACTTGTAAACAGAATCACTATTAAAATTTTGAATTTGTTCGACATCATAAATAATGATTTGAATTATTTGAATGGGAAGTTTTCGGACTTGAAATAAATATCGGAGGGAGGGCTCCCTCCGATATTCTTACACACCCACAATTAATTGGGTATTAACTGCACTCATAACCATTGTACCTACCCTCATAACTGCTTCTCCTTAAAAAGTAACAGAATTTTATAATAAATATTGTAGTGAATGAACTCCTTATTGGTTTTTCAATTGTTTACACCAAGTTCAATGGGAAAAATTTTAGTCTCTGGAGGTGCGTAAAAATAGTTGGATTCTTGTACTTCATTGAGTTGAATGTTAGCATTCAATTCAATTTCCAGTTTTTCATTTATGGTTAAATACATCAAAAGTGTTTCGTGTTCAATCCAAATTTTTGGATATCGAAGTTGAGATTTACAAAAAAAACGTGGTGAATATGGGTTTAAATGAGGATGTTCAGGGGTTTCCAGATAAAACAAATCGCCGATTTTCACCTTTTCTTTTACCTTATTGTATTCGTATTTATATACAATAGTAGGTGTTAACCACGTAATTCCCTCAAAAAGATATGTAAAACCTAATTCTAAAGGAATTCCATATTTATTTATTACGGGATCAGCGACTAAATTTTCGTTGGAAACAAACTCCAAATAGGAACCCAAAGGATTGCCCAAATAATTTTCGGCAACTCCCAATTCTTCTAAATCCTCTATTGTGTTTAATGAATTGTAAAACTCTACAAATCTTATTTTACTTTCGAGATTATCCAAAACGAGCGTGATTAGGTTTTTTGAAAAGTCAACTACGTTTTCATCAAATTCCAAATCAAAATGATATAGCTTTTCATCTTCCATAATCCGCATACTCTTAATTAAATATCGTTAAATATTGAATGCGGTGCATTGACACAAATAAAAAACTGAAAATCAATACTTTATTTAAAAATCACTCTAACAAAAGCATCATTATTGTTTGCCAGGATATCTTTTGGATGAAGAATTTTTTGGTTTTGTATCTCCCTTTTTTTCGGGCATAGGACCTCGAAGGTGTATGATTAATCCGTTTAAAAAATTACGTAAGATCTGGTCGCCTGCGGGAACATATTTTGGATGTGATTCTTTCCTGAAGAAGTCGTTGAGAGCACTTTTTGAAATTTTAAAATCTACGAGTTCACATATTTTAATAATGTCTTCGTCTCTCAATTTATGGGCAACGCGTAATTTTTTAAGAATATCATTATTTGTTAGCATGTAACAAATATATAACTCCTAGAAAGATTAAACTTACCTTTGCAGTATGAATTTCACTATTGAAAGAACTTCTCGTGCTCTTAAAGAATTAGGATTTAACTCGCTGAAAGAGATTCAGAAAGCGACACTTGAGGAATTTAAAAAGGAAAATGAACTGGTTTTGATTGCTCCAACAGGATCGGGAAAGACTTTAGCATTTTTACTGCCAATATTGGAATCGTTGGAAAACGAACCAATTACACAGGCTCTTATTGTTGCTCCTGCAAGAGAATTGGCGCTTCAAATTGAACAGGTTTTCAAATCTCTGAGAACCAATTTTAAAATCAGTTGCTGTTACGGTGGACACCAGGTGAAAATTGAACTTAATAATCTTATCGATACGCCCCAGGTTATTGTAGGAACACCGGGAAGAATAGCGGATCATTTGCGAAGAAATTCGATTCATCCGAGAGCAATCAAGACGCTTGTTCTTGATGAGTTTGATAAAGCTTTAGAACTTGGATTTGAAAAAGATATTAAATATTTAATCGATCAATTAGAGGGTGTTGAAAAGAGGATTCTTGTATCGGCAACCAACAAAGATTGCCTACCAGAATATTGTAATATGCCTAATCCGAAAACTTTGGAGTTTGTAGGAGACCGAAATTACCAAGGCGATTTGAAGTCTTTTTTTGTTAAAACCAATACAGATGATAAACTTAATCTCTTGAAAAGTTTAATTTATAAAATTGGCAATGAACCCACAATTATTTTCTGTAATCATCGAGAGGCTGTAGAGCGGATAAATGATTTACTGTTTGAACATGGAATTCCCACAGGAATATTTCATGGAGCTTTAAAACAAGAACATCGTGAAAGAGAGTTGATTAAACTGAGAAATCAAAGTTCCAATATTTTATTGGCCACAGATTTAGCTTCCAGAGGAATTGATATTCCGTCAATAAAAAATGTAATTCATTATCAAATACCTTTAAAAGAAGACGCCTTCATTCACCGTAATGGACGAACAGCTAGAATGGAAGCTAATGGGAATTCCTTTATTGTTTTAAAGGCAGATGAAAAATTGCCGGATTTTGCTCCTACTGAAATTGAAGAATTCCCACTGGATACGCTATCGGATGTTGATTTAACTACTGATTATGTTACTATGTATATTAATCTTGGTAAAAAAAATAAAATCAATAAAGTCGATATTGTTGGCTTATTTTATAAAAAGGGTGGCTTGGTAAAGGATGAATTGGGTAAGGTTGAAGTTTTGGATTATTGCGCATATGTAGCTGTTAAACGGACAAAATCTAAAGAGCTTATCCGATTGCTTAAAAACGAAAAAATTAAAAAGCAGTCCTTTCTCGTTGCGGTTTCACGATAAAGATTTTTTCCAGATTCGTTGCAAAACGAATTGGTTTATAAATATTGCCGCCGTTCCGCAAACAACAGTCGCAATCACAAAAGCATAATATATCCCCTTATATCCATAATCTTGACTGAGTAGTATGGCTATCGGATAATACAATATTATTAACTCTATAAAAGTTAAGACTCCTGTTATTATAGGTTTTTGAAGTGCATTTAAAGAACTTGTTTCCACTGCAAACAACATTCTGAAAATGAAAGTAAAAGGAATAATTAAATAAAAGTCACTCATATACTGAAAGAAAATATAATCAGGTTTTTCACTCAAAAAAACAGGACCAATTTTATCTCTTAAAACTATAAAAAGGACAGTTGCAAATAAACCCCATAAAATTGTGAAAACTCGACTTATTTTTAAAGAGTGCCTAATACGGTTGAAGTTTTTAGCACCATAATTTTGAGCAATAAAAGGAACCAGAACTGTTCCCAGAGATACTACAACAGCTATCGCAAAAAAATCAATACGGGAACCTACTTGTAATGTTGAAACCAGTTGATCTTTATTTTCCAAAGTGCTGGCAAGTCGAGTAATTAACCCAATCGATATAGGAATAACCAGTTGAGTAAGTATGGATGGAACACCTATTTTGAGTATTTCGTACCAACTGACAAACATCTCTCGAAATGAGAAATGCTTCATTGAAATCATATTGAATTTGTAATGTAAAAAGAATATACTGGCAATTAGAGTCATAAATCGACTTATAAATGTTGCTAAAGAAGCGCCAAAAACTTCCCACCTGGGCATTCCCCAATTCCCTAAAATCAAACCATAGTCCAAAAAAATATTAAATACAACACAAACCCCCATTATCAAGGCTGGAATTAATGTGTTTCCTTGTGCACGAATGGCACTATTACCGATGATCGGAACTATAATTAAAGGAACACCTATATACCACAATTCCATATAATCTTTGATGTAAGGCATTAAATCACTGCTTGCTCCAAAAAGTATGAATAAAGGTTCGATTGTAGGAAAGCCCACTAAAGTAATTATGACGCCTAATACTAATGATAAGACAAGCCCGTAGGTGGTCAAATTTTTAACTTTATTTTCGTTGTTCTCACCAATGGCTTTTCCAACGGTTGCGGTTACACCTGTACCTAATCCAAATGCAATCGCAAACATAATCAGAACAGTAATTACTGTGTAGGAAATGGCAGCAAGTGGTTCCACACCCAACTCACCTACAAATTTCGTATCGAAAAAATTAAACAAAGCAAAACCAATCATTCCAAAAAACATTGGAATACTCATTTTAAGTAGGCTCATTCCTATTTTACCTTCTATTAATTTTGCTTTTTGCATATGTTTCAAAAAAAAGGCCTGAGACAAATTTGTCTCAGGCCAAATTTAGACTAATCATTGATATCTGTCCACAATACTAAACCAAAATGATATAACCTTTAATTAATTTCAGTCAACCCTAAACGAAATTGATTTCAAGGGAGCTCAAACCCTTGGGAAACTAATGATGATTAACTAAACAGTATATCAACAATTCGTCTTCACTTTGATAACTCCTCAAGCTCTTTTCAGATAAGAGCAACGACAAAAGGCAAACCCAAAAGCCTTTGGCAAGATTCTTAAGAATTACCGCTAATACTTAGAAATGAAAATCGAATCTTGCATTTGTCTAACAAAATCATGTTGAGGATTAAAAGAACGTCTAAAACTTGTTTGTTATAACAAATATAATAAAATTTGTTGCTACAAATTATAATTTTGTTTGATTATTTTTATATCTTTATAAGGTATAATTATAAAAGCTGCGGATTATGACCATCACACAACTCCGATACATCATAGCAGTAGATACGCATAGACATTTTGCCAGAGCTGCTGAAAGTTGCTACGTTACGCAACCAACCCTAAGTATGCAAATACACAAACTTGAGGAAGAACTTGGAATTACAATTTTCGATAGAAGTAGAAAGCCTTTACAGCCAACGGACATCGGAATGCAAATTTTAGAACAAGCAAGAACCGTAATTATCGAAGAAAAACGAATTGAGGAAATCATTCAACAACACAAAGGAGAAATCGCGGGCGAATTTAAACTCGCTGTAATTCCAACTGTTGCATCCTCATTGCTTCCGAGATTTTTAAAATGTTTTGTTTCCCAATATCCTAAAGTAAATCTGCAAATTGAAGAACTTCAAACGAAGACCATCCTGGAACGGTTAAAAAACGGTTTATTGGACGCTGCCATTCTTGCCACTCCTCTAAACAACGACGGAATTATGGAAAAGCCTCTTTACTACGAACCTTTTATGGGATTTACTCCAATGGGGCATAGATTGTTTAAAGAGAAATTCCTGGACAATTCTGATTTGGAACCGGATGACATATTGTTACTTCATCAAGGCCATTGCTTCAGAGACAGTGTCATTAATTTATACGGATCTTTGTTTGAAAAGAAAAAAGAGGATAATGTGACTCTTGAGAGTGGTAGTTTTGAGACTCTCGTTAAATTGAGTAAACAAGGTTTTGGAATGACTTTGGTTCCCTATTTAAAAGCAATTGACTTAAAAACAATTGAACCAGAAGGAACAGTTAAGCCGTTTTCAAGACCTCAACCAATGCGAGAAATAAGCATCATTCACCACAGAACTCATTTGAAAATATCCATTATTGATGCATTGGCAAAATGTGTTCAAGAAAACATTCCTGAACATATGCTCAGCAACGGTGAAGGTGAAGTCATTAAACCGTATTAAAGAATTCTGATCAACCTCAGTTGAAGCTTTAATGTGATTTCACTACTGTGAACTTTGAGCGATGCCGCTAAGATAGTTCGTCAATTATTAGTAATTTCGTGAATATGGCTAAGATTTCAGACAGAGGTTTACGAATGCCGCTTTCTCCCATCAGAAAGCTCTCTCCCCTTGCAGCTAAAGCTAAAAAGGAAGGTAAGTATGTCCATCAGCTAAATATTGGTCAACCCGATATCCCTACTCCAAAATGGGCCATCGATGAATTGAAATCCGCAAACTTTGAAGTGGTTGAATACAGCGATAGCGAGGGTACCCTGGCTTTAAGAGAGTCTTTTGTAGATTATTACAAAAAGTACGATATTGATGTTTCAAGTGAGGAGATTATAATCACTTATGGGGCTTCAGAGGCATTAATGATTGCTCTTTTAAGCTGCTTGAATCCCTGGGATGAAGTAATTGTTCCCGAACCATTTTATGCGAACTACTCCAGCTTTGCCGGGGCTGCCGACATAACAGTTAAACCAATTTCATCATCCATCGAAGAGAACTTTGCGCTACCTTCAATTGATGAATTTGAAAAACTTATTGGTCCTCGAACGAAAGCTATACTTATCTGTTCGCCCAATAATCCAACGGGATATACCTATTCCAAGGACGAACTGGAAAAACTGAGAAAAATTTGTATCAAATATGATTTGTTTTTGATATCCGATGAAGTGTACCGTGAATTTTTCTACAGTGGTGATTTTGCACCTTCTGTCATGGAATTAAAAGGTATTGAAGACAAAGCGATTATGCTGGACTCAGCATCAAAAAGGTATTCAATGTGTGGAGTTAGAGTTGGGGCTATTATTTCTAAAAACAAAGATGTAATTCAAACTGCATTAAAGTTTGGACAAGCGCGTTTAAGCCCTCCTTTATTTGGGCAGGTTGCTGTTGAGGCAGCTTTAAAAGCTCCTGATTCCTATTATGAAGAGGTAAAACAAGAATACAAAAATCGAAAGGATGTGCTTATCGAAGAATTATCAAAAATTCCCGATATAAAGTATTCTCATCCCTATGGTGCATTTTATACTGTTGTTGAATTACCCATTGATGACGATGAAAAATTCTGCAGTTGGATTTTATCTGAATTTGATTATAAAGGCGAAACGGTTATGTTTGCTCCTGGTTCTGGGTTTTATGTTACTCCCGGTGCTGGGAAAAAAGAAATTCGTATCGCTTATGTAGTGAAACAAGAAAAATTAAGAAGGGCCATGAAGTGTTTAGCCGAAGCACTTAAAGTTTATCCGGGAAGAACAATTAAATAATTAATTTTTCGGCATTTCCTTAACGTGCAAATCCATTTGAGGGAATGGTATTTCAATATTTGCCTCGTCTAGAGCTTCCTTTCCTGCTTCGTTAATAGCAAAATACACTTCCCAATAGTCTTTGGGCAAACTATAAGGACGAACTGCTAGGTTAACGGAATTATCGCCCAATTCATAAACACCAACAAAGGGTTTTGGATCCTGAAGTACTTTAGGATGGTTATTCATTACATCCAGTAAAACTTCTTTGGCTTTTTTAATGCTTGCATTGTAACTTATACCCATAATTAAATCTATCCGTATTTTTCCCTCTGTATTATAATTTACAATGTCATTATTGGATAAAGGACCATTGGGAACTATAATTGTTTTGTTTTCAGGAGTTAATAATACTGTTACAAAAATCCGTATTTCTTTGACTCTTCCTAAATGACCATGTCCTTCAATTAAATCCCCAACTTTAAAGGGCTTAAAGAGCAATATAATTACACCTCCAGCAAAATTTTGAAGGGTCCCCGAAAGGGCCATGCCAACAGCAAGTCCAACTGCCCCTAATATAGCTACAAAAGAAGTAACCTCGACTCCAACCATACCCAAAAAAGTTATGATTACGAGTGTTTTTAAAAGTGCTCCTATGAGTCCTTTTACAAAATGTAAAAGTGAGTCCTCCACCTTACTTTTACGCATCATTTTACCCGAGAGCTTTTCCAGTAATTTGGCAAAATAAAGTCCTACCAATAACACGATAAAAGCTCCCAACAAGCGAGGTCCATGCTGAAACACCAAATCAATTCCCTTTTTTATTATGAAGTCGATTTTATTTAAGTGATCTCCCATTGTTTATTATTTATAAAGTAAATAGCTTGATCTTATCAATTTGAATTTTTCCAAATCAGATTCCCAGGATTTACGAATATCTGCTTCGTTTTGTTTTTCTTCGAGTTGCTTTATGAACTCATCGTTTCCTGCCAAAAGATTAAAAAAACGAGTTCGAACGAAAAACGTTTTCCGAGGTTGAACACAACTTTTAGCCTGCTGTATCGGACCAATTTCTAATTTCCAATTTTTACGAATGGAATCCCGTTCGAAACCTCTGTAATCAATTCCTTTGCAAATTTTATTTTGGTGTTTGGGTTTTTTACTTTTCCCGGGTATACTCATAGGAGTAAAGGTAAAATTACTTTGCTCCTTACAGGTTGTATTAGGATGACCCCAAACCTGAAATGGATATTCCGTTCCGCGACCAATACTTACTTCTGTTCCTTCAAAAAAACATAAACTGGGATACAAATAGATGGAAAGTTGGTTGGGCAAATTGGGACTGGGAGGTATAGGTAATATGTACTCTTTATCGTGTGTCCAATTTTTCAATTTAATAACTTTTAAATCGACTTGCAGGGAGTCTTTTAGCCAAAACTCACCATTAATCATATTGGCATATTCTCCAATGGTCATTCCGTATACCACTGGAACTGGATGCATTCCCACAAAACTTTTAAACTCTTTTTTTAATATTGGACCATCAATGTAGTGAGCATTTGGATTGGGACGGTCCAATACAATTACCTGCTTATTATTTTCAGCGGCAGCCTCCATAACGTAGTGTAAAGTTGAAATGTAGGTATAGAATCGAACACCTACATCTTGAATATCGAATAATATAACATCAACATTTTCCAGACTTTTAGCTGTAGGCTTGTGGGTTTTACCGTGCAATGAAAATATTTGAAGTCCCGTAACTGAATCTTGAGTGTGTTTTACTTTTTCACCAGCATCATAATTCCCCCTGAAACCGTGTTCTGGAGAAAACAACAAAGTGAGATTTACTCCAAGAGAAATCAATGTGTCGACCAAAAATGAAGAACCGACTATTGAGGTTTGATTTCCTACAACTGCAACCCTCTTATTTTCCAATAAAGGCAAATATTCAGAAATTGACTCAGCTCCAACAATAGTTTTTAATTCAGCTGGTTTTAACTGAGATTTCACAACACCTATCGAATCCTTCACATCAAATTCATCGGGAACTTTCTCTTCTATTTCTGATGAGCAGGAAACTACCATAAGAATTAACAAAAAAAGCAGACATGTATTTTGATTGCCTATGAGCATAAAGTATTATTTTAGTTGTTCTAATTTATTGAATATCCTTTGAAACTCGAATTCTTCATAGCGAAAAGAATACTTTTTGATAAAACGGCAAAAAATGCATTTACGCGTCCAATCATTAATATTGCCGTTTGGGGCATCGCTTTAGGGGTTATAATCATGGTTATGGCAGTAACTATGACTAAGGGTTTTCAAAAAGAAATAAAAGGGAAAATTGTTGGTTTTGCCTCAGATATTCAAATTAGTAAAACGGGTATTGATGAATCCTATGAAAGTACTCCTTTTCCATATGACGATTACTTTTACCAGGGGTTAAAGAATTCACCCGATATTTCTCACGTTCAAGTATTTGCTACAAAAGCAGGAATTATTAAAACCAGAAAATCCTCTCATGGAACAATTTTAAAAGGTGTAACAAGTGATTACAACTGGGAGTTTTTTAAAAGCAATTTAATTGAGGGAGAAATTATTAATTTCGATTCTACATCAATTTCTAAAGACGCTATTATATCAAAAAAAATAGCCGATAAACTCGACTTAGTTATTGGAGATCAGTTCCGAGTTTTCTTTGTTACTCAAAGGCAAAATGAAAAAGGAGAAACATTTTATCGTCAAAAAAAGAACTCCTTTATTGTAAAAGGAATTTATCAAACAGGTTTGGCAGAAGAGTTTGACGACAAAATTATTTTTTGTGACGTAAAACGAATTCGAAGACTGAACAAATGGACTCAAGAACAAATTGGTGGCTATGAGATTTTTCTTAATCAGGAAACACAAGGCCTGGACCTTTTCAACAAGAAATCAGGATTTGAATATTACCAAAATTTAGAAAATAAAATCAGAAATGATTTTTATTTGGAAACAGTATCCCTCGATGTTCGTTCAATATATACCCGATATGCACAATTCATTAGTTGGATCGATTATATGGATATGCACATTGGAATCATTCTTATCATCATTTTAATAGTATCTATTGTAAATATGTCCTCAGCTTTGTTGATCATCATTTTGGAAAAAACTCAAATGATTGGAATTTTAAAAAGTTTGGGAGCACCCAACTTTAGTATTCGGAAAGTATTTTTAATTAAGAGTGCTTTTCTTATTGGAAAAGGAATTCTTTTGGGAAATTTAATTGCTCTTATCCTCTGTGTTATTCAGTTGGTATTCGAACCCGTTTCTCTCGATCCTGATGTTTATTACGTGGATGGAGTTCCTTTGGATATGAATTTTGGATATTGGATTTCTCTGAATCTATTAACCATAATTATTTGTACTCTTGTTCTGATTATTCCTTCTGTGGTAATTTCAAGAATATCGCCCATTGCTGCAATTAAATTCGATTAAATTTAATAGCTTTCAACTAATACGTATTCCTTAATTTTGAGATAAACTACCTAATTATGTGGTACAACAATATACTTGAAACAATAGGAAATACACCTCTGGTTAAAATGCACAAAACGGTTGCAGGAGTTCCTGGAACCATTTTAGCAAAGGTGGAGACTTTTAACCCTGGAAATTCAATTAAGGACAGAATGGCGGTACAAATGGTTGAAGATGCAGAAAAAGAAGGATTACTCAAACCGGGCGGTACAATTATAGAAGCCACATCTGGAAATACTGGTATGGGACTAGCCTTAGCTGCAATTGTAAAGGGGTATCGTTTGATTTGTACAATGCCCGATAAACAGTCCAAAGAAAAGATGGATATCTTGAGAGCTGTGGGTGCAGAAGTAATTGTTACTCCAACCAATGTGGAAGCTGATGGCCCTCGATCCTATTATTCAGTAGCCAAAAAATTAAACGAAGATATTCCAAATTCATTTTACCCTAATCAATATGATAATCCATCCAATCCCAAGGCCCATTACGCAACTACAGGCCCGGAAATTTGGAAACAAACGGAAGGAAAAATCACTCATCTTGTAGTTGGTGTTGGAACAGGTGGAACGGTTTCGGGAACAGCGAAATACTTGAAAGAAAAGAATCCTGATATTAAGATTTGGGGAGTTGATACCTATGGTTCGGTTTTTAAGAAGTTTCATGAAACAGGTGAGTTTGATCAAAATGAAATATACTCCTACCTCACAGAAGGAATAGGTGAAGACATCCTACCAAAAAACGTTGATTTCTCTTTAATTGATCACTTTGAAAAGGTCACCGATAAAGACGGAATGCTTATGACTAGACGGTTGGCCAGAGAGGAAGGGTTGTTTTTAGGAAATTCGGCAGGAAGTGCAGTTGCTGCAGTTCAGCAACTGAAACAAAAGCTTTCTAAAGATGATGTCGTTGTTGTAATTATGCACGATAGTGGCTCAAGATATGTTGGAAAAATTTTCAACGACGACTGGATGCGTCAAAGAGGTTTCCTGGACAGAGAAAAAGCCATTGAAATACTCAACGGAAAAGACACGAAGTTTATTAGCATCAATAAAAATGCTACAATTGGTGAAACGGCAGAAAAAATGACTAAGAATAATGTTTCTCAATTGCCGGTTATGGACAAAGGTAGAATGATTGGATCAATATCGGATAAAGATTTGTTCAACAGTATACTTCACCAACCCAATTGTAAGACCCATTCCATTAATGGAATTATGCGTGCTCCTTTTCCTGAGGTTGATGCCAATACCACTACTGAGGAATTGGCACAAATTATCGGAAATGAATCGAGCGCTGTAGTAGTAACTCAAAAAAACGGAGCATTAGGAATAATAACGCGTCACGATATCATAAGCGCTCTTTCCAAGTAATAAAAAAACCCAGCCGAAAAGCTGGGTTTTTTGTTTTTGGGCTATAATAGGTTAAGATTTAAGCTCTACTAATGCTCCTTCTTTAATTGCATCAACAACAGAAGGATCCAATAAAGTTGAGGTGTCTCCTAAATTGGATACATCACCCTCAGCTACTTTTCTTAATATTCTTCTCATAATTTTACCAGAACGCGTTTTTGGTAATCCTGGAACTACTTGAATTTTATCCGGTTTTGCAATTGGACCGATTTCCTTGGTGATGATTTTTAAAACTTCCGCTCTAAAAGCATCCTCATCCGATGGAGCTTCTTCACAAATCACATATGCATATATCCCTTGTCCTTTAATTTCATGTGGGAATCCAACAACTGCTGACTCAACAACATTTGAGTGCTCATTAATAGCATTTTCAACTTCTGCAGTTCCCATTCTGTGTCCGGAAACATTAATTACATCGTCTACACGACCTGTAATTCGATAATATCCGTCATCATCTCGTCTGCACCCGTCTCCTGTGAAATACATGTTTTCATATGTACCGAAGTAAACCTCTTTGCAACGTTCATGATTACCATAAGTGGTTCGAATAATCGATGGCCAAGGAAATTTAATACACAAATTACCTTCTACTCCATTCCCTTCAATTTCATTTCCTTCTGCATCCATAATAGCCAACTGAATACCAGGCATAGGCAAGGTAGCATATGTAGGTTTTTCAGGTGTAATTCCCGCTAAAGGTGAAATTAAGAACCCTGCTGTTTCTGTTTGCCAATAGGTATCAACAATCGGACACTTTCCTTTTCCGATGTTTTTATGATACCATTGCCATGCCTCTTCATTAATTGGCTCACCAACAGAACCTAACGCCTTAATTGAACTTAAATCGTATTTCTCAACGAAATCTGTTCCGAAAGCCTGTAGAGCTCTAATTGCAGTTGGTGCAGTGTAGAATTGATTTACTTTATGTTTTTCGCAAACTTCCCAAAATCTACCTGCATCGGGATAAGTTGGAACACCCTCAAACATCATGGTTGTAGCACCTGCTAAAAGAGGTCCGTAAATGATGTATGAATGACCTGTGATCCATCCGATATCGGCAGTACACCAATAAATATCTTGCTCATTGTATTGAAATGCATTTCTAAAAGTATAGTCGGTGTAAACCATATAACCACCTGTGGTATGAACAACCCCTTTTGGTTGACCTGTTGAACCAGAAGTATACAAAATGAACAGCATATCCTCTGATGCTACAGCTGTAGCAGGACAATTTGCATCAACTTTGGCTACTTCGTCATGCCACCATTTATCTCTACCTTCTTTCCAGGTAACTTCTGCCTCTGTTCTTTTCACTACAATTACGGACTCTACAACTGGGGATGTCTCGCAGGCCTGATCAACTACGGCTTTAACAGGAATGTTTTTCTTACCTCTATAATTTCCATCGGAAGTTAAAACAACTTTTGCTTCTGCATCGTTGATTCGATCCGATAAAGCCTGAGCAGAGAATCCTGCAAAAACAACAGAATGAACAGCACCAATTCTTGCAGAAGCTAAACAAGCAATAGCCAATTCAGGAATCATTGGCATGTACATACATACTCGATCTCCTTTTTGTACGCCTTGAGCTTTTAATACGTTTGCAAATTCACAAACTTTAGCATGTAACTCTTTGTAAGTAAGTTTAATTGCTGCTTCTCCAGGTTCATTGGGCTCCCATAAAATAGCAACTTTGTCGCCTCTTTCCTCTAAATGACGATCCAAACAGTTTTCCGTGATGTTCAATTCACCTCCTTCAAACCATTTTACATCTGGCCCAGAGAAATTCCAATCCAGTACTTTATCCCATTTCTTTTTCCATACAAAAGACTCGGCATGACCCGCCCAAAATGCCTCTGGGTTGTCAACACTTTTTTGGTACTCCTCTTTGTACTCTTCGAAGCTGTTTATCCTTCTGCGTACGTCCATAATTTATTTAGTTTTTTGGTTTAATAATCGTTTTAGTAATTGACCCATTTTTTGGGAGGTCTAATATAAGAATCTAGCGGAAAATAGAGAAGTAATCTTGCACGAGTTTCCTAACAATCTAAGGTTTTAAGTGATTTATAGTCCTTTTCAACGAAAAGTGTTTTCCAAACAATTTAAACTTTTACAAAAATCTTCTTGTTGTACATCCATCGCAAAAGGATATAAAAAGGAATTATCCATAAAAACGCATAAATATGAGATGCTAATTTTATGGTTATTAATTCTGAATGATTGCTATATACTTCAGAAAATGGAGTATCTGTGAAAACACGTAAAATGGAATCAGAAATAATTCCAGAAACTGTTGACTCTCCAACACCAATGTTATGAATCAATAAACTTACCAGTTCACTTAATAAATAGGCTGTTAGTGCATTGGAACCAAAAATAATAAATGGTTTAGATATTTTTTGATACCCTTTATAATCCATAAGCCAAATACAAAAACCAGTAACCATTGAAGCTATTCCTCCTGTGTATAACACGTAGGAACTAGTCCATAAAATCTTGTTGATTGGAAATATCATATCCCAGGCAATAGCAATTACAACAGATATCCCTCCAAAAACAAATAGTCCACTTATTTTTTCAAGAACTGTTTTTTTCCCTTTTATAAAACTTCCTGCAATCATTCCCATAATACATGTGCCTAAGGCAGATATAGTTCCCAAAAGCGATTCAGGGTCCCACCCATCTTTTCGAGATTGAGGCCATAAATGATTCTCGGACAGAATTTTGCTATCCAACCACGATCCTAAATTTTTATTGGGAACAGTAAGATCAACTTGATATGCATCTGGTATTTCAACATACAACAAGCCCCAATATCCAAGTAAAATTGCGACCAAAGTCAACCATAAAGATTTAACATTCACTTTTATGAATAAAATACCTCCCAATATGAACACCAATCCAATTCTTTGAAGTACCCCGGGAATTCTCCATACGTCAGGAAACCAAGACATATATTCATGAGTACTGGAATCATATCTCCAATAAGGAAAAGCATCTTTTAATACGCCAAGGGCAAAAATTATCAATCCTCTTTTTACAACTTTTAGTATTAAAGATTTATGATTCGAGGAGTCTAACTTTTTTCCTCCCATAGCAAATGCTATTGAAGCCCCAACTATAAAAATGAAAAATGGAAAAATCAAATCTGTACTGGTACATCCATTCCAATGGCTATGAGATAAAGGCAAAAATAAATGTTCTACCCAAACAGAATTTTCCGAATCCCATGCTCCCCAACTTCCCGGATTGTTTACTACAATCATAAGAGCAATGGTTAACCCTCTTAAAAAGTCAATTGATACAATCCTCTGGTTTGATGGAGCCATAAGCGAATTTATTTACAACGAATATAGTTCAAGAAGGTGGAAACCAAAAAATAAATACCGGACGAAAACCGTACACACAAAAAAGCCCCGCTATTGCGGGGCTTTTAATATTTTTTTGTTTAATCCTCTTTTGGTAAACCTACTTTATACCCTTTCACAGCAAAGAATAATATGATTAAGTAACAAGGTAATAAAACCCAATAACCTGCTGTTGAAGCTTCTGCAACTACAGGCTTAATTAAGGCATCTGCTTTCCCAAGTTCAGCTGCTGATTCAGCTAAAATTTCAGCCTCTCTATCCAATTGATTTAAATTCAATTTTGCTTTATTCAACTGATTAATAATTTGATTAAACTTATTCTTTAGTTCAGGCTTAGATTCAATTTTCATCTCTAAGTCTGATGATAATTTTACTAATTCATCAATACTAATTGATAAAACGGATTTATCTGATGAATTAATAATCTTATTAAGTTTATCTCCCCATACATTGAATTCTCCTGCCATATCTAATCCACCTGTAAATGTATTAATGAATGCAGTCCCAAACCCAGAGGCCAAATCAGGATCTTTTTCAACAATCTTAACGAATTTATCCAATGAATCTTTAGCGATATTTAATCCAACAGATAAATCAAATGCATTATTAATATCTGCATTTGACGATTTTATATATTTAATAAGCTCTGCATTTGAAATCCTTTCCTTAGATAATTCCATTGACGCAGTATCTAGATTTAAGCTCGCAGATTTTACTTTTGCCAATAAGGTTGTATCTAATTCTATTTCTGTTGAATCATTTAACATTTTTGTTTTTGGAAAAGTACTTAATAACTTGTCGGTACCATCGAAAGCTAAACTAATGGCATCCGACTTTTCTGTTACCATGGAATCTTTCTGAGCTCCTACGAAAACTCCATACAATGGAGAAATAACCGCACCCCCTGCAATTGCCATAATTAAAAGAGCAGCACCAGTTTTAGTGTATTTCCCTAATTTATTAATAGCTAATGGCCAAATTGCTGGCCAAACTAAAGCATTTGCTATACCAAGCATTGCAACAAAAATGACTGATGTAAATCCTTCGGTTAATGTTACACAAACTGTAAAAACACAACCTAATAGAGCCGAGCCTATTAGCGCGTTTTTTTGTGAAATTACTTTTGGGATTAATAAAGCGCCAATTATATATGTCAATACCATGAAACCAAGTGTGAAAGAAGTGAATCGCGTTGCTCCCTCTAAATCCATTGCAATACCATAAGCAATTATTGTATCTCCAGCTGCTACCTCTACACCTACGTACATAAATAAAGCAAGCACACCTATAAGTAAATGAGGAAACTGGAAAACTGATGTTTTAGTAGATGCAAAATCAGCTTCAGAAGAACCGTCTTCACCCTCTTCTGGTTCACCCATATTTAAATCTGGTAAAGGAGCAAAATTAATTAACACACCTAATACGCCTAGAGCAATTGCCATTATAATGTATGGTCCAACCACACTATCAGCCATTTGATCTAAAACAGCATCTCTTTCAGCACCCTTATACAAGGCCAATTTTTCATTTATTTCTTTAATCCCAGAGAGCAACAAAACACCAAAAATTATAGAGCCTAATGCTCCAGCAACTTTATTACAAATTCCCATAATGGAAATTCTTCTAGCAGCACTTTCTATTGGACCTAAAATGGTTATATATGGATTGGATGCAGTTTGGAGAATAGTCATACCTGCACCTTGAATAAATATACCGACTAAAAAAACAGCATAGGTTCTAGAAGATGCTGCCGGGATAAAAACAAGAGCCCCCAATCCCATTAGTATTAAACCTAAAGACATTCCTCTTCGATACCCAATCTTTCGAAGTACAATTGAAGCCGGAATAGCCATAACAACAAAAGAAATATATGAGGCTGAAACTACCAAAAAGGATTCAGCATCAGATAAATCACACATTGTTTTCATAAATGGTATTAACGCTCCATTAATCCAGGTAACGAATCCGAAAATGAAAAACATTCCGGCGATTATCAAAAAGGGAACTAAAAAGTTTTTTTTACTGTCTGTAGCCATTTTTAATTAAATTTTAGGTTTTTTAATCGGGCTCGAATATACACAATTAAGGTTAAACGAAAGAAACGTTTTGCGGGTAAAGGAAATATTGTTCATAAAAAAAGGCTCGCGATGCGAGCCTTTTCATTATTATTTTAAAATGATTACTTGATAACTACTTTTTGAGTAGTTGATCCTATTTCATTTTTAACGTTTACAAAGTAAATACCAGCGTTAATGTCAGCAGTAGCAAATGTAGTATTTACAGCTCCAGCTTGCACCAACTGAGAAGAAACAACTTTACCAGTTAAATCTGTTAATTCAACTGTTGTTGCTGAAGTTGCATCAAACTTAACATTCAATACATCAGTAGCTGGGTTTGGGAATACATTGAATCCTTCTACAACAACCTCTTCAGTAGAGTTTGCAGCGTCTCCAAATCTTATAAAATCAACAGATACGGTTCCATCGATGTTATCAAAGTTTACACCGTCAGTTTTACCTAATTCGAAAGCAACACCTCCGATATTTGATAAATCAACTGCAGCACCACCTCCTGAAGAATCAGCGATATTTTCAAGCGTTACAAACTGCCAATCAGTAGTCACGTCAATTTGAAATGACGATGCTGAAAATTTAGAGTAGTCCCAAGATGGAGAGTTTCCTTCCTGAATGTAAACATTAATTTTTACGTTAGAAGATGCTTTGATTCTGATTTCAGCTTTAGGATTACCGCTGATGTCAACTGCACCTGCTGCTGGAAAACAATCCTGGTCATCTCCTGCAGATAATGTGTAGTATAATGGTCCGTGCTGTGTATCATGAGTTTTTGCAGAAAAAGTCATGATCCCATCCTCTTGAGAATCATCATAAACCATACTTGTAAAATCGTGACCAGCAGCTCCCTGGAAAGCTCCTACTGGATCCCACGTTAAAAAACATGGAGTTGATCCGTCCATTTCCTCAACTAAACTTGTTGGGTTTTGTGCAGTTGCAAATAAAGATGCAACAGCGAAAGTAGATAGTAAAATTTTTTTCATATTTCAATATATAGGTTAAACAATGGCTCTAAAATAATTCATTAAATGGGTTCCAACAATTTTTTTAACAACAATTTAGAACCTTAAACGTTTGAAAGCCTCCGCAGCCTGATATTCCGGTAATCCCAGCTGATTATATAATTCTGCGGTTTTTCTGTTTCTGTCTTCTGCTCTTTCCCAAAAAGCTCTTGCATCGTCTCCAGGAAATACTCCTCCATTTTTCTGAGACTCGTGTTTAAATATGGCGGACCGCTTTTTAGCGACCTCATCAGGACTCAACGGAACTGCCATTTCTATCTCATCAATTGGCCATTCCAACCAGGCACCTCTATACTGCCAAATCCAACAGTCTTCAACCCATTTTTGATTTTCATCGATAAGTTCCTGAAATGCTGAACGAAAAATTTCCAAGCATTTTTGATGAGTTCCATGTGGATCGGCTTTATCTCCTGCAACAAAAATTTGATGGGGTTTTATTTCTAATATCAACTCTTTAACTCTTTTGATGTCCTCATCAGAGATTGGATTTTTTTGTGCTTTACCGGTTTTATAAAAAGGTAAATCCAGGAAGTATGCATTGTCATCGTCTACTCCACAAAATCGATAGGCGGATTGAGCTTCTCTTTTTCTAATTAGAGACTTTATTTCTACAACTTCTGGCAAGTCAATGGTTGAACTGTCTTTCGATTGAAAAAAAGATTTGATTTTTACAGAAAACTCTTCAATTTTATCTTCTTTCAACTCAAAGGTTTTCATAAAATGGCGCATGAAACTCAATCGATTAACTACATCTTCATCATGAACTGCCATACTTCCATTGGTCATATATCCAACAGATACTTCGTGACCTTGATCGATCAATCGAATAAAGGTACCTCCCATTGAAATCACATCGTCATCAGGATGCGGACTTAACACTAAAGACCTCTTTGGGAATGGGTGTGTTCTCTCTGGTCTTCTTTGACCTCCCGTATCGGGTTTTCCTCCTGGCCAACCTGTTATGGTATCTCTCAAATGACGGAAAATATTTAAATTCAGTTCATATGCCGATCCCATTTGAGCAATTAAATCGCCCATTCCATATTCGTTGTAATCCTCATCCGTTAATTTTAAAACCGCTTTGTTTAATTTTTCACTCAACCAACAAACTGCCTTCAATGTGAGTTGCTCTGTCCATTCACAATCCCCTACCAACCAAGGTGTTTTAACTCGCTTTAAATCTGTTGCAGCAGGCTCGTCAATTACCATAATGGCCTCTGGGTGGTTTTGTAAAAATGTGGCTGGAATCAATGAAGACACCCTACTTTCTATTGCTTTGGAGACAATTTTTGCCTTTTTCTCTCCCCAAGCCATGAGGTAGATACTTTTTGCTTTAAAAATTGTTCCAACACCCATCGTAATAGCTTTTCTTGGAACACTTTCAATGCTTTTAAAATCCTTGGAAGCATCTCTTCTGGTTTTTTTATCAAGTGTAACTAATCTTGTGTAAGAGCGAGAAGTTGAACCCGGTTCATTGAATCCAATGTGACCTGTTCTTCCTATTCCAAGAATTTGAATGTCAATCCCTCCTAAATCATCGATTTTCTTTTCGTAGTCTTTACAATAGGATTGAATTTCATCCATACTAAGGGTGCCTTTTGGTATGTTAATATTTTCACTTGGAATATCTACTTTACTGAAAAGATGTTCCTCCATAAACCTATGATAGGACTGAATGGCTTGAGGCTCCATTGGATAATATTCATCTAAATTAAATGTGATTACATTGGAAAAACTTAATCCATTTTTATGCATTTTTACCAATTCCTTATATAAAGAAATGGGAGATGCACCTGTTGCTAAACCTAGAACTGCAAACTCACCACTCTTTGCCTTTTCTTCAATTAAATTTTTAATTTGATTGGCAACAAACAGTGTCCCCTCCTTAGCCGATTTAAATACTTTGTTCTGGATTTTTTCCACGATATACAGAATTTGATTTAGATTACTTTTTAAATGTATCACAAAAAAAAGAGGCTACCAATACAGTAGCCTCTTTTCTATTTTTTTATTCCTTACTACTTAAGCCGGAAGTAATGATGAAGCTTCTGTATCCAATACAAAAACTGTATTTGAATGTTTTTGAAGATATGTAGCCGGAACTTGATCTGTTATATCATTTGTTAATGTATCAGAAACAATTTGCGCTTTGTTTTCACCATAAGCCATTAAGTAAATACATCTTGCCTTTAATACGGAAGCAACGCCCATCGTAATTGCTTTTGCAGGAACATTTTCCACTCCACCAAAACCTGGAGCTGCATCGTCAATTGTGATTTGTGCAAGGGTTACCTGACGAGTTACAGAGTCTAATTCGGAACCAGGTTCATTAAATCCAATATGACCTGTTCTTCCTATTCCTAAAATCTGGATATCTAAACCTCCTTCTGCATCAATTTTTGCTTCATAATCCAAACAATGCTGATCGACTTCCTCCTGAGGCAAATTCCCTAAAGGAATGTTTATGTTTTCAGGTTTAACATCGATATGATTAAACAAATTTTCATGCATGAAGTACCAGTATGAATGTTCTGAGTTTTTTTCCATTGGATAGTATTCATCCAAATTGAAGGTGACAACATTCGCAAACGACAAACCTTCTTCATTATGCATTCTAATCAATTCTTTATACATTTTTACCGGAGTTGAGCCCGTTGCCAATCCAAGAACCGTTTTCTTGCCTTCCGCATTGTTTTTTTCAATTAGTGCTTTAATCTTGTTTGCAACGAACTTGGATCCGTCTATTGCTGAATCAAAAACTTCTGTTGTATACTTACTCATATTGAAAATTTATAGGTTTATTTTTTTGATTTTCTTCGCACAAAGATACTCAGAATTTTTTCAATGATTAGCCTATGGGTAAAAGAAAAAGGCCCTGTAAAAGGGCCTTTTCTATTTTTTTTATATTGTTTTTATTCCGAAAAAAGTGGCGCTCCAACAGTGATTAAAACAAAATCGTATTTTACTTTTAAATCATTTGAAGGTTCAGGAGCGGCACCCAATTGAAGAACAAAATCTGTAATATTTGCACTCGGCAAATTATCTCCGGATGTTGTTTTTAAATCGGACATTTTATAGGAAAGTAGTTTCCATCCCGTCCAGTTAATATTTTCCAATCCAAGGTAGCTTTTACCATTATTCTTTACTGCAATCTGAGAACCTGTATTAATTGCACCTTCCTCCGCACTTGCAAATATGTTCACATACAAACTGTCTACATTTTGAGTTGGAAGTAAGTCAGAAAAATTCGTTAATGTAAAACTGTGTGAACCTAAATACCACATTCCATTTTCCCCCGAACCTGACAATTGAGCATACAATCCTCCTGCAGGAGATGGCGTGGTATTATAGTACTGAAGTTCCCATACATCAACTCCTCCTCCTTTACCAGACCAACCATCAGATTGATTGATTGGGTCGTAAGTAACGCCGTTAACTGGGTAAGCTCCATTTTGGTCCCAATCTCTTAGTAAAACTCCAAAATTTGAATCCAATGTACTGAAGTTTTGAGTTCCAGTCAATTGAAATGTTTTCGATACTGCATCATGACACACAACGGAAAGTTTTACTGTTACCGATCCTTCATCAAATTGCATTTTGGTTCCATCAAATTTATCAGGCTGTCCATACCAGTATACGTTAAAGGATTCTCCAGTTCCTGAAAAATTTTTCTCTTGGGTACCGTTTGAAATTTTAAGCGTCCAATCGACTTCTTCTCCAAAATTCGATTTTATATTTAAACCCTCATTGGTTAAATCTAAATTACCTCCGGCATCTTCCAATGACTGAGTCACTCCCGGAGATAATACATTTATAATTAAATCTTCTGAAGTCAGAGAGAAATCATCAGACGGACAAATATCCGGACCTACTTTTTCTATTGGATTACAACCGTAAAAAAAGGCAAGACATAATCCCAATTGTAATATTTTTGTGTACTTCATAACTACTGTAGTTTAAATTGTGGTCTACCTCCTTGAGTAAAGGTCAAAAAATCAATGTACGTTTTAACTTCAAGTCCGGCCGTTGGAAAAGAGAGTAAAGAAGCTTCTATACCGGATATTCTTCCTGGCTCCTTGATTCGGTTTCCGTTACCACCAGTTAAAGGATTGTTTGTCGCACGAAAGGCTGAATAGGGTACACTAACCATTTTCCATCCATCCCAGTTGACAATGATATCGTATAACCAGGCATCGCTGATTGCTTTTTGTGCAGAATTCAATGTATTTAATTCATCAAGAGCATAATTTCGCAAATCATCTACGTATGGCAGAGAGTCGAAGTCTTCATTCTCGTATATTTTTAATTCTACGGTTGTCCCGGGATAATCGCTATCTCCATAAATGAATATATTAAAGTATAAATCATCAGGAGATGTTGTAGAATCGATAGGCATTTTAGATAAATCTGTACAAGCGGCTAACTCAAGAAGTCGGTCGTGATTCCTCGAACCAATCCACCCATTACTGTTTACGTCCTCACCAGACATCGCAAGCGAATTCGAACCTTCTACCTTATTAGCATCGGTAACAGCAATTACAACATCGTTATCAACCTGATCGGGTGAAGTTGCCGATAAACCTTGTGTTGGTATGGGATCATCGGAATCAAATTCATCAACAACGAAATGACGAACGCCATTAATTGTTTTATTGGTCCAACGGTATTCCCCTTGAAATTTAAGAGAATCTACAACATAAGTGGTATCCAACCCTACAATTTTCAATTCACACTTCACGTACTCATTTCTTTGGAAAAAATAAACGTTCGATGATCTACCGTATAACCACTCTGCATTATCTTGGGATAGTTTATCGCTTAACCCACTAATTTTAGCCTCAGAACCTGATCCATAGCCAGTTACAGTGACCGTCCATGATACCTCTTCGTTAAAAGTATTGGTTCCGAAATACGAGGTTTCGTGCAAGTTAAATTTCATATTCGGATCCTCATCGTCGTCTTGATAAAAATGAAAATCAACATTTTTATCAAAATCATCACTGGCTCCCTTAAGATTCGGACCCACTTGATCCGGTCCGCAAGACAATACAATTATACCTAAAAGGGCAAACGAGGAGTTTTTTATTAATTTGTTTAAAATCATATCCTAATTATTTTTTTAGAATTTACCAGTGTAGTTAAAAAACAGCTGACTAATATTCATTTGGCTGTCCGTTACAAGGTTGTTAGTAAAAGATGCCATGTTGTAATTCACATTGAAAGATTGAGTCTTTGAAAACCTGAACCGAAGACCAGCAGAATAAATCAATTCATTCATGTCGACATCGTATTCAATGAAGTTGGTCACAAGGTTAAATCCATCTCGAACAGCAATGAATTCGTTACCCACAGCAGAATAGAACTTTAAACCGGCTAAAAGATCAACTCTTTTTAAAATTTCTCCCGAAATACCAAAGTCAACCAGCATATTGGTTAGAGCAAGTTCAGCTGATCCTCCTCTACTCATATTTTCATACCTTGCTCCCAGGTTGACATCAATAAGACGGTCAACGTTCATAAGGTTGCCTAAATGTAGGTTTGTTCCTCCATCGATTACCATGAATGTTCTTAAATCTTTACCTCCTTGACCAATCACCTCTGAACCATAATTAATGTTTAATCCTGCATCCAAAGCTTTGTTAGATGTATCAGTGGCAACACTTAAATCGATAACAAATCGGTTTGGAGTTGCCTCTCCGTAAGGACTGATAGCATTATAAAACTGGTTGTAAGCCATTAAAGTTGGAGATATAGAATTGTTGTAAACTTCTTCGCTGGTAAATTGATCATAATACAATTGACTTCTGGTCGCTTCACCGGCTAAATTCTCAAAAAGCATAGGTGTAGCAGTAGGACTATACCTTCTACTTTGTGCTGTTGGAGACATAAAAGAAGCTCCGACCATTCTTACACCTAAACCTAAATCAAGTCCTGAATTTTTTAAGTTATAATCTACATCGAAATCAACAACCATATCACTGTAGGATTGATTGGTATCGGTAGGATTATACGTATAACTGAACCATGAACCACCAAATTCAGCGTTCAATTTGAACTGATTATCTCCCAATAATCTCGTATAACCTAAGTCTCCAGTAATTACATTATTGGTGTAATCATACTCTGTTGATCCGGTTTGAATGTCATACATACCAACATCATTCAATCCCAGTTTTATGTTTTCATCCAAGGCATACTCTATTCTTCCTCCAGAAAGTAATCTGTCCGGGTTTCCAAGTTCATTGGTTGAGGCAAGTCGTGTGGTAAACGCATATATTCCAATTCCTGATTCTTCACCTAAATTCCAACCGTATTGTCCGGAAGCTCCCTGAAGTAACCAAGTGTTTCCATCATTGAAGTTTTCATACTCCAATATTTCTCTTCTCTCTGTGAAAATGGTGCTTTCATAACCAGTTCCTGCTAAATCCGCATTGTATACGGTATATGGAGTAAGTTCAACCCGGATATCTCCCAATTGATATTTTAACCCGTTTACGTTACCTCCCATAGAAAATAACCTGAATTCGAAATTGGTTTGTGAACCAAATGATGTTCCAAACGGAGATCTTGTTCTGAAAATCGCTTTGGCATTGAATGTTGAATCCAAATCAAGATTTGTTTGCAAATCAAATAAATTGTATCCAGATATATTAGCTTTTTGAATCGTTTCGTCATTATCAACTGAAGCTCCACTTAGGTCATTATCAGTAATAATTGATCTTCCAAGTCCGTTTAAGCTATACTGAGGCCCTTGTGCATTAACACCAATAGTAAATCCTAAAGATAATGCTGATAGTATAATTGATTTTTTATAATTCATTTCAATAATTTTTATAGGAATATTTTAAGTTCAAAAGTTGTTTCAAATCCAGAGAATTTATCTCTTGTAAAGTTTTTATCTCTATGATCCATGTATTTGGTTCTAAGGTGAAGAGATGTTTTTCTTGTTAAATCATAGTCAACACCTATTGCATACATGTTACCAATTTGATCAATATAATCTGTTTTAATTTCAAATGTATTTGGATCGGTATGCTCTACGGCTGTTCTTGAACTTCCCGTTGTTTTCTCAACAGCATAATTTCCTATGATGGAAAACTTTTTATTCAATTTGTAAGCAGCAGTAATATCATTGTACAATACACTCACTATATTTTGTGATGATCCTGGAATTGAAAAAACATTAAACCCTTCTTTAATTGTATTTGCGGTAGTTAAGTTCAAGATTACAATTTCTTGATTCTTCCCTAAGGACTTTTTATACTTCAATCCAAGTTCTATGGCATTAAATCCTAATAAATCACGATTTAAGAATGATGAACCTGAAGCAGTATCCAAAGGATTATTCATAGTTACCGTTTCAAAGGTTCGGTACCAGAATGATTTTATTCTTCCATAAGGTCCTGCGGCTTGAAACCAGGGTCTGAATCTTGAACGAGAAAAAGCATTAACTCTGTGTTGTATGGTTAATGTATCCGTTAATTTATCGATTTCTTGACTGGCAGAGTAACCAAACTGAACTTTAACATCTCCAAAACCAGCTTCAATGTCAAGGTTTACACCTCTACGGTTATTGGTTAACTGCCCTGCTTCATTCGCAATATTTGCAAAGTAGGAATCGTTGTAAACAAATTCATTTTTCGCTCCTCCTTGTTTTATGTGTGGATTTTGATTCAAAATAGATCCATCAACGTTTCCAAAGTCTTTATTCAAATTATAAAACTCAATTGAGAAAGGCCAAAGAACAGCTCTTCTATCGAAAGCGGCCTTGAATACTGCACCAAAACCATTACCCTCATATTCTGCATTATTCACCTTGTCGAAGGTTTTAACTTGCGATCCTCCTACCTCTCCTTCAAATTTTATCTTCTTAACTTTTACATCAAAGTCGAAGGTATACATCGTATTGTTATCAGGAACTTCTCCAATTACATCTGTAAATGCTCTTTTGGCATATACATTTAGTCCTGCTTTACCTCTTATTCCTCGTTCGAAAATGTACTTTTCAAATCGATAACCTTGAAGAATGGAAGGGAACCCAGTTCCATGGTCAGCAGAAATTATCGAACGGTTCGACTGGCCATAAATCACTTTAAAACTAGCTTGAAGAGGGAGATATTCAATCACTCCAATACCTCCTTGAATTGGTGTTCTCCCCAAGTTTCGAGCTCCAATGTTACTGGATAGCGTAAAATATTCCTGGTAACGAGTATAGGATGTCCTATACCAATCCCAAGGTAATCTTTCGAAATAATTATCGGTAAATTCAGGTTGTCCCATTGTAAATCTGGATAAATTGGTCCAAAGAACCTCACCAGCCCAGATTGATGTTTTTAACATACCTGTTCGCATTTGAGCTCCAAAATTTAAGTTTTGAACAGCTCCAATATTTCTTGAGTTGCCTCCAATGTCACCAGTCATATTATGTCCCAGTGAATATCCGACATTGAAATTAAAATCTTTTTTTACTTGAGACTTTAAATTTAATTCTAACAATGGAAAACCAGCATTTGCTCCTGAATTTGCGTCAAATGTTGGGTAATCTGTAAAGGATATATTTTTGTCGCTGGTAGTCATATCCGTATACGACTGCTGCATTGTTCTCTGAATGGTAATGAATCGAGTCACTCCTGAAACTTCTAAATTGTTCCCTAGAAGTCCTTTACCTTGCTTCTCACCCTGATTCACATAATCAAACTTTTTTGTAAAATTTCCTGATTTAGAAGTTGAATCGGAAGTTTCCGTTGGAAGTGTTGACATCAAATACCCCATGGAAACTGAGTTGTGAGGTGAATAAGAAGTGCTATCGCCACCTAGTGTTCCTCCGGCGTTAACAAAGCCTACCGTACAAGCGGAAATACACAGAGATGCTAATAGTTTTCTATTGTTTTGCATACCTATAGTTTATGGTTAGATTTAGTATCGTTTTAATATTCTGGGTTGATTACAAGGCTGTAAAACCTCTACCAATTGATCGGCTAAGGGTGTTCCTGTAATTAATAAAGAACCTTTTTTCTTTTCCATATAGTCGCCTGTAGCATCCCAGATAATTACACCGGCACATTTATTATCATACGCATATTGTGCCTTCATACGTATTGATTTCTCATCATCATATGAAACAAAAGCTGAATCCTTGGTACTAATTGCATAAGGATTTTGAGCTGCTTCATCCCACTCCTGTCTGTCGTAACCATCCATTTCATCTACAATTCGATAATATAGAGGCATCCCTTCATGAAGAGGATATCGATCAATATCCACTTTACCATCATGTTCTGCATAAATCTCAGGTTCTTTACCTTTAAATCCTTTCAAGGTCCTTCCGTAAAAAGCTACTCCTAAGTTTATTTTATGAGGTGGAACCCCTCTTTCTTTTAATAATTTAAATGCATAATCCAAAGAACCTTCGTAGCCTTTTTCAGGAGAATATAAAGGCGAATTGTGGTTGGCATCTGGAGACCATGTACCATTAAAATCATAAGTCATCATGTTGATGTAATCCATGAATTCGGCAACTTTTGTATATTCAATACAATCCATTTGCCCCTTATTCGCACCAAATGCGGCGGTGAGCAAAAATTTTTCATCATCGACTCTTCCTAAAGTTTTGCCAAGCGAATCAATTCCAACTCGAATGGCGTACATAAATTTGGTGAAGTTTTCTTTATCTACATCGGGTCTTCCACTGTGCTCCTCATAACAAGGATACTCCCAGTCAATATCAATACCATCAAATTGATATTGTTTGATTACTCTGACACACTCATCAACAAAGGTTTTGGTTTTCACAGGGTCTGCTGCGATACCTGGGAAATTATCCGATAATGTCCATCCTCCAATTGAAACCATGACCTTGGTACCATACAAATGAGCAAAATCGATTAAAGATGTGTTTGTAAAATAAGCAGGCTGTGGCTTTCCCCAATCTATTCTTCCTCTCAAAAGTAATGTATCTGCCCAAGGATCTGTACCTTTTAAATAACCGTTGCTGTCGGGAGCAAAAAAGGAATAGTTTAATATGCTGTACCTTGTGTAATCCAAAACTTCCGGGACAACTGCACCACTTCGCTTATACATTTGCCAAGAAGGATAATAACCAATGATTTCTTTACATGAATTTTGAGCTTTCATAATTCCGCCCATAAGTAAAACGGATAAAGCCAACAGTGAAAATATTTTTCTCATAACGATTTGAGGTTTGGAGGCCAAATATAACATTATTTAACAGATACAAGTTGTAAAAAGAGCCATTTTGTTTGCTTTTTTCTACTGGACAAGTTCAGGACAAAAACACTTAAAGCTCTGTTTAACAACAATTTATATCAGGACAACATTTTAAACAAAAAAAAGCGATTCATAAAATGAATCGCTTTTTTTGTTCTACTATTATTTTAAATTGAAAGAATCTCTGCCACTCGAACAATCTCATCGTCGACGTGATCTTTGAATTCAATGGCGTCTTCCAGTGAGGTATATACAATGTCATTTTTAATGACACCTGCCATTACACCTGATTTTCCATTCCTCAGACCTTCAACAGCAGCAACACCAAGTCTACTTGCTAAAATTCGATCAAAACAGGTAGGAACACCTCCTCTTTGAGTATGACCTAAAATAGAAACTTTTGCATCGTAATGGGAAGCATACTGCTTAATCATTTGTTTAATTTTATAGGCTCCTCCCCACTTATTTCCCTCAGCAACTACTACTATACTGGATGTTTTGCCGTTTTTTCGACCGGTATCTAACTTCTCGATGAGCTCTTCAAATGTTGTCTCTTTCTCAGGAATCAATATTCCAAATGCACCAGATGCGAGGCCTGTGAATGCAGCTATGTAACCCGACTCACGACCCATTACTTCAACAAAAAACAATCTGTTGTGAGACATCGCAGTGTTTCTTATGTTATCGATGGATTCAAGAACAACGTTATTAGCTGTATCGAAGCCAATAGTATAATCGGATCCGTGTAAATCGTTATCGATGGTTCCTGGGACCCCAATTACAGGGATACCCTGTTCTTCCCAAAGTAACTTTGCTCCTGTAAAAGTTCCATTTCCTCCTATGGTAACAACAGCATCTATTCCTGCCTGACGTAGTTTATCAGCTGCTTTTGCTCTAATCTCAGGCTTATGAAATTCAAGGCATCGAGCAGACTTTAAAACAGTACCTCCCTTTCCAAGGATGTGGTTCACTGATCGAACATCAAGTGTTTCGAAATCTCCATCGATCATTCCTTCATATCCACGATAAATACCAACCGCCTCAATCCCGTAATAAAAAGAAGAACGAACAACGGCTCTTATAGCCGCGTTCATTCCTGGAGCATCTCCTCCTGATGTTAAAACACCAATCTTTTTTATTTCTTTACCCGTCATTGGGAAACTGAATTATTTACTAGTTTATTTACCTGCTAAAATAATTGCCAATTCTGCCATTCTGTGCGAGAATCCCATTTCATTGTCATAAAATGATGTTGCTTTCACTAATGTGGTTCCATTATTTGGTATTGTTAAAACACCATCATTAATCATTGAAGAGTATGGCTCTCCAACACAATCTCTGGAACACTCATAAAAATCTCCTAAATATACCGTCTTTTTAAGCAATGTTGACTCGTTCATTTTAGCAATATTAGCTTGCATCGCGTCCATTACCTCCTGAGCAGTATGTTCACCTTCTATTTGGTATACACATTCTACAACAGAACCTGTATCGGTTGGCACTCTTAAAGCTGTACCGTTTAATTTTCCATTCAGGTGAGGCAATACTTTACCAACTGCTTTTGCAGCACCTGTAGATGCTGGGATAATATTGTTTAATGTAGCTCTGTTCTTACCTCCACCAAATGCATCGGCAACTTTTTGTGTGGCTGTTGCAGCGTGAGTTGTAGACATTAAACCAGAGATTACTTTGAAAGTATCGTCAATAGCTTTTGTCATTGGAGCTAAACAGTTTGTAGTACAAGATGCATTCGATACAATAGTATCTTCAGCAGTTAAAATTTCATGATTAACACCAACTACAACCGTTTTTGTTGAATCACCACATGGAGCGGAAACAATAACTTTTTTTGCACCTGCATTGATGTGAGCTTGTGACTTTTCTGTAGACAGGTAAAATCCTGTACACTCGAAAACAATATCTACATCATGTTTTCCCCAAGGAATATTGTTTGCATCTTTTTCAGCGTAAACAGTGATTTCGTGGTCACCAACTTTTATAACATTGTCGCTCTTCAAAGAAACATCTACTGGGAATCTTCCGAATATAGAATCTTTTGGTAATCCTTGTGCTATAACTTCAGCGGAAACTAAATCGTTTCCAGCCACTATTTCTATTTGATCATTAAATTGTTCAACGATTACACGCATTACGTTTTTACCAATACGTCCCATTCCGTTAAATGCTACTCTTACTTTACTCATTATTCTTCTGTTTAAAATTTGAATTTCTATTAGTTGTTCTCAATAGAGGCACAAAAATAAGTCATTTTTTTTTTTGATTGCATCTACTTATTAATTATTAATTTGTTAACAATTACTTCATGTACTAAGTTGTTACATTTTATTTAAACTATGAAATCATTTAATCGTTTGACGAACTTTTCCTCGGATTGCAATTCTGAATTGAATATTTCGATCGCTTTTTCATAAAATACAGCTCTTTGTTTAAGTGTTTTGTCGATAAATAATTTCATTTTTGAGTCTGTCAAATTTGCAATCAACGGTCGGTTCATTTTTTCAGACTTCAGCCTTTCATAAAGAGTGTCTGTTGAAAGTTTAATGTAAACGGACATTCCCAACTGATTTATTATTTCGATGTTGTTATTAAAACATGGTGTACCTCCTCCACAACTGACGATATAAAAACTCCTTTCACTTAATTGATTCAAAGTTTTCGTTTCAAGGTTTCTGAAATAATCCTCCCCATGATCTTTAAAAATTACAGATATTGACTTGCCCTCTTTTTTCTCAATAAAAGCATCCAGATCAATAAAGTTCCAACCCAATTGTTTAGCCAGTTTTTTGCCTAAGGTAGATTTTCCGCACCCCATAAACCCGATTAAAAATATTTTATCAAACTTCATATTGAGTTGTTAATTTAAAATCTAATTTAATTCATTTTTAAAATTTATGCCGTATTAATTCCGAAGTAAAAAAAACAATGAAATTATTTTGAAGAAAAAATTAAAAGTGTGTATATTCGCGTCCGCTTTGAAAAAGGAGATCTGGTAGCTCAGTTGGTAGAGCATCTCCCTTTTAAGGAGAGGGTCCAGGGTTCGAGCCCCTGCCAGATCACACAAAACGAGTCATACGACTCGTTTTTTTTTGTCCTCTATTAAAGTATACTCCCAACATTACTTATGATATTATTGCTTAATTTTGCAACATGAAATCCTTTTTACTAATTACACTTTCGGCTATTGCTCTGACATCATGTAATACAAAACAAAAAGTCAGCTCCAAACAAAAAATACAATGGCTGTCTCTTTCTGAAGTTGAAGAAAAAATGCGATTAAATCCTAAAAAAGTTTTAATTGATATTTATACAGATTGGTGTGGACCTTGCAAAAGAATGAGTAAATATACATTTACGGACCCCGAGGTAATTGAGATCATCAACAAAGAGTTTTACGCTGTTAAATTTAATGCGGAATCTAAAAAAGAAGTTAATTTTCAAAATAAGAAATATACAAACCGCGGAAGGACTCACGATTTTGCCTTAAAAACAGGAAGTACAATGCAAGGCTTATCCTACCCAACTATTGTTTACTACGATAAATTCTTTAAAAAAATAAGCTCAGTTCCTGGATATTATAATGCCGAAGAGTATGTAATAATCTTAAAATACTTTTGCGACGATAACTATAAAAAAATCAGCTACGAAGAATTTTATAAATCCTTTTACAACAAGTGATTTATAGTAATATTTAAACTTTAACAAGTCATTAACAGGTCAATCGACGGATATTTTATAAATTTGAAGAATATCTGAACAACGAAAAAATTATTTACAATGAAAAAACTATTATTTATCGTTTGCTTAACGATTTTTGGATTCACTTTCAATTCAAACGCTCAAGTTGATCCTCAAACTTCAACTGAGGAGCCTGTTGATCCAAATGGTCCGGTAATTACTTTTGATACATTAGTGGTGGATTTCGGAACAATTGACCAAGGTAGTGATCCATTTAGGATTGCAACTTTCACTAATACAGGTAAGAAACCTTTGCACATTACAACTTGCAGTGGTTCTTGTGGATGTACTGTACCAAAATGTCCTGACACACCAATTATGCCAGGAGAAAAAGGAAAAATGAAAGTAAGATACGATACTAATCGAACTGGAAGAATAAGTAAAACAGTTACTGTAAAGTCCAATGCAAATAATGGTACTGTTACACTAAGAGTAGTTGGTATGATTAACGCAAAACAAGCTAAACCAGCAATGGAGCCAAATACTGGAGGTCCAGTTATGGGTCAATAAAATATAACACACTATGAAAAAGGTGCTTTTTTAATAAGCACCTTTTTTTTTGATTGAATTTCTCATGAAAAAGTTAATAGGCTTTTTGTTTTTATTTTTATGTTCTTTTCTCTGTTTTACTCAAGAAGTAAAACAGGATGGAGCATTTCTTCATGTCGAGAAGGATACATTAAACTATGGCAAAATCAAAATAAACAGTGATGGTAAACGAAGCTTGAAAATTAAAAATACAGGAAATCAACCCCTGGAAATCACCTATTGCAATGGTTCCTGCGGTTGTACAGTTCCCAGCTGCCCAAAAAGAAAGGTTTCCCCCGGTGATTCAAGCCAAATTGAGATCGTTTACGACACACGCAAAGTCGGAAAATTCAGTAAAACTGTTACAATTAAATCCAATGCTATCAACCATATAATTTACATTAAGGTTGTTGGTGAGGTTTTACCTAATTAAGAATTCTTTGTTAATAATTTTAAACTAAAACACAAGCGGAACACTGAGTATAAGATTAACTTATTATTGTTCAGGTTTTAAAATTTAATTGTGTGGTGTAATAACAACCCAATTATTTTAGGTGTTTTAATCTTAAAATATTTCGGGTTGTTTTTTTCTTTTCTCTCTCTGTTTTCAATTTATAAAAACTATTTTTGAGTAAAATTATACTAATATGAGCTCTGTTCTCGCCGCAATCACCTGGGATTTAGACCCTGTAATATTTGAATTGGGAAAGTTACAAATTCGTTACTACGGTTTACTATGGGGTATAGGAATTTGGGCAGCTTATGTAATTTGCAAAAAATTATTTTTAAACGAAAAAGAAGACCCTAAACTTATTGACCCTTTACTTTTTTCCTGTATTATTGGCGGAATTCTTGGTTCACGATTGGGGCATGTAATATTCTATCAAATTGAGCTTTTTCAACAAGACTTTTTCAGTGTTTTTTTACCAATAAAGTTCTATCAATTTGATCCAGAATTTCCAAACGACTTGAGTAAAAGAATTTTTTCTCCCGAATTTTCGGGATTTTCAGGGCTTGCCAGCCATGGAGGTGCAGTTGGTTTAATTCTTGCCCTAATTTGGTACAAATACAAAAAAAGTTCGCACTCATTTTTATGGATTTTTGATAAAGTAGCTTATCCTATTGCCATCACTGCTTTTTTTATTCGGATTGCCAATTTCATGAACAGTGAAATTATTGGAGACCCTACAAATAGTAATTATGGTGTTATATTCTCTCAAATTGATTCAGAGCCCAGACATCCGGCTCAGTTATATGAGGCCTTTGCTTATTTATTAATTTTCTTTCTTTTAAAGAGAATGTACTGGAAAGGTAAGGCATATCTTCAAGAGGGGAAATTAATAGGTACATTATTTGTGACCATGTTTACGGCACGATTTTTAATCGAATTCACAAAAAACTCACAAGGTGGAATAGGAAAAAGTGATTTACTAAACAGTATTGGTCTTGAAACAGGTCAATGGCTAAGTATACCGTTTATTATAATTGGTGGATTGTTGCTTTATCGATTAAAAAAACAACCTAAGCTTAGTTAAATTTCATTTCTGTCTCTGGCAACTCTCTGAGGCTATGAATGAATTCATTGGAAACGTTTACCTTGTAGGTATTACTATCGAGTTCCAAAAAGATATTTTCCTGTTCATCGAAAAGCACCAGCTTTAATCGGCAATCTCCGGTGTTTTTTTCACATATTGTGGAAAGTTTTTTAATATAAACATCGTCCACTAAACTTGACTTTACATGAACGGTTACGGATTTAACAAGTTTGTCTCGAACTTCTCCAAGCAGCTCTATTTTGGATATTTTAAATTCAACTTCATCTTTTGTTTTCGCATATCGTTTGGGTTCAATTTTACCTTTAATGAAAAGAAATGCTCCTTCCACTAAAAAACGACGAAATTTCAGATAATTTTCACCCCACAAAAAGAATTTGGCTGCATCGGTATAATCTTCAACAGTGAGTATTCCATAGTGATTCCCTTTTTTACTCATTCTTTCTACTGCTTCCGAAACTACTCCTGCAAAGGAAATCTCTTTTCCTTTTAATGTTGGAAAAGAATCATTATAGTCACGAAAGGTTGCGTTGCAAAAATTATTAATCTCCAATTTGAAATCATCAAGAGGATGGCCCGATATATATACGCCTACCATTTCTTTTTCTTGATTTAATGCATAAACACTACTCCATGGTCCGCAAACGGGAACAGGTGGCTTAGGCAACTCCACATCAGAACTTCCTCCAAACAAAGTTTGTTGAGCAGAACCTTTTTCATTTTGAATTTGCAATCCATACCGAATTGCCTTTTCTAAAAATGAAGATTCTTTTTCGTGATTTTTAAAGAAATATTGAGCACGATGAATGGATCTGAAACAATCTAACCCTCCAGCCAAAGTTAAATTTTCAACACAGCGTTTATTGGCTGCACGTAAATTGATTCTACTCGTGAAATCAAATACATCTCTGTACGGCCCATTCTTTTTACGCTCTTCCACAATGGATTCAACAGCCCCTTCTCCTACTCCTTTTACTGCTCCTAACCCGAAACGAACTTCTCCCTTTTGATTTACTGTAAACTTGTATACGGATTCATTAATATCGGGTCCTAGAACGGGCACTCCCATTCGTTTACATTCTTCCATAAAAAAAGTAACCTGTTTGATATCGTTCATGTTGTTACTCAATACAGAAGCCATATACTCGGCAGGGTAATGGGCTTTAAAATATGCTGTTTGATAGGCTATCCATGCATAACAGGTTGAATGAGACTTATTGAATGCATAGGATGCGAAAGCTTCCCAATCTTTCCATACCTTTTCAAGTTTTTCAGGATTGTGTCCTCGTTCGGCGCCTCCACTCATGAACAAGGGTTTTAGTTTCTCCAACATGGAAAATATTTTCTTTCCCATTGCTTTTCGCAAAGAATCTGCCTGACCTTTTGTAAAACCAGCAAGACTCTGAGAGAGTAACATTACCTGCTCCTGATAAACAGTAATGCCATAGGTTTCTCCCAGGTATTCTTCCATTCCTTCTAAATCATATGTAATTTCTTCTTCACCATGTTTTCTTTTGATAAAATTGGGAATATACTCTAAAGGACCTGGACGATACAATGCATTCATTGCAATTAAATCTGCAAAGACTGTTGGTTTTAGTTCTCGCATGTATTTCTGCATCCCTGCAGATTCATATTGGAAAACACCAACAGTTTCTCCTCTTTGAAACAATTGATAAGTTTTTTCATCATCTATTGGAATTTTTTCCGGATCGATCTCAATTCCATGACGTTCTTTTACAATTACAACAGCATCTTTAATTAAAGTAAGTGTTTTGAGTCCCAAAAAATCCATTTTCAACAACCCTGCACTCTCAACTACGGAATTGTCAAACTGCGTACACCACATATCAGAATCCTTAGCGACCGCTACAGGAACATGCTCTCTAATATCAGTTGGTGTTACAATTACTCCACAAGCATGAATTCCAGTATTACGCAAAGAACCTTCCAGTGCTTTTGCCTGTCGAATGGTTTCTCCCGACAAGGTATCTTGATCATAAATCATCTTCAATTCCCGCGCCTGTTCAATCAACTCAGGGTTTCCTAATTTTTTTTCTAAATCGGTATCTGATAAACCAAACATCTTGTTCAGCTTCATATCAGGAACAAGTTTAGCTAACCTATCGGCCTCTGAAAGGGGTAAATCAAGAACTCTTGCTGTATCACGAATCGAAGACTTGGCTGCCATGGTTCCATACGTTATAATCTGTGCTACCTGAGAAGATCCGTATTTATCAATTACATATTGTATTACTTTACCACGACCTTCATCATCAAAATCAATATCGATATCAGGCATGGACACTCTTTCGGGATTTAAGAATCGCTCAAAAAGCAAATCATACTTAATTGGATCAATATTGGTAATTGTTGTGCAATAAGCCACTGCTGA
>PBEC01000024.1 GCA_002717515.1 Flavobacteriales bacterium
CTATCCGTCCAAACTCCACTCGTCGTTTTGTTCGGATCCAAGGTTAATTGATATGGGTTATCACTACTACATAAACTTGGTGGGTTGGTGATAATGACGGTATCTAAATTTGATACATCAACTTGAATCTCCATAGAATCCAAACAACCTTGTGCATCGACCAAAACTTTGTAAGTATGTGTTCCAGGGGTTGTAATACCCGTAAAAACACTGTCGGTTCCAGATGCATCTATAGACCACTGATAAGTTACAGGATAACCGGCGGTTTCATCAACATGTGCTTCAACCTCATATACTTCATCTTTACAGTAAATACCCGAAAAAGGACTTTTACCAATTGAATCTATTACAGGCAATGGATTAATTACCATTTGGACTGAATCCGATGTTTTTACACACGTTTTATCTAAATTTCCTGTTTCTGCTAATACATATCGATACCACTGGCTATTCGTTGTAAGATTACTCAATAAAAGCAGTCCCCCTGATACAACTCCCGTCTCACCTGATATATCTGTAAATGTTACTCCATCTGAACTTTCTTGCCACTTAAAATCCAAACCATCAGTTAGGCCACTAATAGATATAACTTCTCCTGTGTTTGGGCTACATACTTCTAAAGTCGAAGAAGGAACATCTATCAACGGATCGTCAGTTGGGGCTGTACAACAGGAACCTACAGCAATTTCTGTTGGAACAAAACATTGAACAGGAGTATCTTCTAAATAATGCGTAGTTCGAATACTAGACACCTGTCCTCCATTATATGATAACGATCCCGAAGAAGAATTCGGATCACTTAATTGTCTAATTTGTGCCCAACTTGGCTTTGCAACTTCAATTGTATAGGTTCCTGCTGGTAATACCCAATCTGTAGGGTTCCCCGTTATTAACGCTTCGACACCCGCTGGGCCTGTATAATTTATTGTTAATGGAGTTCCTAAAACATTACCGGAAGCATCTTTTAAAGTAATGGTAAAATCTCCATTACGATTAGAACTGGTATACGGCGAGCCAAAACCAATTTTAAATTCACTAATTTCAGCCAAACCATCAGCCACAGTGATGGTTGTATTTCCTGTTGATGTTGACCAATTTTGTGCTGTTCGAGAATCGTTTGCAGCAGATGAAGTAACATCACCAGCAGGAACTACCCAATAGTTTGTATTTTCTTGCGCTGTGAATGTAGGACCTATGCCTAACAAATTAGCCGAGCCTGATGTTGGATCAGCATCGTACCATTTATAATTACCTGAAAGAGATCCTGTACCCGTTAAAATAGGATTAGGACAAGCGGTATAATCTATTGTCGCGTTTGGAATTTGGATTTGATGTGTAACAACTTCAAAATCAACCTCTTTTTCTCTCCCGCATTCATCAATTACTTTTGCTGTTATAGTTGTTAAACCTATATTGGTCATAGTAGCAGTGTAGGTTGATCCTCCAATTTGGGAACCAGGGTTTGCACCAACAGCTGTCCAGTCAACACTAGTTGCCACAGAACCCTGAACTTCCAATTCAAAATTCACTACATCACCCTCACACACCTGTGTTTGAGAGAGCTCTACTCCATCTAATAACAATTTGGGTAAAGGAACTACAAGTGATTTCATAAAAGTCGGCATATCCATATTCACCCATTGGTCTTCGTCAGATGAACCAAAGGTTGCAGCTGTGGCAGAATACCAATTGTTATCCAATACACCTCCTCCATTTGGGTCGGTAATCCGTCCTATTTTTCCTTTTCCTGCATTTCCATAAGCTTCAGGAATAGCATAATAAATATTTCCATCGGGTCCTAACTGCAAATGTCCCCCTCTCATTCCGCCTGTTGAGCCCATTAAAACAGGAGTTCCAAAGCCTGTTGGTGTTACATCCAATCGATAAATTTTACCAGGGTTATTGTTGTCCTGGCCTGTTAAAACATATGCATATTTTCCGTCTGGAGAAAACTCCATACTATAGGCTGAGGGTAATCCTGTACTTACTGTTTCTAAATGTGTAACGGTTCCTGTTTGTGGATCAAAGTCATACAACATTACCTTGTCTCCCATTACATAGGACATTTGAGTGAAACAACCATTAAATTTTAAGGTTCCTATGGCATCAAATTTCGGAGGAGGTCCATTAGTGCACTCAAAACTTGGACCAGCTGACTCCGTACTTGAAGATGTAATTCCTGAACCCGTAACGGAATATAAAACAAAATTATTGTTACACATTTCATGTGAAATCCACCAGTAATCATCAGAGACGGTCCCATCAGGATTAATTTTAGGAACACTGGTTTGACTTTGAGTAAGGTTTGTTTGTAAATCATTTGGGCCTGTAATAGTTAGGTTTCCTGCCCCTGCACCTGATGTTGTGATATGATAATATTGTGCCATAGGAGTTGTTCCACTTGCCCCACCTTCTCTTAAAACTGTTAGGTAATATTGATCTGTAGTTCCTGGAACGGGAACTACCATAGTTCCATTGGAAACATCCCACGTATTACTGGGTAAACTATGAACAGGATTTTCTCCCCCATCAATGATGCTTGAACCTACAACAGCAAATAATAAATCCCCATTAGCATCGGTAATGGCTGTGGAACTTTCTGTTAAATCTCCGCCAATTGTTATACCATTACCAACGACGGCTGTCCCAGATGAAAAATCAATTGAAATGTTATTTCCTATATACCACACATCGGACTGTGAATAGGTTGTAAATACAGAAAAAATAAATAGTGTAAATACTGAATATACTAATGTCTTGTTCAAATTCATGCTAAATCAATTCTCCAGCTAAACAATTTATAGTCCAAATTGTTACACAAAAACTTTTGTAAATGTATGATTTTTTAAAGATTAAAACGACTAAATTCATATTCTTAATCGAGCATCTGCAACTACACTTTGGTCAACAAATATTTCTTTTTGATATTTATAATAACCTGCTATACCAATCATACCTGCATTATCAGTACAGAATTGAAAATCGGGAATAAATACATCCCACTTAAAGGTGTTCTCAAGTAGTCTTTTTCTTAATTCAGAATTTGCCGAAACTCCACCAGCTATTGCAATTCTTGTTATGCCTGTTTTTTTTGAAGCGATTTTAATTTTGTTAACTAAAATGTCGACAATTGTTTTTTGAACGGAAGCACAAATATCATTAAGATGATTTTCTATAAATTTTTCATCCTTCCTAACTTCTTTTTGTAGAAATCTTAGAACCGATGTTTTTAAACCACTGAAACTGAATTCAAGTTCACCTACTTTTGGATGTGGAAATTTATACGCATCGGCATTTCCTTCTTTAGCATACTTATCAATCAGAGGACCTCCCGGATAAGGCAGTTCCATAATTTTTGAAATTTTATCAAATGCCTCTCCTGCAGCATCATCAATGGTTTCTCCAATTACTTTCATTTCCAATGGAGAGTTAACAATAACCAATTGAGTATGTCCTCCAGAAACAGTCAAACATAAAAAAGGGAACTCGGGAGTTGGTGAACCGTCATTGATTAAATGAGCCAGTATATGAGCCTCCATATGATTGACCTCAATCATGGGTTTGTTTAATGCAAGGGAGAGAGATTTTGCAAAAGATACACCAACAAGTAAAGACCCCAGTAAACCTGGACCTCTTGTGAATGCAATTGCGTCAAGATCACTTTTGGATATTTCAGCTCTTTTTAGCGCTGAATCTACGGTAGGAATAATATTTTTTTGATGGGCCCGTGATGCAAGTTCTGGAACTACTCCACCATACTCTTTATGAACCTGTTGTGTAGAAACTACATTGCTCAACACTATATTTCCTTTTAAAATTGCAGCAGAGGTATCATCACATGATGATTCAATTGCCAGTATGTAAGGTTGTTTTTTCAAATTATGCATTCCATATTTCCCAAGCTTTCTCAGCTTGCAGTTTTAACATTCCTAATCCATTTTGCGTAATAGCTCCCTGCTCTTCTCCTTTTTTCATAAAAAGAGTTTGACTTGGATTGTAAATCAAATCGTACAACAAATTACTTGAGGTTAAATGCTGGTAAGGAATTGATGGACAATTATGAATTTCGGGGTGCATTCCAAGTGGAGTTGAATTAACAATTACCGGAAAATCCTGTAAGGCAAACTTATTTAGTTCTTCATAACTTCTTTCTTTATCGGATTCAGGATTTCTTGATATGTAAAGTACATCTAACCCAATTTTATTCAAAACATACTCAACTGCTTTGGCGGCCCCTCCTGTACCCAAAATCAAGGCTTTGTAATGGTGCGTTTTGAGCAACGGCTTTAAAGTTTCTCTAAAACCATAAATATCCGTATTATACCCTTTAAGTTTTATTCCATTTTCTGTTTTGATTACCTTGATAGTATTTACCGCTCCTATTTCTTTTGCTTCCTCATCCAATTCATCCAAAAAAGGTATGATTTGCTCTTTGTAAGGTATGGTAACATTTAAACCCAATAGATCAGGATTATTTTTTATTACACCAGGGAAATCCTTTATGTCAGAAATTTCGAAATTTTCGTACGTGTAGCCCTCTATTTCTTCTTTTTGGAATTTCTCTGAGAAATATTTTGCAGAGAATGAATGGGTTAAAGGATAACCTATTAAACCTAGTTTTTTAATTTTCATTTTTAAATTTATTTCCAATGAACTCTATTCCAAAGACCAAACCAAAGCCTAAAACAGAAAATCCTATTGCATAGGGAATAAAACTATCCATTGCATACATTGATTCAAACTCCGATGGGCTTATATTTGATGTTACAGTGGGGATAATTTTTCCTTCAGAACTTATCCGGGTATCCACAATTTCTTTCCATGGCCAAATTTTATTTAAAGAACCAATCATAAAACCTGTTAATGTTGCAAGTGTAATTTTTTCATAATTCTTAAATAAAAATGAAAGAACTCTGGAAAAGCTCAATAATCCAATAACACATCCCAATGCAAAAACAACTAATGGTATTGAAACTGTTAAAAGCTCACCATACTCGCCTTGTTTAATTGTTGCTATAAAATCCATTATGGCTTTCATAACTGGCTGATATGCGCCTAGCAAAATAAGAATAAAACTTCCTGAAATACCAGGAAGTATCATTGCGGAAATTGCTAATGCTCCAGCAAAAAATAAAAACACTATACTTTCAGAGTTTTCCGAAACCTGGGCGATGGTTATGTAATAAGCTAAGATTCCGCCAACTAACAATCCAATAATTTCCTTGTAACTCCAACCTTTAATTTGTTTAGCCACATAAATAACGGAAGCGATTATAAGTCCAAAAAAGAAACTCCATAAACCAATTTTTTCACCGGTTTGTCCCTCTTGAACTAAAATTCCATTGATTACATTTACTAATGTAACCACACTCGATCCAATACCCAAAAACAACGCTAAAATAAAGGTGCCGTTCACTTTACGCCAAAAAGAAAAAACGCCTTCTCTTCGAATTGATTTTAAACTGGATAAATTAAAGGCTTTTATGGTGTTTAAAAGCTCTTCATAAATACCTGAGATAAACGCTATTGTTCCGCCAGAAACTCCGGGGACTACATCGGCAGCTCCCATGGCAATACCTCTTAAATAAATTCCAAAATAACCTAAAAACCTTCTTTTTTTAAACATTTTAAAACGAGCTTACAAAAAAACCGATTTGACGTAGATCAAATCGGTTAGATATATTATTGTTTTTGTTTTAATACTGGTCCATTTCGGGATCAATCTCTTCTGCCCAGGCAAGAATACCCCCCTCTAAATTGTATAGGTTGTTGTATCCAAAGTTTTGCTCTAAAGCTTGTATAACATTTGCAGATCTTCTTCCACTTTTACAATGAATAACCACTTTTTTGTCTTTAGAAATCTCTTGATATCTGGCCATAATCTGACTCATTGGAATCTCATCTCCTCCAAGAGAACATATTTGAAACTCATTTGGTTCTCTAACGTCTACAAGTTGAAAGATTTCTCCATTGTCCTGCATTTCCTTTAATTCGTCAACTGATATCTCTTTCATAAGAAATTTTTTTGGGATAAAATTAGGAATTAATCCCGATATAAATCTATTAATTCAAGTAGATTCTGATTTAATTTGGCATCCGGGTAGTAGTTAAAAACTCGCTCATGGCTTTTGTAATCCATATTTAAGGCCAACTCAAAACATTGGTATGCTTGCTGATAAATGCCCTGCTTAAGCAAAAAAGCGGTTTTAAAGTACAATAAAGCTGAATTGTTTGTGAATTTATCTATCGTATTGGCTAATGCTTCTTCAACGATTGAAAAATCGAAATGACGCTCTAACAGCATCAAATAATCCAAAGCCAATGATAAATCCGTCTCATCTAAACTCACTGCTTTTTTCATTGAAACAACACTGTCGTCGATGTAACCTAATCGTTCTTCTATTTCAGATGCTGTATACCAAAAATCAGGATTTTCCTTATCCAATTCCAAAGCTTTTGTAATTGACGCATAGGCTTCATTTGAATGACCTAAACCGTCCTGGCAAATTGCTACTCCCAACCAGGCCTCCGGGTAGTCTTCATTTTCACTGATTGCTTTTTTGTAATAAAAAATACCTTTATCGTAATTTTTAAGTCTTTCATAACATTCTCCAACATATGAATATGTAATAAAAGTTGGATCTTCATGTTCAAAGGATTCTTCATATACTTCTATTGCACTCTTAAAATCCCCATATGAGGCCAATGCATTTGCCTTATTGAAATATGCAGAAGCAAATTGAGGGTTAATTGCCAGAGCGTAGTCATAACAATCTACGGCTTTTAACCAATTTTCAACTCTTGAATATGCTCCTGCCAAATTAAACCAAATGGATTCACAATACGGAGCTTCATCAACAAGTTTTGTATAAAACTGAATTGCTTCTTTATGATTTTTTGTGCATTCGAAACACATGTTTAACTCATAAAGAGCGACTTCATTTTCGGGATTTGCCTGTAAACATAGTTTAAAGTAGCGAATGGCTTCCTCGTATTCTTGAATTCTCTGATACTCAGAGGCAATAAAATGGTATACTTCATCTATATATTCAGAGTGGTCAATGCATCTCTTAAAACATGCAATGGCTCTGTCGCTCATTTTAAGTTTACTTAAAACGGTTCCTTTTATTAAAAGCAGATCAACATTTAAAGGTTCATAAAGCTCTATTTCTTCAACCAAACTGAGCGCTTCTTTGTATTTAAAAAAGCCAACCAGAACCTGAGTTTTTAATAGTTTCAGATCGACACTTGTTGGATGAAGATTCAGAGAGTATTCAACGACTTCTTTTGCTTTGTCGAAATCGGAACGAAGTATGTAATATTCGATAATGTCTTGAAATTCCTCACAGTCAAAGTAATAGTTTTCTTTATTGGCTACCATAGATTCAAACCGTGTAACCTTGTTTAGTATATCTTTATGGTCGTCGGAAGATTCAAAAAATTCCATATATATTGTTTCTTTTATATATAACTTAGTGATATTAACAGTACAAACAACGTGCCTTAGTTTTTATTATTCACATTCCTTTTGTTTAAAAAATAAACACGAGCTTAACGAACACATTTTCAAGACATTAGGCTTTTAAAATTTTCTGAGCTGTAAAAGCGTTTTAAGAACTAAGGGTAGTTTTTATTAATTTGCACAAATATAATGAATCAAGATGACACTTATCAAATCTATTTCAGGAATTAGAGGAACAATTGGTGGAAAGCCTGGCGAAGGACTAAGTCCATTGGATGTTGTAAAATTCACAAGTGCTTATGCCGAATGGTTGAAAAACCAATCCAATGAAAAGCTTTCCGTTGTTGTGGGTAGAGATGCACGAATCAGTGGTTTAATGATTGAAAACTTGGTGGTTTCTACATTAACAGGAATGGGAGTAGATGTTATAAACCTTGGGCTATCTACAACTCCTACTGTGGAAGTCGCTGTACCTATTGAAAAAGCAAATGGAGGTATTATATTAACTGCCTCTCACAATCCAAAACAATGGAATGCTCTGAAGCTGCTTAACAATAAAGGGGAATTCATTTCTGGCGAAGATGGAAAAGCACTATTAGAAATAGCAGAAAAGGAAGATTTTACATACTCTGAAGTAGATGATTTAGGAAGGGTAATTGAGAAAAATAATTATTTCGATATTCATATTGAAGAAATTTTAAATCATGAACTTGTTGATGTTGAAGCAATTAAATCAGCCAACTTTAAAATAGCAATTGATGCTGTTAATTCGACTGGTGGCCTTGTTTTACCTAAATTACTTAAAGCTTTAGGAGTTGAAACTGTTTATGAATTGTTTTGTGAACCCAATGGTCATTTCCCACATAATCCAGAACCTCTACCCGAAAATTTAACAGAAATTTCCAATACCGTGGTTAAAAACAATGCCGATATTGGTATTGTTGTAGACCCGGACGTAGATCGACTTGCACTCGTTTGTGAAGATGGAAGTATGTTTGGTGAAGAATATACTCTTGTTGCTGTTGCCGATTATATTCTTTCACAAAGAGTGGGTAATACAGTTTCGAATCTGTCGAGTACTCGAGCATTAAGAGATGTGACGGAAAAAGCGGGAGGACAATACTTTCCTGCTGCTGTTGGTGAGGTTAATGTGGTTAATAAAATGAAAGCTCAAAATGCTGTTATTGGTGGTGAAGGGAACGGAGGTGTGATTTTTCCAGACCTGCATTACGGAAGAGATGCATTGATTGGAATTGCTTTAATTTTAACTCACATGGCAAAAACTGGAAAATCACCCAAACAACTCAGGGAAAGTTATCCAAACTATCACATTAGTAAGAATAAAATTGAATTGACTCCCGATATTGACGTTGACTTAATTCTTGAAAAAATGGGAGATAAATATTCGCATGAAAATGTGAATACTGTTGATGGGGTTAAGATTGATTTTGCTGAAGAATGGGTTCATTTAAGAAAATCAAACACTGAACCTATAATTCGTATTTACTCAGAAAGTGCGAATGAAGAAAAGGCCGAACAACTTGCAAAAAAAATAATTTTTGAGATTAAAGAAATTATCGCCTAAAAATTAATGCAAAAAATATATTTTGACAATGCCGCCGCGACACCTTTATCAAAAGAGGTTGCTGATTTTATGCATAAAGCAAACCTTGAACTTTATGGTAACCCCTCCTCTATTCACTCATTTGGTAGAAAGGCAAGAGCACAAATTGAAATGGCTCGCAAAAATATTGCTGATGTAATTGGTGCAAATTCAAAAGAAATCATTTTCACTTCAGGAGGTACAGAAGCTAATAATGCTGTTTTTCATTTTGCTGTAAACGATTTAAATATTGAAAGAGTAATAACTTCTGAAATTGAACATTATGCTGTTTTAAAGCCGATTTCTGAATTGCCTCACAATATAGAGGTTGATTTTGTTGAAGTCGACAAAAACGGGGACGTCAATCTTGATCATCTTAAAAAGCTTTTGTCTAAAAAAAAGAAGACTTTGGTCAGCTTAATGCACGTAAACAATGAAATTGGAAACTTACTTCCCATCACAAAAGTAGCTTCTATATGTAAAGAGAATAATGCTCTGTTTCACTCCGACACAGTGCAAAGCATCGCTTATTTTGACATTAACGTAAAAAAGTTCAACATCGACTTTCTAACATGTTCTGCGCACAAATTCCATGGTCCAAAGGGAATAGGTTTTTTATACTCAGACGAAGCTTATGATGTTTCTCCATATATTAAAGGTGGTAATCAAGAAAAAGGACTTAGAGGAGGTACTGAAAATACAATAGGTATAATTGGCTTGGAAAAAGCTTTTCTTAAAGTAAGTCTACAGCGGAAAAACATCACAAAAAAACTATCTGAACTAAAAACGTATACCCTCCAACAGTTCAAAAATAACGGTTTTGATTTTTCGGTGAACGGAAACTTGAATTCATCTTCCCCGTCTATTTTAAATGTTTCTTTTTCTACCAAAAAAGATGTATCGATGCTGCTCTTTAATATAGATATAGAAGGCGTAGCTATAAGCGGCGGAAGTGCTTGTACATCTGGAAGTAATAAAGGTTCTCATGTTTTAAGGCGTATTGGTTCTTCAATGAATATACCCGCTATTCGAATTTCATTTTCTAAATACAATACAAAAAAAGAAATTGATCGACTGATTGAAGTATTGCAAAAATTACTTTACAAATGAAAAATGAAGCTTTAAAATTGATAAATCAAATTCTCAAGGAAGACCCTAAAGGCGAAGCTTTATTATACTCTCAGCAATGTTTCGATTGGCTCCAAAAATTAAACCCATCCTTTACAGAAACTCAGGAGATTGCAGCAAGATGTCAACATTTCAGAAGATGGGACATTCCAAGAAATAATTTTCCAATGGATAAAAAAGGCTATTATCAATGGAGAATCAAGCTCTATAAATATCAAGCTGACAAAACTGCGGAAATCTTATCGAGTGTTGGATATTCTGACGAATTTATTGACGAAGTAAAATCTATGATTTCTAAAAAGGATTTAAGAAAGAATAAAAATTCCAAGCTTATTGAGGATGTTGCTTGTTTAGTATTTTTAGAGTTTTACATTCAACCTTTTTCTTCAACAAAAAATTACTCAGAAGAAAAGTGGATTAAAATTATTCAAAAAACCTGGGCTAAAATGTCAAATAAAGCCCATAAATTTGCATTGGGAATTAACTATTCACCAGCTATAAAATCATTAATATCCAAAGCTTTGGCTTAAAAAAAACTACTATGATTCAAAGAAAACAATCTTTATACTTAATCGTTGCCCAAGTTGTTCAAATGCTTTTTGCGACTGGTGATTATTTCACTTACACAATTTCGGATTCATTATACACCGTTACTGGATCAGGTACATTTAATTCTGCTGGTGAAAAAACCGGAGGTGATATGAAAACTCTTCTTCTTGGACTGGGTATATCGTTCTTGGCTCTCGTTTCTATTTTTGTGTATAAAAACAGAAAACAACAAATGAAGCTTTGTAGAATTGGAGCTTTATTGACGTTGGCTGAAATTGTTTTTATTGTAATATCATATGTTAATACTAAAGAAATTGCACAGAGTGAGCCCAACTTTGGTTATGTAATTTTTATTTTACCGATTTCAACTCTTTGTTTTTTACTTGCTGCCAAAGCAATAAAAAAGGATGAAGATTTAGTTAAATCTGTGGACAGAATTAGATGATAAAGTCATTTGATAATGAATTTGAACTTCTCATATCATTAAAAATGAATTTTTTTTTAAAAAAAAATCGTTTTTTAGACTCTTGCATTAGATATTATTTATATCATTGTAAAAGAAACAATTCAGTAGAATTTCCAAGAACATTCCCCCTATTTTTTTCATATTGAATAATTACAACCATCAACCTAATAGTATATGTACAGCATTTTGGATTTAAACAAAAAGCTAGTAGCTGATTTGCGTGAAATCGCATCAGTTATTAACGTTAATGGAGTCGATAAATTAAAAAAATCCGAATTAATTGAAGCCATTCTTGATGAACAAAAAAATCACACCTCAAATGGATCTTCTGAAAAATCATTAGTGGATGAACCCAAGAAAAAACGTAAAAGAATGCGCATAAAAAAAGATTCAAATGAAGAAAATGAAATAAATTCTTCAGATGATTTAAACGAAGGAAAGGCTCCTGAGTCAAAATCCGAGCAACCAGCCAAAGTGGAAAATACTCAAGAGGAAAAGTTCGAGGAACAAGAAAAGCCTTTTTCTCACGAAAAAAGGGAAAATGAAGACAAAAAGGAACATAAATTCGAAAGAAAGGAAAAACAAGGTTCAAAAGAAAACAATGACCGAAAAGCTTCAGAACCTTTATATAATTTTGACGGAATAGTTGACAGTGAAGGAGTTTTAGAAGTTATGCCTGATGGATATGGCTTTTTAAGGTCTTCCGATTTTAATTACCTGACGTCTCCCGACGACATTTATGTGTCTCAAACTCAAATTAAACTTTTCGGACTGAAAACCGGGGATACCGTTGTTGGTATGATTCGTCCCCCTAAGGAAGGTGAAAAATATTTTCCTCTCGTAAAGGTTAAAGAAATTAATGGTAGAGAACCGGATGTTGTTCGTGACAGAGTTCCCTTTGACTATTTAACTCCTCTTTTTCCAGAAGAAAAATTCACTCTTGTTAAAGGGCAAAAACAATCAATATCCATGCGGATTCTTGACATGTTCGCACCTATCGGTAAAGGACAGCGAGGTTTGATTGTTTCTCAACCGAAATCGGGAAAAACGATGTTGCTTAAAGAGGTGGCTAATTCAATTGCTGAAAACCATCCTGAAGTGTACATGATAGTTTTGTTAATTGATGAACGACCTGAAGAAGTAACTGATATGGCAAGATCTGTAAATGCAGAGGTTGTTGCATCAACCTTTGATGAGCCTGCTGAAAAACATGTAAAAGTTGCTAACTTGGTTCTTGAAAAGGCAAAAAGAATGACGGAATGTGGTCATGACGTTGTTATTTTACTTGATTCAATTACTCGTTTAGCGAGGGCTTATAACACAGTATCCCCAGCTTCTGGAAAAGTTCTGTCTGGAGGTGTTGACGCTAACGCGTTACACAAACCAAAACGATTTTTTGGAGCGGCTCGTAAGATTGAAAATGGTGGTTCATTAACTATTCTTGCTACTGCTTTGGTAGATACGGGATCAAAAATGGATGAAGTTATTTTTGAAGAATTCAAGGGTACCGGTAACATGGAACTACAATTGGACAGAAAGCTTGCTAATAAGCGACTTTACCCTGCGATTGATTTGAACTTATCCTCTACCAGGCGAGATGATTTACTAATGGATTCCCATGCTATAAAGCGAATTTGGGCACTAAGAAAATTCTTAGCCGATATGACAGCTCAAGAGGCTATGGAATTTCTTCAGGAAAGAGTACGTCACACTCAAAACAATGATGAATTCTTAATTTCAATGAATAGTTAAAAAACATATTTCAAAAATACATTTCAGCGATTAAGGTTGTACATTTGCACTTTAATCGCTTTTTTTATGAAAGAATATAAATTATTAGTTCTGGGAACTTTGGTGAGTTTATTTGCTTTATATTTTATTACATATTCAGCTTCAGAAAATGACCCAAATTACAAAAGCCTTAGTGAGGAGGAACAGGTGTTTTTTTTTACTGAATTAAACGATGAAGAGAAAGAAGGAATTGCATTAACACCATTAGACTCTATAAAACCTGAATATTTTGAAAATCAGGATACTTATAAAAGAATAACCTCTACGGAAGCCGAAACTTATAAAGTGTTTCAAAATATATTTTTGGAAAGCCTTGAAATTGAACAAAACCTGCACTTTTACAGAAGGTTAATTTTAATTTTATGTTTGATTTTGAGTTCATACATTTTATTTTCAAAAAAGTATAAATACAACATGACTTTCCAAAAAGCTATGTTTCACAATGCAGTTTTTAGTTTGATCTTTTCATTATTTTGTATTTTTTCGTTTGTAACAACTCAAACAATAAGAGGCACCTCTGTAGCGCCCTCTATTATGTTCCAGTTTGGGTTAGGCCATTTTATTAGTGTATTGAAGTCTACTTTATTTTGGTTTGTTGCCGTGAGCTTTTTCATCTACTTTAACCCTCAAAATATTGATTGGTATCAGAGAAGGATGGCCAAAAAGAAAGCTAAGGAAAATAAAGATTGAATTTCCGTGAATCATTAAAAAAATCCCATAAACCAGGTAAAATTGTAGTTAAATAATAGCTAAGAGGGTAAGAAATGTGTTGTATTTAAAAAAATATTCTATATTAGAAGTCTTGAAAAAAACGGAAATATTGTAAAAAATTAAAAAGATGGACAATAACGAAAATGAAATTGGGCGAGAAAGAAGGGATGAAATCTTTTCGAAAGCCGTAAGAGCAGGAAAAAGAACCTACTTTTTCGATGTTAAAGCTACAAAAGGAGATGATTATTATTTAACCATTACAGAAAGTAAAAAGAAGTTTTCTGACGATGGGAAATTCCATTTTGAAAAACATAAGCTTTTCCTTTATAAAGAAGATTTTGAAAAATTCGCTACTGGATTAAAAGAAGCTGTAGACTTCATTCAGGATGAAAAAGGTGTTTATGAAGGTTACGAGCCGGAAGAAAATACGGTGAATTATAAGACTGAGGTTCAATTTGATGATTTGGTCTAAATTAAAATATTGCGAATTAAGAGGCTGTTCCTAAAACGAACAGCTTTTTTTTTAATAAATAAAATTATGTCTGCATTAATGAATTTTGCAATCTTTCCTCTTGATAAAGGGGAAGATATAGGTGATTATGTAAGCGAGGTAGTTAAACACATTAAAAACTCTGGTTACAAATATCAATTCGGATCAATGGGTACAACAGTTGAGGCTGAAAAAGTTGGTGAATTGTTGAAACTTGTTGAGGAGTCTTATGAAATTATGGACCCTGTTTCCGATAGAATTTATTGTGTTATGAATATTGATTACAGTAAGAATAAGTCCGACTTACTTAGCCGAAAACGAAATTCAGTTGAAAGAAGAATCGGAAATTTGTCGTAATGTTTTTTTTTCTTTCTAAAATATTATCCTTCCTCCTATCTCCTTTTACCTATTTGGTAGTTCTTTTGATATGGATGTTTTTTTGCAGAAATCATCGGAGACAAAAAAAAATTTTATTATTCACAATTGGCTTTGTTTTTTTCTTTGGCAATAGTTTTATTTTAGACGAATTTCTGAGACTTTGGGAAGTTCCTGTAAATGAGTCAAGAAATAAAAATTACGATATTGGAATTGTTTTGAGCGGTATGGTAATGTATGATGCAAAAAACAATGTTTCCAAATTCAACGGGAATGTCGATCGTTTGCTTCAAACCTTACCCAAACTGAAGAAAAAAGAAATTAATCATCTTGTTGTCTCTGGAGGAAGTGGTGATCTTTATCACCCTGAAAATAAAGAGGCGCATATTCTTAAGAGTTATTTATTATCCATCGGATGGAATATCGATAATTTCACATTTGAATCCGAATCCAGAAACACCTTTGAAAACGCAAAATACACAGTAGAAGTTCTAAAGAAAAAACATATTGATTTAAAAGAGAAAAAGATTCTTTTAATAACTTCTTCTGGACACATGAGAAGAAGTATTGCTTGTTTTGAAAAACAAGGTATAAAAGTCGATTATTTATGCTCCAACCGTCATTCTGGACCAAGAAAATTCGAATTCCAACATTGCTTTATTCCGAACATGTCGGCCTTTAATGGGTGGTCCCATTTATTACATGAAGTTGCAGGCTATACAGTTTATAAACTCACCGGGAAAATATAGTCCTGTACTTACCCGTTATAAAAGCTCAAATTTAAATTTACTTAAAATAGGGTTACCTTTTTTTAAATTCGACATTAATGAATAAAAACATGAATGATTACGATTTAATTACTGCCTTACAAAGTTCTAAAACCAGAGGAAAGGCCATCAAAGAACTTTACAAAGAATTCCCTAAAATTAAAGCAAATATTTGCTCATCTGGAGGATCTCGACAAGACGCTGAAGAAGTGTTTAATGACGCTCTGCTATTATTAATTGAAAAGGTGCAAGAGGATAATTTTCAACTAACCTCTAAACTGTCTAGCTTTTTGTACGGCATCAATCGATTTTTATGGATGAATGAATTGCGAAAAAAGAAAAAATCCGTTAGCCTGGAATGGGAAAACACAATGATTTTAACACATGATAGTTTAGAATATGATTCAGAAAAAGAAGAAAAAATACAACTCATAGAGAAAGCTTTAGGGTTGATTACATCAAAATGTAAAGAACTGTTTACGCTTTTTTATTTCAAAAAGGAGCGAATGGCTGAGATTGCAAAATCACTTGACTTTAAGAGTGTTAACTCAGCTAAAACACAGAAATACAAATGTATGGAGCAGTTAAACAAAGTGGTAAGTCAACAACTAAAAAAAGCTTAAGTCATGAGAAAAGAATTGGAAGAATTGGCATTAATAGATGCCTACATAAATAATGAATTAGACGGTGATCAACTTAATAAGACCGAAGAGCTAATCCAGCAAAATCCTGATTTTGCCGCGAAAGTTGAAAATCAAAAGTTGATTATAAAAGCTATCAAAAGAAGCGAATACAAAAAAGAAATTAAAAAGAGTAAAAAAGGAGGAAAAAACGGTTATTTCTTTGGGGGAACCCTGTTAATATTAGCGATAGGAATTTTATCTTATTTTGCTTTAGGTAGTGAATTAAATGAGATTGAACCATCAACTCCAAAAATTGATAAGAAAGAGGTCATCTCTACTCCTTCAACTTTTTCAGAAAAAAAACTCACGAATGATTCTGAAAGTTTGGAAAAAAAATCAATTATTCCTTCTAAAACAAAAAGTAAATCAAAGGATAAAAAAGAAGTCATCAAAGTAAAAAAAACAAAGACAAATGAATTAAAAACCTGGATTGAACCAGAAATTCAAGTCTTTCAACTGGATGCATCTAAAGGAGGAATAATTGAAGGTGAAAATGGAATGGTAATTTCAATCCCTTCTAATTCACTGGTTGACAAAAACGGGAATATTGCAACTGGACCCGTTGTTGTTGAGTTAATTGAGGCGCTTGATCTGGATAAAATGGTAATGTACAATCTTACCACAATGAGCGGAAAGAAAAATCTCAAAAGTGGTGGAATGTTTTCGATTAAAGCTTTCCAGGATAAAAAAGAGATAAAAATCAAGGATGGTAAAGAGATGATTATCAGTGTACCTACGGATGAAATTGATCCCGAAATGCAACTGTTCACTGGAAAAATAACAAATGGAAAAATGGATTGGATAGACCCTAAACCCATGAAAAAATATTTGATACCTGTAGATCAAAAGACGTTAAATTTCCTACCAAAAAAATACGAAAATGCGTTTAAAGCTAAAGGGGAACAACTTACTAAAAGAGCTTTTGATAAATATCTTGCAGATAGTGTTTACTATACTTTGGACAGAAAACATGAGCGTATGACTTCTATGGAAACTTTTAAGAATCGAAGACTAAGACATCCAAACCAAATTGAAAAGTTAATTAAGCCCATTTTTTCAAAGAAAGATGTCATTGCAGAACCCTTAGAAGATAGCGTTCAATCAAAATCAGCAAGTGTTAAAACAAAAGATGGTTCTCTAAATATTAAAAAACAAACTGAGTATGATTTTAAATGCGGCGTCAACTCAACATCTATACAAACCATTTTAGAAGAGGATTTTAAAAACACATACCTGGCAACTAGGGAATTTGAACAACGCTTAAATGGCCTCCACTCTGCCTCTAATGGTGAAGATATGTTGCAAATTTACATCAATGGTTTAAACGACGATTTGTGGAAGTCTGATAAAAAAGTAAGTGAACAAATCGACTCCAGTCAACGCGCATTATTTGTTGATTTTTACAATGAACAACTAACAAATACCACGTTCTCTGTTTCACACAAAAAAAACTGGAAATCATACTTTGATAACCAAAACAAAATCAATGAAAAAAAACAAAAGGTATTGTTGGACATGTATTCAAATCTTAAGTCGGAGAAAATCAAATCAATTCGAGAAGTATATTTGAAAGAAGTTGTCGAAAAAGGAGTTGTTTACCAGAGAAAACCATCAAAAATAAGCAGAGCAAATGTTTTTCGTCCACTAAGCAGTAGTGGAAACAATTACGTATTTGGATGGGCAAGTTTTGGTTGGACCAATATTGATGCGTACCTGAAAACAATTAAAAAAAATAGTAAAAATGTAGCTATTGAAGTTGCAAAAATTGGAGAATCAACTCAGGAAGTTTACCAGTATTTAAATACAATAAATACATTAACGCCATTAAATAAGGCAGAAGAAAATTTCATTGCTCGATTTCCAAAATTCAGCAAAGACATGACAAAAACATACGCTATGTCTTTAGCCAAAAAGGGAGAGACTTTTTATTGGGATTTTAAAGTTTATAACCCTTATAAAACGGACAACATTAGTCTTTCACCTTCACAAACTCCTATTTATGAAATTCGATCAACTTTACGTTCATATGGAATACAACAGGATGTTGTTCAGCGAATTAAAAAGGAAGAAAAGCTTATTGTTAAAAGAATAGAAATAGAGAAAAAACGAAAGGCTGAGCGAATTAAAGCCAAGAAAAAACGAGAAGCTGAACTTCAAGCCCAGAAAGAGAGAATGGAAAAAGCAAGAAAAGAATACAACGAAAAAATGGAGGTTGTAAAGCAGCAGGTAAACCTTAGGAACGAATTTAGACAAGCTGCCTATGATTGTGGGATTAAAAACAGAAGTGAAGAAGAAGTAGAGCTAAAATCAACTCTTATTTTTGAAAATTAGCTGGATTAATAGATTCAAAATTAATTCAATTGATAATATATTATAAAAAAGGCTAACTCTTTGAGTTAGCCTTTTTTTACTGTACTATAATTTTAATAAAAAATAGCTCCATTAGGGGCAACACCCACTTCAACAGATGCCACTTGATTTCCTGACGAATCGTATCTCCTTACCCTTCCTGCAGAAGAATAATCAACCGCATCAAAAACAAAAACATCCCCTGATTTTGGATCCACTTCAATTCCATATAAGCCTGTGGTAGGAATAAAAACATCTTCATTTTTATATTCACCGTTTATCCCCAAACGATAAACACCATCACTCTTGTAATAATATATAATATCTTTTTCTGGATTGATCGCAATTTTTGAAATGGAATTCCCTGCTTCTCCAACTATTATGGTATCCTCTACTATTTCATTTAAAACATCAATTTTCACAAAAGCAGGGGGCTTATCATTTCCATAATCATATTGTCCATTACCTGAACAACCAACCCATACCTTACCGTTTTTATCTTCAACAAAATCGGTTGGTTTCGACCACGCTAACAGTTCCTTTTTAGATAAATCTGAGGGATTTATTATTGTTACGGTAGAATCCGTAATGGTTGAAAACAAAGTATTGTCCCAAGATCCTAAACTCCCAACTAAAATCTTACCATTTGAAGCAATTATTGGATTTGGTCCGGAAGCAACGGATATACTATCTATCATTTCATCATGTTCATCTAAAACATAAACATAGCCATTTATTGTGCCATTGGTTATAAACCCTCTTGATTGTTCAAATGCCATATACCTGGGATATGAAAGTTGTATCGATTTTTTATATTCAAAAGTATTTCGATCGACAACTTGAATTTCTCCAGAACCATTAGCAACAATATAAACTCTGTTTTGGCGAATCGCAGCCGACTGTAAGAACATTCCCGCAGGAACATCACAATTTGCATTTAAATATAAATTTTTAGAAATAGTGTTTGTAACCAAGTTATAATGAAAAACTTTTCCTGAACCTTGAAACGAACCTTCATTTATAACTAATGCGCCTGTCGAAAAATCAAAAGGTATTCCTCCGCACTCAGTATAATTATCGTGTGGTTTTGAGTTGTTTTTTATTTCTTTTTGGCACGATGAAAACACAAATAACACACACAGTATCGAAAAAAAATTTTTCTTCATTTGAAATTTATTGAAAACTAAATTTTTATGATTTTAAATTTTAGTGACTGACAGCAAATAAAGTAGGTGCCTTTCGGAAAGTTTGAAATATCAATGGAACTATCCTTTGTACACAATAACTGCTGACCAGAAAGATCATATAAGACTTTCACACCTTCTAAGTTTATATTTAAAGTAGATGACGTAGGGTTTGGGTGAGGTATTAAATTATTTAAAACTAAATCATTCATAGAAGTTCCACTCCCTAGAACTGCTACTGCCTCCAAATCAAAACCTCCACTGTTGAATGGAGTTGGAAAAGGGTCTATTATTTTATTCCCATTTGAGTCGAATGAACCGTAAACGGAGTTTGTGCCAATTACATCAATAATCTTAACATATTGAACAGCCTGCTTATTTAAAAGAGATGTATCAGGTAGCTCTGCTAAATCGAAAGGTGTTCCGTAACCACCAGAATATTTACCTGCAAGGTTGTTCAAATTCGTAGCATCTAAATTTCCAAATGTGCCAACATTAGAGGAGCTGTCGGTTAGAGAAGTTGAAGGGAAACGAAAAAAGTTTATTCCATCCGAACTTACCTCGACAAACGCCAATTCCAAAAATGTTTCAGAAAAAGAATTTTCAAAAACAGCAAAATCAAAACCTTCATTATCTGAAATGTACTCAGAAAATTCAAGAACAACCACTCCCGAATCACCCAAGCTCCATGTTGAACCATTAGAATACCCAAAAGTGTTTTCGATATCACCAAATGAAACAAAACCCAACTGTTTATTTTCAATGTTTAAATAACCTGAAAACTCTACGTATCCATTTACTGCCCAGGAAGTAATCATAGGAGAATCTTTTGAGATGGCAGTTGTACCAGTTACGGAAGCAGGTGGACTGAAAGGACCACCTGCAAATGCATTCAAAGAGGCTAAAACCAATATTAGCTTTTTCATTTTATCGTTAACATTGTTGTTGAAATTCCCGTATTGTTAATCGCTTTAACCAAATAAACACCCGTTGTTAACGAAGAGATATCAACTGAATTTACTGGGTTTAATTGCGATAAAACTATATCTCCTTTAGTTGAATAAACATCTAAACGCTCAATTCCTACTGGAATATTAATTACTGAACCAGCTGGATTAGGATACAACGTTAAATTTGTTTTAGTAATTTCTTTAGTATTTGTTGTGATGTCAAACATAACATTATCCAAAGCAAAAAAATCAGGAGTATTCATTCCCCAATCCCCTACATCAGAAGAAGTTAAGTCAAAAGTTAGTTTTGTAACAGCTCCTAGAGAAGAGAGGTCTACTTCTTTCCAAGTATCTAAAATTGTTGGTGTTGAATTGGACGAATCCGCTAAAAAAACGGATACTGTTCCCGTTGACGTAGAACCATTATATCCCTCTATTGTTAATTTAAACCAATCTTCTCCTGTAAATTGTTTTCCAAAAGCATCTCCATTTGTCATAGAATGAGCTGCGTATGATGTATTACAAACTTGAATAGTACTAAAATTTGCAACACCATTAACAATAATTTCTGAACCGGATTTCCCTATAGCAAAGTTATCTCCAGAATATACTCCTGTTGAAAAACTATGATAGGTTTGAGATGCGACTTCTAATGTTGAGTCAATAAGATTTGAGAATGCCCAGCCACCAGACCAATATGACCAAGAATTGTTCCAGGTGGTACTAAATGATAAATCACCTTCCATATATTCGGAAGTATAATTTCCTGATCCATCATCTGTTCCCGATAAATCAGAACCATCAAAATAAGTTGACAAGGAAATATTTTCGAAATTGGTCTGCGCCTGAGTTATAAATGCTGCTAGTGTAACGACTAAAGTGTAAATTTTTTTCATAATTGATTGTATTAATTGTTAGTATTTTTAAATAGTATGTATGATTGTTAATGAATTTGAATTTTTAGATTTCTGATATTATCTTATTGCATATTCTATTGCAGTGGTTTTGTTTGTTTTCACAAAATAAATATTTGTTTTTTTTTTTCATAATGGTTTGTTTTTAAATTGAATTTTGCATGATAAATAATAGGATCTACCGGGCATTGGAGTGTTACCAATCACCTCGTAGGCTTTGTTAAATAGGTTGTTAATCCTTGCATAAATTGCCAAATCTATATTTTTTAGCTTTTTGTTTTTTGTTACGCCTAAAGAGGATAGCCAGTAAGCTGGAAGCGCAGTATCTTCATTGTTATCAAAAGAGATATATCTTTTACCTCGGTAGCTTAACAGGTACTCTACTCTCCACAATTTCCAATGAAAACTAAACTTATTATTTGTGTTAAAAAAAGGTACATTCACGACTTGATTACCAATGGCTGCATCGTCTTCAATGTCACTCTCTAAAACTATAGTACTAGTATAGGAGCTAGTGTTCGAGAAAACAGAATTAATTTCGCCAAAGTTTCTTTTAGTCTTCAGGGTTGACTCAACTCCTGAGGCTCTAATTTTTTTAACATTTTGTGGTGCCCAAACTGAACCTAA
>PBEC01000025.1 GCA_002717515.1 Flavobacteriales bacterium
GACTTGCATGTGTTAAGCCTCCCGCTAGCGTTCATCCTGAGCCAGGATCAAACTCTTCGTTGTAAAAGAAATTTTAAATTTTGTCTGACTTATTGTTACCATAAGTTCTCACTTATAAGTAAACGCTGCTTCTATTTTCAATCTTTCAAAGAACTTTATATCTTCTTGTCACATATTTAATACATGACGATATCTCTTTTTTTCTCGCTTTCTAAAACGGGAGCACAAAGATAAGACTCATTTGGTATTACTACAAAAATTTGAACAACAAATTTTGACTTTATCTGAATGTACTTACAAAACGTTTAAGAACTACTCCCAAAAAACGGGAGGGCAAAGGTACATTAAACCTATTTTAATATCCAAATGTTTCAACATTTTTTTTTGTTTTTTTTATAAAAAACAACGTAACAACCTATATGTCAACCCTTTAAATTTATCTGTAATTAAGAAAAATAGCGCAAAAAAAAGAGGGACATAATCCCTCTTTTATAAAGTGTAAAATTTAATTTTTTAGGCTAAACGACCATTCCTGCACCAACAGTCTCGTTGGTTCCATTATCTACAATGATTATCGAACCTGTACCTCTATTTTTAGAGTATGAATCAATCATCAATGGTTTAGAGACTTTTATTTTAGCTCTGCATATATCATTTTTCGATACTGGAGAATCATCATCACTTTTATTCAATGTATTAATATCAACTTTGTAATCAACACCCAAAACCATACCCATCGTTTCATTTGCCGTATGACGAATTGTGTACTTACCTCTTGGAGTTAAGGGTTTATCGTTCATCCAACAAAGCATTACGTCTAATTCTTTTACTACCTCTGGTTGATTATCCGTCTTTGAAATTAAATCTCCTCTTGTAATGTCTATTTCATCCTCAAGTGTCAGTGTTGCACTCATCGGAGGATAAATCTCTTTTACTTCACTATCTCCTAGATATATTTTTTTAATTTTAGATACGGTTCCTGAAGGTAATGCAGTAATGGAATCACCTACTTTAAAGACCCCCCCCTCTACTTTACCTGCAAAACCTCTAAAATCATGAAATTTTTCGGACTGGGGACGAATTACTCTTTGAACCGGAAATCTGGCATCATCAAAATTAATATCCGCATTTATCTCAACTGTTTCCAAAGTTTTCAGTAAAGTTTTCCCTTTATACCAAGAAGTATTTTTAGATTGTTCAACAACATTATCACCCTTGAGGGCAGAAATAGGAATGTATTGAATATCCGTAACGTTTAATTTGGAGGAAAACTCTTGATATTGTTTCTTTATTTTCTCGAATTGTTCTTGGGAAAAATCGACTAAATCCATTTTATTAACGCATACAACAATGTGTTTAATTCCTAAAAGACTAGCAATAAACGAATGACGACACGTTTGTTCGATGACCCCATTCCGTGCATCAATTAATATGATAGCCAAATTGGCCGTTGATGCTCCTGTAACCATATTTCGAGTATACTCTATATGACCTGGTGTATCGGCTATTATAAACTTTCTTTTTGGTGTCGCAAAATAACGATAAGCGACATCAATAGTAATTCCAGCCTCTCGCTCTGCCTTTAAGCCATCGGTTAACAAAGCTAAATTTACTTGTTCATCTCCTCTTCTTTCTGAAGATGCTTCAATTGCTTCAAGCTGATCTTCAAAAATTGATTTTGAGTCGTACATCAATCGCCCAATTAATGTAGATTTACCGTCATCGACGCTACCTGCTGTAGTAAATCTAAGCAGATCCATATCTAAATATCCTTGTGTATCCATTTCTGTTTTTCTTTAGAAATAACCTTGTTTCTTTCTTTCTTCCATTGCGGCCTCTGATACCTTATCATCAGCCCTATTACCTCGCTCAGTTTGTCGAGCAGAAGCTACTTCTTGAATTACTTTATCCAAATCATCCGCATCACTTTCAATTGCCCCTGTAATCGTCATACACCCCAAAGTTCTATAACGAATCAATCGTTCTTCATACTTTTCTCCTTCTAATAAAGTGTTGTATGGGGATTCAGCAATCAATACACCTTTACGGTCTACAATATTTCTTTTGTGAGCAAAATATATTGATGGTAATTCTATATTTTCTTTTTTTATGTATTGCCAAACATCCATTTCCGTCCAGTTTGAAATTGGAAAAACGCGAAAGGATTCCCCCATAGCCTTTTTACCATTATATAAGTTCCAAAGCTCTGGTCTTTGGTTTTTTGGATCCCATTCTCCAAAATCGTTTCTGTGAGAAAAGAAACGTTCTTTAGCTCTCGCCTTCTCTTCATCTCTACGACCACCTCCAAAAGCGGCATCATATTCTCCCTCTTCTAATTTCTCAAGAAGAGTAATTGATTGCAGTTGATTTCTTGATGGGTTCACGGCCTTCTCTTCTACTGCAGTCCCTCTGTTTATAGAATCTTGTACTAAACCAACATCGAGTCGAACATTGTACTTTTTCACCAAATTATCTCTAAAATCAAGAGCTTCCGGAAAATTATGCCCCGTATCTACATGCAAAAATGGAAACGGTATTTTTGCAGGATAAAAGGCCTTATAAGCTAAATGAACCATAGTTATTGAGTCCTTCCCTCCCGAAAACAGTAATACTGGATTCTCAAATTGCTCAGCAACCTCTCTAAAAATATGAATCGCTTCCGATTCCAATTGTTCTAAATGACTTAGTGTATATGACATAACTATAGTTGTATTTCTTTTAATACTAATTCTAATAACTCGTTTTTACATGTTTCCAAATCCTTTTCATCTGTTTTTAACTCGACAAAAGGGTTTTCAGAACCTTCAAAAGGTGAGTCTAAACCTGTGAAGTTTTTTATTTCTCCAGCAAGAGCTTTTTTATACAAGCCTTTAACATCTCTCTCTGCACAAACATCAAAAGGAGCATTTACGTACACTTCTTTGAATCCTTTACCAATTATTTTTTTTGCTTGATTTCTAATATCCTTAGTTGGACTGACTAATGAGCAGATAACTACACATCCGTTTTCCATAAAAAGTTTACTCACTTCTGATGCCCTTCTTATATTTTCGACCCTGTCCTCTAAAGAGAAGGTAAGGTTGTTTGTAATCCCAGCTCTGAGATTATCTCCATCCAGTAATTTTGTATGAATACCCTTTGAATAGAGTTCATTTTCCAATGCTCTTGCAATAGTTGTTTTTCCTGATCCAGATAGTCCAAACATCCAAAGAACAATACCCTTATGACCATTCAACTTTTCTTTATCGGATTGCTGAAGTAGTGTATGTTTTATTGGAAATATATTCTCTTGCACTTTATTTTAATTTAGTTGTACTTGTTGCTAAAAAGGGACCATTCAATAAATTCTGCTTATTATAAGTAAACACTTCTTTACAGTCGATATCCTTGAATACCTCTCCTCCTGCAGCTCTTAAAATCGCATGTCCGGCAGCAATATCCCATTCCATAGTTGGTCCAGATCTATAATAAAAATCAGCACTTCCTTCTGCTACCATACAAAATTTAAGGGATGAACCTACTGAAAATGAGTCCTTAACTCCTATCCTTTGATAAAATTCCTTTTCAATCGGATTTGCATGGGATTTACTACCTACTGCAATCCAATCTCCTGAATTTTGATTTACATGTAACTTTTCAAGCTCTCCTTTACCCTCTCTCTTAAAAGCCCCTTTTCCTTCTACTCCGAAGTAATACACATCTTTAACTGGAACATAAATCCCACCAAAAACAGGCAACCCATTTTCAATCAAAGCAATGTTGACTGTAAATTCTCCATTTCTATTTATAAATTCTTTGGTGCCATCTAGTGGGTCAACACACCAAAATGTTTTAAAATCTTTTCTAGATTCATATGCGGCATTTTCTAACTCCTCCGAAATTATAGGAAAATCAAAATTATCCTTTAAGCCTTTAATTATTTCATTATTGGAGGCTACATCAGCTAGTGTTAAAGGTGAATCATCCTCCTTAAGGTCTACCACATTAAACTCATCACTGTTGTATATTTCTATAATCTTATCACCAGCCTTTTTTAAAATGGGCGCAACAATAGAAATCAATTCGGTTTGCATTCGATTAAATTAAAGAGCAAAAGTAATAATTTAAGTTTATAGATTAAAGCTTTGAAAGCAACTCGTCGTAGAGGTTTTCATAAATTGGTAAAACATTGGAAATATCAAACTGTTTTGCTTTCTCTAATGCATTCAGTGAAAACTTAGTGTAAAGCTCATTATCTGTTAGTAAATTTGATAGATTTTTTGCCATATCTTCAACGTCTCCAACTTTACTCAAAAAACCTGTAGTATTATGGGTATTGACTTCTGGAATACCTCCCGTATTCGAGGAAATCACGGGAACTCCTGAAGCCAGAGCTTCTAATGCTGAAACACCAAAACTTTCTGTTTCACTGGTCATTAAATAAACATCCGCTAAACATAGTGCTTTTTCCGTTTCTTTTATTTTACCTAAAAAATAAGTTGAGTCTTCAACTCCTTCTTCTCTTGCCAAACGTTCCATACTTGAACGCTCTGGACCATCTCCTATTAAAATTAAACGGGTAGGTATTTTCGCATTCACAATGGAATGAATTTTTATAACATCCTGTATTCTCTTAACTTTTCTGAAATTAGAGATGTGCATTAAGACCTTCTCACCACTTGGAGCAAACAAATCTTTTTTACACTTATCTTGTTCTTTATTAAATTTTGAAATACAAACAAAATTGGGAATTACTCTTATCTCTTTTGCAACTTTAAAATGTCGATATGTTTCTTCTTTAAGACTTCTTGATACAGAAGTCACAATGTCTGATTGATTAATTGCGAAAGAGATAGTTGGCTCAAATTCAGGTTCCTTCCCAACAAGAGTAATATCGGTACCATGTAAAGTGGTCATATATGGAATATGAATTCCTTGTTTTTTTAAAATTTGTTTTGCTAGATATGCCGCAGATGCGTGAGGTATAGCATAATGAACATGAAGTAAATCTAAATTCTCATACTTTACAACTTCGACAATTTTACTGGTTAGGGCAACTTCAAAAGGTTGATGTTGAAATAAAGGGTAAGGATTTAATACGACTTCATGAAAAAAAATATTCTTTTCAAAAACATTTAATTTTACGGGTTGACTGGAAGTAATAAAGTGAACTTCATGCCCAATTTTAGCTAAAGCTGTTCCTAGTTCCGTTGCAATAACACCACTACCACCAAAAGTTGGATAACAAATTATACCTATTTTCATATTACTCCTTGCCATTTTCTCAAAATCCATTCAACAATTACCAACAATACAAGTACGTAAAATATCCATTTGAACTTAAGTAGTAAGTCTGATATTAATTCAAAATAACTGATCGTTTTAAATATTTTCGATGAATTTAATGACTTAATGGCTGAACCTCTTTCTTTCCAATCAAAATATGCGCCATCGGAACTTTTAGATAATTCGGATAAAAAATGATAGTTCATTGATAGGTTCTCTGCCTCAACCGTAAGCTCATTCACAAAAAAATTATTTTCCTTTTCAATTTCTTTTTTACCTTTTTTATAGGTTGATTTCACTTTATATATTCCGGGCTTAACAGCTCCAATGTTTTGTCGATATTTATCTCTAGTCCTTTGTAATTCTGATTTTAAAATAGTTGTATCATTTTGCATCAACTCCACGAGTATACTTCCTGAATTATCCAAATCTCCAATTTCATTATAATATTCTGCATTAATAATAACTTCTTCTGCATCTGTAAATTCAGAACGTAAATTAACTCGGAATTGAGAATTATCAGACTGAGTAGAGACATAATTTACAGTTTTCCTAATGAGTTCATTAAAAGCAGCAGGATTTCTCAGAGAGGTTCTCCAGTAACCCGAACCTACAAATACAGAATAATTTATTGCATCTAAATTTGAAAATATGATTTGAGGGTAACCCGTTTCTATGTTGTTTATTTTTTGAAGCATTAATGCTTGATTATCTCCCGAAAATTTCCATTGACCGAACGGGACACTAATGGGTACTGAATTTTCAAAAGATTCCTTTATTTCGGAATCCAATTTAAAAAGAGAAAAGGAGGAGTTTGATTTCATTTGAACTTTATCATTTGATTTATCCAATCTCATGAATTTAAAAAATTGATTATTGAAAGAATTTTGAGTCCCTGTAAACCAAACAAAACCCTTTCCTTCAGATTTAACCTTATTGAACCAACGCTTCTTATTCTTGACATTAGAATTTCCAATAAAAATTACGGCATTAAATAAATCTAAGGATATGTCTTTAGAAAATATAGTCTCCGATAGATCAATATGATCCACTCCCCAAAATGAATTTTTCACTGCTCTAACATCAGGATGTGGCTCATCTGAAACTACTAATATTTTTAATTTTTTACTTTTAACTGTTATGAATCGTTTTAACTGATTGTTCTTCAAAAATTTTTCATTGGCATTATTACCAACGAATACTTCGAGAGGAAAAACACCAGATTCTTTTGCATTTACTTGTATTTTTACTTTGTAAAAATCATAGTTCCGCTCCGGAGTATATTTTATCACTCGAACTTCTTCGTTATCAAAGGCAACACGAATTTTTTGTGGAATACCTTTTAAATTTTCAAACTGCAGTTGAATCTCAGTTGTAAAAGTATTACCAACAAAAACAATATTGTTGAAATACAAGTTTTTAACTTTAGCATCAGGCTCTTTTACCGAATCTCCTACACCAATTGTGTAAATTGGATATTTATCATTAATGTAAACCTGCTCACCTTCGGTATTAATTCCATCAGAAATTAAGAGTGCACCACCAATATTATCATTTGGAAAATTTTCATCAAGTTCATCTATAACGGATGGTATATTGGTTCCCTGTTTATCAAAAGTTAAATCAAAATCCAATTCAATCTTATTTGAAAAGGGCAAGAGTTTTACCTCCGCTACATTAATTTCTTCGGAAACAGCCTCAATAAAATCAAAAACATCAGTTTTAAAGGTTGTGTCGGAAAGTTGTATTGACTTTGTATTGTCAATTAGTATTGGAAGAATGGGCTTTTTATTTTCCTTTTTCGTCTGAACAAAAATTGGACTAAACATCAAAAAAACGACAACAAATACAATCAAAAAACGGCAAGTAGTGAGAAAATACCTCAACCAACTCGCCGTTTCTTTTAATGATTTGTCTTTAAAGTAAAATAAAACCGAAACCAATAATGCCACAAAAAAGCTAACTAATATGGCTATACTGGAAACTTTAATACTCACTTTTAATTTTTATATCATGTAGACATTCCTCCACATACATTTATAACTTGACCTGTAATATATGAACTATTATCAGAAGCAAGAAAAACACATAAATTTGCAACATCCTCAGGATTCCCCGCTCGTTTTAAAGGAATTCCTTTTGTCCAATTTTCAATCACATCCTCCCCAAGAACCTCGGTCATTTCAGTAGCTATAAAACCAGGAGCAATTGCATTCACACGAATGTTTCTCGAACCCAATTCTTTGGCCATAGATTTTGTAAACCCATGTATACCCGCCTTAGAAGCAGAATAATTAGATTGACCGGGATTTCCATTAACTCCAACTACAGAACTTATATTTATAATTGAACCTTTTCTTGACTTTAAAAATCCTCTTAACGCAGATTTTGTAGTATTAAATACAGATTTTAAATTGACAGAAATAACTTTGTCAAAATCTTCCTCAGACATTCTCATCAACAAATTATCTTTTGTGATTCCTGCATTATTTACAATCACTTCAAGACTACCAAAATCATTTGTAATGTCTTTGATAAGTTGTTCGCATTCTGAAAAATCTGCTGCATTACTTCTGTAAGCTTTTGCTTTAATACCATATCCTTCAAGTTCTTTAACAACCTCCTCAATTTGATTGTTCTCCCTTGAGTACGTGAAAGCCACATTTGCTCCCTCCGAGGCAAATTTAAGAGCTATTGATTTGCCAATACCTCTAGAAGCTCCTGTTACTAAAGCTACTTTACTTTCTAATTGACCCATATTAACTAAATAATTTGTTTATTTTTAACACCTTTAAAGATATCCAAAAATATGAGATTTTTACTTTTCCTAACTTTTATATTTACCATTTCAATAAATTCTTTTTCACAGGCCTGGGTTGATTGTGGAATCAAAGGAGGATATGGGATTACCAATTTGATTAATTCTAATGTTTGGAATGAATCCAGAGTTGAACCTTTAATTTCAACAGGATACGCTTACGGTGGTAAACTGGGTTTAAATTTTAACATTAACTATCAGGTAACACTTGATTTTATAGCAAAATCTTCAAACCAAAAATATTTATTCGAGCCCTCTCAATCGATGGGGAAATGGGAGAAAAACATTACATATAACTCTTTCGATATGCCTCTTTTGTTTAGACACAATAGCGACAACGGAAGTTATCTTGAAATCGGTCCTCAAATTAGTTTTATAAGAGGTGTGACTGAAACATTAAGTAATAATCCTATCGACAGAAAAGACTATTTTGAAGCGACAAATTTTGGAGCTGTTTTTGGATTTGGAAGCTTTATAGTGGGCGGAGATAATGCATACTTAGTTTTTGGTTTGAGACTGCATTACGGGTTTCAAGATATTTTATCCTCTGCAGGAGGAAAAAATTCAAAAAATTATTACCCAATCAACAATGGAGAAATGGATGTTTATGAATCAGGATTTGAATTCGATTCTTATAAGCCAACCAACCCAATAAGTGGTTTGGTTTATCTGGAATTCAATTATGATTTAGCATATCTTGTTCGATCAAACTGTAAAAGAACTGTGCTTAGATTTTTTTAAGCATTTTTTGCTGCTTCCCAATATTGATTCATTTCATCTAAATTCATTGCTTTTAATTCTTTTCCTTCATTATTAATTGCTGATTCCATTTTTTTGAATCGATTAACAAACTTTTTGTTCGTTTTTTCAAGGGCATCTTCTGGATTTATTCCGATAAATCGAGCATAATTAACCAGTGAAAATATTAAATCACCAAACTCTTGTTCCATATTTTGATGATTTGCAGCGTCAACTTCGCTTTTAAATTCATTAATTTCTTCTTCAACTTTCTCCCAAACCTGCTCTTTGTTGTCCCAGTCAAATCCAACTCCTTTTACTTTATCCTGAATACGAACTGCTTTAACGAGAGAGGGCATGCTTTTAGGCACACCTTTCAAAACAGATTTTTTCTCCGATGATTGATTTCCTTCTTCTAGCTTTAATTTCTCCCAATTTGCTTTAACTTCTTCCTCTGTTTCAGCCTGAACATCACCATATATATGAGGGTGCCTATGTATTAATTTGTCACAAACATTTCTGAGTACATCTTCAATATCAAAAGCGTTTCTTTCGCTAGCTATTTTTGAATAAAAGACCATATGCAACATCAAATCTCCTATTTCTCCCTTTAACTCATTTAAATCATCATTTATAATAGCATCACATAGTTCATATGTTTCCTCTATAGTTAAATGACGGAGGGATTCAATAGTTTGCTTTTTATCCCAAGGACACTTTTCCCTTAAGTCGTCCATTATTTTTAATAACCTTTCAAACTGAGCTAACTTTTCGTTCATGGAGTTTTTAACTAATTTAAAAAGGAATCTATTAATTTTTCAAACTCCTCCTTAGTTTTATACTCTGGTTTTAAATTTATCGACTTTATAAAACCAATAGTTACTTGAGAATAAGCGAGTGAATAACCAGATCCACTTTCTTTGTAGGCTAAAACATATCCCGACTCACCCGATGGAACTTTTGAAAATTTATAGTGATTTATAGAGTTCGAATTAACCATTCCCGGTATAATTGCATTTTTTTTTACTTAAAACTAAACGAACACTAAATTCATCGCTTACATTCTCAAGAACAACTTCCAAATCACTAGGCTTATCAACATGTATAACTCTATCACAATTTATCCACCCAATTTTTTTCCCCTTTAACAAAAGCTTCTTATCCAATTTATTTTCGTCTTTGTCTTGATTAGGACGAACTACAAATGAATTGGACTTTTTATCAATTTTATTCTTTAAATCGCCTTCGTCAAACATACTTATGTAAGCATATGATTTTTTATCCTCAACCCAAAAAACATTTCCATCTTTAACTTGCCCGTAATAAGCCTTAAATCCATTTACGTCAGAATCTCTATTCAGATAGATTTTATAATTTTTATTTTTTTTCAATTGAACTTTTTCATCTCCTTTAAAAACTTGAATATAAAATGTACTGGCGGTTTCAAGGACTTGATTCTCCCCACACGAGGACAACTGACAAGCAATCATATCTGTTTTTTTATAAAACTCCCAGACACATATATTAATGTTTTTTGCAACAGGCATACCATACTCAGTTTCAAACGAGTTGGGTTGAAAAACGAAAATATTACCTCCTTTAGTTTTGAAAAATGTTTTTTGGGACGGATCGATATTAAAACATTGTTGCTCAATTTTGTCTAAATTAATTTTCCCACTAATTGAATATCGTGCTTTTGGTTTGAAAAGAATTACAACAGGCATACCAGTCATATCCAACTTGACATTTTTTTCAGTGCAACCTATACCAATAAAGAATTCTCTTACTGAATATGCTCTTTTCTTAGCAAGCTGGACGCTCAAAACTTTAGCTTGATTCTCCTCTGATTCACCAATAAGTTTAATTCTCGTGAAATTTCTCTCTGGTAATTTATTGTAAATGTCTGAAGCCTGTTTCATTACCGACCGAGTTAATTTTGTAACCCCAGTTGGAAAAATTACTTTAAAGGACTGCAAACCATTATTCGCTAATCCAGAAACAGCGAATGCTATTCCTAGGAAGGTTCCTGTAAATCTCAACATGTTCTCGAATATTAAAGCTGTAAATCAAAAACGAAAAACAAATTGCAGTATTGTATTTCTACTATTTTTTATAAACTGCATAAGAGCTCTTTTCACCCGAGGCATTCATAAATGCTGCTTTGCATTGATATCGACTCAAAAAATCGTACTCGCCAATACCTATGTATAAAAGATTGCGAGTCGTGTAAAAACTAACAACACCTTCAACTTTTTGAGCCTTTGCCCAATCAAAAGGGACTATTATTTCTGAAATTTTGACCGTCTCATTGTCTCCAACCAGCTTTTCAAGGGTAAGGTGTATATTCTTAATAACCGAAGCATCTTTGGGTAAAGTCATCATATAGTATAACTTACACTTTAAAGCATTATCTTGATTACGATAACCTGTTAAAGTAACAACAAGACTTTGAGGGGCAGGAACACTACCTTCTAATAAAAAGGAGGTTAAAAAAATTGAAAGCACTACCAAGATAGACGACAACTTCAATTTACTCATGGCTTTTAGCGGTTACTAGAAAAATTATACGAAAAAGCACAACTTTTGTTTTCTGAATGAAAATTAGAAAAAAAGGCTGGATAATCCAGCCTTTTTTTAATTCAAACTTAAAAACAAAGTACCAACTTTTTCGCTGGTTTTTACGCTTAAACTTTTAGAGTAGTTTAAAACGAACTGAACTGATTCTTCACTTGGCTCAAAATACACGCCAAGCGATTCAATCTCTTTTTTGTAACGATTAAATGAAGTTTGTTTAGAGTAACCTTTTGCCATATGCAATTTAATTTATTGTTCAACATTTATTAAACGTTAACCAGATAAAAATATTGCATTTAATTTAACATTTATTCACATCTCTAAACTTACACCACTTTCCTCGGCCATTTTTCTGAGGTTAATAAGAGCATAACGCATTCTACCCAATGCTGTATTTATGCTTACGTTTGTGAAATCCGAAATTTCTTTAAAGCTCATATCATAATAATGACGTAATTTGACAACTTCTTTTTGTTCATCAGGTAACTTCTCCAGTAATTTCTTCATATCATTCCTTACCTGATCCTTAACCATTCTTTGTTCAATATTGAGCTCATCATATCCTATAGTACTAAATATTTCAAACTCATCATTGTCTTTAACTCTTGGATTTATCTTTCGAAACTTTTTTTGCTTCCTAAAATGATCAATCATTAAATTATGAGATATTCTCATTACCCAAGGTAAAAACTTACCCTCTTCGTTATATCGTCCACTTTTTAAAGTCTTTATAACTTTTATAAAAGTGTCTTGAAAAAAATCTTCTGCTAAAGCTTGATTTTTTACGGTTATAAAAATGTAGGAATATATTCTTGCCCTGTGACGGCTTATAAGTTCGGAAAGCGCATTTTCGTTCCCTTTAATATAATCGCTTACTAATTCTTGATCGGATAGTTTGACTAACTTCATAATTCCTCTGTTTTAAGGTTTGTAATAAAATAAATTCAGAGTAATTATGTTGTATAGGCAGTTTAGTTTTAATTATAGATTTTAAATTAGTTACAATAACGTAAACCAATTTAAGATATTGTATTCTAACCGAAAATTTTTTAACTTTTTTTAAAAGTCAATTCAATTTAACTATAATTTTACGAAATATCAAGCTAAAAAGCACCTTATCAAAGATAAATGCCTAAAAAAAACAATCAAAAACACAATATTTTCATTAAAGGAGCAAAACTTCATAATCTGAAAAATATTGATGTTGAAATCCCTAGAAATTCTTTTACTGTTATAACTGGAGTTAGTGGATCTGGTAAATCATCTTTAGCTTTTGACACCCTATATGCAGAAGGTCAAAGAAGGTATGTTGAGAGCTTGTCCTCTTATGCCCGTCAATTCCTGGGAAAGTTAGAAAAACCTGAAGTAGATTATATTAAAGGAATCTCACCCGCTATTGCCATTGAGCAAAAAGTAATTACGAGAAATCCGCGATCAACAGTCGGAACTTCAACTGAAATTTATGATTACCTAAAAATTCTGTTTGCTCGCTTGGGTAAAATCATTTCACCTATTTCCAATTTAGAAGTAAAAAGAGATGAAGTGAATGATGTTTTAAACTTTTTAAAAAAACACAAAAAAGGAACAAGAGGTATTCTTTACATAGAAGTAAAAAATTCCTCCAAAGAAATTATCGAAAAGTTAATAAGCGATGGATTTTCAAGAGTAAGGATAGATGAAAAATTTAAAACAATTAATGATCTTAAGGTTGATGAGAAATTTGATTTAATTATCGACAGATTCACAATCAATCATAATGAAGATTTCGAAATTCAAACTTCCGATTCCATACAAACCGCTTTTAACGAGTTTAATGATGAATGTTGGTTGGATATTTTCGAAGAAGAAAAAACTACAACACATCATTTCAGTCAAAAACTAGAAGCGGATGGGTTGATTTTCGAAGCACCGTCCATTGAACTTTTCAACTTTAACAGTCCTATTGGAGCTTGCCCTACGTGTGAGGGTTTCGGTAAAATATTAGGAATTAGTGAAGATTTAGTAATTCCTAATAAAGACTCATCAGTACACGAATATTGCGTAGCGCCCTGGAAAGGTCCAAAATTGGGTGAATGGCGCCTTCAATTTATAAAAAATGCTCACAAAGATAATTTCCCGGTCCATACACCTTATAAAGACCTAACCAACCGAGAAAAGGATATACTTTGGAATGGATCGATACATACCCGCGGAATTCATGATTTTTTTGGTGGACTACAGGAAAAAATATATAAAATTCAAAATAGAGTTATTGTTTCAAGATATAAAGGAAAAACAGATTGCCACGATTGTAAAGGGCAAAGACTTAAGCGTGAATCTTTAGCCATTAAAATCGGTGGAAAGAACATATCAGAAATAACAAAAATGACTATAGATGAAGCCTTCGAATTTGTTCAAAATATAAAATTTTCAGAAAGAGAATTAAAAATAGGTAATCATCTATTTGAGGAAATTAACAGCAGACTGTTTTTTTTGAAAAACGTCGGTGTCGGCTATTTATCCCTGGATCGATTAAGCAATACACTATCTGGAGGTGAGTCCCAAAGAATAAATTTAGCGAGTAGACTAGGCTCTAAACTAGTAGGCGCGTTATACGTTTTAGATGAGCCTAGTATTGGTTTGCACCCCAAAGACACAGCTCAGTTAATTGAAGTATTAAAAGGACTTAATAAAATCGGGAACACTGTATTGGTTGTAGAACACGATGAAGATATAATGCGAGCTGCAAACCATATAATTGATATTGGACCAAATGCAGGTATTTATGGGGGTGAAGTCGTTTTCGAAGGTAATCATGAAAAATTACTCAAATCCAATCGAAGTTTAACAACAAAATATCTCAACGGTGTTTTGAACATTGATATTCCATTAAAAAAAACAATAAAAAAATTTTTAACTCTAAAAGATTGTAACCAGAATAATCTATCAATAGAAAAAGTTCAACTGGCATTAGAACGACTTACTGTTGTTACAGGAGTTAGTGGATCTGGTAAATCAACTTTGGTTAAAAAAGAGCTAATCCCTTCAATTCAATCCTATTTAAGCAACGGTAATTCTCCTAAAATATCGGGAGATTTAAGTTCTATTGAAACCATTGAATATGTTGACCAAAACCCAATTGGTAAATCCTCACGTTCAAACCCCGCAACTTACATTAAGGCTTTTGATGAAATAAGAAACATCTTCACAAAGCAACCGATGGCTAAACTAAGAGGTTACAAACCTTCTCATTTTTCTCTTAATGTACCAAATGGACGATGTGAAAAATGTCAAGGAGAGGGTCAGATAACAATTGAAATGCAATTCATGGCCGATTTAAAAGTTAAATGCGATGAGTGCAACGGCAAGCGATACAAAGATGAAGTTCTTGAAGTCACATACAATGGGAAAAATATTTTTGATGTTTTAAACCTTTCGATCAATGAAGCAATTGACTTCTTTAAAAAATTCTCTGATCCAGGTAGAAAATCTACCTTAGAAGGAAAGTTGGTTACCAAACTTGAAGCACTACAAAAAGTTGGCTTAGGTTACATAAAATTAGGCCAATCATCAAGTACTTTATCAGGAGGAGAAGCTCAAAGGGTTAAGCTTGCCTATTTTTTAATTAAAGGTCACAGTAGCAATAAAACTCTTTTTGCATTTGATGAACCCACAACTGGACTACATTTTCACGACATAAAACTACTTCTTGACTCTTTTTATGCTTTGATAGACCAAGGACACTCCATAATTGTTATTGAACACAATCCTGAAATCATGAAATGTGCAGACTGGATTATAGACTTGGGGCCAGGAGGAGGGAAAAAAGGAGGAGAAGTTTGTTACGAAGGTCCGCCTGAAAAAATAAAAGATTCAAAAAATTCGGTAACCGCTGAATATCTTTTTAAGAAATTGTAAAAACTCGTTTATTTTGTGGTGATTTTGAATGAAAATTCGATTTAATCTTCTTCCTCAACCTCAATCATAGTAAATGGAACTTTAATGATTGCTTGATAGTCCTCTCCTGCTTCAAGCATATCCTCATCATCCTCTTCATAATACCAGTTAATCGAAACTTCATTACCAGCTTTATGAATCGCTTCAAGCTTTTTGAATAAATCCAAAATACACTTGGAGGAAGATGTGTTAAAATATTCCAGTTGAATTTCAACTTTTGTTGACGATTTTGGACCCTTTGAGTAGTCGTCTAAAGATTCAACAATAGGCTTGTAAAACTCAATACTATTTTCCGGTATTGACCTACCTTTTAGTTCCATTACACCTGCTTCAGCATCAAATAAAACTGTTGGTGTTTTTGAAGTACCCTCTATAGAAATCTTTCCCATTTTTATTGCAATTAATTTTTTTGAGGAATTTTAATATATAAACTGAAAAAAGAATATTTATCATCTACGTCCATAAAGTCGTAAACCAACTTTTGCTTACTTTTCCTGGCAATATCAATTATGCCAAGTCCTCCACCTCCTTTCTCAGACCTTTCTTCATTATTTAAAACCTCTTTGTAAAGCATTTTTAACCCATCTTTATCTAAAACGTTAACCTGATCAATTCTGGACTTCAAATCAGAAACTCTATCCGCAAGAATATAGTTACCCGTAACAATGTTGTATGAAGATTCATTTCTACCTATCATAAAAATTGCTGCACTTTCTTCTTTAAAACCGGTCCTTTTCATTTCATCGCGATGGTGATATAAGTTTTGTAAACATTCTACTAAAACATTATACACCTTTCGCTTAACCCTGCTCTCCTCCCCCAAGTTGTCCAACTTAGTTTCCATGATTTGAAGCATAGAGGTTAACATATCAGAAGTAACGTCACCCTTGAAAGAGAGCATGATATCGTTGCTCTCCATTTTTTTGTAAAAATCGTATATATTTAAATCTCCGAATGACATTAAACGCAAAACTAGAGTTTTTAATTCAATTAAAAACAATTTTCCTGACTTATAACGAGAGAACCCCTACATAAGTTTCAACTAAACGTCTATATTTTTAATTGATTTAAAAAATATTTTTTGAACATTGTGATAATCTTTACTTTAAAAACAATCATTTTTTATCTTTGAAAGCATGGAAAAAGAGTGGTTTGAAAGTTGGTTTGACACTAAATATTATCATATCCTATACAAGAACAGAGATTATACTGAAGCTGAAAAATTTATTTCAAAATTAATTGACTTTTTAAATCCTGAGCCAGATTCAAAATTTGTTGATATAGCCTGCGGGAGAGGAAGACACTCTGTTTATATAAATAGATTAGGATATAGTGTCGTTGGATATGACCTTTCAGAAGAAAGTATTCTTGAAGCAAAGAAACATTCTAAGAAAGACCTGAAATTTTACACGCATGATATGCGCCAAATTTTCAGAACAAACTACTTTGACTTTGCATTAAATTTATTTACGAGTTTTGGATATTTTAAAAGTAAGAGAGATGAGTTAAACGCCATCAAAGCCTCGGCAAGAAACTTAAAAAAAAATGGAATTTTGGTCATCGATTTTTTAAATCGATACAAAGTTATTAATGAATTAGTTACTCAAGAAACCAAGAGAATTGATGGAATAGATTTTAAAATCTCTAAAGAAATTCAAAATAATCAAATCATTAAGTCGATTAATTTTTCAGACAATAAAAAAGATTATTTTTTCCAAGAATCTGTTAAACTCTTAGATTTGGAAGATTTCAATTCTTATCTTGAGAACGGAGGTTTAAAAATCACACATACCTTTGGAAATTATAACTTAGATGATTTCAATAAAAATTCAGAAAGATTAATCCTAATAGCTCAAAAAATTGGATAGTATATTAATTCAGATACTACTTTTTGTAATAACCTTCTTAGCTGGCTCTGTTTTTCTTTACGTGAATATAAGTAAAGAGTGGACTCTAAAAATACTTTTATCTTTTTCTGGAGCATTTTTATTCGGGCTAACAATTCTGCACTTTTTACCAGACTTATTTATTGACTACAAATCATCTTACGGCCTTTTCATATTGCTGGGATTCTCATTGCAACTTATATTTGAATTCCTAACTCTTGGTATCGACCATGGTCATATGCATAAAGATCATACGCATAAGCTAAGACTACCTGCAATAATCGGATTATTCCTTCATGCATTTTTTGAAGCCACTCCTTTGGCATCCAGTCACGTTCATAGTGAAAATGAAAATCATTTTCACGAATCTTTTTTCATGGGATTAATATTGCACAAACTTCCAGTTGCTATTGTATTTGGAAGTATGTTAAAGCACTACGTCGGAAAAAAAAAGAAAATCATTCTTACTCTTAGGAGCATTTGCATTAATGGCTCCTTTAGGATTGTTATTGTCTGACTCCATTCCAGGACTACAACAGTACCAACATTATTTCATGGCAATAGTCATAGGAATATTTTTAAATATTTCTACAACAATTCTCTTTGAAATAAGCGAAAACCACAAATTTAATATGGTTAAATTCATTTCCATCATAGTTGGATTTTCAATTTCTGGAATATTTTCATAGTTATAATCACTTTTCACTATCTAAATATTAATGAAACTCTATAAATTATAGTTTCCAACATTTGTTGAATATTCGTATTATTGTATCACAATTATCGCAAATCAAAAAAAATAAAATTAAAATGGCTGTATTAGTAGGAAAAAAAGCCCCATCATTTAGCGCAGATGCGGTTATTAATGGAGGAGAATTTGTAGAGAATTTTTCTCTTGATCAGTATAAAGGTAAAAATGTTGTTTTGTTCTTTTACCCACTTGATTTTACGTTTGTTTGCCCAACAGAACTTCACGCCTTTCAAGCTAGACTAGCTGATTTTGAATCTAAAAACACGGTTGTTGTTGGATGTTCGATCGATTCAAAATTTTCGCACTGGGCTTGGCTGAACACTCCAAAAAATAAAGGAGGAATTGAAGGTGTAACTTATCCTTTGGTGGCTGACTTATCAAAGACAATTGCTGAAAATTATGATGTTTTGGCAGGGGAATATGATGTAGATGAAGAAGGTAACGCAGCATTTAGTGGTGCGCCTGTGGCATACAGAGGATTATTCTTAATTGACAAAGAAGGAAAAGTAAGACACCAAGTTGTAAATGATCTTCCTTTAGGAAGATCCGTAGACGAAGCTCTTCGAATGGTAGACGCTCTTAATTATTTTGAAGCTAATGGAGAGGTATGTCCTGCAAACTGGAAAGAAGGTGAAGATGCAATGAAAGCTGATGCTGAAGGAGTTTCTGCTTACTTATCAAATCACTAAATAAAATCTAATTCGATGTTAAAAATCCGCTTAATAAGCGGATTTTTATTTTTTATCAATCGTAAAAGGTTTTGTTAATATGATTTTAAGGCTCCAGGCTTTGTAAACTCCTGCCTAATTTCATTTACAAAAAACATGTCCAATTCACCTCTGTTTTTGGTTAAAATCCGACCTCTTTCTTCACAATTAAAGAACATTTTAATCTCATTGTAAGTCTCCAAAGATACATTAACTCTACCAGGCTCACTATTGCTTTCCATCCTACTGGCAATATTAACAGTATCTCCCCATACATCATATGCGAACTTTTTCTTCCCTACCACTCCTGCTATAAGTTCACCCGTATGAATTCCAACTCGAATATTCCATTCAGGTTCATTGTTCAATTTTTGTTTTTCATTAAAGGCCCTCATTACATCCACGAGCTGAAGACCTGATAAAACAATATTTTTTACTTGGTTTGGATATTCATCTGGAATACCCGAAACACACATGTAAGCATCTCCAATTGTTTTAATTTTCTCTAAATTATTACGTTCAATGACCTCATCAAACGCAATAAAAATTTCATCCAATTTTTGAACGAGTTTCTCAGGGGACATTTCAGAAGACATTTTAGTAAACCCTTTAAAATCCGTAAACAAAACAGATGCCTTTTCATATTTTCTGGTCGTCGCAAATCCATTTAATTTTAGTTCATTTGCTACTCCAGCCGGTAATATATTCAAAAGTAATTTGTCTGATTTTTCTTTTTCTTCATTTAAATCTTTGGTCTTAATAGCTATTAATTTTTCTAATTTCTTTTTCTCTTTTTCAAGTTTATGTGTCCGCAATTTAAAAATTAAAAAAATCACTACTAATATTAATACTATAACAAGAGTTTGAAAAGACGTTGTTAACCATATCGGAGGAAGAATTTCAAAATCAACAAGCAAAGGATCTTTAGACCATTCTCCCCATTGAGTTTTTGCCCTAATTTTCAGTTTGTACTCTCCTGGACTTAAATCCACAAATTTTTCGTGAGTTGCATCGGTTTCAAAAGTAAAATCCTCATCACTCGATAAAGTAATTTGATAGGTAACTCCATCAGGGCCTTTAAGGTTGTAGGCATCATAATGAAAAACTAAATTGTTCATGTTATGGGGTAAAACAAGCCCTATGGGAATCCCATCTACTATAGAATCAGAATATTTTATCCAATTATCTTGTTGGCTATTTTGATCGATTATTTTTTTTAAATAAACCTTCAAGTCTCTTTTTTCTCCTTGATATTTATCCGGTTTTATTTTTAAAAGTCCCCTTATCGAACCGATGTAAATGTTGTTTCTAAAATCCTTTGTTACTGCATGTCGAATTGATGACAACCCCATAAATCCATCGTTTTGAGAATATGTTATTATGTCATATCTATTAATTCCTGAATTAAATTTTAAATTAATAATCGTATTTTTCAGACCCACCCAATAAGAGTTGTTGTTCTCCTTTTCAAGGAACTTAACCTCTTCCGATTTGTCAAATACATAATCCCAGGAAATTTCATTATTAATTACATGAAACAGCTTATTTCCGGTAGTATATCCGATAAAATCATCTTCCTCACCTACAATTTTAACGACTTTACCTATCGGTATACTTTTTATTTTTTCTATTCCATTTGATGTTATTCTTACATTTTTTAGAAATGAATCCTCTCCTATCCAAAAATCTGACCCAACAACACTAATACCATTTATATAACTATTAAACACCTCCATTAGATGAGTAGATAAAGTCAAATCAAGAAAGACCTTACCTGTATCTCGAATTAAAAACAACTCTGATTTATCGGTTATTCCAAGAACCAATTTACCATTAGAAACTAAATCTGAAATTCTATTTGATGTAAAGGAATTATAATAATTATCCCAAACTCGACTAAATTCAAAATTTTCTATTAGATTGACCCCATCAACTGTTCCTACAATTGAACCATTACTTAAATGAGCAATTGAAGTAATATGATTATTTGATATTCCACAGGATGTACTTATTATTCTTTTATCTTCTGAGTCAAAACGTATTTCTATTCCTTCATCTAAACTCCCTATCCACAATGATGAATCTTTCTCATTCCAGTTTAAAGCAGTAATTACATTGTCCAACAATCCGTTTTGTCGCGTATCCATTGCGAAAGATTCATTGAAAAACCGATTAATCCCTCCCAAATATGTTCCAATCCAAACTGCATTTGAGGCATCCTTGTACAAGCACCTAATTCTATTATGACTTAATCCATTTTGATCATCATACCAAACAACCTCATAAACTTTTCTTTCAAAATCATGAAGAGTAACTTTACCTAAACCAGATTGAGTACCAATCCAGACCGTCTGATTTTCATGACCAATTATACTTTTAATTCTCTGGTTTTTCAACTCATGATGAGAGCCAATTATTAATAACTTTCTTTTTTTAAAAACTACCAACCCTTTTTCCGTACCAACCCAAACAAAACCATTTTCATCCTCAAAAAGAGAAAGTACTTTATTTGAAGGAAGACCGCTATCTCGATTAAGAAACCCAACTATTTTTCCACTCTCAAAAACAGCAATTCCTTCATCGGTTCCAACCCATATATGACTGTTTGATCGAAGTAAAATTGCACGGCAATTTAGGCTTGGAAGACCATCCTTTAAACTGATGTTTTGCGTTACTTTATAATTTTCAATGCGAGTAACTCCTCCACCTAGAGTTGCAACCCAAATGCTTTTATTTTGGTCCTCAATAATCCCCCTAATATGATTAACAAACAAGCCTTCATCAGTTGTAATCTTGAACATCTTTTCGTTGTCTAAAATCGATAGTCCATGATGGGATGAACCAAACCACATCTTTTGATTGGAGTCTTTAAAAATAACTCTAACATTTTGTCCCAAATGATGATCCGAATAATGAAAAATTTCATTTCCATCAAAAACATTAACACCCTCTCCCTCGAGACCTACCCAAAGTTTTCCTTTTGGACCCTCACACAAGGAATATACACCGAGGGAAGATAGTCCTTCTTCAATTGAAAACTTTTTAAAATTATAGAGCTGAGAATATGAAGTTTGAAAAAATATAAAAAACGAAATCAGAAGATTGATTCCGCTTAAAGGAAATATGATTTTAATTCTACTTACCATATACACAAGAATCGAAAACTACTGATGCTCCATAGAAAACAAAAAATCCTCAACTATCGATTTTAAATTTTTTAAGACACTATCACTTTTTACAAGATAATAAGGAGTACCTTCTGATTGAACAGTTGCAATAACATCAATATCTCTTTGAGCTGAAACAACAATACTTTTTGTATTGGCCGATTTTTTTTTTATTTCCTTTATCAAATCCAAACCATTTATATCGGGGAGATTTAAATCTACAATTGCAACACTGGGGCATTCGTCAATTTTTTCCATTAACTCACCACCTGTTTTAAAATGTGTAATTTCAAGATTTTCAACTTTGCTCAGTGCAAGTCTTAATAAAAACCCTTCGGTTAAATTGTCTTCAATAAGAAATACTTTATGTTTCATCTTCGACTTGATAATTAGATTTTATATAATCAACAACCTCTATATATTTTACATTAAGCGAATTTACCAAAGAAATTGCTTTTTTGATTTCACCCTTTTTTAAATCTTCATTTAACTGTTTACAAACTTCAAAAAGAGGAACAGCTCCAATGGTGGCAGACAACCCCTTAAGTGTATGAACATTAAATTCCAGCTTTTCCCAATTTAAATTAATCACAGAATATTTTATTCCATCAAGCAATTCCTTTGTATCATTTAGAAATGATTTTAAAAGGTCAAGTAAAATATCCGAATCGCCATCAGCAAGATCTAATATTGTGTTTATAGTCTCATTATTTATAGGATTCATAAAGTGAATAATTTAGTTCTACTACGGCGATTTTATTAAAAAGTTAGTTGCATCAATTTTACAATTTCATTTCGAAAACCACTTACTTATTTTACTAAACTGACCCAACACCAAAAGGTGTCAATTCAAGTTTTCAAATCATGAAATGTTATTCTTGTAATTTAAGTTTAGAATAAATCTGTTTTTTATCCATTTGTTTATAATGCGTAGGCTTAAGTTCACCTATATCTAAATCCTCTATATTTGTTCTGATTAACCTAACGGTAGGAAAACCAACTTTCGCTGTCATTTTTCTTATTTGCCTATTTTTTCCTTCCTGAAGCGAAATCCTTAGCCAAGAAGTATTCTTTTCCGAAACCTCAAGTAATGGAATATTTTTAGGAGGAAGACCCTTTTTAATTTTCGCTGGCAAAGTTCGATGTAATTTTTTATTAACGAAAATATCCATTCCTGATTCAAGTTCTCTCATTGCTTGTTTTGTGACTTGACCAATGACCTGAACCCAATAAGTACGCCAATGCAAATTTACAGGATTCAATAATAAAGAGTTAATTTTTTTATCGTTGGACAGAATCAATAAACCCTCTGAGTCTTCATCAAGCCTACCAATGGGATAAACATCCTTTGGAAAATCAAAAAAATCTTCCAAAGCTGTTTTACCGTGCTCTTTAGAAAACTGACTTAAACATCCTTTTGGCTTATATATTATATAATATTTTTTTTCTTTGGGCATCCTCTATTTAACTAATATTTCAACTCTCCTGTTGAATTGCATTTCAGACTCCTTTTTCGTGTTTGGGTAAATCATTTGGGTATTTCCATACCCTACACTGGTTATCCGATTCACATCAATACCTTTTTTTACGAGATAATTACTGACTGCTTTTGCTCGTGCTTCAGATAGGTCTTGATTCTTTTTTGAATTTCGTCGTCCTGGACTATTAACATGCCCTTGTATTTCAATTTTTAGATTTAGGTTTTCCTGAAGAACAACATATAATCGATTTAAATCCTTGTAACTAACTGGTCTAAACCTCGATTCTCCTCCATAAAACAAAATATTTTCCAGTCTAATTTTATCTCCCGACTTAAGTTTCTTTTCATACCATAAATAATCCTTTTTTACTGTTTTATCATACTTAATTACTCTGATATCCTTTGGGTTTACTATTTTAATAAAAACGTCTCTTTTTGTGGATATTTTGGAAAAATTTTCAGTACAGGATTTGCAGCAACAAATTCCTGAATAAATCATTTCCAAGGTAGGTGTAAAAAACCCATTTGAATCAATTTTCACTATGTGTTCACTTTGACAGCTATCGTAGAATATTTCCGCATATTCAAAACCTCCTTGTAAACGAAATGCAGCAATACTCGAATCTTTGGGGACTTTAACAAAATATAATGAAGCATCAGAATTAAAATTATTCAAACTATCTAATGTAACAACAGGCAAATCATTGCAGTAATTTTGAGAAAACAACATCAGATTTGCAAAAAGAAAAAATACAACAAGAAACCTCATTCTACTGCTATAATTACAATTTCTACCCTTCGATTCTCTTCAGCCTCAAATGCTGTTTTAGGTGAGGGATATCTCATTTGAAAATTAGACATCCCTTTTGCATCTACACGTGCAGCATCTACCCCGTTTTTAACCAAAAATTCCTTTACAGCCAATGCTCTTTCATCCGATAGCGATTGATAGAAAGATGGTTTGGTTTGAGCAGGACCATTAACATGGCCACGAATTTGTACTTTAAGTACTGTATGTTTTTTTAAAAATGTTTCCAGTTTTTTCAGTTCAGGAATTGATTTGTCTAAATATTTAGGTGTAGCAGGGACAAAAAATATTTCTTTCAATTGATATACCATACCTACTTCAATTTCTTCAATAGGAACACTATCAATTGAAAACTGTATTGGATTTAGAGAATCTATTTCACTAAAGTCTAAAGTAAACTCATAAGGCTCTCCATGAGATAGAACTCTAAGTAAGTAAAACTCTCCTTGCGTAAGCTGCAATGACTTATTATTATTTATCTCTACCTTATTCAAACAAGTTGGACAGGAACATATACCTTCATCAATTACTTTTTTCCAAATTTCGCTTGTAACTAACTTTGAATTTTTCAACACACTTCTTACAGGCATTGTTAAAGTGGATTTAATTTTTTTACAATCAGAGAAAGGATAAATTTGATATTCGAACAAACTATCGGACTGATTGTAGTTCCCTAGGAAATCAAGTAGAGCACCTTTTGCTCTAAATTTAAACCAAGACTCAACTTCTGGATTTTGAACAAATGTTGTTTTGTTCTTTATAAACATGGGAGATTGACAACTGAATTGCCCAAATAAAAATAAAGAGCTGAAATAAAATATTGTGACCAAATAAAACCTCATAAATTAAATATAGATAGCGCTTTTAATACATAACGTTGATAATTTTTTTTATTTCAGTTTTTTCACATTGGGTCCATCCAAAACGGAAGTTTTTCTTCAACACCTACATACCAACGTTCATTCTCAAGTTTTGTTTGATATACTTTCAATGAGTTTCCTGATGTTGATAAATCCTTACCCGATTTCAAACAATAAGCATATTTATGCCAAGAACATATAACCATACCACCGGAACAATTTGCATCCTTTAAAGATATTGCCTGATGAGGACACAAATCATCAAAAACTCTTAATTTTTTATCATATTTAGTAGCTAAGCAGGATTTAGCCTCTACAGTTAAGGGGTGAATTTCATTTTCAACATAATTATTTATGAAATCCGTATTTGAAAGAACTTCAACCCATCGAACATGTGTTTTGAAAAACATGGTTATTTGCTATTCAATTTAATTGCTTGCCCTACAATGTGAAAATTACCATCGCTAGAAAACGCCCATAATCTCCCCTTCAAATCAACACCATATGAATCTCCTTCTTTAACAAAAATCCAATCAAAACCAGTTTTATAACTGTCTTTTTTAATTCCAACAGGAACATATTTACTATTGATTTGTTGGTAAACTTTACCTTCAGCATCTATGTAATACATTCTTTTCTCTACTGCTAAAAAAACACGAAACGAAAAATCAGGCTTTTGTGCTTTTTTTACCGTATTATCTCTCATTAAAGAATCCAAGGCAGAGTCACTAACATTTAAAACTGTATCAGCAGTGAGCTTTTTAGCATTATTCCATCCTTTTACCAGGGAGGAAACACGTGTGTTTTTAGCAATACCTTTTTGCTTAAGACTGTCCTCTGTTATCACGATTTCCAGAGCTGTAATGGCATCCCCTAAGGAGGCTCCCATTTTGAATAAAACAAAGCCTGCAGATTCATCAGCTTTAATCTCTTCCTCAATACTGGGTATCCCCCCCTCTAATTCATGCTTTGACAAATGATGACCTATTTGCCGAGCCAGAATCGAAATTCCATACCAATTTGTATCTACTTGAAGTTTCTCCATGAACTCCGGATTATATTCAAGTATTCGTTCATTGTCTTCAATATAGGCTTTAACCTTTTCAACATCACCAGGTAAAATCAAGAAGTTTTGGGAAAGACCTGTCTCTCGAACAATATTTACAACTGTCTTATAAGCTGCTATATCGTCAGATAAATCGGTAGAAAAACCTATTTCATTAACCTTTTTAGAAGTTTCAACCGAGAATCCTTGATCCTTATTGGATTGTATTTTTTCTCGATTACAAGCAACAAAGAAAAAAGCAAATAAAATAGATATAAAGTTAAATTTGTAAAGCACATCCTAAATGTAAAAATTCTTTACTAAAACTCTAAAATTAAGCATTCATAATTATTAACATTAAAATCAATTAATCTAGATTTATTTTTAGTTTCAATTTTCAATAAATCCTCTTGTTCGAAAAAAAATTGAGCGCTGTTTAAAAAAAGAGAATCTCCTTTTTTTACAGAATATACTTTATTTCTATGTTTTATTTCCAGCCTATCATTTATCTTCAAAAGCTGAACCTGTTGATTCTTTGGTAAAAGGAATAAAACCAAACAAGAAAGTGCGATTATAATGGACCATTTTAACTTTCTGAAAAAAATGCAAAGCAAAATAGAAAAAAAGATAATAGTACCCGAAGTATCTAAAAAAACACGAATGAGAAAATGAGTATGTTCAATTATAAAGTTTAAAATCCAAATCAATCCACTAAATAAATAATCAAGCAGTAAATATAACTTTTCAGCAAAAAAATTATTTAATGAAAAAATCAGTAATAATAGGCCTACAAACATTACAATCGTTATGATTGGAACAACAAGAATACTTGCCCAAATACTGGTAAAATTGATTACACCAAAATGAAAAGCTATTATCGGTGCTGTAAAAATAAATGCTGCAAAATTGACAAGTAAAATACTCCAAATAAAACCAAAGGGCTTACTTCTTATTATAAGCTCTAAACCTGAATGCTGCATGATTAAAACAATTCCAATCACAGCTGAATAACTCAATTGAAAACCTACATCAATGATCAAATTTGGTTCATAAAAAAGCATTAAAAAAGCACTTGATATTACAATATTCAAAGTGTTGGTTGATTTATGATAAGACTTACCAAACTGAATTAAAGTAAACATTATAACTGCTCGAATTACGGATGGAGATAAGCCCGTTACAAAGGCATATCCAACTAACAGAATAGCAACAACATAAAAAACAGCCTTTTTATTGAACCTCAACAATTTTGAAAATAAAAAATTCAAAGTGATATATAGTATACCAATATGCAAACCTGAAATTGCCAAAACATGAATCACTCCACTTTCTCGAAACAATTCATAACCGCGTTTATTTAAAAATGATTTATCACCAATTAACAGGGCAATTGTAAATCCTTTTGTAGAATTGGTGATTTTTGAAAAAGAAAACAAATATGAAGCGATGGTTTTTTTGATTTTTGATGCATAAAAAACAATACTCGTAGAGTCTCTGTGAACTACTCTTGGAAAAGTCGTTGGATAAGCTAATGAATCAACTCCTGTTTTAGTTAAATAATCAGCATATACGAAGTCTTTCAAATTTTTTGGAACGGGTAAAGATTTTAATCTACCTCGATATTCAATCACATCATTGCAATAGTAGCCAGAGGAGTCATTACCGAATCTTTTCAAAGTAAAAAGAACCTTCTCTTTACCTTCTGCAATGAAAATAATTTTTTGATGATTTTCTTTTACAATTTTTTGAATCTTATAACATTTCGGAGGAACTGAGACTTCGGGTTTATATTGTATTCGAAAACAGCAAATTATCGCAAGCGTAAAAAAAAGAATACTGTTTTTAAACGCTCGATATCGCAAATAGATAATCAGAAAAAAGATAAGAACAAGAAAAGAAACAACCCAAAAACTGAATTGCATTAACAATAAGTAACAACTAAAAAATAATATTAAAACTCTTAATGCAGGTAATTGTCTAATTTCCAATTATTCCTCTTTAAAAAAAAGGAGTGCACGTTGATTAACAATAAATACTTTTGTGTAATAATGTTTTAAAATATCTACATAACTGTAACTTCGTCTAGCCATTTCAATACCTCCCTCCTGACACAGACCAACGCCATGACCGAAACCCTTTCCGTGCAACGTCACCTCTGAATCATCAATATCAACAGAAAAATAAGTAGATTTTAAATCCAATTCACTCCTTACTTTAGTTAATTCGACGGAATTTAAATTTTTATTTTTGGACCTTGCGGTATCCTGACAAAAAGTAACAAGTGATTTGTAACTCAATGAATCAAGCGGTTCATTTTGAGTAAAAACAGTTATAAAATCATTTCTTGTCATTTTTTTTTTCCAATTTGAATGGGGCGAGAATCGACAAAAAGAGTCTTTGACTGAACGTAAATAACTTACTGGAGTCAACCATACGTCCTCGGAATTACAGGTTTGACCTCCGCAATTCGAATGAAAAGTTGTATTTATAAGCTCCAAATCATGATCAACAACTACTAGTCCGCTTGTCGATGCAGTAGCTTTTATTATATCGTTTTTTTGACATTTTTGATGATATACCTGACAATGTACCTTGTCGCACAAATCATACCCCTCGGAAGCGTGTCTGTTAATGTTTTTTAAAGCATATGTTCTACAAAGTATCGCCTGGAGTTTATAGTATTCAAGAGGTAAATTATATCCCGCTTCTCCTTCGACAACTCCTGCAACATAACGATCCAAATCAACTTCGTTGATTAAACTTATTTTACCATTGTAAAGCTCAACTTTAAGATGATCATCATATCTCACCTGTATTTTCCCATTCGATATTTCAAAGTGATTAACATAGTCGTTACCCAACATTTTAAAATTGGTTATTTTAAATTGGATTGTATCTCCTATAATTGCAACCCCTCCTCTTTGAATGACAACTTGATTTCCTTTAAACAATGTGTAAACTGTATTTTGATTAATCAAAGAATAATTACCGCGTTTAATTGTTATGGTGAAGTGGCTTAAATCTTCACCACCAAGGATCGAAACAGAAATGTTTTTTGCATTGGCTGCAGGTAACGAAATAAAAAAGGTAAAGATTAAAGCAACTAAATTATGTAACGGTAAAACCCTCATAAATTATTTAATATCTTCAATTATAATCTCTGCAGCACGCTTACTTGCTCCTTCATCACCAAGAATGTTAAGTAATTCGTTATAGTCATCTTCAATCTGTTGAGCGCCCTCAATTGTTTTAAACCTGGAGAGTTCATTTACAATTTTTTCAGGCGTCATTTCCTCTTGAATAAGTTCCTTAACAATTTCCTTATTCATTATTAAATTCGCCAATCCGAGATATTTAACTTTTACGAACTTCTTTGCAGCAGCTACAACCAAAGCAGGACCATGATAACAAATTACCTGAGGCACCTTAAAAATAGCAGCCTCTAAGGTCGCTGTTCCACTTGTGATAATACCTATTCGTGCCGAATTAAGCAATTTATACGTCTCTCCAACAACAAAATTCGCCTTCAGGTCACCAATTAAACTTTCATAAAATTCAACATCAAAATCAGGAGTAGCCGCTATGTATATACTATATTCATCCTCCATTAATTTCGCTGCCTTTGCCATGGTCGGAAGCATTCTTTCCAATTCCATTTTTCGACTTCCTGGAAGAACCGCTAAAATTGGTTTAGCTGAATCAATTTTAGATGCTGTTTTTTTAAATTCTGAAATTTGATCAAACAATGGATTACCTACGTAATCCACAGCCATTCCATGACCTTTATAAAATTCTGTTTCAAAAGGCAAAATAGTAATCATTTTGTGAACATATGCCTTGATTTGTTTAATCCGACGCTCTTTCCATGCCCATATTTTTGGCGAGATGTAATAATGGACTCTCAAACCATTTTCAAATGCAAATCTGGCTATTTTAAGGTTAAAACCCGGATAATCAATTAAAATCAAAACGTCTGGCTTAAACGACAAAATATCCTGTTGACACTTCCTTATATTCCTTAATATGGTTCTCAAGTTTAAAATTACAGGTATGAAACCCATAAAAGCTGTTTCCTTGTAGTGGTTTACAAGCTCTCCACCAACTGACTTCATTAAATCTCCACCAAAAAAACGAAACTCAGCATTTGAATCTTGGATTTTTAACTCCTTCATTAAGTTACTCCCATGTAAATCACCCGAAGCCTCGCCTGCAACTATATAATACTTCATTATATTAACCTTACAACAACTAATAAAACTGCATATATAGCAGTAGGTATAACAATTCCATTTGCAATAGTGTTTTTGTTCTTACTGGTAAGAAACCAAACTGCCAACATATTTGCTGACAAACAAAAAAACACATGATAATAATTAACACTTATTAAATAAACCCAAATCACTCCGAAGTAACTACTCGGTGCAGCTGCGAAATTATTTTCTCCTATCACCCAAGGTTTATTAATGTGAAATCCATAAAGCCCAACAATAAGTAGTAATAGGACTGGTAATAGTGCACCAAGAGAAATACCTTTTAGTCTTTTTTTATCTAATTCATTGAACAAATTCTTTTCCATCTTTTAAAGTAGTAATTGCATTATAATCAGTAAGATCAGATTTTGTCGGAACAACGGATACATAATTATTTTTTAAAGCCCAAACATCTGTATCTTCACCTTCATCCAAATAAATAAAATCCCCAGTAAGCCAATAATAAGGTTCTCCAAAAGGATCTCTTCGTTCAACAAAACGTTCATTCCAATACGCTTTAGCCTGTCTGCAAATTTTTATTCCGTTTAATTCTTCCTTCCTAACATTAGGTATATTAACATTCAAACAATACCTTTTTTCTCTGGGCTTATCCAATAGAAATTGAACTACAGTATGAACAATATGTTCACATGCCGAAAAATCAGCGTCAAAAGAATGATTGTCCAAAGAAAAACCTATACTTGGAACACCTTCAAGAGCGCCCTCTACTGCTGCAGACATAGTACCTGAATAAATTACGTTTATGGAAGAGTTTAGTCCATGGTTAATTCCACTAACCACCAAATCAATTTTTCGATTCTTAGCGATAACTTTTGTTCCAAACTTAATACAATCCACTGGTGTTCCAGAACAGCTGTAGGCCTCTGCTCCATGAATATTATCGAATTTATTCAACCGAAGGGGTCTGTTCATAGTTATTGCGTGTCCCATTCCACTTTGAGCTTTATCGGGAGCAACTACAATCACTTCACCAAAACCCTTAACAAAAGAAACTAGTGCATTAATTCCAGGAGCTGTTATCCCATCATCATTTACAACTAAAATTAAAGGTTTCTTTTCGTCCATATTAAGAAAATTTAGAATTGATAGTACAAATTTATTTCGTAAATTCAAAAGTTTTCAACAAATAGTAAAGTTTCCATTAACATAAGCTTTTTCATAGCAAAAGCTCCTTAAATTTAATAGAACACATATCAAAATAATCGATTTAAATATGAAATTAAAACTTCTAATTTTCGCGCAATTCATTTATTTTTTAGGTTTCTCTCAAATTAAAGCGCAAATCAATTCCATAAAATTATTTTCAAGAGGTGCTCAAATATCAAGAATTGAAAATGTAAAAATCAAATCAGGTATCGATACATTAAAAATAACTGATCTTTCTCCTTATTTAGACGAACAGACGATACAAACAAAGATAAGTGGTGCTCAAATTTTAAATGTAAAATTCAGTATTAATCATTTAAAAACTCAAAGTGATGAACCAAAATTGAACAAAATTAAAAGTCAAATTAAAAGTATTGAAAACGATATTTTAGATTTAAAAGATCAGTTATCATATTTAGAAGTTGAATACGACTTAATCATGAGCAACAAAAAAATCAGTACGGAAGAAATCATCGACATTGATGATGTTAAAGATTTTGTTGATTATTTTCAGAGTAAAATGCCAAACCTAATAACAAAGATTACAGATTCAAAAGAACAAATTAAAAAATTTGAAAAAGTAAAGAACTTGTTAAAAAAACAAGAATATGAATTGCAAAAAGTAAAATCTAAGCAAACCGGAGAAATTGAAATTCTATACAAATCAAAGCAGAATCGTCAATCATCCATGGAATTAAGTTATCACGTTTACAGATGTGGGTGGTCACCCTTATACAATATGAGAGCTTCCAACATTGGGGAGCCCATTAAGTTTGAATACAACGCTCAAGTTTTTCAAAATACCGGTGTAAATTGGAAAAATTGCAAATTAACCATTGCAACAGGCAATCCAATTTTAGGTGGAAATAAACCCGATCTCTATACTTGGAGCATTGGAGAACATACATTTTCAAACTTAGATGATTATAAAAATAAATTAAGAGCAAAAGGTGATTATATGGGGGTTGCTTCAGCAATGAAAGAATTAGAAAAAAAAGAGTTCACAATAACCGAAAACTTAACGTTTTCATCTTTTGAAATCCCTCAAACATTCTCTCTAAACTCAGGAGAAGGAGAAAAAGCTGTAACACTCCTAAAGAGAGAATTACCCGCAAACTATCAATACTTTGCTGTTCCCAAAAAAAGCAATGGTGTGTTTTTAATTGCACAAGTTACCGAATGGGAAAAAATGCCTCTTATCCCTGGTAAATCGCACATTTATTTTGATGAAACCTTTGTTGGAAAATCCTATATCAATCCAAAAACAATGAATGACACTCTGGATATATCATTAGGACAAGATCAAAGTATTTTAATAAGCAGAAAAAAACAAGAATTAAAATGCTCTAATCATACTGGCATACTTGGAATTACAAAATCTAGAGGTTATGAGATTAATATAAAAAACAACAGAAACAAAACCATTAAAATTCAAATTATTGATCAAATACCTATTTCCAAAAGCAATAAAATTAAAGTGAATACAAAACTTGGAGCTGGCTGGTCTCTTAATGAAGAAACTGGAATAATAGAATGGATTTTAGAAATTCCTTCCGGAGAGAAAAAATCGAGTTCTTTTGAATTTGAAATTAAACATCCAAAAAAATTAAACATTCCAATATAACGAACAGAGTTTTTTGAAAAACCTAACCATTATATTATTTCTCATTTCCTTTTTCACACAAAAAGGCATGACTTTTAATTTTAATAATAAAGATCCTAAAAAAGGAATGGTAGGCCTTGTCTTTACTCCAATTCTTCCTACTGGTGGAAATGGTCATATTTTTGAAAAAGACGACGACGCTCCACACGCAGAATATGGATTTGGTGGAGGGTTTGATTATTGGAAAAAATATTTAAGAGCATACGATATTCACATTGGTATGGACTTAAAATATCAACAATATCACTTTCACTTTGGTCCAGATCAAAAAAATGGAGAACACCAATTTTTACATTTAAGTATACCTGCAAGTATACAATACCCTATTCCCAATTACGAATACATATTTTTAAAATTAGGTTTCTCAATCAGTTCAACAAATCTATTCAGAGAAAACATTGGTTTCGCAGGAAACAATAAATACATTACAACTTTTAAAACATCCTGGTTAATTTATCCTGAGATAAATTTGGGGATAGACATCCTTGAAGAAAAATATCCCAAATTTTACTTACGAGCAGGGATTGATTACACATTTATTCCCATTTCAAATATGGGTGAATTTAAGTCCTCAATTGCAAATAATGGAAATATAGATGTTGCATCTGGTAATTTCAATCCGAATAAATTTCAATTGAAACTATCATTTTATCCCATTTGGAAGAAGAAAATTAGCTTCATAAAAGAAGGTCATGATTGCCCTAATCCTTTTTGAATATAGTTTGCTAAACCTTTTTCTCAAGCATCGGAACAAAAGAAAATTCTCCCAATTCCTGTTTATTAAATTCATTCTCCGAGACCTTATCTATTACAGTCATAATTTGTTTTCCTTTACCTACCGGAATAACTAATCTGCCACCAACTGCCAATTGCTCTAAAAGAGGCTTGGGAATAATTGGAGCGCCTGCTGTAACAATTATTTTTTCAAAAGGTCCAAATGTAGGCAGCCCCTTGTAGCCATCCCCATATTTCAAATGAATTCGTAATCTCAATTCAGAAAGCATTTTTTTTGTTTTAACATAGAGTTCTTTTTGTCGTTCTACACTAAAAACTTTGGCACCCAAAAAAAACAAAATAGATGTTTGATAACCACACCCTGTACCAATCTCTAAAACTTTTTCACCTTTTTTAATGTTAAGAAGTTCCGATTGACGTGCTACCGTAAAGGGGTGCGAAATGGTCTGTTCGCATCCAATAGGAAAGGCTTTGTTTTCATATGCTATTTCTAAAAATGCTTGGTCTAGAAACCAATGCCTAGGCACCTTATCCATTGCTTCCAGAACCTTTTTGTTCTTGATGCCTTTTTGACGCAATTCATCCAGCATATTTTTTCGCATTCCTTTATGTCTGTATGTATCAATCATTTCAAGATTTTAAAAAGTACTTGTTAATTCTTTATAAAATTACATGCAACAAAGATTGTTAACGTCTGTTAAATTTGCTAAGTACAAACAATTCTATGTTAAGAATAGGTGTAATTGCAAAAGCAAAGGAGCTAACAAAAATTTGTTCGTCCATATCTGGAATGAAGGAAATTCAATTCATTGGTTTTCATGCTACAGATGATAAAAAGTTTTTAAACAACTATGCTCGATTCAAAACTTTAGACGAAATTGTTGCTGCAACGGACGCTGTTTACATAGCAAGCGGAGCAGCTAATCAGGAGGGTATTATTGAATTTTGTATAAAAAATCAGATGCACACTCTTATTGAATTTCCATTTAGAATTAACTCAGATAGAGGGAACTCATTAATGCACTTAGCACACGAAGCAAATATTAAACTTCAAGTTGGCAACCCTCTAAAATTCACTCCTGTTTACCAAAACATCAAAGATAAGTTTGACTCTCCAATGTACATTGAAAGTCATCAATTACAAAAATTAAATCATGAATTAACAGATACCTCAGTTATTCAAAATTTAATGATTAAAGACATTGATGTTATTTTAAGTGTAGTTCAATCCTCGGTAAAAAAAATCAGTGCAAACGGTGTTCCAGTTGTAAACGGAAAACCGGATATTATGAATGCCCGAATTGAATTTGACAATGGGTGTGTTGCGAATTTAACAGCCAGTAGAATCAGTGTAAATCCGATGCACAAAATTCGTATTTTCCAAAGGAACTCATACATTAATGTAAACTTTGAAGACAATGAAGCACACATCTTTCAAATGGCCTCAAAAGAGGAAAAAGGAAAGGGGAAAATGACATTAAAACTTTCTGAAGGGAATGAAAAGGAGGTTTTTTATATAAAACCTGAACTTTCTGAAAGCAACGGTATAAAAGAAGAAATTTTATCGTTTAAAGAAAGTATAGAAAATAATACCGATAATGATTTAACAATTACCAAGGCCTTAAGCTCTATAGAGATCGCTCAAGTTGTAGCTGAAAAAGTTGCTCAGTCTTTTATGATTATGGAGTAATTAAAATTCACCCGAATTTAACTCAGACAAACGCCATCCTTCGCTCGTTTTAATAAATTTCACAAAACCAGTATAATGAATATGATAAATTCTTGTGTCGTTCAGAGGAGTTTTAAGCATATGAGATAGAACAGCACGAATAACACCACCGTGACTCACGACTGCAATTTTATCGAAAGAACTATCCAAAAGTCGTTTTAATTGAACAACCACTCTTTGTTTTAATGCGCTAAAACTTTCTCCATTAGGGGGACTACTATTAATATTATTGTACATCCACAAATTATTTCCAGGAACCGAAATATCTGTCCAGGCCCTTCCCTCCCATTCTCCATAATTTACTTCAATTAAATCAGAGTTTATTTGAGGCTCTGTATCAAAGGTAAAAAAAGCAAGCTTGAGACATCTTTGTAAAGGAGAGCTTACTACTAAATCAGGCTTGTAACCTTTTAATTTCTGTTTTAAAACTTCAGCCTCTAGTTGAAAATTATTAGATACATCAATATTTGAGACGCCATAACATACCCCCCTAGGAATTGCTAAACTTGAATGCCGGATAAATACAATTTCTTTTGCCATTTTCTGAAATTAAAGAAAAATTCATCAAATCAATTATTTCCAAAAAACGAAACAGATATTAAATAAATTATAATTCAACAATTTTGAAAAATAAGGCGGTAAACTGAACTTAATTTAGCAAACTACTTTTAAACATAGTGGTGGTGAAAATATAGCAAATCTTCTTTGCACGATATAATTCAATTCACTATCATTCTATTGAGTTGAATTACAATTATGTTTCACATCAAAAAAAATACAGTCAAAATCTTATTATGCCTTTGCAGCCTGTTTACTTTTTCGCAAAATTCAAGTTGTGATGGAATTCGGTACATTGAAAATAGCTTTCACGACATCATAACAACTGCAGATGTTTTTTTTGGTTCCAATACAACAATTGGTGGAAAATCACAGGATTTATTCATGGACGTTTTTGAACCTTCAAACGACACTGAAGATAATCGTCCTCTTATTATCCTAGCTTTTGGTGGAGCTTTTGTGTCCGGGAATAAAGAAAAAATGCACGATTTAGCAAATGCATATGCACGAAAAGGTTATGTAACTGCATCCATAGATTATCGGTTGTACGACAAACTCGCAATCATTGATTCTGCTCTCCTAATCGATGTAGTTGTAAAGGGAATTGGAGACATGCGCGCAGCTGTTCGATACTTTAAACAGGATTTTTCTGAAAACGGAAATACATTCGGTATCGACACAAATTACATCTTTGTTGGTGGAATCAGTTCCGGAGGAATTATTGCTTGCCATATTGGATTATTAGATGCTGGAGACAACATTCCAGAATATTTAGAAACCAGTATTGAAAACAATGGAGGTTGGGAAGGAAGCAGTAGCGATAACACTCAGTACTCTTCTGAAGTCGCTGGTGTACTTAGCTTTTCGGGTGGAATAAAAGAAATAGAATGGGTATCCGAAAAAGACGTGCCTGTTTTCGCGGTACATGAAACAGGTGACGATGTAGTTCCTTATCAAAGAGGCCCTGTAAAAATTAATTTTGGATCTTTTTCAATCCCGTTAATTCACATTTCGGGCGGTAAGGAAATTTATGACGCCTTACAAAACATTTCAATTAAGTCAGAATTGATAAGTATAGACATCGAAGACCACGTAAGTTACTTTAGCGGATCTACAGCAGAAGTATACAGCGATTCAATTATGATGCATTCATCGCGATTTATTGAAAATATTTTTTGCGATTTCCCAGTTAATGTGAAACCCTTACAAAACAATATTACGATCTTCCCTAATCCAGTTCAAGATTATATAATTATTAATTCTAATGCTCCAATTGAATCTATTAGCATTTATGATAATTATGGGAAAAATGTGTTGAAAACATCGGAAAGAAAGATTTCACTTCAATCGTTTTCAAAAGGAACCTATTTTGTAAAGCTTCAAAACTCGGAAGGAATAGTAACAAAAAAAATTATCCTAAAATGAAAACACCCCAGTTCGAAAAAATTATGAAAATTCAGCAAATTTGAAAACAATAGAAATTCTTAAGATTTAACTCTATTTTAGTGTTTAATGAATCCGAACGGAAATTTTTTGGTGTATAAATCCTCAGCAGGATCAGGTAAAACTTATACACTGGTTAAAGAATACTTATTAATTGCTCTCTCAACATCCAACTCTGATAGGTATAAAAATATTTTAGCAATAACTTTTACAAATAAGGCTGCTTCTGAAATGAAAGACAGAGTAACCTCTTACTTAAAAGTATTCACTAGTTCCAATATAATTTCCGGTGGCGAGTCCCTGATGTTCAATTCGTTAAAAAATGAACTGGACCTTTCAGATGAAAAATTAAAACAAAGAGCATTCAAAATGCTTCAATCTATTCTTCATAATTACTCTGATTTTAATATCACAACCATTGATAAATTCATATTAAGAATAATTCGAAGCTTTTCATTTGATCTGAAATTACCCTATAATTTTGAAGTCGAACTCGACAGTGATTCTCTGCTCAATCAAGCAATTAATAATTTACTGGCAGAAGCTGGAAAAGATAAAAAAATCACTGCCTTTTTAGTTAATTACATCAAAAACCTTGCAAAAAATGATGAAAGCTGGAACATTCAATCAGGACTTTTAAAAGTTGCAAAAGTTTCATTGAATGAAGATGCATTGCCTCATCTAAAGAAAATTCAAAATTTGAAACTTGACGATTTTTCAAGAATCAAAGAAAGCTTAAGGCAAGAAATTCAAAACTATGAAGAATTCATTTTAAACAAATACAAAAGAGGTAAAGAATTACTTCAAAATAATGAGATATTACCCATCCAACTGAAAGGAAAATCCAAAAAAAATATCTGGGCTTATTTTAACTCGAAAAAAACAAAAAAAACTTTTGAAGAAAAAGCTGCGGACTCATATTTTGATTACATAATTAATGAAGATTGGTGCAACAAAGGTTTTGAACAAAGTATTCCAATAGAGGTTCAAGAAGAACTTAGAGAGACCTTCGTTCAAATAGAGGATTACAAACAACAATATTCTGGAGATTATATTCTAAAACACAATGTGCATAAGCATATTTTTCAATTGGGCTTATTAAATGAATTAGAAAAAAAAGTAAATCAAATTCGAGAAGAGCAAAACTTCATCCACATATCAGAATTCAATAAAAAGGTTGCTGAAATTGTGATACAACAACCCATACCTTTTATTTATGAAAGAATTGGAGAAAAATTTGATAACTACTTGATTGATGAATTTCAAGACACCTCAATATTGCAGTGGCAAAACCTTCTACCTTTGCTGGAAAACTCTTTAGCCTATAATAATAAAAACCTCATCGTCGGAGATGCAAAACAAGCCATTTATCGATGGAGAGGTGGTGACATAGATCAATTTACTCTCCTTCCTGACACTCCACATTTTAAAGAGAATGAAATCATTCAGGAACGAATTAAAACATTAAAGCGTCAATTTAATCCTCAACATTTAGAGTACAATTATCGCTCAAAAAAAGAGGTTATCGAATTTAACAATCTCTTTTTCAGAGAACTCTTGAATAAATTACCAGAATATTTTAAGCCCTATTACAATGAATACGAGCAAAAAATAGGAATAGAAAAAACAGGCGGATATGCTCAAATAAAGGTTCTTCCAAATTTAAGTGATGAGGACACAACTCTTAATTACATTTTAGACTCAATCAATGACTGTTTAAAAAGAGGAAAAGAACTAAATGAAATTGCTATTCTAACGCGAAAGAATAACGAATTAACTTTAATTGCAGAATTTTTAACTCAACATAAAATCCCTGTAATATCCAACGAGAGTCTAAATCTTAACCAATCCAAAGAAATAAACTTTTTAGTTAATTTTTATGCCTGCATTCTCGACAACAATAATATTGAAGCAATAGTTCAATCTTGTAAATTTTTAAACACCCTTCAACCACTTGATTATTTTTCAATTTTTAATTCGAAGCATCCTATCTATGAAACTTTTAAACACATAATTGAATCACAATATAGGATACAGTTACCTAGTGTTACCGGTATTTCAGTTTACGAAATTTTTGAGGAGTTAATTTTAGCTTTTAAAATCAATAAGTCCGACCCTTTCATTCAAACTTTTCTGGACTTAGTTAGGGAAAAATCATCCCGTATTAATGGAGCAGATTTTGTTGACTTTTGGATGGACAAAAAAGAATCTCTAAAAATCGCGTCTCCTCAAAAAATAAAAGCGGTAACTCTTATGACCATTCACAAATCAAAAGGTTTAGAATTTCCAATAGTAATTTTACCATTCGCAAACAAACCCCCAAATAGAAGTTCTTGGCTGTGGTTAAAAACCGATAAAGAAAAAATTGGAATTGGAAGTGCTCTAACTTTAAACAGCAACAAACTTCTAAATACCACTTTTTCCAAGGAAAGTGAAGAAGAGAAACTTAAAGGTATGTTGGACGAACTAAATGTGATATATGTTGCTCTGACTCGAGCCGAAAATGAAATTTACGTCTCTATAAAAGAAGAAAAAGATTCAGATTCAATAAAAGGAGTAGAAAAGTACTTTCATCAAGTACTACCAAAACTAAATGAGGAAGATGAAAACATTTTCTCATACGGCAAAAAAACATCATCTGTTAAACCCACAGACAAGACATTGGAACAAAAGCCAATTCCTGAAAAAAATCTAACTGCAGGAGATTGGAGAAAAAAAATAAAAATGAGTTTTTCTGCTCCAAAAATATGGGATGTTCCAAAAACTTCTGAAGAACATTTTCCCGCAATGACCCCAAAAACATTAGGTAATATAATACATGATGCATTTGCTAATTTGAAACATTCCTCTGAAGTTGAATCCGTAATTCATCAAATGTTTGAAGAAGGATTTATTGAAAAAGATAAAAAAGACTTAATCACTTCAGCTCTTGTTAAGACTTTAAAGCTAAAGCCAATCCATGAAATATGGGATTTAGGGGATCACATTATCGAAAAAGAAATAATAACAAAAGAAGGAATATCATACCGTCCAGATCGAATAATCCAACACAATTCAATAACCTATTTAATTGATTTTAAAACCGGTGAAGAAAAAAAATCCGACAAAAAACAGATTCTTAATTACGAATCTCTTTTAAAAGAACTTAATTTCACCAATGTTCAAAGCTTTCTCATATATACCGATAAAGGAATATCAAAACAAATTAATTGATTACTATTGAATAAATGAAACGATTTTTTCACTTTATTGTTTGGGTGAAATAATTTTGGTTTATTACGATTTCATTGTATGTTAGTTGATTAATCCGCTGCATATTGTTATCATCAAAGATGACCCAGATTGATTATTTAGTATTGTAATTTATGTTCTCAACACAAAAAAAATACTTGAAATTTGGAAGTGTTTTATTTCTTTTTTTCTCGATTTACATGTTGGGATATCATGTTCCAAAAAATAACTTCAGTCAAGAAGTTGCTTTCTTTTCAATTGGCTGTTTTGGACTGTGGATGTTCATGAAATATGATTTTCCAAATTCATTTCTGATAGGATTACTTCTAAGACTGATTTTAATAGTGTCTGTTCCGATTTTAAGCGATGAATACATTCGTTTTTTATGGGACGGATATCTAACAGGGGATGCAATAAACCCTTTTCATTTCAAACCAATTGAGCTGTCTTCTTTAGCGGATCACAGTGAAATTGCAAATATTCTTTATTCAGATCTTGAGAATAAGAACAAACTAACAAAGTCACCACCTCTAAATCAATGGATTTTTTACTTTTCATCATTGACACAGTCCAAAACGGGAGGCATCATTTTACTGAGAATTATTTTAATTGGTTTCGAAATCGGGACTTACTTGGTCTTAAAAAAAATCTTAACTCGTTACAAAATTGATATAAAAAAACTTTCTCTTTACTGGCTTAACCCTCTTGTAATAATTGAATTAACAGGTAATCTTTATACAGAAGGTGTTTTTATATTTTTTCTATTAATTGCTCTACTAAACTTAAGTCAAATGCAAGATTTAAAAGGAGGTGTTTTGCTTTCTCTTGCTTTTTGCACAAAAATTATGGCTATAATTTTTGTGCCACTACTACTTTTAAAAGGTGGAAAATATCGATGGAAAAAACTATTAATTGGTTTTCTACCTATATCTATATTAGCATTTTTGCCTTTCTTAATTGGAAGTAACACCTCGGAATTATGGCATAATATAATCGCACCTGTTAACAAAAACACCTTCAATTCGATATCGTTTGATTTTATCAATACAATGGAAATTCACCTTTTTAAAACTGAAAAAAATCATCTGATTGAATACATACTATTTATTATTTTGGCAATAATAACCACTCTTATTTCATGGCAATTTAGACATAGAAATAGAAAGGTAATTTTCACAGGATTAACTCTCATTTCATCTGTGTGTATTCTTTTTTCACCAGATGTATACCCTTCTTTAATTATAATCCCCTTGACTCTTAGTTTGTTTTCAAACCTTTCTTATCCATTAATTTGGAGTGGGTTGGTATTTTTATCTTACAGCTGGTTTGATCAAAATCTACCCATTGAACTTAAAAAAACTATAATTATTATTGAGTACCTTTTGATTTTCACAATCGTTTTAATAAACAGAAAAAAAACATTTAGAGTTTAATTTTTTCAATCCACCTCATATCTTGTAGGGTTACATAAAACTCTGTATTGGTACCCTTTGGAAAAGTTATATTAGTTGGTTTTTTTCCCTTCAACAAAATTTCATAAAGTAATTTTCCATTGTTGCTGATTACACTAATTACTCCCTTGCCATATCTAGTCACATAAATATTACCTTTTTTGTCGCACCTCATACCATCCAGTCCATAATCGTCAAATTCAATCAGAACTTTTTTATTGGATAAATTACCAATTGAATCAACATCATAAGACCAAATTCTTTTTTGAAAGGTTTCATTTACATACAGTTTTTGACCATCTGGACTCAATTCAATACCATTTGTAGTACCCATTCCCTCTTCTATAATTTCCAATTTCCCTTCTGAGAATCTCAAAAGATTCCCGGTACGGCTTTTCCAGTTTGGATCAGAGGCAAAGCCAAAACCGTTTTTATGGAGAGTAAGGTCGTTGGGTTGATTTACCATTTTATTTTGACAATATATTTGAACATTTCTTGTTCCATTTTCAATAAACAAAATAGAATGATTGGTATAATCAGCAACATACATATTGTCTTTTGAATCAAAACGAATTCCATTACCGACACTTCCTTTATTGAGATTTACAAAGGTCTTAAAAGAAATTGAATCTCGCTCCAAGACGCCAATAGTTCCTTCACTTTTGAAATTAACAACAAATAAATCTCCCTTTGAATTCATTGCCGGACCTTCAATACCTTTTGTAAAAACAGAGTCCGTTATTACTTCCACTGAAGCATTGTGAAGTTTAGCCGTAATCTTATTATCGAAATCTCTACATCCAATCAAAAGAGGAAAACTCAACAAAAAATTGTAAAAAAATCGCATTAGGATATCTCTCTTTGATTATGTTTTGAATAATCCGGTAGTTTTCTTTCATACCCTCCCTTAAACAAAGGTGAACTTATTATGAAATCTGCTGTACACAAATTACAGGCTACAGGTATATTCCAAACTGCAGCTAAGCGTATTAAAGCCTTAACATCTGGATCATGAGGTTGAGCCTCTAACGGGTCCCAAAAAAATATCAATACATCAATTTCATTTTCTGAAATTTTAGCCCCTATTTGCTGATCACCACCAAGTGGTCCTGATTTAAGACAAGTAACTTTCAAATTGGTTTTATTGTTTATTAATCTTCCTGTAGTTCCCGTAGCATAAAAAGAATGTTGAATTAAATCATCCTGATTTTCGAGAACCCAATTTATCAATTCTTGCTTTTTGTTGTCGTGAGCAACCAAAGCAATATTTTTAATATTTTCACTTTTTAATTTAGTCATAAAGAGATATTGTTTTTTCTAAAATACATACAAAAAGCATCCAAAAACAGGTATTAATTCTTTAAAACACATTTTTTTTTCACTATCTTGTATTCGCTTATTTAAAACTACCATTAATTAAGCAATGCAATATATTAACAAAATTTAAAACCTTATTACTATGAAAAAAAGACTACTAGGAGTGCTTTTTGCTTTCGCATCGTTTCTGATTTCGGAGGCCCAAAACGTAAGAGTTCTTGGTTATTTTCCTCAGTACCGATCAACAACAGGTGTTCAGTACGACAAACTAACCGATATCGCTTACTCTTTTATTAATCCAAACTCAAACGGTACCTTAAAAACCAGTGGATACAGTGCAGATGCTGTTTTTGGATTTGATATGACAAAATTCACCATCATTAAAGACGGATGTGCCAATAACGGAACTAATCTTTGGATTGCACTTGGTGGTGCAGATGACAATCACTATAGAGATAATCGTTTAAATGACGTTTCTGCAAACTCAACATACAGAAATACACTTGCACAAGACTTGGTAGATTTTTGTATCACACATGGTGTTTATGGTATATCAGTAGACTGGGAGTTTCCTGATCCAGGAACTCAGGTCAACAACCACGTTCTTCTTTTGGAGGCTATTGAAGCAAAAATAAATGCATCATCCAATCCAAACATAAAAGTTTCTGTAGCAGTAGGTGGAGAAACAAAAGGAACTGTAAACCATATGCAATATCTTTCAACGGACTTATTTGGTTCAAAAGAGCATCTTGTAGATGAATGGCACGTTATGGCTTATGACTTTCCAAATACAGCAAATTACAACGCAAACCATTCCACCCTGAATGATGCTGAGGACTGTATGGATGGTTGGAACATAAGAGGAATGGATTATTCAGAAATGCTTCTTGGAGTACCTTTTTACGGAAGAAACTCTGGAAGAACAGGTGAGATAGAATATAACAATCTAACAGGTAACGCTGCAACAAATTATACTTCTGACTACAACAGTTCAGGTGGTTGGTACTATAACGGTAAAACTACTCTTGAGGCCAAAATCGATTTAGCCGTTGAAAAAGGAGCATTGGGGATATTAATATGGGATATCGGACAAGACAGACCAGAAGGAGATTATTCATTATTAGATGCCATAGACGATAAAGTGAATTTGGTATGTCCTATTGCTAAACCTAACTTAGGTCCTGATAAAGGAGTATGTGCTCCAAACTCTGTAACATTAGATCCAGGCGTAACTGGAGGTGGTCTTACTTTTACCTGGACAAAAGACGGAGGTAGCTCAATCGGTTCTGGAACTACTTTAGAAGTTTCCGAAGCAGGAACTTATAAAGTTTCTATTTCAAATGGAAGCTGTACAAAAGAAGATGAAGTAATTATTGTTTCCGGTTCATCGGTTACAACAACAGGAGCTTCTGGATGTAACGATGAAGATTTAACCCTTTCTGTTAATAATCCAGTTGGTGGAAAAACCTACAAATGGTACGATGAAGAAACTGCAGGAACTTTACTTCACACAGGAACTTCCTATACAACAACTTTCCCTCAAAGTACAACTGTATACGTAGAAGAGGCTTCAGATGGTGTTGAAAATTATACGTCTTCTGTTGCTGCAGTGCCGGATGGTAAAAGTCACGCTTGGGCAGGAACACAATATACATTTAGATGTTCTCAAATGCTGGTAGCTGAAAAAGATTTAACTCTTAAGTCATTAAGAATAATGGCTAAAAAGACTACTGGAATTACATTTACTGTAAAAATTATTGATGCTTCAAATGCTCCTAACTTTGCTTCTGTGGCTGAAGTTGGTCCATTTACTGCACCTTCAGACGGGACGGCTCAATCATGGGAATACCTACCATTTGATGTGGACGTAAATGCACAGTTAACTGCCGGTACATACCTAGTATATATAGAACCTAATTCAGGAGACGAAGGAAATTATGGAGTAATTAATGATTTAACTCAAGAAGATTCAGAAACAGGCGTTTATACACTTAAAGGTTCAACCTTCCAGGCCAGTGAAATGAGTAATGGATTTCCCAATTTCAATGTTGGTGACGAAGGAAACTCTTGGTGGAGTGCTTATGGTCCATTTTTAAACTGGAAAATTGAAACAGGTGCTAATGCCTCATGTGGTAGAACCGCTGCGACAGCTTCTGTTGTAAGTTGTGGACCTCCATCTATTACAGTTGTAAGTCCAACCAACAACTCTACTTGGTACACAAACAATACAATTAATTTTGAAGCGATAGTTACAGATGAAAGCGCGGTCTCATCCGTGACATTAGAAGTGTATAAAGGTTCTACTTTAGTTGCAACATTACCAACAACAAAAGATGGTAATACTTATACTTCTTCATGGACGCCGACTGAATCAGGTGACGATTACACATTAAAAGTATCTGCAACAGATGATAATTCAAATGAAACAAACGTAGAAGTAGATTTTGATGTTGATGTAAATGTTAACTCTACAGAGATTATCTCCGCAAGTTCAGTTAACGTATATCCATCTCCTGCTAAAAACCATTTCAATGTTGCTTTTGATGTTGTTTCAAGCAGTGATGTTGAAATTTTGATTTTAAACTCGGTTGGAGCTTTGGTTAAAACGAAAAATTTAGGAAACATTAGTGGTTCGCAAAACATCGGATTCGATGCCAGTGAACTTGCAAATGGTTTATATTACATCAAAATTAAATCTGGTGATAATATGATTACTAAAACAGTAAACGTTTCAAAGTAATTCTAACAAACTTTTTAAAAAGCCTCCAGCAAAATTGTTGGAGGCTTTTTATTTTTAACTATGAATGTAAAACTTCTATTACTCAATTTCTATTTTATTTTTTCTTTAATATTTGGAATATTAATCAATACAACATTTAGTAATTTAGTCAATATTTCAGGACTCTATCTCTATTCATTTTTTGCAACAATACCATTATTTATTTTGCAATTTGTTAGTATTGCTCAATTTTCCCGAAAAATAAAAAAAAGTAATCCTAAGCTGTTCAACCAAGCCTGTCTTCGGCCAAATGGAACCAAAGGCAGCTCCATAAATGTTGCATCTTTATTTGACGACTCAATACCATTTTCAAAAATAAAAGAAGAATCTATGATAAAAGATTGGAACTATACCAAAAGAGTAATTATATATTCTATGCTCTCTTTTGCTGTTTTAATAATTCTATTTTTTATTTAGAATTGTGAACATCATAATTCCTTATATTTGATAAGTAAAGAGACGTTAATTGGAAGAAAATTATACAGTTAAAGAAATTGATCCACTTTTATTGTTTGGAGCAAACAATCAAAGAATAAAACAAATTATAAAGTTATTTCCAAAACTAAAAATTGTAGTAAGAGGAGATAACTTAAAAATCAATGGAAATAAAGAAGAAGTTCTGGTTTTCACTAATAAGCTGGAGCTTTTTGTTTCTCATATACTTAGATATGGTGCTCTAACAGAAAATCAGTTGGAAAGGCTCATGGAGGATGGTGCAGAGGATTTGGTACAAGATACTACAGGTGGAGAAACCATAGTTCACGGTGTGGGAGGAAAAATCGTTAAAGCTCAAACGTCAAACCAAAGAAAAATGGTCGCAGCAATGAAGAAAAACGATCTTCTTTTTGCTGTTGGTCCAGCAGGAACTGGAAAAACATACACAGCTGTTGCTTTAGCGGTTCAAGCATTAAAAAATAAACAGGTTAAGAGAATTATTTTAACTCGACCTGCTGTTGAAGCAGGAGAAAATCTTGGATTTTTACCTGGAGATTTAAAAGAAAAACTAGACCCATATATGCAACCTCTTTACGACGCATTAAGAGATATGATTCCAGCCGAAAAACTAAAAGAATTTTTAGAATCAGGTATTATTGAAGTCGCTCCTCTAGCCTTTATGAGGGGACGTACTTTGGATAAAGCATACTGTATAATGGATGAAGCTCAAAATGCAACCGAAGGGCAATTTAGAATGTTTTTGACAAGAATGGGCAAATCCGCGAAATTCATTGTAACGGGAGACATTACACAAATTGATTTACCAAAAAAACAATCTTCTGGTTTGATCAGTTCAGTGAACATTTTAAAAAACATCCAAGGGATATCTTTTGTTCAATTAGATGGAAAAGACATCATAAGGCATAAACTGGTGAAAAAAATAATTGAGGCATACGATAAGTCTGAATAGAATGAAAAACATTTTTCTCTTAACCATCTTATTCACAACTGTTCACCTGAAAAGTCAACCCATTCAAATCAATTATGAATGGTTTAGTTTATGTGGCGGGTTCTTATATTCTGTTGAAGATGAATATACTGGCCTTAATGGAAAAATCAATCTGCCATTAGGGAGCCATGCTAAGTTTGTTATGCAAGCAAGTTTGTTTCCTGAACAATTTCAAAACCCAGAAGAGGCTTACAATGAAGCGAGGGCAAAATTTAATGTTGAATTTATACCCTATAAATTCAAAAAATTATATCTGTCTGTTCAAACTGGTTTTGACTACGGATACTGGCAAAGAACATTCCTTATTCCAAATTCAACTTTAGGCTTAAACTGGAAAAAAGAGGAGAGTATGATGTTTGGTGCAATTATTAACTATGACTTTAATAGGTACAGATTATACCTAGATTATATGTATATGCCCGAAATATATAGTAATCACATTGGAATAGGTATTTCTATGTTGTTTTTCGAAAATAATTCATTCCGTAAAAAGTATATGCAACGAAAATATATGAAATCTAAAAAAGGAAACAGATCACGAAAAAAAAGAAAAAGAAATCCTCGTAAAAATTCATCCAAATTAGGTCAATTATAAAATTATTGGAAATTTTAGTTTTTTCAACATTACTAATTCCTGATTTATTTAACTTAACCTCATGTTATTTACCTTTTTAACTTTGAAACATGAATCATGAGTACTACATGAGAAAATGCCTTGAACTTGCTGAAAAGGGAATGGGAAACGTAGCTCCGAATCCGATGGTTGGTTCAGTAATTGTTTATCAAGAACAAATTATAGGAGAAGGTTATCATGAACAATATGGATTTGCTCACGCAGAGGTTAATGCGATTAATTCAGTAAAAGATGCCTCTCTTTTTAAAAAATCCAGAATGTATGTAAATTTAGAGCCCTGTTCTCATCATGGTAAAACACCTCCTTGTTCAGATCTAATAATACGAAAAGGTATTCCTCATGTCATTATTGGTACAATTGATAATCACGCTAAAGTAGCAGGAAAGGGTATTGAAAAACTAAAAAAAGCTGGAATCAAAGTTGAAGTAGGTATTGAAGAAAAAAAATGTTTAGAACTCAATAAACGATTTCATAAATTTCACAATACTGGATTACCCTTTGTCATTTTAAAATGGGCTCAATCAAAAGATGGTTTCATTTCCAGAACTGAACTTGATCTTAAAAACGGTAAAAGCAACTGGATTACAAGCTCTAAAAGTATTGAATATGTTCACAAGCAAAGAGCATCTGAGGAGGCTGTTCTTGTAGGTTCTAATACCATTCGAATTGACAACCCCTTTTTAACCTTAAGAAGATTCCCAGGAAAATCACCTTTACGTATTGTTTTGTCATCTAAACCGATTGAAAATGAAAAATACAAGGTTTTAAATGACAATCTACCTACGTTAATTTACAACAGAGAAATGAATAAGAAAAAAGGAAATAAAGAGTGGGTTAAATTTAATGGAAGTGCAAAATCTTTGTTGATGAATTTAGCTGCAAGAAAAATTCAATCAGTAATTGTTGAAGGTGGAGCAAAAACAATAAACCAGTTTATAAAAGATGATTTATGGGATGAAGCTCATGTTTTTATTGGGGATGTTCTATTTAAAGATGGAACAATAGCTCCAAGAATAAAAAAAGAACCTTCATTTATTGGAAAAATCGGAAAAGATAAATTAAGTATTTACAATAATCCATGAGTACTAATTTAATTATCTCAATATTGGCCACTTCGGTGTTGTTCACCATCTTTAAATTTTTTGAAAAGTACAAAGTTGTTTCCTTAAATGCCATAATTGTTAATTACCTAATTGCCTCAGCACTTGCTTTTGTAATTCCTGAAGAAACAAAACCTCTCTCATATATTTTAGAACAAACCTGGTTTCCGGTAAGTATATTTTTAGGTTTCTTATTTGTTGTTCTCTTTCAAATCATGGCCTATTCAAGTCAAAAAATTGACATCTCAACTACAACAATAGCAAATAAAATTACATTTATATTCCCGACAATAATGGGCATTATACTTTTTAATGAACCTTGGAGTTTTTTAAAACTAATTGGCTTTGGAATTGCCGTTGCATCAATTATATTATCTGCTGAGAACAGAAGAAAATTCCCAAAAAAAAGAGCCTATTTTATATTACTGATTTTGTTCCTGGGCGGAGGCTTTCTTGAGTCATTATTAAGTTACTCACAGCAACGTTTAATTAACCGTTCGGACACGAGTGTTTTTTTCGGGTATCTTTTTCTTTTTGCATTTGTTTTTGGTTTAATCATTTTTTTCTGGAGAAGTAGTAAAGGAGAAAGTAAAATATCAAAAAAAGATTTTTTGTGGGGAATCATTTTAGGAATACCAAACTATTTTTCAATGTATTTCTTACTTGAAAGCTTAAAAGACCTTCACTCATCAGTGGTTTTTCCCATTGCTAATATGGGAGTAATTTTATGTTCAACATTACTGTCCGTTTTACTTTTTCATGAAAAATTATCAAAAAAGAAATTGCTGGCTGTATTTTCCTCTATTGTTGCGATTTTACTGATTTCTTTTCACGATATCTTTTAAGCAAACTTAAAAAAATGATTAATTTAGGTTTGTTCTATAAGTTAATTGTCAACACTACATTATAATTCTACTTTTACATAATGAAAGCACTGGCTTTTTGTTTTGTTTTTTTCACTTCTATTTTTTCTTTTGGACAAAAACTGGAACTGGTTTATTCAACTCAAAGCTTGATTGGAAAACATGAAATATACTACCATACCCATCAAAATCTTCCCATTTTCAACAAACTAATCAAAAAAAATACTTTCAGTAGTAAAGTGCATATTTTTGATACTGAAATCAGATTATCTCCTTTAAACCGAAATTTACTTTCTTCGGATACGATTTTAAACGAGAAATCCGGGTTCCTTTTCGATAAGGGAAATTTAATATCTGTTTCAGCATTTACAATTATGGATACGATAGGAAAGAGTTTTACACTTTACCTTAATAATCAAAACTATACAATACACCATATTAGCCACAACTCCAATTTAAAAGATACCCTCATCACGGGAAGTGTATTTTTACCAGACCCATTATCAAGCAGTGGAGAGTCCTATGGAGGAAGCTTTATTGACTCCAATGATGAAACCAATGATGATATCGATAAGGAACTCAAAGAAGTACAATTATATGCTACTTTTGAAGACGGTAAATTTTTATTGAAAAACAAACATTTAAAAATAAGTAACCATAGCGCTCCTGATATTCAACCCACTGAAAGAACAGAACCAATATTTGAATTCAATCGCTCCGAAATAGGTTTTGAAGAAATAAACGCGTTATATCACATATCGAGATTTGCTGACTATATCAAAGATACCTTAGGGTTTAAAAACATAGTTAATTACCAAATAGCAGTTGACGTATATGCTTTGAACGGTGGAGATCAATCTGAATTTATTAGCTCAACTAATCCTCCAAGGTTAAATTTTGGACAAGGTGGTGTTGACGACGCTGAAGATGCAGATGTTTTAATACATGAATATTCTCACGCCGTATCCCATTCAGCTGCTCCCGGCACTTTAATTGGCTATGAGAGAAGAGCAATGGACGAGGGACTAGCTGATTTCTGGGCAGCAGCTTATTCTAAAATGCTAAATGAATATAATTATAAAGAAATTTTTAATTGGGATGGCCATAATGAGTTTTGGGATGGAAGGTCAATCGATAATCAAAAAAAATACACAGACGGATTAACTGGTAATAAATATGAAGATGGTGAATTATTTGGCGCTTTATTAATGGATGTGCGAAACAATATCGAAGATTCGATTGCAGATAAAATCATACTTCAATCAATTTACAGTTGGTACCCTAATATGAATTTTTCAGATGCATTTGATCAAATTATGAAAGCTGATACATTAATGTACAATTCTGAAAATTCAGAAATCCTTCTTTGGGTGGGATGTAATCGCGGAGTTTTAACGGAAAACTGTCAAAATATTGTAGAAAAAAACATCTCCAAATTTAATATTAATTACACACTACTTAATCAAGGAATTTTAGAACTGTCTCATCCAACCCTAAACACTTCAGTAAAAATATTTACACTTGATGGAAAACTATATTTTTCAAAAATTCTAAACGGAAAACATATAAAACTACCAGACATTAAACAGGGAATATATATTCTCCAAATTGATCAATTTTCAGAAAAAATAATTATAAACTAGTTTAAAAAAGCTATTTTCATAGCCTCTTTTTTTCTTTCAGCCATCTCTTTTTTTAACAATTAAAGCTTAATTTTTTCTCAATTAAAAATTTATCAATTACACTTGGTATCAATGAAATTTTATTAATTTAATTTTTTAATTAGAATATAATTTTACTAATACTAACTTGAATATTTTAAATCATGAAATTTGAAACTTTACAACTGCACGCAGGACATGAAATAGACTCATCAAAATCGAGAGCTGTACCAATTCATCAGACGTCTTCTTTTGTTTTTGATAGTGCTGAACATGCAGCTAATTTATTTGGATTAAAGGAATTCGGTAACATTTATACACGAATTATGAATCCAACAACAGACGTTTTCGAAAAAAGAATCGCAGCACTTGAGGGAGGAGTCATGGCCGTAGCGACAGCATCTGGTCTTTCGGCTCAATTTCTAGCTATATGTAATATCCTTGAGGCTGGAGACAATTTTGTTTCTAGCTCAGCTTTATATGGAGGAACATACAATCAATTTAAGGTAGGGTTCAAAAGAATAGGAATTGAATGTAAAATGGTTGCTTCCGATAACCCTGAAGACTACGAAGCTGCAATAGATGACAAAACTAAGGCTATCTATATTGAGTCTCTTAGTAATCCACAATTAAAGATTTTAGATTTTGAAGCCATTGCAAAAATTGCTCAAAAAAATAACATCCCATTAATTGTCGACAATACGTTCGGTGCTGCAGGTTACCTTTGTAAGCCTTTTGAGCACGGAGCCAATGTAATTGTTGAATCCGCAACAAAATGGATTGGAGGACATGGCACTTCAATTGGTGGAATTGTTATTGATGGTGGTAACTTTAATTGGGGAAATGGAAAATTCCCTCTTTTTTCTGAACCAAATGAAGGCTATCACGGCTTAAAATTCTGGGAAGTTTTTGGAGATAACAATCCTCTTGGATTACCCAATGTTGCATTTGCCATCAAATTAAGAGTGGATGGATTAAGAAGCTTCGGTCCTTGCCTAAGTCCTGCAAATTCTTTCCAATTAATTCAAGGGATTGAAACTTTGTCTTTACGAATGGAAAGAACGGTTGAAAACACCCTTAATGTTGCCAAGTATTTACAAGAACACTCAAAGGTTGAATCGGTAAATTACCCGTCCTTAAGCGGCAATAAATATCATGAACTTTCTCAAAAATATTTCTCAAAAGGTTCAGGTGGGGTTTTAACTTTTGAACTAAAAGGAGGAAAAGAGGCAGGACAAAAATTCATTTCTTCCTTAAAACTTGTGTCTCATTTAGCCAACATTGGCGATGCAAAAACTTTGGCAATTCACCCCTCCTCCACTACGCATGAGCAACTAACTCCCGAAGAGCAAATTTCTGCAGGTGTTACTCCTGGGTTAGTTCGATTATCCGTTGGAATTGAACATCTTGATGATATTCTTGATGATATCACTCAGGCTCTCGAGCAATGTTAAAAAAAAAAAGGCTGAAATAAAATTTCAGCCTTTTTTTATTTAAAATATCTAAAATCTTGATTGTTTTTAATCCTCAAAATAGAATTATAAATCAGTTTAATAACATTTCCTATATCGTCTTTATGCGCTGACTCTACAGTAGTATGCATATACTTTAAAGGCAATGAAATTAAAGCAGAAGCTACACCTCCATTACTATAGGCAAAAGCATCTGTATCTGTTCCTGTAGCTCTGGATACAGCAGCATTCTGAAAAGGAATTTTGTTGTCCTTAGCCGCATCTTTAATAAGCTTTAGTAAATTATTTTGAACAGCAGGTCCGGTTGGAACACAGGGACCTAAACCTCCTTTGATATCTCCTTGAACAATCTTATCTATTTTTGGTGTTGATGTATCGTGACAAACATCTGTGACAATAGCAACATTTGGTTTAATGGTTTCTGTAATCATCTGCGCACCTCTTAAACCAACTTCTTCTTGAACTGCATTGACAACATAGAGCCCAAAGGGTAATTTCTTATTGTTTTTATGTAATAAACGGGCTACCTCAGCAATCATATATCCTCCTATCCTGTTGTCCAATGCTCTGCCTACGTACCAACGGTCATTTAAAATGGTTAGTGGATCAGGATAGGTTATAACATCTCCTACTTTAATACCCATCTTTAAAACTTCCTCTTTATCTTGTGCTCCAACATCCAAACAAATATTTTTTAACGATGGAGCCTCCTCTTTTCCTCCATGTCTTGTGTGAATAGCAGGCCAACCAAAAACAGCCTCAACAACACCATCTTCGGTATGAATGTGAACTCTTTTAGAAGGGGCTATTTGATGATCAGAGCCTCCATTTCTTCTTACGTAAATATAACCCTCGCTGGTGATGTAATGTACAAACCAGGAAATTTCATCGGCATGTGCTTCAATAACGACCTTGTACTTTGCTTTGGGATTAATCACTGCTGCTACGGTTCCATATGTGTCGACTATATAATCGTCGACAAAAGGTTTTACATAATCCAACCAAATTTTTTGTCCTTCTGATTCAAAACCCGTGGGAGATGGATTATTCAAATACGATTCTAAAAATTTTTTTGAGGCTTTAGTAAAAGTGTACTTCGTCATATTTTTCACTTTAGTGAATGAACAAAGTTAACACAAATCAACAAATCTAGCCGCTTAAAAACTCCATTTTGCTCGGGCAAATCCATTGGCTAAAAAAATATTTTGACCGTTTAAATTCCCTGCCGTATTAATCATATGAATGGATAAATCAAAATTTTGGGCAATAGATCGAGTAAGTGAGGGCATTAACAAAGCAAAATTCACTCCAGGCATATATACCAAAATTAATGCGTAATTGGTCAATCCATTGATTTCCCCAACAAAAGAGGTTATAGTCGACCAACGCGTGGGCATGAGTGATTTTGCAGAAGTTTGAAAAGACAGTAAATCGTTTGAAATAACAGAGCCTCCTGAAATTCCGTTTGACGAATAGAGTAAGCCTATACCCAAAAATCTATTTCCGGATAAAATATACTCTCCTGAAACAGACATACTGGCAACATTAGAACTTGAAGTTTCAGAATTCACAAAATAAGAGGACTCTCCTTTAAACCCCCATTTCTTTATTCCCCCGGCCCATCCGCATCCAATTACATAATCGTTATAATATTTACCAGCCAAAAGTTGAAAATCATAATTCCATTTGTTCCAGCTGAATTTTGAGGCACCGATAAACGCTGTATCGGAATTAACTGATCCTGCAAACTCTAGATTTGCTCCATTCTTAAAATACTTTTGAACTCTGACTGCATCGGAACCTGGCCTCTCCTCATAATCAAAATCAGTAAATGTAAATGCGTTGAACAAATCATTTGCGTTCCAATAGGAATTTATACCCCAGTTTACTCTTTGTCTACCCAGACTCCATTCCCAATCTCCGTATGAACCTTTATACCATAAACGATCTATAATCGCACTGTATAAAAACTTATCTGCATCTCCAATTACAAATGATAGATCAGTAATGCCTAAATCAAAATCTAATATCTCTTTAATTTGAGAATCCATTTGAATGGCTTCCCCATAAAAAACTCTGTTTCTTAATTCCAAAAAGAATTCGTTTTCTCCATTTCTGGTACGCTTAAAAAACTTGGTATTAATGCGATTATGCCAAAGCGATTGATCATAAATGTTTCCGGCTTGATCACCAGAAAAAGTTTGCATAAATTTCAAATAGCCGTTGAATTCAGTATGTTCTTTCCAAAACGAATTGGAATCTAATTGAGACCAACCAAGAAAGGGTAAAAAAACAACAATAAAGACTATAATTTTATTCATCACTTCTTTTATCCTCGGTAATTTTTCCATCGGTTAAAGTTATTACTCTTCGAGCTCTTTCAATTACTCTCTGATCATGAGTTGAAAACAAAAAAGTAATCCCTTCCTTCAAATTCAAATGCTCCATTATATCTAATAGCCTTGAAGTTGACTTAGAATCTAAGTTAGCTGTAGGCTCATCGGCTAAAATGAACTTAGGTTTTGGTGCTAATGCTCTTGCAACTGCAACACGCTGTTGTTGACCTCCACTTAATTGCGAGGGTCTTTTTTTCGATTTCTCAGAGATTCCTACAGCTTCCAAAAGTTCGTTAACTCTCTTTTTTCTTTCTTTTGAATTTGTGTTTTGCAGCAACATAACAAATTCTATATTTTCATATGCTGTAAGTACTGGAATTAAATTATAACTCTGAAAAACAAAACCAATATTGTTTAACCGAAAATCAATTAACTCACTTTTAGACAACTCTGTAAGCTCTTGAGATGCAACCCTAACACTCCCCCGATTTGGAGCATCAAGTCCTCCGATTATATTCAATAATGTTGTTTTACCAGAACCGGATGGTCCAACGATTGCAGTAAACTCTCCTTCCTCAACAACCAAAGAAACTCCATCAACAGCTCTTACCTCCATGTCAGCATCACTGTATATTTTTTCCAAATTTTTCGTTTCTACTACATTCATAATTCACGTTTTATGTATAGCCTCAATAGGCTTTAATCTTAGTGCTCTTACAACCGGAAAAATCGTTGATATAAAACTCACAAATATAACTTGAAAAATAACCTGGTAGTAAAAGCTTGTTTTTACCTCAGGATATATTATTGTTGAATAACCAAAATTTTCCAGAGCTGCATTAGCAACCGATAAATCAATCCCAACATCTCCAAAATATCCCACAGTTATAACAGATAATACTATTCCTATCGGAACACCAATTATTGTTAATATGGTAGTTTCGAAAAATATCATTTGAACTATTTTCAATCTACTCATTCCAATTGCCATTAACATTCCCAACTCACGAGTTCTCTCCAAAATACTCATGAGCATAGTATTAACAATCCCAAGAGATAATGCAATCCATATAATCAACATGAAAATAAACATTACCTGATCAGTCATTTCTATGCCATTTTTAATCTCAGGCATAATTTGACCCCAAGTAAAAACTTGTTGATTAGGCAACTTAGTTTGAAGTCGGTTTCCATATTGTTTCAAAGAATCAAAATTGTGAAAAATAATAGCGTATTCATGAATAAAATCATCATTAAGTTTTTTGTTTAAATCGGATTTATGAACATAAATCACCAATTTATCCTTCAATTTATTCGGAGATTCATAAAATCCTCGAACTCTGCCTACAAAAGACTTGACACCATGAAGCATGCCGCCTTGGATTAAAAGTTTATCGCCCAAACTTAAATTCAGTTCAAGGGCTAATTTTGTTCCTACCAATAACGTTGGTGCTCTCCTTCCACTAATCATCTCTCCTTCCACAATCATTGATGAAATCGAATAAATTTCTCTCTCCATTGCGGTATCTATACCATAAACCAATACAGGTTTTTGATTTCTTGTAGTTTGAAGCATTGCTGAAAAAATAGATCTTTCAACATAAGTTTTGATTGCAGAATCTGAGTCAAGAACTGATTTGACCTGGCTTGTGTTTTTTATGGGGAAATTATAATCGTATTCCTCATCAATAAAAAGAGAATCATGAATTTGAACATGCCCTATTTCTCGATTTACAATATCGTCTAACTTTTGAACATAAGTACCCCATTGAAAAGCACCAAAAAACATTCCAATCCATATCCCAAAAGCAACGGAAAGGATAACAACTGCACTCCTTGACTTTTTTCTCCATATGTTACTCCATCCTATTTTTAAAATCATTCACGCATGGCTTTTATAGCATTCAAAGATCGAATCCTTATAATTGAGTATAAACTAAAAATTAAGGTAATTGATAAGACTGCCAAAGCTTGTCCTAAAAATATATTAAAACTCATTGAAGCACTTATTGTTGGCTCGAAGCCATATTTTTGAACATCATCCGCCATTTGCCCCGTAAGACCTATCGGCGTTTCGTGAAAATAATAAACAAGAGGTATCGCTATTGAAAAACCAATCAATGTACCGATGATACCCATTAAAAAATTTTCCAAATAAACAATGTATCCCAGTTTAGATTTTTTCATTCCTATGGCTATTAACATTCCAAATTCTCTCTTACGCTCAGCGAGCATCATTAGAATCGTACCGAACAAACCAAAAGATATGACGAAATATAACATCGAAGAAATGATTACATTACCTGCATCGTTTACTTGAACCAACATATAAAGAGATTCATTTAGCTCATTCCAAGAATAAATTTGAATAGGCAATTCAAAATCATGTTTTAACTCATTAACCAATGAACCAGCTTTAGAGTTATCATTAAAATTCAAAACAATTTGATTTACGTCTTCATAAAGAGCAAAACCTTGTCTCGCTTCGTCCAAAGTGACAAATGCGAGACGCTTATCTTCTTCAACATTAGATAAATTAATTATCCCAACAACTTTTAACAGCATATTGGCGGTATTGCCATGATACCCCATTCCCGTAACAAAAACCAAACTGTCCAGATCCGCCTTAAGCCTCTTGGATAATCTACTTCCCAATACTACCTCTCCAGTACTTGACATTAATCGACCTCGAATTATAGAACTGGAAAAATGTGTTAAACTATCTTCAAGAGCAGGGTCAACTCCGGTTATACGAGCGATTTTGAACTTTTCCCCACAAGTCATCATACCGACACCCAGAATTCTTGGTGAAAAGGCCTTGATTACAGATTTACTTTGTAAATAAGTCTTAACTGAATCATCAAACGGAACTGTACAATCAATATTGATCTCTTTTAATAGTGAAGTATCATTGATAGCACCATATCCTTGATACCCTCCAACAACGTTTTCAACTTGAGCATCTAAAATCCCATACCTTAAAGACGACATAAAAGTTGCTAAAACAACAGCAAACTGAATCATCCCAAGAGTAATAAATGTGCGCCTTTTATTTCGCCAAATATTTCGCCATGCAAGTTTGAAAAGCATACTTAAAGGAAGGTTTTTATTTCGAAAAATCAAACATCTTGAGTAAAATAAAATCAGAAAACATAATAAATGTCTATGCTGTAGAATAAACAAGATTTCAATCTCTTTACAATTGAATCCAATTATTGTACTTTTGTATTCCGAACTTAAAATTGATATAGCATGCAACTGTACAATACTTTGAGCGCGGAAGAACGAAAAAACTTAATCAAAAAAGCGGGTGAAGACCGTTTAACTTTATCGTTCTACCAATATGCGCACCTTTCAAATACTCAAGAACTTAGAGATGAACTTTTTGTGAAATGGGAAAAATTTGAAGTTCTCGGAAGGACTTATATCGCTACCGAAGGAATTAATGCACAAATTTCTCTTCCTGCAAAAAAATTCGAAGCTTTCAGAAAAGACTTATACTCGTATAGTTTTATGAATGGTATTCGGCTAAACGTCGCGGTCGAACAGAACTCTTACTCATTTTTGAAAAATAAAATTAAAGTGAGGGATAAAATTGTCGCCGATGGGTTAAACGATGAATCTTTTGATGTAACAAATAAAGGAATACACTTAAAAGCAAAAGAGTTTAATGAAATAATCGAAGACCCAAATACCGTTCTCGTAGATATGAGAAATCACTACGAAAGTGAAATTGGTCATTTTAAAGGAGCCATCACACCTGATGTAGATACATTCAGAGACTCACTTGACATTATTGAAAATGACTTAAAAGAACATAAAGATGATAAAAATCTTGTGATGTATTGTACGGGTGGAATTCGATGTGAAAAAGCAAGCGCATATTATAAGCACAAAGGGTTTAAAAATGTTTATCAACTTGAAGGTGGTATTATTGAGTACACAAGACAAATTAAAGAAGAGGGGCTTGATAATAAATTTTTGGGTAAAAATTTTGTTTTTGATGAAAGAAGAGCAGAAAGAATTTCTGATGATGTAGTGTCAAAATGTCATCAATGCGGAGTACCTTGTGATACCCATGTCAACTGTAAAAACAAAGGTTGCCACTTATTATTTATTCAATGTGAATCTTGTCAAAAAGAAATGTTAACAACCTGTTCAGATGAGTGTAAAGAAATTGTTCAACTGCCCGAAGAAGAACAAAAAAAGATTCGTTCAGGAAAGGCTTTAAGTAACAAAATTTTCCGAAAGGGCCGGAGTCAAAACATAAAAAAAATAACCAAACGTTAAAATTTTACGTTAAGCAATTTGTTCATTAATTAATGCCAAACCCAAAGCATATGTTCAACTTGCATTTTAAACAGTTTAAAAACATTGAGAATTTGGAAGAGGATTCGATTACTGACTGCACTGTTTTTGAATACTTTCAATACGGTAACAAAATATGGGGGAATTATGAAGGTGGTAAGATATCACAAGGTACGCTTAGAGGTTTTAAAACCTCTGAAAATAGTTTTGAACTGGAATATTCTCACATCAATTCAAAAGGGGAACTTAAAACTGGAAAATATGATACCGAAGTTGCTTTTACAAAAGAGGGGAAATTGATTTTAAGTGAATTTTGGAAGTGGAACAAAAAAAAATCCACTTTGATCGAAGTTTAAAACAATCTTGAGTTCAATTAAGAAAAATTATCTTGGTAATCGTCAAGACTTAACTGCACTACTTTTTTGGCTTCTTCTGCGCCATAAACGTGTGTTATTTCACACTCCGTATAATCTCCGCCAGGGATTTGCTTATAAGTTAAAAAATAATGCTTTAAACGATTTACTAACCGTTCGGGAGCATCATTTATATCTTTAAAGTCATACACTTCATCCTGAGCTAACACTGCTACAATTTTATCATCTGCCTCTCCTCCATCGATCATTCTCATTCCACCTATAACCTTTACCTCAACCAATATATCACCGTGGGGAATTTCTCTTTCTGTAAAAACACATATATCTAGTGGATCTCCATCTCCAATTAATTTTCTACCGGACTTTTTTCCTGAAAACTCTGCTGTTTTTGTACCACAATAGGTTTGAGGAATAAAACCATACAGAGCAGGTATAATATTTGAAAACTTTTGAGGTCTATCGATTTTTAAATACCCAGTATGTTTATCAATTTCATATTTACAAGTATCGGTTGGTACCATTTCGATAAACGCAGTTAGTATTCCTGGCGCACCTTTACCAACGGGAACACCGTGCCATGGATGCGGTTTAAAAATTAGTTTATCGCTCATTGTATAAGGGTTAGGCTTGTGCTCTAAAGGTGCGAATATTTCCTTTACAAAGCAATGCTAAATACTTCAACATCTATATTTTACATAATCCAAATGCAATTAATACTCCCACAAATCCTGTTCATAGTTGAATATTTTTTTCTCAATTCTTTTACTCTCCAGCAACGCATCCAAATTTTGCTTATAACTCGAAATAGTTCTTCCGTAAACACTAGACTCTTTCATAATGTAACTGCTAAATTTTCTTTTATTTAATAAATCGTCATAAGTTCTTCTCTCTACATCACTATGAGGATTCGGTGCAGGTGCATTTGCAATTGTATACCTTAACTCGGGTAAATACATCCAATACAACAATCGATCTCCTTTGTATTCTCCCATTTCATCAAACATCTCTTCAATAGGACATATTCCAATAATTCTAACGTCCATGACGCTTCTTTTTGAATTAAAGTACCAATCTTCTTTTATTCTCAACCTTCTTATGTTTTGAGTTGGAAATGGTTCTTGATACGGGATTCGAGTAGGGTTTCCATCCTCATCATATTCAGTAATTGTATCAAACTTTTCACCAATAGCGCAGGCCTCGTTTGGCAAAAGGCTGTAATCAAACTCATCGCTAATTGGGTCATATGGAGTTAATTCCCTGGAACAAATACCATCTCTTATTACCGTAACTAAATTTCTCATAGAATGCGTTGGCTCAATAGGGTAATAAAAGGGGTGATTAATTTTTTCTTTTAGGTCAATTACACGCCAAACTCTCTTACTCCACATCATATAAGATTCTATTTCGAAATTATACGGAATTGGAACTTTATTAAAGTTGTTTTCTCGAATAAAAACACCGTCTACTACGGATGCCGAACTGGATTGTGCATTTGCAATTGATATTGAAATAATGGTCAGGAAGAAAAAAAATAATTTATTCATATTTACGTTTTTCTAACATAACGAAGTAAAAATATAACGTAACAACTTTTAATCATTTTTATTTTTTAAAGAGGTTTAAAACAAATAAACACTAATGTATTTTTGGCCTTTAGAATAACTTTTATGTTAATAATTCAAATTACTTTGTTAAAAGATTCCTGAAAAAAATAACAATGAACATAATTTTATACCCTTATTTTATATAAAATTCACAATTATGAGATTTTCATTATTCTTCATTATTTGCGTCATTCATATTTATTCATATGGTCAAACAAAAACCAATGAGAAAGCTGCTATAGAATATTTTGTTAATAAATACCCCAATGGACAAAAAGAAGCTGAAGGAAAATACATTAACGGAAAAGAGCATGAAAAATGGATTTATTGGCACTCTAATGGCAAAATAAAACAAGTGGCAAACTTTAATGTCGGACGATTACATGGAAATGTGACTTATTATTATCCAAATGGTGATAAAAAAGATGAAGGTTTTTTTGTTGCTGGTAAACAACACGGTAATTATACCAGCTGGTATTCCAATAAAAACATAAAACTTCAAGGTCAATACGAAAAAGACAAAAAAATTGGTCATTGGATAAGTTACTACGAAAATGGAAACAAAGAATGGGAAGGAAGTTATAAAAATAATGAAAAGGATAGTGTGTTCACATACTGGTACCCATCGGGTGAAATCTTCAAAAAGACATACCACAGTGAAGGATACGAAAGCGTTTTATCCGGTTGGAATATAAAGGGAGTACAATCCGTTAAAGACGGAAAAGGCGAATTAATGGAATTCTATGAAGATGGTGCTCCTAAAGGGAAACTAATTTATAACAATGGTAAGGTTCACGGGAAAATCGTAAAATGGTATGAAAATGGAAATATCTGGTATACTTCAGAATTTCATAATGGAGTTAAAAACGGGATTCACAAAATTTATTACATGAACGGCCTAATAAAGGACTCTACTCAGTTTGTGAATGGAAAGGAGCATGGAAAATTTTACTCATTCAAGCCTGACGGCACCAAAGAATCGGAAGGATACTTTAAAATGGGTCAGGAAGACAGCACATGGATTTGGTACAATAAGGGTTTTGTTAGAATTAAAGGAACATTTAAAAACAGTTTGAGACATGGAACATGGTTATTCAATTATCCTGGTACAAACAAAAAAGAACACATTGCTTTTTTCAAAAATGGACTCAAGGAAGGAACATGGAAATACTTTTACGAATCTGGAGGGAAATTAAGAGTTGCTAATTTCAAAAACGACAAAAGAAATGGAAAATGGTCGGTATATTTTGAAAATGGAAAACTTGATCACGAGGGAAAATTTAAAGACGATAAAGAACATGGTGTTTGGACATCCTGGTATGAAAAAAATGAACGTGTCAACGAAAAAGGTTCCTTCAATATGGGAGTCATGGATGGGAAATGGGAAGGTTTCTACGATAATGGAAATCAAAAATTCATTGCCAATTACGACAATGGAATTAAGCAGGGTGAATACATTAAGTTTTATCCCAATGGTCGAGTTGGTATAAAAGAAACCTACAGTAACGGTTTACTAGAAGGGAAATATGAGGCATATTATGATAAAGGATTTTTTGTAAGAGAAAAGGGACAATACAAATTAATAAAACCAACAATCGATAGAGTGAGAAATAAAATTGACACTGTAATCGTAAACAAAAATGGCGATACTCTTAAAATTGAAAAAGACCCACTTATTAAATTTAGAGAAAAACAAAAAGAGTCTGTTAAAGATGGATTATGGATTGTTTATTTCGATGGAACAAACATTCCATATCAAAAAATCAATTACGTAAATGGGAGATTATCAGGAGTTTTTATAACATACTATAGCAATGGCAAGCCACAAAGTAAAATAATTTACCAAAATGGGAGAAAAAATGGAATATCAAAGTTCTACGATAAAAATGGAAAAGTTATTAAAAAAACAAAATATATAATGGACAATATTGTCGAATGATTTGAGATTGTATATTCAAGTTGCACTCAAAAAAACAAACCTTTCCTAGCGTACATATTCTATTTCGGAAACTCTTTAGTGGTTTTAAGTTCTAAATCAATTCATATTTAACTTGTCTAAATTGGTTTCATTTAAAACTAACTAATTATATTTTAATATTTTGTATCGGCATCAAATCGCATTTTTGTAATTGCGACTCCATTTTTAAAATAATAGGTTGTTCCCCAACTGTATATTACCATTTTGTATATATTCACTTCTCCGGCTTTACTTACAATGTACTTCTTAATTGTTCGATTATTTTCATACAGAACTTCCTCGTGTATCCCCTCAGGTAATTTATTATACAACTGATTCATTTTCTTCTGGATAGAAGCTTGATCGGCACCTGAATTGGCATTCTTATATTGCTTTTTTAAAGAATCTATCCTCGCTGATACTTCTTCTGGCGTTAATTCCCTATCTATCGCTTCCATGGAATCTTTAACCACCTTGTTTCTGGCAGAATCTGCAAGGAATAAATCCTCATTGTATTCATCTTCTTTAGTTTCTATATCTATAATTATTTGCTCCATTTCTTTTTCCGTAGCTCTCAAAGCTTTTTCAATTTGTCCATATTGAATAAGTAAAATATTATTTAACTCCTCGGCATTGACATCCGTAGTATCAAGATTTTTTAGCCTCTCATTTAGAATTGCTAACTTTTGACGATAAATGTTCATTTGACGATCTTTCCCCAATCTTTCCAAATAATTCTCTTTAACCTTCAGCTTGATTTCAAGACCTTCTTTTTGAACCTTGGTAGCTTCCGCTCTTTTTTCAATTTTATTTTCACCTACCAAATTTTTTGCTTGAAAAAGTAAACTTTTTCCTTTCTGATTAATTTTTAAATAATCTCTTAAAAGAGGTAGCTCCTCTGTTTTCAGTCGAGCAATCTCAACTTTTAACTCGGAAATTTTTGCTTCTTTAATATTTTTCTCAGCCTGAAGAGGAGCCAATTTCTCAACCAAAAGCTTCTCCTTTAAAATTAATGAATCATTTAGCCTGCTTTTTGCTTTTCGCTTCGTCGATAATTGTTTTTTGATTTCTTCCACAGCTTTACGCTTCTCCTCCTTTAAGATAGATGCTCTTTTGGCAGCCTCTATTTTACGCTCAAGAGTTTGTTTTTCTTTCAATTGTTCATTGAGTTCTTTTGTGGCTTCTAAAAGCTGTTTTTTCTTTTCTGCATCGATTTTTCTCTGCTCTCTTATTTTTCTGCGTTCTTCCTCATTAGCAAGCTCAACTTGTCTCTTTTTTTCTCTATCCTTTTCTGCATCAATTTTGTACTTAGTAAGCTCCTCTTTTTGTTTCTCTACAATTTTTGCTAAACTATCCGCAATCGCCCTTCTTCTAATGGCTTCCTTACTTATGTACCGCTCATCATCCTTTGTCAAAGAGCTTTCTACTTTCCTGTTTTTTTTAGCCTCGAGCTCTTGAAGATGCTTTTCCTCTAAATACCTTCTCTCTCTTCTTCTTTTATCATCGGCTTTTTTCTTAGCCTCTAATTCTTTCATTTTTTCCTTCTCTTTGGCCTCCTGCTCAGCTTCTTTATTTTCTAAATTAATCATTTGCTTTAATAGCTTACTTTGCGCCTTTTCAAGTTCTTTTCTCCTTTTTTTCTCCTGATTCTCCAACTCATCCTCTAACGCTTCTCTTTTTGCCAAAGCTTTTAACTCAGATTCTATTCTTTTTTGTCTTTCTTTAAATGCCTCTTTTTTCTTTTTAATTGCCTCTTTTTCAGCTCGAATTTTTTCTTTCATTTCTTGTCGTTCCACCTCAATAACTCTATTTTGAAATTCGATTCTTTTTTGTTCTTCTTCTTGGGCCTTTTCTTTTTTTGCCTTTGCCATAACAGCAATGTTTTTAGCCCTTTCCTTTCTCATTTGCTCAAGTTCCTTCCTCTTTGCTTTTGCTTGAAGTTCCCTCAAAAACTCATCACTATTATTCGATTCATTTTCTTGTCCTTTTTGCCCAGTTGCGGTTAAAAGATTGTTTAATTCTACTTGTTTTTTCTTCATGTCAGCGGAAAGTGTTTTTGCTTCAGCCTCATATTTACTAATTCTTCTTTGCAAAACATTTTGCTTTATTGCGTTACTCACGTCCCCTTTTGCTTTCAACTCTTTTAACTCTTCCTCTGCTGAATCCAAATCATCTCTTTTCCTTTTTATATCGATTCCAAGGGTTCTAATTTCATCTTTCAACTGAAGTATTCTTAATTCTTTCTTACTTAATTTCTTATTATTTAAGTCAGATATTTTTTTTGCTTTTTCCGCCTCAGCTTTTTTTGCAGCAAGCTTTAAGGCTTTTCTCTTTGCCTTTTCCTCCAACTTCTTTTCTTTAATTTTTGCACTAACCTCACTAATTTTTGATTTAGTATCTAAATCTTTATTGGCCATTTCAAAAGACTTTTCTTGCTCCAAACGCTGCTGTTCAACACGTTTTTTTGCCGCATTTAACTTATCTTCTTCAGTTACCACTCTCTTTTTTTCTCCAATTCTTTTTACAACTTGCTTTTTAGTTTTTAATTTTTCTTTCTGAAGTTTAATTTTAGCTTTAAGTTCTTTCTGCCTTTGCTTGTAGAGTTCCCAATCCTTTTCTGACAATTTCTGTAAAACCAACTGCATTGAGTCCTCGTATGCACGTGCCTTATTTACATTTCTTTTATATCTTTTGTTTTTTTGCCTGTCTTTTCCGTTCCTTTTCTGAACATCACTTTGAATTTGGTTAAGCGATTCAATTTCCTTATCCAGCTTAGCCTTTTGCTTAAGTAATTCGTCTTTTTTTTCTTTGGAAAGCCTTTCATTATTTAGTTTTAAATCGATTTCAGCTCGTTTAACCTTTTTTTCCAATGCATCAATTCGAGCTTTCTCCGCCTTTTCTTTTCGTTTCTCAGCAATAATTAATTTATTAGCTCTCTTTATACTATCCTTTCGAAATTGAGCCATATCCCGATTTTTAAGAAGCTCTCTGGCAGCATCATCTCTAGCAATTTGTTCTTGTCGAGCTTTTGTCTTTTTTAATAAGATTGACTTTTCTCTCAACAATTTTTCCTTTTCTGCAAGTTTCGCAGCCTGAACTCTATCTTCATAAATCTGCCTTTTTTTCTCGGCTTTCAATTGCGCTTTACGTTTTTTTGCCAGTAACTTTCTTTTAGCTTTATCTCTTTTGAAACGAGCAGCTCTCTCCTCAGGTGTTTCTAAATCTGCATATTGTTTAGCCAATCTGGCCGCTTCTAGCTTTTCTTTGGCATTTGCAACATTTTGATTATTCATTTTTTTTGCCTTCTCTTTGTTAGCATAGTATTTCCCTTTGGCTCGTTCATATTTTAGTGTTAGGCTTTTCAATTCCGCTTCAATTCGTTCAATTTCTTCCTCACGTCTTTTAATATTCGCTTCTTTTTCATTTCGTTCTACACTAACCGCTTTACCTGACAAACCAGAATCATTTAAATCCTTCAAGTCAGCTTTTATGATTTCATTGGCTTCTTTTTCAACTTTCAATTTATCCTTAAGCTCTTTTATCCTTTTTGAAAGCTTCCACATGCTGAGTTTATCCGCCGAAGATTTTTTCGATTTTCGATTTTCATTCTCTAATTGTTGCTCGGCAAGTTTAACTTCTTTTTCTGCGTTTTTAAGGTTTGCATCTAATCGCTTTTTCTCACTTTTTTGATACTCCTCAATGATGTATAATTTTTCCTTTTTTTTGGGCCCCTTAATCGGCTTTCCTTCAAGGTATTCTCTAATAACCTGTTCCTGAAAAGTTTCGTTTTTATTTTTGGATGAGGTGTTTTTAATTGAGCGCAACAATGCCAGTTTACGTTTTGCTTTTGCTTCTTTCAATCTCTCCAGTTTTTCTATTTCTTTTTTCGTTTTTGCATTTTCTTCAGCTTCGGCAGCTGCATTAGCCTTTGCTAATTTATTGGCGACTTCATCGTATTTGTTGGATGGTGTTTTTTTATCCGTGACAATTTCTTTCTTTTCTTTTTCTTTTGAGGAGACTTCTTTTACAACTTTTTCTTTAATCTTATTTTCTTTCTCTTGTTGACGCTTTTGAATTCTTGCCAACATTTCCTGACTCTCTTTTTTTTCAGCTGCTCTCAGTTCCTTTTGTTGACGTCTAATTTCCTGACGCTTTCTTTTCTCCTCCTCTCGTTTTTCTTTGTATCTTTTAGCCGCATTTATTTTTAATTTTTTCAGCTCTAATTCACTCTGACTTTTAACGGATTTCTCTTCCTCAAGAGTTCGCTTTTGATCCTGCTTCTCTTTTCTACTCTCGGCCCTTGTTTTTATTTTTTCTTGTTCAATTTGAAGTGCAGATTTAGTATTTGTAGCATCTTTTGTTTTTTCAGAGCTTTTCTTTTCTGAAGTTTCTTTTTTACTATTCTCTTTCTCTTTGGGTGATTTTGAATTAATGGCTTTTTTTGCTTTTAAAAACTGTGCTTTTTTTGCTTTTTCAGCCTCTTTTTCTTTTTTAGCAAGCTTTTTAAACTCCTCCTCCTTTTCTTTAGAAGAAGACTTGATTTTATTTAGTATTTTTTGTTGCTCTTCTTTCTCTTTGGCAATTTGCTTAGCTTCCTCGGCCCTTAAAGCTTTTATTTTTGCCTTTTCCTCAAGTTTAGCTGCTAACTCCTCGGCCTTTTTTAATTCACCATCAGCTTTTAAGGAATCTTTAACTTGGGCCTCCCTGAATTTAATTCGACTTAAAGAATCTTTTGCTGCTATGTCTGACAGCCTTTTTTGTTCTTTCTTTTCTTCCTTCTCTTTCGCCAATTTTCTTTTGAACTCTTGTTCTTTTCGAAGAGCCTCCTTTTTTTGTTTTCTTTGAGCTTCTTTTTCCAGTAATAATTTTCTTTTTCCTGCTAACTTTTGTTCCTCAAATTTAACTTTCTCGGATTCCATCTTTTGAACCGATTCCAAATCTTCTTTGGTTGCGTCAACTTCCTTTTTCATTTTTTCTTGAAGCTTAGCCAGGGAACGTTCTTTTTTTTCAAGAGCCTTTTGATGCTTTTGAACCTCCTTTCTCGCCAGTTTTTGAAGTTCGAGTTGACGCTTTTGCTCCTCAGTAAGCTCTTTGCTATTAGCACTTTTCTCAGCCAACTCTTTTTGTGTTTTACGATCGTTGAATTCGTCCAGTTCCTTTTGCTCTCTGGCTTCAATTTGATCTTGAGTTCCCTCTTGTTGAATGGACAACTTTAAAGAGTCAACCTCTTTTGAAAAATCTAAATTTAAATTATCTCTATTCCTTTTTCCTTCTTTCTTACTTTCCTTTATTTTACTCCTCAGCTCGTCTGCTTCATCTTTAAGTTGTTCAACTTTCTTTGCTCTTTCCTTCATTTTATCTGCAAACTCAGCATCTTTCAAAGCCTTTTCAGCAGCAATTTTGGCTTTGTTTTGAGCAATTTTTTCTCTCTCTTCTTTTTTCTTCTCTAACGCTTTTTTCTTTGCCAACTCATAAGCCTCCTTCTTTCTTTTGAGTTCTTCTTTTCGCTTCAAAGCTTCTTCCATTTTTTCCTGTTGCTTGGCTGTTCTTTCTTCTGCTTGTTTCTTTTTAGCCAACTCAGTGTTTTTGAACTTTTCGAGTTTTTTTAACAACTTGTCGTTTTCGTTTTCTCTTCTATCCGACTCTTCCCTTTGCTCCTGAGCCAACTGGCGTTCTGCTTTTGCCAATTTTTTATGTTCTTTTGCAAGCAGTTTGTTTCTTTTTGCATCTTGTTCCGCTCGCTGTTTTGCCCTTTTTCTTTCTGCAGCCGTTCTTTTTTCTTCTATTTCGGCCTGTTGTCTTTGTTTTGCAGCTATAACGGCCTGCTTTTGAAGATTTCTTTTTTCTAATTTGTTTTGATATTCTGACTGCAGTTTTTGTTGTTTCTCTAAAGCACTTTTCTTAAATTTTTCGATATCTCTTTTTTCACCAATTTCTTTCTTAAGCTTTTCTATTTCTCTTTCGAATCTTTGTTTTTCAAACTTTCTTCTTTTTGCGGATTCCTCTTGCAATTTTTTTCGATTTCTTTCCGCTTCTGCAGTTCTTCTTCGAACTTCCATTAGCTGCTTTCGCTGAAGTTCTTTTTGTTTTCTCATTTCAACACGTCGCCTTTCTGCCTCTCGTTGCTCGTTGATTTTTTCTATTTTTTTTTTGCGCCTCACTCTGCGCCTGCTTTTCTGCTTTTTCTGCATTTTTTTCAAGCTCAACCTTATCTGCTTTTTCTTGTGACTTCTTCTTGGTATTCTCGTATTCCTGCTGTTTCTTTTTAGCCAAAAGTGCTTTTTCCTCGATTTTCTTTTGCTCGAGTTGAATTTCCTTTTCCTTTTCTTGCAAATACTTCTTCTTTATTGCAGCTTTTTTGTCTTTTCTCTCTTCTTCCTCCTTATATTTTTTTTCTAACGCATCAAGTTGTTTTTGTGCCTCTCTCTCTTCTTCCAATTTTTTTGCCTCTTTTTGTCTTCTTCTTTCATCTTCCTTTGCTTCTGCAGCTAATCTTTTTTGTTCATCAGCCTGTTCCTGTGCAAGTCTTTTTTGTTTATCTCTTTCTGCCTTTTTTTGCTCTTCCAATAATTTCGCTCTTTTTGCTGCAGCCTTAGCTTGATATTCTCGAGCCAAAGCGGCCTCTTTTTTCAACTGCTCTCTACGATATTTCTTAGCTTGTTCTTTTTGCCTTAAAAGCTTCCTATACTCTATCTCATCCTGTTTGCGCTCTTTTTGTCTTTTCTTTTGTAAACGCTTTAACTCCTCTTTTCTTTTTTTTACTTTTTTACGAATGTCTTCTTGTGAATCTTTAGAATCCTGGGCATAAGTAACGGACAATGATAGAAACATCATTGCCGTAAATAAGATTTTAGGCAGGTATTTAAAACAAAATTTACTCACGTACGTAAATCACTCATTCATTCCTAAGTCGTTAAGCTACGAAGCCTTTATTAGGCAGCTGTTTCGTTTTACGTGAAATATAAATAAAAGTTTTATATCCGAAACATTTAATTGAGTTAATTGTGCATATTTCATTTTTTATTCGTAATATTGCACTCCCATTTTTTGGGGACGATTTTATTACATAGAAAGTACTATCAAAATGGATTTACTTAGAGAAGTATCAAACGAATTAGTAGAGAAGAAAGAGTGGCCAGAATTTCAAGCAGGCGACACTATTACTGTTTACTATGATATCAAAGAAGGAGAAAAGACAAGAACTCAATTTTTTCAAGGAGTTGTATTACAAAGAAGAGGTTCTGGTACTACCGAAACTTTTACGATTAGAAAAATTTCTGGAGGAGTTGGTGTAGAAAGAATATTTCCTTTTAACTCACCTTTTTTAACTAAAATTGAGGTAAACAAAAGAGGAAAGGTTAGACGTTCCAGAATCTTTTACCTTAGAGAAAGAACTGGTAAATCTGCTAGAATCAAAGAAAAAATTACTTTTAAGAAGTAATTCCAAAATAAATATATTTATAAGCCGTTTGATTTTCAAACGGCTTTTTTATTTTCAACCCATTGAGTAGAAAAGTTTATTGCTTACTTTTACTCAGTGGAGATTGTAATTCCAATATTGTATTTCTTATTTTTCTGTTGGGGAGTTTATCGTTGGAATTTTTTCAATTTACAAGGTCTCTCAAGAAGATTCCTTGTGACCGCCTTTGTTGTTAAAGTTTTTGCAGGGGTTATTCTGACAATTGTATACACTTTTCATTACGAAATTCGATCTGAAGCAGATACCTTCCGATATTTTGACGACAGTCTCCAACTGCATAAGGCTGCTTTTGAAAATCCTAAAGCATACTTTAAAATGCTTTTTGGAATTGGTAATGAAAATGACTTGATGCCTTACTTGGATTCAATGAACAATTGGTTTCCCGCAGAGAGAACAACTTTTTACAACGATAATAGAACTGTAATAAGAATAAACGCCTTTATAAGATGGTTTTCCTTTGGAAGTTATTACGTTCATTTATTAATCTTTAGTTTTTCTGCTTTTTACGGTTTAACCTTTCTATACAAAGCATTTCATAGATATTTTCCTGGAAAAAAAATATGGCTTGGATTAATTCTTTTTTTTACTCCTTCTATTGTTTTTTGGAGTTCTGGAATTTTAAAAGAAGGGCCCTTATTATTAATATTTGGAATCACACTTAATGTTTTGAATAAAATTTTTACGAAGCGAGCATATTGGCAGCATTTCGTTTTACTAATTTTTTGTTTCTTCTTTCTCTTTCACCTCAAATTTTATGTAGGTCTTTTATTAATTCCTGCAACAACAGGATACCTCTGGATAATCAACCCTAAAGGACCTCACCCAATACTTAAGTCCATTTTAAACTTTATAGGTTACTATGGATTTGCCGTTTTTTGGCACGTTTATAGTTGGAACTGGAGTTTATTTACTGTGCTGAAATGGAAAAGACAGGATTTTTTGGGATTAGCAAAATCCATGAATGCAAAGAGTGTTATTGAAACAGGAAATCTTGAGGATAATCCCATAAGTTTTTTACAACATTTTCCAACAGGATTAATAAATGCAATTACACGCCCTTTACCTTGGGATATATATTCAATTGTTCTTTTACCTAATGTTATTGAGAACTTTTTAATTTTATTATTCATATCCACTTGTATCTTCCTTGGAAAAAGAAAAAATTTTCAATCAATAGGATATTTTTTTCTTATGTATGCCATAGCATTACTTACCATTATCGGAATGGTAACGCCAATAATGGGAAGCTTAGTAAGGTATAAAATACCTGCTATACCATTTCTTTTAATGTTTTTCCTTTTGTTCATGGAGAAAGAAAAAGGTCAGAAAATAATCTTTTGGTTCAATAAAAGGTCAGCATAATCCGTTAAGGGTTTATGAATCCATTTATAATTGGTTTTATTGCTTTAAGTTGTTGGTTTGACTGGACAGTTAAAGAAAAAGAAACAGCAAAAGTAAATTGCGATTTTTCACTAATGTCCTCCAAAGAAAAAAAAATTCTTTATTATATAAATTTGGCTCGAATAAACCCTGAAAAATTCGAAACAGAGATACTTACCCCCTTTTTAGAGAAAAACAAAAAGTACTCAAAAAAATACGTTAATTCTTTACGAAAAGACTTAAAACAAAATGGAAAAACACACCCTTTAAGGTACACAGACGAACTATTCAAATTCGCAAAACACCACGCTAAAACCACCGGTAAAAAAGGTAAAACCGGACATAATTCGGTATCCTTTAAAGGATATAAAACAAGAACCAAAAAATTACTCAAAAACTATTCAATTGTTGGAGAAAATATATATTATGGAAAAAAAAGCCCAAAAGAAATTGTACTTGAGCTGCTTATAGATGACGGCATTAAAGGGGTTGGCCATCGCAAAAACATCTTAAGCAATCAATACAAATATGCCTCTGTATCCATACAACCGCATAAAAAATATACATTCAATACTGTTATAGAGTTTGGGGGAGCTCTTAATCAATGAAAATCACAACACAAATTTTACTTTTCATTTTCCTGATGGGTTGTTCACCAACAAATCCCAAAGGTAAAGGTATTAGCACCTCAAAAGGAACTGTTAAAAATGGAGAACTGATTAATGGAAGAAGATTCCCAAAAAAAGGAAGTAACTACAAATACTTTTCAAAAATCACCTACTTTCTAAAAAATAGAGCTTGGGTAAATGCTAAGGTATTAGATATTGCAATTGAAGCCTACAAAGAATGTGAAATAACAATGCCTGAAAGAAAGTTTTTATTAATGGAATGTTCTCATAAAAAAGGAGGTAAAATGTGGCCACACAGAACCCACCAGAACGGAACTTCCATTGACTTCGCTTCACCTCTAAAAAAAAATGAAAAGCCTTATCATGGAGACCAGTGGAAAGGCATTTTTCATTATGCAATGAATTTCGACAGCTTTGGAAGATACAAAAGAAATAAGAAAATTTCAATAGATTTTGAAGCAATGGCGAAACATATTTTAGCACTTGACAAAGCTGCAAAAAAGCGCAATATGTACGTAAAAAAAGTTTTACTAAAAATCAATTTAAAAGATGACTTTTTTAAAACTCAATCAGGAAAAAAAGTCAAAGCCAAAGGAATCTATTTTGCAAAATACCTACCAAAATTGATTGACAATGCTCACGACGACCACTATCATATTGATTTTGCATTCAAAAAATGATTAGAAAAAAAACTTTTCATTAAAGTTGGTAAGATATAATTTATTCACTGCTCTCGTAATCCCCGTATATAACCATCTTAAATACTCTTTGTTAATCATTTCATCAGTTAGGTAACCTTGGTCAACAAAAACATTTTTCCATTGTCCCCCCTGAGATTTATGACATGTTATTGCATATCCAAATTTTACTTGTAATGCATTATAATATGGGTTTTCTTTTACTGCTTTTTGACGCTTTTTCTTGTCTTTTATTTCTGAATAACTACCCCAAATTGCTTCATATAATTTTTGATTATCTCCTATACTTAAACTAGAAGACTCACTGGTAAGGGTATTCAGTATAATCTTAACATCAAACTCTATATTCTTTTTAGAATCTAATAATCGTATTGAAGCATTTGCGAACCGATATCCAAATTTATCCTCATAATCAATTAGTCGCATCAACTCAATCATATCACCATTTGCTATGAATTCTAAATCTTCTTCCATCTTTAGCCAATAATAATTATTCCTAACTACCATGAGCATTTCTCCAGCATTGAGCTCATCTTCCTGAAACAAAACATTGTATTTAATATACTTATTAAAATTATTAGCTTGCTTATTGCTTCGGCATACAACAATAGTATTCTCTATACCATCCTTACTGTAACAGGATGAAATTTCTTCTTCAATGTCGTAACCATTTAACCTTTTGACATCTGCAAACCCATTTAAATTAAATTTTGGCGGAAACGAATCGCTACGTTGCAAAACATTTCTCAATAAAGTAGCGTTGTGTAAAATACCAGATTCCTCGGACTGTCGGGTTACTTGATTCAATTCAATTTCACCCACTTGAATAGGAAACCGGGCTGACAAATAATCGACATTCAATGCGGGACTTTCAGAACTCCCAACTGGAGGGAGCTGCGCAGTATCACCAATAAGTATCAACCTACAATTTTTTCCAGAGTATACATAATCAATCAAATCATCCAGGAGAGTTCTTTTTTTCGAAACGAAAGAACCTCCCATCCCTCCACAATCACTAATCATTGAAGCCTCATCAACAATAAAAATAGTATCCGTACACTTATTTTTTTGAATTGTAAACAAAATTTTACCGTCAACATATGCATGAAAATATATTTGTTTATGAAGAGTCAAGGCTAATTTATTAGAATAGCCGCTGAGTACCTTAGCAGCTCTTCCAGTTGGTGCTGACAAAACAGACTTTAAACCTATTTTTGGCAACCAGTTAATATACGTTGAAATTAAAGTTGTTTTTCCTGTTCCTGCGTATCCTTTGAGAATAAAGAGTGCAGATTTTTCAGAATAAAAAGTAAACCTCGACAAACGATGCATTGCCTTCTCCTGAATTGAAGTAGGTTCAAAAGGAAAAATATCTTTTAAAGATTGCATAAGATAAATTTACGGTTTAATAAAAGATCTTGATAAAATGTATAAAAACAAAGGAGTTCAGAGTTTGTGTTAATTTAATATTAAACTTTAAAAAACCCATTATCCTACTATTAATAAGTTGTAATTTAGGGTCGTGAACTAAAATTAACACCTGACATGGAAACTGGTTCTGTCTTTAAACCAATCATATATTCATTAATTGGTATTTTGGGATTAACTGTTATAGTCACTCCCTACTTTAGCTACGACGAGGCTTACTTTGTTAATGACGACTATTACATTACAATGGTTGATTCAATTGAAGTTGGATACGAACCATATGTCGAAGGCTTGGTAATTGCAGAAAGAAGCTATTTAGCTTCATTAAAAAAGAAAGAATTTTACGTCTCTTTAAAATCCATATCAGATAGCCTTCAAGTAGAATTAAATACGTCCATAGCAAGAAAAGATACTGTGAGACAAAACCGAACGAATAACGCTATTCGTGCTTTGGAAAACAGAACCTTTATCGAAAATGAAAAAATAGCCAACAAATTTGCTCTAAAAAACATGCCGAAAAAGGAATTGGAGGCCAAATTAAATTCAATTAAAGACACCTTATCTATGGAAGATTATATTGTAATTGTGGCTAATCAAATAAGAAACCCAAATCAATTAAGTACAATTCCAAGTATTAACAAAAAGGAACTCAGTATTAAAAAAGTAAACCTTCAAGATAAAAGTGGTTACCTCTTGTTTGGCGTAATTCTGCTGGGGCTTGTTTTATTTATGGTTTTAATGGATAAAAAGATTATTCCATTGCACCTACCAATATACAAATACGGCATTCGAGTTGTTCTTGCTACAATTACTGGTTTTATAGGTATTCGAGTTTACTTTACACTAGCAAACGATATTAAATTTGAAAAAACTTACAAAGCCAGAGAAAAAATTGTTCAAAAAAAATTGATGCAAATCAAAAATCTTCAAGTAGAATATTTGAGTGCAAAAGAAAATTATGCAAGTTCGTGGGATTCATTGGTTCATTTTGCAAAAAACGACTCTGCCCAAATTATCAGGTACCTTGTAGACAAAAACGATACAGCTGCAGTAAACACAGCTTTAAGAAACGATCAGCCTATTAAGGATACCGCATACATTCCAATCGACGAAAAAGTTTTTGGTGAAAAGCACAAAATAAATATCGATTCAATCAGTTATATCCCATTCACTAAAAAACAATTTCTATTAAAAACAAACAAAACTAAAAATGTCAACAACAGAGATGTTTTTTATATTGAAGTAAAGACCAAAAAGAAAACCTTTGTTGATATGTTAAAAATTTATCCTGAAAATTTTGATGAAGAAAACTTCATTAAGTTTGGTAGTTTGACAGAGCCAACAACAGAGGGAAACTGGTAGAAATCGATATGAGGGTACATATTGATAAAACATTCGATAAAAGACTTTTAAGCAGATACGATTTGAGCTTAAAAATTGGTAATGATTTAGCAATAGCCAATGTTTCCAAAACAAAATCAAACATTCATATCGCATTAGCCGAAATACCCTTCGAAAAAAGAGAAATCGAAACAGTATTTGACACGGCAAACTTTATCCAGGCATTAAAAGCCTGCCCTTTCAAAATATCCAAACAATATGAAAAGGTATTTATCTCAATTTCTAACACTTTGTTTTCTGTTGTTCCAAAAGCTCTTTTTGATATAAAATCAAAGCACTTATACGTTAAGCTCAACTCTAACACTAAAGAATCTTATGATTTTAAATTTCAAATTCTTGAAAAGGAAGGAATTGTAATTTGCTTCGCTTTACCGAAAAAACTGAACCTTTGGATTCAGAAAGTTTTTCCATCCGCTAAGATAACTCATGAACTTCATGTTGTTATTCAATCCGTCTTAAGAGACTTTTATTCTTTATCTGAAGACAGAGTGATAATCAACTTAAATAAAGAATATTTCGATATTATTTTTCTAACCAAAGGGAAGCTAAAGTTTGTCAATTCTTTTATTTTCTCAGAAAAAGAAGACCTACTCTATTACATCCTATTTGTTTTTGAACAACTTGATATTAACCCAAATTTAATTGAAGTATTTTTAATTGGAAATATAAAAAAAGGTGGAGAGGAACATCAACTTTTATTTCAGTACATTAAAAATTTACATTTTGGTTACAGAAACAAAAACATAAAAACTTCTGGAAGCTTAAACGATGTACCTAATCATGATTTTTACACTGTATTTAATCAAAAATTGTGCGTATAGTAAGCGGAAAATACAAAGGTAGAAAACTATTCCCTCCAAAAAAACTTCCTGTTCGACCCACCACAGATTATGCTAAAGAAAGCTTATTTAATATTTTGAATAATAACTTTCATTTTGAACAACTAAATGTATTAGACTGCTTTAGCGGAACTGGAAATATTAGTTACGAATTTTTATCACGAGGCGTAAAAGCCGTAACTTCTATAGACCGTGATTTTCATTGCATATCGTACCAAAAAAAAATCAAACAAGAATTAGCTTTTGAAAATTTCCAACCAATAAAAAAAGATGTTTTTAATGCATTAAATACGATTAGAGGTTCATATAAAATAATATTCGCCGATCCTCCCTACAATCTTGAAAACATAACTGATATTCCAAAATTAGTTTTCACAAATAAACTGCTTCATCAGGAAGGTTGGTTAATTGTTGAACATTCAAAACAAACTGTATTCATTCATCCTAATTACCTAGAAACAAGAAAATATGGCAATGTAAATTTTTCCATATTTAAATATTAAAAAATTTAAGACAAACCTTAAAAAAACAACAACAAACCATTATTGCGAACAAAAGAAATTAAATTGAGTACAATGAAAAAAAAAGAGAAAACAACTGTTTCAACATTTTAATGCTCACAAAGATATTTGACCTTTAAATAATTTTAAACTTATAAATTATAACTTGCTCAATATGTCAAAAAAAAGAATTGCTGTTTTCCCGGGCTCATTTGACCCAATAACAAAAGGACATCAAGCCATTTTAAGAAAAGCACTCCCTTTATTTGATGAAATCATCATTGCCGTAGGTTCAAATAGTGCAAAACAAAATCTTTTCTCAATTGCTGAAAGATTAAAACAGATTCAGAATGTATTTAAAAATGAACTTAAAGTTTCCGTAAAAAGCTTTGAAGGACTCACTGTTGACTTTTGTAAAAAACATCATTCTAACTTTATCATTCGAGGCCTTCGAGATGGAAAAGATTTTGAATATGAGAAAAGCATTGCCATTATGAATAATCAAATTGAAAAATCAGTCGAAACAGTTTTTTTTATGACAGATTCAGAATATTTAGCAATAAACAGCGTGATTATTCGTGATATTTTAAGGAATGGAGGAGACGCTTCTCAATTCTTACCAAATGAATTAAACGATTTTCTTAAGGGTGCGTAATTTTTTACTTCTCATATTATCAATATCTTTTTTTTGTAGTCGTGCCAATCAAACTACTTTATTGGGAAATATAAGAGGAATTGATGGAGGCACATACATCAACTCCCCCGTTGAAGTATTAATAGTAACTGATTTTATTACCTATAAAAAGGATCGTATAACACAATCAATAACGGATGCCAACGGGAATTTTAAATTAACCTTTAATAACACAACAACAAATATCGCAATTTTAAAGCTGGGTAAGGTTGAGCGAACTTTATTCATTGAACCTGAAAAAAGTTACTACATAACAGTAAAAGCTTATTTAAAAAAACTTTCAGAATCTAAAGGATTTTTCGCAAAAGACTCAAAAAAAGCAAACATTAAAAACTCAATAAAAGGAGAGTTAAATTATATGATTGATACTCTTGATAAGTCCTGTTCTAATTTTTTGCTAAATAATCCAGCAAAAAGAAAAAATTACGACTCTATTAAAACATTTACGGATAGCATCAAAAAAACTTATGAAGGAGAATCGCATCCGTATTTTAAACAATATTTATCCTTTAAAATTGCTGAAATGCAAATGTTTGTAATGCGAAAGTTTAGAGATGATTTTATCAAAAATCACTTCAAACCTAACAGCAACTATGCCAATAATATCCAAAGCATGCATGTTCTAAACTCTTTTTTTTCTGGAGTTGTTAAGCATAATATTCTAAGTGACGACAAGTCACCATTTCATAAAGCTATGCTTCAAGCAAATGTTGAAAAATTGCTTATCGAAGTAAGCCCGAACACATCAGAAAATCGAGAGCTGAACGAACTTATTCTATTGCGTGGAATACTTGAAATTTCCGAAGTCTACTACTACAGAAAGTCTCATCTTACAGCCGTATTGGATAAGATCATCGAAACAACTTCTCATTTACTTCACAAAGAAATTGCTCAAAACATAAAGAAAAAAATAAATCACCTGGAAATAGGTATTACAGCTCCTGAATTAAGCATTCAGTATGAAGAAACAAATTTTAACTTATCCGATTACAGAGGAAAATATGTTTATTTATGCTTTTTCAGAGGTTGGGATGCCTCATTTCAAAATGAACTTAAAATAATAGACTATTTAAGAAAACGTTATAAAGATGAATTGGCAGTTGTTTGTATTTCAACGGATATTGACATTAAAGTTTATAAAGATTTTATTTCTCAAATGAAAAATGATATTGATCACATTTATCATTATAATTTCGATTCCAAAATACTTTTGGATTATCACATTCCTGATTTCAGAATGCAAGAAACACATCAATGGCAAAAGCCTTCTAAATATTTTTTAATTGGGCCTATTGGTGACATTGTATACAATAATGCAAAATCTCCATCTAAAGGTTTTGAATACGATTTCCGCTTACTGATTGGTAAATAACTTAATGCAATCTAAAATTTCAAAAGGAGATTTTACAATATAATCCGGACGAACTTTAAAGAGCTCACCCTCTGTACCGTAACCATAATTAACCCCAATTGTTTTTAATCTATGATGTTTTCCACCAATGATGTCGTACTCTCGATCTCCAACCATAAAAACCTCTCTGGAATCCGGAAAACCCAATTGATCCAACACCTCGAAAATAATCTCATCTTTTTGAGTTCTGGTGCCTCTTAAATGGCTACCCACCACTACATCAAAACAGCCCATAATTTCAAAATGTTTCAGAATAATTTTTGCAAAATAAGTTGGTTTTGCAGTCGCAAGCGCTATTATACCACCATTTCCTTTTATCTCTTTTAAAACATCATAAATTCCAGAATAAAGTCTGTTTTCATAAATTCCTTTTTTGGCATAATACTCTCTGTAATAAGCAATCGCTTTATTAGAATCCTCCTCCAACGGAAAATAATGATTTTGAAAAGTAGTTTTTAATGAAGGTCCAACATAAGATCTCAATCGGCTAAAATCACTTTCCTCTTTTCCCATTTTTTTTAGGGCATATAAAATTGAATTAATAATTCCTTCGGAAGAATCTGTAATAGTTCCGTCTAAATCAAAAAGCACAAAATGATTCTTCATATCTTAGTATTCAATCATTATAGATATTTTTTTGGAAATAATATCTCTTTTGACAAAATTGCAATAAATTTCATAAAATGCTAGGAAAAATAATTGGAGGAGGATTAGGTTGGATTTTGGGAGGAGGACCAATCGGTTTAATAATAGGTCTCGCAATTGGAAGTGCTTTAGACAGTGGTGGATCTTCTGTTTTTGGAGGAAACAAAACCAATAAGAAAGGAAAACAACAAACACAAAGAGGAGATTTTAGTGCAGCTTTGATTGTTGTTTCTGCTGCTGTAATGAAAGCAGATGGTAAGATTTTAAAATCTGAATTAGATTTTGTGAAAAAATATTTTCTGAAAAATTTTGGAGAAGAAGTTGCTCGCGAGAAAATAAAAGTTCTTGGGGAAGTTTTAAAGCAGGAAATACCAATTGATGATGTCGCCAGACAAATTAAATATCACATGCGAATAGCAGAAAAAAGATTACTTCTCCAATACATATTTGGAATTGCTGCCGCGGATGGAGAAATTCATCAATCAGAATTAAGAATGATAGAAAGAATAAGTAATGGAATAGGAATAAATCCACTTGAATATAGAAGCATGCATGCTATGTTTACCCAGCAATACAACAAATATCAGCAGCAATACGGAGGAGGGAACAATAGACACTATAAAGCCAGAAGACAATCTGGCCCTTCGCTTTCAACCTGTTATAAAATTTTAGGTGTTGATTCTAATATATCAGATCAGGAGTTAAAAAAATCATACAGAAAACTAGCCATAAAACATCACCCAGACAAAGTCGCACATTTGGGAGAAGACCATGTTCAAGCAGCAGAAGATAAGTTTCAGAAAATACAAGAAGCTTACGATGAAATTAAAGAAAAAAGAGGCTTAAATTAATGTCTGAGGCAATAAGGAACGGATATAAATCATTCTTGAAGCTGGAAAAAAGCTTATCAAACAACTCCATTGAAGGGTATTTGACCGACCTTGATAAACTTTATCAATTCTCAGCCTCTCTAAAAACAGCCAAAAAACCAAAAGATTTCCAATTAGCTGATCTCCAAAAGTTTATTCATTGGATATCGGATTTAGGAATGAGTCCAAAAAGTCAAGCAAGAATAATCTCAGGCATCAAAGGGTTTTATCAATTTTTGCTCATTGAAGATTTTATAAAATCCGATCCTTCAAAATTACTGGAATCGCCAAAAACAGGAAGAAAACTTCCTGAGACGCTTTCATTGGAAGAGATTGACATTCTTATCTCAACAGTTGACTTAAGTTCGAATGAGGGTCAAAGAAATAAAGCCATGTTAGAAGTGTTGTACAGTTGCGGCCTCCGTGTATCAGAATTAATAAGCCTTCAAATCACAAATTTATTTTTCGACATGGGCTTCATTAAAGTCATGGGGAAAGGAAATAAAGAACGGTTTGTACCCATTGGTCAAAAAGCCATTAAAGAAATTAAACTCTATGTAGAAAACTACAGGAATCACCAAGACATTAAATCGGGACAAGAAGATTTTTTATTTCTCAACAGAAGAGGCTCAAGCTTAACTCGAGTAATGATATTTACAATTGTAAAAAAATTGTGCAACGCAACTGGAATTAAAAAATCAATAAGCCCGCATACTTTTAGACATTCATTTGCTACACACCTTTTAGAGGGAGGGGCTGATTTAAGAGCTATTCAAGAAATGCTTGGCCATGAATCCATAACCACAACAGAAATTTACACGCACCTAGATAAAGACTTTTTAAGAAGTGAAATTATAGAGTTTCACCCCAGAAACAGGAAAAATTAAAAAGTACAGTTGCAAGGTGCACTCAAGTAAAGTTTTACATTTGGTAAAAGATCTAGAAGTTCTTCCTGCATCTCAAAATTCAACAAAATACCTCGCATATCAATTACTTTTAACGTTTTTACCTCATCGATGTCACTAGGTAAATTATCAACACCCGTATTCCATAAATTTAGCTCCTCCAATTTTGACAACCCTTTAATTCCTTGTGGGAGAGCAGATATGTTGTTTGAGCTTAAATTTAAAACTTTCAAGTTTTTCAACTCATACAATTCAGGAGGAATTTTAGTGATTTTATTTTTTGAGAGAATTAATACCCTTAAATTTTTAAGGTTTCTTATTTCAGTTGGAATGGAGTCAATTTTATTTTTACTTAAATCGAGGTATTCCAGCTCATTCATTTTTAAAATTTCTCGAGGAAAAGAAGTTAACTTTTTCTTTTTCAAAATTAATTTCAAAACATTTCCTGTATCCAGAATTGCATCACTTAAATTTACATGAGGAGTAACATTTTTATATGCAGAATCCGAATAAAGTTTTTGCGAAAAAACAGAATAGGTTATTAAACTAAAAAAAATAAAAAATCCTTTTTTCATGAATGAGCGAGTATTTTTTTACAATCCTTCAAATCTTGTTCCAATTGCAACTTTAAATCGTTAACGCTTGTAAACTCGATTTCGTTTCTTACGTGCTCAAATATTTCTAATTTTATCAATTCTCCGTAGATGTTTTCGTTAAAATCAAATATATTGACCTCTATGCTTAATTTATTACCAGTACCCACAGTGGGACGGTATCCTATGTTTAACATTCCAGCATAAATTTTGTTACTATAATTAACATGAACTGCATAAACACCTTCTTTAGGAATCAATTTAGAACGGTCATTAATCTTAAGGTTTGCAGTTGGGAAACCAATGCTTCTTCCAATTTGTTCTCCTTGAATCACAGTTCCGGCAATGGTATAATTATGACCTAAAAACTGGTTTGCTTTTTGGATATGCCCCTCTTGAATTGCTCTCCTTATTTTAGTAGAGCTTACATTAATATCGTTAACTTCTTTAGCTGGTATTTCTTCAACTTCAAAGCCATAAACTGGTCCATACTTCATTAAATGTTCAAATGACCCTTCTCTGTTTTTACCAAAATGATGATCGTAACCAATCACCAATCTTTTTGTTCCTATTTTTTGCACCAAAACATCTCTAATGAATTCCTGAGAGCTTAATTTAGAAAAACTTTCATCAAATGGAATAATTATTAAGTGCTCAATACCCGATTTCTCAAGAAGCTCAATACGATCATCTATTGAAGTAAGCAACTTAATATTCGCCTCTTTTTGAAGCACCAATCGCGGATGAGGATGAAAAGTTACAAGAACAGTTTCACCACTATGTTTTTTGGCTATACGAATTAAACGGCTGATAATAGTTTGGTGACCAATGTGTACACCATCATAAGCACCTATTGTAACCACTGCATTTTTTACAGGGGAATAATTCGAAAAACCTTTATAAACCTTCACCTTTTTATACTTGTAGTAACCTCAACAGCGTCGATTTAGACGTAGTACAAAACTAGGCAAATAAATTTATCCTCAATAATTACATAAATAAAAGAAAAATTAGTACCTTCGCGCCCGTAATATACACATTACTAATCTTTATAAAGTTAATAGAAATATGTCTGCTCAAACAGGTAAAATCACACAAGTAATTGGTCCAGTAATTGACGTTTCTTTCAGTAAAGAATCTGGAGAATTACCAAATATTTTTGATGCATTAGAGGTAACCAATCAAAAAGGAGTTAAAATTATTCTTGAAACACAAAGCCACGTTGGTGAAGATACAGTTAGAGCTGTAGCTATGGATTCAACAGATGGATTGTCAAGAGGTTTAGAGGTTGTTGCAACAGGTTCAGCAATCACAATGCCAATTGGAGATGAAATCTACGGAAGGCTTTTTAACGTTGTTGGTGATCCAATTGATGGTTTGGACAGCGTAGATAAAACGGGAGGTTATCCTATACACAGGCAACCTCCAAAGTTTGAAGAATTAACAACGGCTACCGAAGTTTTGTTTACAGGAATCAAGGTAATCGATTTAATTGAGCCATATGCAAAAGGTGGAAAAATTGGTTTATTTGGAGGTGCAGGAGTAGGTAAAACAGTTCTTATTCAGGAATTGATAAACAATATTGCTAAAGGACATGGTGGATTATCGGTATTCGCAGGTGTCGGTGAAAGAACACGTGAAGGAAATGACCTTCTGCGAGAAATGTTGGAATCTGGAATTATAAAATATGGTGATGATTTCATGACTTCAATGGAAGCTGGAGGATGGGATTTATCCAAAGTAGATAAAGAAGTAATGAAAGAGTCCAAAGCAACATTCGTTTTTGGACAGATGAATGAACCTCCTGGTGCACGTGCTCGAGTTGCGCTATCGGGATTAACATTAGCAGAGTATTTTAGAGATGGAGACGGAGAAGGTGCCGGAAAAGACATCCTTTTCTTTATCGACAACATATTTAGATTTACGCAAGCCGGTTCTGAGATGTCAGCTCTTTTAGGGCGTATGCCATCCGCGGTTGGATATCAACCAACACTTGCAACAGAAATGGGATTAATGCAAGAGAGAATCACCTCTACCAAGAGCGGTTCAATTACATCCGTTCAAGCGGTTTATGTTCCTGCAGATGATCTTACTGACCCAGCTCCAGCTACAACATTTGCTCACTTAGATGCTACTACGGTATTATCAAGAAAAATAGCCGAATTAGGAATTTATCCTGCGGTAGATCCATTGGATTCTACTTCAAGAATATTGACTCCTGAAATTGTTGGAGAAGAACATTACGATACAGCGCAGAGAGTAAGAAACTTACTACAGAAGTATAAAGAATTACAGGACATCATTGCCATATTAGGTATGGATGAATTATCTGAAGAAGATAAATTAGCTGTACATAGAGCAAGAAGAGTTCAAAGATTTTTATCTCAGCCATTCCATGTTGCAGAACAATTTACAGGATTAGCCGGTGTTTTAGTTCCAATTGAAGACACAATAAAAGGATTCAATATGATTATGGATGGTGAAGTTGATGAATACCCAGAAGCTGCTTTCAACCTAGTTGGTTCTATTGAAGAAGCAATTGAGAAAGGAAAGAAGATGATGGCTAATAATAAAGGTTAATTAAACAATAACATTTTATAATGAATTTAGAAATTGTAACACCAGACAGTAAAGTATATGAAGGAGAAATTACCTCCATTGCTCTTCCTGGAATTGATGGTTCATTTCAGATCTTAAACAATCACGCCCCTATAGTTTCGGCTTTAGGAACCGGAAAAATGAAAATTGTTGACAAGGAAAATCAAACTCAAGAATACACTATATCCGGTGGAGTTGTTGAAATGAATAACAATAAAGTTATTGTTTTAGCTGAATCAATTTAAAAGCTAAACTTAAATCAATACAAAAGCCTTGACGAAATCGTCAAGGCTTTTTTTTGGTATTTTACAATTAATGCATCAAAAATTCAAACAAAGTTCCTATGTTTGACAAAACAATTAAAAGAATATACTATGGGACTAAAACTAGGCGATATTGCGCCAAACTTCAAAGCTAAATCAACAGAAGGAGAATTAGACTTTCACAACTGGTTAGGAGAAAGATGGGGTGTTTTATTTTCTCACCCTGCTGACTATACTCCAGTATGTACTACTGAGTTAGGAACAGTTGCTAAATATAAAGCTGAATTTGACAAAAGAAATGTTAAAGTAGCAGCCCTTTCGGTAGATAGCCTTGATTCACACAATGGATGGGTAAAAGACATCAACGAAACACAAAATACAACTGTTAATTTCCCCATTATTGCAGACGAGGATAAAAATGTTGCTGAATTGTATGATATGATTCACCCGAATGCATTATCCAATTTAACCGTACGATCCGTTTTTGTAATAGCTCCGGATAAAACGATTAAGTTAATGATTACATACCCAGCATCAACAGGTAGAAACTTTGATGAGTTGCTAAGAGTTATTGATTCATTACAGCTAACTGCTTACCACAAAGTTGCCACTCCAGCAAACTGGAATAATGGTGACGATTGTGTTATTGTTCCAGCAGTTGCTACGGAACAAATTGCAGAAAATTTCCCTAAGGGGTATACGGAAGTCAAACCTTACTTAAGATTAACTCCTCAACCCAACTTAGACTAAATCAAAATTTAAATTGATTTATTTAAGCCTCAGTAAAACTGAGGCTTTTTTGTATCCTTACTGTATATTCTGCATTATAATTCATAAAAAATCATGAAGAATTATATTCTACTTTTATTATTACCCGTTGCTATTCAATCCTGTTGTATAGGACATTACCGGGGAGGCAAGTCTTGCGACGATGAAACCATTTTAACAAAAAGAGTATCGTTAAGCCCAAAAGAAAACAAATCATTTATCTATCCTGAATTGATACATAAATTAAATAGAAAACATTCACTAAACTTCCTTATTAGAAAACCAAATATAGAAAATAGCCAACTTACGAGCAGTGCTAAAATCACACAAACAACTTTATATTGGGAACTTGAAAAAGCGTTAATCAATGAACAGCATACAGTAGTTGATCCTACTGTTTATAAACATTGGAAATTAAATTACCCAAAGAGAACGCCTAAATTTGACTACATTATTGAAATTATGGAAGCCTATTCTACAGAATACTTTACTGCAATAAACAATAAAGTCCTATTGGGTACTGAACTAACTATAAAAATCATTAATCCAATTAGTGGACAGACTATCGCCATTTTAAAAAAATCAACTGTCCCATGTACTAGTGGATGTGAATTCAAGTATACAAAGTGCGAGGTTTTAGAGGAAAAAGTACTCAAAACAAAAGTAAACTATCCTGAAAATTTTTTATCCGCAGGATTCTCATTTAATGATATTTCTGAATTAATTAGAAGTTTACGAATGCAAAAGAAATAAGACACTTTGTGTTCTGTCAGTTATACCCTAATTTTAAGTATGGAGCAAACACAAAAGATTATTCAAGAAGGGAAACAACAATTTTTAAAAGAACTCATAGAGCTATTAAAAATCCCTTCAGTCAGTGCAGATTCTAGTTACGATAACGACACAAAACGATGCGCTGAATGGGTGAAATCAGCAATGGATTCAATTGGCTTACAAAGCGCTAAAATATATGAAACCTCAGGACATCCGGTAGTGTTCGGAGAATTGATAAAAAGCACTTCTCTTCCAACTGTTCTAATCTACGGACATTATGACGTTCAACCTCCAGATCCTTTAGAACTTTGGACATCCCCTCCTTTTGAACCTATTGTTAAGGATGAAAAAATATATGCGAGAGGTGCGGCGGATGATAAAGGCCAATTCTACATGTACTTTGCAGCGATTAAAAGTATGATAGAAGCGGATGAGGTTCCATGCAACATAAAAGTACTTATTGAGGGAGAAGAAGAAGTTGGAAGTGAAAACTTAGAGACATTTGTTCTGAACAATAGAGATTTACTTTCAAATGATGTAATATTAATCTCAGACACCCATATGATCAGTAACGATAATCCTTCAATTACTGCAGGATTAAAAGGGTTGGCTTACATGGAAGTTGAAGTTACGGGTCCAAATCGTGATTTACATTCTGGTACGTTTGGAGGTTCTGTTGCAAACCCAGTAAATATTCTTTGTAAAATGATTGCCTCGTTAACCAATGAAAAAAATCAGATTACAATTCCTGGTTTTTATGATAAGGTACTTGAGGTTAGTGAGGAAGAAAAAATCGAAATGGGACGAGCACCGTTTGATTTAGAATCTTTTAAAAAAGGACTAGATGTTCAAGAGGAGTATGGTGAATTAGGTTTTTCAACTCTTGAAAGACAAGGAATACGACCGACATTAGATGTAAATGGAATTTGGGGTGGATACACAGGTGAAGGTGCAAAAACAGTACTCCCATCAAAAGCATACGCAAAAATTTCAATGCGCTTGGTACCCAACCAAAACAGTAACGAAATAGCTGAACTCTTTAAAAAGCACTTTGAAAGTATCGCTCCTAAATCCGTTAAAGTAAAAGTAATAGCTCACCACGGTGGGGAACCAGCTGTAACCGACTTAACCTCCAAGGGCTATAAAGCAGCAAGTAAAGCAATGGAAAGCACTTTTGGCAAAACGCCTATACCCGTTCGTCAAGGAGGCAGTATCCCTATTGTTTCTTTCTTTGAAAACACATTAAACTCCAACTGTATTTTAATGGGATTTGGCTTGAATTCGGATGCCATCCACTCTCCAAATGAGCATTTCGGTCTGTTCAATTTTTACAAAGGAATCGAAACCATTCCGTACTTTTTCAAATACTTTTCTGAATAAATACGTTAATTTTTTAAAATTACTATTTAATGAAAAAAACAAAAAACTGATAATCAAACACATACACATCTAATTTTCCTTTTCCCTAGATATTTTATAAAAAATTACATTCCCATTTATGGAATAAATAAACAAACTGCATCTTAAGTTCAAATGCACTTGAGATGAATTTAATTTTAAAGCTTAAAAACCCCCGAATTTTTCAAATCATTTTTCTTGGAAGCTTTCTGATTTTTGGATTGTTCTTTTTAGAATGGAAAATTAATCTTTTAGTCGTCTCTGTGCTGTTTTTTACGGTTACTGGAACTCAATTTTTAGCCATAAAAAAACTTAAACTATCCTACGCATCATTACTAAGTGCTATTATCTCAGGATTGGGCTTGCTTCTTTTATTGAGAGCAAACAGTATTAAAACATACATTCTGGCAGCGATAATTACAATTGCATCAAAATTCATTATAAAACATAAAGGGAAGCATATTTTTAATCCTGTAAATTTTGGAATCATCCTAACAATTGTGCTCACAGGAGATGCTTGGATTTCTCCCGGTCAGTGGGGAAGTTCTTCCCTTTACATTTTGATTATTGGCATCTTTTCATGGCTGGTGCTTATTGAAGTAAAACAACTTATTACTGGAATTGTTTTCTTGTCTACTTTATTTATTCTTGAAACTGTTTATTTGAATCTGTATTTGGGGTGGCCAATGGACTTTGTTTTACATAAGTTCACCAGCGGGTCATTACTGCTGTTTAGTTTCTTTATGATTACCGACCCGCGAACCACTCCAAATAACAGCAAAATACGGGCAATTTGGTCATCAATAGTTGCATTACTATCATTTTGCCTCATGGAATTTCACTACCTGTCTTCTGCCCCATTTTGGGTGTTGTTTTTCATATCTCCTTTAACTCCATTTTTAAACAATATAAATTCAACTCCATCTTTTCAATGGAAATCTAACAATCAAAAATCAACACAATGAAAAAGATCAAACTACTCGGAATTGCCCTCACGACATGTACAATCTCAGCACAAGCTTTTTGCGGATTTTATGTAGCAAAAGCAGATGGAAAACTATTTAATAAATCCTCACAAGTTATTATGGTTCGGAATTCGTCTACTCAAAAAAACACCATTACTATGGCTAATGACTACGAAGGCGATTTTAAAGAATTCGCCATGGTGGTTCCCGTACCTGTTGTTTTAAGGGAAAAAGATATTAAAGTGGTCCGAAAGGATTTATTTGAGCGATTTGACGGTTATTCCGCTCCAAGATTAGCAGAATATTATGACGAAAACCCTTGTTGGGACTATAGAATTTATGAAAGTAAGGGATTAAGTTTAAATTATTCTTTAAATGATAATGTAGTAATAGAAAAAAATAAAAATGAATACAATGGCGTTACCATTGAAGCGGAATATGAAATTGGAGAATACGACATTTTAATTCTCTCTGCAACAGAATCATCAGGACTTAAAAATTGGCTAACAGACAACGGTTATAAAATCCCAGAAAAAGCCAATGAGGTACTCACTCCTTATATCAAAGACGATATGAAATTCTTCGTAGCAAAAGTAAATACAAAACGTTTGAACAATCGAAGAGGAAACTATCTAAGTCCACTTCAAATCTCTTTTACGCATAAAAAATTCATGTTACCCATCCGACTGGGAATGGCCAACTCAAATGGAAACCAAGATTTAATTGTATATGCATTAACTCAAAATGGACGTGTGGAAACTTCGAATTACAGAACCCAAGTTATGCCCTCCAATACAGATGTCCCATTGTTTGTGAGAGATGTTTTTGGAGATTTTTACAAAAGTGTTTTCAGTAAGGCCTGGACCAACAACAAGTCCTCTGCATTTGTTGAATACTCCTGGGATTTAGATGGCAAAAATTTCACAAAATGCGATCCTTGTAACACAACTCCTCCAGCAGCTCAAGAGCTATCAAACGCAGGTGTAGATTGGTTAAGAAGCACCCGAAACAATTGGGGAGCAAATTATTCTGGAAAACTGCACTTTACAAGACTTCATATCCGATACAATAGAAAAACCTATCCTCAAGATTTAGCATTCATTGAAACAAAAAATAAAGAGAATTTTCAATGTCGATACGTATTGAGAAATCCTGCAAAAATAAAGGATGAAAGCTGTGATAAAGTCCTTCCATATTATCAAAAAGTATTGGACAGAAGAAATATTGAACTGGATAACCTAGAGGACATTACTTGGTGGGAAAGAGAATGGTACAGCGCCTACCCTAAGAAATATGAGAATAAAATTACCCGCTTAAAAGCACAACAAAATCAAAAAGAAGATGAAAATCAAAATAATATAGTTCCGGTTTTTCCAAGTGGAACTATTCCTCCTGTCAATCCGGTATTTATTATAGGTTTTATTGCATTTGTATTTTCATTTATACGACTGTATAAAATTAAAACATCAAATTGAGATAAATCTCTTAAAAAGGCTGACTTAATCAGCCTTTTTTGTAACAAATTCATACAATTTCTGTTTCACTTATAGTCTTTAAAAACCGTATTTTTGTACGAATTGAAAAAACACCTTACAATATTATTTACGCTTTTTTGTTTATTGGCAACCTCTCAGAGAGGATATTTTGTTGAAAATAAAGGTCAATGGCCGAAACAGGTACTATTCAGTGCAAAGCTGAACTACGGAGATTTTTTTATCGAGAAAGACGGTAGTTTTACTATTAAAGTTCTTACTCCACATCAAGTAGATCACATTCTTGGTCATAAACACGATGAGAACAATCATGACCATAAAGTTTCAAATGGTCATTCCAATCCAAACATAATAAACGGTCATACTTTTAAAGTGAAATTTATCGGTGCCAATTTTGAAAAGCAATTCACTTCGAAACCAGCAGGAAATTTTCACGTAAATCTTTTCCATGGAAAATCTGAAGAAAATTGGGTTTCAAATCTAAATCCATACTCAGAAATCACATTACAAGAAGTTTATCCTAAAACTGATTTGAAAATATATTTCAATAAAAATTCAATTAAATATGACTTCATATTACATCCTTTTGCTGATCCAAAAAAAATAAAAATCAAGTATTTGAATTTAGATAAAATCAACTTCCATCCTAAGAAGATTAGTCTTAAAACTTCAGCTGGAATTGTAACTGATGAAAACCCTATTTCATATTTTTTATCGCAACCATCAAAAGTTATCGCAACAAATTTTGAACAAATAGATTCAAATACATTTACCCTTAAAACTGGAATTGACAACATCAATGAAACTCTGATAATTGACCCACAATTAAATTTTGCGTCCTTTACAGGAGCTACTTTAGATAATTGGGGTTATACTGCAACTTATGATGAAAACGGATTTGCTTATGCAGGAGGCATAGCCTTTAATGGAGGTTATCCAACTACGTTAGGAAGCTTTCAAAGTATTTATGGCGGTGGGCAAATTGATATGACCATTTCAAAATTTAGTCCCGACGGAAGTAACTTAATATACTCGACATATATTGGAGGGGACGGTTTAGAGGCACCTCACAGTATGGTGGTAAATTCAAATAATGAATTGATTATTTACGGAATAACGAGCTCATTAAACTATCCTGTAAGCCCCAATGGTTATGACAAAACATTTAATGGTGGAAATGGAGTTTTTGCCAGTAACATATTAGAATTTCAATCGGGTACTGATATAGTAATTACTAAGCTAAGTTTAAATGGAGATACTATATTAGGCAGCACTTATTACGGCGGTAGTGGAAACGATGCTCTCAATGACCCTTATAATTTCAGTGGTTTATCGTACAATTATGCTGACGATTACAGAGGTGAAGTTACTACAGATAATGCAAATAATATTTTTATATCTTCCGTTACTTCCAGTAATAACCTACCAACTCCTAACGGTTTTCAAACAACCTATGGAGGCGGAGGACAAGATGGTTGCGTTGCAAAATTCAATCAAGATTTATCGGCAATTATATGGGGTAGTTATTTCGGAGGAAATGGTGACGATGCATGCTATGCAAGTAAGCAAAATTCAAGTGGGGAAACCTATATTACAGGAGGCAGCAACAGTAGTAACATTACACTAAATGGACGATCAAGTAATAATAACGGTGGTATTGATGGATTCATTGCCAGAATATCTGCAAATGGATCCACTATTTTAAATGGCACTTTTGTTGGTACTACTTCATACGATCAAAGTTATTTTGTTGAAGTGGATTTTGACGACAAAGTATATTGTTTTGGTCAATCTCTTGGAGTTATGCCTACTACTGCTGGAGTTTATAAAAACTCCAACGGCAAACAATTTCTCCAAAAATACAGTGCAGACTTATCAACGCTTGAAGCTGCTACTGTAATTGGCTCGGGTAATGGAAGGATAAATATAGTTCCGGGAGCTTTTATGGTTAGTAATTGCAAAGAAGTATACTTATCCGGATGGGGAGGATTAGTAAACAGTGATAATGTAGGTACTCAAAATATGCCGATTACATCCGACGCTTATCAAAATAACACCGATGGATCCGATTTTTATTTCATGCTATTAGGACCTGATTTTACATCCTTAAAATACGGCAGTTACTTTGGTGGAGCAGGCGTAAGTGAGCACGTTGATGGAGGAACGAGTCGATTCGATAGAAGTGGAACGATATATCAAGCGGTTTGTGCCGGTTGTGGAGCTTCTTCAGCTTTTCCTGTAACGCCAACAGCATATTCTACGACCAATAATTCAAGTAACTGCAACTTAGCAATCGTAAAAATGGATATCTCTAAATTAACAGCAAATATAAAATTCACAAAAGACTCTGCTCATTGTAAAAACGATCCTGTATTTTTTAAAAATGAAAGTACAGGTGGGGACGAATACGAATGGATTTATCCAGACGGATCCATTTCAAAATCATTTGATGGTGAATTTTTCTTTTCAGATACTGGAGAATATATTATCTCATTAATCGCAATTGACTCTACTCAATGTCCATTTTCTGACACAGCGAATGTGAAAGTACAAGTTGTTGAAATCCCCGAGGTAAGTATTGATATTGATACTTTTGTTTGCGCTAACGACAGCCTAACCATTCATACGATCGGAGGGCCTTCAGACAACAATTACACCTGGTGGTCAGAGAACTCAACTTATTCGGAACAAGGCTCGAGCATAATCATACATCCAGATACCACAACCGAGTATTTTGTCGAATATTCAAACCAATGCGGTTCCGATACAACAAATATCGAAATACCTGTTTTTTATCCACCAAAAAATTCATCAATTGGTGATACAACATGTGAGGAGGACATTCCGAGTTATTTCTTTTTTAACGACCCCGATTATGTAATTAGTGAACTGAACAAAAAACCTTTTGAAATCATTAACGATTCCATTTATTTTCCAAAAAACAAACAAGACACATACTACATGATTACTGAGAGTTCATGCGGAAGTTCAATAGATACTTTCAACATAACAATAACAACTATTGACGAGTCATCTACTCCGGATACTACTATTTGTGCAGGATCTCGTTTAGAACTTTATGTGAACGGCGGAGAAGAATATTTATGGACTTCACCTAATTTAGAGGAAAGCACAACAGACTCATCTTTAATTGTATATCCTCACCAAAATGAAGTGTATACAAGCATAATATTCAAGGGAAATTGTATTGCTTATGATACTGTAAATATTGATGTTATACCAAGTCCACATCAAAACGTTGACAATGAACAAATCATAAATTTCGGAAATGGCTTTTCAGTTGACTTAAACGATGATTATCAGTATACCTGGACACCCAATGAATTTTTAAATTGCAACAATTGTAACTCAGTCAACGGATTCCCTGATAAGGACATTACTTATTTCTTTACATATTCTGATAATCAAAACTGTCAATTCACAGATTCAATTGTCGTGAAGGTAATTTTCCCTATTTATATACCCAATACTTTTACACCTAATGGAGACGGAAGGAATGAAATCTTTAAAGCGGAAAGTGAAGTTTTAGAAGAGTATGAACTTATCATATATGATCGTTGGGGAAATCTTGCTTTTCAATCATCAGATCTTTCACACGGATGGGATGGCACAATTAATGGAAACCCTCAACCTCAAGACGTATATGTTTACAAGCTTCGTTATATGCTGAAACACACTAGAAAATGGAGGGAAAAAGTAGGGATAGTCAGCTTGATTCGCTAACAAAAATTTTGACACCTAATTTTAAAGTAAAAAATCCTAAAGTTGTTAAAGCTTATTTTTAATTAATCCAATAAAGCTGAGGTATAAAAAAAGCTCCAGATAAACTGGAGCTTAAAAAATATACTCGTGTGTATATTATATATGTATATAGGTAGTGTGTAAAACTATAATGCGCACCTTGCAAAAAAGATACAGTTGAAATAAAATTAATTCAGAAAATAAAAAAGAATCCTTTTAAATTGAACAATTCACGAAGACAATTTTTGATTATTCTTATGCCTATTTTTGTCTCGATTTGTTTTTTTAGATATGTTCTTCTTAATCGCATCTTCTAAATCCACACCAGTTTGATTTGCCAAACATATAAGAACCCACAAAACATCAGCCATTTCATCAGCGAGGTTTTGTTCTTCTTCTGAATTTTTAAACGATTGTTCTCCATATTTTCTAGCAATTAATCTGGCAAGTTCTCCGACCTCCTCTGTAAGTATTGCAAGATTAGTTAATTCATTAAAATAACGTACACCAATGGTTTTAATCCAGTGATCAACTTCTTTTTGTAATTCCTTAAGTTCCATAAACGATTTTTAATTAAAATCAATTTTAATAAAGCAAAAAAATTTTGAAAATCTTCATTCAGAAAAGAACTAATTTCCTAAAGAATATATATATAAGCTTCCCAATTTATCGCCAACAATTAAATCATAGCTTTTATTATTATCGATATCTGTAACCAGTGAAGGAGAAACTCCATCGATCGGAAAGCTGCTTAAAAGGTTACCTTTCTCATCATAACCATAAATTTTCATTTCATCCTTATCGGTTATAATATTTACAGCTCTATTCTCACTTAATTGAAAATTTTCAACACCATAAGCAGGTTGAAATTCTATATCAGAAATCGTAGTTTCTATTTTTTTATTGTTTTTGAACACCTGAACACTTTGATCATTAACAACTACAAAATCTAAAATTCCGTCACCATTAAAATCTTTGTAGTCAATATCAAAATTACTGTCAAAGGACTTTACGGCAAAAGTTTCCATCTCATCAGCTAATTTTAAGAAATAAATAGTTCCATTTGTATCAGTACTCAAAACACCAGAATTAGAAAGAGCGTTATTCTTCCACACCGCATGATTAACAGTGTTAGATGGAAACTGATTACTTAACTTTATTCTATCTTCTCCTCTTCTATTCAACACTCTTACCCTTCCTGATTCATCAGATGCGACAATGTAATCTTTATTATCAATTTGAATCAACTTAGGCTCAACGGAAACATTACCTCCCGGCCTGAAATTCCATCCCTTCACCATTTCACCATCAATATTAAAATTATTTATGTGCTTACCTTGGGTAATCAGGATTCGATAATTTCGATTTTTATCATAATCCAAAACAACTAATCCCTGCGTGACTGGAGCTTTTAGTTGAACGGGGTAACCAGATACATCTCTACCTTTTCGATCAATTTGATGAATTTTATTTTTGGTAACAAATGTATATTGAAGCTTATCATTTTTATATCTATCGACCTGTTGAACACATCCGACAATCGGTTCCTCTAAACTTTTTTTCCACATCACTTTCCCAACATTGTTTATCAAATAAAGGGTATGGTTATCATCCTGAATTAAAAGTTCTTTTTCTTTAGTGTAGTGATTTTTAACGATTGAAGGCCGAATTGAATATGTGGTATCCAATTTAACTTCTATGAGTGAAATATTCTGAGAAGATTCGTTCGAATTATAATTCAGGTATGCATTCGTAAAAAACAATTGCTTATTTGCATTAATCTGAAAACCAAAAGCTTGTAATTTGTTTAAGCTGTCTTGATTGCTTTTGTACCCTTGCAGATCTTCTTTATTTAAATAGGAACCAAAAAAGTTCTGAGCCAATTGAAAATTGTAGTAGTAAAATAAATTTGACTCCCCAGAAAATTGCTTATAAAACTGATTAAACTGAATGTTTTTCACTAAAGTTTTCCCCCTTAAATAAAAGTTTACTATATGTTTGAGAACACTCTCATCATTAGCAAATATGATGTAATCTTCGATGAGAATATATTTAGATCCTGAAATCGTTTTAAATTCTGTACCCAATGCAAGTGGAAAAAAATTTGTAAGCCCTAAATCATCAATTAAAAGTGTTTGATATTCAACTTCATTGTGCGTCCCAGTACTTTCATGAATTCGCTTTAAACTTTCTTTAGCCTTTTGTAAATCTTTAATTTTTATTATTAAACCTGAATTTTTTTCAAAAGATTTCTCATCACCACTAACTGTGAATAAAGAAATTTCGTCACCAATCCAACTGTAAAAATCATTTTCAACATTGAAACTATGCTTTTTATTAATATTTTGAAGATTTTTCTTATGCTGGTAAAGAACTTGTTGTTGCGATAAATATTGATTGTATTTGTTTTTATACGTTTGAAAATCTGTAAAACTTATGTATTTGAAAACCCCAGTATTTTCGGGGAGCACAGAGATAACATTTAAAGCTTGTGCTTTTTCACCAGAAAAGGAATTTAAATAACTTGATGTGGAATCCGAAATAAAACTAAAACCATTCAACATCCAGCTTTCGTCTCTTGAGTTCAAATCCAATTCAGCCCATCCACCGAACTGATTAAATGATTTTGTAAAATCATTTTTTTTATTTCCATACAAATTTAAGCACCCACCTATTTGATTAAAGTTTATAAAAAAATTGCCGTCGGATTGAAAATCAGCTGTTTTCAATATTCTTTTAAATCCAGGTTCATCAGTAAGATGAACTTCAGCAGACAATTCTCTAATCCCCTCTTCTATCAAAATACTGGATGTAGAAAAAAGTATAACATTATCAACATGAGCAAAACTGACCTCTATTCCTTTTAAGTCATAAACATCAATTTTATAATTTTCATATTCTTTGGAACTTAACGGGTCGGAACTGAAAAGAGATTTCAAACAAGTTTGAACCTGCTCAATTGATGCACCTTTACTTTCAAAAGCAACAATTTGATTCAACTGATTGCCTGATGTAAGAACGCCGGCTATAAAAACTTTTTGATTTAGAAATGCCAATATTGATTCATCTTGTATGGAATCAATTTTTGAAAAAACAGCTTTAATTGCTGAATAACTGCTGATTTGGTTCAAAGAATTTCCAATTTTAGATTTGGAAAAAAAATTCCATTTATCTAGAATATTTTCAGAACAAAGTATAAAAGAAGATTTTGGAGGAATTGCATTTAGAGCCTCTGAATATCCAAATTTTTTTGTTTTTGGTTCAATAGGAATTAAAAAATAACCCGTTATACCTATTAGAACCAAGCTAATTAAGGCTAAAAGGAGCTTTCGCATAATTTAAGATTGGATTTTTTATAAAAGTACTCAGGAATGAACTAAAGGTTTACTTAATTGACTCCTAGTTTTTCACAAATCAAACTTAAAAAATCGATTAGATAAATCCTTTTTGCTAAAGTCTTTAAATCAACTTATGCATTTGTCGAGGCCTCATAGCAAACCGTTTTGATTGCTTGAATAATTCTTCCTTCATTTGGTAAAGTTGCCTCAACCAAATTGGCAGCATAACTCATTGGAACATCTCGCATAGTTACTCTTTGAATTGGTGCATCAAGATAATCGAAGGCTTCTCTCTGAACTTTGTATGCAATTTCAGTAGAAATTGACGCCAATGGCCATGCCTCTTCAACAATAACTAATCTATTGGTTTTTTTAACCGATTCAATTACTGTAGCATAATCGATAGGACGAACGGTTCTTAAATCTACGATTTCAACATCAATACCATCTTTAGCTAATTCATCTGCAGCTTTAACTACCCTATGATATATTTTTCCAAAAGTAACCACAGTGACATCTTCTCCCTTCTTTTTGATATCGGCAACACCCAGTGGAATAATATATTCACCCTCTGGAACCTCTCCTTTATCCCCATACATTTGCTCACTTTCCATGAAAATAACAGGATCATTGTCACGTATTGAAGCTTTCAAGAGCCCTTTAGCATCTGCTGGGGTTGATGGAACAACTACCTTTAAACCCGGCGTATTCGCATACCAATTTTCAAAGGCTTGAGAGTGTTGTGCACCCAATTGCCCAGCTGAAGCAGTTGGTCCCCTAAAAACAATAGGCAAAGGAAACTGACCTCCACTCATTAAATTTACCTTAGCCGCTCCATTTATAATTTGATCAATAGCCACCAGTGAAAAATTAAATGTCATGAACTCAACGATTGGTCTAAGACCATTCATAGCAGCTCCGACAGCTATTCCTGCAAAACCATTTTCAGCGATAGGTGTATCAATAACACGTTCTGGACCAAATTCATCCAACATACCCTGTGTAACCTTGTATGCACCGTTATATTCAGCAACCTCTTCACCTAAAATAAAGATATCCTCATCGTTCCTCATTTCTTCATTCATGGCTTCTCTTAGGGCTTCTCTGAACTGTAATGTTTTCATATTAGATGTTTTTGGAATATCAAATTTAAGAATTTAAATGGTTTTAACTCCATTTTTTAAACAAAATACAACGGAAAAAAAATACAACGTTCAAAACCAGATTTAGACTCTAAAAATGACTCTTTTGGATAACCTTTTATTAATTTACATCGTACAACTAACATTGCATTTTAATTCAAAAAATAAAATATGAAAATACTAGTTTGTATAAGTAGTGTCCCCGATACTACAACCAAAATAAATTTCACCAACAATAATACTGAATTCAGTACATCAGGTGTTCAATTCATAATCAACCCCAACGATGAATTTGGACTTACAAAAGCACTACAAATAAAAGAAAGTAACGCAGGTTCTACTGTTACTGTAATGCATGTTGGACTTTCAAACAACGACCCTATCATACGTAAATCTCTTGCTATCGGAGCCGATGATGCCGTAAGGATAAATACAACAGCAAATGACCCCATACAAGTTGCCAATGAGATAGCCCACTACATTAAAGAAAATCCATTTGATTTAATCATAACAGGAAAAGAATCAATCGATTATAATGGTGCGGTTGTCCCGCATGCATTAGGAGAACTACTGAAAATACCCTCTGTATCCCCATGTACAGGCTTAGAAATTAACGAAGGAGAAGCATTAATAACCGGAGTAGTTGATGGAGGAAAAGAGGAGCTGTCTGCAAAACTTCCTTTGATAGTTGGAAGTCAAAAAGGTTTGGTAGAAGAAAGTGAACTAAGAATTCCAAATATGCGAGGAATTATGCAGGCGCGATCAAAACCGTTGAATGTTGTTGAAGCTAAAAAAAGCGATGCGACTCAAAAAATCATCAACTACGATAAACCACCACAAAAAGCCGCATGTAAATTAATTGATGCGAACAATGTTGAAGAGTTGGTGTCTCTACTTCAAAATGAAGCTAAAGTTATTTAGGGTTACTAATAAACAGTATTAATAAAGAAAAAAGATTATGTCAGTTTTAATATACATAGAGCATACAAACGGAATAATTAAGAAAAACGCTCTTGAAGCCGCATCATTCGGAATTGGATTTGCAGAAAAAACCGGATCAACAGCAAAGGGGATAATTATTGGTAATATAACCGATGAGGAAATAAAAAAGCTAGGTTCTGTTGGTTTAAATTCAGTACTAAAAATTGAAGGATACGAATATTTAAATCATCAAAAAGTTTCTGCTATTGTCTCTGAAATTGCTGAAAATGAAAATGCGTCAACTGTAATTTTTTGTGGTTCATCTGAAGGAAAAGCTTCAGGTTCAAGACTCGCAATTAAAATAAATTCAGGTATAATAACCGAAGTAGTGGACTTACCCTCTTCAACTGCACCAGTAACACTTAAGAAAAAAGCATTTTCTGGTAAAGGTTTTGCAAATGTTGAATTAGCAAGAGACAAAAACATCATTGTTATTTCTACCAACTCTTTTGGAGTGCATCTAAGACAAGTAGATTGTTCTATTGAAACGATAAGTACTTCAAAAGATGACGATTCATTAAATCATAAGTCTTTTGATCGAAATACAGAAGGAATTTCTCTTCCAGATGCAGAACTAGTTGTCTCTGCAGGAAGAGGCCTAAAAGGAGGTGAAAACTGGGGAATAATTGAAGATTTAGCAAATGCCCTGGGTGCTGCAACTGCTTGTTCAAAACCAGTTTCAGATATTGGATGGCGTCCCCACCATGAACACGTTGGTCAAACAGGAATAGCCATATCACCCAACTTATACATTGCAATTGGGATTTCCGGCGCCATACAACATCTGGCAGGAGTTAGTTCCTCCAAAACAATAGTAGTTATTAATACGGACTCTGAAGCTCCGTTTTTTAAAGCTGCAGATTATGGGATTGTAGGTGACGCTTTTGAAGTTGTCCCTAAACTTACTGATGCAATAAAATCGGCAAAAGGTTAATTAACAATCCTTTTGACTTTAAGTTTCAGTTTTGTTAGGGTTATTACTTCTGTTTTTTGTATTCTTGCATTGAGAAAATTGAGTAAATGAACAAAATAGGTTTAGAAATAATAGGACTTTCATACAGCCAAACACAATCTGGAGCTTATGCTTTGGTTCTTGGTGAAAAAGAAGGTAATAGAAGATTACCTATTATTATTGGTGGCTTTGAAGCTCAGGCGATAGCTATAGAGCTTGAAAACATGACCCCAAGTAGACCTCTTACCCACGACTTATTTAAAACATTTGCTTCAACCTTTGAAATTCAGGTACAGGAAGTAATAATCTACAACTTGGTAGAAGGCATTTTCTTCGCAAAATTAATTTGTAATCAAGCAGGAAAAGAGGTTGAAATTGATGCTCGAACTTCCGATGCAATTGCGCTTGCTGTTCGTTTTAATTGTCCGGTATTCACCTTTGAATTTATCCTTTCATCTGCTGGAATTATTCTCGATGAAGAATCTGAATCACTTGACTTTGGCGGTCAGGACAATGTTGAAGATGAAATTGCTGACTTAGTTGAGGAAAAAGCTTCAGATTTAAGTAAAAAATCATTGCATGATTTGGAAAAACTTTTAAAAGAAGCTATCCAAAAGGAAGATTATGAAAAAGCTTCTATAATTAGAGATGAAATCAACAAACGTCAGGCAAATTAAACATATTGTCTAATTTGTAAATCTGATTCCCTAGTAAGACCAATCGAACTTAATCGCAATAGTTTTTAACACCTGTTGATTACTTACCCTTTAAAATTTTTCTTTGTAAGTTCTTTTTCTTGAAATTTACTACTGTAACAACAACATTCAATGAAGCAATATTTAGACTTAATGCAACATGTTCTTGACAATGGAGTCGAGAAAAGTGATCGAACAGGAACAGGTACAAAAAGTGTTTTTGGATATCAAATGAGATTTGATTTAAGTAAAGGATTTCCATTAGTAACAACAAAAAAATGTCACTTAAGATCAATAATTCATGAATTGTTGTGGTTTTTACAGGGAGATACAAACATTGAGTATCTAAAACAAAACGGTGTGAGCATTTGGGATGAATGGGCGGATCAAGACGGAAATTTAGGACCAGTATATGGATACCAATGGAGAAGCTGGCCTTCTGCATCAGGAAAGCACGTTGATCAAATAACTCAACTTATTGACCAAATTAAAAGTAATCCCGATTCAAGAAGATTAATTGTAAGTGCCTGGAATGTTGGTGAAATTGAAAACATGGCTCTTCCTCCTTGTCATGCTTTTTTTCAATTTTACGTTGCAAATGGAAAATTGAGTTGTCAGCTTTACCAAAGAAGTGCGGATATTTTCTTAGGTGTCCCTTTCAACATCTCTTCTTATGCTTTAATGACAATGATGATTGCTCAAGTATGTAACTTAGAGCTGGGCGATTTTGTTCATACTTTTGGAGACGCACATCTTTATTCTAATCACTTTGAGCAGGCAAATTTACAATTATCAAGAGAAACCAGATCTCTTCCAACAATGAAAATAAATCCCAAAGTCAAAAACATATTTGATTTTAAATTTGAAGACTTTGAACTTATCGATTACAACCCTCATCCTCACATAAAAGCACCTGTAGCCATATAAATCAATGGAAACAATACTTATAGTTGCAGTTTGCGCGTCAAACAATGGAATTGGCAAAAACAATGATTTACTTTGGCACTTACCGGCCGATATGAAATTTTTTCGCTCTCAAACCACTGGCTATCCCGTAATTACCGGGAGAAAAAATTACGAATCCATTCCAGAAAAATTTCGTCCTTTACCTAATCGGGAAAACATAGTTATAACTCGACAAAATATTACTTTCAAAGGTGCTGATGTATGTTCATCTATTCATGAAGCATTAAAAATTGCTGAATCCTATAAAAAAGATAAAGTATTTGTTATTGGTGGAGGACAAATTTACAAGCAATGCCTTGAACTGGACTTGATTGATAAATTAATTATTACATGGGTAGATGCAGATATTGACGCAGACGTCTTTTTCCCAAAACTAGACTCGAGTTGGAAAATAATATCTCAAAATAAAAATAACCCTGACGACAAAAACCCGTATCCTTTTACATTTACAGAATACCAAAAAGAAAATTAGCAACGGATTTCTGTACAACACGTCTTAAGTATACTATGACAAGAAATATAATTTTCCTTTTTTTAGCCAGTGTCGTTTTCATTTCATGTAAAAAAGACAATTCTGAAGTATATACTCAATCTGCTAAAGACGCTGCATTAGGCGAGGTTTTGATTGTTGATGTTTTAAAGCAAATACTTTACACGTCTCCAAATTTTTTAATTGATGAGCAAGATTCTATAATAAATGGAATAATACTTTCAAGTGAGCCTGAAGTTAGTGACTCTGCTTTCCCAAAAACAATTACAATCGATTATGGAGACGGAGTCACTGGTGTTTTAGGTAAAATGAGAAAAGGTAAAATTATTCTTAAAATTAACTCTGGAACCGTAATCACAGAAAATTTAGAAGTTTCATTTGAAAATTTCAGTTCAGACGGTTCATCAATGTGGGGAAATATACTTTACGCATACAACCCTGCAATCTCTGGTTACGATGGAGAACTCTTGAACAATGGAATATCGATTGTAAATCCTAATGGTACCATGAAGTTAAACGGGTCTTTTTCACTTTCGAAATCCTCTACCTCTGGAACAGTTGATTTAATGGACGACATTTACGATTTTGAGTGCGTGACAAGTGGAATTGATTTTGAGCAAACAAGCTTCGATTATAACACCTCCAAAAAACATGTAGTTGACTTCTCTTGTAAAGATTACATTATATCAGGCGAATCCAATCTAATGCCATATGAAAAAGCATCGCAAATAATTACTTTTGGAGACGGAAATTGTGATGCAATAGGTACAATCATGCTGGAAGAAGGCCAACAAAAAAACTTCAATTTCTGATTCAATTATTGAGGATCTACATCTACTGTAATTCGAACATATTTAAAAGCAGAATCTTTCTTAAAAACATCAATCCAATATTTAATTTTGGATTTAATCTGAACAATTGAAAGTGATTTTTGAGCTTTAATCATAATTTTTTTATTGTACAGATTATTTATGCGAGATATTCCCGGATATTCCGGACCTAGAACACGATCGTTGCCAATCTCCGATTTTAAATTTGAAGCAAAAGTATCACAACAGGCATCCAATACATCTCTTTCTTTATGTCTAAAAGTTAGATAAATCAGACGATAAAATGGTGGGTACAAAAAATTTCTTCTGTTGAGAATTTCTGAATTATACATATTCAAATAGTCATTATCCATTACATCTCGGATAGTATTATGATGTGGATTGTGAGATTGTATGATCACCTTTCCTCTCTTATATTTTCTTCCTGCTCTACCTGAAACCTGGGCCATAAGTTGATATGCTCTTTCAAATGCTCTAAAATCCGGGTAGTAGAGCATTTGATCAGCATTTAGAACACCTACTAAACTCACATTATTAAAATCAAGACCTTTAGAAACCATTTGTGTTCCTACAAGTATATCAACTTCCTTATCTTCAAATTTTGATATGAGATTTTGATATGAGTTCTTTCCTCTAGTTGTATCCAAGTCCATCCTTGCAACTCTGGCTTTTGGAAAAACTTTTTTAACTTCTTCTTCTATTTTTTCCGTACCAAACCCCCTCATGTTGGTATCAACACTTCCACAAGCCGTACAAGTTAACTCCACTTTTTCAGTATATCCACAATAATGACAACGTAGTAAATTTGAATGTTTGTGATAAGTCAAACTCACATCACAACGTTTGCATTGCTGGATATGGCCACATGTAAAACATTCTAACATTGGTGCAAAACCTCTTCGATTTTGAAACAGAATAATCTGCTCCCCTTTTTCCAGTGCTTCATCCATATTATTTTTAAGCAATTCTGTAAAAAGAGATACCATTCTTTTCTTTTTCTTATCGCCCTTTAGATCCCCACATTGAACTTCAGGCAACTGTATACCCCCGTATCGTTTAGTCAATTCAACCAGACCATACTTTTCTGTTTTTGCATTAAAATAAGACTCAACCGATGGAGTAGCACTTCCCAAAAGAACTTTTGCTTTATGCATTTTAGATAAGACCAAAGCCAAATCTCTTCCATGATATCTGGGAGCAGGATCAAATTGTTTAAAGGTATTTTCATGCTCTTCGTCAACAATAATGAGACCCAAGTTTTTTAACGGCAAAAACAAAGATGAACGCGCTCCTAAAATCACTTTATATTTTGATTCAGGATTGAGCATTTCATTCCAAAGCTCGACTCGCTCGTTCAAATTAAACTTGGAATGATACACCCCTACTTTATCACCAAAAACTCTTTGTAAGCGCTTAATTATTTGGGTTGTAAGTGCGATTTCGGGGAGTAAATAAAGTACTCTTTCTCCTTTTGCCAGGGCATCCATTATTAGCTTTGTATACACCTCTGTTTTCCCACTACCCGTAACACCATGAAGCAGAACACTGTCTTTCTGCTCAAACTGTTTTTTTATCGCTTGGAAAGCATTTTCCTGCTCTTGATTCAACTCAAGACTATTTTCTATTTTCCCTACATAACTTGATAATCTACCCTCTTCCTCCTCCGTCAAAGTAAATACACCCTTCTTTACCAATCCATTAACAACAGGTGAAGTTGAATTGTATTTTTTAATCAATTGACTTCTTTTTATTTTAAAACTATCGATTTTCCAATCTCCATCACCCAAAATCTGAAGTAATAAATCTTGTTGTTTTGGTGCAGATTTCAAAAGTTCAAAAGCAGAATTCAGACTCTCTTTTGTCGGATAATTCTGTCGATTCCAATCAACAAAAGTTATTATTTTGGGAGAATACTTCTCTTTTATTTCGTCTTCGAGAACAATGATGTTTTTTTCGTATAAACTCTTAATGATTTTATGAATACTCTTAATTCCTAAAATATTGGAAATCTCATCCAAAGAGAGAACAGGTTGAATTTGTAAGGCTTCCGCAACCAAATATTCCTTATCATTTAAATTTGATAAATCTGTTTTTTGCGTCTCATTCAGTAATACCTTTGTTTCGTTAACCAACTTAAAACCAGAAGGTAATGCAGCCCCCATAACTTCTCCAAGACTGCACATGTAATAACTGGAAATCCATTCCCACATTTTTAACTGAACCTCATCTACTATTGGGAAATCATCGAGGACAAAATCAATTGCCTTTGCTTGATAATTCTTAGGCGGATTATTATGAATAGTGTGAATAATTGCAGTATATAGCTTACCTCTACCAAACTTAACAACAACTCTTTTACCTACTCCAAGTTGGTGAACAATTTCCTCCTCAGCGAAATATGTAAAAAGACCAGGTAGCGGAACGGGAACAATTACATCAATAAATACCATTATTTTAGGCGAAAAATTAGATTGAAAGTATGTCAATCATTTTTAAAAGATTAACGTCAATTTTTTCCTGATTTTTAATCGCCTTAGCAAATGGAGTGTAGCTAATTTTATCATTAACCATACCCACCATTTCTCCTCTTCGTCCTTCTCGCAAAGAATTGACAGCTTCAAATCCCATTTGACTCGCTCTTACTCTTTCCATACATGAGGGACTCCCTCCTCGCTGTATATGACCCAAGACAACAACCCGAATATCATATCCAGGGCACTCCTTTTTCAATACATTTCCAACAGACTGTGCATCACCTTCTTTTGCACCTTCGGCAACAATAACAATATTGCTTAATTTTTTTCTTCTGCCCTGTGAGTTCATACGAACGACTAAATCCTTTAAACGGTCCTCTTCACTCTCTGGATAAAGTATCGCTGCAGCACCACAACCAATACCAGCTCTAAGGGCAATGAAACCAGCATCCTTACCCATCACTTCAACAACGAATAATCTATTATGTGATTCTGCAGTATCTCTAATTTTATCTACCGCATCAATCACTGTGTTCAGAGCAGTATCATAACCAATTGTAAAATCAGTCCCTACAAGATCATTATCTATTGTTCCAGGTAAACCAATAATTGGAAAATCAAATTCATTCATGAATATATTTGCACCTGTAAAAGTTCCGTCTCCTCCAATTACTATTAAACCGTCTATTTCAGCATTTTTAATATTTTCGAATGCTTTTTTCCTTCCTTCCAATGTTCTAAATCCATCACTGCGCATACTTTTGAGAATGGTTCCTCCTCTTTGAAGTATATTGGCCACTGAACCTCGTCCAAATTCAACAAAATCATTTTCAATTAAACCATCATAACCTCTCTGCACTCCAACAACTTGAACACCATGATAAGCTGCTGTCCTAACAACAGCTCTTACTGCTGCATTCATTCCTGGTGAATCTCCTCCAGATGTTAACACTCCAATTTTCTTCATAATCAACCAATATTTACACACTCAAAATAGAGTAGCCACCAAAAGTAAATAATCTTATTAAATTTTTGAAGAATCCTTTTATTTAAGATTAAAATTTACAGGAAATTCCCGACCCTATTTTTCATTCTATTGTTGAAAGATTAAATAAAATTATTCTATATTTACGCATTTAAGAGAAGAACTATTTTAAGTATATGAAAAGTAGTAAAAGTATAGTAAAAGGATTTGGATTTTTAGCACTAAGTTCAATCCTTTTGACTGCGTGTCCAGGCAACGATACCGACAAAGATCCTGAAATTGAAATTGAAGATACAACTAAAACATCATCGGAAGGAAAAGTAAATCCTTTGAATGTTGTTCCTGTTGGAGGAGCAATGTTTAGTGTTCCTTCCCCTATTCAGTTGGGACAAATTATTCAAAAATCAGGAGCGCCATACAATGCCGATATACTAAATAACCCTAAAGCTTATGAAAGTTATGTCGATTTAGTTTCCCAGTCCTTGAACTTAGGGGTATATGGGGCAGACCTGGGTTATTGTGCATTATATGACAAACAACAGGAATCCATCGGATATATTCGCTCTGCTCAGAAGCTTAGTGATATCCTTGGAATATCTGACGCATTTGATGTCGAAACGATACAATCAGTTGAAAGAAACCTAGACAATAAAGACTCTTTACTCTATATCATTTCAAACTCTTACAGAAAAGCCGACGATTACCTCCAAACAAGTGACTTAAAGCACATAGGCGCATTAATAATTGTAGGCGGATGGATTGAAAGTGTTCATTTCGCAGGGATTCTTGGTAGAGAGAACAAAAGCGATGAGGTTGTAGAGATGATTGGAATGCAAAAACATACTATCAATACAATGCTCGATAAAATGCTGGAACAATATTTCAACGAGCCTGGCGTAGAGGAAGTTTATAATGACTTGGACGATATAAGAACGTCATTTAACAAAGTCAACATAAAATACGAGTATGTTGCTCCCGAAACAGACAAAGACAAAAAAGTAACTACCTTAAAGTCAAAAGCAATTGTGGAAATGTCCGACGAGGTATTTATCGAAATCATTGAAAAAATAAACGCAATTAGAACTAAAATCACTGCTTCATAAAGCATTTAAGAGTTATACGTATGAAAAATATATTTACCTTTTTCGGATTGTTATTAATTTTAGGAGCAACAAAATTGAATGCTCAGTGCGATACAATTGCCAATTTTTGTCATCAAAATAACTTCACTGTTGATTATGTTTCGGATGGTCAAAACTATAGAGCTTTTCTTTTTGGTGACCAAGAGGCAGAATTTGAAACTACATTTTTTGGAGGAGTAACCTACAGAATTGCAGCTTGCACAGGTTTTTCTCAAGGTGACCTCATATTTTCTGTAAAAGACCAAAACAACAATGTTCTTTTTGACAGCATTGAGAATCAAAACTCACCATATTGGAATTTTAAAGTAGAAAACACAATAACTGTTAAAATTAGCGCAAAATTAGACGACTTAGAAAATTCATCAGGTTGTGCTACTATCCTTATTGGATTTAAACAATAAAATTAGTGCACAATTAAACGAAACAAAGGCATTGTTACTCTCGTAACAATGCCTTTTTATATATACTAAAATTTAGTTTCAACTAAAAAACCGTATGAGCGAAAGAATACTTGAAGCGTTAATGCAACTTTTTGCACTTGTAGCAAAAGTAGACGGTGTAAACGATAATGGCCGCTCTGTAGTAGAGAATTTTCTCAAACAGCAATTGAATGCAGAATTAGTTAACAAATACTTAGATGTTTTTGAAAACTACCTTGAAAAACATCAAAAAATATCCAAAAGAAAAGAGGGAAAAGAAAGAAAAAGAACCTCCGTTAATTCAGTTAAAGTACTTAGAATCTGTACTCAGATTAATGAGGAACTTCAGCAAAAACAAAAAATAGTTGTTTTAATCCGATTATTAGAATTTACTTTTTCTGCGAATTATTCAGAACAAGAGATAGAATTCGTTACAACAGTAGCAGAAACTTTTAATATTTCAGGAAATGAATTTCGTGAAAGTATGGCCTTTGTTGTATCGAATGATAACAAAATACCCGACAACGACAATTTCCTTATTATACACAAAGGAGATGAAGCTTACTATGACAAGGCAAAAGAAATCAAAAATTCCTTATTAGAAGGGGCAGTTAAAATACTTAGACTTGAGGAATCGGGAAATTATATCGCTAAATACTGTGGGGAAGAAGCCATTTATATAAATGGCCAAGTTATTGAAAATAATAGAGTTTATTTTCTAGCCCATGGGTCAAGTATTCGAAATAAAAAATTAAATCCCATCTATTTCAGCGATATATCTTCAAAATATAGAACTCAAGAAGAAACACAAAGAATAGACTTTATTGTTGACCAACTTGAGTACAAGTTTCCTGCTGGAAATACGGGCTTACATAAATTAAATCTAGCAGATAATAGTGGCAACTTGATTGGAATAATGGGAGCATCGGGAGCTGGTAAGTCAACTCTTCTTTCCTTGCTCAACGGAACTCTTACTCCGACCTCAGGTTCAGTTAAAATAAACAATATAGATATCCATCATCAGAAAGAGAGATTAGAGGGCGTGATTGGACATATATCTCAAGATGATTTATTGATAGAGGATTTAACGGTATTTGAAAACTTATATTACAATACAAAACTTTGTTACGATGGTTTACAAAAAAAAATCATCGTTAAGAAAGCTATTGAGATGCTCAAAAGTTTAGGTTTATATGAAATTAAAGACTTAAAGGTTGGATCGCCTCTCAATAAAAAAATTAGTGGTGGACAACGAAAAAGATTAAACATCGCTTTAGAATTAATTCGAGAACCACAAGTTTTGTTTGTCGACGAACCAACCTCTGGTTTATCCTCAAGAGATTCAGAAAACATAATGGATTTACTCAAAGAGCTCGCTCTAAAGGGAAAACTTGTATTTGTTGTCATACATCAACCCTCGTCAGACATCTTTAAAATGTTTGACAATTTACTAATTTTAGATACAGGCGGATTTCCAATATACTATGGAAATCCAGTTGAATCCGTTATATACTTTAAGAAAGCTACGAATCATGTAACAGCCAACGAAAGTGAATGTCACCATTGCGGAAACGTCAATCCCGAACAAATTTTTAACATTATTGAAACTAAAGTTGTTGATGAATATGGTAATATTACGGAGCAAAGACGCATACCTCCCAAAACATGGAATGAGATTTACAAAAAAGAAATAGATAATGAAGAAATAAACGTCAAAAGTATTGAAATGCCAAAAGGGAATTACAAAATCCCTAATAAATCAAGTCAATTTAAAGTCTTTTTCATTAGGGACGTACTTTCTAAAATTGCCAACACACAATACATGTTGATTAATTTCTTGGAGGGACCATTTTTAGCATTCATATTATCATATTTAGTCAAGTTTTACAGTACCGAAAGTGGGCCAGACGCCACATACTTATTCAGATACAATGAAAACATCACTGCATATCTTTTTATGAGTGTTGTAGTTGCTTTATTTATGGGCTTAACAGTGAGTGCAGAAGAAATTATTAGCGATCGAAAGATTCTGAAAAGAGAAACTTTTCTAAACCTATCAAGATTCAGTTACTTGTCAAGTAAAACTGCAATAATGATTATTATATCGGCAATTCAAACGATATCATATATTTTGGTGGGTAACCTAATTTTAGGAATTAACGGAATGTTTTTAGATTATTGGATGGTTCTTTTCTCTTGTAGTTTATTTGCTAACATGTTGGGTTTAAATATTTCTTCTGCCTTTAATTCTGTAGTTACAATATATATTTTAATTCCTATACTTTTGATTCCACAATTACTGCTCAGCGGGGTAATTGTCAAATTTGATAAGTTAAACCCTTCTCTTTCATCACAGACCGTTGTTCCCATTGCAGGCGAAATGATGGCCTCTCGATGGGCTTTTGAAGCCTTAGCAGTAAATCAATTTAAAGAAAATGTTTTTGAGCGAGAATATTATAATTACGACAAGGCTATGAGCATCGCTAACTACAAAAAAAACTTTTGGGTCTCGGCTATGAAAACGAATCTTACAATGGCCCTTAAATATGCTCAACCCTCCGACGTTAGTAATCAAAATAGAGCAAAAAAAAGAAAATATGATTTTCAAAGAAAAATCAATCTGGTCTTAAAAGAAATTCAAACTGAAGTTTCTTTCTTAAAAGACTTACATCATGACCTAATCAAAATTGATTCTGAAGAAATTCAAACAGCTCTGAAGAAAAACTTAAGCAAAAATCATCGTGTTTTACTTTTAAAAAAGATTTTTGCTTCACAACAAAAGCTTCAAAACATCAATTCATTTAATAATGAAACAGCGAAAGAAATAAACAGCACGCTACAATCTTTAAAAGAGTTTTATATTAAAATGTATAATCTTTTTGCACGATTGAAAAATAAAAAAATAGCAAAAGTAAGAAGTGAAAAAAATGGTAAAAAAGAATTCATAGAACAACGAGACAAATATCAAAATGAAAGTTTAACAGATTTAGTAAAAAATAAAAATGAAATAAATAAAATAATTGAATTCGATGGACAACTTGTTCAAAAATCCGACCCCATATACAGAGATTCAAAAAGCTTCAGAGCACATTTCTTTGCGCCAAGTAAAAAGCTCTTTGGACTTTCCATAGATACCTACTGGATAAATATCATGGTAATTCTTGGAATGGCCTTTATCCTGTTTATTTCACTATATTTCGATATTTTAAAAAGAATAATTGATTGGATTGGAGAAATTTCCAACAAGATTGGCTTATCAAAAGAAGATTAAAAAAAGAAACTCATTACGGAACTAAATCTTCTACTTCCACTTTCGATTTATCAATTTTAATTGTAAAATTTTCAAAATCAAACAATTCATTATCCAACATGTGAGAAGGTGCAATGTTTTTTATGGATTTAAAAATTATTTCTTTTCTACCAGGGGATTTACGATCCCAATCACTAAGCATATCTTTTATTGCCTGTCTTTGCATCCCCTCTTGGGTTCCACAAAGATTACAAGGGATTATTGGGAATTTCTGAAGCTTTGAATACTCTTCAATATCGGCTTCCTTACAGTATGCTAAGGGACGTATAACAGTAAACTTTCCGTCATCAGTTTTATATTTAGGAGGCATGGTTTCGATTCTACCCGAGTAAAACATGTTTAAAAAGAGAGTTTCCATAATATCCTCTCGATGATGACCCAATGCTATTTTGTTACAGCCCAATTCCTCGGCAACAGAATATAAAATACCTCTTCTCAAACGTGAACACAAACTGCACATAGTTTTACCCTCAGGTATTTTATCAATTACAACTGAGTAGGTATCTTTCTCTACTATTTTATAATTCACCCCTATTTTTTCGAAATATTCAGGTAATACATGCTCAGGATATCCAGGTTGCTTTTGATCTAAATTAACAGCAACAATATCAAAATTCAACATATGCGATTTTTGCATATGCATCATTAAGTCAAGCATAGTATAGCTGTCCTTTCCTCCCGATAAACAAACCATTACCTTATCACCATCTTTGACTATACCATAGTCTTCATTAACTTTCCATACAGATTTTCTTATCCTCCTAGTCAACTTAACACTTTCATCCTCCTTTGCCATAATACAAAATTAAAGTTTTATTTCTACACAGCTTAATTACTTCATTAAAGCAAAAACATTGTTTCTTCGATAAACAAAAAAACCCCGACTTTTGAAAAATCGAGGCCTGTAAAAATCCTTTAAAGGACTTTATATCTTAATGTTTACCAGTTCTTTCGTCAGAAACAGAAAGTTTTTTTCTTCCTTTTCTTCTTCTGGCAGCCAATACTTTTCTACCATTAGCCGATTCCATTCTAGATCTGAATCCGTGCTTATTTTTTCTTTTTCTTACCGATGGTTGAAATGTTCTTTTCATCTCTTAATAGTTTTAACCTCAAAAGAGGGAGCGCAAAGATACAATAAAATCTTTTGGATACAAATCGTTTTACCTGCTTTTTAAAAAAACAAAACTATGACACATTTATATCAGAACTAAACGTAAATTTGCATTAAATATCCTAGATAATTATGTCGTTCGGACGAAAAAAAGGAAATAATGAGGGAATTAAGTTGACCAAAGACTCATATGCCAAAGCAAAGAACTTCCTGTCTTTTGTAAAGCCCTATGCATTTGTTTATATAGTTGGGTTTGTTTTCCTTCTTTTATCCAGTGGAGTTTCCGCATCGCTCCCCATATTTCTTGGACAAATCCTCGGTGCGGAATCATCAGAATTTAGTGCTGACTGGAATTTTGCCAGTACCGAAAACATATATGGTGTTTTAAGTATTTTAGCCGTATTATTGCCCTTACAGGCAATTTTCAGTTTTATTCGAATCATAACTTTTCACCACGTAACGCACAACTCAATCCGTGATATTCGTAAAAAAGCATTTGAAGTCCTCATAAAGTCTCCTATGGCATACTTCGATGCAAGTAAAACTGGAGAAACAATATCTAGGATTTCAAACGATACAGAGCAAATTCAGGAAACTCTTACTACTACTGTTGCTGAATTTTTAAGGCAAGTAATCATTGTGGTATTTGGTTTGATTTTCATATTTGTGATAAGTCCAAAATTGGTTTTAATTATGCTCGCTGTAATACCTCTTGCTGCAATTACAGCAATGTTGTTTGGTAAATTTATTAAAAAACTATCCCGATCGGCTCAAGACGAGACAGCAAAATCCAATAATATTATAGAAGAAGCTCTAGTAGGAATAAAAAGTTTAAAAGCTTATGCTAATGAATTTCTTGAACTAAAAAAATATTCATCTGCTGTAACAAATATCAAATCTTTGAACATGAAAGTCGCATTGTGGAGAGGAATTTTTGTTGCTTTTATTGTAACTATTCTTATTGGTGCAATCATATTTATTATTTGGCAGGGAATTGAGATGGTTCACATGGGTGGTTCAGGAGGAATCGAAAAGAAAGAATTCTTTCAATTTATTCTGTTTACGGTAATGCTTGGAACGTCAATTGGTTCCATTCCTGATCTATTTGCTAAAATCCAAAAATCAATAGGGGCTACAGAAAGTTTAATAAACATTATTCAGCAAGAAACAGAAAAAATTGACGCTACAAAGCCGGTATCAAACTCAAAATTTTTAACAGGAAGAATCGAACTTAAAAATTTAAATTTCTCTTACCCAAGTAGAAAAGAAACACAAATACTAAATGGTCTAAATTTAAATATTAAATCGGGTGAACAAATTGCACTAGTCGGTTCGTCTGGTAGTGGGAAATCAACCATCGCAAGCCTTTTGTTGCAATTTTATAAACTTGACGGTGGAGAAATTCATTTCGATGGTAAAAATGCCACTGAATATCCTGTAAATGAATTAAGATCACAAATGGCTTTTGTACCTCAAGAAGTAATTCTTTTAGGTGGAACTATTGAAGAAAATATCCGATATGGAAAACCTGAAGCCTCACACGAAGAAGTCATTTCAGCAGCCGAAAAAGCAAATGCCACAGAATTCATTAACGGTTTCCCTGATAAATTTGACACAATTGTTGGTGATAGAGGAATACAACTTTCAGGTGGACAAAGACAAAGAATAGCGATAGCTCGTGCTATACTAAGAGATCCTGCAATTTTAATTCTAGATGAAGCAACAAGTGCTTTGGACAGTGAGTCAGAAGTTGCCGTTCAGGATGCTTTAAACAAATTGATGCAAGGAAGAACTTCAGTAGTAATTGCACATCGATTATCGACAATTAAAAATGCAAATTCTATTGTTGTAATGAATAAGGGGAAAATAGCAGAACAAGGTACTCACGAAGAGTTGGTTAGTATTGAAAATGGCGTATACAAACGATTAAGTCAACTTCAATTTTCTTAACATGAGATTGAATCTAATTTTAAAATATTTTCCAGACCTAACCGAGAATCAGAAAAATCAGTTCAATAAACTTCAGGATTTATATGTAAAGTGGAATGCGCAAATAAATGTTATTTCAAGAAAAGATATAGATGAACTGTACACTCGGCATGTATTGCATTCATTAGGAATAGCAAAAGTTATTCAATTTAAGGCCGGAACATCAATAATGGATGTTGGAACTGGAGGAGGTTTTCCTGGTATACCATTAGCTATATTGTTTCCAGAGTCCAACTTTTACTTGATTGATACAATCGGGAAGAAAATTAAGGTAGTAAATGCGGTAGCAGAAGCATTAGCACTACAAAACGTTGAAGGTGTTCAAAAAAGAGCTGAAAAAGTAAAATTTGAGTTTGACTTTATCATAAGTAGAGCAGTTACCTCCCTTCCAAAATTTAACAATTGGATAAAAGGTAAATTTTCAAATGAATCGTTTAATGATTTACCCAATGGGTTACTATACCTAAAAGGAGGAGATTTGACAGAAGAAATGGAAAAAGCTGGGAAACCATACCAATCGTTCGAATTAAAAAATTATTTTTCCGAAGCTTTTTTTGATACCAAAAAGGTTATTTATCTTGAATCTTTCTAATGAGTAACCGAGAACACACATTATCCTACTGTACTGAATGCGCAAACAGAAAATTCGATTTTAAACGAGGTATTGTTTGCGGGTTAATTCAAGATATCCCATCCTTTGAAAAAGACTGTTCTGATTTTATAGAGGACCAAAATGTTATCCAGACAAAAATTGCTATTCAAGAGCGACAAAAACAAGCACAACTTGAACCCGATGCAATTGAAAAATCATTTGGACTTCATAAACTGGGAATAACAAACAGTATAATCGCAGGTTCTGTAATGATTATTGTTTCCATTTTTTGGTATACGGCCGGATCAATTGTTGGAATCATTTACTTCTACCCTCCTATTTTATTTTTATCGGGTATTTATATTCTATTTAGGGGACTCCAAAGGCAAAAATTAATAAATAGAAGTAAACGAAAAGATAGAAGTTCTATTGACTCCTGAGTACAATTAAATCATTTTGAAAAAAAACAAAAATATAGACTTTTCAGAAACTAAGCCATTCAAACGAAAAGCTAAATTAAAAACAAGAGTTTGGGGACCGTTTTGGTTATTCCAGACGAGAGGTTTATTCTCAGGCCTTTTGCTTTTAATTAGCGGGAGCTTTTATTTTTTTTGGGCTTTGGTAAAACAGAACCTGATGATTAGTGCTGTTTGGATATTTTGGGCACCTGGTATTTTTGTTACGTTACTGGCCCTAAGAAACAAGACTAAAAATACTAAAAGCTCAAACGAAACTAATCAGGAGTAACTGATTCGTATAAATTTTTTCATCCACTAACAAAAAAACCTTTCCAACAGGAAAGGTTTTAAAATATAACTTCAGTAAAAATTAAATTTTTTCTTGTGTATTGGACATTATGTTATAGAGAAACTCTCTAGCTCTGAACAACTGAGCTTTTACCGTACCCAATGGGATGTCCAAATGTTCAGCTATTTCTTCGTACGAAAACTCTTTAAAATAACGAAGTTCTACAAGTGTTCTATAACGAGGCTTTAATGTTTTTACCACTTCATGCATGATCTGAATTTTTTGCTCACGCATATAAGTTTGTTCAGGGTCTAACGCATCTGATTTTAAATCAATTTCAAGTTCGCTTCCTTCATCGTTCTCTAAAGTTTTATTGATAGAAAAAGTATTCTTTTTTCTTTTTCTTATAAAATCTATACAATTGTTAGAAGCAATTTTGAACAACCATGTACTGAATGCATAATTTGGAGTATACTGATGCAACTTTTTAAACGCTTTACCAAAAGCTTCAATAGTTAAATCTTCTGCATCATCCTTATTATTTACCATTTTCAAAAGCATGAAATAAATAGAGTCACGGTATCTATCCATTAACTCAGCATATGCCCTTTGAGACTTATTTTCTATTGCATCCCGAACTAAGTTATAGTCGTGAAGTGCTTTCTCTGACAAATTCGGTCCTGGTACTACCATTTTCCCTTTTTGCTTTTAAAAATTGTTACTATTACCGCAAAGCTGTGAAAAAATACCGAGAAAAACTCTACAAACAACAGCATAGCAGATTTTGTACTAACTTCAATTTTACTGAATATTCTTCTAATTAAAGAATACATTATAAGTTTTTTTAAAATAATGATTGTTGAAATAACAAATAATTGCTTTGAACTGCACAAAACAAACGGCAAAACCAAATACCAAACAACTGATAATGAATAAAATAAAGATAAAAGGGCAGTGTTTTTTTTGTTATATTTCACACCTGCTGAAACGTGACGTACTTTTTGGAGAAAAAATGATTTTAAACTTTCTTTTGGAATAGAGGTGGTTTGATAATCACTAGAAAAAACAATTGAGGGTTTAGTATGTTTGGAAATTTGATTAACAAATAGGTCATCATCGCCACTGGTGATATCATAATGTGATTTAAATCCACCAACCTTGAAAAACAAATCTTTTTTGTATGCAACATTTCTTCCAACTGACATATAGGGAAATCCAGCAAGTGCGAACGATAAATAATTCATGGCAATAAATCCTGTGTCCATTTGAATTAAATCATTTATGATGGTTTTCTCTTTTTGATATTGACCTACCCCTAAAACAATCTCACTTCCATCCAAAAAGCCATTAACCATACCCTGAAGCCATTTTTTTGAATTGGGTTTACAATCTGCATCTGTTAATACTAAATAGTCAAATTTTGATTTTTCAATTCCATATTCTAAAACCTCTTTTTTTCCAAAAGACTGCTTTTCTTTATCAAAAGTATATACAATTAAGTTATTGTACTGATTCTTAAATTGTTGTAAAACATCTAGACTTCTATCTAAAGAGCAGTCATCAACTACAATAACTTCATATTGAGGATACTCTTGACTCATTATTTCAGGAAGAAATTGAGATAAATTTTTCTCTTCATTTTTTGCACAAATAACCACACTTACTGCAGGTAAATGTGAAGACTCATTTTTTAATGAAGAGTATATTGCTAATTTTCTCCAAAAAAATAAATAATATCCCAAAAGGATTATTGAAGAAAAAATAAAAAAAAGTTCAATCCATGAGAACAATTCCATAAATACAAAGAAAACGAATCCAAATCAGTTTTAAGAATCAGAACGATTATTCCATAAAAAAACTGCTCACATAATCTTATCTTTACAAACAATGAAATTCATACTTGAAAAAACAAATCCTGAAACTAAAGCACGAGCAGGTACCATAAAAACAGATCACGGAGAAATTAAAACTCCAATTTTCATGCCTGTTGGTACAGCTGCAACTGTAAAAGCTGTTCATCAACGTGAAGTTGAGGAAGACATAAAAGCCCAAATAATTCTGGGGAATACGTATCATTTATATTTAAGACCAAATACAGACACTTTAAATAAAGCCGGAGGTTTACACAAATTTATGAATTGGGAGAAACCTATTCTGACTGATAGTGGAGGTTTTCAAGTTTACTCATTAAGCGGAACTCGAAAAATAAAAGAAGAAGGTGTTAAATTTCAATCACACATTGACGGATCCTACCACATGTTCTCTCCTGAAAAAGTAATGGATATACAGAGAGAAATAGGTGCAGATATAATTATGGCATTCGACGAATGTACTCCATACCCATGTGATTATAACTATGCTAAAAACTCTATGCATATGACGCACCGCTGGTTAAAAAGATGTTGCGATAGATTCGACAATACAGATTCACTTTACGGATATAATCAAACATTATTTCCCATCGTTCAAGGAAGCACCTACAAAGATTTAAGAGTTGAATCTGCGGAAACAATAGCATCCTTTGAAAGAGATGGAAATGCTATAGGTGGTTTATCTGTAGGAGAACCAGCAGAAGAGATGTATGCTATGACCGATTTAGTGTGTTCCATTCTCCCTGAGAATAAACCAAGATATTTGATGGGAGTAGGAACTCCAGAAAACATACTTGAAAACATAGCTCTGGGTATTGATATGTTTGACTGCGTAATGCCGACTCGAAACGCAAGAAACGGAATGCTTTTTACTCGAGAAGGAATCATCAACATTAAAAATAAAAAATGGGAACAAGATTTTTCACCTTTGGACCCGCATGGGACATCTTACGTAGATCAATTTTACTCTAAGTCGTATGTACGACATCTCATTCAGTCGAAAGAAATTTTAGGTAAACAAATCTGTTCAATTCACAATTTAGCTTTTTATTTGTGGTTGGTCACTGAAGCGAGAAAACATATTATTGAAGGCGATTTTTACAATTGGAAAAACCAAATGGTTAAAAAAGTAACAAACAGACTGTAATTTTGAAAAAGTTAGACGCATACATTCTTAAAAAATTTGCTGGGACTTTTTTCCTCATTATTTTTTGTTTCATACTAATTGCAGTTGTTTTTGATATTTCTGAGAAAATTGATGACTTCGACCAATTCACTATCGAAGAAATAATATTTGATTATTACTTCAGCTTTATTCCATGGCTATACAATTTACTCACGCCGATATTAGCATTTCTAACGGTTGTTTACTTCACAAGCAGAATGGCTTCAAAAACAGAAATTATTCCAATTTTGGCTTCTGGAATCTCATTCAAACGATTTTTAAGACCGTACCTAGTAGGTGGAATTATTCTTTTTTTAATCTCATTAATAATGAGTCACCTTCTCATACCTATCACCAACAAAAAAAGAATAGCGATTGAAGCACAGATTTATCGACACCAAAGAAGAATTGACAATTCAAAACTACATAGAGAAGTTGCAAAAAACACCTATATTTTTGTGAATAATTACAACATAAAAAGCGATAATGCCTACAAATTCCGATTAGAAAAAATTGTCGATGGAGAACTTTTGTATCGCTTTACAGCAAGTAATTTAAAATGGAATCACAGCAACAAAAATTGGACTGCTCGAAATTGGACGGAAAGATTTCTTCAAGGAGATAAGGAAACGCTCACTCAAGGCTCACATAAAGATACCACATTCTGTTTCGATAATACTGAATTCCACAGAAGCCCATTTGAGGTCGAAACTATGGACATATTCGATATCTACGATTTCATTGAGAAAGAAAAAATGAGAGGTTCGAGATACTTGGGAAAATATGAGCAGGAACTGGTCAAAAGAACCTCCAACCCTTTCTCAATAATAATTTTAGTTCTTATCGCTGCATGCATCAGCTCCCGAAAAGTCCGAGGAGGAGTTGGTATGCATATTGCTAAAGGTCTTTTAATCGCACTGGCTTTTGTCTTCTTCTTAAGGATTGCTGAAATTTTGTCAGAAAAATCAGCTATACCCGCTAAACTTGCTTTTTGGGTACCTAATATCCTTTTTACTTTAGTTGCTCTATATATCTACAGAACCTCACCAAAGTAAATCAAAACATTAATCTTCTATTTCATCCGTTTTTCCGCATCGATTTGCTTATCATATGGTATAAAAATATGCAAAAACACAATCCTTGAGTAACGAAATAAAATCGGCATCAATAAAAAAAGTAATATGAATATTACTCCGGTTATTTGAAAAATTTCAAGTTCAGTTGTGTAGGATAAAATTACGACTACAGGTATGGATAAAAGGACACCAAAGGCGTAACTTATATACATCGCCCCATACCAAAAACCTTGCTCCATTTCATAAACCAAATTACATTTTGAACACTTTTTTTCAATTTTGGTAAATCTCCTATGATATGGGTTTTTATAGGTAAATACTTTACCTTGTCGACACCTAGGACAACTACATGTGAATATGCTCTTCGCAACACTTGACTCTGGCATGAAATAATAGTTTAAAATTAATTAATAAAAAAAGGCAACTAAAATCCAGTTGCCTTTTTTCTTTGTTTTTATTACTTCTTAGTTTTTTGGAACATATTTACTTGTAAATTGCAGTACCGAATTATTCCATCCGTCAATCAATTGCGATCTCTTATTGTTTGACTTAGCCATTTGCTCGTTTACCTTTTGAGACTTAGCATTTACATCATTAACCATTTCATTGAATGTATCCACGTCTTTTTGAGTTTTTTTCTTGTTTTTCTCCAAAGCTTTCTTGGCTTTACCTATTTTTTCATTTTCAATCAAATATTCAGTAAGCAATTGAATGTCATTCTCAGCCTCTTGGATATAAAAGTTTAGAACTTTTTTACATTCATTTATGAGCATTTTATTTCCTTTAAAAGAGTCTTTCTTTTCTAATTCAGCAATTCCTTCTTTGGCAACTTTAATTAAAGCATTTTTATTTTGTTCGATTGCTGCAATATCGTTTCCACCCATTGCCGTAATCAAATAAGCTTCTTGCTTAAATGACTTAAAGAATATCAAATATATTTCCCTATGGTAACCAAAAACTTCACTTGCTGCCTTAATTTTTTTTCCGAGATCCGATTCCGACTCAGTTAAAGTTATTCCATTTTTTTCTGCAAATTCTTTTTCCGAGGCACTCAACTCATCACCGGCATCCTGTAATTTTTGATTGGCAATATCTTTCGCTAAAAAATATGCCTCCATAGCGTCATAAGATTGCTCAGAAACTTCCTCCATATCCATTAATTTGCCAAAATCCTCATTCATAACTTTTTCGTTGATGTCTAAAAACTTAACTACGGCATCTCTATAGGTAGTACTTCCCTCGTAACTTTTCATTTTTGAAACTTCTTTTTTTGCGGTCGCTATGGTTTTCACCAACTTTAATCTCTTATTATTGATTTTTCTTAAATTTTTAGAGTTGGCTGCAGTTGAAAGGTAGTTCCAAGTTCGTTTTGATATATCCTTATGAACAACGGATACCTGTTCCATATACAATACAGCTGGATGCTTTTCTTGAGCAATTATTACACTTGAAAAAAGCATAATAAGTAACGTAAGAGTTATTGAATTTTTCTTCATTTTCTGTGATTTTTATTTGTTTTTACTTGTTAATTCTTTGGTAATTAAAAACGCTTCGTTTAATTCTACATCTTGATACAAAGCTTCTATTATTCTTTCATTTCTATCCTTACAATATTCACTTAGCTTAATTATTTCCTTTTCAAATTCAGTATTTAATACTTTAAATGCAGGATTTAACTTATCCATCAATACATCAATTCTAGACTCCAATAGCTTTCGCTCATCTAATAAAGACTGATATCCTTTAATGGAAATAGGTATTTGAGTTTGGAATTTTTCATACAGCTTAACCAAATCATCATTTATTTTTGTCAATTCTTGAAAAATCGAATCTTTCAATATTCTCGAAGAACTGGTCTTTTTTAACTCCATTGTAGGAAGTTTCTCGAGTGGAGTAAAATTATATATATTCTTATCCACTTTGTCTGCATTTAATGCCGTTGTATAATCCGATTCCTTTGGAATCAATCCTTGATAAAAGTAAGGAATTTCAACATCAGGTTTAATACCGTTTTTTTGGTACGTTTCTAAATCTGTTCCGTATATTTTACTAAGTGTTATTTTTGCATATCCCAACTCATTGTTTGGGCGCCCTCTTGGAAAAAGTTTGTCATCATAAGCCGAAGTGTCCAATGGAATTATACTTTGTGCTGTTGCTTTACCATACGTTGAACCACCTACAATAATTGCTCTATTGTAATCCTGAAAAATCTTGCTTAGAATTTCGGACGCAGATGCAGATGCCCCGTTTACCATTACTGTTAATGGCCCTGAATAGATAAGTCCCCTATTCCTATCTTTTTTGACACGAGGCTTGTCGTACTTTTTATTCATTACAACAAAAGGTCCTTCATCAATAAATATTCCAGCTAAATCCATAGCCTCTTTTAATGACCCACCGCCATTGTAACGTAAGTCAAGAATAATCCCCTCAACTCCTTCTTTTTGTAATTTCATTAACTCTTTTGCTACATCATTAGCACAACCAAGCCCGAACAACCCTCCAAAATCAGTGTAAAAACCAGGCAGAACAATATATCCAATCTTTGTGTCTCCTTCAAGTATAAAACTTGAAATAATATTGGACTCCACCTCCGTTACCTCCTCTTTTAATTCCACTTTAATTAATCTACTACCCTCTGATTTTAAAACCAATTCTACAACACCACCTCTTCCTTGTTTCAAAAAATTATTGGCTTTACTTGCAGACATAGACGATGTTTTTTTAGAGGATTTTCCCTTTATTTTTATTTCTAAAACCTCATCTCCAACATGAATCTCCCCAGTCTTCCATGCAGCTCCTCCAGGCATCATGCTTGCTATAATTATCCCCCCCTGATCGTCTTCTCCAAAAGACAAACCAAAGGATATAATTTCCTTGGAAAGCGCATTCTCAAAATCTTCTTTCTTATTTGTAGAAAAGTAACTTGAGTGTGGATCAAATTGCTGTGCAATGGCATTCAAAAAATCATCCTGAAAAGCAAGAAGCCTTTCACTAGAATCCAATGTTTTCATGGACACCCTTTTACTTAACCTCTCTGAAATTTCATTTTGTACGTCTGTTTGATTAGGCATTTCAAAAGAATCAGGATCAAGATAATCGTATTCAAAAAACAAGTCCTCAAGAACCATAAATTTCAAAACTTGTTCAACTCTAATTTTCTTCTCTTTAAGAACAACACTACCATCTATACTTTCATATAAATTCAATTTATCGGAAACGTTCAGGTCTAATTTAGAATCTAAAAGTAGTGAAGAAATGGAATCAAATTCACTTATTCTTAATGAGAATAATCTTGCAGATTTTTCCACAAAATCACAATCTTTAGAAACAGTCATTAATTTTGAATGGTCTTCTTTTGAAAAAATAAAATTATAGGGATCAAGATTATGTAAAAATTTTCGCCTAACATCTTTTTTAAAATCATCATCAACCGATTTGTTTTCTATATGAAAACGATTATAAACGGAATACATTAAGTTTACTTTATCACAATACTCCTGAGCGAAAGAAATCCTAAATAAAGCTAATATTCCAAAAAAAGCACAAACAACTCGTTTCAACACAACCTATATATTTTATCTTTTTTACAAAGATGTGATTTTTTTATTATTTACAAAAGTAAAAATCGAAAAACCAAATAAAAAAAGCAGTTTTAAAACTGCTTTTTTTATTAATTTCAATTTTAAAATTTATGCTTCCTCAGTATGCCCCATTGAAGCAAACTTTTTAATTCTGGCAGCAACTCTTTTTTGTTGATCCATATCTCTTAATTGATTTAAAGAGTCAAGGATTGCTTTTTTAACATTTTTGTAGGCAATTTCAGGATTTGAATGAGCACCTCCAACAGGCTCCTTTATAACACCATCAATCAGACCTAATTTTTTCATATCGCTTGAGGTCAATTTCATTTTCTCTGCGGCCTCTTCTTTATGATCCCAGCTCCTCCATAAAATTGTAGAACAGTTTTCCGGAGAAATTACTGAATACCACGTATTTTCCATCATGAAAACTTTATCTCCCATTCCAATACCAAGAGCACCTCCAGAAGCTCCTTCACCAATAACAATACATATTAAAGGAACTTTCAAACGAGCCATTTCGAACAAGTTTCTGGCTATTGCCTCTCCTTGCCCTCTTTCTTCAGCCTCTAAACCAGGAAATGCTCCTGGGGTGTCTATAAAACAAACAACAGGTTTGTTAAATTTTTCGGCCATTTTCATCAATCTTAGAGCTTTTCTATACCCCTCTGGATTGGGCATTCCAAAATTTCTATATTGACGCATTTTTGTGTTAATTCCTTTTTGTTGGCCGATAAACATGACTGTCTCTCCATTTATCGAGGCCATACCACCAACCATAGCTTTATCATCGGCTACAGTTCTATCTCCATGCAATTCAACAAAAGAATTTTTGTCAGCAATATTTTCAATGTAACTTAAAGTATAAGGTCTTTGTGGATGGCGAGAAACCTGAACTTGTTGCCAAGGTGTAAGCTTTGAATAAATTTCTTTCGTTTTTGCAGCAATTTGCTTCTCTATGTCGCTTATTGTTTTGGAAACGTCTACATCTCCAATATTTTGAACTTCCTTAATTTTGTCTAATTGCTCGTTAAGTTCAGCAATTGGTTTTTCGAAATCTAAGTAGATCATAACGTAAGTTTAGGATAGTAAAGTTAGTAATTTTGAATTAAGAAGTTGATTCTTATTATTAACTTTTAATAATTTTCGTATCAATTTATGTTCTAATTTTCATCTTCTTTATACTTTTAAATTATGGTTGTTTTTCCCAATGCAAAAATAAATTTAGGTCTCAATGTTGTCAAAAAAAGAAACGACGGATATCACAATATTGAATCTGTTTTTGTTCCGATACCAATTACTGATGCCCTAGAAATTAATCAAAACAAACTGGGAAAAACCCAATTTTCATGCTCGGGAATTAAAATTCCATCGGACGGAAAAGCAAATTTAGTAGAAAGAGCCTTTTCAATAATGCAATCAAAGTATAACATTCCTTCTGTAGACCTGGATTTATTAAAACAAATTCCCATTGGAGCAGGTTTAGGAGGAGGTTCAGCAGATGCCGCAGCATGCATTCTTGGATTAAATGATTTATTTCAATTACAGCTCAATGAAAATGAATTGTTTAATCTTGCGGGCCAGCTGGGTGCAGACTGTGCTTTTTTCTTGAAGAATAAAATGGTTTATTCAGAAGGAATTGGAGATGAATTTTCTGATTTTTTTGTTGATTTATCACAACTCCATTTTATAGTTGTTTATCCAAATATTCATGTTTCAACAGTTGAGGCCTACAAGCATATAACGCCCTGTAAACCTGAGAAAAATATTAGAGAGATATTAAACAATCCCGTTGAAACCTGGAAAAAAGAATTGAAAAACGACTTTGAAAAATCAGTATTTATACAATGTCCTGAAATAGGTGAAATAAAACAAGAACTTTATAACCTGGGAGCGACCTATGCATCCATGAGTGGAAGTGGGTCAGCAGTATTTGGAATTTTTAAAGAAGCCCCTGTGATTAGTTTTTCCCACTTAGGGAAATCTTGGAAATTCAATATTCCATGTCCTTCTTCAAAAGAAAAATCAAAATAACACTTTATTTTTCAACAAAAAACTAACAACCTTTGTCTCATTTTGTTCATAATACACCTTTAATAAATAGTTAGTAAATGACTAATTTTGAACTATGGAAGAATATGCTGCTGACTCAAAAAAATCAAGAAGAACAAGAAGTTTAACAAATGAGCAATTGATTGCCCAACATGGTAAAATACCACCACAAGCTCTTGACTATGAAGAGGCTGTTCTTGGCGCAATAATGGTTGAAAAAGACGCACTTACAGAAGTAATTGATATTTTAAAAGCAGAATCTTTTTATAAAGATTCCCACCAAAAAATTTACGGTGCAATACAAGGACTTTTTCAAAGAAGCGAACCCATTGACCTTTTAACAGTAAAAACAGCCCTCGAAAAAGAGGGCCATTTAGAAATTATTGGTGGTCCAGCCTACATAGCACAACTTACCTCAAAAATTGCATCTGCAGCAAATATAGAAGAACATGCACGTGTAATTGCTCAAAAATACATTCAAAGAGAACTAATTCGAATTTCTTCGGAGATTATAAAGGAATCTTTCGACGAAACTTCAGATGTATTTGACATACTTGATTCAGCCGAAAACAAACTTTTTCAAGTAGCGCAAGGAAACATTAGAAAAAGTCATGATACCATGGCATCGTTAATTATTGCAGCAAAAGAGCAAATCAAAAAAGCTGGAGAAACAAAAGATGGAATAAATGGAATTCCTTCTGGATTTAACCGACTGGACAAATTAACTTCCGGCTTTAAAGGATCAGAACTTTTAATCCTGGCTGCTCGTCCTGCAATGGGAAAAACTGCTCTTGTTTTGAGTATGGCAAGAAACATTGTAATCGATTACAAATTACCTGTCGCTATATTCTCATTGGAAATGTCTGCTCTTCAAATGGTAATGAGAATGGTTTCTAATGAATCTGGTTTAGAGCAAGAAAAACTTAAAAAAGGAAAACTAGCCCAACACGAATGGGAACAACTCAACGCTAAAGTTGCTGCTTTGTCGGAAGCCCCTTTCTTTATTGACGACACTCCTGGACTATCCGTTTTCGAATTAAGAGCCAAAGCCAGACGACTAAAACAACAGCACCAAATTCAAATGATTATTATTGATTATCTTCAATTGATGAGTGCCGGTGGAAAAGATGGTGGAAACCGTCAAGAGGAGATATCGATTATCTCTCGCTCACTTAAAATTATTGCTAAAGAATTAAATGTACCAGTCATTGCATTATCACAACTATCAAGAGCTGTTGAAACAAGGGGAGGTGATAAAAGACCACAACTATCCGACTTGAGAGAATCCGGTGCAATTGAACAAGATGCTGATATGGTTATGTTTATTTATCGTCCGGAATATTATGAAATTACTGAAGATGCAGATGGTAATTCAACTGTTGGTTTAACTGAAATAATAGTTGCAAAACATCGAAATGGAGCTTTAGAAAACATTCCACTTAGATTTCAATCTCGTTTTGGACGATTTGTTGATTGGGATCAAAACGGTTTCAGTGATTTTGGATCATTTCCGGCAGAGAATGGAGATTCCGAAGAATATAATGCACATACAACCGTTATAAAAGGATCTCGTATGAATGATATGCCGAGTGATGACTTACCATTCTAAATTATACAGGCCAAAAAATGAAACAACAAAAACAAAGAAACTGTAAAATTTTTAAGTGTGTTTTGCTATCGCTTTTTTTTCTGTTGAGTACAGTTGTTAATGCTACCCGTTTATTGATTCCAATGGACGAAGTCCAAAAAAATCATTTAAAATCATACGGCATAGCTTTTCATGCACTTCAAAATAAGATTGAAGTTGACTGGTTGTTAAACTACCGAGGAGGTTCTTTTGCCTTAAAACTAGACGATAAAATTCTTAAAGAATGTAAAGTAAGAGGTGTTTCATTTGAAATTATTGCGGACGTTCAATACAATAAAATAGTCGCAGAAATAACTAAACCTGAGGTAAATCAGGATGTCATGAAGCTTGAAAAAGCACCCAAAATTGCTGTTTACTCTCCAAAAAACAAACAGCCTTGGGATGATGCCGTAACTCTCGTAATGACCTATGCAGAAATACCTTACGACGTCGTTTATGACGAAGAAATTTTAAAAGAAGATTTATCAAAATACGATTGGTTACACCTACATCATGAGGATTTCACAGGTCAATATGGTAAATTTTGGAGCTCCTATAAAAACGCGCCGTGGTTTCAAGAATATGTTCGATTTAATGAGGGACTAGCGGGAAAACTTGGTTTTAACAAAGTATCGGATTTAAAATTAGCGGTAGCATTAAAAATTAAAAATTTTGTTTCGCAAGGAGGATTCATGTTTGCTATGTGTGCAGCTACAGACTCATACGATATCGCCCTGGCAGCCCAAAATGTTGACATTTGTAAAGCTATGTTTGATGGTGACCCCAACGATCCAAATATGCAAACGAAACTAAATTACCTCAACGGATTTGCTTTTAAGAATTACGTTTTAGTAAATAATCCCCACGAATATGAATTTAGTTCTATTGATGCCACAAAAGACCATTACAAGCTTTTTCAAGCAAAAGGAATTAAAGGAGATGTATTTACTTTATTTGATTTTAGTGCTAAATGGGATCCTGTACCAACTATGCTTTGTCAAAACCATACGACCGTAATAAAAGGTTTCATGGGGCAAACCACAGCTTTTCGAAAAGACAATCTCAGATCCGATGTATTGATAATGGGAGAGACAAAAGCAATAAATTCCGCACGTTATATCCATGGAGACTATGGAAAAGGAACATGGACTTTTTATGGTGGGCATGATCCAGAGGATCACACCCATAGAGTCTCCGATCCTCCAACTGATTTAAATCTTTACCCCAATTCACCTGGTTATCGTTTAATTTTGAACAACGTGCTTTTCCCTGCAGCAAAGAAAAAGCAGAGAAAGACATAAGAAGTATGAATTGAATAAAAAAAATGCCGTCCTATGAAGAACGGCATCAACAACTAAAAGTCAAATTTAACCTACTTGCGGGAATTATATACAACTAAATCATCAGATTTAAATCGAGCTTTGGTTACTTTTGATTCCAACCACAGCTCTGTAAGTAATCTTTCAACACTAATTCCTTCTTTATCAAACGTAACTGACTCTTCTATCCAGTTTAATGTTTTGGTTTCAGATTTATTTTCTTGTAACAAATTGAATATTTCAGCTTTAGCACTTTCTTTATTTGAAATAAGTTCTTCAGGAAAATCTCTAGCTACTTTTGTTAAATTATCAGTAAACTCTTTACCTGACATCAAATCTTTAACTCTTACTCGAGCAGCACCTTCTTCGTTGTTCTCATCTTTTTGAGTTGCAGAAAATCCTTTCCAGATAATTTTACAATACTTAATTTTTTTCTTACTGTCTTCCATTACCAAGATTCTATTTTCAAGGTAATCCGTGTCTTTAATAATTTCTTTTGCAGTTGTTTGGTCCATGAGGTGTAATATTAGTTTGATTTCACTTACAAATAAATAACCTTTTGATGTACCATGCAATCATTTTTAGCTTAACACCTGAAATTTAACCTATTAAATAGGTTATTTTTTCGTTAAACAATTTTATTTTCCTGTCGTATTGAATTTTTTACCGCCCAAAACCTTGATAATCAACCAAATTAAGACACCTCCGATAATATATAGCACAATCAAATTCAAATCTAAAATTGAATGTAAAAAAATCAACAGTACAGAAATACCTCCGGCGACTAAACAATAAATTAACTGAGAATTTACATGATTAATGTGATTGCATCCTGTTGCCATCGAACTAAGTACTGTTGTATCCGAAATCGGAGAACAATGATCTCCTAAAACAGATCCGGATAAAACAGATGCGATGGATGCATAAAAAATACTGTATTCAAAATATTCAGTAGTTTTAAAAGATAAACAAACCGATATAACAATAGGAATTAGAATACCCATAGTGCTAAAGCTAGAGCCTGTAGAAAAAGCAACCAAAGAAGATAATATAAAAGTTATTAGAGGGATGATGTAAAAAGACACGTTACTTTGTGACATAATATGACCTATATAATCCCCCAATTTTAAGTCCTCTAAAACACCATTCAATCCCCAAGCTAAAATTAAAATTGTAAGTGCTGGCAATATCGATTTAAATCCTTCAAACATCCAGTTCAGATTTTCTGAAACTTTGTTCTTTGTGCAAACGCTTATGAAAAAAACAGTAAAAAAGCACGAACCGCTTCCCCAAAGTAAACCTTTATAGCAATTTCCTGTTTGAATGGCATTTATAACCCCCCTCTTAGTTTCCCCTGTAATATAAATCCCAAAGAGTGTCACGAACAACAAAAGAATAATTGGAACAATTGCCCAAACAGCAGCAATGGATTTTTGAATTTCTACTTTTGAAGTTAACACTTGATCAGGCATTGCCTCGAATTTTTTCATCGAACCGAAATCCTTACCTGTTAGAATTAATATAAAAACAAAAATCAGCATTAGAATTGGATAAAACGAATAGGGTACCGAATTTAAAAAAATACCATATGCAGAATCCAAACTGTCATAATTTGCAGAATCCAAACCGTCTTTGATTAACTGAATTTCATACCCAATCCATGTTGAAACAAAGGCAATACTTGCAATTGGAGCTGCAGTCGCATCTACAACAAAAGCCAACTTCTCTCTAGATATTTTGAATCGATCAGTAATTTTTTGCATCGTATTTCCAACAACTAATGTGTTTGCATAATCATCAAAAAAGACAAAAAATCCCATGAAGTAGGTTATTAAAAGAGCTGATCGTTTTGATTTCGCAAATTTACTCAACCATTGAATCAACCCATTGAAAGCTCCCATTTTTGTCATAATATGTATTGAACCAGCAATCAAAAATGAAAACAAAAGAATGGATGCATGTTCTCTATTTGCTATTGAATTCAAAAGATAAAAATCAAAAACTTTATCAATTCCAAAAAAATAACTTTGTGATTCATGTAAAAAAGATTGAATTACAGATCCACTTATTAGTCCTGTTAAAAGGGAAAGAACAACTTGTTTAGTTGATATGGCTAAAAAAATAGCAAGTAAGGCTGGAATAATGCCATACCAAGTTAGATGATTCATTTCAGTACCCGCAAACAATTGAGGAGAAACCAGGAAAAATCCGAAAAAAAACAATCTTTTCATTTAAAAAACGAATATAATACTTCTGATTCATCAACTTTCATTATTCGAAATTTAAACTGCTCCTACAAAATAATAAATTATTATATCTTCTGAGGAGTAGCTAACCCATAAAGCATGATTAACGGCATAATCATTAAATCAAGGGTTAAGGCAATAAAAAGTGTGACACTGCCCATTAAACCCATATAAAAAGTGCTCGTAAAGGAACTGAAAAGTAATGTAAGGAAGCCTCCAACAAGAATTAAGGAAGTAACAATAATTGCTTTTCCTGAGGACAAATAGCTTCGCTTTAAGGCATACAAATGATTACGACCTTTCCTTCGTTCCAATTTATATTTTGATAGCAAATGAATAGTATCATCAACAGCGATACCAAATGCCAGTGTGAAAATTAAACTTGTACTGATTTTAAGGTCTATATCTGATATCCACATAACTGTAGTAAGAAGCAATAGAGGTAATATATTTGGTATTAAAGAAAATAGAGCAATCCTGAACGAATTAAACATAATTCCAACAACTAAAGCAATAACAGCAAAGGCTAAAATCAACCCTAAAATCAAAGTTTTTGAAAGAGTAGAATTATTATTATCAATTAAAACAGCAGTACCTGTGAGCTTAATTTTCATAACATCCGGATTGATATTTTCCTCTAGAAACTTTTCCAGATTACGATTTGCCTCTTTAATTTTTAATCCTCCAACATCTCTTAACTTCCCTGTTAACCTGCAACTGAGTGAATCTGTTGAAATTAAATTCAAATTTTTATTCAAATCCATTTTCTTAAATTTCGAAGCGCCTCTTTTCATTTGCTTTAAGAGTGTGTTTAGCCGTCTTTCTGTTTCTGGTAAACAACGATGTTTCGGTTTTGATCCATTTTTAATAAAATTAGCCTCTTTAATTATTGTTAATGGAGAAGTTAAAAACCCAACTCCCTCAACAGTGTAATTCTTTTTTAAATAATTTTCTAACTTTTGTAGCTCTTTTAAAAATTCAAAACCTAATACTCCATTTGGGTGTTGAGTAATTAATTCTGCTTCAAACGGCCTTAATCCTGAATAATTTTCTTCAAAATAAACTACGTCTTTCTTAATTGGGTCATTATCGGATAAATCCTCAAGAATGAAATTATTAATCTTGAGCTCGCTCGCCGTATAAATACCTAGCAAGGTTAAAGAGGAGAGAATCACAACGACTTTTTTCTTATTGCGTATAACGCTTAAAAACCAAATCCTTAAATATTTGTCCCAAAAATTACTGTTGCTTGATTGTATCAATTTTTTCGGAGGTTTAACCAAAACTAAAACACTGGGCAATAACGTAAAAGCTAAAAAATAGGCCACAAAAACACTTATCCCAGCATAAATACCGAACTCTTTTATGGGTGTAATATTCGCTGAAATAAGAGAAAAAAAACCAATTGAAGTAGTTAGTGAAGTTAAAAAAGTCGCCCATCTAACTTCTTTAAATGCTACCCTTAAAGCATCAATTTTACTTTTACCAAAACGTAATTCGTCAATGTATTTTGTGAGCAAATGAACCAAATCGGACATTCCAACAACAAAAATAATTGTCGGTAACATTACCATTAATAAGTCAAATGATTTTCCTGTAAAAAGCATAACTGCTAATGTCCAAACCATAGCGACCAATACAATAAGTAAAGGAACGACTACTCCCCACCAACTTCTGAAAGAAATGTATAAAAATCCAACCAGGAGAGCTATTGAAGAAGATATAAAAATGCCCAGCTCCAATATCATTTTTTTTATAAAATACGTTTGCCCCAAAACTCTACCTGCCACTCTAAAAACTTCAAAATCATACAGGTTCCTTTTTTGATCTATTAAACTCAATACATGGTTTGCTTCACTTTTATTCAGATTCTCCTTAGTTTGAATAAAAACACAAATAGACTTACCGTTTTTTGATAATAAACTTCCGACTAACTGATCATTCCCATAAATTCTTAGACTGTCTTCTTTGGATATCGATGCCTTTCGAAGATCCAAATAAGGCTTAAATACTAAACCACTAAAACCGGACTTCTTGTAATATCCACAATTATGTACAGGCGATGCAATAAATTCAACAAGAGAATCCTTTATTAATTCATCTCCCATTTTTTTTACGTGCAATAAAAAATCTTTTTGAAAAATCCCCTTATTATTTTCAATTCCTATAAGAAGAAAATCACTATCGGCTCCATATTGGTTTTTAAATTTTTCATAATGTATCTTTGAATCGTCCGATTTTGGAAAATACTTTTCGTAATCATAATCAAAACCGAGATACTGCAATTGGTATAAAAAAAACACAGTAAGAACTGTAAAAAAAAGGAGTAAGGTTTTTGGCCATTTTATCACAATTCAAAAATAACTTAAAAAACGATAATTAAGTATTTGTATTACTTCTTTAACTTTTCTTTTACTATCAGGAGTTGTATTTTAGTTGAGTATGATTAATCTGAATTTTTCAAATATTGGAATTGATGAGGCACTATCTATTCTTTCATCTCATAATGAAAAATGGATACAAGAGTATCATGATTTTTTATTCAATTATTCAAAGCAGGAAAAATTCAACGTCAAAACAAGTGGAACTACCGGAAAAAGAAAAACAATAATTGTTTCCAAGTTGCAAATGAAGCAAAGCGCTACCTCTACCTTAAACTATTTTAATTTAAGGGAGGGAAATTCTACCTTACTGACATTAAGTTGCGACTTTATTGCTGGAAAAATGATGCTTGTACGTGCAATTGAAGGAAAACTGAATCTTTTTTTGGCAAAACCTACCAGTGATCCCTCTAATTATTTTTCAAGAGAATATGATTTTGTTCCTCTTGTACCTATGCAAGTAGAAAGCATCATTAAATCCAAAAAATTAAATCAAATTCGAAACTTACTTATAGGTGGAGGAAAATTAAGCAAGGATATCATTCAAAGTATTCAGCAGTTTAACATAAAAGCATATGAATCCTTTGCTACAACAGAGACTTTAACTCATTTCGCTTTAAAAAGAATTTGTCCAGATTTCAATGAATGGTTCAAAACCATAAATGGATTCGAGATAGATAAAAATGAAAAAGGTGAACTCGTAATTAAAAAAAATTTCATCACAAACTGTGAATTGATAACAAATGACTTAATCGAGAAAAAATCAGACTCCGAATTCAAATGGCTTGGTCGATCAGATAATGTCATTAACTCAGGAGGTATAAAACTCATACCGGAGGAAATTGAAAATAAAATATCAGAACTGATTCCTTCAGAATTCGTTCTAATTGGAATGCCCGACGAAAAACTAGGAGAAAGAATTGCCCTTGTAAGTAAAAAACCATTGAGAATTACCCTAGATGAAATTAATGCAGTACTGTCCAGATACGAAAAAATTAGAGTCTCTTACGTTGTTAAAAGATTTCCCTTAACTTCTAGTGGAAAAATTAAAAGAAAAGAGTTACAAAAAATGTTAAATGCGTAATCTCATACTCATATTATCAATATTTACAAGCGTTTCCTTTGTTGAGAATGGATACACATATCGCAACATACATTATGGAGATTATCTCGCTGTTACTTATGACAACAATCACGGTGAATTAGACTGGGACAATTCAAACAGTAACCTAGCTTTCGTAACCAATACTTTAGAAAATCGAGAAATATTTTATTTGAATCTTAATAAACTTTCAATCTCATCAGGTGGAGAAGGATTCTATTCAGCAGATTACCTTAATGAACTCACAGATAAATCAAATGTATACCAACCCTTATTTACTGCCTATGACACCTCTTTTTTCGCACCGAGATGGAATTCAAAGGGAGATAAAATTATGGCTATAGGAAAATCTAAGAACGAAAATGAAATTTTCATAACAAACAAAAAATCGAAAATTTTAATGGGAACCAAAATTAAAAATGTAAAAGCAGCTCATTGGAAAAACGATTCTACAATCTATGTTGTATATGAGAATGATTTAAATAAACTGAATGAAATAGTACTGGGAGAAAAAAAAGAAAAAATGGTTTTGGAAACAAATCAGCCCATCAAGGGAATTTCAAAGCACAGTAACTCTATATTTTTGATATCCGAGAATGGTATTTCTGAATTCTCAGTTAAAAAACAAACTGTTAAATGGTTTAAACTACCAATAAAGGGTAATACAGGATGGAGAATATCAAAGTTAAATTTTGTGGCACTAAACAAGAATGGAAACGCCCAAATACTTGATGTAAACAATGCTACTACACATCCATTTTGTTACGGAGACAACAATGGTCCCCCTGCTCTATCACACAACAAAAAATTTGTAGCCTTTTATTCTGAATTTTTCAACGGCATAATAATTAAACGAATTGATAAAAAGTTCTTAATGGAATAAACCTTTTGGCAAAATTTTCAGTAAAATATTCATTGAACACATGGGATTTACTGAGAAAATAACGAATAGGCCACTTTTCAGAAAGATATTTTATTTCTTTCCTGTGCAATTGATTTTTGTTCACATTAAGAACAACCCCATTTTAATTGGAATATGGTTCATTATTCTTGCGATTTGCACCCGGATGGTTTCTGAAAAATATGGTGTTCCATTTTTATACCTGACTCCAGAATATTTAGGAGAAGTAAGCTTCATATCCTATACAATAATTGGGTTTTCAATTGGAGGCTTTATTATGGCTTTCAATATTTCCAGTTACATAACAAATGGCCATCGTTTTCCTTTCATAGCCACTCTTTCTCGTCCATTTATAAAGTACTCATTAAACAATATATTTTGGAGTGGCACCATTATAATTGCCTACTTAATTAGTGCATTTAAATTTTTAATTTTTGAAGAAGGTCATTCTTTTTCCGAAACCATAATTTTTCTAATTGGTTTTTTAACAGGTATTTGTATTATGATAGGTATCAACTTTGTTTACTTTAACAGAACGAACAAAGACGTTGAAATATTATCGGGTGGAAAATATAAAACCGCTTCAAAAGAGAAGTTAAAAGCAAACCCAATAAAAGCAGTATTGCATAAAAAAGTAGGTTGGGAAAATTTTTTCAATGCAGATAGAGAATGGAAAGTTGAAACTTATTTATCTTATCCTTTTAATATTGGAATAGCAAGATCAATAGATCATTACGATCGTTCCATGTTAAAACAGGTATTAGAGCAAAACCATCTGAACGCGGCTTTGTTTGAAATAATAGTTTTCATATCCCTTATTGGGTTAAGTTTTGGTAGTAATATAGACCTTTTTAATATCCCTGCCGGAGCAAGCATAACGCTAATTTTCACCATGTTCGTAATGGTTACCAGCGCTATACATTCCTGGTTTAGAGGTTGGGCTCCTGCAATTATTCTAGCTCTTTTGCTGGGTTTTAACTTCTTAAGTCAATACGATTTTCTAACTCCTCCAAATAAAGCTTACGGATTAAACTATGAAAACGAGCCAGCAAAGTTCAATCAAACAACACTTAATTTTCATTTGAACAAAGAAAATTACAACCAAGATTCTCTGCACACGATAAAGATTTTAGAAAAATGGAAAATTAAAAATACCATTGACGATAAAAAACCAAAAATGGTATTTATCAATACAACTGGTGGAGGAATGAGAAGCGCTTTATGGTCTTTTTGTGCCATTCAATATTGCGACAGTATTTTGAATGGTAAATTGCTCAACCAAACTCAACTCATTTCTGGTTCTTCTGGAGGTTTAATTGGGTTAGCCTACTTAAGAGAACTTATGCTTAGGGAACAAAGAAATGAAATTTCAAATTTCCATGAGTCCAGTTATCGAAACGATATGGCAAAAGACATCCTAAACAGGGTAGCTTTTTATGTTTCGGTTAACGATATGCTTTTAAGGCTACAAACCTTTGATGATAATGGTTTCACATATCGAAAAGACCGTGGATATGCATTTGAAAAGCAGCTGAATGAGAATACAAGAGGTTATTTGAACAGAAGACTTAATGAATACTATTTACCAGAATACAATTCTGAAATACCAATGCTTATTATCAACCCCACTATTGTAAACAATGGCAAGCGTTTAATTATATCTCCTCAACCCATCTCTTATCTATCGTACAACCGAAATCAAAAAAACATCAAAAACGACTACCTAACAGAATCAATTGAATTCAAAAGATTTTTTAAAAATCAAGGAGCAGATGATTTACAATTTACGTCTGCCTTAAGAATGAGTAGTACCTTTCCTTATGTAATGCCAATTGTTCATTTACCAAGTGATCCCGAATTTAAAGTCATGGATGCAGGTTTAAGAGATAATTTTGGTGTTAAAAACTCCATTAAATTTTTATACACATTCAAAAAATGGATAGAGGAAAATACATCCGGCGTTGTTTTTATTCAAATAAGAGATTCTCAAAAAAAACAAAAAATCGATAAAGAGGAAAAGCAAACCTTTATTGAAAGTATATCTCTCCCTGTTCGAACGGTTTACAAAAATATTTTTCTAACTCAAGATTATGATCACGATCAGCTTCTTCAGTACACAAATGAATGGTTTAAAGGAAATATTGAAGTAATCAATCTCGTACTTAACAATTCAAAAGAAAAGCAATTAAGCTTAAGTTGGCACTTAACTGAATCAGAAAAAAAGGTTACTTATAATTCAATCCATATAACAGAAAATCGAAAAGCATTTAATAGGATAGAAGAGTTGTTAAAATAAAAACCTTTTACGAAAAACATCGTATTAGGCTCTTTAGATGACACGATTAATTTTTAAGCTTTTCCTGTTTCTAACGTTTATGCCCAACATTCGATTGAATGGTCAAATAAGCGAAAATGCTCTAAAGTCAGCTTACGTCGTTAAAATATCCAATAATTTTGATTGGGATATATCCAATAAACCGATAAAGATTGGAGTACTCAGCAATAACAAAGATTTTTATACAACATTAGAAAACTATTCTCAACAAAAAAATATAGGAGGCAGGCCAATAAAAATCGACCTGTTACAAACTTCTAAATCACTGGGTGATTATGATGTGATTTATGTAGGAGAGGAAAAAAACAAAGCACTTACTTTTTGTAAAAAAGAAATAAAAGGAAGTAGAACATTACTTTTTACAAATTTTGCTGCAAGTTTAGAAAACTCAATGATTAATTTTTATTTGAGTCACGACCAAAAAATAAAATTTAAAATCAACACTCGCTTTCTAAAAGAACATCAATTTGAACCATCAAATTTAATGTTGGTGTTGGGAGGGAGCGAAAACGATATTTTATCGTTATTTGAAAAAAAGGACTCTTCAATTGTCCTAGAAAGAAAAAGTGCATTAAAATTAAAAGCTCAAAACACCAAACAAAAGGAATTACTGAAAAAAATAGAGCTTAGAATGGATACGATTAAAAACTCTTTGTATTCAAAAAATCAAGAAATAAAAAGTAAATCCTTACAAATTGAAAAGATAAACACTAAATTATTAAAGCAAAAAAATCATTTAAAAACAATATCAAAAAAAATTTACTCGACTTCAAATAAGCTAAATGAAAAAGAAGTGAAAATAAAGGTTCAGGAAAAACTAATACGCAATCAAACTTCCATTTTTGAAAAACAGAAAAACGACATTCTTTCGCAAAACAAAAAGATTCAATCACAAAATAATGTTTTAGAAAAACAAGAAAACCTTTTGAACCTAAAGGAACAATACCTGAACTATGCGTATATTTTCTCACTTGCACTTTTGGGGATTTTATTATTCGCCGTGATTACATTCTTAGGAAAACAAAAGTCAAACAAAGAGCTAGCTATTCGAAACGAAAAACTGAAAAACACACTTGAAACTCTTCAGCAAACCCAAGCTAAACTCGTTCAAAATGAAAAAATGGCTTCGTTGGGTATGATTACCGCTGGAATGGCACATGAAATAAATAATCCTATGACATTCGTTTATGCTGGTGTTAATATTTTAAAGAGTGAAATCAAAACGTATAGAGATATAATTCAAACATTAATACATATAAATAATGATAAAATACATGCAGGTAAGAAATCAGAAGTAAAAAATTTATTATTGGAATATTCCGATACTCAAAAATCAGTAGATCAAACAATATCAGATATTGAAATGGGAGCTAAAAGAGTTACTGATATTGTTAACAGTCTTCAAAATTTTTCAAGACTTAATGAAGACGATATAAAAACAATAGATATAAATGAAGCATTAGTTTCAACTTTAAAAATATTGAGCAACCAAACGAAAAATAAAAATATATCAATATCAACAAATATCAATTCAGAACCACTAAACATAGAATGTTTTCCTGCATCAATAAATCAAGTTTTAGTAAACCTAATTTCCAATGCAATTGATGCTTGTCCCGAAAAAAGTGGAAAAATAGAAGTTGAAGCAAGCGTTATAGACGAAATATGTAAAATAACAATTAAAGACAATGGATATGGTATTGAAGAGAAAAATTTAGGAAAAATCTTCGACCCCTTTTTTACAACCAAAAGTATAGGAAAAGGTACTGGGCTTGGACTCTCTATATCTTATAACATCATAAAGAAACATAATGGCAGCATAAACGTTGAGAACAACGAAAAGAGTGGCGTATGCTTTACACTGGAAATACCATTATTACAGAACCAACTTGAAAATGTTTAATATAAATCTCGACATAAAACCCAAAATTTTATATGTTGATGATGAATCCATCAATTTGAGACTTTTTAAAATAAGTTTCAAGGACAATTGTGACATAACTACCTCGCAATCAGGAGAAGAGGGGTTAAAGTTGATTGAGGATAATAACAAATATGATATTATAATCTCGGATCAACGAATGCCTGGAATGAATGGAACTCAATTCATGATTGAAGCAAAAAAGCTCCTTCCTAATTCAAAATACATATTACTTACAGGATATACAGATATTGAAGCTCTAGAAAAAGCAATAAATGAAGTTGGTTTATGGCAATATGTAAAAAAACCTTGGGAACCATCCAATTTGAAATTTATAATTGATAACGCCTTTTCAAGTTTAAAAACAGAAAAAGAAAATGTTCGAATAAGCAATGCATTGCAACAAAGTGAAGAAAGGCTAAACCTTGCATTAACGGGTACTAATGTAGGTGTTTGGGATTGGAATTTAAACACCAATGAAATATACTTCTCCCCTACATGGAAAGAAATGTTGGGATATGAAATTGATGAATTAAACAACAATTTAAGCACTCTTGAAAAATTAATGCATCCTGACGATTTTAAAAGTTCAATGGACAACTTAAAAAATTATAAAAATGGAATTTCAAGCAGCTATGAAATAGAGTACCGCTTAAGGCATAAAAGAGGAGACTATATTCATATTCTCTCTCGTGGAAGAGGAATAAAAAATAGTCAAAATGAATTCGAAAGAATTACAGGAACAAACATAGATTTAACAGAAAAATATAAAGCAGAACAACAAATTAAAGAATTGAATGAAGCTCTTGAAGAACGCGTAGAGCGAAGAACTAACGCCCTTAAACTGTTGAATATTCAGCTTATACAAAGAAATAAATTTGAACATTTAATTTCAAAAATATCTTCCGAATTAATTGGGATACAAGTAAATGAACTCGACGCACAACTGAATATTGCGCTTAATGACATCATTCAGTTTAATGGTTCTGATAATGCATTTGTTTTAAAAGTTAAAGACAGCAATTTTTATGTCCAACATGAAAGTACTAGTTCATTAAATGAATCAAACATAAAAACTGTGTTCCATGATCAAGAATTAAAATCTATTCCTTTAATTTCTGACAAACTAATTGAAATCAAACCATTTTTACTCACTAGTATTAATGAAATTTCTCAAGAGAATAATTTTGAAAAAAACATTCTAAAAACAAATAATATTTCCTCAATGCTTATAGTTCCTTTATTTTATAACAAACAACTTAAAGGTGGTTTGGGAATTTCATATCAATCCATAACAAAAGAATGGAGCCAGGAAGACATTAATTTACTAAAATTTGTGGGAGAGATTTTTACTAATGTTTTTGAACGAAACGATACCGAACGAAAATTAATTACACGAGATAAAGAGATTTCAAAGGCCAATCAAATTATATCAGAAAATGAACGCAAGGCAAAATTACTGCAGAATATTGCCAGTATCGCTAATTCGCCCTTACAAGTTGAAGAAGCATTAAACCTTTCTCATGACATTATAATAAAGCAAGGAAAAGGAATTTCTGGTTTTCTATTTAAAGTTCACTCTGGAAACGGAACACCAGTTTATAGTATTGAAAATATAATATCAAGAACCGAAGAAGAAAAAAATAATCTCAAAAGTTTTTTTCAAGACTCAAACAATCAACTAAAAAATATTCTGAATCAAAATTTCACCAGCACGAAATCTCTTCTCCATAAAAACATAAATTTAGATTACCCTGCAAATGAAACGGCAGGCTCTAAATTTGATGTTTCAACAATTCCTGTTATTGTTGAAAATGGATTAAAATACATTTATCTAAGTATATTGCCGGCTAATAACTCTGTTTTTAATGAAGAAACGATACTCATGGATATTTCAAGGGAAATATCATTTTTAGTAGAAAGGGATCAAACTAAAAAAGAATTAAAAAAAGCATTGGAAAAAGAAAAAGAACTTGGAGAGCTAAAATCACAATTCGTTTCCATGGCTTCCCATCAATTCAGAACACCATTAACTGTCATCCAATCAAACATTGAATTGTTTCAAATGCTTGCCTCTAAGATTGATTCAAAACTTAAAGGTAAATTCGATAAAATTTCATTAAGGATACAAACAGAGGTTGCACGTTTAGGTGACTTAATGAACGATGTACTTTTATTAGGAAAACTGAATGCAAATGTTTTGATCGCTGATATTCAGTTGGGTAATATTTTACAAGACTCCAAAGAAGTCGTTGACCGCATAAATTCTATTCAACCGGACGAACGAAATGCAAAGATTTACATTGAGGGAATAGAAAAAAACATTTCTTACGATAAAAAACTCTTTGCTCATGCATTGAGTAATCTGATTGATAACGCTTTTAAATATTCAAGAAACAAACCTGCCCCACAAATTAAGATAGCATTCAAAGAAAGTCTACAAATTTCAGTCATTGATTTTGGAAGAGGAATACCAGACAATGAAATTAATAAATTATTTCAACCTTTTTTCAGAAGTAATAGTGCACAAGATATAGAAGGAACCGGACTTGGATTAGTAATATGTAAACGTTATATTGAGCTTCAGAAGGGATCATTAAAAGTAGAATCAGTCGTAAATAAAAAAACCACTTTCACCATTTCCTTACCCATAACATCAAATGAATAAAATTTTAATAATTGAAGATGAAAAAAACATTCGAGACACGATAATGGAAATTCTCGAATTAAACAATTACGAAATTGCAACAGCTGAAAATGGTTTAATTGGCATTGCTAAAGCATTACAATTCAAACCCGATTTAATTGTTTGCGATGTAATGATGCCGGAGATGGACGGGTTTGAAACACTTAAGAACATACGTTCAATTAATGAAATTTCTAATACTCCCTTTGTTTTTTTAACTGCAAAAACAGAAAATCGTGATTTTAGAGAAGGGATGAATTCTGGTGCTGACGATTTTTTAAACAAACCTTTTAACACGCAAGAGTTACTGAAAGTAATCAAACTAAGAATTGCGAAATCCAATCAAGCAAAAGAACTCTTTGTTCAAGAAATAAATTCGCTAAAAGAAGAAGTTGAAAACCTACAAAATTCAATAAACAAATTATCTTTTAATAATTCTCATGTTCTCAGAGCCCCACTGCTAAAAATACTTGGTTTAATAAATTATATTATTGAAGACTCAGAAGAAAAATCTCAAATGGATCTTGATGCTCTTGCTATGTTAAAGGAATCCTGTTTAGAGTTAAGTGAAGCGACAGAAGAAGTAGAAAAACTATTAAATACCATATAACATGAATAAATCGGTTCTTGTTGTAGATGACGATAAAATATGTAATTTCCTAACTGTTAATGCACTAAAAAAAGCAGGTGTAAATGGAAAGATTGATGTTGTCGTAAATGGGCTAGAAGCCTTGAAAAAACTACGAGAATATCAATCTTTTCCTGATTTGATTCTATTAGACATCAATATGCCGATTATGGACGGTATGGAATTTCTTAAAAAATATAAATCTGAAGGATTTGAGGGTAGAACAAAAATAGCCATTTATACAAGTTCAATAAGAGAAATCGATAAAACAGAGGCATTTCTTTACAATGACGTATTTGAGTTCATTAACAAACCAATATCGCATCAGAAATTAGTAAATATTATAAAAGAAATTTAATTTTTGATGACCTTTTTACTCCCTGCATACATTTCATATTTTTGAAACTTGCAGTCCAGGGGACCGTTTTTTAAAAAAATTTTTTTTGATGGTTTCAAGCCGATAAATTTTAACGCTTTTAAATTACTGCTCAATATCCATGCTTGAAATCCAGCATACTCTCTTTTGAAAGTATTACCTATTTCCCTGTAAAATTGAATAATGTTTTCTTCTTGTAAACGCTCTCCATATGGAGGATTACTAATTATAAAACCTTGAGTAGAAGAGTTCTTTTTAAGAAAAAAATCGCTTTGCTCAACAGATACTATATCATCTACCGCTGCAGTTTTAACTGAAAATTTAGCCATTTGAACAGACTTAACAGAAATATCCGTCCCATGAATTTTAACCGATGTAGGCTCAATTTGACTTTTTAAAGACTTTTTAACTTTTGCCCAAAGCATAGAATCGAAATTATCCCATTTTTGAATAGCAAATTGCTTCCCTGAAAATAATCTTGGAGCCAAATTTTGAGCCATCATTGCTGCTTCAACTAAAAGTGTTCCTGAACCACACATTGGGTCATACAAATCTGTTTTTTTATCCCAATCCGATAAAAGTAGCATTCCAGCTGCTAACGCTTCATTTAATGGAGCGACATGATCCTTTGTTCTATAACCTCTCTGATGCAAAGAAAAACCACCTGCATCCAGTGAGACTATTACGTCCAAATTATTAATATGCACATTAATTGGAAGGTCAGGATTCTTAACATTAACACTTGGTCTCTGGTCATCACTATTGGCTCTAAATCGATCACAAATTGCATCCTTAACTCTTAAGGATACAAACTTACTATGGTTAAACACTTTTGAGTGAGCAATACAATCAATAGCAAAGGTTTGATTAACATCTAAAAAATCTTCCCAAGGTAATTTTTTAACTTTAAAATATAAGTCTTTCTCAGTATGAGCTTTAAATTTAAATACGGGAATGAGTAACCTCAATACGGTTCTCAAAGAGAAAAGGCACCTATATAATACCTCCTCATCACCTTCAAATTTAACACCTCTTTTTATTGATTGTAGATTTTTACCTCCTGCCTCTTTTATTTCAACAGCAAGTAATTCTTCCAATCCGGCAAAAGTTTTTGCGACTATTTCCATTTATATTGTATACTACCTTTAAATCAACAAAAAGCCCCGCATTGCGGGGCTTTTCCTTTAAGCTTCTGCTTTCGGTCCACCGAAGTTAATCGGAAATCCCTGAGTATTGGGACTACTATCCATTTTAACTGGGCCGTGAATTTGTTCAAACTTTCTGATGTTTTCATTCAAAGCATGAATCAACCTCTTCGTATTTTGAGGAGTCATAACCACCCTACTTTTCACTTTAGCTTTCGGAACACCAGGCATAATATTTACAAAGTCCATAATAAATTCCGAATTCGAATGCGATATGATAGCCAAATTCGTGTAAACACCCTCGGCTACTTCTTCATTCAACTCAATGCTAAGTTGATTTTCAGGATGATTTTTTTCCTTGAAATCTGCCATTATACTTCTTCACTAATTTTACGTGCTTCTAAAACAGCTTCATATTCCTCCTTAGAACCTACAACAATATTCTTATAGTGCTTAAGACCTGTTCCAGCAGGTATCTTATGACCTACAATAACATTTTCTTTAAGTCCTTCTAGGTAATCAACCTTTCCATTTACAGCAGCTTCATTTAGAACCTTAGTTGTTTCCTGGAAAGAAGCAGCGGAGATAAACGAATTCGTTTGAAGAGATGCTCTTGTAATACCTTGAAGTATCGCAGTAGAAGTTGCAGGAATTGCTTCTCTAGCCTCAACTAAAGCCTTATCTTCTCTCTTCAAATATGAATTCTCTTCTCTCAATCTTCGAGCAGTAATGATTTGTCCCGCCTTTAACTCAGCAGAGTCTCCAACTTCAACAACTACCATTTTACCGAAAATTGAATCGTTTTCTTTATTGAAATCAATCTTGTTAGCGATTTCTTTTTCCAAGAATTTAGTATCACCAGCATCATCAATAACTACTTTTCTCATCATCTGACGAACAATAACCTCGAAATGCTTATCATTAATACCTACTCCTTGTAATCGATATACTTCTTGAATTTCATTAACCAAATACTCCTGTACTTTAGTTGGACCCATTATTCTCAAGATATCACTTGGAGTAATTGCTCCTTCAGAAAGAGGCATACCCGCTTTTATAAAGTCATTTTCTTGAACTAAAATATGCTTCGATAATGGAACTAAATACTTCTTAATTTGTCCTGTTTTAGCTTCTACTATAATTTCACGATTACCACGCTTAATTTTTCCATAGCTAACAATTCCATCAACTTCTGCAACAACAGCTGGATTAGAAGGATTTCTTGCCTCGAACAACTCTGTTACTCTAGGAAGACCTCCTGTAATATCACCCCCTTTAGCCGCTGATCTCGGAATTTTTGCTAAAATTTGACCCGGCTTAATGGCTTCACTATCTTCTACATTGATGTGGGCTCCCACAGGAAGAGAATATGACCTTAAAACCGTTTTACCTTTAACAACTTTTATTGTTGGGTTTTTCTTTTTATCTCGATTTTCAACAATTACTTTTTCCTCAAATCCAGTTTGTTCATCCGATTCAATTCTGTAAGTAATTCCCTCTTCGATATTTTCAAACTCAATTTTTCCAGCTTCTTCAGAAATTATGGAAGCATTGTAAGGATCCCACTCACAGACTACATCTCCTTTTTTAACCTTCTTACCTGGTTTTATAAATAATGTAGCTCCGTAAGGAATTAAGTTCGAAGTCAATTGAGTTTTTGTTTTTGGATCAACCACTCTCATTTCAGCCGAACGGCCAATAACCATCTCAACTTTTTCACCTAATTCATTTTCACCTTGTACAGTTTTTAACTCATCTATTTCAAGAACACCATCGTATTTTACAATATTCTTATTATCGGCTGATGAAGTAGATGCCGTACCTCCAACGTGGAAAGTTCTAAGTGTTAACTGAGTACCTGGTTCACCAATGGACTGAGCAGCAATAACACCAACAGCCTCACCTGGTTTAACAATTTTACCCGATGCTAAGTTTCTTCCGTAACATTTGGCACAAATACCTCTTTCAGATTCACAAGTCAGAGCAGATCTAATTTCAACAGCATCTATAGGAGAGTCATTGATTTCTTTTGCAATAACAGCAGTGATTTCATCACCTGAATTTACTATTAAATCACCCGTTTGAGGATGGAAAATATCGTGAACCGAAGTTCTACCTTCTATTCTAGCTCCTAACGACTCAACCTCTTCATCTTCTTTTAATAAAGCTCTAGTTTCTAATCCTCTTAGAGTACCACAGTCTAATTCTGTAACTACAACATCTTGGGCAACATCTACTAATCGTCTTGTTAAGTAACCAGCATCTGCCGTTTTAAGTGCTGTATCCGCAAGACCTTTACGAGCACCATGAGTAGAAATAAAGTACTCTAATATTGATAATCCTTCTTTAAAGTTGGATATTATCGGGTTTTCAATTACGGCTTGAGTTGTAGCACCAGATTTTTGAGGTTTAGCCATTAAACCTCTCATTCCTGATAACTGACGAATTTGCTCTTTCGAACCACGAGCGCCAGAGTGATACATCATATAAACAGAATTGAAACCTTGACGATCTGTTTCCAACTGATTCATCAACACTTCTGTTAATTCAACGTTGGTTCTTCCCCAAACATCAATAACCTGATTATATCGTTCATTGTTCGTAATGAATCCCATGTTGTAGTTGTTCTTAATCTCTTCAATTTTTTCTTCAGCTTCAGCGATCAATTTAACCTTTTCTTCAGGGATTAATACATCGTTCAACGAGAAGGAAAGTCCACCTTTAAAGGCATTTATGAATCCTCGCTCTTTTATCTTATCCAAGAAATTTGCTGCTTCGGCCATTCCCGTAATTCTAATTACCTCAGAAATCACACTCTTCAACTCTTTTTTGGTAAGCAACTTATTAATGAAACCAACTGCTTTTGGAGTGTCTTGGTTGAACAAGACTCTACCAGCGGTTGTTTCAATTATCTTTTCAACCAATTCTTCATTTTCTCTCACTGTGGTTTTTACCTTAACAAGAGCATGCATTTCAATAGCTCTTTCATTAAGTGCAATAATTACCTCTTCTGGAGAATAAAAAGTCATTCCCTCACCCTTTACAGGATTTTTCTTAGTTCCTTTTTTCTCTTTGGTTATATAATATAACCCTAATACCATATCCTGAGAAGGCACAGCAATTGGCTGACCGTTTGCAGGGTTAAGTATGTTATGAGAAGCCAACATTAGCATTTGAGCTTCAAGAATAGCAGCATTTCCAAGTGGTAAATGTACTGCCATCTGATCACCATCAAAATCCGCATTAAATGCCGAACAAGCTAAGGGGTGCAATTGAATTGCTTTACCTTCAATAAGTTTCGGCTGAAAAGCTTGAATACCTAAACGGTGTAGAGTTGGAGCTCGGTTTAATAATACTGGATGACCTTTCAAAACATTTTCTAAAATATCCCAAACTACTGGATCTTTTTTGTCTACCATTTTCTTGGCAGACTTTACTGTTTTAACAATACCCCTTTCTATCATCTTCCTGATGATGAATGGTTTATAAAGCTCAGCAGCCATGTTTTTTGGCAAACCACACTCGTGTAGTTTAAGCGTAGGCCCAACAATAATTACAGAACGAGCAGAATAATCAACCCTTTTTCCAAGCAAATTTTGACGGAAACGTCCAGACTTACCTTTTAAAGAGTCAGATAATGATTTTAAAGCTCTGTTTGCATCTGTTTTAACAGCATTAGCTTTTCTTGAATTATCAAAAAGGGAATCTACAGCTTCTTGTAACATACGCTTTTCATTACGTAAAATTACCTCAGGAGCTTTAATTTCAATTAGTCGTTTTAAACGATTGTTTCTAATAATGACACTTCTATACAAATCATTCAAATCGGATGTTGCAAAACGACCACCATCCAATGGGACTAATGGACGTAATTCTGGCGGAATTACCGGAACTACCTTGATTATCATCCATTCCGGACGATTTTCAATGTGTTTATTTGCTGAACGAAAAGCTTCAACTACCTGCAATCTTTTCAAGGCTTCAGCCTTTCGTTGTTGAGAAGTTTCAGTATTCGCCTTATGTCTCAATTCATATGAAAGAGCATCTAAATCCAAACGATTCAATAGTAATTCAAGTGCTTCAGCACCCATTGCTGCAATAAATTTATTTGGATCATCATTATCCAGATATTGATTATCAGCAGGTAGTGCATCAAGAATATCAAGGTATTCTTCTTCAGTTAAAAAATCTAAATAAGCTAAAGGCTCACCATCTTTATTATTAGCAACCCCAGGATTAACTACTACATATCTTTCGTAGTAGATAATCATATCTAACTTTTTAGTTGGAAGACCTAAAAGATATCCCATTTTATTTGGCAATGATCTGAAGTACCAAATATGAGCAACAGGAACAACCAATTGAATATGTCCCATTCGCTCTCTACGTACTTTCTTCTCAGTAACCTCAACACCACATCGATCACAAACTATTCCTTTGTAACGAATTCTTTTATACTTTCCACAGTGACACTCCCAATCTTTTACCGGACCGAAAATTCGCTCACAAAACAAACCGTCTCTTTCTGGTTTATACGTTCTATAATTAATTGTCTCTGGTTTTATAACCTCACCACTTGAACGATCTAAAATTTGTTCGGGAGATGATAAGCTAATAGTAATCTTATCAAATTTTGGTGGAGTTTTTACATTTTTTCTATATGCCATCGTAATACGATAATAAGTTTAACAAAAAATCAGTTCCTAGATTAGTCTAACGAAATGTTAAGACCTAATCCTTGCAGCTCGTGTAACAATACATTAAACGATTCTGGAATACCCGGTTCTGGCATTGGCTCACCTTTAACAATTGCTTCATAAGCTTTAGCTCTACCGTATACGTCATCGGACTTTACAGTTAAAATCTCACGAAGAATATTAGCAGCACCAAATGCTTCAAGCGCCCAAACTTCCATTTCTCCAAAACGCTGACCTCCAAACTGAGCCTTACCTCCGAGCGGCTGCTGCGTAATTAATGAGTATGGACCAATAGAACGAGCGTGCATTTTATCATCAACCAAGTGACCAAGCTTAAGCATGTATATAATACCAACAGTTGCAGGTTGATCAAAGCGCTCTCCTGTTCCTCCATCGTGTAAAAAGGTTTGTCCATTTTCAGCTATTCCAGCCTTATCGGTGTATTCCTTTATTTGAGCTAAAGATGCACCATCAAAGATTGGAGTTGCAAACTTCATTCCCAGTTTTTCACCGGCCCAAGCTAAAACAGTTTCATAAATTTGTCCTAAGTTCATACGAGAAGGAACCCCAAGTGGGTTAAGAACAATATCTACGGGTGTACCATCTTCTAAGAACGGCATGTCTTCTTCACGAACAATTCGAGCAACAATACCTTTGTTCCCGTGCCGACCGGCCATCTTATCACCAACTTTTAGTTTACGTTTTTTTGCTAAGTAAACCTTAGCCAACTTAACTATTCCTTGTGGCAATTCATCACCCACAGTAATCGCAAACTTCTTACGCTTGTGAGCACCCAATATATCGGATGCCTTAATGTTGAAATTATGAATCAATCGCTTGATCATATCGTTTACTTCATCGTCCTTGGACCAATTCATTGGGTTAACGTTATCGTAATCGATATCCGCTAAAGACTTTTTAGTAAACTTTGACCCTTTTCCAATTAATTCTTCTTTGTACAAGTTAAATACACCAGCAGAAGTTTTACCTTCCACTATTTTCCATAACTTTTCTAATAAAATCCCTTTTACTTCACCAAGGTTCTTTTTATACTCTTCCTCTAACTTAGCAACCATATTTTTCTCTTCAGCTCTAGACTTTCTGTCTTTGATTGCACGAGAGAATAATAATTTATCGATTACAACACCTTGAACGGATGGAGAAACCTTAAGTGACGCATCTTTTACATCTCCGGCCTTATCACCGAAAATGGCACGTAAAAGCTTCTCTTCAGGAGTTGGGTCTGTTTCACCCTTAGGAGTAATTTTACCGATTAGAATATCTCCTTCTTTAACCTCAGCTCCTACTCTAATCATACCGTTCTCATCCAAATCTTTGGTAGCATCTTCAGAAACATTAGGAATATCAGCAGTAAGTTCTTCGAGACCACGTTTTGTATCTCTTACCTGCATTATAAATTCCTCAATATGAACAGATGTATAGATGTCTTCTTTTACAACTTTTTCGGAAATCACTATAGCATCCTCAAAGTTGTAACCCTTCCAAGGCATGAAAGCAACTTTCAAGTTACGACCAATTGCTAATTCACCCTTTTCAGTTGCATATCCTTCACAAAGAACTTGACCTTCTTGAACTTTCTCACCTTTTTCAACAATAGGTTTTAAGTTAATACAAGTTCCTTGGTTGGTTTTTTTAAATTTAACCAATTGATACACTTTCAAATCGTCCTCAAAGGAGACCAATTTTTGAGCATCAGTTCTGTTGTATCGAATATGAATTTCGTTAGCGTCAACATATTCAACAATACCTTCACCTTCAGCATTAATAAGGACTCTGGAGTCTCTTGCTACTTGTTTTTCTAAACCAGTACCCACAATTGGAGCCTGAGGTCTTAATAACGGAACTGCTTGACGCATCATATTCGATCCCATCAATGCACGGTTTGCATCATCATGTTCTAGGAAAGGAATCAATGAAGCAGCAATAGATGCGATTTGGTTCGGCGCAACATCCATCATAGAGATTTCTTTCGGCTCTACTATAGGATAATCGGCTTCTAACCTGGCTTTTACTGAATTCTTTTCAAAGGATCCATCATCTTTCAAGGATGCATTGGCTTGAGCAATTAATTTTCCTTCTTCCTCTTCAGCTGAATAGTAAGCGAACTCTTTTAAGTTTACCTTACCATTTTCAACCTTTCTATATGGAGTTTCTATGAATCCTAATCGGTTTATTTTTGCGTAAACACACAAAGAAGATATCAAACCAATATTAGGTCCTTCAGGAGTTTCAATTGTACACAACCTTCCATAATGCGTGTAATGAACGTCACGAACCTCAAAACCTGCTCTCTCTCTGGATAAACCACCTGGTCCTAATGCGGATAACCTTCTCTTGTTGGTAATTTCTGCCAATGGATTCGTTTGATCCATAAACTGTGACAGTTGATTTGTTCCAAAGAATGAATTAATAACAGAAGATAATGTTTTTGCATTAATCAAATCCGTTGCAGTAAAGACTTCATTATCTCTTACATTCATTCTTTCACGAATTGTTCTGGCCATTCTAGCTAAACCAACTCCGAACTGAGAATACAATTGTTCACCAACCGTCCTTACTCTTCTGTTAGATAAATGATCTATGTCATCTATCTCCGCTTTCGCGTTAATTAATTCAATTAAATATTTTATAATCTGGATTATATCTTCTCTAGTAAGAACTCTAGATTCTTCAGACAAGTCATTTCCTAATTTTTTATTAATTCTGTATCGACCAACTTCTCCTAAATCATATCTTGAATCAGAGAAGAAAAGTTTGTCAATTACACCTCTTGCAGTTTCCATATCGGGTGGTTCTGCATTTCTTAAAACACGATAAATGTGCTCAACAGCCTCTTTTTCAGAATTAGAGGTATCCTTTTGAAGGGTATTGTAAATAATAGCAAAATCTGCAGTTGAAGTATCTTCTTTATGCAAAAGAATTGTTTTAGCACCTGAATCTTCAATCAATTCAATATGACTTTCTTCCAATACAGTTTCTCTATCAATAATAATTTCGTTTCGTTCAATAGAAACAACCTCACCTGTATCCTCATCAACAAAATCTTCAACCCAAGATCTTAAAATTCTTGCCGCCAATTTTCTTCCAACGGAGGCCTTAAGATTCTTTTTGTTAATTTTTACTTCGTCAGCGAGATTAAAAATTTCTAATAAATCTTTATCAGATTCATATCCAATAGCTCTCAACAAAGTAGTAACTGGTAATTTTTTCTTTCGATCGATATATGCATACATTACACTATTAATGTCTGTAGCAAATTCAATCCAAGATCCTTTGAAAGGAATTATTCTGGCAGAATATAACTTCGTACCATTGGCATGTCTCGACTGGCCAAAGAAAACACCTGGTGATCTGTGAAGTTGAGATACAATAACTCTCTCAGCTCCGTTGATAACAAAAGTACCTTTAGGCGTCATATAAGGAATTGTACCTAAATAAACATCTTGAACAATAGTTTCAAAATCTTCGTGTTCTTCGTCAGTACAATATAGTTTCAATTTTGCTTTTAAGGGGACACTGTAGGTAAGTCCTCTTTGAATACACTCCTCTATCGAATAACGAGGCGGGTCAACAAAATAATCTAAAAATTCCAATACAAATTGATTTCTTGCATCGGTAATCGGGAAGTTCTCTGAGAAAACTTTAAACAATCCTTCCGACTCTCTGTTTTCAGGAGTAGTTTCAAATTGGAAAAAATCTTTAAAGGACTTTAATTGAACTTCTAAAAAGTCAGGATATTCTGGACGCGCCTTAGCGTCTGCAAAATTAATCCTTTGTGGAAATTTAGTCAATTCAGACATAAATAAAGAGTTTGTTTTAGAACAATAGTGTTAAATCACAAAATGGGCTAGACCAATTCCATTAAAGAATTGGTTCTAACCCTTTAGATTTTGGTTGTTGAATTACTTCAACTCAACCTCAGCACCAGCTTCTTCAAGCTTAGCTTTGATATCTTCGGCTTCATCTTTAGAAACCCCTTCCTTTACAGGAGCAGGAGCACCATCAACTACACCTTTAGCTTCTTTCAAGCCAAGACCTGTGATTTCTTTAACCAATTTAACAACACCTAATTTAGCACCTCCTGGAGCTTTAAGGATTACGTCAAATTCAGTTTGTTCAGCAGCAGCTGAATCACCGTCAGCAGCACCACCACCAGCAGCAACAGCTACAGCAGCTGCAGCAGGTTCGATACCGTACTCTTCTTTTAAAATATCAGCTAGTTCGTTTACTTCTTTAACTGTTAAGTTTACTAACTGTTCTGCAAAATCTTTTAAATCAGCCATTTTTTTAAGCGTTTAAAAATTAAAAATTCTAATAATTAAGTTTAGTTTGCCTTCTCAGACAACGTTTTAAGGATTCCTGAAA
>PBEC01000026.1 GCA_002717515.1 Flavobacteriales bacterium
AATAAGGTTTATATCTGTAGAGTCTAAGCCAACACTATCTATTTTGATAGAAAGGGTGTTGAGAGAGTTTGAAGTTTTAAAATTTATACTACCAGTTAATGAAGCCCTGCATTTATATTGGGATTGGATTTCTTTCTTAATTGATTCCGTGAATTGATTTTTAGTTTCTAGCCCTGCAACACTTACAGTTGTTTTTAATTCATTTTGACTTTGATTATTGCAACTCAAAATAGTTATTGAGAAAATAACTAAGGATAATTTTTTTAATAAAGAATTCATTAATGTTTGTTAACGTATGTGTAAGAACACCTTTGGTGTTCATTATATAAATAATGTGCACTGGTGCACATACATCTAATATATCAAAAATCGAGAGGATTCTTGATTTTGTTGAAATTATTTAATGCAACATGCGTGTAAATCTCCGTCGTTTTCGAAGAACTATGCCCCAGCAAAGCCTGGATATACCGCAAATCCGTCCCATTCTCCAGCAAATGCGTAGCGAAGCTATGCCTCAAAACATGCGGAGTAACATTCCGCTTAATATTCGCCTTCCCACAAGCCATCTTAATAATCTTCACCACACTCGTAGGCGCATATTGCTTACAATTTACCCCTTCAAACAACCATTTCCGTGGTTTATATTCCTTAAAATATACCCGCAAATCCTTCAAAACAGATTCCGAAAGTAGGGTGAACCGATCTTTATTACCCTTTCCGCCATCCACTCGAATAAGCATCCTTTTGCTATCGATGTCAACCAGTTTTAAATTCAGCAGTTCACTTCTGCGTAAACCTGCAGAGTAGAGTAGACTGACAATGCATTTGTGCTTAATGTTATTAGTAGCATTTATAATGGCTTTAACATCTTCTTTAGAAATTACTTTGGGCAGTTTGCTTTCGTTTCTTGGGCGCTCGATGGAGTAAAACCGGTTGGGCATTCCAAGAACGATTTCGTAGTAAAACTTAATGCTGTTTATGGATTGGTTGATGTAGGAATTTGATTTTTTTTCTTGCACCAGTCGTTGAAGGTAATTCCGAATGAGTCCTTCATTAATTTCGAGTAAATCATAATTACTGTAGTAATTAATAAACGCTTCAAAACAGACTACATACGTTTTAACAGTATTGTTGGCGTATTTTTTCAGTTCCAGTTTTTGCAAAAACTCTTCGGGACAAACCCGATAGTTGGCTTTTGGTTTTCTCTTTCGGAACCATTCAACATCCATGAGTTCAGATTCGTATTTTATAGGTCTATTGGTGAAAAAATGGCTGGTATTTATCCAGGCAACTCCTTTGAATTTCCTGAAGATTGCATTGAGATTGTCTTTGGTATTGGGTAGGTATACCATGTTGAAATGGTCACTCCATTTTGGCTCGGGAAGTTCTTTCACGAGTGCCTGTAGTACTTTGTTTGGGTAAAATTGTATACCAATGTGCTTTTGTTTTTTTATCAAAAGATGTTTGAGGTTGACCTGTAATGTTTTTTGCTCCATATGTAGTTTACAAATACAGGTAAAAGGGTGGAGGATGTCAAATGTAAGTGTAGATTTAAACGTTTAATATACGTATAATCTACACTTAAGGAATATGAAGAATTGCCTGAATTGCGGGGAGGTTTTAGTCGGAAGGAAAGATAAAAAGTTTTGCGACGGATATTGTAAGTCAGCTTATCACTATCAACAAAAGCAAAACAATGAAGATGCTTTTTATAAAGAAGTGGACATATATCTCAAACAGAATAGGCGTTTGTTGAAGGCTTATAATCGTGCGGGAAAATCTACTGTGAGAAGAGAAGTTTTGTTGGAGAAGGGTTTTCGTCCTGATTTTTTTACGCATTACTGGAAGAATAAAAGTGGAGATGTTTATTTATTTGTATATGAATTTGGTTTTTTAAGGGTAAGACAAAACGGTAGGGAAAAGTATGTTTTGATTAAGTGGCAGAAATACATGGCTAAATCTATATCTATGTAGTTTTTTTAATTGTTTTTGTTTAATTTTTAGTTATTAAATAATAAATAGTTACTTTTGTTTTAGTTTATAATAAATAATATTAATTTTTAAAAAAAAATCTATGAAAAAACAATTACTATTAATTTCTTTCAGCATGTTATTTTCAGTCATGCTTACAAAGGCACAAACTGCTGATTTAATTTTTTTGAATTCGAATTCAGCATCTGAAGCTTCGTCATTGGATGTTAAAGTTAAAAAGGATGGAGTAGTAGTAGCTTCCTTCTCTAACGTTAATTTTTTAGATGCATCAACCAAAATAAGTGTTCCTGCATCAGCTATTTTGAATATTGATTTTCTTGTTGCAGGATCATCAACAGTGTTTTACTCTTTAACCAATGAGGTTTATGATCCAAATACATTTAAGGTGATGCATTTATTCGGTACGAAATATAGTAAAAGGTTTAAGTCTTTTACGGCTGCAAGTCAATCCTCCAGCTCAAATGTAGTTAAACTTGATTTTACATATTCAACCGATGGTACAGAGGATATTGATTTGAAAATTAGAGAAAATAGTACCACGATAGCAGATAACTTTCAATATGGAGAACAAACTTTTACTTTTGATGATGAATACAGTGCAACAAACGTTACTTTAGATATTACAGAGCACGCTACTGGTAATGGTTTGCATGCATATAATTTCCCTGCGGGATCTTTAGGTGGTGATTATGTATACTTGTTTACTTCTGGTACAGATATGTATATGCTGGAAATGAATGGTACTACTACTAAGCTTACAACAACCACTCCGATTAATTCGTCATCTGTTAGCGAAAATGATTCAAAGGATTGGTTACTTTTTCCAAATCCGGCATCAAATTTTATAAATCTTCAATCGAAAAATGCAATTGTAGATTATAAAATAGAAATTATCAATTCGACAGGAAAGGTTGTACGCACATCATTCGCAACAGACAAAATTGATATTTCTGATTTAAGTAAAGGTTTCTATTATATTAGTGCTTCAAATAGTGCAGGTAATCTGGCTACTTTTAAGTTTTTGAAAACTAAATAGAAATTTATAGAGGTTTAATTTTAAATGGGTGACATTTTTTGTCGCCCATTTTCGATTATAGCTTAGATAAACTTGATTTTAGTTTTTTAATTACAAAACCTTCTTTAAAGGTTGTTTTGGTATGAATATTAAATCAAATGATAAGCTTTTTGACTAAAATACTTTTAATGGTTTTCCATATTTTAATAGAACCAGAGGGCAATTAGTAAAAGAATATTAAATGGAATTAGGTAAATAACTTGAAAAGGTATTAATTTATTACTCGCTTTTATAAGAGCTTTAGAAAGTTCCACTGTAAGAAGTTTTGACACCTCTTTTGGGTTGGTAAAATCGATATTTTTTATTTTCTCTTTTATTTCAAAATCCGGACTAATCTTTTTTAGTACAAAGCCTGTGATTTTTTTGATAAAAATTGGAGCGTCCTGACTTTTATTAATAATCCATGTTCTTAGTTTTTGAATTATTTTAAGTTCATCAAAATCAAAAGTGTTTAAGTCGTTTTGAGATGTTGTTTTACTGGTTATTTTTTGAGAAATATCAATAGAGATTTTATTACAAAATTCTTCCAGCCAAAGTGATACGATTCTATTAAAAACAATTTGGAATGATTTTATTAAGAATATTCTAAGTGCCCAAAAACCGTACGAAACAAAAGGTGTTGCACCTCCAAGAAGTCCAATAATAAACAATTTAGTGGTTGTGTGGGTATTGTAGTTTAATGTTAGCCAGAGGGTTACAATTGACCAATGACAAATAATATAGAAGCTTGTAATTAAAGCTTGAGGAATAAATGCTTTAAATAATAATTCTTTTAATGCATCAGAGATTTCAGATTTAGATACGGTTAGGGAATTCATTTTAAATCTTTTAATCTATTATTAAAACCCTACTTACCAATGGTTTCGCCCATTTTAACGTAGGTTTCGATTTTATTTTTGGTGTTTTCCAGGATGTCGGAATCGATGTCAATTTTGTTTTTGTTGACAAGAAGTACGATGGTGGATCCACCAAAGGCAAAATAACCCATTTCCTGCCCTTTTTCAATGGTTATATTGGGTGTGTAGGTCTCAATTATTCCTCCAACCATTGTTGCGCCTACGGGTGCTATTACAATTTTTCCTTTTTCTTTTGTAGATAGTACGCAATACTCACGTTTGTTTTCGCAAAAGACTTTTGCGAAGTTACTGGCGAGTGCATAAGGGGAAACTGAAAAATAGTCTCCTTTTATAGGGGTGGTTTCGGATGCAATTCCCGAAAATGGAAAGTGATAGCGATGGTAGTCGTTTGGAGCAAGTCTTAAAATTAAAAGGGAGTCGTTTTTATGTTCCTCAGCTAATTTTTCATCGTTTAAAAACTCTTTTAGTGTAAACTCTCTTCCTTTTACAAAGAATTTGTGAACGTCAGACACATTTTCAAAAGCAAGAAGCCTGCCGTCTCCCGGTGAGACAAAACCTTCACCAATTGGTCGGGTTTCTGGTTTTAATTTTCGATAAAAAAAGTCGTTAAATGAAGTGAATTCAGATATTGCCTTTTGTGATTCTGCCATATTAATTCCCAGGCTAGAAACAAATTTTTTAATTTTTTTGGTGCTGGAAGGTTTATCCATTTGTTTTCCATATCTCTTGGAAATGAATTTTCTTTTAGCAAGAGTAAGAATGGTTTTTTTTCCAAAGGGGTTCTCATAAAGAAACTTTAAAAGTTTTTCTGCAGGTGGGGTTTCAAATTGTGTTTCACCGGTTTCTCTATTTACGAATCTTATGGTCACTGAGTAAAAATTGGTTTTCGAGTGTAAAAGTATAAATATTGAGGAAAAATTCGCTAAAAGCTTTCTTCTAATTCTAAGGCCGGCGAAGAATCCTTTTTAATGGGTTTGAGATGAATAGGGATCATTACCATGTATTCCAGGTCTTCTCCTATGGCCTTAACCAATTCGTTATTGGGCTTGTAAAGCCAATTTATCTTTACCTCTGTATTGATGTTCATTTGAATTTCTTTTATTCGCATGAGTAAGAAGAGAATTCCTCTTTTCGAATTTCTACAGATGGTATTGAGGTTAAATTCAATTTCTAAGCGTATGGGTCTGATTTTTTCAATCTCGGTAATGTACTTGGTTATTTTTTGGTAAAAATCATTGGTTTTGCTGATTTTGGAGTGTCCAGTTAAAACAATAAAAAGATTTTCAACGTCGAAATTGAACTCAGGGGTATTTTGTGTTCCTTGAATAAACAAAGGTTCCATACGTAAGAGGTTGCACTTAAATTTCGGGATTTTTTTGTTTGCAGGGTAGAATTGGGGTTTAATTTTGTGTTAATTTCCCTATTTGGGCTATTGTTTAAAGGGTTTGAGCCACCCGATTTTAATTTATTTCCTACGAATTCTAAGTGAATATGCCCTAATAATCATTTGTTTTGGAGCGATATTCGGGTTTTCATTAATTTTAGCACGGTTATAATAATGAGATTTTTTCGGTAAATTAAGATTCTTTTGAATCTGTGTAAGTAAAGACATCCTTGGATGTCTTTACGCTTTTAAGGCCTTTCCTTGGTTCACATTGGAACTTCAGTTTATTGTACTTGTCGATAAATTCAATAGGGATATGAGAAGTTAACAATAATTGTATATTTGTGATTACAGTTTTGAACCTGAATTTGAATTTTTACTATGCAAAGAAGCAAGAGGCTCTATAAGCTAGTTGCTTTATTTGTAGTTTTTTTATCGTTGTCTGCTTTTGCGGGGGACATCGAGAATGAGAAAGATCTCATTAAAACTGCTAATAAACTTTTTGAGGCAGGGAAATACGCTGAGTGTTTGGATTATTATTCAACACTTGTGTCCAACCACCCCAAAGACCCTATCTTTTCTTACAAGTATGGGGTGTGTAAATTGTATGCCACAGAAGACAAGGTCGAATCATTGCGTTATTTGGGGTTTGCAACTCAAAAAAAAGATCAGGTTGACCCTATAGCATTTTACTTTTTCGGCAAGGCACTGCAACAAAATTACGAGTTCGATGCGGCAGCAAAGCAGTTCAAAATTTATCAAAGCCTGGTGAAACCTAAAGAAGCTGAGGAAATGAACGTTTCAAATTGTATAAAGGAATGTTACACGGCGAAGGAGAGGATATACGACTTTAAAAAAATGGATGTAGTTACCAAGAAATCTGTTGGTAAAGCTGAGTTTTTTCGTTCATACCGGTTGGGTTCGATGAAAAGAAACATCATTATTACTCCCGATGAATTTTTAACAAATGCGGATAAAAAATCTGGAGATTATTCTTTGATTGTTCATCATCCAATGAATGAGGTGATTTATTTTTCGAGCTACAATAAAGAGGGGAGCGTTGGTGGTAAGGATATTTTTAAGATTCAAAAAATGCCGGATGGTACGTTTAGTAAGCCTGTTAATTTGGGTCCGACGGTGAATACGGAAATGGATGAAGATTATCCGTATCTCCATCCAAACGGTATGGTTTTATATTTCTCATCCAAAGGAAGGAACGGTATTGGTGGGTACGATATTTTTAAAAGTGTTTTAGATACTGCTACTAATATCTGGGGGAAAGCTGAGAATGTTGGTTTCTCAATTAATTCTCCCGGGGATGATTTGCTTTATGTTAGTGATATGGATGAGAATATTGCATATTTTGCGTCCGATCGGGGAGATAAGCAGGGGCAAATAACCGTGTATAAAATTTTCCCGAGTAAAAGCAATACTCCTGTTATTATTGTTAGAGGTCAGGTTGAGGTTGAGGGAAGTAGGAATCATTCAGCAAAAGTTGTTGTTTACAACAGTGAGGGTGAAGAATTATCTTCTTATGTTTCTCAAAAAACCGGAACTTTTGTAATGACGCTTGATGAAGCTCAAACCTATACTGTTGGTGTGTCTGCTCCAGGAAGGGGTGAGGCGAAATCGAGTTTGGAGCTGCCAAGGAATTCAGAGTCCAATATGATCAGTAAAAAGTTTGTGTTAAGAGGGGGGAAATTGATTTTAGAGGAGGCAAGTGAACTATTGGCTACTGCTGAATCGAGAAGTAAGCTGTTGAGGGAAAGTGCTGAGTTGAATGTGAATCAGGCCGAAGATGTTGATTTTAATACCAAAATTGAAAGACCTTCTTCATCTCCTGTTAATTCAGAAAACGATTTTGTTTCCTCAGATGTTGATCCCGCTGAACCTTCTGGTGATTTGGTTGAAGAAGCTTCGACAGAAAGTAATATTTTAAATGATGCACGTGAGGAGCTGGAGGAAATTCGGCAATCGAAGGATCTTGTTAAAAAGCAAATTAACGCTACCTATTTAGTAGCTAACAAGAAAAAGATTAAAACAGAACTGATTAAGGATGAAATTGAGGAATTATCGGAGGAACTTGAAATGGTGTTTACGGATGAGGAAAAAGAAAATATTCAAAAGCAATTAAGTCAAAAAGAAACCGAATTAAAGGCTAATGTGGCTTCCGCTACGGCTGCTTTGCAATTGGCAAAATCCAAAGAGCGTGAGTTGGCAGTACAGGAGAAACAGGAAGAGCTTGCTCAGATATATGTTGATGCTGTTCAGGAAGCGAATGAATCAGGCAATGATTCAAGAGCAATAGCTAAACTTGAAAAATCGCGTGATGAACTGGATAAGGTCCAGGAGGAAATCAAACGTGTGAAAATGGAAGACGGTTCTGCTGAATCTTTTGCAAAAGCAGATGAAGCAAAGAAAAAAGTAGCGGATTTAGAGTTGAAAAATTCTGTTTTGGATAAAGATGTTAAAGATATTATTCAACAGCAGGAGGAATTAAAGAAGCAAATCAGTGCAACAAGAAATAAAGGGTTAAAGGAGGAGTTTAACCTTCAAATAAAAGAGTTGGATGATGAGTTGGCCGAAATTAAAGTAGAGCGAAATGTAAATCAGGCAAAACTGGAAGAGGCAAAATCTGAACTTGAGGTATATTCATCAACCCAAAATGTATACGATGAGGTGTATTCAGAGGCAGATGATCCATCTTTAATGCCTGTTTCAGAGGATCAAAAGAATACCATCCAGGAAGAGGTCGCGGTTCAAAATATGAGTGCTGAAAAAACTCTGAAAGAATCTGATTCGAGCTATGAAGTCCCAAAGGTTGGATCAGTTGAATCGGATGTTTCAAATGATATTTCAACCGATGATGCAGCTGATGAAGAGGTCAGTCAAGGAAGTATAGAGGAATCAGCTTCAGAAGAAGAGGTTTTTACTGAAACTGTTGAGGATGAAATAGAGGTTTCCGAAAAAAGTGAGTCAATTGCTTCGGAGAAAGAATACATGGCGTTTATCGCTAATGCTGAATCTCAACGAGAAAGGTTGAAGTCTGTTCGAGAGGAATTAGTTGATTTAAGAGTTTCTGTATCCAATCAAAAAAATAAGAAGGATAAAGAAAAGCTTTTCTTGAAAATGAGTGAATTGCTCGATAAAGAGACTCAGTTGGTTAGAGATTTAAAGGAGTCTATTCAAAGTGCAAAAGTAAAAGAGAGTGAATTACCGGATGAAGTTCTTGAGTCGAAAAGCAATGAAATTAATCAATTGGAATCTATGATGGAGGAGGTTCAGGAATTTGAAGAGGAAATTGTAGAGGTAAGAAATCAATTGGATCAAGAAGAGAGAGTTGACCAAACTGAATTGATAAGTATGGATCCTGAGACGGCTTCTGAGGAGGAAATTAAAAATTTAATATCGGTTTATATGCCTGTTGAGTCGGTTGATTTGTCAAATGAAATGAAAGACGATGATATCGTTAAATGGGACAGTCAGGTGAAAGAGCTCGATAAGAAATCCGCGGTTTATTTAGTGGCGGCCAATAAAGAGCAGGTGAAATTTGAAGAGAAAGGTGGGGAGGGAGAATCTCCAAAAGCTAAAAAATTAAAAGAAAAAGCAATTAAAAAGCAATTTGAAAAAATCGCAATCCAAAGTCAAATCAGTGAGAAGAGGTATACTTTAATTAAGGATCAAATTGAACAAGATATCGCCTCTTTATCCAGTACTGATAAGGATAGTTTTAAAGAGGTGTCTGCTGATATTGATGAGAAGTGGGAAATTATTAAAGTTAAGAGAAATCAAATGAGCTCTGAAAAAGATGAAAGTCTTAAAATAGATTTATTAAAGGAGTCAAATGACTTGGAGCGAGAAGTTTTTGTTTTACAAAATGCATTGAAAGAATCGATGGATACAATGAAACAGGAGGAGGTTGTAGTTCTGGAGGAAAAGATTCAAGATGAGCCTCAGGAAATAGAAAATACACAGGAAGAATTGCCTAAAGTTATCGATGAAAAAGTTGATGCGGTTACGAAGGGAATTAAGGAGGAAGATGTTGAAAAAGTTGAGGTCCAGGAAATTGAAAATGAAATTGATTCTTCAATGGAAGAAGTTTTATCGGAAGAAAAGAACATTGAAAATTCTTCCCCGGATGATGAAGAGGATGAAAAAACAATAATTTCTGATAATGAGGTTTTGAGTGAGGTTGAAAAAATACAGAACTCTGAAGAGAATCAGGAAGTTGAGGAATCTCCTGTTTCAGAAGTTGTTTTTTATGATTCAAAAAACCCAAGCAGTGAGGCCGTTGAATATGGAAATAAGGAAGGATATGGTATTGTGCGTAATGATGAGTTTAATTATACAAGAAGCGAAGCCGTAATTAAAACTCTTGAAGAAGCAAAACAAGAAGAAAAAATAGCATTGGACTACTATTTTGAAGCCGATTCACTAAAAAGAGAAGCGGAACAAAACCCTAATAAAGCTAAAGAACTTGAGAGGTCGTCGAAAAAGTTAATGGCTAAAGGAAGTAAAGCCCAGGATAAAGCAAACGATAAATACAGGGAGCTTAATGAGAAGGAACTTACCTTGAACAAAGATAACGTTGAGTTTGCTATTGAATACAACGAAATTGTAAAGGTTGATTCAGCAAAAATAATATTGGCTAAAGCCGATAAGCTTTTTGAGGATGCAGGAAAAGTCCGGAAAAATGCAGCAAAAGAAAAATCAATTTATAAAAAAGGCGATTTAATTAATGAAGCATATAACATGGAGCTTGAAGCTATCGCTCTTCAGAATTATATTTTGATGGGTGAGCTGGATGGAGATTCTTCGGAGGTTGATGAAGATGTGATTGTAAGGGAGGAAGAGCCTAAGGAGATCAACGAGTATACTTTGAAGGCAGACGAAATTTCTAAAAAGGCTGATGAAGAGCCAGATTATTATAAAAGAAAAGCACTTCTTGAAGAGGCCCGAGCATATGAATTGGCAGGAGATAAAAAACGAACGAGTCGCTTAATGGAATCGCTTTCAAAAGATCAGTATGGTTTTGAAAAAAATGCTGAAATTGTTACGGTATCGAGAAAGCAATCAAATAAAAATGGTATTGCAAATGAGGCCTGGGCATATGAAAAGCAATCGGATAGCTTATATGCAAAGGCTAAAGAATTGAAAGAACAAGCATCTAACAATACGAATGACGTGGAGAAGCTTGCTCAGATTGCTGCTTCAAATGAAATTCTGGAGGAAGCTAAATTGATTCAGGCAAAAGCGATTCAGAAGTATATGGAAAGTAAATCAGTTCCTGATGAAGAAGATTTTGTTGTTGATTTTGATTCATTGCCTAAGGTTGTTGGCGGGGAGGCGGATAATGAGGAAGATATTTCTTTATTTACGGAAATAGAAAATAAAATTAACTCTCAAGATGCAGAGAACGAGGATGTTTTAACGGTGAATCAAACGGACCAGGTTACAGAAGTTGCTGAGGTAACTGATGTTTCAGAAGAGTTGAATGATCAGGACAATCAAGCATCAGGCTCTTCAAACGAATTGCCTAAGGAAAACATTGAACAAAACGATTCGGAAATGGAAGTATTGGCTGATGCTCAACCGATTGAAGAATCTACTCAGAAAATAACAGAAGTTAAAATTGGAGATGAGAATGAGTCGGCGGAAGAGGCCTATAAAACTTTAATTGCTGAAGCAAATGAAGCTGAGGCAAATGAAGTTACTCGTGTGGAGGAGATTTTTAGGTTAAATGATTTGGCTGAAGAGAATCGAAATAAATCCGAGGCGGCGCTTTCTGAGGTTGACGGATTAACGAATGAGCAAGAAATAACGGCTAAAATTGCAGAAGCCAATAAGTATCGTGAATTGGCGGAAAAGTTCGAAGTTGATGTTAAGAGTCAGCAAATGATTTTAAAGAATAATGTTGCAGAGGCGCGTTCGAAAAAGAAAGAGGCTGAATTGATTTTAGTTGGAATCGATGAAAGCAAACGATCGGAGCTGGTTGCTTCGGTTGAATCGGAGGATTCTGATTTAAAGAAGGTTCAGGAATATGTTGCTGCAGAGATGGATATAAATTCCACTGAAGATGAATTGATAGTAAAAAGGAGTGAACCTTTGTTTTCTGATGAAAAGACCAGCAGTGATGTGAATGTTGAAGATGTATCTGTTAACGATGAATCAAGTGCTCCTTCCGTAAATGAAGAATCCGGGAAACAGGACGATGTTGAATATACTTCACCTGAACTTGTAGAAATCGACATGGAAAGCGTTGCTCTACTCAATAAAAGTGGAGCGGTAAATGATATTCCAGAGGAGTTTAGTCTTGATTCCGATAAAAGATATGCGCCAACAGCTGAAATACCTGTTGATCCTCCAATGCCAAAAGGCATAATTTATCAAGTACAGGTAGGGGCATTTCGTCAAAAAATTGATCCGGGAATTTTCAATGGGCTAAGTCCTTTGGTAGGGGAACAAATCAGCAATGGTATTACGCGATATAAGGTGGGATATTTCAGAGGTTTTACTTCTGCGAATATAGCCAAAGGTCGTATTCGTCAGTTGGGATATCCAGATGCTTTTGTTGTTGTTTTTTACAACGGTAAAAGAATTACAGTTGAGAAGGCAGAGGAGGTTATATCTGCCGCGGACGAGAGTGAGCAGTTTGTATATAAAAATCTTGTCATGGATGAGGTTAAACAGTTGAAAAGTCTTGGGATTGCAAACGATGAAGGTGATGAATTGCTTGCTTCTTCCGAGGAGAATACTGAGATAAACACAGCTTCTCCTGATTCCAAAGCGCTTACGCCATCTGCAGAAAACGGTTTAAGCAACGATTTGTTGAAAATAAACGGATTATTTTATACAGTCCAGGTTGGGGTTTATAAAACACCAAGAAGCAGCAGTGACCTTTATGGTTTAAGTCCCTTGTATACCGAAAAAACATCAAATGGCTACTTACGCTATACAACTGGAATGTACAAGGATTACAACAGTGCTGATCAGAAAAAAGAGGATGTCCGCAATCAGGGTATTCGAGATGCTTTCGTGACGGCTTATAAGGATAATAAAAGAATTTCGGTTGCTCAGGCTCGACAAGAGGAGGATTCCGATAACAATGCTTCGGCGAATTCAGGTTCAAATAAACAGGGTGATAGCTCTTCGGGTAATGCCGAAGTGGTGTTTAAGGTTCAAGTTGGAGCTTACCGTACACCGATTTCCGTTGAGACTACCCCTGTTTTTAAAGATCTTACCAATTATGAGGTTTCAAGCCTGAAAACCTCAAGTGGACTACTAATTTATATGGTTGGTTCTTTTAAGACGAAGGCAGAGGCAGATAATCTTCGACAAGTGGTTGTTAATTATGGAGGTAAAGATTGTTTTGTAGTTGCTTTAGTAAATGGAAAAAGGATTCCGATTAAAAGAGCTTTGGAATTGGTTGGGAATTAGTAAATAAGGGTTTTTTGAATGGGTTTGCTGTTTTTATTTAACGACTATTTCCCTCTACCTTGTATTACAACGAGAACAGTATGGATTAAGATTTTAAAGTCAACCAGAATAGATCGGTTTTCCATGTAAATAAGGTCAAATTTTAAACGCTCAATCATTTCATCGACATTCTCCGCGTAACCGTATTTAACTTGTCCCCATGAAGTTATACCGGGCTTAACTTTGTGTAAATATTTGTACTGCGGCGCTTTTTGAATGATTTGATCAATGAAAAACGCACGCTCTGGGCGAGGACCAACCATACTCATATCACCTTTTAGTACGTTCCAGAATTGTGGTGTTTCATCCAGTCTGGATTTACGTAAAAAACGACCTACTGGGGTTATTCTGGAGTCCTTTTCTTTTGAAAGTGCGGGTCCGTTTTTCTCAGCGTCAACATACATGGAACGAAATTTTATGATGTTGAATGGATTTCCTCTAAGCCCTATTCGCTCCTGATAAAATAAAATCGGGCCTTTTGAGCTTATTTTTACCAGAAGGGCTAAAATTAAGTAAATAGGTGCACCAATGGTAAGAACCAAACAAGAGGCAACTATATCAATAATTCGTTTTGCAAAAGTTTGCCATGAGGAAAGATGACCAATATTAATCTCTATAAGTGCAGCGTGTAAAATGGAGTTCATTTTTACTTGCCCGGTCAATATATTATATAAGTCAGGAATGATTTTGATTTTTACATCTGATTCCTGAAGGTTCGTAATGATGTTTTGTATGATTTCATGTTCTTTCGATTCAAGAGCAATGATAACCTCTTCAATATTTTTTTCTGCTATAATGTTGTTTGCTTCCTGATATGAACCAAGATGTTGTGTATATTCAGAAAGAATGTATTTATCTCTTCCGGAAGCTACGTTTAAAAATCCCAGGATTTTATATCCTGCAGACTTTTTAGCGTTTTCTAATTCAATGTATAGTTTTTTTGCCTTTTCATTATCGCCAATTATAAGTGTGTTAAATCCAATTAGCCTGTTGTGAATTTTTCGTGCAGAGTGAGTTGTGATGCTGTATCGAAAAATACCATTTAATAAAAATTGAACAGTGAAAAGGAAGCCAATACTTTTATAATAGGAGGTATAGTTATTGTTGTTGATATCGTCCAGTACGAAAAGAAAAAAAATGACTAAACAACCAATAATACAAGAGATAAAAACTTGAGTAAATTCCTTAAGTCGTGATTTTCTGTAAACGTTATGATATAGTCCTTGTACACCGTAAAGAATTACCCAACCTATTGGAATAAAAAACACTCCGAACCAAAATTTTTGATTCGAAGTGGCAACATCCCACGTAATTTCGAAAGGGTATTCAATGAATTTTTTTCTAAAAATAAAAAACAGTAGCCAGGCAATCCCGCTTGTAAAATAGTCACTGACTACATATTTTAAAATTTCAATCCTTTTGTTCATAGCCCAAAATTCAGGGCAAAGATAACATTATGAATTTACTCCAATGCTCTCGGGTTAAAAACATTTAAATAAATAAGGATTAATATTATGGTAACTGCAAAACCAACCATCAGTCGAACTCGGTTCTGAAACGCTCTCTTTTCCATGCTCTTCAGTAAATCGCCCATAATGGATTTGATTTCTTCTGCTATGGTTTCAATGGCTTTGTCTTCCTTTATGACATAGTCAAACACACCTTCATTTCTACACTCTTCTTCTATGAATTTACTTTTTTCACCTGTTAATACAATAATTTTTGTTTTCGGAGATTGTGCTTTCAACTCCTTGATAAGTTCAATTCCTTCAATTTCACTTCGCTCATCGAGATTAAAATCCACTATTGCAATTTCTGGCTTATGCCTTAGGTTTTGCATAAAAGTAGATGATCTTGAGAACCCACTTAATTTGATATTGGGAATACTGTTTTTAATCTGATGAACAAGCCCTTGAAGATATAACTTATTGTCTTCTATCAGGCATACAGAAAATGGTTTTTTCTTATACTTCCTGATTAATGAACTCGTTGTGATAATACTTCTATTCATAACAAATTAGTTTAAGGGTACTACTATTTATATGCTATTGGGTTACGAAAGGTGTTTATATTCGATGATTAGTGACGTTTTTGTTATAAAGTATGCTTTTAATCGACGAACGGTTTGTTATAATCTACGAAATACACGCCTAAATTTCGGCTTAAATATGTACGTCGAAGATAGAAAATGATTGGTCGACACAAAATTGGTTTTTGTCTTTGTTTTTAGGGTTATGTTTTGCTTGTTATTAGTGTTTTTGATTTTTTCAAACTGCACTTTTATGCATAAAAAAAGCGACTCAAAGTTGAGTCGCTTTTTGTATTTTATTTAAAGTCAATTACTTAACAATTACAAGCCACTCAGGATAAGTATCTTTTTTGTTTCGTTTTATGGCTTCAAGCTCATTTTTAAGGTGAGAAGAAATCTTTCTTTCAGAAACGGGAGGTAGGTTGTAATCAACTCCACTTCTACCAAATCCAGAGATGTGCGTTATGGTTACAGCAGTACCTGTACCGAACATATCTTCCAACGTTCCGTTTTGTTGAGCTTCGATTACTTCATCTACAGAAATTTGTCTTACCTCAACAGGGTATCCAAGATCACGAGCAATATCAATAACCGATTTTCGAGTGATTCCTCCAAGGATGGTTTCTCCTGCAGGAGGAGTTATTATTTTTCCGTCGATGATTACCATTAGGTTCATCGTTCCACTTTCCTCTATGTACTTGTGTTCTATGGAATCCGTCCAGATAAGCTGATCATACCCTTCTTCTTTCGCAATTTTAGCTGGTAAAAGAGAAGCTGCATAATTACCTGCGGCTTTTGCAAACCCTGTACCTCCAGATGCGGCTCTTGAATATACGTCTTCTACTTTAACCTTAACGGCAGTGTCATAGTATTTATTTACAGGACATGTAAAAATCACCATTTTATATGTCTCAGAGGGAGCTACGCCAATATACTGATCCGTAGCAAAAATAAAAGGACGTATGTAAAGGGCACCCTCTTCTGTTTTAGGAATCCACTCTTTATCGATTTTAACAAGTTCGGAAAGACCGTCCAGCATAATTTGAGGGTCAATAGTTGCCATACAAAGTCTTTCACAGGAACGATTAAGTCGTGCGAAGTTGTCCATAGGACGAAAGAGTACAACATTATTGTCGGAATCCAAATGTGCCTTCATTCCTTCGAAAACAGATTGTCCGTAATGGAGCGAATTGAAGGCCGGATTGTAGTCCAGGTTTTGAAACGGTAAAATTTCAAAATTTTTCCATTCTCCATCTGCGTAGTCGGCCACAAACATGTGGTCAGAGAAAACTCTACCGAACTGAATATTGTCAAAGTTGACATCGTTCAATCGGGAGGATTTTGTTTTATTTATTTTAATTTTTGTTTTTACCATTCCTCAAGAGAAATTATGGAACCCCCTAATTTAACTAATTGCCTTGGTATTATGCAATAGATTTTATTTAAATATTGGAAAATAGGTCGTTATTATTAAAAATTAATACGTTTTGGATAAAAAAATGGCAGTAGTTGTCTTTTTATCGGATGTCTTGTCAGTTGATGGCAATGAAAATTTGTACAATCTGTCAGGTATTAATTATTGGCACTTCAATTGATAAGTTGGTGCCAAACAAAATATTTAAAAATGGCACAAGGTAATATTAATGTACAGGCGGAAAATATTTTTCCCATCATTAAACAGTTTTTATATTCCGATCAAGAAATCTTTTTAAGAGAACTTGTTTCCAATGCGGTGGATGCGTGTAAGAAATTACAAGCACTTTCTTCTATGGGAGAAGCAAAAGGAGATATTGGTGAACTTCAAGTTGAGGTAATTGCAGACAAAAAAGCAAAAACGCTCACCATTCGTGATAATGGTTTAGGAATGACCGGTGAAGAGATTGAAAAGTATATTGCTCAGATTGCTTTTTCAGGTGCTGAAGAGTTTGTTCAAAAATATGAAGACAAGGCCGACGGAATTATTGGGCATTTTGGTTTAGGATTTTTCTCTGCCTTTATGGTTGCTGATAAGGTTGAGGTTTATTCAAAGTCCTATCAGAAAGGTGCATCGGGGGCAAGATGGATTTGTGAAGGAAGTACCGATTACGAATTAACAGAAGAAGAAAAAGAAACCAGAGGTACGGATATAGTACTTCATATCTCTAAAGATTCCAAGGACTATCTTGAAGAACATAAAATTTCCGAGTTGCTTTCCAAGTACTGTAAATTTTTACCTGTTGATGTAAAGTTTGGTACAAAAGAAGAAACATTACCTGCACCAGAGGTAAAAGAAGGTGAGGAAGCTCCAGAACCTGAGAAAATTACAGTAGATAATATTATTAATAATTCTTCCCCTGCATGGACCAAAGCACCGGCAGATTTGAAAGATGAAGATTACAAAAGCTTTTACAGAGAATTGTATCCAATGTCTTTTGAAGAACCTTTATTTCACATTCATTTGAATGTTGATTATCCCTTCAACCTAACAGGAGTATTGTACTTCCCTAAGTTGAGTCACAACATGGAGGTTCAGAAGAACAAAATTCAGTTGTACTGCAATCAGGTTTTTGTAACCGATCAGGTAGAAGGTATTGTTCCTGATTTCTTAACGTTATTGCATGGGGTTATCGATTCACCAGACATTCCTTTGAACGTTTCCAGATCCTATTTGCAGTCGGATCAAAATGTAAAGAAAATTTCTTCGCACATTACCAAGAAGGTTGCTGATAAATTAAAGCAATTGGCAACTAAGGACAGAGAGGAATTCCAAAAGAAATGGGACGACATTAAAGTGTTCATCGAATTTGGATTGCTGAGCGATGAAAAGTTTGCCGAAAAAGCAAAGAAATTCATGCTGTATAAAAACGTGAAAGAAGAGTTCTTTTTAATTGATGAATACCTTGAGAAAATTAAGGTTACTCAGGAAAACAAGGATAAGAAAACGGTTATATTGTATACACACGATGCAGAGGCTCATCATTCCGCTATTGCAAAAGCAGAGGAAAGAGGATACGATGTATTGGTAATGGATACGGCACTTAGTTCTCACTTGGCGAACAAGCTGGAACAGGATTTAACGGATGTAACGTTTGCAAGAATTGATTCCGATACGATTGATAAGTTAATTGCTAAGGATGAGGAGATTCCAAGTAAACTTTCAAAAGAAGAAGAGGAAAAATTAAAGCCGGTAATTGAAGGTGTAGTCAATACACAAACATATACGGTTCAATTCGAAAGTTTAAGTGAGCAGGATGCACCAATTCAAATTACGCAAAGTGAGTTCATGAGAAGAATGGTAGAGATGCAACGTGTAGGTGGTCAAGGCGGTATGATGGGTAATTTCCCAGAGTCCTATAACCTGGTTGTAAATTCGAATCATCCTTTGGTAGGAAAAATTCTCAAGGAAGATGATAGCGAAACGCAACAAAAACTGGCGAAGCAAGCTGCCGATTTGGCCCTATTGTCGGTAGGGTTGTTAAAAGGAAAAGAGCTGACGGACTTTGTAAATCGCTCAATTGAAATCATAGAATAACAAAAACAATTTCATCCCGCCTCGTGCGGGATGTTTTTTTCTATATTTAAACAAAAAAAGAAATGAAAAAATCAAGTATAATAATATTATCTGTAGTAGGTTTAGTTGTAATCATTGGTATAAGCATGTTTTTTAAAGCAACTGGAACTTATGACAAAGCAGTTGGATACCAGGAAACGACCTCTCAAGCATGGGGAAATGTAGAAGCAACTTATCAAAGAAGAATGGATTTGATTCCAAATTTGGTTTCAACAGTGAAGGGTTTTGCCGCTCAGGAAAAAGAGGTTTTGATTGGTGTAACGGAGGCTAGGGCTTCTGTTGGAAAAGTAACGATAGATGCCAGTAATCTAAAACCAGAGAACATTAAAGCTTTTGAGCAGGCACAATCGGGGTTAACACAAGCCTTATCAAAACTTATGCTTGTACAAGAACGTTATCCTGAACTGAGATCCAACCAGAATTTTTTGCAATTGCAGGCGCAATTGGAGGGGACAGAAAATAGAATTAATGTTGCTCGTCAGCGGTATAATGATACTGTAAAAGAATACAATACGTTCATAAGAGGCTTTTGGAGAAAAATGTATTTAGGGTGGTTGGCAGAAGAAGATGAGTTTACTAAAAAAGGAAGTTTCGAGTCGGAAAAAGGAGCAGAAAAAGCATATAAAGTTCAATTTTAAATGAAAGCAAAAGAATTGTTTACAAAAGAATTGCAGAAACAGGTTGTTGCTGCAATTGAAACAGCGGAATTGAATACTTCAGGTGAAGTACGGGTTCATCTCGATGACAAATGTAAAGGAGATGTGCTGGACAGAGCTGCTTATGTTTTTGAAAAATTGGAAATGCAAAAAACCGAGCAACGGAATGGTGTTTTGTTTTATCTGGCGGTTCAGGATAAGAAGTTTGCTATTTTGGGAGATGCCGGGATTAATCAAAAAGTACCCGAAAATTTTTGGGAGGAAATAAAATCTGAGGTGATTGAAAACTTTAAAAAGGGAGATTTTGCTGAAGGTTTGTCTTCGGGGATTATAAAAGCAGGCGAGCAGTTAAAGGCACACTTTCCTTATCAGGAAGACGATGTAAATGAATTGGACAATGAAATTTCTTTTGATGATGAACTTTAAAATAATTGGTTTTCTTCTTTATTTGTGTTTGTTTTCAGGACTTATTTCTGAAGCTAAAAACGATTGTTTTCCTCAAAGGAATGAATCAAATGACAGTCTTGTATATGACAAATCCGATATTTTTTCACCTACTGAAGAAAGTGCCTTAAACGAAAGGCTTATTCAAATCAGCAAAAATACATCGAATCAAGTTGTAGTTGTGGTTGTCAATGATTTATGCGACATGGACAATGCAATGTATGCTACAGAATTAGGCGACACCTGGGGAGTTGGTAGAAAGGGAAAAGATAATGGTATTATAATCCTTATCAAACCGACAGGAGGAAAAGGTGAGCGAAGAACTTTTATTGCTCCAGGATATGGTTTGGAAGGGGTAATCCCAGATGCAACGGCAAAATTAGTTGTTGAAAATGAGATGATTCCAAATTTTAAAAATGGGCAATTCTATAAGGGAGTGGATGCTGCCTTGGATGTACTCGTTTCTCTAGCAAAAAAAGAATACAACTATCAAGCTTATGAAAATAATGTTAGGAAGCGAAATAAAGGAGGTGGAAGTGCATTGTATCTATTGATTCTTGTTGGCGTTTTTTACCTTTTAGCTCGAATTTTTTCGTCGAGGAGTTATGCTCAAACTAACGGTACTGGATTTTGGAGTGCTTTTATGATGGGAAGTTTATTCGGTGGAATAGGAGGAAGTTCGAATCGTGGAGGTTGGGATGATTTCAATTCTGGCGGTGGCGGATTTGGTGGTTTCGGTGGCGGCGGTTTCGGCGGCGGTGGAGCTGGCGGAAGCTGGTAATTCAATTTGTTGCATTTAACTACAAATTTATTTGAATTTGATTCCTTTTGAATATGCTTTGTACCTTGCTGTATTGATTCCAATAGGTTTCTTATTGAATATCCCTTTTTACATTTACTGGCTGAAAAAGCAAAATCCGAGCAACGAAGTGTACCTCTACATGGTTAGAGGAAAGTTTACGTATTTGAATGTTTTGGATATGATTGCCCGAATTGAAAGGGCTACCAATCAGGATTTGAAAGTTGAACGAAGGAAGATTGAACGATATTTTAATCTTTCCAGGGAACAAAAAAAATCTTTTAAGATTTATCGTTCAGTGATTTACAGGTTGCTAAAAGAGAAATCCTTTGGGAAGCCAAAAATACTAAAATCCATTCACAGAATGCCGGTTTATACTAAGGTGGTTGCTATATGGGATGTGATGATTATTTTATCTATTTTAAATTGTATTGTTGTAGCTGCCAATGCCGCAGGTGCTGGTCTTCTTGCAGCTGTTTTTGCTGCTTTGCTTCTTGGGATTTTCCCTTCAGGTATTGTTTGGTTGATGTGTCATTCAGCTTTTAATAATGTTTTACGATATGCAACTAATAAACGAATAAAAGAAGTAAGTTCGATTCCTTTTCGAATTGCAATGGCGCAATTTTGGGCATTTACAGGAGGTTACTTGTGGAAAGATATTTATTGGGCCGAAGGGAGCTTAACATGGATTTCAGAGTCCTCTACTGGATATTATGGTGGTATATCTTCTGGTTTTGAGAGTGATAATAGTAGTGGAGAAGGTAATTTTGGTGGCGGTAGAGCCGGCGGAAGTTGGTGATTATGAAAAATATTATTAAATATTCTGTTTGTATTTTTTTGTTTTGTTCCTTTTTTGAGGCTAAGGCAGGTTTAGTTGGCTACGGAAGTAGTTCAAAACCACTTTCTCGGGATGATGTTTTATTTATTAAAGAATTTTTTGAGAATAATTTTTTACTTACTCTTTTAAATTTACTTTACTTAATCCCTTTTGGGTATTGGGTGAAAAAGCAGCCGCTTAACTCTGAAATACTGCTTTATCAAATCAGGGGGAATTTTACTCGCTTTAATCTTAATTTATGGATTGAGCGTATTGAAAATGAAAGAGGGTTACGATTATTAAAACTGAGAGAAAGAGTTGATTTGTATGAAAAAAAAGCCAGAATGTTGGGTTTTAAAATCAGTTATTACAAATCGATATTAACGAATCAGGTTTTATCGAATTCATTTGGTAAAAGGGGGTATAAAACAGCCTTTAAAAGGATGCATAAAAACACAAAATTATTAATATTTGGTCAGCTCTCACAAGTTATTATCTCAACGATTCTTTCCATTAAATTTTGGGTCATCGAGTTGAATAGTTTAATTGGAGGTTTTTTTTTAGGAATTGCAACAGCACTTTTCATTGGGGTTGTTTATTGGGTATTGATTAATTATATTTTCACTTTAATATTTAAATTAATTATCGAAATTCTTAAAGTTAAGAAGGGACATGCTGGTTATTGGCACATTGTAAGTGCTCAACTCAGAGGGTTTTATGGGGCTTTTTGGTCAAACATTCCAATCCCTAAAAAAGCATTAATGCTCATTACAGATGTGTCAATAAAAAATGGTCAAACAAAAATAGTTTTTAAAGATTTTAAAGGGAGTGGAGCTGGCGGAAGTTGGTGATTATGTGGAAAAATTATAAAATATTAGTCTTGTTGATTCTTTTGATTGGTTGTTATGCTTCCAAAGCTCAAATGTTTTCGTATGATTTTGCGACAATCTATGGATCCTTTGATTTTAAATTTCCTTCAATTCTCGCAGATGCTTCTTTTGTTGATGTTGGTAATATGGATCAACCGAAGTATAAAAATCCGGAAAATGTTTCTAAATTTTACAGAGCTGTAATCTTGGCTTTAATTCTTATCGCTTCATTTCTCATTAACGTTCCTTTCTTTTTAAAGTGGGCAAAAAAACAAAAAGGGAGTGATGAGGTGTTACTTTATAATGTCGAGGGTAATTTTACTTACTTAACCGTCTTGCTTTGGATCGAAAGAATTGAGGAGTTTAATGGTAAGTTTCTTCTCAGGGAAAGAAGCGAGGTAGAGAAATTTTACAACGTTGCCAAAAAGGGTAAAACGTCCATAAAAAATTACAAAAGGAAAATTCACGACATTTTATTGATAAAATCGTTCGGTAAAAATATCGTACGAACGGCATTTGCAAGAATGGATATCTACACAAAAATCACTTATTTGTGGGACATTGCAATTTATCTATCCATTATTTACGCTGCTGTTTGTGTATTAAGCATTGATTACAGTTGGACGCTTTCGGTTTTTGTGGGCTTATTCGTTGGTAATATTGTAGCGGCTCCAGTGTGGTTAATTTGCCATTTAATTTTTAATCACTCATTAAAATCTGTTGCGCGTAATCAAATTAAAAAGGGAGATGGCATTGGTTTAAGAATTATTATGGCTCAATTATACGGTGGTTTTGCGGGGGTGATATGGAAAGATCTTTATTACATTCAAGGGAGGTCTTCTTGGACTTTTGGTGGAGGTTCATCAAGAAAAGGCTTTTTACGTAACATTCCCACGGCAACCTATTCTTCGGCTTATTCACGTGATGAAGAAAAAAAAGATCTTGATTTTGATAAGAATTAATTTCAATTTTGGATGTTGAACCTTACAGGTTCGTTATCTTTATTCTTCTCTTAAGATGAATCCATATATAACCTATATAATAATTGGCATCACTGCTCTTGCTTCTTACAAAGCATTTCAAGACGGAAGTTTAAAGTGGAAGCTTATTTTTAATGCTTATCAAATAAAGGAAAGAAAGGAATGGTATCGATTTTTTAGTCATGGTTTGATTCATGCCGATTGGATTCATTTTGGTTTCAATATTTATGTTTTATATGTTTTTGGTAAATCTGTTGAGTTGAGTTTTGTTTCAATATTTGGTCCTGTGAGAGGTTTACTGAACTACATTTTATTATATGCAGGAGCTTTACTGGCAAGCTCAGTTTATAGTTTTGTGAAAAATCAAGACAATCCGCATTATAATGCTTTGGGGGCTTCCGGAGCTGTTTCTGCTGTTTTATTTTCCTTTATTGCTATGTATCCTAATAGTGACCTATCTCTAATGTTTATACCAATACCAATTAAAGGTTGGATTTTAGGTACTTTATATTTACTATATTCCCATTACATGGCTAAGAAAGAAATGGACAATATCGGACACGACGCCCATTTTTGGGGGGCTGTTTTTGGTTTTGTTGTCACTTTTGTTTTCGAACCTAAACTGTTCGGTGCGTTTATTTCAAACTTTGTTTAATGTTTTGAACAGAAATATTAATAATTTATCGTAAATAAAATTTTCCCAATTATCCGTTTTATTGTTTTGCTTGGTTATATTTGCAAAAAAAAAAACATGAAGGTAAACTTACTGATTGTCCTTGTTGTAATTTTGACTTTTAAAGGATATTCCCAAAGTTGTGACAATGCTGATTTTGAAACAGGAACTTTAAATTCATGGTTGGGTTATACGGGTACCTGTTGTGGAGGTGGAATAACAAATCCGGGTATTGTATCCGGAAGACATACAGTTGTAAATGACCCCGGAAATGACCCTTTGTCATTGGATACGATATCGTTTATTGCTCCAGCAGGAGGGTTGTATTCGGTGCGATTAGGAAATGATAATGTTGGAGCTGAGGCAGAAAAATTAACAAAATCTTTTTTGGTTACTCCGGAAAATACGGCCTTCACATATCAGTATGCATTGCTTTTGGAAGATCCTTCTGGACACTCTCAGAACGAAAAACCCAAATTTGAAGTAAAGCTTTTGGATGAAAATATGGAGATAATACCGGGGCCATGTGGTTATTATCAGGTAACGGCTGGTCCTGAAACGGACACCTGGCATCAAAACGGAACGATTCGTTTCAAAGATTGGGCAACTGTCGGGATTGATTTAACACCTTATATCGGACAGGTAATGACCATTGAGTTTTCAGTTGAAGATTGTGGTTTAGGAGGTCATTTTGGATATGCCTATATTGATGCAAAATGCGGATATTTAGATGTTGTAGTAAATGGTTTTTGTACTGGAGATAATGATAGTGTTTATTTAACTGCTCCATCGGGATTCGATGAATACTATTGGCCTGTAACAGGGGAAACTACGCAAACCATATTAATGCATTATCCACAGGTTGGTGATTCTGTTTTTGTTGAAATTACCAATGAAGCGGGTTGCTCCTCTCAAATACTGCATGTCTTTGAAGAGGTTGGGGATGCTGTAGGTGGTGCTGTTGATGGAGGAGTAATTTGCGCAGGGGAAACATTTACGCTGCGACCGGATACTTTTGATATTGAATGGAGATATGAATGGACCTCCAGTGAATCCGATCAAGTGATTGAAGATACCGTATTGATTGTTTCCCCGACAAAAACAACTGAGTATTATCTTCAAATATTAAATCAGAACGGTTGTGGTGATGAAAGGGCTCGAGATACGGTTATTGTTGAGGTTGACACATCTTTGGTTTTTGACCAGGTTGATTTAGGGCCCATTTGTAAAGGAGATTCGGCAGCGATATTTACTCATGGAATTGAAGGTGATTACACATGGGAATTAGATGGTTTTTCAAATTTACAAAGTGATGATACGGTATACGTTAGTCCATTCCAGGAGACGGGTTATGTCCTCACTTTAAATAATGCGAGTTGTGAATGGGAGGATGAGTTTATGGTAGAGGTTTTTGGTGGTAATTCACTTCCAGATACAATTGATATTTATTTCTGTCCAAACGATGCTGTTAATTTGAATGTATCATATGGTGGTTATGTTGGATACGATTGGGATGGTAATTTTGGGGATTCTTCATATTATACAATTGTTAATCCCACCGACGAACAAATTGTTGAGTTAATACTTCATACTCAACCGGGTTGTTTAGATACTATTGTTTATGTACTTAATGAGTCTTTTTACCCTGTTCCCAATTTAACAGCTGTTGATGATTCTATTTGTATGGGTGTGGCAGCTGTTTTGGATGCATCCGGGGGTAATACTTATCGATGGTATTCACAATCCTCCGGACAATTATGGGGTAGTTCGTCCAGAAGATACATTTCTTTAACCGAATCCGAGTGGGTTTGGGTTATTGCTGAAAATGAATACGGTTGTGTTGATTTTTCGCTGAGAGATTCGGTTTATGTTTTTGTTAATGATTCCGCTGTGTTTGATTTTCAAAACGATACTACGATTTGTCTGGGCGAGGAAGTTAAAATTGATCCAATAGGAGGAGCGGGAAATTATTCGTGGACCAACAGTACCGGCACATTAATTTCTTCAGATACAATGGTTGTTGATACGCCGCTTTTGAGTACTGTGTATTATCTGACAATAACAAATGACGGCTGCAGTTACTCCGATTACATGACCGTAAATGTTTACAACACGGTTTTTGATGAACCAAACGAGGAAACTTATTGTGAGAACGATGCTTCATTAAGTTTGGTTGGTCCTTCAGGGTTTTCATCATATGAATGGGTAAATCAAAACGACTACAATAATGTTTTGGCAATTTCCAATCCCTCGGGAGACTATGAGATTGTTCTTGCTTTAACTACCGATATAAATTGTCCGGATACTACTTATTTTAATGTTAGAGAGATAAGCCTGCCAACTATTGATGCCGGTGAAGATACTACGATTTGTTATGGTGATAATTACTTGTTACGAGCTGTTTCGGATTACGACGGTAATGATTATGTTTGGACTTCAAACCCCAGTGGTTTTTATAGTACCAATCCAAATTCTTATGTTTCTCCTACGGAAAAAACAACATACACCATAACGTATTCCAATACGATCAACTGTTCTTTAACGGATCCCACTGCAACGATAACTGTTGATGTTGATGCATCAACTTTGGTTGATTTAGGAGATAATATTGAGATTTGTCTGGGTGATTCTGTCGAACTTGTTTCGTCATTGGGTTCTGGAGATTTTTCTTGGAGCAGTTATCCAGGAGCTTTGAATTTCAGCAGCGATTCAACAATTAGTGTTCAACCTCAGTTGAATACAAACTATCAACTGGAAATATCAAATGTTCAGTGCTCCAATGAGGATTTTATATACGTTATGGTAAACGATACACCTAATGGTTTGTTTGTTGATAATTCAATCGAAGTGTGTGAAGGTCAATCCTTTATGATTTCCTCTACCAATCCTTGGTCAGGTTCTTATGTGTGGGAACTTCCCGATGGATCAAGTAGAACAGAAAGTTCGCCTGTTATCGACCCGATTCAGGAGGGGTTCTATTCATTGGTTGTAACGGATTTTAACAATTGTGAGGGCTCTGATTCAATATACGTTGATGTCATAAGTTATCCGACGGTTGATTTAGGACCTGATCAAATCATTTGCGATGGTGAATCCACGGTATTTGGAAGTTCATTACAAGGTGAGCAGTTTGAGTGGAGCACGGGTGAGACATCTCCTACTATAAACGTTAGTACTGCTGGAAATTATTCGGTGGAGGTTTCAAATGGAAATTGCCAATCTTCGGACGATATTCAGCTGAGCGTATTGCCCAATCCTATGTTAACTGAGGTACCAAACTTTTTTACACCAAATGGTGACGGTTTTAATGACTTATTTGAGATTCCAATCGAGAATGTTACTTCTTACTCGTTGAAAATATACAGCAGATGGGGGAAACTTGTTTTTAAAACTGATGATCCAAATGAACATTGGGACGGAAAAAACGGTTGGTTTAATGCTTCGAGTGGAATTTACTACTATCGTTTGAAATTTGAGTCTACGTGTACGAATGGTCCACGAGTAAAAAATGGCTATGTAGAGCTTGCTCGTACTCGATAATGTAAAAAACTTCGCAAAAAGTTTATCTTTATAACAGGATTATGGTAAACAAAGCAGTTTTTCTGGACAGGGATGGGGTGATAAATCACGACCCTGATGATTACACGTATTTATTGAGTGAAACAACAATTCTCCCTGGAATTATTGAGTTTGCAAAAAAAGTACAGGAAAAAGGGTATTTGCTCATTGTAATCACAAATCAAGGCGGGGTAAATAAGGGACGTTATACGAAAAGTGATGTAGAAGCCGTTAATGATTTTATTCAGTCCGAGTTTAATAAATCAGGAGTTTCTATTGAAGAGTTTTTTTACTGTCCACATCACAATGCTTTGCAGGCTTGTTTGTGTAGAAAGCCAGATTCACTATTGATAGAAAGGGGACTGTATAAATACAATGTTGATCCAAAAAAATCCTATTTCATCGGTGATAAATGGAGAGACGTTGAATGTGGCGAAAAGGCAGGAGTGAAGGGGATTAAAATTGATGTGAATGTAATTAGTGACTCTTTAATTGATTTAATTGCTTAGGCTATGATGGAATTTAACAATTTAGATGGCTTTTTAACTGAAAAGGGAGATAAGCTTTACGATACATCCAATCGTTCTATGCGTTATGGAGATGGTATTTTTGAAACCATCAAGTTGGTGAATGGCGAATTGATGTTTTGGGAAGACCATTACGAAAGGCTTTCCAAGGGAATGCAACACTTAAAACTGGATACCATCGGGAAAGAAAAAGATTTTTGGAAAAAGGAGATAGATAAGGTTGTTGTTAAAAATTATTTTACCAACGCCCGAATACGTATAATTGTTTATCGGAACTCACCTGGTACTTACACTCCTATGGGCAATAGAATTGGTTTTTTAATTGAAGGTACGCGATTCGATAAGCCCGATTATAACTACTCCAAACAGGGATTGACTTTAGGTTTGTTTGAGGGAGACCATAAAGGTATGTCTCCTCTTAATAATTTAAAAACTACCAGCGCTCTTCTTTTTGTTTTAGCTGGAGTATATAAAAAAGAATCGGAGCTTGACGATGTTGTGGTTTTGAATGCTGCCGGAAGAGTGTGTGAAACGGTTTCCTCGAATATTTTTGCTGTTGTGAATAACAAGGTAATTACTCCAAAATTATCGGAAGGTTGTTTGGATGGAGTGATGAGAAAACAAATGATTAAGGCAATAAAACAGCAAGAACTGGACTTTGAAGAAGGTGAATTAACGTTAAATGAGTTGAGAGAGGCAAATGAGATTTTTACTACTAATTCAATGGTTGGTGTGCAGGGAATATCTCAATTTGAGGGGCGATCCAAGGATTTTTCGGTAGTTAAAAAACTTCAATCTTATTTGGATTCTGTTCTTCAGTAATGAGGAATTTGTTTATTTTTTGATTTTTCAACTGCCCTAATATCAGTGCAGTACTCTTAAAATGTCTTAAATCTCATCATTTCTAACTAAAAACCTAGGTTTTACCTTTTGTTAAGCGTATTTTTGTTGCCTACTTTTTGAATATGGGGGAAGAAAAATCAGTTTTAGAGCATAATTTTGTTGTTAAGGAGTTATATCCTTATCAAAAGACCTCTATTGACCGTATAGTTGAACGATTAAATCAAGGTCCTACAAACAACAATATTTTGTTTCAGCTGCCTACTGGTGGTGGTAAAACAATAATTTTCTCGCATATTGCTAAGGAGTTTATTCAAGAAACCAATAAAAAGGTATTAATACTTACCCATAGAATAGAACTGTTGCACCAAACCTCAAGTTGCTTGAGTGGTATTGGTGTTGATAATTTTGTAGTAAGCAGTGAAGTTAAAGAAGTAGAAAACCCAGAGTTTTATGGGTGTTTTATTGCTATGGTTGAAACGTTAAACAACCGTTTGCAGGACGATCAGGATTTTATTGAAAACGTTGGCCTTGTAATTGTTGATGAGGCGCACAACAATTCATTCAGGAAGATTTTTCAGTATTTCAAAAATGTAAATATGCTTGGGGTAACTGCAACTCCTTTAAGCAGTAATCGAAATTTACCGTTGAATAAGAATTACGATGAATTAATCATTGGTTCTTCGATATCGGATCTGGTGGATAAAAGTTTCTTGTGTGAACCAACTTCTTATACCTATGATGTCAATTTAGGTGCATTGAGAGTGGGTATTAACGGTGACTATACAGTGAGCTCCTCTGAGCGTTTGTATGGTGGGTTTGATATGCAGGAGAAATTGATTACCGCTTACAGAGAAAGGGCTCAAGGAAAAAAGATATTGATATTTAATCCAGGTATTCGTGTGAGTTGGATGGTGTATGATATGTTTAAAGAAAACGGTATCGATCACATCAAACATCTGGATTCAACATTTTCCGATCAGGAGCGAAGAGATACATTGGATTGGTTTAGAAACACCCCAAATGCAGTACTGACTTCGGTGGGTATTTTAACTACCGGATTCGATGAGCCTTCGGTGGAAACTATCGTATTGAACAGAGCTACGCGTTCACTAACCTTATATCATCAGATGATTGGACGAGGTTCCCGAGTCACGCCCAATAAAAAATCGTTTAGTATAATCGATCTGGGTAACAACATTCATCGCTTTGGTTTGTGGGAAGCACCTTTGGATTGGCACGATGTATTTAATAACCCTGATAAATTTTTAGATCAAAACTATTTTGATGAACTGGAAAAACAACGTGAGCTGAACTATTCAATTCCGGATGATGTTATTGAATTGTTTCCTACAAATACTGAAGATCTCTTTTTGGATGTAGAGGACATATATGAAGGGTGTATTGACCGAGGTGAGAAGGCAAGTAATTCATTGGATATTTGCATTTCGAATCACGCGAAGGTAATAACGGATAATTGTCAGGATTTTGATGAAGCCGATTTGCTGATTCACAAATTGGACGACAGCATTCGCCATAGATTGAAAATTTACACAACCTGTATAACGAAATCTACAAAATCGTATTTGAATTATATATACGATACATACCAAAGAAGACTAAGAATTGAAATTAAAAAAATACTTCGAGAGCGGGAGCCGGATGAAGATGAATAGAAATTGTAAAGGGAAGTGTAAACTTCCCTTTTTTTATGTAAAAAAATCAGAAATACCTATTCAAAATTTCGTCACCGAAAAATAAATAATAAAAATTGGGTGACCTTTTTTTACATTTGACACTTAGTTGTAAAATACGCAATGAACGAATTAAAAATTCTTACTTTATTTCAATCGAATAAAAAAGAAAAGGCCTTTCAGGCACTGTACAAAATTATGCCTCAATTCATGGGGTATGTAAAAAGTCAAGGCGGTTCTAAAGAACAGGCTGAAGACATTTTTCAAGAAGCGATATTGGTGGTGTATAAAAAATTAGCCGATCAAAATTTTGAATTCGAAGGCAGCTTAAAAACCTATTTGTTTAACTCCGCAAAGTATATGTGGTGGAGGGAGAATAAAAGTACCAGGGAAGTAGAGGCTGTTGCTGATTTTCTTGGAGACGAGTCAAACGCATTGGAAGAAGCCTTGGAAAAAGAGGTGAAGATTCAAAAAGCTGAGAAAGCAATCGAGAGTTTGGGCGACAAGTGCAAGCAGATTTTAGAAGCGTTTTACTATCAAGGTTTAAAGATGGTTGAGATAGCTAAAAAGTTTGGGTATGGATCCCCAAAAACGGCTAAAAACCAAAAGTACAAATGCCTTGAGCGCGCCAGAAAACAATTGTTAAACGCCTAAATTTTACAGCTATGCGACCAGAATTAAATGAAATACAATATATAGAGTTTTATCTACAAGGAAAATTAGATAAAGCACAACGATTAGCATTTGAAAAGAAAATGCTATCCGATGCTGGATTCAAGCAAAAAGTGGAATTACAGCAGCAACTGATGCAGGGGATAAAAAATAGAGCCTTAAGGCATAGTATTGCCAAAGCGTATCGAAAGTTCAGTTTGAAAAAGAAACTCAAATGGGGACTTGGTGGTACTGGGATGATGATTGCAGTTGCCGGTATTGTTATTGCTCTTCAATTTTCAGGGGGTAGTGAAACCTCTTTTTCATCAGAGACTATGGAGCCATCTGTGACCGTTGATGGAAAAGAAATCGCTCCGGAAGATTTGGCTGGTAATACGCTTGAAAATCAATTTTTTACCATTAAAGGAGATCAAGACACGGTTATTCAAACCAAAGACGGAATTTCATTTGCTATTGAAGCGGGAACATTTATTAATGAAGATGGAGAGGCGATTGATGGGGAAATCAAAGTAGCAGTAAAAGAGGCTTTGAAAGTGGATGATATATTGAGTTCAGGTCTTTCTACTGTGACAACATCCGGAGAGCAATTGGAGACTGGCGGTATGTTTTCCATTAATGCAGTAGCGGATGATGAAGTTTTAACGATTCATCCTCAAAAAGGAATATTTACTCAGGTGCCTACCGACGAAAAAAAGTCGGGGATGTCTCTTTGGCAAGGTAAATATCAAAAGGATGGTCAGATTTCATGGGGGCAGCCTAAACAGCTCGAGCAATTTTTAATCCCAATAGATATGAGTTTACTGAACTTTTACCCAAAAGACTTTGAAAGCAATCTGGAGCGATTGGGTTTTCCAAACGCCACGAAAAAACAAAAGGATAGCGTTTATTATTCGTTTGTCAGTCATTTTACAAAAAAAGGGAGAGAGCAGTTTTTATCTGATAATAATATGATGATTTATTCTGTGGATTCTTATGGATTAAAAGAAAAAGTTACGTCAAATTTTAATAATGGAATAGCTTCTGTAAATATAAAACCTTCAAAATATGACTATGATGAGTTTGGTGAAGAAGGTACGTCACCACCATACTATCGTTACCCCATTAAAAATGGATTAAACCCTGCTAAAGTCAAAGCGTTTTGGAATGAGAAGTTTAATGGATCACTCCTGGCAACAAAGGAATTTGAAAAAAGGATGCATTTGATTCACCAAACCGGCTCGGGAGAAATTTTGGATCTGTACATTAAAAATGCAGACAAAAGAATTTCAGAAATTGATGCGATGGCTGCGGAG